>CAWDOW010000011.1:0-657305 GCA_963804015.1 uncultured Pseudomonadota bacterium
ACCACCAGGAGATCGATCGGCTGGATGCCGTGCGTCTTCATCGCGCCGGCATGTTCCTTGTTGGCGCGGATCGCCAGCAACCCGCCATGCACTTTCGGATGCAGGGTCTTGACCCGGCCGTCCATCATCTCGGGAAAGCCGGTCAGTTCCGACACGTCGACCACCTTCAGGCCGGCATCGGCGATGGCCTTGGCGGTGCCGCCGGTCGAGACGATCTCGATGCCGAGCTTCGACAAGGCGGTGGCAAATTCTATCAGCCCGCTCTTGTCGGAGACGGAGATCAGCGCGCGTTCGACGCGGCGGAGGGAGGGGGACATCTTTTTTCTCTTGTTGACGAAAATCAGGGGATGCGTGGGCACTCTAAACTCCCTCCCCCTGAAAGGGGGAGGGTTGGGGAGGGGGTCATCTACAGGATGATTTGCAAGAACGGACCCCCACCCGCCTGCCTTCGGCAGGCGGCCTCCCCCTTTCAGGTGGAGGTGAAGGTCACAGCGGCAATTCCGGCTCGTTCTGCGGCGTGCGCCTGGCCGCCGCGTCGCTGGCCTTTTTCGCCGCCGGGCGAGGCGTATGGGTGAAGGTCCAGTGCACGCGCGGCACCTGGCGGGCGCGCCCGTGGATCACGATCTGGGTCGTCCGTCGCGGGCCTTCCGAGCCGCCGCAATAGACGCTCTCCTCCAGCTCGATGCGGTCTTCGTGGGCATTGAAGGTCCAGACATCCTTGTTCGGCAGCACCAGCATCGCGCCATGCCCGTCCTGGTGCCGGCTCGCCTTCACGGTCGGATGCAGGTGGAAGCGCACGGCGAATTCGTCGCGCGCGCCCTGCGGCAGGATTTCGCCATGCGCGGGCATGAACACGTCCTCGCCTTCCAGCTTGCCGCCGCCCGCGGTCAGCATCACCGCGCGCTGATGGATGATGCCGAAACGGCGCGAATAGCCGTCATGGGAGGCGCGCAGCACGAGCAAATCGGGGTGCTCGCTGCGCGCGATCGCGACCCGGGTCGGCCCGTCGATCACCGCCGAGCCGACGATCTGGCGGAACGGCCCGTCTTCGCGAAACCGGCAGGACGAGGCGTTGTTGAAGGTGACGGTCGAATGCGCGGCGGTCGCGCGCGCCACCTGCCGCCAGCTTTCGCGATTGGCGAGCGGCAGCCCGCAATTGACCACGATACGCTGGCCGCCGGCGCTGAACTCGAAGGCGAGGCAGCCGGCATGCGCTTCCTGGCTGACCGGCGCGGGCGGCGGCGTGCCGGTATCCATGATCACCAGCAGGTTGTTCAGCTTCAGGCGCTGATAGCCGGAATGCGGCGCGTTCGAGACCGGCTCGCCGCGCACGTCGTCATAGGCGAGGATGGTGGCGAGCAGGTCGGCGCCGGTCGCGCCCATGCCGTTGAACAGCGCGAAATTGCCGTCGTCGTGCCGGAAGAAGCGCAGCATCGGCATCATGCGGTCGAGGGCATTCAGCAATTCCGCCGGTGGCGCGACGTTGCGGCTGGTGAAGGCCTGTTTCAGCGGCAGCAGGTCGAGCAGCAATTCGATGATGATGCCGGGATGGCGGCTGACATGTCCGCCATCGGCCAGCACCTGCGCGTCGAGCTGGTCGGCGAGCTTCCTGGCATTCGCCTTGATATGGCGCTCCTGGCTCGCCATGCAGAGCGAGGCATACATCAGCGCGATCGTCACCTGCAAAGCGGGCGCGCCATCGCGCGCTTCGGAGGCGTTGTGGCGCAGGAAGCGCACCTGCCGGGTCAGGCTGCGCATGAAGCGGCGATAGAACGGGGCGTCGACGTCCTGCAGGATCAGCGGCGCCTGGCTGATCCAGGACATGACGCGCCGCGCCAGCACATCGGTGCGCCAGGCGAGCGCATGCCAGCTGCCCTGATAGGTGATCCATTCGTCGACCAGCGCGCGCGCATTGGCGCGCGTGATCCCGGAATCGGCGGCGCGCAGATGGCGCAGCCAGCCGAAGCCGTAAAGCTCGGTCGCCCATTCTTCCGACGGCGGATTCATCTCGAACGGCGAACGGCCGTCGCAGATCACCACCTTGCCGCCAAAGGCGAAGCGGCCGGCATAGATTTCACTGGCGCGGGTGCCGTCGGCGGTGCGCAGATCCTGCGGGGAAAGCAGCAGCCGGTCGTTCTTGTTGTGGATCATCCGCCACGGCAGCAGCGGCAGATTGCTGGCGCGGCTGGTCGCCCGCCGCAAGCCGCGGCGCATCAGGAACAGCGACAGTCTGGTCTGCTCCGCGACCGAGATGCGCACCATCCTCAACAAGGCCCCCGCATGACACCGGCGCGGCGAGCCGCCGGTTTTGAGTCCCCAACCCTATAGCCAACCGGGGCAGGGCGGCCAACCCTTTGAGCCGCATGCCTGATTCCGAAGGGCTTAGCATTGGGCCGCAAGGCATTGCGAGCGGCGAGGCCCGAACAATTGGGGTGCAGCCGATTCGCGGCAGCGAAGGGCGCGTGGATCGCTCCATCGCTCCGCCGCCAGTACGAAATCGGGCTTCCGATCGCCCCCAAGGGCCGTCCGATGGCCCGCTGCGTCGTCGGCCGCTGCCGGACCACGGGCCCGAGGACGGGACGCTGCCGCGCCGCTGCGGAGCAGCGCCGCCGGAATTGCCGAAACCGCCCTGATCGAAACCGCCTTGCCCGATCTCGCGCGACAATTGCTGGAGCGCCGCGATCCGGTTCTCGGTCGCCGGGTGGGTCGAGAACAGGTTGTCCATCCGCTGGCCCGACAGCGGGTTGATGATGAACATGTGCGCCATGCCCGGCTCGCGCTCGGCCTTCTCGTTCGGGATCTGGTGCGCGGCGTTCTGGATCTTGGCGAGCGCGGAGGCAAGCCATGCGGGCTGGCCGCAGATCGTCCGCGCCCATGCGGTCGGCGGAATATTCGCGGGTGCGGCTGATCGCCATCTGCACCAGCATGGCCGCGAGCGGGGCCAGGATCACCATCGCCAGCGTGCCGATGATGCCCATGCCGCCGGAATTGTTGTCGCGGTTGCCGCCGCCGAAGAACATGCCGAATTGCGCGAGCATCGAGATCGCGCCGGCAATGGTCGCGGTGATGGTCATGATCAGCGTGTCGTGGTTCTTGATATGCGCGAGTTCGTGCGCCACCACGCCCGCGACTTCCTCGCGCGACAGCTGTTGCAGCAGCCCGGTGGTGACCGCGACCGCGGCGTTTTGCGGATTGCGGCCGGTCGCGAATGCGTTCGGCTGCGGCTCGTCCATCAGATAGACTTTCGGCATCGGCAATTGCGCGCGGGCCGCAAGCTCGCTCACCATGTTGTAGAGATCGGGCGCCGTGCGCGCGTCGACTTCCTGCGCGCCGTTCATGGACAGGACCATCCGGTCCGAATTCCAGTAGGTGTAGATATTCATGGCGCCGGCCACGACCAGCGCGATCAGAGCGCCGGTGCCGCCGCCGATCAGATAGCCGACGCCCATGAACAGGGCGGTGAGCCCCGCGAGCAGCATGGCTGTCTTGAAATAGTTCATCGTTCCCTCCTGCCGGGGAGGCGCCGCGCACGGCGTTCCGGCCGCCAAAAAGATGGGAAAGGCTGACTGTACCGCAAGATCGCGCGGCGGTGAGCCGCAGGCTGCGATTGTACCGACCGACAAAATGCAACCAAAGATTGATATTGCGAATCGCCTCGCCCGTCGGTAATTAATGCAGTCACGCCAAGGCGGCGCATGAATTGGTTAGGAATATCGTCACGGTGCCCGCGACCGATTAAGGCGGTATATATTAAGAAAATAGTGGCACTGGTGGATGCTGTGCGCGTTGAGAGAGAGATTCTACTTCAAAGGGAAAGGCTCGAAAAAGCCATTCTTCCTGCGACTAACCCAGAGAAACGCCATGACCGCTAATCGCTATAGAATGGTTGTAGAGCCTCTCGCCCCTGAGGACGGGGGCGGTTTTCTGGCTTATGCGCCTGATCTGCCCGGCTGCATGTCGGACGGCGAGACCCCGGAAGAAGCCATTACAAATCTGGCGGACGCGGTTGATGAGTGGTTGGCGCAGTCTGCGGCGATGGGTCGGGTAGCCCCCACGCCATCTTACGAGCAGCCGTTCGTTCTGCCGCAACAGGCAGTTGTTGCGGCCTAGCGCACCCAAATCCGCTTAACTTTGCGGGGTTTGGTATTGCGTTTTCGCCATCGCAAGAAGCGCTTGGCGCGTTTCGAGTAGTCCGGTTTAACGAGGTTGACGATACGTCAGACGCTTGTTCGCTGCGCCGCGAATTGCTGCATCTGCACGTTCCCCGTCATTAAAGCCAAGCAAGACGCGGTGATTATAGCGGAAGTCAAATTCCGCAAGGTAGCGATGCAAGTGCTTTTCCTTGCAATGCTGATAAACGCCTTTCATGCCGCGCTTGAAAATTGAGAACACGCCTTCAATGGTATTGGTGTGAACGTCGCCGCGAACGTATTCGAAGGCGCTGTGCTTCGCGGTCTCGTGTGCGGCAAACTCAATACCGATGTCCGAATAAAGTTTGCTTTCGTCGGTATAGAGCGTCGTTTCGCGGGTGATGTTATCGGCCACGATGGTCGCGACGTTATCCTTGTCGGCATGGGCGACATGGAATGAACGGACGCGACCGCCGCGCTCGACAAGGGCCACAATCGGCCGGGCATTGCGGCGCGGCTTCTTGAGATAAGGCGAGTAGCGCTTGTGCTTGGTTTTGCGTTCCGTCTCGGGGCGGCCGAAATAGGTTTCGTCAGCTTCCACGACCTTGCCTTCGCCACCCATCGGGGTCGGCGGGGTTAGGCCACCTTCGCGCATTGCTTCACGGATGCGATGCGCAAGGAACCAGGCGGTTTTGTAAGTCACCTTCAGTGACCGATGCAGCTGGTGGGCGCTCATGCCCTTCTTACTGGCGGTCATGAGGGCGAAAGCCTGAAGCCAGATGTGCAATTTGATGTGGCTGGAACTCCATGACGCTCTTGGTCGTCACGGTGAAGTCCTTACGGCACTCCTTGGAGGCGCAACGGTACACGCCGGCCTTTTTGGTGGCGTAGGACTTGCCGAGGGTTCCGCAATGCGGGCAGGCCCGCTCGCCGCCCCATCGGAGGGCTTCGAGGTATTCGCGGGCTGCGTCGTGGTTCTGGAAATGCGGAGCGGTGAACATGTCTAAACCCCAATTAATCGCCCCTTTCTATATCTGGCCCATTGTGGTGTCAAGTATATAATTGGATTATGTTCCTCAAAGCAAGACTATTCTCCGGCCCGCCCGCGGCCGGAGCCGTACTTCTGGGCGCGGTCTTCGTCGCCGGCATGCTGGCGGGCGCCGCGCTGAAGGCCCGAGCGCCGCAGGCCGGCGCATCGTTGCCAGTGGAGGCTGCGCCGCGGCCGCCGGCCATCGTGCCGGGGCTCGAGGAATTGCGGACGGCGCGCGGAAGTCACGCGGCCGAGGTGCTGCGGGTCAATGACGGCGACACCTTCGAGGCGCGGGTGCATGTCTGGCCCGGCATGCAGGTGACGACCAAGGTGCGGCTGCGCGGCGTCGACGCCGCCGAATTCAGCGCGCGCTGCGCGGAGGAATATCGGCTGGCGCTCGCCGCCCGCGACGCCCTGCAACGGCTGCTGGCGGAAGGCGGCGTCACCATCGGCCAGGTCGGCATCGACAAATATGGCGGCCGCGTTCTCGCCAGCGCGGCGACGCGAGGCACGCCCGATATTTCACAGGCGCTGCTGAAGACCGGCCTGGTTCGCGCCTATGACGGCGGAAGGCGCGAGAGCTGGTGCGGGCAACAGGCGGGGCGGTGACGCGAGCTACTGTCGCATGCTCGATTGTTTGTTGAACAGGTCCTGCAAAGACCAGACCGGCAAAATCATAAGTGGTGTGGCCACGTTCTCGCGTTTCCGGAAGCCGTAACGTTCGTAAAGCACTGTGGTTCGATCATTCAACGAACGTAAGGCGACTCCATAATACGCCACATGCCGGCTAATCTGATACGCGCGCTCAAGCGCGTTTAGCAGTAGGATCGTGCCAAGCTTCTGGTTTTGATATCCGCGTAAGACCGCTAACTGTCCTAAATAGACCGCTGGAAAGTGGCTTTGATAATTATTGCGCTCGGCCGCGTCTAATTTATCGGTAGTCTCAATCGATAGGGAAAGTGTGTACAGCCCGAGTGCAGTCGCTCCCTCCTCAAGGTGAGCGTAAAATGCTTTCACTTTGTTCTTGTCGTGAGCTTTCCAACATTTCCGGCCAATCCACGAATCGAGTTCATGGACACCGCAATTGAATTTCGAGATGTCGATGTTCTTAGTTAGACCTGAGATTCGAATTTTCTGCAGGTCCAAGGAAGGGGTCGCATCCGTCATCACGGTAATTCTGCTGATAAAACTCAAAGGCTCGGCGGAGCTCAGGTGTGACACCGCCAGAGTCCTTGTATGCATTTAAACAAAATTCGTATGCTTCTTTCTCGTTCTTAAAGGCGGAATTCCTTTTTCGCATCTCCGCCGAAGAAATATCGCAATGCGTCTCGTAGCGAAAAGGCCATTAGTCCCACCGACTGAAATACGCGGTGAAGCCGCGGTTCTGAGCAAAATGGTGGGTCTGATTCGGTGAGTCAAATGAACGAGCGCTTAACGATCTGGAAACTCTTCACGGGGAAGAAGCCGCTATAAATGGGCTCTATTGGGTCTTTCAAGCCCCGGTGATTCGCCAAATTGATCTACGAAGCAAAGCATGAGGAATCGGTTGTTGGCTATCCAGGGACCGCCTCAGCGGCTCTACGGGTACAAAAATAATTCTTGAATTTTGTAAACCTACGCACACCGCGACCCGCGGAACACCCAGGATAGCGAAGGTTCCCGATTCGTGCCTACTTCGCAGAGATTTATTGCTTAGGATAATATTCCTTATTCTCGCCATCTTCCCATGGTCTAATTCCCCTCATCCCGTTCCTGCTGAAGGAGCGTTTCATGAGCGTCACGAGACGCGGAGCGGGATGCGGCAGCCTTGCGTGCGACAGACGCGTCGCGCGCAAGGCACAGGTTCAAGCCGCGCCACGCCGAGGCACTGTGCCCGGAGACGGCGGTGGAGCGTTCCACCGGTGGCGTTGGAGCAGACCTGTAACGCGCCGCGCGCGGAACGCCGGAATCTTTCGGCGGTCCGTAGTGACTATTGCTCATGCGCTTCTCACATTTCGCGCATGAGGCTGCGGGCTTGCCGAAAGCCCGGCGTTCCGCGCGCCCTTCTCAAGGGCAGGAATGCGAGTTTGGCCTACGGCGTACCCCGCGCCGCAAAGAACAGGGGCGGCGGAGCTATGCCTATTCATTTCACGCATCTGCTATCCCTCCCCCTTGAAGGGGAGGGTCGATCGACTGAGCAGCGAAGCGACGCGAAGGAGATCGGGGTGGGGGTCATTTAGTCGAGACTCACGATATCGACCCCCACCCCGCTCGCCTTCGCTTTCGCTCGGCGGTCGACCCTCCCCCGCAAGCGGGGGAGGGATAAAGATGCAAGCGGGGCGATAAGAATCGACGAGCCGAAGAAGGAACGCATCACCATGACAACCTATGTTCTCGTTCACGGCGCCTGGGGCGGCGGCTGGAAATTCGCGAGGGTCGCGCGAGCGGTTGCGCGCGCGCGGCCACATCGTGTTCACGCCGACGCTGACCGGGCAGGGCGAGCGCTCGCATCTGTCAAAGCGCTACCATCAATCTGACCACGCATGTCACCGACATCCTCAACGTCATCCGCTACGAGGATCTGTCGAACGTCGTGCTGCTCGGCCATTCCTATGGCGGCATGGTGATCACCGCGGTCGCCGATGCGGTGCCGGAGAAGATCGCGGCGCTGGTCTATCTCGACGCCTTCATTCCGGAGGACGGCAAGTCGCTGTTCGATCTCAACATCCCGGCCAACACGCAGATGTTCATCGACCGCGCCGGCGCGCTCGGCGGGCTGTTCGTGCCGCCGCCGCCGGCGGCCTTCTTCGGCGTCAACGCGAACGATGCCGCGCGCGTCGATGCGCTCGCCGCGCCGCATCCGATCGCGACCATGATGGAGAAGATCAGGCTGTCGGGCGCGCTATCGCGCGGTGAAGAAGCGCGTCTATGTCCACGGCACGAGGCTGCCGCGCGAGAGCCCGTTCAAGCCGTTCTACGAACGCGCGAAGGCGGAAGGCTGGGAAGCGCATGCGCTGCCCTGCGGGCATGACGTCATGCTCGATCTGCCGGATGAATTGACGGAGATTCTCGACAGGAGGCGGCGGGAAATGAAAATGGCCGGGCAATAAGCCCGGCCATCGAATGCCGTCGCGCTGCGCGGAAAGTCAGCGCGTGACCACCACGCGGGTGCCGAAGCTCGACGCGGTTGTACAGATCGAGAATGTCGCTGTTGTGCATGCGGATGCAGCCATAGGACACGAAGCCGCCGATCGAGCCCGGCGCGTTGGTGCCGTGGATGGCATATTCGCCGCCCGACAAGGTCAGCGCCGCCGCACCCATCGGGTTGCCCGGCACGCCGCCCGGAATGACGTTCGGCAGACGCGGATTGTCGCGCTTGACCTCGCGCGGCGGCGCCCAGGCCGGCTTGATGCGCTTGCCGTCGATATAGCGGCTGCCGAACCAGGCCTTGCCGACGCGGCCGACGCCGACCGGATAGGCCACCGCCTTGCCGCCGCCCATGACGTAATAGAGCCGACGCTGGCTGTATTTGATGACCACGGTGCCGGGCATGAAGTCTTCGCGGAAGCTGACCGTCTGCGCTGCGTCAGCCGTGCTCGGGACGGCCACAATTGCCGTGAGCCCGGCCAGCACCGAGGCGATGGTCGAAAGGGCGAAAAGCCGGGAAAAGCGCATATTTCAAACCCCAAATTCCTGCTCCAGGCCCGGTACCGGGCCCGATTTGGGCAGGAAAATAGCCCAATCGGGGCGACGCCAAAAGCGCCCGCCAGCAACATTGTCAACGGTGTTGAAAAATGGCAACGCGGCCCGAACGCTTGCCGGAAGCCCGCCTTAACGCTGGCGCGCAAGCGACCGGCATCCGGCCGCGACACGCGACGAAATGCCTCGTCAGGCGGTCGGCCGGTTCTGCCGGTTGCTGACCAGATCGTCGACCACGCCCGGATCGGCGAGCGTCGTGGTGTCGCCGAGATTGGAGAAATCGTCCTCGGCGATCTTGCGCAGGATGCGGCGCATGATCTTGCCGGAGCGGGTCTTGGGCAGGCCGGGCGCGAATTGCAGCAGGTCGGGCGCGGCGATGGCACCGATCTCCTTGCGCACCCAGCCGACCAGTTCCTTCTTCAATTCGTCGCTCGGCGCTTCGCCCGCCATCAGCGTGACATAGGCATAGATGCCCTGCCCCTTGATGTGATGCGGATAGCCGACGACGGCGGCCTCCGACACTTTCGGATGCGCGACCAGCGCCGATTCGACTTCCGCGGTTCCCATGCGATGGCCCGACACGTTGATCACGTCGTCGACGCGGCCGGTGATCCAGTAATAGCCGTCCTCGTCGCGGCGGCAGCCGTCGCCGGTGAAATACTTGCCGGGATAGGTGCGGAAATAGGTGTCCACGAAGCGCTGATGGTCGCCATAGACCGTGCGCATCTGGCCCGGCCAGGAATCGGCGATGCAGAGATTGCCGGTGGTGGCGCCGGTGAGCACCTTGCCCTCGGCATCGACGATTTCCGGCTTCACGCCGAAGAACGGCAAGCGTCGCCGAGCCCGGCTTCTGCGCGATCGCGCCCGGCAGCGGCGTGATCAGAATGCCGCCGGTTTCGGTCTGCCACCAGGTATCGACGATCGGGCAGCGGTCGTCGCCGACCACGCGGTGATACCATTCCCAGGCTTCCGGATTGATCGGCTCGCCGACCGAGCCGAGCAGGCGCAGCGAGGCGCGCGAGGTCTTCTTCACCGGCTCGTCGCCGGCCTGCATCAGCGCGCGGATCGCGGTCGGCGCGGTGTAGAAGATGTTGACCTTGTGCTTGTCGATCACTTCCCAGAAGCGCGAATTGGTCGGGTAATTCGGCACGCCCTCGAACATCAGCGTGATCGCGCCGTTCTGCAGCGGCCCGTAGACGATGTAGCTGTGACCGGTGACCCAGCCGACATCGGCGGTGCACCAATAGATGTCGCCGTCGTGATAATCGAACACGTATTGATGCGTCATCGAGGTGTAGACGGCATAGCCGCCGGTGGTGTGCAGCACGCCCTTCGGGCTTCCGGTCGAGCCCGAGGTGTAGAGAATGAACAGCGGATCCTCCGCGTTCATCTCCTCGCAGGGGCAGTCGGCGGAAACGCCTTTCGCGGCGTCGTCGTAATAGACGTCGCGGCCGGCCTTCATGTTGACCGGCGCGCCGGTGCGCTTGACCACGATCACCGAGGTGACGCCGCCGGCCTTGTCGCAGGCGGCATCGATATTGGCCTTCAGCGGGATCTTGCGGCCGCCGCGCAGGCCCTCGTCGGCGGTGACGATGACGGTCGACTTGCAATCCTCGATGCGGCCGGCGATCGAATCCGGCGAGAAGCCGCCGAACACCACCGAATGCACCGCGCCGATGCGCGCGCAGGCGAGCATCGCGTAGGCCGCTTCGACGATCATCGGCAGATAGATGGTGACGCGGTCGCCCTTCTTGACGCCCTGCGCCTTCAGCACATTGGCGAATTGGCACACCTCGTCGTGCAGTTCCTTGTAGGTGACCTTCTTGTCGTCCTTCGGATCGTCGCCTTCCCAGATGATCGCGATCTGGTTGCCGCGCTTGGCCAGATGCCGGTCGATGCAGTTGTAGGACGAGGTTGAGGGTGCCGTCCTCGAACCATTTGATCGAGACATTGTCGCGGCGCGTAACGAGGTGTTCTTGACCTTGGTATAGGGCTTGATCCAGTCGACGCGCTTGCCCTGCTCGCCCCAGAACTTGTCGGGGTCGGCGATCGAGGCCGCGTACATTTCGTGATATTTGCCCTCGTCGATGAAGGCGCGCTTCTTCCAGTCCGGCGCGACGGCGTAGATCTTGTCCGACATGATATCCCTCCCGGCAACGCTAAGGGTTACCGGATTAGCCCCGGCGCCTCTTGATTTGTCGCAATTATGCAAAACCGGACAGCTATCCGGGCAAGCCGGGAAGTCTGCCACTTTCGTCTGCGGCAGGGGGCCTTAAAGCCCGCCCATCTTGCAGATGACCTTCCATTCCGCAGGCCGTCACCGGTCCGGTCGACAGCCGGGAAATCTTCAACAACGCCATGTCCTTCAGCTTCGGCTCGGCCTTGATGGCGTCGAGCGTCACCGGCTTCTGGCAGCTTGTTCGCGCGCGGCGATATCGACCGCGACCCAGGGCTCGCCCGGCTTGGCGGTCGGATCGGGGTAATGCTCGCGCACGATCTCGACGATGCCGACGATCTCCTTGCCGATATTGGAGTGATAGAAGAAGGCGAGGTCGCCCTTCTTCATCTTCATCAGATTGAGCTTGGCGGTGTGGTTGCGGATGCCGGTCCAGGCTTCGCCCTTGGCGCCTTTCGCCACCTGCTGATCGCAGGACCAGACATCGGGCTCGCTCTTGATCAGCCAGTAATTCATCGCTCAATCCTCTGCGCGGATCGGCCGCGCCAGCAAGCGTTCGATCACCTCGTCCACGCTGGCGCTGCCATCGAGCACGCGGCGATCGGCATCGGCGATCGGCATCTCGACGCTGCGCTCGCGTGCCATGTCGGTCAGCACCGAGGCGGTGTAGGCGCCTTCCGCGAGCTTCGATCCGCCCAGCGCCTCGAGCGGCGACTTGCCCTGGCCGAGCGCGATGCCGAGCGAGAAATTGCGCGATTGCGGCGACGAGCAGGTCAGGATGAGGTCGCCGAGACCGGACAGGCCGATCAGCGTTTCAGGGCGTGCGCCGCAGGCTTTTCCGAAGCGTATGATTTCGGCAAAGCCGCGCGTGGTCAGCGCCGCAGCGGCGCTGTCGCCGAGACCGCGGCCCTTGACGATGCCGGCCGCGATCGCAAGCACGTTCTTCGCGGCGCCGCCGATTTCGACGCCGCGCAGATCGGTCGAATGATAGGGCCGGAACGTCGCCGTGCCGATGGCGCGAGACAAGGCGCTCGCCATCTTCTCGTCCTGCGCGGCCAGCGTCACCGCGGTCGGCAGGCCGCGCGCGACATCGGCGGCAAAGCTCGGGCCGGAGAGGATCGCCGGCGCGGCATTCGGCGCGCATTCGGCGATGATCTCGGTCATGAACTTGCGCGTGCCGCGCTCGATGCCCTTGGCGCAGGCGACGAGCGGCGTGCCGGCGCGGATCAGCGGCGCCGCCGTGGTCACGACCTCGCGCAACGCCTGCGCCGGGACGACGAGCAGGATGGCATCGCGACGCGCGGCGTCCGTGAGGTTCGTCGTGACGGCGACGCGCTGCATTCGATCTCACGCGCCGGGCAGCATCGGCGACATGCCGTGTCGCGCGATCGCTTCGGCCTCTTTCGCGTCGATGGTCCAGAGCGTGACCTTGCGGCCGGCAGCGCGGCGGCGTTGGCAAGCGCGAGTCCCCCAGGCCCCCGCACCGAGCACAGCGATGTGATTGAAGCCATGGTCGCTCCGGATCAACTAGGCATGCACCAGGCCGGCCGCAGTCGCGGCTGTGCCGCCAACCTCTTCCAGCGGCCAGCGCGCGCGCGGCGCGAAGTCGAGCGGATCGTCAAGCCCGCCGCCAGTCGCTCGGCGCCGGCCCAGGCGATCATGGCACCATTGTCGGTGCACAATTCCGCAGGCGGCACCACCAGCGCGATGCTGCGCTTCGCTGCGCCAGCACGCTGCAGCACCTGCCGCACCGACCTGGTTGGCGGCGACGCCGCCGGCGGCGACCAGCGCATTGGGCCGGCCATATCGCTCGCGTGAACACGCGCAGTCCCGCGCGCAGCCGGTCGTGGATCGGTGTCGACGATCGGCCTGCTGGAACGACGCGCAGAGATCGGCGACGTCGCTGTTCGCTGACAGCGGCGCGATGCGCTCGGCTTCCAGCCGCAACGCGGTCTTCAGCCCGGAGAGCGAGAAATCCGGCTCCTTGCGCCCGTAGCAGCGGGCGCGGCAGCGCGAAGCGCTTGCGGGTCGCCGCGCGGCGGCCAGCTTCTCGACCTGCGGGCCGCCGGGATAGCCGAGGCCGAGCAGCTTCGCGGTCTTGTCGAAGGCCTCGCCGATGGCATCGTCCATCGTGTTGCCGAGCAGCACATAGTCGCCGACGCCGCGCACGGCGACGATCTGCGTATGGCCGCCGGAGGCGAGAAACAGGCAATAGGGAAAGTCGACGCCGTCGGTCAGCCGCGCGGTCAGCGCATGCGCCTCGAGATGATTGACCGCGAGCAGCGGCTTGCCGTGCACCAGCGCCATCGCCTTCGCGGTGGTCAGGCCGACGATGACGCCGCCGATCAGGCCGGGTCCGGCGGCGGCGGCGATGCCGTCGAGCGCGGCGAAGCTCGACACCGGCTTCGGCCAGCGCCTGCTCGATCAGCAGGTCCAGCACCTCGACATGGGCGCGGGCGGCGATTTCCGGCACCACGCCGCCGAAGGCCGCGTGCTCGTCGGTCTGCGACAGCACGATATCCGACAGGATGCGCCCGCGCCCGTGCCGTCGGTCGCGCTCGACCAGCGCCGCCGCGGTCTCGTCGCAGGTCGTTTCGATGCCGAGGACGATCATCGCCGTCTTGCAATCGCCTTGCAATCCGTGCACGGAAATCGGCCCTATGGCGCCGCCGGACAGGAAGCGCGCCCGGCGTAGCATTGCGAGGTTTGATGGCGCAATCGGCTCTTCCGGCGCCCTGTTGCGGATCGGCACGCGCGGCTCGCCGCTGGCGCTGGCGCAGGCCCATACCGTGCGCGACCGGCTGGTCGCGGCGCATGGCTGCGCGCCGGACGACGATCGAGATTCATGTCATCAAGACGACCGGCGACCGCATCCAGGACCGGCCGCTGTCGGAAGCCGGCGGCAAGGGCCTGTTCACCAAGGAGATCGAGGAGGCCTTGCTCGCGAATGACGATCGACATCGCCGTGCATTCCTCCAAGGACATGCCGACGGCGCTGCCGGACGGGCTCGCGCTGATCGCGTGTCTGGAGCGCGAGGATGTGCGCGACGCCTTCATCAGCCGCAGGGCGCAATCGATTGCGGACCTGCCGACGGGCGCCATGGTCGGCACCGCGTCGCTGCGCCGTCAGGCGCTGGTCAAGCGCATGCGGCCCGATCTTGCGGTCGAGGTGTTTCGCGGCAATGTGAGACGCGGCTGCGCAAGCTCGACGACGGCGAGGTCGACGCGACCTTGCTGGCGCTGGCCGGCCTGAAGCGGCTCGGACTCGAGAAGGTCGCGACCGCCATTGCTGCCGCTCGATGCGTTTCCGCCGGCGGTCGGTCAGGGCGCGATCGGGATCGAGGCGCGCGACGGACGACACGCGCACGCGCGATCTGCTGGCGACGATCGCGCATCGCGACACCTTCATTGCGCTCGACAGCCGAGCGCGCGTTTCTCGCCGCGCTCGACGGCTCCTGCCGCACGCCGATCGCGGGCTATGCGACGATCGACGGCGATGCCTTGAGCTTTCGCGGCATGATCCTGCGGCCCGACGGCAGCGAGGTGCATCGAGACCGCGCGGCAAGGGCGCGATCGCGGATGCGGTCGCAGCTCGGCGCCGATGCCGGGCGAGGAATTGAAGCGCCGGGGCGGCCCCGATTTCTTCACGGGCGGCTGATCCGTGCGCCTGTTGCTGACGCGGCCGAGACCGGAAGCGGAGCGCACCGCGAGCGCGCTGCGTGCGCGCGGACATGAGCCGCTGCTTCGCGCCGATGCTCGAGATCCAGAATCTTCCGGACGCGACTTTCGGCGCCGGTCCGTGTGCGGCCGTTGCTGATGACCAGCGGCAATGCGGCACGTGCGCATCGCCGATGCATCCGCGATCGCGACGCGCTCACCGCGTTGCGCTGCTTTGCCGTCGGCCGACAGACCGCGGAAGCGGCGCGCCTGGCCGGATTTCGCCAGGTCGTTTCCGCGCAAGGCGATGGCGGCGATCTGGCGCGGCTGGTCGGCGGCGGCAGGTCGCGGACAAGTCGCTGCCGCTTCTGTATCTCGCCGGCGACGATCGCGCGCGCGACATGGCGGCGGAACTGGCGCCGGCGGGCTTGCGTCTGCAGACGGTCGTGGTTTATCGCGCCAGCGCGGCGCAGGAATTCAGCCCGGAGATCGTCGCCGCCTTGGAGACGGCGCAGATCGACGGCGTCCTGCATTACTCGCGCCGCAGCACCGCCATTTTTGTCGCCTGCGCGCAAAGGAGCGGCGTCGTGGAGGCGGCCGCGAAACTGCGGCATTTCTGTCTGTCGCAGCGCGCTTCGGAGCCGCTTTCGGAGATCGGCGCGATCGCGGATTTTCATAGCCGCACGGCCCGACGAGCAGGCCATGCTGGACCTGTTGGCTGAGCCTTCCGGCGAAGCCGTTTTCCTGAGCCTGTGCCACAGTTGCCGCGCTCGCTTAATCCTTAGTATCGAATGGCCGTCGGGAGCCTGATTCTGGGTAGGATGCTCCCGCCGCTCGATCGCGGGAGATGTCATGGCACACGACAAGACCGGGAAGCCCGGAAAGGCCGCGCCTTCCAAGCGTCCGACCACGATCGACCTGACGGCCACCGAGATCAAGGCTGCGCCCGCCGCCCAGGCGGCAAAGCCGGAGCCGGCGCCCGCCATGGCGGAAGCCGGTGGCCGGAGCCGGCCGCAGAACCGAAGCCGGAAGCCGCGTCCGGTGGAAGCCGTGCCGCCGCACGCGCCGCAGGATTCCGCGCACAGCGTGTTTCCGCAGCACGCCCGCCAATCGCCGGCCAATCTGCCGTGGCCGCTGATCGCGGCCGGCATCGCCGGTGCCGTGCTGTTCTTCGCAATCGGGATCGGCGCCGGCCATTGGCTGTCGCGTGACCTTCAGCCGGTTGCCGTTGCGCCCGCTCCGCGCACCTGCGGTTCCCGCCGAATTGCTCGATCGCCTCGGCAAGCTGGAGACGGCACTCGCAGCGCAGCGCGCGCCCGACCCGCAACTGATGCGCGCGGATCGCGGCGGCCGAGGCTTCGGTGAAAACCGCGGCCGATATCGCCGCCGCGCGCGAGCGCAGAAGCGACGAGATCGCCGTGATCGCCCGCGAAGCGCGCGAGCGTGCCTCGAGCGCCGTCACCGCCGCCGACGAAGCCGCGCAGAAGGCGCGCGCGGCCGCTCCCGAGCAATCGCGCGCCGAGCTCGAGGCGGTCCTCGGCCGGCTGGCGGCGATCGAAGCCGTATCGCGCGCCAACCAGGCCGAGATCGCAAAGCGCGCGCCACGTCCGTGGACGATGCGCGCAGCCGGTTCGCGATTGCGGCCCTGTCGCTCCGCAATGCGGTCGAAAGCGGCGCACCCTTCGCCGCCGAATTGCACGGCGGTGCGCGCGCTTTCGGGCGATGCGAAGTCGATTGCAGCGCTCGAGCCGTTTGCGCAAAGCGGCGTGCCGACGGCTGCGAGTCTCGGCCGCGAATTGTCCGCGGCCATGCCGTCGATCTGGAAGGCGGCGCGCGCGAGCGAGCCGGTCGAAGGCAGCTTCCTCGAACGGCTGCAGGCCAATGCCGAAAAGATCGTGCGCATCCGTCCCGCGGGCGAGGCGGTCGGCGACGATGCGCCGAGCGTGAAGTCGCGCATCGAAGCTGCGCGCCGGCAATGCCGATATCCGCGGCGCGCTGACCGAACTCGCCAAGCTGCCGCCGGATGCGCGCGCGCCGGCGCTGGACTGGATCAAGAAGGCCGAGGCGCGCAATGCCGCGCATCGCCGCGGCGCAGTCGCTCGCGCAATCGGCGCTGTCGGCGCTCGCCAAACCCGGATCGTGAGGCAGCGTTCCCGATGATCCGTGTTGCAGTCTTTCTCGCAGTCGTAGGCCTGATCGCGCTCGGCGTCGCCTGGTTCGCGGATCGCCCGGGCGAAGTGTCGGTGGTCTGGCTCGGCTGGCGGATCGAAACCTCGCTGATGGTGCTGGCGACCGTGATCCTCGCGGTGGTCGCGGCCGGCATGCTGCTCTGGTCGATCCTGCGCGGCCTGTGGCATTCGCCGCGACGTGTCGCGGCCGCGCTCCGCAACCGGCGCGATGCGCGCGGGCAGCGCGCAATCGTGCGCGGGCTGATCGCGGTTGGCGCCGGCGATGCTCGCGCCGCGCGGCGTTACGCGGAAGACGCCGGGAAGATCGCGCCGCAGGAGCCGCTCGCGCTGTTGCTTGCCGCACAGTCGGCGCAGCTTGGCGGCGACCGCGCCGGCGCCGAGCGCGCCTTTCGCCAAATGGCGGCGAACGATCAGACCCGAGCTGCTTGGTCTGCGCGGGCTGTTCATCGAGGCCCAGCGCAACAACGATCTTGCCGAAGGCGAGCCTTTATGCCGAGGAGGCCGCGAAGATCGCGCCGTCTCTTGCCGTGGGCCGGGCAGGCGGTGCTGCAGCTTCGCTGCGCGACCGGCGACTGGGCCGGCGCGCTCGACATGCTGGAACGCAATCGCGCGGCGGGCGCGCTGGAACGCGCGAGCTACAAGCGGCAGCGCGCGGTGCTGCTCACGGCGCGCGCGCTTTCGCTCGAAGACAAGCGACCGCGATACGTCGAAGGCGCTTGTGTTCGAAGCCGTGAAGCTCGCGCCCGATCTCGTTCCCGCCGTCGCGCTGTCGGCGCGTTACCTCGCGGAGGATGGCGAGATCCGCAAGGCGTCGCGCATGCTGGAACGCGCCTGGCAGGCTGTCGCCGCATCCCGATCTCGCGGAGACCTATGCCTATCTGCGCTTCGGCGATTCCGCGCGCGACCGGCTCACGCGGGTGCAGAAGCTTGCTGCGCTTGCGCCCGACAATATCGAAAGCGCGCTGGCGCTGGCGCGCGCCGCGATCGATGCGCGCGACTTCGCCGAGGCGCGCCGCGCGATGTCGCCGTTCCTTTCGCAGCCCTCGCAGCGGGTCGCGCTGCTGATGTCCGATCTCGAACAGGCCGAATTCGCCGATGAAGGCCGCGCCCGCGAATGGACCGCGCGGGCGGTCCATGCCGCGCGCGATCCGGCCTGGACCGCGGATGGCTTCGTGTCGGAGCGCTGGCTGCCGATCTCGCCGGTGACCGGCCGTATCGATGCCTTCGAGTGGAAGGCGCCGGTCGCCGAGATCGGCCATCGTGCGGCGGAGACGGACGAGGCCGAGGCCGAGCCGCCGTCGCGGCCGATGATCGATGTCGCGCCCGCGGGTGCCGCGGCGGAGCCGGCTTCGCCCGAACGCAAGCCGGAATCGCGCCCGGTGGTCGAGACGCGCATGCCGCGTCCGAGGCCCGCGCCGATCGCCGAATCGGTGGTGCCGATCACCCATGTGCCGGACGATCCGGGTCCCGACGCGTTTCAGGAACCCGAGCCGGTGCCGGAGCAGACTTCCGGCGGTCCGGGCTGGAAGCGGCTGTTTCAGTGACGGTCCGCGCACTTCGCGGCGCCTTGTAAAATCGGCGCCGGGCCGCTATCAGGAGCGCCTTACCGCACTGCAATCGGGCCGGCGTAGCTCAGTGGTAGAGCATCCGCTTCGTAAGCGGGTGGTCGGGGGTTCAAATCCCTCCGCCGGCACCAATTCCACTCAAATCGATGTTTGATGGACGGCGCGCGGATAGGCATCCGACAAGATGCGCTCGGTCGCGGACCTCCATCGAACGATAATCTTCGCGGCAGCCGGACGCCGCATTCGCTTATCGTCGCCACCAGAAAAAACCACACTTGGCCCGGCCAGGATGCGGTGACCCGATTACCTGACGCGCCTCAGCGCCTGAAAATAGCGGGGTTCCTTCGGCTCCATGCGCGGCGTCTGACCCGATAATGCCGCCAAGATTTCCAGCTTGAAACATAGTTCGGTATTCAGGTTGGCCGCATTCTTTCAGGACCATGGCGAAGCAACCATGAGGAGCCTGATATGAAACGCTCTTCGATCTTGGGCGTGGCATTGTTTGCCTCGACTTTCCTTGCCTCGCTGAACGATGCGCAGGCCGCAACCGAATGTCAGGCGGAGATCGTCAAAGGCCGCGCCGTCCATTGGACCTATCGCCTGATCGACGGACGCAAATGCTGGTACGAAGGCAAGACACAGCTTCCGAAGTCGGAGCTGTTCTGGTCGGACCGCGAGGAGCCCGCGGCCGCGGCGAATCCGCCGGCAACCAATGCGCAGTCAACCAACGCGCAGGCAAGCCCGTCCGCGGCCGAGCGGAGGAGTTCGTCGATCCCGAGGATGGATCGTGCTGCTGGCCGCCTCAGAAGGAAGACGAAACTTTTGAAGCGCGCTGGCACAGTCTCGAACGGAAGTCGGGAATTGAAATCGAAAGCCGGGAACAGAGACCGGCGGACGGCCAGACGCCGATGCGCGTATTCGAAGATACTGCGTACCTCGATATGGACTGTTACGTGCGCACAACATCATCGCACCTCTATGGGTAAGATCGCTCGCGTTCTCGAATACCGGCGATGATCGATGTTCTGATCGTGATCAACTTATCCACAATCGGCGCCACATGTGCGCCTCATTGGCGTTCCCCAATTGCGTTCACGACGAACGGGGGACATGCTGATGTCAGTCTTCATGATCGGTATCACCGTGACGTATGTCGCATCCGCTATCGTGCTCGTCGTAGCCGCGAGCAGAGCGCCGGTAATTGATTTCCCCGACTGAGGCTTCGCAGCCTCGCTCTGCTGTGTGTGCGCATGCGCGCGCCATCTGCATCCATACTCGGGGGAGTATCATGCTGGATTGGCTCATTGCATTTGTCGTTCTCGTCTACGCTTTTTCGCTTTTCACCTTTCTGTGCTCGTGGCTGCCCGTGCGGAGGCCAGCCCCTTGCAACCGATCGTCGGGATAACTCGACCGGCTCCCGGGCCCATCCATGAGATCGCTCGATGACGACATCAAAATGGTGGATGGAGGAAACTCAGAGGAAACTCCGTCCCGCTGTAAGGATGGGTCGATTGCGGTGAAAGTCGCTGCATCGGCAGGCAAAGCCATTGCCAGTTGAAGACGCCACGGGCACAAAGCAGACGTCCAATCGGCGGCCGCTAATGTCGGCTGCCTCCAAGCGGACGTGAGAGCAATGCGCAAGAAGCTTGCAGCGCGCCTGAAGGAGCCCGGCCTGATCTCGGCGCCGGGCGTATTCGACATGATCTCGGCGAAGATCGCCGACGGCATGGGCTTCGACGTGCTTTACATGACCGGCTATGGCGTCGTGGCCTCGCATCTCGGTCTGCCGGATGCGGGACTTGCGAGCTATACCGAGATGGTCGGCCGCGTGCGTCAGATCGCGCAGGGCATCGTCAACGCCGCTGATCGCCGACGGCGATACCGGCTATGGCGGCTTGCTGAATGTCGATTTCACCGTGCGCGGTTATGAAGCCGCCGGCGCGCAGGGCATCCAGATCGAGGATCAGGAATTTCCGAAGAAATGCGGCCACACGTCCGGCCGCCGTGTGGTGCCGATCGAGGATGCGGCGCGGCGCATCCAGGTCGCCTCGGAGGCGCGTTCGTCGAAGGACTTTCTGATCGTCGCGCGCACCGACGCGCGCACGTCGCTCGGGCTCGACGAGGCGCTGCGCCGCGGCGAGGCCTTTCTGAAAGCCGGCGCCGACATCCTGTTCGTCGAATCGCCGGAGAGCGAAGCCGAGATGGAAAAAATCGGCCGCGCCTTCGACGTTCCGCTGCTCGCCAATATGGTCGAGGGCGGCCGCACCCCGATCCTGTCCCGCGCCGAACTCGAGAAGCTCGGCTTCAAGCTTGCGATCTTTCCGGTGGCGGGCTTCCTGGCCATGGGTGCGGCGCTGCAATCGGTGTATGGCGAAATCTTCAAGACCGGCTCGACCAAATCCTGGACCGGGCAGATGTATCCGTTCGACGATTTCTCGCGCCTGATGGGCTTCGAACGCGTGTGGGAATTCGAGCGCCGGCACGCCGAGACGCAATCCTGACCGCGCATCCGCGCGCGAGTGCCTCGGACATCATCAGGGACAACGCAATGACGACCGGCAAGGCGCCCTACGAGATCGAGCACCGATGGGTTCACCTGCAATATGAGGAGGCATCCGCCTTCCGGGAGACCTATGGCTTTTCGGGCAGCCAGGGCGTTGTGAATCTGGAAGGCCTTTTGATGACACCGAAGGGCTGCCCTCATCGACCCTGCTGGTGTTCATGCATCCCGCGACCACGCTGCAGCTTTTGCCGGTACCGCAGGCGACCGTGACGCGCGGGTGCGCACGTGCTGTGCGCCGCAAGCCGCTACATGAAGAACGATGCGCCGCTGATCCTCGAAAAGGTACTGCTCGATCTTGGCGCCTATATCCGCCATGCGCGCGAGCAATGGGGATACAAGAAAGTCGTGATCGTCGGATGGAGCGGCGGCGGCGCACTGGCCTTGCTGTATCAATCGCAGGCCGAAAGGCCGACGATCACGCATACGCCGGCCGGAGACCCGGTCGACGTGAAGGGCGCGGGTCTCAGTCCCGCGGATGCGCTGGTGTTTCAGGCCGCGCATACCTCGCGTGCGCAGCTTCTGCTCGACATGCTCGATCCGTCGGTGCGCAACGAAATCGATCCGGACGACCGCGATTCCGAACTCGATATTTACGACAAGGAAAATCCCAATCGGCCGCCTTATTCGGCCGAGTTCATTGCATCGTATCGCGCGGCACAGCTTGCGCGCATGCGAAAGATCACCGCCTGGGTCAAGGACACGCTTGGCGACACTCAAGGCGAGCAACACCGGCGAGATGGAGCGGGGCTTTGTCACGCATCGCACCTTGGCGGAGCCGCGCTTTCTCGATCCCGCCCTCGATCCGAACGATCGCAAACCCGGACTGGTGCTATCTCGGCAATCCCGAAACCGCGAATACCGGTCCGGTCGGTCTCGCGCGCTTTTCCACGCTGCGGTCGTGGTTGTCGCAATGGTCGATCGACGACACCAACGGAAACGGCCTGCTTTGCGCGACGCAGATCACCGTGCCTTTGCTGGCGATCGAGAATTCGGCCGACGACGCCGTGCCGCAGCCGCATACCGGATCGATCTTCAGAGCGGCCGGTTCCGCGGACAAGACGATGCATGTGATCAAGGGCGGCACGCATTATTACGCGGGCCAGCCGGACAAGCTCGCCGAAGCGATTTCTCTGGTGCGCAAATGGCTGGGCGATCGCGGGCTTTAAGCCATTGCATCGCTTGGGCTATTCCGCCTCAAGCGGGTGGCCGGGGACTTTGATCCCGGCGCCATAACAGGCTTCAACCGAAATAGTGACAGTCAAATCCCGCGCGCGGGTCTGGAACGCATCCGGGCAGGATGCATGATGGCGCGCCGATTGCCGGAAAGGGCGATTCATGAGCGAAGCATTGGAGAGCTACCTCGCGGGCGCGTGGCGGCGCGGCGAAGGTGTCGAGACCGAACTGGTCGATCCGGTGCATGGCAGCGTGCTCGCGACGGCGAGCGCGCGCGGGCTCGATCTGAAAGCGGCGCTCGATCATGCGCGCAGGCGCGGCGGGCCGGCGTTGCGCGCCTTGTCGTTTGCGGAGCGCGCCAAGCTGATCGGGGCGGTCGCCGATGTGCTGGTCGCCAATCGCGCGAAATACGAAGAGATCGCGATCGCCAATTCCGGCAACACCAAGATCGATGCCGCGATCGATATCGACGGCGGCATCGGCACGCTGAAATATTATGCGCGCCTCGGCGGCTCGCTCGGACGCTGCAACCTTTCTGCTCGACGAGAAGCCGGTGCGGCTCGCGAAGGCGGAAAACTTCCAGGCCATCCATCTGCTCGCGCCGCGCCACGGGGTTGCGGTTCACATCAATGCTTTCAATTTTCCGAGCTGGGGTTTGTGGGAGAAGGCGGCGGTGTCGCTGCTGGCGGGCGTGCCGGTGCTGTGCAAGCCCGCTTCTTCCACCGCGTTGCTGACGCATGCCATGGTGCGCGACGTGATCGCGGCGAATGTTCTGCCGGAGGGCGCGCTCAGCCTTTTGTGCGGCGGCGCCGGCGATCTGCTCGATCATGTGAGCGGCGAGGATGTGATCGCGTTCACCGGATCGTCGGACACCGCAGCCCGCATCCGCAAGCATCCGAATATTCTGGCGCAGGGCGTGCTGGTGAATGTCGAGGCCGACAGCGTCAATGCCGCGCTGCTGGCGCCGGATGCGGCACCGGGCCAGC
The DNA here is from genome assembly GCA_963804015.1 of uncultured Pseudomonadota bacterium. Taxonomy (GTDB): domain Bacteria; phylum Pseudomonadota; class Alphaproteobacteria; order Rhizobiales; family Xanthobacteraceae; genus Pseudorhodoplanes. The sequence goes on from CAWDOW010000011.1 coordinate 23,148, forward strand.
CGGCCTTCGATGCCTTCATCAAGGAAGTCAGCCGCGAGATGACGGTGAAGGCCGGGCAGAAATGCACCGCCATCCGCCGCGTCTTCGCGCCCGCCGAGCGTGCCGACGCGGTCGCCGAAGCCTTGCTCGCACGCCTGAAGAAAACCACGCTCGGCGATCCGCGCAATGAAGCGACGCGGATGGGCCCGGTGGTGACGCGCGGCCAGCAGGCGGCGGCGTTCGACGGCATTTCGAAGATCGCGCGCGAGGCGCAGGTGCTGACCGGCGGCGCGCAGGCGCCCAAGATCGATGGTATCGATCCGGACAAGTCCGCCTTTGTCGCGCCGACCCTGATGCGCGCGTCGGACGCCAATGGCAGCGCGGTACACGACACCGAGGTGTTCGGTCCGGCGGCGACCATCATTCCCTACAAGGACGAGGCGCAGGCCTTTGCGCTGGTGGCGCGCGGCGGCGGCTCGCTGGTGGCGTCGGTCTATGGCGACGATCGCGCCTTCTTCGCGCGCGCGGTCGCCGAACTTGGGCCAAGTCACGGCCGTCTGCTGATGGTCGAGCCCTCGATCGCCGATACCCATACCGGCCATGGCATCGTGATGCCGCAATGCCATCACGGCGGCCCCGGCCGCGCCGGCAATGGCGAGGAACTCGGCGGCCTGTATGGTTTGCGGCTCTATCACCAGCGACTCGCGGTGCAGGGCTCGAGCGATCTTGCTGGCGGAACTGCAGGCCAAGGCTTTCGCTCTGCATTGAACGAACATCGCTGCGGGCCGATAACGCCTCAGCAGCGCAAGAAGAAACGGGCAAATGATGACGATCAGGGAGCGTCTGTGTCCGATCCATTCAGCGAGCGGCGGCCCTATAACGCGGCCGCGGACTTCGTCGACGCCAATGTCGCGCGTGGCTTGCGCGACAAGACCGCGTCTTCGTCGATCCACAGCGCTCGCTCACCTATGGCGAATTGCAGACGGCAGACCTGCCGCTTCGCCTCCGGTCTGCTGGCGCTCGGACTGAGGCCGGAGGATCGCATTGCGTTGCTGATGCAAGATACGGTCGATTACCCGATAGCGTTCTTGGGGTGCGATCCGCGCCGGCATCGTGGTCATTCCGCTAAATACCTGGCTCACGCCCGAGCAACATGACTACATCCTGTCCGATAGCCGCGTCTGCGCGGTGATCGCCGATGCGTCGCTCGCCGGAACAGCTTGGCGGCCGCGAAACCCTCCGTGTTTCCGATATTTGCGCGCGCGGGCGCGAGGAGATTTTCACCGCGCCTACGATCTCCGACGAGGTTGCGTTCTGGCTTTACACCTCGGGCTCGACCGGCGATCCGAAGGGGGTCAAGCACGTCCATTCCAGCCTGATGGCGACGGCGAAGCTGATGGGGCAGGGCGTGCTCGGCATTCGGGAAAGCGACGTGGTGCTGTCGGCGGCGAAGCTGTTCTTCGCCTACGGGCTCGGCAATGCGATGTCGTTTCCGATGTCGGTCGGCGCAACCGCCATCCTGTGGCCCGATCGCCCGACGCCGGATGCGATGTTCGATCTGATGCAGCGGCATCATCCTTCGATCTTCTATGCGGTGCCGTCGCTCTATGCCGCGCTGCTTGCACATCCGCGCATGAGACCGCGGCATGGGTTCGACAGCGGTCTGCGGCTCTGCGTGTCGGCGGGCGAGGCGTTGCCGGCTTCGGTCGGGCGAGCGCTGGCGCGAGGTGACCGGCGTCGATGTGCTCGACGGCATTGGCTCGACCGAGATGCTGCAGACTTTCCTGACCAACCGCCGGGCGATATCCGCTACGGCTCGACCGGCAAGCCGGTCAGAGGCTACGATGTGAAGATCGTCGACGAGAACGGCTGCGAGCTGCCGGACGGCGAGATCGGCGAACTGGTCGTGCGCGGTCCGTCGGCCGGCGAGGGCTACTGGAACCAGCGCCAGAAAGAGCCGCCGCACCTTTGCCGGCGAATGGACCCATACCGGCGACAAATATTATCGCGACCAGGACGGCTATTACTTTTACTGCGGTCGCACCGACGACATGTTCAAGGTCAGCGGCATGTGGGTGTCGCCTTTCGATGTCGAGGCGGCGTTGATCTCGCATGAGGCCGTGCTCGAAGCCGCGGTGATCCCCAAGGAGGATGCCGATGGGCTGATCAAGCCGAAGGCCTTCGTGGTGCTGAAGAACGGCCACGCCAATGATGCGGCTGTTGCTCGGCGAATTGAAGGAGCATGTCAAGGCGCGCGCCGGCACATGGAAATATCCGCGCTGGATCGAGCCGCGCGACAGCCTGCCGCGCACGGCGACCGGCAAGGTGCAGCGCTACAAGTTGCGGGAAGAAGAGGCGGCGCGAAGCTAACTCACTTCAAACAGCTTCGTCACCAGCCGTCCGCGCCAGCACGCCGGCCACGCGGCGGCGATAATGCCCGGGCGTGAAGGTGGTCTTCATCGCCATCACCTGGTCGCGGACGAGATCGTCGAGGCCCCTGTAGAACGCCTCGTCCAGCGGCTTGCCGCACAGATCGGCCGTGCCGTCGAGCAGAACCGGACGCGGATTGGTGCCGGTGAAGGCCACGCGCAGATCGGCCAGCGTGTCGCCGTCGCGCCGCAAGCGCCACCGCGACGCCCGCGACCGGATATTCGATCGAGCGGCGGATGCGGATCTTGTCATAGGCCGAACGCAGGCCGTGTCGTGTTCTTCGCGCGCACGGCGGTGACGATCTCGCCCGGCCGCAGCGCCAGAAAATATTTGCCGTCGCCCTGCGTCTCCGTCACCGGAATGTCCTGACGCGCGAAGCCGATATAGATCGAATTCAGCGGAACGGTGCGCCTGCCTTGCGGACCGGCAAGGTCGACCTCGGCATTCAGCGTCAGAAAAGCCGGCGCGAGGTCGCCGCTGAAGGTCGCAAAGCAGACGCCGCGGCTCTTCGGCGCGACATGGCACATGGTGCCGGTGGTCTTCAGGCAATGATTGTTGGCGTCGCGCCACCATTCGCTCTGATTGTAATAGATGCAGCGGGTGTCGAGGCAGAGATTGCCGCCGACCGTGCCCATGATGCGATGCGTCGGTCCCGCGATCTGATGCGCGGCCTGCGCCACCACCGGATAATGCTTGATGACATCCGGATGGCGCGACAATTCGGCCAGCGTCACCGACGGCGCCGACCTCGATGCCTTTCGCATCGGCACGGATCGTGCGCAGCTCCGCGACCTTGTTCATCTCGATCAGCACCGAGGGCGCTACGATACCGCGGCGGATATTGACCGTGAGGTCGGTGCCGCCGCCGAGCGGACTGGCTGCCGGGATGATCGGCGCGCGCCTTCAGCACTTCGTCGAGCGTTGGTGCGGGCGCAGCAAATCGAATTGCGGGAGCGCGTCCATCACGCGCCTCCGTTCGTCTTGCCGCGTGACAGCGGCGCGCTTGCGCTTCTCGATCGCCTCATAGACGCGGTCGGGCGTGACCGGCAGATCGTTGTAGCGCAGCCCGATCGCGTCCGCGATCGCATTGGTCAGCGCCGGCAGGAAGGCCGCGAGCGAGCCTTCGCCGGCTTCCTTGGCGCCGAACGGCCCGTGCGGATCGTTGCTCTCGACGATGTGGCATTCGATCGGCGGCGAATCCTGGATGGTCGGCACGCGGTAATCCAGCATGTTGCCGGTCACCATCAGGCCGTCGTGATAGCCGACTTCCTCGCTCATCGCCTGGCCCATGCCCATCCAGACCGAGCCCTGCACCTGGCCCTCGACGCTCAGTCGGTTGAGCGCCTTGCCGCAATCATGCGCGACCCAGACCTTGTCGACGGTGACGACGCCGGTCTCCTCGTCGACCGTGACCTCGACCACCTGCGCCGAATAGCTGTAGCCCATGGTGCCGCCGATGGCGGAGCCGCGATATTTCTTGCCGCCATGCGATTCCGGGATGGTCGAATAATTGCCGGTGACGGTGATGGTGCCGGAATCCTTCAGGGCTTCGACCACGACTTCCTCGAAGGTCGCGCCCTTGTCCTGCGCGCCGGCGCGATAGACCTCGCCCAGGCATTCGATGTCTTCGGGCTTGGCATCCAGCATGCGGGCCGCGGCGCGCGACGAACACGGCTTTGAGGTTGCGCGCGGCATCGATCGCCGCATTGCCGACCATGAAGGTGACGCGCGAGGAATAGGAGCCGTTGTCCTTCGGCACCACCTCGCTGTCGCCGGTGACGACGCGTACGCGCGACAGGTCGAGGCCGAGCACCTCGGCGACGCTCTGCACCAGAATGGTGGAGGAGCCCTGGCCGATATCGGCGGCGCCCGACATCACCACGATGGAGCCGTCGAAATCGACCTTGATCTTGACCGTGGCATGCGGCTCGCCGGTCCAGTTCACCGGCTTGGAGGCGCCGGAAATGTAATGCGAGCAGGCCATGCCGAGGCCCTTGCTCGACGCCGTCTTGCCCTTCGGCAGCTTGCCGCGGCGCGTCCTTCCAGCCGCTCGCCTGTTCGACCCAGTCGAGGCATTCGGGCAGGCCGTAGGAATTCACCATCAGGTCGTTGTCGGTGAAGGTCGGCGCCTCGCAGGCAGATTGGCGCGCCGCACCGCGAACGGATCGATGCCAAGCTCGCGCGCCATCTGATCGAGCAGGCTCTCGAAGGCGAAGCGCACATCGACGGTGCCGTGGCCGCGGAACGCGCCGCAGGGCGGCGTGTTGGTGAGCACGCGCTTGCCGATATACTTGACGTTGCTTCAGGTCGTAGATCGCGTACAGCATCGAGCCGGCATAGAGGATCGTCACCACGCCATAGCCGGAATGCGCGCCGCCGCGCTGGATCGCTTCGCATTCGACGCCGGTGATGCGGCCGTCCTTCTTCATGCCGATCTTGAGCTTGATGTCGGTCTCCGGCCGGCCGCGATGGGTGATGAAGGTTTCCTCGCGGTTGACGACGGTGCGCACGATGCCGCCGGCCTTGCGGGCGAGCAGCGCGGTGATCAGTTCGACATTCAGCGTCTCGGTGCGGCAGCCGAAGCCGCCGCCGACATGCGGCTTGATCACGCGGATGCGCGACATGTCCATGCCGAGAATGTCGGACAGCATCAGGTGCACGTAATAGGGCACCTGGGTCGAGGCATGCACGGTCATGCGGTCGCGCACCGCGTCGTAGTCGGCGATCGCGGCGTGCATCTCCATCTGCACCTGGCAGACTTCCGGGCAGTTATAGACGCCCTCGCGCACCAGATCGGCATCGGCGAAGGCCTGCTCGACATTGCCGAGCTCGAAGAACACGTCGCGTTCGAGATTGCCGGGCCTCTTTTCGTGCAGTTGCACGGCGTCGGGCGCCAGCGCGTCCTGCGACTGTGTAATAGGCCGGCAGTTCGCGCACTTTCATCTTGATGCGGCGGATCGCCTCGCGCGCGGTGGCGTCGTCGATGGCGGCGACGGCCGCCACCGGCTCGCCGCGATAGCGCACCTTGTCGCGCGCCAGCGGATGCTCGCTGCGCGCGATCGGCAGCACGCCGAAGGTCTTGTCGCAATCGGCGCCGGTGACGATCGCCTTCACGCCGGGCACTTTCAGCGCCTCGGAAATATCGACGTCGAGGATTTCGGCGTGCGAATAGGGGCTGCGATAGATGCGGCCCGCCAGCATGCCGGCGCCAAGAATGTCGGCGGTGTATTTGGCGCGGCCGGATACCTTCTCCGGTCCGTCGACCAGCGGGATATAGCCGCCGATATTGTGCGCCGGGACGACCTTGTTCATGGCGCGATCCCTTGTGCGTTGAGGCCGGCGGCGAATTTCACCGCCTCGATGATTTTCACGTAGCCGGTGCAGCGGCAGATATTGCTGCCGAGCGCTTCCAGGATTTCGTCGTCGGTCGGATTGGGATTGCGGCGCAGCAGGCCGACCGAGGCCATGACAAAGCCCGGCGTGCAATAGCCGCATTGCGATCCGAGCTTTTCGTGAAAGCCGCGCTGCACGGCGGAGAGCTGGCCGTCGTCGCCGAGCGACTTCGACGGTTTCGACCTTGCGGCCGTCGACGCTGGCCGCGAGCGTGAGGCAGGACAAGCATCGGCTGGCCGTCGATCAGCACGGTGCAGGCGCCGCATTCGCCGCCGTCGCAGCCGGTCTTGGTGCCGGTCAGGCCGGCGACTTCGCGCAGATAGTCCAGCAGCAGCAGGTTGTCGGGGACCGCGTCCACGCGCTTGCGGTCGTTCAGCACAAGCTCGATCAGCCTTGCCATGGTGCGTTTCCCGTGATGCGTTTTCTTGCGGGCGGCCTGTCCTGGCCGGCTCGTTGTTTTAGAAGTCCTGTAGTCTAATAGTTTGACCTCAAACTATGCAAATCCAAAGGGCGTTCTGCGGGAATTGCTGGCCACTTTGTTTTTCATGCAGCCGGACTTTGCCGTAACGCGGGCTGTGGCCGGCAAAGGCCGGTGCTTCCGCTGAAATCGGCAGGCTTGATTCAATAATGCGGTCGACCGCTCAGGGCGTCTTGAATTTCGCCATCACTTCGGCCGGAATCGGCTTGGTTTTCAATTGGCCGGTGGCCGGATCCAGCGCCGCCCAGACCCTTGTTTCCGAGCCGTCGACGGCGAGTTGCCCGTCCACGAAAATCTGGTGGCGGACCTCGAAGCTCGAGCGGCGGAACTCGCCGATGATAGGAATGCATCTCGACCACGTCGCCGAATTTGGCCGGCACCATGAATTTGGCGCGCGCATCCACCAGCGGCACGCCGAGGATTTCGAAGGTCTCCGCCATCTTGTGCGGCTTCACGCCGAGAGCGGCCTCGAACAGGTGCCAGCTCGAGGTGTCGAAAAACTCGAAGAAGCGGCTGTTGAAGACGATGCCGGCCGGGTCGCAATAGGCCCAGTCGATGGTGAAATGCCGCTTGTTGACGAAATCGCCCACGGAATGCCCCGCCCCTTCGAAACCGGCGCCTTCGATGCCGCAGCGGCGAGGGGGTGTCAAATGCGGTTGCCCCGGGCGCGCTCAATGAAAATTCCGTCCCTTCGGCATCACCTGATGGGTCGACAGCAATTCCTCCGCCAGTTCCGGCTGTTCGCGCAGCAGCCGCACCAGCGCGTCGCCGCGGCGCGGATGCGCAGCCTTTGACAGATTCTTGGCCGAGCGGTTGCCGGGATCGGGCCGCTTCACCTCGTCGCAGCGAGCCAGCGATTCCACTTCGTGTCCGTGTTCGGAAAGCCGGCCAAGCAGCGGCGTGAGATCGTCGATGCGGTCGGCGACCACATGGATCACGCCCTTCTCGTTCTGCAATTTGCCGGTGACGCTGACCAGGCGCGCGCCGAGCACGACCGGACGGAAGGTCTCGTACACCTTCGGCCAGACGATGGTGTTGGCGATGCCGGTCTCGTCCTCCAGCGTCATGAAGATCACGCCCTTGGCGGTGCCGGGCCGCTGACGGATCAGCACCACGCCCGCGATCGTCACGTGCCGGCCGGAAGGCGTGCGCGTCAGGTCGTCGTTGCGGATGATGCCCTGCGCATCGAGATCGGCGCGCAGGAACGATACCGGATGCGCGCGCAGCGACAGCTTGAGATGCCGGTAATCCTCCACGACCTGTTCGCCCGGCAGCATCGGCGGCAATGCCACGTCGGGCTCGATCTCGCCCATCGCCACCCGCGCGAATAGCGGCAGGTCGTCCTTGTCGCCCGATCGCTGCAAGGCGCGGATCGCCCACAGCGCGTCGCGGCGTTCGAGCCCGAGCGAGCGGAAGGCATCGGCGCGCGCGAGCTTTTCGAGCATCGCGGGATGCAATCCGGTGCGCAGCCAGAGATCGCGGATGGAATCGTAGCCCGCGGTCGCGCCAGGCGGCGATCTTTTCGCCGTCTGTCTTCCGACAGCCCGCTGACCTGACGAAAGCCGAGCCGCAAGGCGCGGGATGTCGTCGCGTGGAGCGTCGGGATGTCTGCGCTCACGTGCATCCTCGAGGAGGGTGGCGGGGGTACTCGCAAGCTGCCCCACCCGCACCTGCGCTCCTCCCCCTTCAGGGGAGGAAGGCCGCCACACAGGCAGTCTCCAGCGTGCAATCCCAATGCGACGCATTGATATCGACGTCGCGCACTTCGACGCCGTGCTCCTGCGCGTCGCGCACGATCTGCGACGGCGCGTAGAAGCCCATCGGCTGGCTGTTGAGCAACGCGGCCGCGAACACGTCCGGGTAATGGCATTTCAGCCAGCACGAAGCATAAACCAGATTGGCGAAGCTCGCGGCGTGGCTTTCCGGAAAGCCGTATTCGCCGAAGCCCTTGATCTGCTCGAAACAGCGTTCGGCGAAATCGCGCTCGATAGCCTTTCGCCGTCATGCCATCGATCATCTTGCGCTGAAACGTGCCGATCGTGCCGACCCGCTTGAAGGTCGCCATCGCGCGCCGCAGCTTGTCGGCTTCGGCCGGCTTGAAGCCGGCCGCGACGATGGCGATGCGCATCGCCTGTTCCTGGAACAGCGGCACGCCGAGCGTCTTGCTCAGCACCTGTTTCAGTTCGTCGGCTGGCCAGGGCGGCGCCGGCGAGGGGTAGACGACCTTGTGCGGCGCCTCGCGCCGCTGCAGATAGGGATGCACCATCTTGCCCTGGATCGGACCGGGCCGGACGATCGCGACTTCGATGACGAGATCGTAGAATTCTTCGGCTTGAGCCGTGGCAGCATCGACATCTGCGCGCGGCTTTCGATCTGGAACACGCCGATGGTGTCGGCGCGCTGGATCATCCGGTAGGTGGCCTCGTCCTCGTCCTGCATCGAAAGGTCGCGCTCCACTGTCGTAATGAGTGCGCAAGCAGATCGAAGGCCCGGCGCAGACAGGTCAGCATGCCGAGCCCCAGCACGTCGACCTTCAGCAGGCCGAGCGCCTCCAGATCGTCCTTGTCCCATTCGATCACGGTGCGGTCTTCCATGGTCGCATTCTCGATCGGAACGACCTGGTCGAGCGGCGTGCGGGTGATGACGAAGCCGCCGACATGCTGCGACAGATGGCGCGGGAAGCCCTGCAATTCCCGGGTCAGCGACAGCGTCATCTGCAGCCGCGGATCGGAGGGATCGAGCCCGATGCGGCGCGCCTCCTTCTCCGACACGCCGTCCATCGACCAGCCCCACAGCGTCGAGGCCAGCGCCGAGACGGTGTCTTCCGACAGCCCGAAAGCCTTGCCGACTTCGCGCACCGCGCTGCGGCCGCGATAGCAGATCACGGTCGCGGTCATGCCGGCATGATCGCGGCCATAGGTTCGGTAGATATGCTGGATGACTTCCTCGCGCCGCTCATGCTCGAAATCGACGTCGATATCCGGCGGCTCGCGTCGCTCGGTCGATATGAAGCGCTCGAATAGCGGATCGATCGTATCGGGGCCGACATCGGTGATGCCGAGGCAATAGCAGATCATGGAATTCGCCGCCGAGCCGCGGCCCTGACACAGGATCGGTTCGCGGCAATCCGCGCGCGTAGCGGATGATGTCGTGCACGGTCAGGAAGAACGGCGCATAGTCCAAGTTCGCCGATGACTTCCAGTTCGTGGTCCAGAATCTTGCGGATATCGGGCTGGATGCCGTTCGGAAATCGCCGTTTCACGCCGGCTTCGGCGAGCGCAATCAGCCGATCCTGCGGCGTGTCGTAGCCTTCGCGGGTCTCGGATAGGGTAATCGTGCTGCATCTCGTCGAGCGAGAAGTGGCAGCGTTCGAGAAGACGTCTGCGTCTGCGCGATCGCTTCCGGATAGCGCGCGAACAGCCGCGCCATTTCGGCGGCGGCTTCAGGTGGCGTTCGGCGTTGAGCGACAGCAGTCCGGCCGGCCTGGTCGAGCGTCACATGCTCGCGGATGCAGGTGACGACGTCCTGCAGCATGCGGCGCCAGGGATGATGGTAGAGAACGTCATTGGTGGCGATGCAGCGGAATGAAATTGTCGGCCGCGATGTCGGGCGAGCTTCGCCATCCGCCGCCGATCGTCGCCGCGATAGAGAAAGCTGGTCGCAAGCCAGATCGATCGTTTCGAGGCGTGCTGCTTCAATCGGGTCAGCAATGCCGAGAGCCTTGGCCGCATCGATGCGGACCTGGCGGCATCACGATCAGGTTGAGGCCTTCGATGCACTCCAGCAGATCGGACAGATGCAGGATGCAGTCGCCTTTCTCCGCTTTCAGCTTTCCGCTCGAAAGCAGCTGCGTCAGCCGTCCCCAGGCGGCGCGGTCGGACGGATAGGCGAGGATGTCGGGCGTGCCGTCGGCAAAGACCAGACGCGCGCCGACGGCGAGCCGCAAGCCCTTGTCCTTGGCGACCACATGGGCGCGACCACGCCCGCGACCGAATTGCGGTCGGCGATGCCGATTCCGGCAAGGCCAAGCTGCTGCGCCTGCTCCACCAGCTCTTCCGGATGCGAGGCGCCGCGCAGGAAGGAGAAATTGGTGGTGACGGCGAATTCGGCATAAGCGGCGGCGGATCGGCCGGCGCGTCATCGTCCCGGACTTTCACCGCGGGAAAATGGATGAACATGGCTCATGCGAAAATCCCGTGCAGGAACCAGTGCGGCGGTGTTTTCCCGTCTTCGTAAATGCCTTCCCGATAGAGCCAGACGCGCGCGCCCTGCCGGCTTTCGACGCGGAAATAATCGCGCGTGACCGCATGGCCCTGGTCGTCGCGCCACCATTGCATGGCGATGCTCTCGGGCCCTTCGGCATAGGCGACGTCATGGGTCACGCGCCGCCACTTGAATTGCACCGGCGGACCGTCCGGCACTTGCGCGATGGCTTCGATCGGCTCGGGCCGCTCGAACAACCGGATCGGACGCACCGGCATGAGACTGTCTGAGGCTGTCCTGGGCGAAATCATGCGGAGGTTTTTGCGCCTGTCCGGCTGCGCATGCGCGGGTACCGGCAGGCTCGCCAATTCCGGGATATGCGTGTCCTGCGAAACCAGTCGCTGCACGCGCTCGGCCCCGAAGCGCGCCATCAGCCGGTCGATCAGATGCGCGATCTCGCGCGAAGGATCGCCCGCGCTCAATCCGGTCTGCACCGGATCGAGCCGCTCCACGGCAAGCGCCGACAGCCGGATCACATCGAAGCCGAAACCCGGATCGGCCTCGTCGCCGAGCGTCGCCAGCTTGTCGATGAAAAGCCGGCGGATGCGTTCGGGCTCGCGCAACGGCGCCGAGGTGCCGACATCGATGCGCGCCACCTTGCCGTCGGTGCGGAACAGGGCGGTCTGCAAACGGCGCGCGCCCTTGCCGTGCCGCTCCATCGCGCGCGCCAGTTCGCGCGCGAGCTGCAGGATGGTGCCGAGCACATCCTCCTCGCGGCCGATCGGCTCGGCGAAGCGCTGCTCGGCGAGAAAGGACGGCAAAGGCAGACGCGGCATGATCGGCTCGTCCTCGATGCCGAGCGCCTGATCGATGCGGCGCACGAAGTCCTGCCGGAAGCGCGCGGCGAGCGGCGCGCGCGGCAGGTCGAGAAGCTGGCCGATGGTTTTCAATCCGGCCTGCGCCAGCGGTGCGGCGATGTCCGGATCGATCCGCAAGGCCGCGAGCGGGAGCGGTGCAGCATATTCTCAATTCCGTTCGTCCCCGCGAAAGCGGGGACCCAGAGTCACAAATACAGATCGCGCGAGAATGCTCTGGATTCCCGCTTGCGCGGGAATGAGCGGAGGGTGAGGCACGTAGCGCGCCACAGCCCAGGCGCAGCCGGGCGTATCGGCGACGGCGACGCGAGTGTGAAAACCCTGCGCCGCAAGCCTCCATGTCAGATCGCGGCACAAGTTCCGCTTCGCCGCCGAACAGATGCGCGCAGCCCGAGATGTCGAGAAACAATCCGTCCGGCGGATCGAGCCCGACCAGCGGCGTGTAGCGGTCGCACCAGTCGGCGATGGCTTCGAGCAGCCGCGCATCGGCGGCCTCATCCGCATCGATTGCGGCGAGCGCCGGATACATCGCGCGCGCATCGGCGAGCGGCATGCCGGCGCGCAGGCCGAGCTTCGCCGCCTCGTCGTTCACGGCCGCGATCCGGCGCGCGGATTTCACATTCGCCGCGACCGCGAAAGGCTGGTCGGTCAGTTCAGGCGAAAGCCGCAAGAGGCGGTCCGTCGGCAGGCGCCGCAGCCACACCGACAGAATCCGTCGCGCTTGGGGACGAAAACGCACGCATGATGATCCCACGCAACATTCCACCGGCCGCAAGGTCCGCGCCGGTTCTTCACCAGGGAGAGCAGAAAGCTTGTGGTGCCGATGCCGCCGAAATCGTCGCGCGGGCCGGAGGCGGCCGCGACATTCCAGCGGGTCATCGCCGCGCTCGGCATCGAGGAGGAACGGTGCCGCAGCAGCAATCCAAGCCCGCGATGATCGCGCGCGGCGAGCGAAAGCCTGCGGGTCGCGGTCAGGTCGGCACTGTCATCGGGCAATTCGGCGATGACGCTTGCGACCGCGCGGCATTTGAGTGCCTCCTCCATCGCAAACAGCGCGTCGACGGCGCGCCGCGCCCGCAGCACCAGAGAGACGCTGCGACGGCAGGCCGAACAGATCGAGCCCGGTGCCATAGAGCGCGCCGCCCTCGTGCCTTGCGAAATCGGTCTGGATCCAGAGCGTCTCGCCGCCGTCTTTGGCGGCAAGGCAGGCCAGCGCCAGGGTGAAGCCGCAGGCCGCGCCGAAATCGCCCGGCCGCTCCGGCGCCGTTTCGTGGAGCGCGCCAAGGCAGAGCCCGCCGCCCAGCATCGAATCGGCGCCCGCCGCCCCCAAAGCCAGCGGGGGTCGCTCTCTATCGAATTGAAAATGCTGGATATTCTCTATCGTCTCGCGCAGACGACAGAGCCTATCCGGAGCCAATTCGCATCCTCGGCCCGGCCATGAAGCCATCCATGTTCTCTATTTGTTCTTATTGATTCCGGGCTTTGGCCTCGGAGTCAAGCAGGCGCTTGGAGCGCGTCCTTGGCGGAGGGCTTGGGCACCGCCTTGGCCGGCACGTCGATCAGTTCTCGCAACGGCGCTTCCAGTTCGTATTCGAAACCGGCGGTCTCGTAGCGGACCTGGCTCTTGCCGGCGACGTCGCGCGGCGCGATGCGCCGCACCAGCAATTCGCCGAAGCCGCGGCGCTGCGGCGTTTCCACCGGCGGCCCGCCGCTTTCCTTCCAGAGCAGATGGAAGACCGGGTCGCTGCCGAGATTGTCGATGTGCCAGCTGAGCTCTACCTTGCCGTCCGGCACCGACAGCGCGCCGTGCTTGGCCGCATTGGTGGCAAGCTCATAGAACAACAGCGCGAAGGTTTGTGCCGAGCGCGCCCGCAAGGCGATGTCGGGGCCGTCCACCTGGATGCGGCCGGCAAAGGGAATGATCTCCTCCGACATCAGGCTGAGCAGGCCGACGCTGCGCCAGTCGCTTGCGGTCAGCATCGACATCGCCTGCGCCAAGGCCTGCAGGCGCCCCTCGCAGGTCTTCTGAATCTCGGCGAGACTGAGACCGGGCGTGAAGCTCAAGCGCACCACCGCCTGCGCGACCGACATCACATTGCGCACGCGGTGGTTCAGTTCGTGGATCAGCACCTTCAGCCGCTCTTCCGCCGAGCGGCGCTGGGCCACCTCGTCGGAAAGCGCTGCGGCACGATTGGAGACATAGCCGATCAGCAGCACCGCGGCGCAGGTCAGCGCAAGCCCGAGCGCCGCCACCCAGAGCCCATGCAGAAATGCTTCGCGCGCCAGATCGCGCGGCACCGCATAGACGAAGGTCAGGTCGCTGCGGCCGAAATCCATCTTGCGCTCGAACAGGGTCGGACGCCTGACGCCGGTATCCTGCGAGCCTTCCGGCCGCAGGCTGAACAGCGGCTGCTCGATGTCGTGCGAATAGACGTTGACGGTCGCGCCGGCCGGCACCTTGGCGGTGGCGAGCGCCGCCTTGAAGAATTCATCGATCTTGAAACCGAAACCCATCACGCCGACAAAGCCGCCGCTCGCATTAAAGATCGGCGCGTAAAGCAACAGCGCACTCGCTTCCGGCGATTGCACGAGGCGCAGCGGCCTGGTGCGCGTGACTTCGTGCGATTCCTTGGCGCTGCGGATGGCGCGCAGCCGGTCCGGAAACGACCCGGCATCGACGCCGAGCACGAAGCGATTGCGCGGCGGGGCGATGTCGATGATCGGATAAAGCGGCCGGTCGAGCTTTTCGGGATCGACGAGCTTTCCGTCCGGCCCGCGAAAGGCCGGAGCGGCGACGCCGGAAGCGGCGAGCGATTTCAGTGCGTCCTCGGCGCGCGAAGGCTCGACTTCCGGCAGCCAGCCGACGGTGGTGAGATCGGAGGCAAGCCCGAGCGCCTGCGCGCCGAAATTCCCGAGCGGGTTGCCTTGCGAGAGCGGCGGCGGCATGAAGAAGCGCGATACCGCTTTCGCAAGACTGGTGCGCGCCTGGATGTGCTCGCTGACCGCGACGAAATGCGTGTCGATGGTCTCGCCGATGCGCAGCCGCTCCAGCGCCCGGGATTGCCGCGATTCCTCGCGCGCGATGTAGACCGACAGCACGACCAGACCGCAGATCGCGCGAGCAAGGCGCAGCGCGAGCCGGAGTCGCTGAAGTCGAGGCTGTCGCGCAGAGGCATTCGAAGGACTCTTCTTATTCGGTGAACCATCGTGGACGATTTTGGCTGGCAACTTCACCCCTTCGGATTCTTTCCGGAACCGTCCAGACCAAGATCGGTTTGAAGGACCGTATGACAGACGAGCGGCGGCTGATGCGCGATCAGGTCGTGGTGGAAACCGATATCCGGCCCGCCTCGCCGCCATGCCGTGGGGTCGCTTCCATACCCTGGTGGTGGCGGCACTGGGGATTACCTGGATTTTCGACGGGCTCGAAGTGACGCTCGCCGGCGCGCTGTCGGGAGCCTTGAAAGACAGCCCGGTCTTGAAGTTCAGCAATACCGATATCGGCATCGTCGGCAGCGCCTATCTTGCGGGTGCGGTGCTGGGAGCCTTGTTCTTCGGATGGCTGACCGATCGGCTGGGCCGCAAGAAGCTGTTCTTCATCACCCTCGCTGTTTACCTGATCGCGACCGGTGCGACCGCATTGACCTGGAATTTATGGACCTTCGCGCTCTGTCGGTTCTTCACCGGCGCCGGGATTGGCGGCGAATATGCCGCGATCAACTCGACCATTCAGGAATTGGTTCCAGCGCGCGTGCGCGGGTTCACGGATCTTGTGATCAACGGCAGTTTCTGGGTCGGGGCGGCTCTCGGGCGCCCGGCGGCAGGCTCGGTCGTGCTGCTGGATCCGAAGGTGATCGATCCGAAATCGGATGGCGGCTCGCTTTCCTCAGCGGCGCCATCCTCGGACTGGTTGTTTTCTTCATGCGGATGTGGCTGCCGGAAAGTCCGCGCTGGCTGATGACGCATGGCCGCGCCGCGGAGGCGGAGCGGATCGTCGACGACATCGAGAGGTCGGTTAGCGCGGTCGCTGGCAAAACGCGAACCTGCCGCGGGTCCGCCTGCGCTCGCGCAGCCATACGCCGCTGCTCGAGGCGGCGCATACCTTGTTCGTGCGCCATCGCCGCCGCGCCGCGGTGGGCTCGATCGCTGATGACGGCGCAGGCGTTCTTCTATAACGCGATCTTTTTCACTTATGCGCTCGTGCTGACCGATTTCTTCGCTATCGCGTCCGATCGCGTCGGGCTGTACATTCTGCCGTTCGCGGCAGGCAACTTTCTCGGACCCGTTTTGCTCGGCCGGCTGTTCGATTCGCGCGGGCGCCGGCAGATGATTTTCTTCACCTATCTTCGTTTCGCGGGTTGCTGCTGGCGGTGACGGCTATCTGTTCATGCAGGGCGTTTTGACGGCGTTCACCCAGACCCTGTGCTGGATGGTGATCTTCTTCTTCGCTTCGGCCGCTGCAAGCTCGGCCTATCTGACGGTAAGCGAAACCTTTCCGCTGGAAATCCGCGCGCTCGCGATCGCGATCTTCTACGCGGTCGGAACGGGAATCGGCGGTGTTGCCGGACCGTCGATTTTCAGCGCATTGATCGACACCGGATCGCGTCCGGCCTTGTTCGGCGGTTACCTGTTCGCCGCGCTTCTGATGGTCGCAGCGGCTCTCGTTGCGCTTGCGCTATGCGGTCGCAGCCGAGGGCAAACCGCTGGAGCAGGTTGCAAAGCCGCTCGCATCCTGGGACTGATCGTTGCTATAAGTCGCGCGCCGGCCGAGCGGGAATGGAGATGATGCGCTTCTGGGTTGCGCTTGCGTTCGCAGCGCTATGCGCCGGGCAGGCTCCCGCGCAAATGCTCGACAAGGTCACCTTCGGCACCAACTGGGTGGCGCAACCCGAGCATGGCGGCTTCTATCAGGCGCTCGCCGACGGCACCTACAAAAAATACGGACTCGATGTCACGATCCTGCCGGGCGGACCGAATTCCAATAATCGCATTCTGCTTCCGGTCGGCAAGATCGATTTCTACATGAGCGCGAATCTGCTGCAGTCCTTCGACGCGGTGGAGCAGAAGGTGCCGACCGTCGCCGTCGCCGCGAGCTTCCAGAAGGACCCGCAGGTGTTCCTGGTGCATCCCGATCAGGGCATCGAGACCTTCGAGGACCTGAAGAAGCTGAACCTGCTGGTCTCGAAGGAGGGGCTGGTCGGCTATTATCAATGGCTGAAGCAAGGATTACGGTTTCACCGACAAGCAGGTGCGGCCCTATAACTTCAATCCGCAGCCCTTCTTCGCCGACAAGCGCATGGCCATGCAGGGCTATGTGACGTCGGAGCCGTTCGCGGTCGAGACCCAGGGCAAGTTCAAGCCGAAAATCTTCCTGCTCGCCGATCAGGGCTTCTCGACCTATTCGACGCTGATCGAAACCCGCCGCGATCTCGTCGAGAAGAAGCCCGACCTCGTGCAGCGCTTCGTCGATGCCTCCAATATCGGCTGGTACAATTATATCTACGGCGACAACAAGGCCGCCAACGCGCTGATCAAGAAGCAGAATCCGGAAATGACCGACGCGCTGATCGATTATTCGATCGCCAGGATGAAGGAATACGGCATCGTCGATTCCGGCGAACTCGGTGAAGCTCGGTATCGGCGCGATGACCGACGCGCGGGTGAAGGATTTCTTCGACAAGATGGCGCGCGCCGGCGTGCTGAAGCCGTCGCTCGATTACAAGCGGGCCTATACGCTGCAATTCGTCAACAAGGGCGTGGGCGTCAATCTTCGGCCGAAGCAGTAGAGCATGATCCCGAAACGCGGGAACCGGTTTTCGGAAAAGATCATGCTCAAGCAAAACAAGTAAGCAAATGGCCGACGAATTCTCATCCGGACCGGCCATCGTCTCGCTGCGCGGCGTCGGCAAAACATTTCCAAACGGCGTCGCTGCCTTGCAGGACGCCACCTTCGAGATTCGCGAAGGCGAATTCGTCTCGCTGCTCGGCCCATCCGGCTGCGGCAAGTCGACGGCGTTGCGGATCATCGCCGGCCTGCTCGAGCCTTCGACCGGAGAGGTGACCTGGCGCGATCGCGCCGCGCAAGGTGCCTCGGGCGAGATCGGTTTCGTGTTTCAGGAGCCGACGCTGATGCCCTGGGCGAGCGTCGCCGGCAATGTCTATCTGCCGCTGAAGATCGCGGGCCAAAGCAGGGCCGAAGTCATGCCGCGCATTCGCGAGGCGCTGGCGCGTGTCGGCCTCGAAGCCTTTGAGAAGGCGTTTCCGCGCGAATTGTCCGGCGGCATGAAGATGCGGGTTTCGATCGCACGCGCGCTGGTGACGGCACCGAAGCTGCTTCTGATGGACGAGCCGTTTGCGGCGCTGGACGAGATCACGCGCTTCCGCCTGAACAACGATCTGCTCGAGCTTTGGGCCGCGATGCGCCAGACCGTGGTGTTCGTCACTCATTCGGTGTTCGAGTCGGTCTATCTCTCGAGCCGGATCGTGGTGATGACGCAGCGCCCGGGCCGCGTCTTTGCCGAGATCCCGATCGATGCGCCCTATCCGCGCAATGAGGCGTTTCGCACCTCGCCGGAATATGCCGCACTGTGCCGGAAGGTCTCAGAGGCGCTGGTCGCGGCCATGGCGGAGCGGGCGGCATGAGCACGCCCGGCTCTCGCGCTGGAGGAAATGCGCGAGCGCACACGCCGGGAGCAGGTGCTGCGCTTTGTGTTGCCGTTCGCAGCGCTCGCCATCGGCGTGCTGATCTGGGACCTCGTGGTCCGCATCAACAATATCCAGCCTTATGTGTTGCCGTCACCCGGCCTGGTCTTTCAGACGCTGATCGCCGACTGGTCGATTCTGTGGCCGTCGCTGCTGTCGACGCTGTCCACCACGTTTCAGGCGTTGCTGCTGGCTGTTTTCGGCGGCGTCGGGCTTGCGATCCTGTTCAACCAGTCGCGCGTGATCGAGCATTCGTTCTATCCCTATGCCGTGATCCTGCAGGTGACGCCGGTGGTGGCGATTGCGCCGCTGCTGCTGATCTATCTGCCGCAGCAGGCGGCGGTGCTGACCTGTGCCTGGATCGTCGCGTTCTTTCCGGTGCTGGCGAACACCACGCTCGGCCTGAATTCGGTCGATCGCAATCTCAACGAATTGTTCCGGCTCTACGGCGCCTCGCGCTGGCAGATGCTGCGCGATCTCAAGCTGCCGGCGGCCTTGCCTTACATGCTGGGCGGGCTGAAGATCGCGGGCGGTCTGTCGCTGATCGGTGCGGTGGTGGCGGAGATCGCGGCGGGTTCGGCCGGCGCGGGTTCCGGTCTTGCCTTTCGCATCGCCGAAGTCGGGCTACCGGCTCAACATTCCGCGCATGTTCGCGGCGCTGCTATTGCTGTCGATCACCGGCGTTTTGATTTTCGCATTGCTGTCGCTCGTCTCGCATCTCGATCCTGCGGCGCTGGCATGACAGTGCGGCGCAGGAGAACTGATTCTCTCGTCATTCCGGGGCGGCGCGTAGCGCCGAACCCGGAATCCAGATGCGATTTCAGGCTTGGCTGGATTCCGGGTTCGCTCGCTTTGCTCGCGCCCCGGAATGACCGCTAAAATAGAAACCTCACCAAAATCCCGAGCGCCGCCATCACCGCGACGATCTCCACCAGTCCGCGGTGAAAGCGGAAGGCGAGCAGGGCCGCGATCACCGCGAGCGCTGCGGTCTTGAGATCCAGCGCCAGCGGATCGAACGCGTACCAGCGAAAGATGCCGGTGTGCTGCTCGGTCACCTTTCCGAACAGCACGTGCAGCGCGAACCAGACCGTCAGATTGAGAATGACGCCGACCACGGCCGCGGTGATGGCGGCGAGCGCGCCGGTCAGCATGCGGTTGGAGCGCAATTGCTCGACAAAGGGCGCGCCCGCGAAAATCCAGAGCATGGAGGCGGTGAACGTCACCCAGGTCGTCATCGCCGCGGCGATCACGCCCGCCGTCACCGGCGTAAACGGCGCGGCCTCGCGATAGCCCGCGAGGAAGCCCACGAATTGCGTGACCAGGATCAGCGGACCCGGCGTGGTTTCGGCGAGCCCGAGCCCGTCGACCATTTCCTGCGCGGTCATCCAGCCCTGCGTGTCGACCGCCTCCTGCGCCATATAGGCCAGCAGCGCATAGGCGCCGCCGAAGCTCACCACCGCGAGCTTGGAGAAGAACGTGCCGATATCGACCAGCACATGCTCGCGCCCGAGCGTCGCTGCCGCGAGCGCCACCGGCGTCCACCAGGCGACGAGCCCGACCGTTATCGCCGTCGCGGCCTGACGCCAGCGGCCGGGATGCGGCGGAGCCACGACCTCGCCCGGCTTGATGGCGAGCAGGTCGCGGCGCGATGCGCGCGACGAAGAAGCCGATCAGGGCGGCGCCGATCACGATCAGCGGAAACGGCAGCGCCAGAAAGAAAATGCCGATAAAGGCCGCCGCCGCGATCGCGACCAGCAATCCGGTTTTCAGCGCGCGCCGTCCGATCCGGATCAGCGCCTCGACCACGATCACCAGCACCGCGGCCTTGATCCCGAACAGCGCGCCGTCGATCAGCGGCAGCCCTTGCCCGAGCGCATAGATCAGGCTCAGGCCCAGCATCACGAAAGCGCCGGGCAGCACGAACAGCACGCCGGCGACGATCCCGCCGCGAATGCCATGCAGCAGCCAGCCGATATAGGTCGCAAGCTGCTGCGCTTCCGGACCGGGCAGCAGCATGCAGAAATTCAGCGCATGCAGGAAACGCGGCTCGTCGACCCACTTCTTCTCGTCGACCAGAATGCGATGCATCAGCGCGATCTGGCCGGCCGGTCCGCCGAAGCCGAGGCAGCCGATCTTGAACCAGGTGCCCACGGCTTCGGAGAAGGTCGGCGCGGCGGCAGGCGTCGCCGCCGGTTCGGCTGTGGTCATGTCAGGCGGCTTTCGCAGGCCAGTTATGGCGTTCGCCCGCGGCATAGCGCAGCCACGCGAACAAGGCATCGTAGACGACGAAGCCGCGGCGCAAAAGCGCGTGGTCGTCGTCGCCCGACAATTCGGAAAGACCGAGCGATATCGCGAGCAGGCCGGCCGCTTCCGGCGCAAGATCGGGCCGCGCGGTATCGGCGCCGCGCACGATCACGGCAAGCCGTGCGAGCGAGGCTTCGCTCTCGAGACCGAACAGCCGCAGCATGGTGTCGAACGAACATCGCTCGCCTTCATGCGACAGCTCCACGCCTTCGATGTCGAAGGCAATGGCGCCGGTCTCGCGCGCGATAGCGGGGACTTCCGGCGGATCGACGAACAGGATCCTCGCCTGCGGGTCGAGGAAGCGGCGGATCAGCCACGGACAGGCGACGCGATCGATTTTCGGCCGCCGCCGCGTCACCCACAGGCTCGGCGTGGACGGCAGCAGCCGCAAACACGCGGAACGATCGACGACGGGCAAGTCCGTCCGCCCGCCAGGCCTCGAAACCGCCGGCGAGCACGCGCGCATCGATGCCGCGCTCGCGCAATTCGGCCGCCGCCATCTGACTGCGCTCGTGACCGTGCTTGCAGGCGATGACGATGGTGCCGGCGTCGCGGCCGAATTGCCAGGATCGCGCATCGTGCGGATCGCGCAACAGCGAGCCGGGCAACAGCGCGTTCGAGGATTCGATGGCGTCCGGCCTTCTGACGTCAACGATGACAGGCGCGTTCGGTGTTCCGATGGCGCGCCAGAGCTCTGCCGGGGTGATTGAATAGTGCAAAGACATACGCCTCCTCCATGATCGAAGGAGACGGTGCTTGGGCCGGACGGGCCTTGGAAGCGCGGGGCGACCGTCGCAGGCCCCACTTGGTGATAATATTTCAATGCATCGGCACGATCAACGACAATCCCGAGAGCAGCAACAGACTGAGGATGACGTTGCGAAAAGCCGCGTCATCGAGCTTTCCGTATAGCAGGATACCAAGCCAGATCCCGGCCATCAAAGCCGGAAGCGCAAGTGCATAGAGCCTGAGCGTCTCGACGGTGAAGGCGCCCGCTACACCAAGCCAGACGGCGCTCATCAGGAATGTCGAGAACATCACCGGCTGAAAGATCGCGCGCTGCGCGTCCTTGGGCCCGCCGCGTAACTGGCACCAGATCGTGACGGCGATGCCGCCCAGTCCGGTCATGCCGCCGATCAGGCCGTTGACAATTCCGACGCCGAATTCGCGCGGCGTGCCGCCGTGAAGCGGCCCAAGCGGCGGCCGGAATAGACTGTAGAGACCGAATATCACGAGCAGAATGCCAATTCCGAAACGCAGCGCGCTCGGGTCGATGCTGGTCAGCAAGGCGGTGCCGGCAGGAATGCCAAGCGCGCTGCCGATGATGAAGGGTGCGACGGATTTCCTGTCGATGGCGCCGCGAACCCTCCAGATGCCGGAACCTTGCGTGACCAGTCCGCACAAGACGATCAGCAAGGCATTCTGTTCGGGCGCCAGGATATGCAGCCAGACGCCGGAAACCACGAGACCCATGGCGAAGCCCGACAGCCCGGATGTCAGGCCGCCGAAAAATGCTGCCGCGACAAAAAGTGCGAGGTTGAACGAATCCATGGCGATTGCTCCCGCGAAAAGGGGCGCAGCGCTTGGATGAAGGTCATCTTACGGGGAGGCGGCAGGGTCCCCGAATTTTGCGAATGGTTTTGAGATGGCTAGCCCGACAACAACACAGGTCCCCTCCGCTTCACGAAGGAGACGGTGCTTGGGCCATATGAGCCTGGAAGCGCGGGGCGACCGTCGCAGGCCCCACAGGCTGAAGGATATCGCCTCCGTTGGACGACATTGCAATGACAGTGAGGCAGCCTCGCCATTCGCGGGCTCGTCTCGCCTCCACCGGAGGCGTTCGGTAACCTGCGCCGAGATGGAAGCCGATTCCCGTCAAATCGAAGAGGTCGAAGCCGCGCGGCGGCGCCGGTACCGCCTGACCGGCATCGCGCTGATGTGCGGCGCCGTGATTTCCTTTTCGTTTCTCGATGCGATCGCGAAATATCTCAACGGCTATATGGACACGCTGCAGGTGGTCTGGGCGCGCTATACCGGCGGCTTCCTGTTGACGCTGCTCATTTCCAATCCGGTGTCGCGGCCGGGACTGATGCAGACCAAGCGACCGGCCTTGCAGGTGGTTCGGTCGCTGCTGCTGGTCTGCTCCACGATCTCGAACTTTCTCGCGTTTCGTTATCTGCAACTCGATCAGGCTTTGTCGATCCTGTTCTCGACGCCGTTCCTGGTCGCGATCCTGGCCGGTCCCATGCTCGGCGAATGGATCGGCTGGCGGCGCTGGGTGGCGATCCTGGTCGGCTTTGCCGGCGTGCTGCTGGTGACGCGGCCGGGCGTCGGCGGCGTGCATTGGGCGGCGATCTATTCGATGGCGAGCGCGGTGTTCTATTCGCTCTACATCGTCGCCACCCGCGTGCTGTCGCGCAGCGATCCGACCGACACCACGCTGTTCTATTCCAATCTGGTCGGGGCGCTGGCGATGCTGCCGGTGCTGCCTTTCGTGTGGTCGATGCCGGACAATCCGTGGCTCATTGTTCCTGATGGTGGTTTTCGGCGCCTTCGGCAGTTTCGGGCATTACCTCCTGATCGCTGCCCACCGGCTGGCGCCGGCCTCGGTGCTGGCGCCGTTCATGTATACCCAGCTGGTCTGGGCGACCTGCCTCGGCTATCTGTCTTCGGCGACGTGCCCAATCGCTGGACCCTGGCCGGCGCGGCGGTCGTGGTCGCCTCCGGCCTCTATCTTCTGCATCGTGAAAGGGTGACGGGAACGGCGTGACGGCCGCGCGGATTTGAGCGTTTTTCCGAAGCCGCGCCGCCCTGCTATGGTCCCGCCCGATCTCAAAGGCGACCCCAAGGAAATCCATTCAAGGACAACAATGCTGGACAAAGCCCAGACCCAAACCGGAAACCGAGAAAAGCCCGGCCTCAACGACGATATCGGCGAGGATATCGCGGCTCGAATTGTACCGCTCGCAGGTGCTGCTGCGGGAGGCCGAGCAGCGCGCCTATGACCTGTTCCTGCAGAACCTGGTCAAGGGCACGAGCCATCTGTCGCTCGGGCAGGAGGCGATCGCGGCCGGCTTTGCCGCCGCGATGAAGCCGGGCGACCTTTCGTTCTGCACCTATCGCGGCCATGCCCATACGCTGGCGCGCGGCGTGCCGGTCGAGCAGGTGCTCGGCGAATTGATGGGGCGCGACAACGGCCTGATGCGCGGCAAGGGCGGCTCGATGCATCTGACGTCGGTCGAGCATGGCGTGATGGGGTCCTATGCCATCATCGGCGCGCATCTGCCGATCGCCTGCGGCGCGGCCTGGCGCGCGCAATACAAGGGGCAGAACGACGTCTCGGTCTGCTTCTTCGGCGACGGCACCACCAATATCGGCGCCTTCCACGAGGCGCTGAATTTCGCGGCGATCTGGAAGCTGCCGGTGATCTTCGTCTGCGAGAACAATCACTACATGGAATACACGCCGATCCACGAGGTGACGGCGGTGCCGCATCCGGCGGCCGACCGCGCCTCGGCCTATGGGCTTGAGCGCATCATCGTCGACGGCAACGACGCCGACGCGGTCTATCGCATCGCGGTCGCGGCCTACGCCAAGGCGCGCAAGGGCGACGGGCCCTCGCTGATCGAATGCATCACCTATCGCCATAGCGGCCATTCGCGCGCCGACCCTGCGAAATACCGGCCCGAGGGCGAGCTGGAAAAATGGAAGGAGCGCGATCCGATCAAGATCTATCGCGAGCGGCTGCTGGAATTCGGCATCGATCCGGAAGTGATGAAGGGCATCGAGGACGGCATCATGCGCGAGGTCGACGAGGCGACCGAGACGTGCAAGGCCTCGCCGCCGCCGCCGCACGACATCATCCACACCGACGTCTATGCCGATGGAGGCTTCGGTGGAGAAAGCATGGCGGAACTGACCTATCGCGATGCGGTGCCCGCGGCATCGCGCAGGAGATGGCGCGCGATCCGGATGTGGTGTTCCTCGGCGAGGACGTCGCCAAGGCCGGCGGCGTGTTCAAGGCGACGGTCGGGCTGTACGAGCAGTTCGGCCCGTTGCGGGTGCGCGACACGCCGATCTCCGAACAGGCGATTCTCGGCGCCGCGATGGGCGCGGCGATGACCGGGCTGAAGCCGATCGCCGAGATCATGTTCTCGGACTTCATCGCGGTGTGTTTCGACTACATCGCCAACGAATTCCCGAAGAGCCGCTACATGACCAACGGGCAGGTGAAATGCCCGCTGGTGGTGCGCACCGGCAACGGCGCGGGCTCGCGCTTCGGCGCGCAGCATTCGCAGAGCGTCGAGAACTGGTGCATGATGATCCCGGGCCTGAAGGTGGTGGCGCCGTCGACGCCGCGCGACGTCATCGGCCTGATGGCGGCCGCGGTGCGCGATCCCGATCCGGTGATCTTCTTCGAGCACAAGTCGCTCTACGCGACCAAGGGCGAGGTGCCGGACGGCGAGATCGTCGACACGCTCGGCACCGCGAAGATCGTGCGCCCCGGCAAGGACGCGACCATTCTCGCGCTGGCCCTGATGGTGCCGCGCGCGATCGAGGCTGCCGACCGGCTCAAGGCCGAGCACGGCATCGACTGCGAGGTGGTCGATGTGCGCTCGCTGGTGCCGCTCGACACGCAGACCATCTCGGTTCGGTCGCGCGCACCCATCGGCTGTTCACGGTCGAGGAAAATCCGCGGCTCTGCGGCTGGGGTGCGGAGATCGTGTCGATCGTCGCCGACGAGGCGTTCTACGATCTCGACGGGCCGCCGGTGCGCATCACCACGCCGCATATCCCGCTGCCGTCGGCGGATCTTCTGGAGGACGCGGTGCTGCCGACTGTGGAGCGGATCGCGGAGACGGTGCGGCGGTCGCTGGGGAGTTGAGCCTCGTGTTCCGGACGCGGTGCATCGCCGATCCGGGAGCCATATCAGACGATATTTCTCTAGGTCCCGGTTCTGCAGCGCACCGTTCCACGCTGCGCTGCGCCCGGGACACGAAAGCGAAAGAGTTGCACCATGTACGAAAATCTGCTCGCCAATGTTCCGACCGATCTCTGGATCGGCGGCAAGTGGCGCAAGTCCTCCGACAATGCGCGCTTCGACGTGATCGATCCGGCGACCGAGAAGAAGGTCGCCTCGGTCGCAAGCGCGACGCCGGAGGACGCGATCGCAGCGCTCGATGCCGCCGACGCCGCCTTCCCGGCCTGGGCGGCGAAGAAGCCGCGCGAGCGCGGCGAGATTTTGCGCAAGGCCTTCGAGCTGATCATGCGCGACGCCGAACGACTGGCGAAGCTGATCACGGTCGAGAACGGCAAGGCGTTGTCGGATTCGCGCGGCGAGGTGGCCTATGCCGCCGAGTTCTTCCGCTGGAATGCGGAGGAAGCGGTGCGCAATCTCGGCCAGATGTCGATCGCGCCGTCGTCGGGCGCGCGCATCCTGGTGCAGCACAAGCCGGCCGGCATCGCCGTGCTGGTGACGCCGTGGAATTTCCCGGCGGCGATGGCGACCCGCAAGATCGGTCCGGCGCTGGCGGCCGGCTGTCCGGTGGTGCTGAAGCCCGCCTCCGACACGCCGCTCACCATGCTGGCGCTGATGCCGATCCTGGAAGAGGCCGGCGTGCCGGCGGGCGTGGTCAACGTGATCCCGTCGCGCTCGTCCGGCAAGGTGGTGGGCGCGATGCTGCATGACCGCCGCGTGCGCGTGGTCTCGTTCACCGGCTCGACCGAGGTCGGCCGCGTGCTGTTGCGCGAGGCCGCCGACAACATCATCAAGCCGGCGATGGAGCTTGGCGGCAACGCGCCGTTCATCGTGTTCGAGGACGCCGATATCGATGCGGCGATCGAGGGCGCGATGATCGCCAAGATGCGCAACATGGGCGAGGCCTGCACCGCGGCGAACCGCTTCTATGTGCATGAGAAGGTGCATGACGAGTTCGCCAAGAAGCTCACCGGCAAGATGCAGTCGCTGAAGATGGGCAACGGCCTCGACGACGGCGTGGCAATGCTCGGGCCGCTGGTCAACAAGGAAGGCCGCGACAAGGTGATCGAGCTGGTCGACGATGCCGTCAGCAAGGGCGCGCAAGGTCCTGACCGGCGGCAAGACGCCGGACGGACCCGGCTTCTTCTATCCGGCGACCGTGCTCACCAACGTGCCGGACGGCGCCAAGATGCTGAACGAGGAGATCTTCGGCCCCGTCGCCTCGATCCAGACCTTCAAGTCGGAAGACGAGGCGATCAAGCGCGCCAACGACACCGAATACGGCCTTGTCGCCTATCTCTACACGAAGGATATCGGCCGCGGCATGCGGGTCTCGGAGAAGCTCGATTTCGGCATGATCGGGCTCAATCGCGGGCTGGTGTCCGATCCGGCGGCGCCGTTCGGCGGCATGAAGCAGTCCGGCATCGGCCGCGAAGGCGCGCATGAGGGGCTGATGGAATTTCTCGAGACGCAATATGTGTCGGTGAGCTGGTGATTATCGGTCGTCCCCGCGAAGGCGGGGGCCCATAACCACAGTGTTTGAATAAATGAATTGATGGCATCGAGATCAATCGGACATGTCACGGCGTATAGGTCCCCGCCTTCGCGGGGGCGACTTCGGATGCGGCATGTGAAGGAAGCGATAACATGGACGTGCTGATGCCGCAGCTCGGCGAGACCGTCACCGAGGGCAAGATCACCAAATGGTTCAAGAAGGCGGGCGACGCCGTCGCGCCGGGCGACAACCTGTTCGAGATCGAGACCGACAAGACCTCGATGGAGGTGCCGGCGACCTTCGGCGGCACGCTGTCGGCGGTGAATTTCCAGGTCGGCGACGTCGCCAAGGTCGGCGCCGTGGTTGCG
Source organism: uncultured Pseudomonadota bacterium (assembly GCA_963804015.1). Lineage (GTDB taxonomy): Bacteria > Pseudomonadota > Alphaproteobacteria > Rhizobiales > Xanthobacteraceae > Pseudorhodoplanes. Next base: position 50,353 of record CAWDOW010000011.1, read on the forward strand.
GTGATCCTCGGGGAGGGCGAGGTCGCAAAGCCTCAAGCTGCTCGCGATGGCGCAAGCGCCGGCCACCCAGGCGGCCCAGGCCCGCGCCCGCGGCGGCGGCACTCGGTCGCTGTTGCGCCGATGCAGATCGCGAAGCCCGCCGCGCCGCTGGAGCTGTTCCGCGAAGTCCGCACGCCCGAGCGCAATTTCGGTCCGGCCCGGCTCGCGGGCGGCATCACGGTGACGCCGCTGGCGCGCCGGCTCGCCGGCGAGAACGGCATCGATCTGTCGCGCATCAGCGGTTCCGGCCCGCATGGCCGCATCGTCGCGCGCGACGTCGAATCCCGCATCACCCGGCGCCCGCATCGGCGCCGGCGGCCGGTCCTTCCGCCTCCGACATCCTGCGCGCTCTATCGCGACGTGCCGTCCGAGGAAGTTCCGCTCGACGGCATGCGCAAGACCATCGCCGCGCGGCTGACGCAGGCCAAGCAGACCATTCCGCATTTCTATCTGACCGCCGATATCGGCATGGACGCGCTTGTTGAAGGTGCGCGCCGAGGCCAACGCCGCCGCGCCGAAACAGGATGGCGAGCCGGCCTACAAGATTTCGGTCAACGACTTCGTCATCAAGGCGCTGGCGCTGGCGCTGAAGCGGGTGCCGGCGGCGAATGCGATCTTCGCGCAGGATCGCATCCTGCGCTTCCAGCGCGCCGATATCGGCGTTGCGGTCGCGCTCGAAGGCGGCCTGATCACGCCGGTGATCCGCGCGGCGGACGAGAAATCGCTGAGCGCGATCTCGAACGAGATGCGATCGCTGGCCGAACGCGCGCGCGACAAGAAACTCAAGCCCGAGGAATATCAGGGCGGCGTCAGCGCCATCTCCAATCTCGGCATGTATGGCGTGCGCGACTTCTCGGCCATCATCAACCCGCCGCAATCGACCATCCTCGCGGTCGGCGCCACGCAGCGCCGCCCGGTCGAGACGCGAAGATGGCGGCGTGCGCTTCGAAAGCCAGATGACCGTGACGCTGTCCTGCGATCACCGCGTCATCGACGGCGCGCTCGGCGCGCAATTGCTGGCGGCGCTGAAAGGCTATCTCGAACAGCCGGTCACCATGCTGGTGTGATGCGATGGGCCAGTTCGCATTTCTCACCTTCGCGATGGTGCTGCTGGTCGCGGTGATCTCGCCGGGCCCGGCGATCGCGGCGCTGGTCGCCCGCATCATGGCGCGCGGTACCGACGGGATTGCCGCCTTCTGCGCAGGCCTGGTGCTGGGCGACCTGATCTGGCTGTCCTGCGCGATGTTCGGTCTGGCCGCGCTCGCGTCGCTGTTTCAGCCGGTCTTCCAGATCGTGAAATATTGCGGGGCGGCCTATCTGCTGTTCCTCGCCTTCAGGCTCTGGACCGATTCCGGTGCGCCGGTGGCGGCGGAGCCGGTTCGCGGACGAGGGAATGCAACTGTTCGGCGCGGCTTTGCTGCTGTCGATGGGCAATCCGAAGATCATGCTGTTCTATCTGGCGCTGATGCCGACGCTGATCGACCTCACGCAGCTCACCTTCGTGGACATGGCCGAGCTTGCCGCGATCGTGGCGCTGGTGGTGAGCGTCGTGCTGGCGGGCTACGTGCTGCTCGCCTCGCAGGCGCGCCGCATGTTCACCTCGCCGCGCGCGGTTCAGGCGGTCAACCGCACCGCCGGTCTTGCGATGGCCGGCGCCGCGGCCGCGATCGTCGCGCGCAACTGAGCCGCGTTACGGCAGCCGCAGCAATACCGGGATCACGCCGGTATCCTGCAGATATTCGAAGAATTCCGCCGCCGGCACCGCCAGCAGGAACACCAGCGCGTCGGCGAAGGTCATCAGCACCCGCGGCGGCCGGATCGTCAGCGTCTCGTCGTCGCGCCACAGCGACGGATTGGGAAAGAAGCGCGGCACCCGCGCGAGATAGGCTTCGATAGGTTGCGCCGTAGCGCTCGGTCAGCAGTTCTTCCTCTCTCAGGATCACGAGATAGAAGACGACATAGGCGAGCAGCCCGCAGACCAGGCCAAGCACGACGGTGCCGACCTGCATGCCGACGCCGACCGCGCCGAGGCAGGAGAAGAAATAGAGCGGGTTGCGCATGATCGAATACGGCCCGGTCTGCACGAATTCCTCGATCTTGCGGCCGCCGATATAGAGCGAGGACCAGGTCCGCCCGAGGATGCAGACGACGATCAGCACGATGCCGATCCACTCGATCAATTCATGGGCGGTCGTTCCGGACGGAGTGATCGACGAGGTGACCGCGACGACGAACACGCCGGCGACGACCACGACGTAGAAGACGATCTTGCGGATCGCCTGCACGGTGTGGATTTTCATAGGGTCGGCGGGCGCGTTTTCGCTGGGCGGGACGCATTTGCGAACTAGCCGCTCCTTGGGCAATCGGGCTATGAGTGACACTCCCATGCGGCCAAACCGGCCGCCTGTCCAGTATCCCGCGCGGGAAGGAGAGAGCGCGATGGCCGCAGAAAAGGCCGAAATTCTGCTGATCGGGGCCGCAAAGCCCGTGATTGTGGGAGGGCTGGAGCCCTCCTGCGTCGTTCACAAGCTGATCGAGGCCAAGGATCAGGATGCCTTCCTGAAGGAGGTCGCGCCGCGCATTCGTGGTATCGCCATTGCGTATACCTCCAACAAGATCGACGGCGCCTTCATGTCGCGCTTTCCGAAGCTCGAAATCGTGTCGAGCTTCGGCGTCGGCTACGATCATGTCGACGCGAAATGGGCCGGCGAGCACGGCATCGTCGTGACCAACACGCCGGACGTGCTGAACGAGGAGGTCGCCGATACCGCGCTCGGCCTGCTGCTCTGTACCGTGCGCGAATTTCCGCAGGCCGAGCGATATCTGCGCGCCGGCAAATGGCTGCAGGGCGGCTATCCGCTGACGCCGGCGACGCTGCGCGACCGCACCGTCGGCATCGTCGGCATGGGACGCATCGGCAAGGCGATCGCGCGACGGCTCGAAGCGTTCGGCGTGCCGGTGGTCTATCACTCGCGCAATCCGCAACCAGGCGTCGCCTACAAGTATTATCCGAAGCTGATCGACATGGCGCGCGATGTCGACACGCTGATGGTGATCGTGCCGGGCGGCGCCGCCACCAAGAACCTGATCGATGCCGAGGTGCTGAAGGCGCTCGGTCCGAACGGCGTCCTGATCAACATGGCGCGCGGCTCGGTGGTCGACGAACAGGCGCTGATCAAGGCGCTGAAGGATCGCACCATCATGTCGGCCGGCCTCGATGTGTTCGTCAACGAGCCGCATGTGCCGCAGGAATTGATCGAGATGGACCACATCGTGCTGTTCCCGCATCTCGGCTCGGCTTCGGCTGCGACCCGCAAGGCGATGGATCAGCTCGTGGTGGACAATCTGAAAGCCTGGTTTTCCGGCAAGCTTCCGCTAACCCCGGTTCCCGAAACGCCGGTGGCCGCCAGGAAGTCGGCGTGATGTCGTGGTAGAGCATGATGCCGAAAGTGACTTCGGACCATCTGCGAATCGCGATCGAGTTCGAACCGGAACGATTGCATGCGATTTCTGATTTTCGCGCTCGCCATGTTGTCCTGGCCGGCCTTGGCGCAGGCGCCGCGCAGGCCCCGGCCGAACCGCAAGCCCGAGCAGAAGACCATTTCCGGCACCTGGGAAATGTCCAATTCCGAGCGCGACCAGCTCTGCAATCTCACCTTCAAGCCGGAGCCGGCCAGGGGCGGCTTCAAGCTCGAGTTCGATGCCGCCTGCGGCGATTCGATCCCGCCGTTGAAGGAGGTCGAGGCCTGGATCCTCACCAACGACGCGCTGCGCCTGATCGACGGACGCGGCCGCACGGTGTTCGAATTCAGCGAGGTCGAGATCGGCATGTATGAGGGCGAGCGCAAGGGCGAGGGCCTCTATTTCCTGCAGACCGCGGAATCCGCCGCCGCCTTCGGCACCAAGCGTTCGGCCGACGAGATGGCCGGCGAATGGGCGATGGTGCGATCGGAGAAGCCGGTCTGCTCGCTGAATCTGACCAAGACCGCGACCAAGGGCTTCGACGAATTCCGGCTGACGATCCGCGCGCCCTGCGATCCGACCCTGACGCGGCTCAATCCGAATGTCTGGCGCATGGACCGCGGCGAACTCGTGCTGGCCTCGCCCAACGGCCAGACCTGGCGGTTCGAGGAACGCGAGCCGCAGCGCTGGTGGCGCGTGCCGGAAGGCGCCGATCCGATCGTGCTGCAGAAGAAATAGCGCGATCCGCGCGCGCCGAAATCATACGCCCAGTGCGTGGCGGCGTTGCTCGACGGCGCGCGGCAGATAGGCGTCGAATTGCGCGCACACGCTGCGCACGAAGGGCCGGCCGCGAGCGGTCAATTCGAATCCGTCGTCGGTCTTTCGGATCAGGCCATCGGCGTCCGCGGTTGCGATCGCCTGCGCTTCCTGCACGATTTCCAGGGCCTCATCGCCGTATCTGTGTGTCAGTTCGTCGGCGGAAAACGAAAAGTCGCACATCAGGCGTTCGATGACATGAGCGCGGACGCGGTCGTCTCGCGTCAAACTCCAGCCCCGCGCGGTCGCGAGCCCATCGCGCATCAGCCGCCGCGCATAAGAATCCACCGCGACCTCGTTCTGGGCGAAGCCTTGCGGCAGCCGCGAAATCGCGGACGCGCCGAGCCCGATCAGCGCGTCTGCGGCATCGGTCGTGTAGCCTTGGAAATTGCGCGCCAGCGGCTTCTGCGACAGGCTGTCGCTTGTTCGCGCAAAATGATCGAGCCCGATCTGCCGATAGCCTGCCGTCAGCCAGCATTGTCGGCGACGCGCTGCGATTGCTGGAAACGCTGCAGCAGCCCGGGCAGGGCGGCCTCATCGATCAGGCGCTGATGCTTCAGCTGTCGACGGCAGATGGGCGTAGCCGAAAATCGTGACGCGGTCGGGATCGAGCGTCAGCACCTGTTCGATGGTTCGCGCGACGCTGTCCTCGGTCTGGTGCGGCAGCCCGTAGACCAGATCGATATTGATGGAGTCGATACCGACCGTGCGGAAGCGCTCGACCGCCTGCCGGGTCGCCTCATAGGATTGCATGCGCCCGATCGCGCGCTGCACGATCTCGTTGAAATCCTGTACGCCGAGCGAGACGCGGTTGACGCCCACTTTCGCGAATGCCTCCACCTGGCCGTCGCGCAATTCGCGCGCATCGATCTCGACCGCGAATTCGGCGTTTCTTCGAAACATCGAAGCACTCTCGCAACGCGATTCCGAGCCGGGTTATGTCGGGTGCATCGAGGACGTTCGGAGAACCGCCGCCGAAGTGCATATGGCGTCACCGCGTGCGGGCTGCGGAACCAGTCCGCCGACAATGTCGATCTCTTGCTCCAGCGAGGTCGAGATAATTCCGCAACCGGCCGGTATTGCCGGGTCGCCTTGGTGTTGCAGCCGCAATAATGGCAGAGTTCGCGGCAATAGGGGATATGCACGTAGAGCGAAAGCCGCGAGCCGGGCGCCAGCGACTGAAGCCAGCGCGCGATAGGTTCCCGATCCGACCGCCGCGCTGAAATGATTGGCGGTCGGATAGCTCGTATAGCGTGGCACCGGTACGCCGTACCGGCTGATCAGGTCAGCGCTCATCGGCGCAAATTGGACGAAAGCGCAGCCTGTGCGCCCTGATCTTGATCAAATTGGCGGACGCGCAAGACAGGTCAGATTTCGGCTCAAAGGATGCCGCTTCGGCTCGTTGCGCCAGCGGCCGGGCGTGATGCCGGTCACGCGCTTGAAGGCGCGATTGAAGGCGGCCTCCGATTCATAGCCGACATCGGCTGCGATCCCGGCCAGGCTTTCGCCGGTATTGCGAATGCGATCCGACGGCGATCTGCATGCGCCAGCTCGTGACATACTCGATCGGCGCCTGCCCCATGACGGCATTGAAGCGTTCGGCCAGCACGGTGCGGGAACAGGCCGCTTCGCGCGCGAGGTCCTCGACCGTCCAGCGGCGCGCCGGATCGGCATGCACGAATTGCAGCGCGCGGCTGACGACCGGATCGTTGAGAGCGGCAAACAGCCCTTGCGAGCCTTGCGGCAATTGCGCCGCATAGCGACGCAATACCTCGACGAAGAGCAGTTCCATCAGCCGGCCGAGCATCAATTCGCTGCCGGCGGCCGCCTTGTCGGTGAATTGCAGAATCTGTCTGACGGTGGAGGTCAGCAGCGCGCCGACTTCGTCGTCGCCGGTGCGATCGACCAGGATTCGCGGCAGCGTATGAAACACCGGCGCGAACAGGAATTCCGACGAACTCGATAAAGCCGCACACCATGCGCGTCTGTCGGCCGCCGCCACCGTAATTGATGCCCCACATGCCCTTCAGCGGACCCGGCCGCACGAGGTCGGGTGCGAAGCCGGTTTCCGAGCGTCGCCGTTCGACAATCTGTGCGCGTCGGCGAACGGCAGCAGCAGGATGTCGCCCGCCGATACCGTGCGGCTTTCGCCGCTCTTCAGCTCGACGGTGCAATCGCCCTCGGCGATCAGATGAAAGATGCTGATGTGGCGCAGATGCGGCGAGCGGTGCCGCTTCATCATACCGCTTCGGACTCAGGATGCCGAACGGCTCGGAGAAGCACGCATTCAGGAATACCGAACCGTTCAGGCGCACGGCGCGCAGCATTTCGGTCAACACGTCGTGATCGACGGCTGACCCTTTCGGCGTCCCTGCAAAGGATGGCGGCGTTCCGGTCATTGAGACAACTCGGCCCCGGCAATATTCAAACGCGCATCGAAGCGCCGGATTTCAGGTCCGGCGCGAAGGTAATGGGCAGCGACGATCGCAATCAACGTGGCCGCGTAATGCAGCCCGGCCGGCGCTTTCCATACTGCGTCGCCGCGCGGCGCTCAACAACCAGGGAGACGACCATGAACCAAGCCGTGCGTTCCGCCGCGCCTGTCGCGGTCACCACACCGGACCTTTCCGCCGTCAAGCAGCGCCAGCAGGCCGCCTGGGCCTCGGGCGACTATGCCGTCGTCGGCACCACCTTGCAGATCGTCGGCGAAATGCTGTGCGAGGCGGTGGATCTGCGCAGCGGCCAGCGCGTGCTCGACGTCGCGGCCGGCAACGGCAATGCGACGCTCGCCGCCGCGCGCCGCTTTGCCGATGTGGTATCGACCGACTATGTCGGAGAATTGCTGGAGCGCGGGCGCGAGCGCGCCGCCGCCGACCGCCTGACGGTGGCTTTCCAGGAAGCGGATGCCGAGAACCTGCCCTTCCCGAAAGACAGCTTCGATGTCGTGCTGTCGACCTTCGGCGTGATGTTCACGCCCAATCAGGAGAAGGCCGCGCAGGAAATGCTGCGCGTCTGCAAGCCGGGCGGCAAGATCGGGCTCGCGAACTGGACGCCGGAGAGCTTCATCGGCCGGCTGTTCAAGACCATCGGCAAATACGTGCCGCCGGCGCCGGGCGTGAAGTCGCCCGCCTTGTGGGGCAGCAAGGCCCATCTCGACGCCTTGTTCGGCGCGAATGCGCAGGTCACCGCGCAGAGCCGGACCTTCGTGTTCCGCTATCGCTCGCCCGCGCATTGGCTCGAAATCTTCCGCACCTATTACGGCCCGGTGCTGAAGGCCTTTGCCGCGATCGATCCGAAGGCCCAGAAATCGCTGGAGGCCGATCTGCTGGCGCTGATGGCCGAGTTCAACATCGCCGAGGACGGCACGCTGGTGGTGCCGAGCGAGTATCTCGAAGCCGTCATCGTCAAGCGCGGCTGATGCTGAAGGTGACTGGCGGGGCGCCGCGATGCGGCGCCCCGTCGGCAATTCGAGAGTCGGCGTCGTTACAGCACGGCCGGCGCTCACGCCGCCAGCGGAGTGAGCGATGTCGGCTTGTTGTCCGTCGCGAAGACGACCAGGGTTTCAAACTCGTAACCGCAATCGTCGCAGCTCCAGAGATGGCGGGCCTGAGCAGCGCTCAGATATTCCGACCAGGCGGGTGCAGTCAGGCTGGCTCCGCATTGGGCGCAGGGCAACTTGCCGAAGGTGGAAAGATTCGCGGACGGGCTCGCGGGCATCGCATCCTCCCTTAGTCTTTTCTAATTTAGTGTTCTGACGGCCGACGTTGCGCTCGCAGGAGCGTCGACGCCCGCAGGATTAACCAGCGTTGAGTGTCAATTTTATGATGAGCCGATTGCGCAGCGCAGCAACGCTCAAATCTTCCGAAAAGATGATTTTCAATTGGTTTCAATAATTTCGAAGCGGATTTTGCGCTGCGATCATGGATCATCCGCGACTTGGCCGGGGTTTCGTTCGTCTAGATCAGCTTCAGTCCCTTCAGGCTCGCATGCCCGTCCTTGCCGACGATGATGTGGTCGTGCACGGCAATTCCGAGCGGCTTGGCGATTTCCTGGATCGTTGCGTCATCTGGATGTCGGCGCGCGAGGGGGTCGGGTCGCCGGACGGATGATTGTGGACGAGGATCACCGCGGTCGCCGACAGTTCCAGCGCCCGCTTGACCACCTCGCGCGGATAGACCGGCGTGTGGTCGACCGTGCCGGTCTGCTGCAATTCGTCGACGATCAGCTGGTTGCGCTTGTCGAGGAACAGGATGCGGAATTGCTCCTTTTCGGCGAAGGCCATCTCGGTGCGGCAATAATCGAGCACCGACGACCATGACGCCAGCACCTTGCGCGCCTTCACCTGTCCCCGGGCGAGCCGGCTCGCCGCCGCCTGCACGATCTTGATCTCGGTGATGGCGGCGTCGCCCAGCCCCTTGATCTCCCGCAGGCGGGTCTCCGGCGCCGATATCGCCTCGGCGAAGGAGCCGAAGGTCTCGATCAGAGCTTTGGCCAGAGGTTTGACGTCGCGCTGCGGTATCGCCCGGAACAACACCAGTTCCAGGAGCTCGTAATCGGCGACGGAATCGGGCCCGGCCTCGCGAAAGCGCGCGCGCAGCCGCTCGCGATGTCCGTGATAATGCGGCGTCGCCTCTTCCAGCCCGGCCTTGTCGTCTTCGCCGCCGCTCTTTGCTGCCCGCGTCATACGCCTACCTCGAACACAAGCATGACGCGATTGCGCCCATTTGCAATGGGCGAAATGGCGGAGCGTCGTGAATCGTCGGCGTTCCGCCGACGTCGAAAATGGTCTAGGCTTCGTCCGGATAACAACAAGACGCACAATCAGGGAGACGCCATGATGCTTCTTCGCGAGATTTCTCTTGCGTTCGTGCTGATCGCGGGCCTGTGCGCCACAGGCCCTCGCGCAAACGCCGCCGGCGCCGCCGCCGGGCTCGCAGGTGCCGGTCGGCAATTCGGTGATCTCCTATATCGAGGTCGCGCCCGGCAGCGAAGCCAAGGCGCTTGCCGCACTGAAGGCGTTGAAGGCTGCGAGCGCCAAGGACGCCGGATTCGTCTCTTTGCCTCTGCTCCAGCGCACCACCCACCCCAATCATTTCGCGCTGATCGAGACCTGGAAGGACAATGCCGCGCGCGAAGGCCATCTGACGCAGCCGCATGTGAAGACCGCGCGCGACGCGCTCAAGGCGATCGAAACCGCGCCCTATGACGAGCGCCCGCACAAGGATCTTGCCACCGGCCAGGACAACAAGGCCGGCGGCGGCGCGATCTACGCCGTGACGCATGTCGACTTCGTGCCGACATTCCGTCAGCAGGGCGAGGAGATGCTGCAGACGCTTGCGGTGGCGGGCCGCCGGATGGATGGCAATGCGCGCTTCGACGTGTTCACGCAGGCGAGCCGGCCGAACCACATGACCATCGTCGCGGTGTGGAACAGCCCGGATGTGTGGAAGCGCCACACCGCTGCGGCGGAGACCAAGGAATTCCGCGAGGCGTTGCTGCCGAAAAGCGGCAGCCTCTATGACGAGCGGCTCTACAAGGCGGTGAACTAAGTAGTCGCCGACAATCGTCGTCCCGGGAATACGCGGACTCAGATCGCGTTTCGGAATGGCGACTGAGGCGATCACGACGCCGGTGTTGTAAGGCGGCTTGTCGAGCCCCTTGGGCGACAGCGTGAAAATCTCCGCGCCCTTGTCGGTGACGGCGACCGTGTGCTCGAACTGCGCCGACAGCGAGCGGTCGCGCGTCACCGCGGTCCAGCCGTCCGACAGCACCTTCACATGCGGACGGCCGAGATTGATCATCGGCTCGACCGTGAAGAACATGCCCGGCCGCAGCACCGTGCCTTCGCCGGGGCGTCCGACATGCACGATATTCGGCTCGTCGTGGAACAGGCGGCCGAGACCGTGGCCGCAGAAGTCGCGCACCACGCTCATGTGCTGCGCTTCGACGAAGGACTGGATCGCGGCGCCGATATCGCCGGTGGTGCCGCCCGGCTTGATCGCGGCGATGCCGCGCATCATCGCCTCATAGGTGACCTCGATCAGCCGCTCGGCGCGCCGCGGGATTTCGCCGACCGCATACATGCGGCTTGAATCGCCGTGCCAGCCGTCGAGGATCAGCGTCACGTCGATATTGACGATGTCGCCTTCCTTCATCGGCTTGTCGCTCGGAATGCCGTGGCACACGACGTGGTTGATCGAGGTGCAGGTCGACTTGCGATAGCCGCGATACATCAGCGTCGCCGGCAGCGCGCCGTGGTCCATCGCGAAGTCATGGACCAGGCGATCGATCTTTTCGGTCGGCACGCCGGGCCGCACTTCGGGAACCAGCATGTCCAGGCATTGCGCGACCAGTTGCCCGGCCTTGCGCATGCCGGCAAAGGCTTCCGCCTTGTGCAGCTTGATCTGTCCGGTCTTGCGCATCGGCGCAAGGGCGGCATCGACGTAACTCATGAGGGCCTCGGGGAGGGGATCGTGGCCGCAATGTATGCGATCGGACCGGCGATGCAAGTTCGCGTTGCGCATGGCTAATTCACGAAAGTGCCGCCCAGATCGTCCTCGATATGCACGCGGATGATCTCGTCGAACGAGGATTCCGCCTTAAATCCGAGCTCGCGGGCGCGGGTGCAATCGAACCGGCTCGGCCAGCCTTCGACGATCTTCATGATGAATGGGTCGGGCTTGCGCTTCACGCGCGCGGCGACGCGGTCACCCGCCACCCGCCGCAGCGCCGCAAGCTGCTCACCGACCGTGCAGCAGACGCCCGGCATGGTCATGTTGATGCGATGGCCGAGTTGTTCCGGCGTCAAGCGATGCCGCATGCACCAGGAAGCCCGCGGCGGCGCGGGGCGAGGCATGCGTGTTGGTCACGTCTTCCGATACCGGCAGCGTGGCCTCGAGGCCCGCCAGCGGTTCGCGGATGATGCCGGAATAGAAGCCGGATGCCGCCAGGTTCGGCTTGCCCGGCCGCACCGTGATGCCGCAGAGCCGGACGCCGACGCCTTCGAGGAAACCGCGCCGGTTGTAATCGGCGAGCAGGGTTTCGCAGATCACCTTGTGGGCGCCGTAGCTGGTCAGCGGCGTGAGGACGAAGTCGTCCGGGATCGAAGGCGGGAACGGCGCGCCATAGACCGCGATCGAGGAAGCGTAGATCACCTTCGGCTTGTAGCCGTCGCCGGTCTTGCGGATCGCCTCCAGCAGATTGCGGGTGCCGTCGAGATTGGCGCGATAGCCGGCCTCGAAATCGGTTTCCGATCCGCCGGACGGGATGGCGGCGAGGTGAAAGATCACGTCCGGCCGGTCCTTCACCAGTTCTTCGGCGACGCCCGGCGTCGGCGAGATCGGCGGTCTTCAGCACGACATTCGTTGTCAGACCCTTCGGCGCTTCCGGCGGCACGATGTCGGTCAGCGTGAGCTTGTCGATCGGCTTGCCATTCAGATCCGGAATCGCGGGCAAGCCGGTCGAGCAGCTTGCGGCCGATCATTCCGGCCGCGCCGGTGATGAGGACGTGCATGTTGTAATCTTCTTGTCTGTGACAGCGTTTTCTTAACGCGAACCGGTGCACCAGCTTCGGCTCGAAAACGCTCTAGAAACAGTAATTCACGCCGTCGAGCATCGCGCAATCGCGCTTGTGCGGCGAGTTCGGATCGTCGAGCGGCACCGAACCTCTGCCGGAGGGCGAGCCGACGAACACGCCCGGCCCGACCCGCACCGAATCCTTGTGTCCGATGGTCACGCTCGGATGTCTCGCGCTCGAGGATTTGGTGCCGTCCGGCCACACGATGGCGTCGCCGGTAAAGACGCCGGTGCGGCCGTCGTCGCAGGTCACGACATTGCCGTTGCGCTTGCAGTTGGCGGCCTCGGCCGCGTTCAAGCCCAGCAACAGCAGGAAAGCAATCGCCACAATCCGCATCGTCCATGCTCCGTCCGGTCCGCGCGCAGACTACAACGCGAGCCCGCCATCCACCAGATGCGGCTGGCCGGTGATGTAGCTCGAATTCATCGGACGCCAGAAATACCGCAAGCGCCGCGACTTCCGTGCGCGGTGCCGAGCCGGCCCATCGGCTGACGGTCGACAAAGCCTTTCAGGGTGTCGCTTGCGCGATGCGGCCGGTCGCTTTCGCCAGCGCATCGATCCGCCCGTCGAGCGAGGGCAATTCGATCGTGCCCGGGCAGATCGCGTTGCAGCGGATGCCCTGCCGGATGAAATCGGCGGCCACCGCCTTGGTCAGTCCGATCACCGCCGCCTTGGTGGCGCCATAGACATAGCGGTTCGGCAATCCGGTGATCGAGGAAGCCGCCGACGAGATATTGACGATCGAGCCGCGCTTTCTTCTTCAGCATGAACGGCAGGAAGGCGCGGATCGTGCGATGCATCGACTTCACGTTCAGGTCGAAGGAAAAGTCCCAGTCCGCTTCCGAGCATTCCAGCACGCTGCCGTGATGCACGAAGCCGGCGCAATTGACCAGAATGTCGGCGCCGCCGAATTCCTTCGCCATCACGTGCGCCAGCGCGTCGACCGCTTCCGTCGAACGCACATCGAGCGGCAGTTTCTGCGCGCGCGCGATGCCTTTCAGCTTGGACGGATCGAGGTCGGTCGCGATCACCTGCGCGCCTTCGGCGACGAAGGCCTCCGCGATGGCGCGGCCGATGCCCTGACCCGCGGCGGTGACCACCGCGACCTTGCCCTTCAGACGCCCTGCCATTCGACTGCCTGCCCTGCGACGCTTGCGCGATCGAGCCGCGTTTTCTGCCGGCCCTGTGCATCGAAATTCGTCGGGTCGAAAGCCAGCGCTCGAACGCGGCCTTGCGCGCCGGCCATTCGCCGTCGGTGATCGAGAACCAGGCGGTGTCGCGATTTTTTCCCTTCACCACCATGTGCTGACGAAAAATTCCCTCGAAGGTGAAGCCGTAGCGTTCCGCGGCGCGGCGCGACGCCGCGTTGAGCGCGTTGCATTTCCATTCATAGCGCCGGTAATGCAGCGTGTCGAAGGCATAGGCCGCGAGCAGATATTGCGCCTCGGTGCCGAGCGGCGTGCGCTGGAGTGCGGGCGAATAGGCGATGTTGCCGACCTCGATCACGCCCATGTCGGGCGTGATCCGCATCAGCGCCGCCAGCCCGAGCGCGCGGCCGTTCTTGTCGAGGATCGCGTAGACATAAGGATCGTCCAGTGCGGCGCGGTCCTTCAGCCATTCGTCGAACGCGCTTGTCGTTCTCGAACGGGCCAGAGGGCATGTAATCCCAGATCGCCGGGATGACCCTTGAACGCCGCCCACAGATCGGCGCCATGCCGGCACGGATCGAGCTTTTCGACGCTGCCATAACGGCCTTGCGAGCTTCACATCGCCCGGCCGCGGCGCGAGGCTTGAAAGTCAGCAAGATCGGTCACTCGGACTCGGCCGCTTCTTGCGGTCCTCGCGGAAGAAGGCGTTGAGATCGGCGGCGGGCGCGGCATCGGCAAAGCCGCCGAAGCTGCCGCCGTCGGCGATCTGGCGCGCGGCGCGCATGAAGCCGCCCCAGGCGGCGCGAGCGAGCGATCCGCCGACGCTGATGCGGCGCACGCCGAGCGCGGCGACGTCCTGCACGCTCATGATGCTCGGCCAGCCGATCAGCACATTGACCGGCTTCGGCGCCACCGCGTCGACCACCGCCTTGATCTCTTCCTTGGTCTTGATGCCGGGCGCATAGAGGCAATCGGCGCCGGCCTCCGCGAAGGCCTTCAGGCGCTTCACGGTTTCGTCCATGTCGGGGCGGCCGCGGATGAAGCCTTCGGTGCGCGCGGTCAGCATCACATCTTCGCCGGTCTCGTCGATGGCGGCGCGTGCCGCCTTGATGCGCGCCAGCGCCTGCTCGAACGGATAGAGCGGCCGCTCCTTGTCGCCGGTGGCATCCTCGATCGACAATCCGGCGACGCCGGTCGAGACGCACATCGTAACGCTCTCGGCGACGCCCTCGGGATCGTGGGCGTAGCCGCCTTCGAAATCGGCATTGACCGGCAGATCGCTCGCTTCCACCAGTTCGGCGATATGGTCGAGCATCAGCCCGCGCGGCACCTCGCCATCGGCGTAGCCGGCCGAATAGGCGTAGCCGAGACTGGTGGTCGCCAGCGCCTTGAAGCCGAGATGCTGCAGATAGCGCGTGGAGCCGACATCCCAGGGATTGGGGATCACGAAGCAGCCCGCTTCATGCAGGGTGCGAAAGGTGCGGCGCTTGTCGGTGATGGAGGGCATCGGGAATCCGTTCGTGCGGAAGATCGGAGCGTGCGTATTGTTAGCCCGCAAGTCCACCCGGTGCATTGCGTTTGGCGCAGGCGGGCCACCCCTGGCTGCATCGCTGAAATTACCGGATGGCGGCGCGTGGCCGCTCACTTCACGATGTAGCGCACCGGCCATCGATGGCCGGCCTTTTCGGCCGCGGCGATGGTCGCTTCCAGCACCTGCGTCGCCGGCAGGCCTTCGGCGTCGAGTTCCTTCGCCTTTTCGCGCGGCCAGTCCGCCAGCGACTTCGCCCATTCCGCCCGCACCGAGTCCGGCAATTTGCGGACCTTCATGCCCTTGGCTTTCAGTTCGTCGATCTGTTTTGGATAATTCACCTCGTTCACGCTGCCGGTCATCGCCTCATATTCGCGGCCGACTTCCAGGAGGATGTCCTGCACTTCCTTCGGCAGCGCGTCGAAGCGCGCCTTGTTGATGGTCACGCCGTGCCAGGTGATCGAACCGAAACCGACCTCGGTATAATATTTTCCGACTTCGTAGAGCCGGTAATTGATCCAGCCGACCGGGAACATGATCCAGCCGTCGTAGAATCCGGTCTGCATCGCCTTGAAGGCTTCGGGCAGGGACGACTGCACGGGGATGGCGCCGGCATTCTCGACCCATTTCAGATTGAGACCGGCGCCCGCGATCCGGCGTCCGTTCAGATCGCTGACCTTTTCCCAATCGAAGGAAGTCGCGAGGTTGTAGCCGCTATCCGCGGAGAGCGCGATCAGCTTCTGCGCGTATTTGTCCTCGAATACCTGCGTCATGAACGGGACGTTCTCGTATACTTCGCGCGCGATCTTCACGCTCGCGGTCGGACTCATGGAGCCGAAAGGCAGCATCACCTGGAAGGAATGCAGCGGCAGATTCGCCGGCTCGTGACAGAAGCAATAGGCGCCGATATCGATGTCGCCGGATTCCACATGCTCCAGCGTTTCGGCCGCGCGCACGATGCTGCCGCCATAGCCTTCCTCGATCACGAGCTTGTGGGGCGTGCGCTCCGACACGCGCTTGACCAGTTCCGGAACGAAGAAGCTCTGCAGCAAATAGATGTAGGTGGCGGTCGGCTTCTGACCCGACGCGATGCGCAGATGGATGCGGCTCCGGACCCTTGTTGTGGACCGGCGCATTCGACCCGTCGATCTGCGATTCAAGCGGAGTCTGCGCAAGCGAAACACTTCCGGTTGCGATCAGCGATGTTGCAACCGCAATCGACCGCAGAAATTTGCGGAAGCTCATCCTTCGTCCCCTCGGGCCATCTTGCGCGGCCTATTTCTTGGCGGGGAGCATCGGGCAAAGCCCGGAAAAGTCAAACGCTATCGGCGCAAAAGGCCTTATTTCGGCGCCGCACAATCAGGGTTGTGCCGCGCGGCTCTTAACCATCGGCGGTTTGCGGCATCGGCATGAACAGCAGCTTGTCGATGCGCTTGCCGTCCATATCCAGCACTTCGATCCGCCAGCCGGGAATTTCGAAGGTCTCGCATTCGACCGGGATATGAGCGAGGCGATCGAGCGCAAAGCCGGCCGCGGTGTGGAATTCGCCGACGACATCCTCGAGCTTCAGCTTCTCGCCAAGCTCGCCGACCGAGGCGCGCCCGTCCACCAGCCACGACCCATCGGGCCGCCGGATGATATTCTCCGAATGCTGCTCATGCTCGTCGCCGAGATCGCCGGCGATGCCTTCCAGCACGTCGTTCAGCGTCACGACGCCGAGGAAGTCGCCATACTCATCGACCACGAAGGCGAGATGCACCGGGTTCGACCTTGAAGGTCTCGAGCAGCCGCAGCACCGGCATGGTCTCCGGCACGAATGCCGGTTCGATCAGCCGTTCCTCGACCCGGATGCCGCTGCCGGAAATCAGATCGCCGACCAGATCCTTCTTCTGCACGACGCCGAGCGGCTTTCCGAGATCGCCGTCGCGCGCCACCACGATGCGCGAATAGGGGCAATCGGCGATCTCGCGATCGATCACCGTCCTGTCGTCCGACAGATCGATCCAGTAGACGTCCGGCCGCGGGATCATGATCGAGGCGACCGACGAATCGGCGAGCCGCAGCACGCCGTGGATCATCTCCTCCTCGACCTCGTCGATCACGCCGGCTTCGGTGCCTTCGGCGATCGCGATCTTGACCTCTTCCTCGGTCACCGAGTCGGTGCGCTTTTCCGGGATGCGCAGCAGCTTGAGCAGCAACGCGGTCGAGGTTTCCAGAAACCAGACCAGCGGACGCGCGATCAGCACGAGGATCTGCACCGGGCCCGACACCGATCGCGGCGATTCGTCTCCGGCTGCAGCAAGGCGATCCGCTTCGGCACGAGTTCGCCGACCACGACCGACAAGCGCGGTGATGGCGATGACCACGAGGATGAAGGCGATCTCGCCGCCGCGCGGCGCGAAGATCGGATATTCGTTCAGCACCTCGCCGAGCCGCGCGCCGAGCGTCGCGCCGCCATAGGCGCCGGACATGATGCCGATCAGCGTGATGCCGACCTGGACCGCGGACAGGAAGCGGCCGGGATTCTCGGCAAGCGTCAGCGCGCGCGCGGCGCCGCGGGAGCCCGCCTCCGCCATCTGCTGCAGGCGGATGCGCCGGGACGAGGCAATCGCCAGCTCCGCCATTGCGAAGAAGCCGTTGAGCAATGTCAGCCCGACGACGATGGCGATTTCGAGCCAGACCGTCATGATGCGTCCTTGTGGCATGCCGGGGCGGCTTCCCGCAACCCGTGCGATTGACGCGGTCGCTTTTCCAGCGCATGATCGCGGCGAAAGCGGCAGCTGGGAGTGTACCAGGTTGATGTTTCAGCAATTGATGGCCGGCAGCGCCGTGAGTTTCGTCAATTTCGGCATCCATGCGGTGATGACGGGCCTCATCATCGTGACGACGCGGCGGACGGCCGCATGGACCGATCATCTTCACGTGTTTGCGCGCGTGACCGCGCTCCTGATGGTGACGATGGTGGTGCTTACCGTTGCGCATTGCGCGGAGGTCGGGGTCTGGGCGCTGTTCTACGATTATGCCGAAATCACTGCGAAGACCGGCATCAGCGCGTTCGAATTCGCATTCGAGAATTACTCCGCACTCGGCTATGGCGACGCCGTGCCGCTGCCGGCGAGCCGCCTGTACGGGCCGCTGACGGCGCTCAACGGGTTGTTGCTGATCGGCTGGTCGGTCGCCATCATCTTCGAAGTCATGCGAATGGCCGAGGTGCAGGTCGGCCGCATCGTCGAACGGTCGCCGCAAGCATCACGACGCCGAGTCATGAAAAACTGAAACAGGGGAGAATGCCATGCTTCGCACCATCGCGGCCTTCGACCGCATCGGCGAGGAGAATGCCTTCGCCGTGCTGGCGCGCGCCAATGCGCTGATCGCGCAGGGCCGCGACATCATCAATCTCGGCATCGGCCAGCCGGATTTCCGCACGCCCGACTTCATCGTCGAGGCCGCGATCAAGGCGCTGCGCGACGGCCATCACGGCTATACGCCGGCGACCGGCATTCCGGCCGTTGCGCGAGGCGGTCGCCGCCGATCTGCACAAGCGTTTCGCGGTCGAGGTCTCGCCCGACAAGGTGATGATCATGCCCGGCGGCAAGCCGACCATGTTCATGTCGATCCTGATGTTCGGCGAGCCGGGCGCGGACATTCTCTATCCCGATCCCGGCTTTCCGATCTATCGCTCGATGATCGAATTCACCGGCGCCAATCCGGTGCCGGTGCCGATCCGCGAGGAGAATGGCTTTGCCTTCTCCGCCGAGGAGACGCTGAAGCTGATCACGCCGCAGACGCGGCTTCTGATCGTCAACTCGCCCGCCAATCCGACCGGCGGCGTGACGCCGAAAAGCGAGGTCGACAAGCTGGTCGCGGGGCTGGAGAAGTTTCCCGGATGTCGCGGTGATGTCGGACGAGATCTACGACCACATGGTCTATGACGGCGAGCAGCATGTCTGCCTGCTGTCCTATCCGTCGATCCGCGACCGGCTGATCCTGCTCAATGGCTGGTCGAAGACCTATGCGATGACCGGCTGGCGGCTCGGCTATGCGGTGTGGCCCGGCAAGCTCTACGATTATGCGCGCAAGCTCGCGGTCAATCTGCATTCCTGCGTCAATGCCTCGGCGCAATATGCCGGGCTCGCCGCGCTGACCGGACCGCAGGACGAGGTCTATAAGATGGTCGCGGAATTCGACCGCCGCCGGAAGGTGGTGGTCGAGGGCCTGAACAGGCTGCCGGGCGTGTCCTGCACGACGCCGAAGGGCGCGTTCTATGCCTTCCCCAATATCAAGCGCACCGGCTGGAAGGCGAAGCCGCTGGCCTCGTCGCTGCTCGAGGATGCCGGTGTCGCGATCATCGGCGGGCCGGATTTCGGCATTCTCGGCGAAGGCTATGTGCGGCTGTCTTACGCGAACTCGACCGAGAACATCCTCAAAGCGCTCGCTCGGATGGGCGAGTTTCTGGCGACGCGGAAGGCGGCGTAGGGCTCACCCCGCCATCCGCAGCACCGCGTATTGCGCGTAATCGCGATACGGTCGCTCGATTGTCAGCATCGCGCCGCGGCGCTTCGCGCAAGCCGACAGCAAGCGTTCCAGTCCGTCGCGCGGCGTCACGTGAAAGAGCTTGAGCCAGCGCCGCAACACCACGCGAAACAGACCGGGCAATCCCGACTGGCCGCCGAAATCGACAATGTGCAACTCGCCGCCGGGGGCAAGCAGGGCGAGCGCACTGATCGATCGCTCCATTCCAGTCCGGGATCATCGAGATCGAATAGGAAATGAAGATGCGGTCGAAGCGCTCGCGGCCGAACAGCCGTTGCGGCTCGAACGCCGCGGCGTCGCCATGCGCGACCCGCACGCGCCCGGACAATCCGGCGCATCCGAGCTGGATCGATCGCCTTCGTCAGCATCACGGTCGAGACATCGATGCCGTAGAAGCGCGCGGCCGGATAGCGGCGCGCGGCAACCACCAGATTGCGCCCGGTGCCGCAGCCGATTTCGAGCACGGCATCGCCGGCATTGGGCCTGAGCTGCGCGATCAGCCGGTCGCGTCCGAGCAGATAGAATTTCCGCGTCAGATCGTAGACGTGATGCTGCCGCCGGTAGATGCGGTTCATCAGGACGGTATTGATCGCAGCTTCGCTCATCTATGCGCCCTCCATAGCGTTTTCAAGCGAAGTGGATACCGGTTCGCGTGAAGAAAACGCGTTAAAGCTTCAAGCTATAGAGATGGAAGCCGCCATAGATGGCGGAACGGTCGCGAAGGGTGAGGTCGCGCGATTGCGCGCTCTCGTAATGCCAGCGGTCGAGGATCGCATCGTCGAGCCGGCCGGGCAGCAGGCTCGGCTCCGCCGCGGTGCGAAAGATCACGCGGGCGCCGGGCCGCGCGGTGCGGGTGATCTCGCGCCACAATGCGTTGAGCTGCGCATCCGTCATCCAGTCCTGCGCGTCGAGCAGCACATAGCGGTCGGCCGAACCCGCGGGCTCGCCCTGCAGGAATTCGGTGACCGAGCGATTGAGCACCTGCGCCCGGTCGGCGCGGTCTGCGGATCGCGTCGAAATGCTGCGCGCGCAGATAGGGCGGCAGCGGCCCGCGTCCGTCCTTGGCGTAGCTGCGGCCGAGCGCCTGCCAGGCGAAATAATTGTCGTTCAGGCTGAAGGAGCAGGTGAGCTTCTCGACCCGCTGACGCAGGATCGCCGACATGCCGCCCGGTCCGGCGCCCGCCAGCGCCTCATATTGAGCCGGCGGGATGCCGAGCCCATACAGCGAGATCGGCCGGTCGGCGAACCAGCGAATGAATCGCTTCTCGAATAGCGGCGCCAGCACCTGGTCGAAATAGGTCGCGCTGCTCCTGCAGCGTGCGCGCCTGCAGCATGTCGCGCGGATCGACGCCATAGAGCTTCGCCACCGCATGTCCGAAACCGATGAAGCGTCCGAGCAGGCCGTGGCGATAAAGGTTTCGCGTGAAGACGGAGATGCGCGGCTCGCCGAAACCGAAGCGGCGGCGCGTCTCCCAATAGCCGCGCGTCTCGTCGTCGAGATGGGGGGCGAGGTGGCGCGCATAGAGCGCGATATTGCCGGGACGGTCGGCGGCGCCGAAGAAGCCGTAATAGGAATCGTAATCGGGCAGGCGGCGGACGCCCGCAAGCTTCAGCCGGTTCAGCGCGATATGGGCCTTGGACAGATCGAGCGCGGTGATGCGGGCCGGATCGGCGATCAGATAGGACAGGATGTTGCAGCCGCCCGATGCGATCGCGACCACATGGTGATCCGGCGCGATCGCGAGCGCTTCGAGATCGATGTCCGGGTCTTCCCAGATCTGCGGATAGACCAGTCCCTTGAACAGGCTCGCAAAGGCAAGCTCCAGCAGGCCGGCGCGCGACATCAGCGAGCTTCGCCGGACAGCGTCATTCAGCCGCCCGCCGGCGGTTGCCATCGGACTGGCGGTCAATGCAATCTCCTGCGATAGAATCGGATCGGCAGGATGTAGCGGCCGGCCGATGATGCTTTGATGACAGCCGCACGAAGGGAGCGCGAAGGTGATTCGTCTTGCACTTGCCTCGATGGTCCTGTCGTTGACGCTGCTCCGCGCAACGCCGTCCGACGCGCAGATTTTCGTGAATTACGTCTGCGACGACGGCACGCCGCTGACGGCAGCTTTCTTCACCGGCGATCGGACGATGCGCATGCAGCTTGGCGGAAAGGCGCTGGCGTTGCCGCAGCGGCTCGCGGCATCCGGCGCGCGCTACGCGAAAGGCGGCGTATCGTTCTGGATCAAGGGGCAGCAAGCGACGCTGAAGCGGCCGAAGGTGAAGGCGACCACCTGCCGGGCGCAGTGAGATTTCAGTTCTTCAGCGCAAACCTGAATCCGATCCCGACGATGGCAAGCCCGACCAGTTGCGCGATCGACGGCACCTCTCCAAGCGCGATGAAACCGATCAGGATGGCGAAGGCCGGAACGAGAGCCGGAAAGACCGAGGCGCGGCCGGCGCCGAGTGCGGTCACCGAGCGGCCGAACAGATAGATCGCGAGCAGTCCTGCAAAGACGCCCTGCACGACGATCTGGATCAGATTTTCGGTCAGACCGGCGGCGATCATGCGGTCGAAGCCGATGAGAAATGCGTAGAGCGGCGCATAGATCAGCAGCGACAAGGCGCCGATAATGCGCGCGGCCATGATGCCGCTGATTCGCCACTTGCGCAGGCAGATCGTGAACACCGCCCACATCAGCCCGGCGCCCGTAAACAGCAGCGTCGCCCAAAGGCGCGCCGCCTCCGAGCGTGGTGATGGCCTCGCCCGCAAACACGATCAGGCCGAGCACGATCCCCGCAACGCCCACGATCCGTGTCCGCGTCAGCGGCTCGCCCAGCACGAGATAGGCCAGCAGGGTGCCGCCCAGGGCCGCGGCTCGCCGGATGGATGACGGCGCCATGGCCGAGCGGCGCCAGCGTGAAGCCGGTATAGCTCGTGATCGCCTGCAGCGGCCCCGCCAGCAGCAGAATGACAAGCCCGCGCGGCCAGCCCACGCCGCCGAGATCGCCCAGGCCTGCCCTTGCCACCAGCGGCATCAGCAGCAGCCCGGACCAGACGAATCGGTGAAAGGCGAGGTCGGTCGGCGCCAGGCCCTTGGCGATGCCGTGCTTGGCCGCCACGAAACCGGCGCCCCAGCACGTGGCGGCCGCAATGCCGCACAGGGCGCCGATTGTGACGGTGGATAGCCCTGGGCGAGGCGTTGGGTCCGGCATGCCAGGTCCCCGATAATATGGACCGGCTCGCGTTGGCCATCCATATCGAGAATGCGGCTGCCATGCGTCCGGAGGGGACGGTCGTGGCGGTCCTGTGCAGGGTTCCAGCCCGCCAGTTTGACGGATGCGAGCGCGCTCTCTAATTTCGGCCGCGTCGCGGGGGCCCTGCGGCGCTTTGGACGGATCGAGCGGCACCGCCAGGTTTCCTATCCCTGATGAAGACTATCAGTGCATTTTTGCTATCGGCGCTGGTCGCGCTGGCCGCCATCGTGGGCGCCGTCGGCCTGCTGGCCGGCATCTGCAGGAGCGATGTCCCGGCCGGTCCGACCCGGACGGCACCGCGCCTGCCGATCCATTACCAGGGGCAGCTTCCGGACGGGGTGGTCGAGCGCGCGGTCATGACCCGCGAGGCTCTCGATGGCTTGTTGTGGAATGCGCAGGCGCGCGCCCGCGCAGCCGCAGGCCGCGGCGGTCAGCTGGTGGCAGCGCTTCATCTGCGACATCCGCGTCACCGACGTCGCGCTGATGGGCTTTGCGCTGTTTCTCCTGCTGGCGACGTTGTTTCAGGGTGCATGGATGGTGGGCGCGACGCGCGCCTCCGACCGCACCGCAAATCTCGTCAATGAGGGCCTGATCTCGGCGCAGCGCGCCTATGTTTTCCTGCGCGAATTCCAGGTCGCGACGACGAAAAATCCGCTCAATGACGAGATTCAGACCTGCAGCATCCAGCCGATCTGGGAAAATACCGGAACCACGCCGACGCGAAACGGCCGCGGGCATGTGAACTGGAAATATTTCGATCGCTCGGTGCCGGCCGATTTCGACTTTGCCGATTTCGACGAGCTTGGAAACCGCGTCCTGTCCTACGATTCCTACAAGCCGCTGATCGTCGGGACCGCGGGCGACGGCGCTGTCGCCGATCATCAGTATCGAGCCCGCAATTCTGCGGCAGGTCCGCGATCTGCAGGGCAAGCTGCTGATCTGGGGATGGGCGGAATACGACGAGGTGTTCAGCGACGCCAAGCGCCACCGCACCGAATTCGCCTATCTGGTGGTGGTGTCGGGTTCGCCCGCAAGCCATGTCGGATTCAGCCAGTTCAAGCTGCATAACGGCGTTGACGAAGACTGCACCAAGAAGCCGACGGTTCTGGCGCGGCCGGTCTGATTTTTTCCGCAGAACTGCCGATTTTTGGTAAGAATCCCGGCCCGTCGGGATCAATGGTGATTGAAGCGCATGGCCGAATCCAGTCCAAGCCGCTGATGCTCTCCTCGCGTTTCGCGCCGTTGTTCTGGTGCCAGTTCTTCTCTGCCTTCAACGACAATTTGCTGAAGAACTCGATCGTCTTTCTGATCCTGTTCCGCATCCATGCGGGAGCGTCGGTGGACGGCGCGAATGGCGACGCGCTGATCACGCTCGCCGGCGCCATCTTCATCGCGCCCTATTTCTTTCTGTCGGCGCTCGGCGGCCAGATTGCCGACCGCTATCGACAAGGCGATGGTCGCGCAGCGGCTGAAGCTGGTCGAGATCGCGGTCGCCGGTCTCGCGGTCGTCGGCTTCGTCACCCATTCGCTGGTCATTCTCTATGTCGCGCTGTTCGGCTTCGGCGTGATCGGTTCGCTGTTCGGCCCGATCAAATACGGCATCCTGCCCGATCATCTGGCAGCGCCGCGAATTGCCGGCCGGCAATGCGCTGGTCGAAGGCGCGACCTTCATCGCCATCCTGCTCGGCACCATCGTCGCCGGCATCGCGGCCAAAGGGCGGCGGACACCCGGTCGGCTTCTCCGCGCTGGTGATGATCCTTCGCGCTGCTGTGCTGGATCTCGGCACTGTTCATTCCGCAGACCGGCGAGGCCGCGCCCAATCTGATCATCAACAAGAACATCGCGACCTCGACCTGGTCGCTGATCCAGCATCTGCGCTCCGATCAGAGGCTGTGGTGGGGCGCGCTGGTGACGAGCTGGTTCTGGCTG
This sequence comes from uncultured Pseudomonadota bacterium, assembly GCA_963804015.1. Lineage (GTDB taxonomy): Bacteria > Pseudomonadota > Alphaproteobacteria > Rhizobiales > Xanthobacteraceae > Pseudorhodoplanes. Next base: position 74,631 of record CAWDOW010000011.1, read on the forward strand.
GTCGGCATCGTCGTGCTGTCGCTGTTGCCGCCGGTGGTCAAGATCGCTGGTCGGCGGCAACGAGGATACCGTCACCGCCTATCTCGCCTTCTTCTCGATCGCGGTTGCGATCGGCTCGGGCCTCGCGGCCTGGCTCTGCGCGCGGACGCATCATCCTGCTGCCGACCCTGCTCGGCGCGCTTTGTCTCGGCATCTTCTCGCTGTTCTGGGCTTTGCCGCTTTGGGGCGCGCCGGTCGCGACGGAGTTCGTGGGGCCGACGGAAGTCTTCGCGCACCGGCCGCGGCATCAAGGTCGCGATCGGACTGATCGGTCTCGCCATCGGCGGCGGCCTGTTCATCGTGCCGGCTTTCGCCGCGGTGCAGGCCTGGGCCGGCGCCGACCGGCGCGCGCGCGTGGTCGCGGCCGTCAACGTGCTCAATGCGCTGTTCATGACGGCTGCGACCTTGTTCGTCGCGGTATTGCAGGCCTACGGCGTCACCGCGCCGATGCTGTTCCTCGGGCTTGGCGTCCTCAATTTCATCGTCATGGTGGCGATCGCCTGCACCATGCCGACGCGGCCGTTCAACGATGCGCTGTCGATCATCTATCGCGCCTTCTTCCGCGCCGAGGTGCATGGCCTCGACAATCTGCAGAAGATCAAGAGTCCGAATGTCATCCTCGCGCTCAACCACGTGAGCTTCCTCGATGCCGGCGTCGCGATGTCGCTGCTCGGCCGCGATCCGCTATTCGCGATCGACACGACGATGGCGCAGAAATGGTGGGTGAAGCCATTCCGCGCCTCACCCGCGCCATGCCGATCGACCCGCTGAAGCCGATGGCGACCCGCACGCTGATCCAGGCGGTGCAGGGCGGCGAGACGCTGATCATCTTTCCGGAAGGCCGGCTCACCGTCACCGGCTCGCTGATGAAGGTCTATGACGGCGCCGGCCTGATCGCCGACAAGTCGGACGCGACCATCGTTCCGATCCGCATCGACGGGCTCGAGCGCTCGCCGTTCACGCGCCTGCGCAAGGATCAGGTGCGCCGCAAGCTGTTCCCGAAGGTGACGGTGACGGTGCTGGAGCCGGTCAAGCTCAATCTCGATCCGGCGCTGCAAGGCCAGGCGCGCCGGCGCGCGGCGGGCGCTGCGCTCTACGACATCATGTCGGACATGATCTACCAGACCACGACGACCGACCGCACGATTCCGGAAGCGCTGATCGCCGCCGGCAAGGAATACGGCCTGCAAATGCGTCGCGACCGAGGATGTGGTCACCGGCGCGCTCACCTACAAGCGGCTGATGCTCGGCGCCCGCATCCTCGGCAAGAAGCTGATGCCGCTCGCCGAGCTCGGCAAGCCGGTCGGCGTGATGCTGCCGAACGCCAACGGCGCGGTGGTCACGATCTTCGGCCTGATGTCGGCCGGCCGGGTGCCGGCGATGATCAATTTCACCGCCGGCGCCGCCAATATCCTCGCCGGCTGCACGCGCGGCGCAGATCAAGACCATCGTGACGGCGCGCAGCTTCATCGAGCGCGGCAAGCTTCAGCCGCTGGTCGACAAGCTCTCGGCGGAAGTCTCCTTCGTCTATCTCGAGGATGTGCGCGCGACGGTCGGGCTCTTCGACAAGCTTGCCGGGCTGCTGAGCTACAAGAAGCCGCTGGTGCCGCGCCAGCCCGACGACTGGGCTGCGATCCTGTTCACCTCGGGCTCCGAAGGCGTGCCGAAAGGCGTGGTGCTGTCGCACCGCAACATCCTGACCAACGTCGCGCAGGCGCGGGCGCGCCTCGACTTCAACTCGTCGGACAAGGTGTTCAACATCCTGCCCGTGTTCCATTCCTTCGGGCTGACGGTCGGCGTGATTCTGCCGATCGTCTGCGGCGTGCCGATCTTCCTCTATCCGTCGCCGCTGCATTACCGCACCGTGCCGGAACTGGTTTACGGCATCAACGCCACCATCATGTTCGGCACCGACACCTTCCTGAACGGTTATGCGCGCGCCGCCAATCCTTATGACTTCCGCTCGATCCGCTATCTGCTTGCGGGCGCCGAGCCGGTGCGCGATTCCACGCGCCAGATCTATCTGGAAAAATTCGGTCTGCGCATTCTCGAAGGCTATGGCGTCACCGAGACCGCGCCGGCGCTCGCGCTCAATACGCCGATGTTCAACAGGTTCGGCACCGTCGGGCGCCTGTTGCCCGGCATGGAGGCGCGGCTGGAGAAGGTCGAGGGCGTCGACGAAGGCGGGCGGCTGTTCGTGAAGGGCCCGAATGTCATGCTCGGCTATCTGCGCGTCGAAAATCCCGGCGTGCTGGAGCGCCCGCCGGAAGGCTGGTACGACACCGGCGACATCGTCACCATCGATGCCCAGGGCTTCATCAAGATCCAGGGCCGCGCCAAGCGCTTCGCCAAGGTCGGCGGCGAGATGATTTCCTTTGCGGCGGTCGAGGCGATTGCCGGCGATCTGTGGCCGGACGCGATTTCGGCGGTGGTGTCGGTGCCCGATGCGCGCAAGGGCGAGCGGCTTCTGCTCTATACCAACAACAAGAATGCGACGCGGCAGGAATACATGGCCTTCGCGCGCACGCGCCATGTGTCGGAACTCGATGATTCCGGCGGAAGTCATCTACATGGAAAAGCTGCCGATGCTCGGCTCCGGCAAGGTCGATCTCGTCAACCTTGCGAAGATGGCGAAGGAAGAGCGCGCGGAGCAGGCGGCGGCCCGTCCGCCGGTGCCGGCCTGATCGTCTATCGCCGCTCATTCCCGCGAAGGCGGGAATCCACCGCAACGACTTTGGGACCCCGCTTTCGCGGGGACGAGCGGAATTGAATGAGGCGCGCCTCTTTCATTTCGCCTTCGAACGAAAGCAGGAGCTTGCGCAGCAGGCGTGCGAGCTGCTCCTGCTCTCTTGGCGCTGAGCCGGCCGGCAATCTCGCCGGCGCAATGCGCGTGCCGGGTCATCGCGCGATGCGTCAGTCCGGCGCCCCGCTTCGTCAGGGCGATGCGGGTGGAGCGCCCGTCCTCCGCATCCGGGCGACGGGCGGCGTAATTCAGCTTCTCGGCGCGGTCGATGCGGTTGGTCGTGGCGCCCGACGACAGCATGCACGCCTCGTAAAGGTCGGTCGGCCGCAGGCCGTTCTCCGCGCCGGAGCGCTGCAGCGAGGCGAGCAGATCGAACATCTCCCAGGTGATGCCGAACGGCGCCAGCCATTCGTCCATCGCCTCGCGCAGATGCGCCGACAGCCGCACGATGCGACCAAGCGTCGCGAGATAGGCGAAGTCGAGATCGGGCCGCTCTCGCGTCCATTCTTCGGAAAAGCGGTCGATGGCGTCGCAGTCTTCGCCGCTCCGGACTTCGCTTTTGGGCATGGCTCGCCTTCCAATCTATCTTGACATCAAGATAATTCGTCATCACGCTCGGGTATAGCGAAAAGACGCGATTGCGATCACAATCGCTGAGGGGAGCGAGGCCGACAACGGCAAGCTGGCTCGCGCATTCGATTCACGCCGGATCATCGAACGGAGATGGGACATGTCGAAGGGAATGAATTGCAGGCATCTGATGCTGGGTGCGGCCGCCATCGGAGCCGCCGGAGTAGCAACCGGGCGGCGCGCCCGCGCGCAAACCAGGACCAAGATCCGCGTCGGCCTGGTGCCGCTGATTTCCTCGGGACCGATATTCGTCGCGCAGGCCAAAGGCTTTTTCGAGAAGGTCGGTCTCGATGTCGAGCTGAAATATTTCGCCGATGGCGCGCTCGCCATTCCGGCGCTGATTGCGGGTGAACTCGACACCACGGTCTCGACCCTGAATGCCGGGCTGTTCAACGCGGTGTCGCGCGGCGCGCCGTACAAGCTCATCCTCGATCGCGGATCGGAAAAGCCGGGCTCCGGCTCGATGACGATCGCAGCCTCGAACGAAATGGTGCAGGCCGGCATGACGGCGGTAAACAAGATGGCGCTGCTGAAGGGCAAGCGCATCGCGATCCAGGCGCCGGGCGGCATCGACCAGTATCTGCTGGGGCTTGGCGTCCAGCGCGCCGGCCTCGATCCGCGCACCGATGTGACCTGGAATACCGGGCTGGCCTACCCCGATATCGTGAAGGCGATCGGCGCCAATCAGGCGGATGCCGCCAATGTGCCGGTGCCGCTCGGCTTCCTGGTCGAGAAGAACAATTTCGGCAAGCTGGTCTTCTCCGGTTGGGACATCGAGCCCAATACGCAGCTCGCCTGCTGGGCCATGTCGGGCGCTTACCTGGCGGCCAACAAGAAGGCCGCAATTGCCTTCGCGATGGCGCATACTCATGCCGGCCGGCTGTTCAACAAGGCGGCCGCTGCGAAAGACCCGGAGATCGTGAAGATCGTCTCCGACGCGACCAAGGTGCCGGCCGTATTGATCGAGGCGGCGGCGCCGCGCTGGACCTGGTTCACCGAGGACGGCATGCCGAACATCGCCTCCTGCATGGCGCAGGGCAAGTTCTGGAACGAGAGCATGAAGATGGTCAGCAGCACGGTAAAGGAAGATCAGTTATTCGATCTCTCGCCCGCCATCGAAGCCAACCAGGCGCTTGCAAAGAACAATCCGTTCGGCTGACGGCGGATGAACGGCCCCGCCATCGCCATCGAGTGCCGGGACATCGGGCTCACCTTCGCCGGCTCTTCGGGTGAGGCCACCATCGCCTTGTCCGGCGTGAGCTGCCGCTTCCTGCCGGGCAAGGTGACTGCGATTATCGGGCCTTCCGGCTGCGGCAAGAGCACGCTTCTGCAGATCGCACGCGGCTTTCTTGAGCCGACGCGCGGGCAACTGAGCTTTGTGAAAGTTGAAAGCGGCGCGGCGGCGCAACGCCCGGCAATGTCGACGGTGTGGCAGGCCTTCAATCTCTTCCCCTGGCTTACCGTGGCGGAGAATGTCGCCTTCGGGCTCGATCTTGCCGGTGTCCCCAAGGCCGAGCGCGAAGCGCGCGCCAGGAAGGCCATTGCCGCGGTCGACCTGTCCGGCTTCGAGACGAAATATCCGCGCCAGCTTTCCGGCGGCATGCGCCAGCGTGTCGGCATCGCGCGGGCGCTGGTGATGAATCCGGATGTGCTGCTGCTCGATGAGCCGTTCGGCGCGCTCGATGCACAGACCAGGCTCGTTCTGCAGGAGCAACTCGCGCGCCTGGTCGAGCAAAGCGGCACCACTGCGATCCTGGTTACCCATTCGATCGAAGAAGCGATCCTGCTTGCGGATTCGATCCTCGTGATGTCGGCACGGCCCGGACGCATCATTGCCGATATCGAGGTGCATCTGCCGCGGCCGCGCAGCATGGCGACCACGAAGGATCCCGAATACGCCACGCTGTTCGACCGCATCTATGGCCTGCTGCGCGACGAAGTCATGAAGGCCATGGAAACCGACTTGACCAGCGAGGCCGCCGGATGAGCGATCAGCGCCTTGCCGGGCACACCCCTGTCGACGTGCCGGCGCCTGCCGGCAAGGCGAAAGCCTGGCTCGACGACCCTCGCATTCTCGGCTGGGGTTCGGTGGCGCTGGTTCTCCTGATTTGGGAGGTCGGTACGTTCCTGTCCGGCGTGTCGCCGCTTTATCTGCCGCGGCCGAGCCAGATCGTTTACGCGCTCGTAACCATGTTCGCGACCGGCGGGCTCGCGACCGATCTGTCGGTCACGCTGTACCGAATCTTCGCAGGATTTGCGATCGCGCTGGTGGTCGGAACGCTGCTGGGAGTCTGGATCGCGACCTCCGCGCGCGTGCGCGCGATTGCCGACATGTTCATCGCCGCGCTTTATCCTTTACCGAAGGTAACGCTGATCCCGCTTCTGATCATATGGCTCGGCACCGGCGGGCCGTTCATGCTGACCATCAGCGCGCTCGGGGCGATTTTCCCGATCCTGATCAATACCGTGCTCGGCGTGCGGCAATGCGATCCGGGCCTGGTCCTGGCGGCGCGCGACCTTGGCGCCACGCATCCGCAGATCATTCGTAAGGTACTGATTCCAAGCGCGATTCCGGCGATTTTCGCGGGCGCGAGGCTGGGCCTTGGCGTGTCGATCATCCTGGTCGTGGCGGCCGAGATGGTGGTCGGCAAGCTCGGGCTCGGCGCGAGACTCTATCTCGCCGGCCAGATTCTCGAGACCGAACAGGTGTTCGCGGTGCTGATCGTGCTCGCGGCGCTCGGCATCGTCGTTACCAAGACCCAGGATGCGGTCGATATCTGGCTCGGCCGCTGGCGCATCACCTGACATTCGAAAAGTAAGGAGACATTCATGAACACGATCGACGCGCAGAAGACCAACGCCGCCTCGCTCGAGGTCATCCACCCTTCTCCGGAAGAGGCCTACAAGATGCCCTACGCGCCGGCGGTGCGGATCGTGGGCGCCTGCGATCTGATGTTCCTGTCGGGCTGCACGCCGTCGACGCTCTACCATCATCACCCGCATCGCGACGAGGAGCATATCCATCCGCATTCGATCGAGGAGCAGACCAGGCTTGCGATGGATTGCATCAAGATCATCCTCGACGAGGTCGGCGCCAGTTTTCAGGACATTATCAAGATTACCAAATACCTGACGGACATGCGCGACTGCGACGGCATGAACAAGGCGATGAAGCCCTATATGGGCGACTGGCGGCCGGCCTCGACGATGGTTTGCGTTAACCAGTTGAGTTCGCCCGGCGCGCGCGTCGAACTCGACTGCATTGTCGCCATTCCGAAATCGGCGAAGCGCTGATTTCAATTCGAAAGTTTCGATTCAGATTCGGCTAAGCATCGCGCACGCGGGATGCGCGATAGGCGCGCGACAGAGTTAAGCGCGCGTTGTTCAATTCGGATGACTTTTCAGTAAGCCTGCAATTTCAACTTATCTTCAGCATAGGCAAAGAAGCCAGTTTCGCTTCACCAATTCAATACGACCGCACGGCGATAGTCGCTCTCGACAAAGGCGCAAACAAGCGCGCCGCGAGATTCGGGAAGGTCGTCGTGCGTAAGTCCACAATCGTGATGGTCGGATTTGCAGTGGTCTTCGGACTGCTCGCGGTCTTCATCGCGCAGGCCTGGCTGAACGGCCAGGCGGAGCGACGCATGCGCAGCCTCGAAGCGCAGAAGAAGCCGATCTCCACCAACACGATCGTGGTCGCCAAACAGAGATTGCCGTTCGGTGTCGAACTCGCGCGCGATCAGTTGCGTGAAGTGCCATGGCCGGCGGAAGCTCTGCCGGAAGGCGCCTTCGCCCGGATCGACGACATGCTGTCGGGCGGCAAGCGCGTCGTGCTCTCGCCGATCGAATCCAACGAGCCGGTGCTGTCGGTGAAGATCACCGGCGCGGGCCAGCGCGCGACCTTGTCGGCGCTGGTCGGCGAGGGCATGAAGGCGGTTTCGGTGCGCGTCAACGACGTCGAAGGCGTCGGCGGCTTCGTGCTGCCGGGCGATCGCGTCGATGTCGTGCTGACGCGGCAGATGGACAAGGGCAACGCCACGACCGAGGTCGTGCTGCAGAACGCGCGCGTGCTCGCCGTCGATCAGAGCGCCGATGATCGCTCGCACCAAGGCCGCGGTCGCCAAAGGCCGTGACGCTCGAAGTCGATACCGTTGGCGCCCAGAAGATCTGGCTCGCGGCCTCGGTCGGCAGTCTTTCGCTGCTGCTGCGCAAGGCCGGCGAGCAGAGCTCCGAGCGCACGCGCCGCGTCACGCTCGACGATCTGAGCAAGCCCGACAACGTCGCGCCGGAGAAGAACACCGCGGTCACCACCATATCGGTGCAGCGCGGCGGACAACGGCAGAATTACGACGTGCCCGTCGAGGGCACGAGCAAGGGCCAGCTTGCGTCCGGGGGGACGAAAGCCGGGGGCCAGTAACGGGGACTACCAGAAGGGTGGGGAGAGTGTCGTGAAGAACAAGATCGAAAGCTGCGTCGCAAGCTCGCGTCGCATGGACGGGATCCACAAGGCGCGACCGGCCGGCCGCCGCTCGCGCACATTCCGGATGCTGGCGGCGGGCATGGCGATCATGACCGCGGAGCCGATGCTGCCGGGAGGCCTCGGCGAGGCGCTGGCGCAGCGCCTGGTGCAGATCAACGCGGCGAAAAAGACCTCGATGATCTCGGTCTCGATCGGCAAGACCGAGGACGTGCGCACCGATGCGAGCTTCGTCGATCTCGTGATCGCCGATCCCGACATCGCCGACATCTCGCCGCTGACCGACAAGTCGCTGTCGATCCTCGGACGCAAGAGCGGCACCACCCGCATCTCCGCCTATGCCGAAGGCAAGAAGCTGGTCGGCGTGTTCGACGTCGAGGTCACCTACGACACTTCGCTGTTGCAGGCGACGCTCAATCGCCGCTTCCCGCATGCCAGGATCAAGGCCAGTTCGGTGAACGGCCGCATCATGCTGACCGGCGCCGTGCAGGATGCGCCGACGGTCGACAAGGCGGTCACGCTCGCGCGTCAGTTCGGCCCCGACGTGATCAATTCGATGACGGTGATGTCGCCGCAGCAGGTCATGCTCGAAGTGCGCTTCATCGAGGCGAACCGGCAGGCCGGCCGCGAGCTCGGCGTGCAGTGGAACGGCGTTTCCCAGAACGGCCGCTTCCTCGGCAATATCGGCAACCGCACCAACAATCTGCCGGTCGTACCGACCAATGCGACTCCCGGCGCGGAAGCCTGGAAGCAGCCCGGGCAGGTCAATGGCGGCCCGAATGTCCAGCCGGGCAGCCTGCCGATCTCGCAGATCGTGGCGGCGGGCGTGCTCTCCGGCACGGCTCCGTTCGGCTTCCTGATCGGCAAGCTGATCGCCGGCGGTCTGTCCGCCGACGTGCTGGTCAATGCGCTCGAACAGAAGGGCATGGCGCGCTCGCTCGCCGAGCCGAACCTGACCGCGTTGTCCGGCGACACCGCAAGCTTCCTCGCCGGCGGCGAATTTCCGGTGCCGGTGCCCGGCACGCTCGGCCAGGTCGTCGATCGAATACAAGCGCTATGGCGTCGGCCTCGCCTTCACGCCGACGGTGCTGTCCGACGGCCTCATCAACCTGAAGATCGAGCCGGAAGTCAGCCAGCTCGACAGCTCTCATCCGGTGCAGGTCGCCGGCATTTCGGTGCCGCCGCTGATCGTGCGCCGGGCCTCGACCACGGTCGAGTTGCGCGACGGCCAGAGCTTCGTGATCGGCGGGCTGTTGCAGAGCCAGGGCGAAACCGCGCAGCAGCAATTGCCGTGGCTCGGCGATGTGCCGATCCTCGGCGCGCTGTTCCGCTCCGCCGCCTATCAGAAGAAGGAAACCGATCTCGCCATCATCGTGACGCCGCGGCTCGTGCGTCCGGCGCGTCCCGGCGACGCCATCGCGACGCCGCTCGACAACTCGCTGCCCGCCAACGACGTCGATCTGTTCCTGATGGGCAAGCCGGAAGTCGCCAAGGGCATCAGCAAGTTCGAGGCCGGCACGCTGCGTGCCAATACCGGCCACATGCTCGAAGTCGCGCCGGCCCAGCCGGTCGTCGTCGTCAAGGAGGTGGGCCATGTCCTGTCCGTCAAATACTAAAGCGCTTGCGCTCGCCGGCCTGCTCGCCGGCGCCACCGCCCTGTCCGGCTGCTCCGACATCTATTTCGACCGGCGCGAAACCATCGCGCCCTGGTCGGGCAATGCGGTTGCAGCAGAACAAGGTCGTGCAGATGGTCGATCCGTGGCCGCCGTCGAGCGCCAATCGCAACATCGCCTTCAACGGCGAGGTCATGCAGCGGGCGCAGGAGCGCTATCGCGACGGGCAACGTGATCCCGCCGGCCAACGCGACGACCTCGTTCTGGCGGCTTATGCCAACGCCAAGCAGAATGCCGCGAGCGCCGCCAATTCGGTGCAGCGGGCGACCGCTCCGCCCCAGCTCAGCCGGCGCCGTCGACCTGGGCCGGGCCGCAGAACGCGCAGGCGCCGTCGCAAGCGCAGCCTTGATATCGGCTAACGAGGTCGTGTCATGCGTATGAGCCGCCCCGCCCCATCGAGCAGCAGGACCCGTGTGGTCGTGCTGACCGCCGACGCCCATTTCGAGCAGATGGTGCGCCAGACCTTCGGCGCGAGCCCGCAGGTCGAGCTCAGCCTGCATCTGGCGACCGTGGCGGGCGCGGGCGACCGCATCGATCCGCAAGGCGCGACCGTCATCGTGATCGATCTCGACGCTGCCCGCGACGACGAGATGCAGGCGCTGGAACGCCTGACGCATTCGGACCGGCGGCTGGCCGCCGGTCGTCGTCGTTACGCAGGATTTCGACGCCAATGTCGCGCGCACGCTGCTGCAGATGCGGGTCGCCGATTTCCTGGTCAAGCCGGTCTCGCCGGTCGAACTGGTTCGCACCTGCGCGCGCGTCGTCAAGCCCGTGACCAGCGAAGGCAAGGAGGCGGAGATTTTCGCGTTTCTGCCGGCCGTCGGCGGCGCCGGCGTGACCACGCTGGCGATCCAGACCGCGCTGCTTCTGCTGTCGAGCGGGCCGCGCGGCCGCGCCTCGACCTGTCTTGTCGATCTCAACCTGCAGCACGGCGCCTGCGCGGATTATCTCGATCTCGAGCCGCGCCTCGACCTGAACGAGATCGAGCCGCGTCCGGATCGTCTCGACAAGCAATTGCTCGAGGTGATGACGTCCTATCACGCCTCCGGTCTTGCCGTGATCGCGGCGCCGCCCAGGCCCGCGGAGATGCGCTCGTTCGATCCGGACGTCGTCACCAAGCTGCTCGATCTGGTCTCGTCGAATTTCGAATATGTCGTGATCGACATGCCGCGCACCTGGTTCTCCTGGACCGACAGCGTGCTGCTCGGCTCGAACCGGATGTTCATCGTCAGCGAGATGACGGTGCCGGGCCTGAAGCACGCCAAGCAGCTCGTCGGCGCGATCCGCGAACGCATGGCCGACGGCCCGCAGCCGCAGGTCATCATCAATCGCTTCGAGCAGCGCATGTTCGCGCCCGGCCTGCGCAAGAGCGATCTCGAACAGGCGCTCGGCAAGGACTTCGCCGCCGCGATCCCCAATCATTACCGGCTGGTGCGCGAGGCGATCGACCGCGGCGTGCCGCTGGAGGAGGTCAAGGCCGGCAACAAGATCACGCAGGAATTGCGCAAGCTGATCGCGCCGCAGCCGGCAAAGGCCGGCCAGAAGGCGCCGTCCGACCGGAAGAAACTCAAGCTCTCCTTCGCTCGCTGACGGCGTGCGGGCGGAAACGGAAACCTGAAAGCGTCGATCCATGTCCGGCCGCTTCACAGCACGACGAGCGTCAGCGCCGCAGCCCGCGCCGGTTGCGGATCAGGATCTGCACGTCCGCCGTCGACGGCATTTCCTGGACCGTCTTTCCGGAGCCCGAGCCCGCGCGTCCCGCGCCGCGCGCCCGCGGCGCCGGCGAATCCGCTGCACAGCGACAAGTTGCTCGATGCCAAGGTGCGGCTGCATCGCCGCCTGCTCGAAGAGGTCAATCTTCAGGCGCTTGAAAAGCTGCCTGAAGACCAGATGCGCGAGCATATCCAGCAGCTGGTCGGCCAATATGTCGTCAACGAGCGGCTGGCGCTCAACACCCAGGAACTGAACTCCTTCGTCGCCGAAATTCTCGACGAGATGACCGGCCTCGGCCCGCTCGAGCCGCTGCTCAAGGACCCCTCGATCAGCGACATCCTGATCAACGGCCACGAATGCACCTATGTCGAGCGCGGCGGCCTGCTCGAGCCGGTCGCCGTGCCGCTTCAAGGACGAGGCGCATCTGCTGCGCATCATCAACAAGATCGTGTCGGCGGTCGGCCGCCGGGTCGACGAAATGCATCCGCTCTGCGACGCGCGCCTGCTCGACGGCTCGCGCGTCAACGTCGCGGTGCGGCCGGTCGGCGTCGACGGCCCGCTGGTCTCGATCCGCAAATTCTCCAAGAAGCCGTTCAACCTGAACAAGCTGGTCGAGATCGACGCGCTCAAGCCGCAGATGGCGGAGCTGCTCGCCGCGGCGGTGAAGTCGCGCATCACCACGATCATTTCCGGCGGCACCGGCTCCGGCAAGACGACGATGCTGAACGCGCTGTCGGCCTTCATCTCCGACAAGGAGCGCCTGATCACCATCGAAGACGCCGCCGAACTGCAGTTGCAGCAGCCGCATGTGGCGCGCATGGAAACGCGGCCGCCCAACATCGAAGGCAAGGGCGAAATCCGCCAGCGCGAACTGGTCAAGAACGCGCTGCGCATGCGGCCCGAACGCATCATCCTCGGCGAGTGCCGCGGCGAGGAAGCCTTCGACATGCTGCAGGCCATGAATACCGGCCACGAAGGCTCGATGGCCACCATCCACGCCAACAATCCGCGCGAGGCGATCTCGCGTCTCGAGCAGCTGATCGGCATGGCCGGCCTGCCGATGACCATCCCCTCGATCCGCGGCCAGATCGCCGCGGCCATCCGCATGATCGTGCAGCTGCAGCGCCTGTCCGACGGCAAGCGCCGGGTCACCTCCATCGCCGAGATCACCGGCATGGAAGGCGACATCGTGCAGATGCAGGAAATCTACAAATTCGTGCGCACCGGCACCGCCGACGACGGCACCGTGATCGGCCATTTCCAGGCGACCGGCGTGCGCCCGCGCTTTCTCGCCGATCTCACGGCGCGCGGCATCCGCATTCCCGGAACCTATTTCGATCCAAGCCAGCCGCTGTCATAGGGAACGACGATGCTGGCCTGGCTCGATTTCGACACCGAATATCTGTTCTACGGCTTCATCGGCGTGTCCGCCTTCCTGTTGTTCGAGGCGGTCTATCTGCTGTTCTTCCAGAGCGCGTCCTATCGCAAGAGCATCAACCGCCGCATCGATCTGCTGAAGGACCAGACCGATCGCGAGGGCGTGCTGGTCCAGCTTCGCCGCGAGCGCGGGCTGACCTCGGGCGGCGATTACCGGCTGCCGGTCGAGGCCATCAACCGGCTGATCCTGCAATCGGGCCTGTCGCTCGGCGTCGGCAAGCTTGCGATCTATGTCCGCCGTGATCGCGATCGTGATGACGGCCGCTGGTATACTGGCGCTTCGGCAATCTGCTCTATTGCGCCGGCACTTTCGTGTTCTTCCTGCACGCTCGGGCCGCTGCTCTGGCTCAAGATCCTGCGCGGCCGCCGCCAGAAGAAGTTCGGCGCGCAATTTCCCGACGCGCTCGACATCATCGTGCGCAGCCTTGCGCGCCGGCCATCCGGTGCCGGTGGCGATCACCATGGTCGGCCGCGAATTGCCGGATCCCTGCGGCACCGAATTCGGCATCGTCGCCGACGAAGTCACCTACGGCTCCGATCTCGAAGGCGCGATGCGCAATCTCTATTTCCGCGTCGGACAGGACGACCTGCCGCTGTTCGTCACCGCGGTCGCGATCCAGGGCTCGACCGGCGGCAATCTCGGCGAAATCCTGGAGAACCTGTCGGCGCGTGATCCGGCTGCGCTTCAAGATGCGCCGCAAGGTGCGCGCGCTCGCCGCCGAAGGCCGCGCTTCGGCGATGATCCTGGCGTCGCTGCCGATCGCCATGTTCGGCATCATCAATCTGGTCGCGCCCGATTTCTACACCAGCGTCTGGCATCACGACATCACCAAGATGGCGCTCGCGATCGCCGGCGGCTGGATGAGCGTCGGCATTTTCATCATGTACCGCATGGTCAATTTCAAGATCTGAGCATGGACACGGATTTCTCATTCTTCGGCGATTCGGCGTCGACCATGCTGACGCTGATGGTGTTCCTGGCGACCGCCGTGCTCGCCTTCGCGATCATGGCGACGGTGCGCGTGCATGGCTCGGTCAAGCGCCGCACCGCCGGCATCAATGCGAAGCTCGCGGCGCATGCCGAGTTCTCGACGCCCGGCGCAGGCCGGCAAGCGCTTCAAGACCGCCGACCGCATCATCGATTATGCGCAGAAGCATTACGGCTCGGCCGACACCAAGGACATGAAGGTGCTGCGCAAGCGGCTGATGCTGGCCGGGATCTACGATCCGCGCGGCGTCGCCTTCTTCTTCATCGCGCGCACCGCGCTTGCGGTCGGGCTTGCGCGTCGCGGCCATGCTGTTCGCGCCGGGCGAGGGCTCCTCGATGTACTGGATGATCGTCGGCGCCGCCGGCATGTTCGGCTATGTCGCGCCGAGCGTCTATCTCGATCGCAGGATCGCAGCGCCGGCGCGACGAGCATCGGTCCGGCTTTCCGGATTTCATGGATCTGCTGGTGGTCTGCGCGGATGCCGGCCTCAGCATGGAAGCGTCGCTCGATCGCGTCGGACGCGAGCTTGCCGATTCCTATCCGTCGCTCTGCGCCAACATTCATATGGCCAATCTGGAAATCCGCGCCGGCCGCACCATGACCGAAGCGCTCGAGCATCTGGCGGACCGGCTGGGACTCGAGGAGGCGCGCTCCTTCTCCACCCTGATCCAGCAATCCGACGAACTCGGCTCCAGCATCACCGAAGCCTTGCGGGTCTATTCCGACGACATGCGCCACAAGCGGCTGTCGCGCGCCGAGGAGAAGGCCTACAGCCTGCCGGCCAAGCTCTCGCTGCCGATGATGATCTGCATCTTTCCGGTGCTGTTCGTGGTCATCCTGCTGCCGGTGGCGGTACGGCTCGCCACCGGCGGGTTCGGATAGGTGCGTCATTACCGCACCGTTAAGACGGTTCCCGTCGGCCAGACAATCTTAACCACCCTCAATTACCGTGACGCGGCCGGTGCGTATCAGGCCGGGTTGCGTGCGAGTTGACAGGATGCGTTGGGGGCTTACTCGAAGTCTGGTGTTTTCCGCGGTCTGCCTGCTTTGGCTCGGCGGCTGCGAGACCACCAGCGAGACTACCGGTTCGGTCGCCGGAATGAGGGACGATACCCCAAGCTCCACCGGCCTGTCGGGTGAGGATCCCAAGGGCGACCTCGAACTCGGCAAGCGGCATTATCGCGAAAACAGCTTCGGCCTCGCCGAGCAGCATTTCCGCCGCGCCGTCGAAAAGGGCCCGAAGGATGTCCAGGCCTGGGTCGGACTCGCCGCGAGTTACGACAAGCTGAAGCGTTTCGACCTTGCCGACCGCGCCTATGCGCAGGCCATCCGTCTGGTCGGCCCGACGCCGGAAATCCTGAACAACCAGGGCTATTCCTACCTGCTGCGCGGCGACCGCCGCAAAGCCCGCGCCACCCTGCTGCAGGCGCAGGCCAAGGATCCGGGCAATCCGTATATCCAGAACAATCTGAACATGCTGGACGAGAGCCTGCGCGAAGGCGCGGCGGTGCGGTGAGGTTTCAATTCGCGCGCTGAAGGGTGGGCTGAGGCGCAACGCGCCGAGCCCACCGACGATGTCCGCGACCGCAAATGGCGGCCTCGCTTCGCTTGGCCCAGTTTACGACAATCTCTGTCGTCGTCCCCGCGACCAGCCTTCGCTCGCTTTGCGAGCTTCGGCGGGTTTGAGTCCGCCGTAGCGCGGAGCGCGAAGGCGGAAAGCGGGGACCCATAACCACCGCTCTGGAATATGGGCCCCCGCTTTCGCGGGGGCGACCACCATCTCGTGTCCCGGACGCGGCGCAGCGCCATAAGCGCGTTCAGGCGCGTCTTCGACGCGCTACGGCGGTACGCCGCAGAGCCGGGACCCATCGTCCGCTCGAATATTGCCGCTCAGTATGGGTCCCGGTTTTGCGTCGCGGTACTTCGCACCGCGCCGCGCCCGGGACACGAGAACAGAAATTGCCTCTTGACATTCTTGCCCGATCTAGGATTATATTCACTAGTCATCTCGCTCCGTCGAAGGAGCGTTTCATGAGCGTCACGAGACGCGGAGCGGGATGCGGCAGCCTTGCGTGCGACAGACGCGTCGCGCTGCAAGGCACAGGTTCAAGCCGCGCCACGCCGAGGCACTGTGCCCGGAGACGGCGGTGGAGCGTTCCACCGGTGGCGTTGGAGCAGACCTGTAGACGCGCCGCGCGCGGAACGCGCGACGCGAAATCTTTCGGCGGTCCGTAGTGACTATTGCTCATGCGCTTCTCACATCATCGCGCATGAGGCTGCGGGCTTTGCCGAAAGCCCGGCGTTCCGCGCGCCCTTCTCAAGGGCAGGGATGCAGGACGTGCCTACGGCGACCCCGCGCCGCAAACAACAGGGGCGGCGAAGCTTGCCCGGCAAGTCCTGGACAGGTCCCGGATGACAAATCCGTCATCCGGGCGCGCTTTACAACGCAGGCGCGCGCAACCACATTCGCCAGGGCTTCACGAGCGGAACAACATGCTGCAATTGCTCAAGGACTTTTTGAACGAGGTCGGCGTCGGCGACAAGCCGGCCAACCGCTTCGATCGCAACGACGACCGGCTCGCCGCCGCGGCGCTTCTGATCCATGTCATGACCGTGGACGGCAAGGAGACCGGCGAAGAGCGCGACAAGCTGCACGAATTGCTCAAGCGGCAATTCAATCTCGACGACGATCCGACAACCGAGCTGATCGAGGAAGCGACCGCGGCCGATCGCGAATCGGTCGATCTCTATCGTTTCACCAGTCAGCTCGTTCGTTCGCTCGACGAGGATGGCCGCCGCCGCATCGTGAAGATGATGTGGGAGATGGTCTATGCCGATGGCCGTCTGAACGAGTTCGAGGACAACATCGTGTGGCGCGCCTCCGACCTGCTCGGGATTTCGACGCGCGATCGCGTCGAATTGCGCCGCGAGGCCGTCGCCGAAGCCGGCAAGGCGCCGGACGATGCCTGATCGCGCAGCGTCAGGCGCGCATGATCTGTCGCGCGAACCGGTTGCGTTGATCACCGGCGCGTCGGCCGGCATCGGGCTCGAACTTGCACGGGTGTTCGCCCGCAACGGACATCGCCTGGTGGTCGCAGCGCGCCGGGGAGAGCGACTCGAAGCGCTCGCCGATGAGATCGCGAGCGCCGGAGGTCCGCGTCCGCTGGTGCTTGCGATCGATCTCGAGCGGCCCGATGCCGGCGATCGTATCGACGCAAGCGCTTGCCGGCAACGATCTCGAACCGCAATTCGTGATCAACAATGCCGGCTTCGGGCTCGTCGGCCCTGCGGAGACGCGCGACCGCGCCGAGCAGCTCTGCGATGATCGAGCTCAATGTCCGCACGCTGACCGACTTCTCGCTGCGCTGGGTCGAGCCGATGACGCGCCATCGCGGCGGCCTTTTGAATGTCGCGTCGGTCGCGGGCTTCATCCCGGGTCCGGGCTCGGCGGTCTATTACGCCACCAAGGCCTTTGTGGTGTCGTTCTCCGAGGCGCTGCATCAGGAATGGCGGGAGCGCGGCGTTCGGGTCACCGCCTTGTGTCCGGGTCCGGTGCCGACCGAATTCCAGGCACGCGCCGGGCGTGATCGAAAGCCGGGCGCCCGAGCTTGCCTCAGTGCCCGCGAGCCGGGTGGCGGAGGAAGGCTATCGCGGCCTGATGGAAGGCCGAAGACTGGTCGTGCCGGGCTTCCTCAACAAGATCATCGTGGCGCTGGCGCCGTTCCTGCCGCGGCAGATTCTGCTCGGCGCGATCGACCGGCGGCAGCGGCGCCGGACCAGATAGTCCATTTGTTCATGGCCGCCTTACCGCTTCGACGCTTGTAAAATCGGCGAATACGCGGTAGTTCTTGAACGGAGCGCGGAGGTTTTCTGCAAACAAACGGCCCTATGTCGCTGCCAGTCCTCATCGTTCTGCATCAGGAAACATTCGACGCCCGGACGCGTCGGTCAGCAACTCCGCAAGCGCGGCGTTCCGCTCGATATTCGCCGCCCTTGCCTGGGCGATCCGCTGCCGGAGACGATGGCGGGACATGCCGGCGCGGTGGTGTTCGGCGGTCCGCAAAGCGCCAATGACGACATCGACTTCATCAAGCGCGAGATCGACTGGATCGGCGTTCCGCTGAAGGAAAACAAGCCGTATCTCGGCATCTGCCTCGGCGGCCAGATGCTGGCGCGCCATCTCGGCGGGCGGGTGGATTTCCACGGCGAGGGCCAGGTCGAGGTCGGCTATTATCCGATCCGCCCGACCGAACACGGCCGCGCCATCTGCGAGGTGTGGCCGGACCATGTCTATCAATGGCATCGCGAGGGCTTCGATCTGCCGTCAGGCGCGACCCTGCTGGCGGAGGGCGACACCTTTCCGGTGCAGGCCTTCCGGCAGGGCGACCATGCCTATGCGATCCAGTTTCACCCCGAGGTGACGCACGCGATGATGTGCCGCTGGACCATCCGCGGCCAGCACCGGATGGAATTGCCGGGCGCCAAGCAGCGCGTCGCGCATTTCGAGGACCGGTTTGTGTTCGATTATTCGATGCAGAACTGGCTGTCGCATTTCATCGACCGCTGGCTGACCGAAGGCCGGAGCCGCGCGAACCGCCGAAAGCCAGCCTTCACCGCCTGACGGCGAAGACTTCGACTTCCACGCGCGCGCCGAGCGCCAGGCCGTTGGCGCCGAAGGCACTGCGGGCAGGCGATGCGTCGGGGAAGAATTCCAGATAGACCGCGTTGAAACGCTGCCATTCCGACATGTCGGCGAGCATGACCTGCACGCGCACGATGTCGGAAAGCTTCATGCCATGCGCCTGCAAGGTGAGACGCAGATTTTCGAAGGTCTGCCGCGTTTGCGCTTCGATGCCGCCGTCAACGAGCGTCGAGCGTGCCGGGCGTAACGCCGATCTGGCCCGACAGGATCACGAAATTGTCGATGCGCACGCCGTCCGGGAAAGGCAGGTTGGCGGGCAGCACCGCCTTCGAGCGCAGCACTTCGACCCTCGTTGCTTTGCGTTCATGGCGATTCCTTTTCGAGATTGTCGACGTTCAGCAATTGCGGAAACAGCTTCATCCAGAGCGCAACCACGACCAGGGTCGCGGCGCCGCCGATGAAGACGGCGGCGACCGCGCCGGTGAAATGCGCGAGCAATCCGGATTCGAATTCGCCGAGCTGATTGGAGGTGCCGACGAACAGCGCATTGACCGAGATCACGCGGCCGAGCATCGCGTCCGGCGTCTGCAATTGCACGAGCGTCTGCCGCACCACCACGCTCACCATGTCGGCGGCGCCGATCACGAACAGGCAGGCCAGCGACAGCGGAAACGAAGTGGATATCGCGAAGATCATGGTGCCGACGCCGAACAGCGCGACCGCGACATACATCTTGCGGCCGGCACGTTTGCGCAGCGGCCAGCGTGCCAGCGCGATCGCCATCAGCAGCGCGCCCGCGGCCGGCATCGCGCGCATCAGGCCAAGCCCCCAGGGGCCGACATGAAAAACGTCCTTGGCGTAGATCGGCAGCAAGCGCGGTCGCGCCGGCAAACAGCACCGCGAACATGTCGAGCGAGGTGGCGCCGAGGATCAGCGGATTTTTCCGGATGAAGGCGATGCCGGCGAACAAGGCGGCGAAGTCGACCTTCTCGCGCTTCGGCGCCACCTGCTCGACGCGGATGAACGAGATCAGTATCGCGGCACCGATGAACAGGACGGCGCACAGCGAATAGACCAGCGTCGGGCTGACGGCATAAAGCAGCCCGCCAATGGCGGGACCGACAACGGTTGCGGTCTGGTTCGCCGAGGCCGAGCCCGCGACCGCGCGCGGCAGCACCGGCAGCGGCACCAGCCGCGGCAGCAGCGCCTGCAGGGTCGGCGCCTCGAAGGCGCGGCCGGCGCCGAGCACGAAGACCAGCGCCAGAATCAGTGTCGCGGGTCAGAAATCCGTAATAGGTGCCGATCGCGAGCAGCAGCGCGGCGCAGCCTTCGGTGAGCTGCGCCAGCCGCACCACGCGGCTGCGGTCATAGCGGTCGGCCACCGCGCCCGCGACCAGCACCAGAAGGAAAGCCGGGACGAATTGCGAAAGCCCGACCAGGCCCAGATCGAGCGCGCTGCCGGTCATTTCATAGACCTGCCAGCCGACCGCCACGACCTGCATCTGCAGCGCGAGGCTCGCCGATACCCGCGCACACCAGAACAGGACGAAGGGCCGGTAATGGCGGATCGGGATGTCGGTATCGGGCGACGTCATTGAAAATCGTTATGCGAAGTTGACGCCAAAGAAAACAATGACGATGTGGCCACGATCTGCGCGGTTCCTCGATACTACCAGAGGACCGGCGGGTTGCATCGCATGTCGAGCCGTCTATAACGCGCTTCGATGCGCGGCGCTGCGAATATCGGGATCGTACCGCGCAGTTCGACGGCGTCGGGGAATTTCGAAGCGGCAGGCGAGCCGGCAATCCGGGGGTTGATGCGAATGTGGCGACTGGGCGTTGTACTTCTGCTGCAATCCACTTCCGCTTCCGCGCAGTCCGGCATCGATCGAAGCCTCGCGCAACTCGATCCGGAAACCCGGCTTGAACAAATCTGTTCGCTGGAGGCGATGCGGCGAATCAACAGCGACAAGAATCCGCATCATCCGGACCGCGCCGTCATCTACGCGATTTCAAAGCCGGCAATGAAGGGCGATCTGATTTCAGGCGACGGGGGCGCCTTTCGCAGCCGTGGAAAATGGTATCAGTTTTCCTATACGTGCCGGACATCCACCGATCACATGCGAGTGTCCGAATTCTCCTACAAGCTCGGAGCGCCTATCCCTGAGGACAAGTGGGACGATTACGGTCTGTGGCGGTAGCGCGCCGGTATAGGAATTTTCACCCAGCCAAGGGCATCGCGACAGGGTAGGGGTCTGCCCCGGGCGGGGGCAAGCGTCCGGGACAAGTCTCGATTCGGCGGTCAAGTCACCAACCAGACCGCAATTCCTTTATTTTCAGGCAATTAAGGCTAGGGATGGTGGAGCCGAGGGGATTTGAACCCCTGACCTCCTCATTGCGAACGAGGCGCTCTCCCAACTGAGCTACGGCCCCCGCCTTGAAACGCAACGGCAACAGCCTTGTCGATGCGCAGAAATGGGCGAGAGCCGGCCATTTAGGCTGCAGCCTTCGCCAAGTCAAGGTTGGGTCAAGGATGAGTCACGGAAATCACTGCGCGCGCCGGTTTGGCGCATCTTGTGGCGATGCAGCGCCAAGGTTAGAACCTCTGCGCCGACCTCGCGAGACTCCCGATGCGCTCCATTCTCTGGCTGATCGATACGGTTATCTGGCTTTATGTCTGGCTCCTGATCGCCAGCGCGGTGCTGTCCTGGCTGGTGGCATTCAACGTGGTCAATACGCGCCATCCGATCGTCTCGACCATCGGCGAATTTCCTCTATCAGGTGACCGAGCCGGTGCTGCGGCCGATCCGCTCGATCATGCCCAATCTCGGCGGCATCGACATCTCGCCGGTGATCCTGATCATCGTCCTGTTCTTCATCCGCAATCTGCTGTTCGAATATTTCCCGCGCTGACCTGCCGATGGTCGGACCGGCCCTGGCTCCTCGTTCCGGAAGGGCTGATGCGTGACCGTGCGTCTGACGCCGAAAGGTGGGCGGGACGAAGTGGGCGGCATCGAGACGCTCGCCGATGGGCGCATGGTGCTGAAGGCGCGGGTGCGCGCTGCGCCCACCGAAGGGCAAGCCAATGCCGCGCTGATCGCGCTTCTCGCCAAGACGCTTGACGTTGCGCGCTCGAAAGTGACATTGGCCGCCGGCGAAAGCGCGCGCATCAAACGCATCGCGATCGAGGGTGACGGCAAGGCTCTCGCGGCGCGGCTGGAGACAATCGTAAGCAGACTGACATGACGGCAACCATCATCGACGGCAAGGCCATCGCGCAGGAAACGCGCGCCAAGATCGCGACCGCCGCTGCGGCCTTGACGAAGGAGCACGGCATCGTGCCGGGTCTTGCGGTGGTGCTGGTCGGCAGCGATCCGGCGAGCGAAGTCTATGTGAAGTCGAAATCGAAGGCCGTGATCGAGGCCGGCATGAAGTCCTTCGACCACAAGCTGCCGGCCGATACCTCGCAGGCCGATCTGCTCAAGCTGATCGAGCAGTTGAATGCGGACAAGAGCGTGCACGGCATCCTGGTGCAATTGCCGCTGCCGTCGCAGATCGACTCGACGCTGGTGCTGAACTCGATCGATCCGGGCAAGGATGTCGACGGCTTCCATCCGGTCAATGCCGGGCGGCTCGCGACCGGCCAGCGCGCGCTGGTGCCCTGCACGCCGGTCGGCAGCGTGATCCTTGCGAAGAAGATCCATCCGTCGCTGTCCGGCATGGATGCGGTGGTGATCGGGCGCTCCAACATCGTCGGCAAGCCGCTCGCGCAATTGCTGCTGGCGGAGAATTGCACCGTCACGGTCGCGCATTCCAAGACCAAGGACCTGAAGGATGTCTGCCGTCGCGCCGACCTTCTGTTTGCGGCGGTCGGGCGGCCGGAAATGGTGCGCGGCGACTGGATCAAGCCGGGTGCGACCGTGATCGATGTCGGCATCAATCGGGTGCCGGGCGAGGGCGGCAAGACGCGCCTGGTCGGCGACGTGAATTATCAGGAAGCGCTGCAGGTCGCCGGCGCGGTGACGCCGGTGCCGGGCGGCGTCGGTCCGATGACCATCGCCTGCGTGATCCTCAATACGCTGCGCGCGGCCTGCGCATCG
The DNA here is from genome assembly GCA_963804015.1 of uncultured Pseudomonadota bacterium. Taxonomy (GTDB): domain Bacteria; phylum Pseudomonadota; class Alphaproteobacteria; order Rhizobiales; family Xanthobacteraceae; genus Pseudorhodoplanes. Next base: position 97,074 of record CAWDOW010000011.1, read on the forward strand.
GCGGGCTTGCCGGAACCGAAGGTTTAGGCGAATTTTTGTCGCCTTCGCGGCGGCCGATCCTCCGCAAGGCAGAGGAAGGATCGCCATGCGCGTCGTTCTCGCAGCGCTCGGCTGCGCTGATCTGGCTTGTGGCGGCCGCGCCCGTCGCAGGCCCAGGAAATCTTCAGCGCCTATAGCTCTTTCGATGCCGACAAGACCTGCAAGCATACGCCCGGTCGCGAGGTCGAGGATTACGGTTCCTGGGTCTGTCCGGGCCATGGCCGACTGATCGTACGTCTCAGCGCCGGCGACCAGCGCATGCAGGTGAGCTTCGGCCGCAATGCGCGCGCCGCTGCGAAGCGAGGAGGCGGCGTCGCAGACCTTTCCGGGGTTCAACGACGTCTATCAGGGCAAGGTCGAATGGCGGATCGAGAAATTGCCGAACGGCAGGACGCGTCCGTTCGCGACAATTCTGCGCTGGAATACCCGGACCGCCGGAGATGCGGAGCGCGAGGACGGCAAATCCACCGGACGAACGTTGGTGGTGACGCGGCTCAATCCCGGCGGTGTCTGTCATGTCGGCTATGTCGATGCGCGCAGCGCGGGCGCGAACGAAGCCGCACGCAAGCTCGCGGATGAGAAGGCACGCAGCTTCAAATGCGGTGTCGACGATCCGAAGCAATAGAGCGCGAAACGTCGGCGTCTCTCACGACTGCCAGGCGAAGGCGACCTTATCCAGCACGCGCGTGCCGAAGCGCTCCGAGGACCGCGCCACCGCGCGCCCGCCGAGCGCACGATAGAATTCCACCGCAGGATCGTTGTCCGACAGCGCCCAGATCACGAGGCTCTTCAGTCCGCTCTGCGCCAGGTCGCGGCGCGCGGCGGTGAACAGGCGGCGTCCGAAGCCCAGCCCCTGAAATTCCGGCTTCAGATAAAGCTCGTAGATCTCGCCGTCGTAATAGAGGCTGCGGGCGCGGTTGCGGCCGTAATTGGCGTAGCCTGCGATCGTGTCGCCGAACTGCATGAGGGCGATGCGGCTGCCCTTGCGGATCGCCGAATGCCACCAGTCCGGGCCGCGGCGATTGACCAGCTTTTCGAGTTCGGTGCCCGGTATGATGCCCTGATAGGCGGCGCGCCAAGCCTCGTCATGTGCGACGGCTACATCGCTTGCATCCGAAGGCTTTGCGCGTCGAATCTCGATTAGGGTCGTGCTCATGGGGATTATAAGAGCAAGCTGCGACTCGGCGTTCAAGCCCCATGATTAACGATCGGTAAAGGTGTGGACTTTTTGCACCGGTTGGTTCCGCGCTTAGAACGATACCGAACAATGCGCACACGCAATGTCACATTCGCATCCCCACCCAAGTACTTGTTTAAGTGCCTGTTTGCATTGATCTGCGGGCTTTTTGTCACACTCGGACGCGCATTTGCCGCGCGTCCGGGCCCGCAGAGTTGGGCGGAAAGGCACGGCGCTAGCGGCTCTGGCTTGTGCCATCGCAGGACAGCGTCATCCCAATTCGCAATGTCATATTTGGCCCGGCCGGGCCGGGCCCATTTCCGCGCGTCGCGGCGGCTATGGGGCGCGCAGATACACGTTGCCGACCAGCGAGGAATGGCCCCACGGCACCTGCTTCTCGCGCGTCGCCGTGATGACGTCGATACGCACCTGCTTCATCATCAATTCGACCTCGAGACCGGGCGTCACCATGTGCTTGAGCAAAGCGGTGGTGAACGGCGAGTTGCGGCCGTCGCCGTCGAGCGCGACGTTATTGGGCTGGGTCGCATAGGCGATCAACGTGCCGGCGGCGCTCTGCACCGGCGCGAGCCCCATGCCGACCGCGGTCGAGCGGGTGCCGCCGCCGGAATTGCGGGCGAGGCTGCGGGTCAGCGGATTGTCGCGGCAGGCGTCGAGAAACACCAGATTGACGCGCTTCTCCGCCTCCATCTGATCGAGGACACGCTGCAAATCGAAGGCGTCGAGATTGAGATCGGCGGCGCGTTCGATCTTGGCGTCGATCGGGATCAGATAATTGCGCTCGCCGACCTGCACGCCGTGGCCGGAATAGAACAGGATGGCAAGGCCGGCGCCGTCGAGCTTGCGTGCGAATTGGCGGATCGCGTCGTCCATTCCGCGCCGGTCGAGATCGCGGCCTTCCACTACATCGAAACCCAGCGCCCGAAGCGTGGCGGAAATGTCCTGCGCATCGTTGCCGGGATTGGCGAGCCTGGAGGAGAATTGATAGCTGCTGTTGCCGATCACCAGCGCCACGCGCTTGCCGCCTTGCGAAGTGCCGGGCGCCTGCGCCTGCGGGATGTTGACCGGCGCCTGCGGCAGCGAGGCGATGGCTTGCGGCGCCTGCTGCGGCCGCTGCTGTTGCTGCGGCTTTGGCGGCGCGCTTGCCAGCATCGATTCGGCGCGTGACAGCGCGTCGCGCGCCTCGCGGCTCTGCGGATCGAGCTCGACCGCCTTGCGCAGATCGGCAACGGCGAGATCGGTGGCGCCGGCGCGCGAATGCAGCATGCCGCGATGATAATAGGGACGGGCGTATTTCGGATCGAAGCGGATCGCCTCGTTGAAATCCGACATGGCGAGCTGGAATTCGCCCTTGTTGCGATAGGCAACGCCGCGGCTGTTATGCGAAATCTCGTCGGCCGAGGTGCGGATCGACACCGTGAAATCCTCGATCGCACCGTCATAGTCGCCGCGGCCGAGCTTGATCATGCCGCGATTGTGACGCGCACTGCCATGGCCGTCATCGATCGAGATCGCCCTGTTGTAATCCTCCAGCGCCTGGTTGAGGTTTTCGAGCCGCTCGTAGGAAAGCCCGCGATAGAACCAGGTCGGCGCGTATTTCGGGTCGAGCTTGGTCGAGGCGGTGAAATCGGGGATCGCCGACTTGTAGTCCTTCTTCAGAAAGAAGCTGCGGCCGCGATAATAATAGGCCTCGTCATATTTGGCGTCGATCTTCAGAGCCTGGCCGAATTCCGGGATCGCGCGGTCGTAATTGTCCTGATCGTAGAAGATCAGCCCGCGGATGTAATAGTTGCGCCGGTTCTTCGGATTGAGCTGGACCGCCTTGTTGATATCCGCGATCGCGCGGTCCCATTGCTTCAGGTTGCGGTAGCTGTCGGCGCGATTGCCGAACAGGACATTATCCTGCGGATTGAGCCTGATCGCCTCGTTGAAATCGGTGATCGCTGCGTCCCATTCCTTCTTGCGGAAATAACCGACGCCACGCTCGTTGGAGAATTTCTCGCGATCCTTCGCCGACAGCGACCCGTTCAGAAGCCTTGTACAGGCGGCGATCTTTCCCTCGGAATTATCGTCCTCGCAGGTCGTCCGGTCGCTTTGGGCAAGAACTGGTGACGCTGCGAAAACAATCAGCCCCGCGATCGCAGCGGCGAGTACGGCGATAAGACGCATGGAAGACCCCATTATTCCAGCCCGACACGACGCGCAGATTACCACAGCGCGGCGGGCCCGGGGACAGGCAGACGCCCCCGGATCGCGCGGTTCCAACTCAAATCGTTGTTATTGCGTCGCTAAAATATCGCGGGACGGCGGGGCGCATCAGGCGGTGGCGGTCTCGGCTTCCTTGCGCCGCTCTTCGCGCTTGCGGTCGTTGGGGTCGAGCAATTTCTTGCGCAGCCGGACTGATTTCGGCGTGACCTCGACCAGTTCGTCGTCCTGGATATAGGCCAGCGCCTTTTCCAGCGTCATCTGATCGGCGGGGTCAGGCGGACCGCCTCGTCCTTGGAGGTGGTGCGGATGTTGGTGAGCTGCTTGCCCTTGAGCACGTTGATTTCGAGATCGTTGTCGCGGGTATGCTCGCCCACGATCATGCCGCGATACACCTTCCAGCCCGGCTCGATCATCATCGGTCCGCGATCTTCCAGTTTCCACATCGCATAAGCCACCGCGTCGCCCTGCTCGTTGGAAATCAGCACGCCATTGCGCCGGCCGGCGATGTCGCCCTTGAACGCCGCATAGTCATGAAAGAGACGGTTCATGATCGCGGTGCCGCGCGTGTCGGTCAGCAATTCGCCCTGATAGCCGATCAGGCCGCGGGTCGGCGCGTAGAATACGAGCCGAATGCGGCCGCCGCCGGACGGTTTCATCTCGATCATGTCGGCCTTGCGCTCCGACATTTTCTGCACCACCACGCCGGAATGTTCCTCGTCGACGTCGATCACCACCTCTTCGATCGGCTCTTCCAGTTCCCCGGCCTCGTTGCGGCGGAGCAGCACCTTGGGCCGCGACACCGACAATTCGAAGCCCTCGCGGCGCATGGTCTCGATCAGGATGCCGAGCTGCAATTCGCCGCGGCCGGCGACTTCCATCGCGTCCTTGTCGTCGGATTCGGAGACCCGCAAGGCGACATTGCCTTCGGCTTCGCGCAGCAGGCGATCGCGGATCATGCGGCTGGTCACCTTCGATCCCTCGGTGCCGGCGAGCGGGGAATCGTTGACGCGGAAGGTCATGGCGAGCGTCGGCGGGTCGATCGGCTGCGCGGGGAGGGGCTCCATCACTTCCGGCGCGCAGATGGTTTGCGCGACGGTGGCCTCGGGAAGTCCCGCGATCGAAACGATGTCGCCGGCAAAGGCTTCCTCGAGCGTCGTGCGCTCAAGCCCGCGGAACGCCAGCACCTTGGAGATGCGGCCTTGCTCGATCAGGGTGCCGTCGGCGGCCAGCACCTTGGCGGGCTGGTTCGGCTTCACCGATCCGGAAAAGATCCGGCCGGTGACGACGCGTCCGAGGTAGGGATTGGCTTCGAGAATGGTGCCGAGCAGACGGAACGGACCTTCCTCGACGGTGGGCGCCGGCACATGTCGCAGCACCAGATCGAATAGCGGCTTCATGCCCTGATCCTGCGGACCGTCGAGCGCTATTCGCCATCCAGCCTTGCTTGGCCGAACCGTAGAGAATCGGAAAATCGAGCTGCTCGTCGGTGGCATCGAGCGCGGCGAACAGATCGAAGACTTCGTTCGCCACCTCGGTCGCCCGCGCGTCCGCGCGGTCCACCTTGTTGATCACGACAATCGGCCGCAGACCGAGCTTGAGCGCCTTCGCCACCACGAATTTGGTCTGCGGCAGCGGGCCTTCGGCGGCGTCGACCAGCACCAGCGCGCCGTCGACCATGTGCAGGATGCGCTCGACCTCGCCGCCGAAATCGGCATGGCCCGGGGTATCGACGATGTTGATGCGGGTCTCCTGCCACAGGATCGAGGTCGCCTTGGCGAGGATGGTGATGCCGCGCTCGCGCTCCAGATCGTTGGAATCCATCGCGCGCTCGGTGACGCGCTGGTTCTCGCGGAACGTGCCGGATTGCTGCAGGAGACGGTCGACCAGGGTGGTTTTGCCATGGTCGACATGCGCGATGATCGCGACGTTGCGGAGATTCATCAGATCGGTCCGGAAAATGGGACGCGGCCCGGAACTCCGGGGGCGTGTTGCGGCGCAATATAGTCAGGAAGCGCCCGGAAGCAACCGCGCAAGCTCCGCCGCCCCTGTTGTTTGCGGCGCGGGGTCGCCGTAGGCGGAAAATGAGGGGGAATGATGCGCCGAAAGACGCAGGGCATTCCTGGTTGTGCCGCGTGCCCATCACAGGCAAGCGGCCGCCTTACGGCGCATCATTGGCGGCGTTTGGCCGGCATGGGGCCGCGCTTTGCTTCACGCGCTTCCCAAGACGAGGGAAGCGCCGGTCAGCCAGTTCCTGGCAGGCACCCCTAGTGGCGCCGGGCGGAGCCCCCATGCAGCCCGGGAACGCGGCCGACGAAGCCACGCGCGCGGGCGCCGCGCCTCGCTCCATCAACTGGCGTCACCGGTTGACGCCCCCGTTGAGCGAGGTGGCGGATACTAGAAATATATTCCTATAGATGTCAAGCCTGCTGCTTGCGCGGCGAAGATGCAGAGGATCGGGGTACAAGGTGCGGCGGCGCGCTACGCCTTCAGCGTCGCACGTCGTTCGGAAATGGCGTTACGCGCATGGTCGGCGGCAAGGCGCATCGCCGAGGAGCCGTTGCCTTCGAGTTTGCCAGACTCGATTTGGCGGATCGTGCGTTCCATGATCGCATCGATCTCCGCGCAAATAAGATCGAGTTCGTCCGCGGAAACGGCGGTGCGTGCGCGCGGCACCAGGCCGATCATGGCTTCCAGATCCTGCGCTTCGCCGTTGCTGTCCGATTTTGTGTAGCTTGCGAGCCAGGCGGCGCCGGAGCCGAAGAACGACAACAGCATCAGCCCCCAGTAAAGCGGCTCGCTGTAACGCTCGAAGAAGGTCTTCTGCTCGCCCTCGAGATAGGCGAGCGCGCCGGGATGCACGGCGAGGTTCGCGGCCTTGTCGGTGTCCGGGCTCTCGATCTTGGCGAAGGAGGGCTGGTCGCTGCCGAGCGCCTGCTTGGCCGAGAACAGCAGGCGCGTGAAATCGCCGGCCAGCTTCTCGTCGAGATTGCGATGCGCGACGATGTAATGCGAGACGCCGATGGTCTCCACCGTTTCGGCCGGCCGCGAGACGCCGAAGGCGCCGCCGGGAATCTCGGTCGATTCGTAGACTGGGTTCTGCTGCTCGATCGCTTCCGAGGACCCGACTTCGAGGAATTTCGGCGCTTCCTTGCCGCGCGTCGCCGCGGCGGCCACGGCCTCGGCAGTGATTTTGCTGCCGACCGGTCCGATCGCGAGCAGCGCGTCATAGGGCAAAGCCTTGAGCTGGGTGGTCAGGTCATCGGTCGAAATCTGTACCTTGTTTACCTTGTCGGGGGCGACGCCATATTGCGCGAGGATAGTGTTGAGCAAATTCGCATTGGCTGGTGTGCGGCCGACGATGACGACGGTCTTGCCCGCCAGATCCTCGATCTTTTCGATCGGCTTGGTGGCCTTCTTGGCCGCCTTCTTGGCGGCGGCCTTGCCCTTGCCCGCGCGCTTGGCTGCGGCAGCCCGTGCGGGCGCCTGCGGCGGCACCACCAGCACCGCGACATTGCGGCGGTGAATCGCAATCACCTGACCATTCTTCGGCATGCCGAGGTCCCGCCGCACCACCGCGAGATCGGCTTCGCCCTTCTCCAGTGCCTCGGAGCTCTCCGAGCCGGAGTCCTTGCGGATCACGCGCAGCCGGATTATCGACCGTTCGCGCGACAGGTGCTGCGATAGCGCCTGCGCCAGCCGCTGGTCCTCGCCGGCGCGCGGTCCCACTGCGATGGTCAGATAGGTCGGCCGGGCTTGAATATAGAGAACCGCAGCGACCAGCCCCGCTGTCAGCAGCACGATCGCCACGCCGATCAGATATTTGTGCCGCAGCATCCGATGCAGGCGCTCCGCAAGGTTTTGCGGCGGCGGCGGCTTGGTCTTGGTGAGTCTTTTCCCGGTTCTGGATGTTCATGGCCGCAGGGGCTTAGCCTCGCGAGATGCCGACCGATGCAATTCCGGCCACACCGTTCACCGTCAATTATGACGATATCATGCTTTGCAGCCTTTTTATCGCCCGGTCCGAAGAGGTTAACCTTATGCTCCCGCGGGCTTGCTCCACGGTCCGCTCCTGGTCCCGCTATCGGGCCCGAGCTTGAACCCCTGCGGCATGGCCTGGCTGACCAGCATCAATTCGCCGACGGTCTCAGTCGAAATCAGCCCGACCAGCCGGCCGTCCGGCTCCACCACCGCGATGGCGGGTGCAGATTTCTCCTGCAGCACGCGCAGCGCATCATCGAGCGGGGCGCGGCGGTCGATGGTCGCGAAGTCCTTGTTCATGACCTGACCGACGCTGGCCTGCGGCCCGAGTTCCTTCAGCGCGCGGATGATGTCGGCGCGGCCCAAAAGCCCGACCGGCTTGTTGCCGTCGTCCACCACCGGGAATTCGCCCTGGCTGGTCTGCAGCAGCACCTGCACCGCCTCGTCGATCGGCGCCTCCGGCCTGAGCGTCGCGATCCGCGTCATGGTCGCGCTCATCGCCGGCACGCCGCGCGACACCGCGCGCAGCGCGACCATATGCGCTTCGGACGCGGCGGCGAGATAAACGAAGATCGCGATGAAGATCAGGATCGGATTGTAGAACAGCCCGAGAAAGCCGAGCAGAAAGGCGAAGCCCTGGCCGATGACGGCGGCAATCTCGGTGGCGCGCACGAAGCCGAGCCGCGAGCTTAGGATCGCGCGCAGCACGCGCCCGCCATCCATCGGGAAAGCCGGGATCAGGTTGAACAAGGCGAGGAACAGGTTGACCGTGGCGAGCCGATCGACCATCGAGACCTTGTCGTTGTCGATCGCGGCCATCGCGGCATTAGAGCCGATATCGGCGCCGGCCAAGCCGATCAGGATCAGCGCGATCGCGATATTCACCGCGGGACCCGCGATCGCGATCAGAAATTCCTGAAGCGGTTTTTCCGGGATGCGTTCGAGCCGGGCCACGCCGCCGATCGGCAGCAGTACGACGTCGGGCGTGTTCACGCCGAAGGCGCGTGCGGTAAAGATGTGTCCGAACTCGTGCAGTAGCACGCACAGGAAGACGAGCAGGATGAAGATCAGTCCGGTCCAGGCCGAGGCGGCGCCACCCGACACATAGGCGGCGCCGAAAATCCAGCCGAGAAACAGGAGAAAGGTGATGTGGATGCGCACCGCGGTACCCGCGATCGACCCTATATTCAACGACCAGCCCATGCTCTCACCTCCGAACCGCCGGAAACTCAAGCTAATATCGGATACGGCCGGATAGAAGGCCCTGCGTGGGAACGAGCGAGCAATAGCAGGCGATAACGGGAGTGCGTAACATGGCTGCGAAACTGACCGGCGAGGCGCGCAAGGCCGCACTTGCCACGATCCCCGGCTGGACCGAGCTGATGGAGCGCGACGCGATCTTCAAGAAGTTCGTCTTCCGCGATTTCAACGAAGCCTTCGGCTTCATGACGAGAATCGCCTTGATTGCGGAAAAACGCGACCATCATCCGGAATGGTTCAATGTCTACAAGACCGTGGAGGTGACGCTCGCCACCCACGATTCCGGCGGGCTGACCGACAAGGACATCGCGCTGGCGCAGGCGATGGACAAATTGGCCGGGTAGGCCGGCCCGGCGGGCTTGAGCGAAATCAACGTCGCAGCCTGTGTGGATCGCTAGCCTGTCGCTTCATCGGCGGTGCGCGTTCTCAGCCATGCTCGACAAATACACCATTGCGCAAGAGCTGCATGCCGCGCGCGGCGGCCAGTTTCACACCATGGTCAAGCCGGGCGGCTCGGCCTGCAACCTCGACTGCAAATACTGCTTCTATCTGAGCAAGGAGTCGCTCGCGAATGGCCCCGGCGCGGGCTCGATGGACGACGACACGCTCGAGCTTTTCATCCGCCAATATATCGACGGCAATACCGGTCCCAGTGTCGTGTTCTCGTGGCAGGGCGGCGAGCCGACCTTGCGGGGGCTGAACTTCTTCCGCCGCGTGATGGCGTTGCAGAAGAAATATGCGAAGTCCGGACAGAAGATCGAGAACGATCTGCAGACCAACGGCGTTCTGCTGAACGAGGCCTGGGCCGACTTCCTGAAGGAGCACCGCTTTCTGGTCGGGCTCAGCATCGACGGCCCGCGCGATTTGCACGACAGCTTCCGTGTCAACAAGGGCGGCGCGCCGACCTTCGACAAGGTGATGGCGGCGGCGAATCTGCTGCGCAAGGCGCGCGTGCCGTTCAACACGCTGACCTGCGTGCACCGGCTCAACGCCGCAAAGCCTCTCGACGTCTATCGCTTCCTGCGCCGCGAACTCGATTCCACCTATATCCAGTTCATTCCAATCGTGCAGCGCAAGGACTTCGAGAGCGTTGCGCCGGATCGGCAGGATGTCTCAACCATGCCGGTCATAGGCAGCCCGCAGGCACGTCCCGGCGATCCCGATTCCGTGGTCACCGACTGGTCGGTCGATCCCGAGCAATATGGATATTTCCTCTCACGCGCATTCGACGAATGGCGCCGCAAGGATATCGGCAAGGTTCTGGTCAGTCAGTTCGAGACGCTGGTCGCCCAGCATATCGGGCTTCCGTCGCAGGTATGCATCTATGGCGAGTTCTGCGGCAAGGGAGTTGCGATCGAGCATGACGGCGGCGTCTATTCCTGCGATCACTACGTCTATCCCGAATACCGGCTCGGCCGGATTCAGGACAAGCCGCTGGCGCAGATGGTGTTCGCGCCCGAGCAGGTGAAGTTCGGCTATGCCAAGTCGGAAAGCCTGCCGCGTTATTGCCGGCAATGCGAATACCTGAAGGATTGCTGGGGCGAATGCCCGAAGAACCGGCTTCTGCGTACGCCCGACGGCGAGGCGGGCCTCAATTATCTGTGTTCGGGGCTGAAGCGCTTCTACAAGCACGCCATGCCGGAAGTGGAGCGGATCGCAGCGGGCATCCGCCGAAGCCAGGCAGGGCCGGGCGGGTCAGGTTCTATTCCCTCCCCCTTTGCGGGGGGAGGGAATCGGTAACGGCGGCGCGGTCGCGCGACCGCCTCAGCTATACATCACCTGCACATTGGTATTCTCGAACAGGCCTTCCTCGCCGAATTCGACGCCGATGCCCGAGCCCTTGACGCCGCCGAACGGCGCATTCGGCTGGATCGCGCCGTGCTTGTTGATCCAGACCGTGCCGCTCTGAAGCTGAGCGGCGTATTCGCGCGCCTTCTCGATATTCTTCGACCACACCGAACCACCGAGTCCGTTCGGGTTGTCGTTGGCGCGCACGATCACCTCGTCGATGTCCGAATAGCGGATGATCGGCAGCGCGGGGCCGAACTGCTCCTCGTCGACCAGCGGATTGCCGTTGTCGAGCCCGCCGATGAAGGTGATCGGATAGAATAGGCTGCCCTTCTGCGGCTCGCCGCCCATCAGCACCTTGCCGCCGGAGCGCTTGGCCTCCTCGACCAGACGCGCGACCTTGTCGAACTGCATGCGGTTCTGCACCGGGCCGAGCTGGCTGTCGTCCTTCAGGCCATCGCCCATCGGGATGGTTTTCGCGAACGCGACCAGCTCCTTGCATACCTCGTCATAGACATCGTCATGCACATAGAGCCGCTTCAGCGCGGCGCAGGTCTGGCCGTTATTGATGAAGCCGCCCCAGAACAGGCCGGGCGCGATCTGCTTGGGATCGACATCCGGCAGTACGATGCCGGCGTCGTTGCCGCCGAGTTCGAGCGTCAGCCGCTTCAGGGTCTGCGCCGCGCTCGACATCACTTTCTTGCCGGTCGAGGCGGAGCCCGTGAACACGATCTTGCCGATCCCGTCATGCGACGACATCGCAGCACCGATGCTGTCTTCGCCGGCGATGCCGTTGACGACGCCAGCCGGCAATACCTCGTTCATCAGCTCGATCATGCGCAAGGTGGACAGCGGGGTGTAGGGCGAGGGCTTGTTGACCACCGTATTGCCGGCGCGGATCGCGGGGATGATGTGCCAGATTGCGATCAGTACCGGCCAGTTCCAGGGCGTGATCGAACCGACCACGCCGATCGGCCGGCGATGCAGCTCGATGCGGCCTTCATTGTTGTCCTGAATGACCTTCACCGGGATATCGAGATCGGCGGTGTAATGCGCCCAGGCGCCGGCGCCGCCCATCTCGAAGCGCGAGCCGAGACCGTTCAGCGGCTTGCCTTGTTCGAGCGTGATCAGGCGCGCAATTTCTTCGGCATGGTCGGCGAGTTTCTGCGCCACCGCGTGGCAGAGTTTCTTGCGCTCGTCCTGCGAGGTCTTCGACCAGGATGCGAACGCGGTTTGCGCGGATTCGACCGCCTGATCGAGTTGTTCGGAGGTCGCCTTGGGCGCAAGGCCCACGACCTCTCCGGTCGAGGGATTGCGGACCTCGAAATGATCCTTGGTGGGGACGGACTTGCCGCCGATGGTGAGATTGTACGTTTCCTGCACTGTCATTTTTCCTGCGCGAAATGGAAGATGGTTGCGCCCTTCGGCGAATAATTCGGGACGTCGGCGCCGACCTTTTTTCCAATGTCCGACTGCATCGCCTGACCCATCGCTTCGGGAGATTCGAACAAGGCCTGGAAGATGCAGAACGGCACATTGTCAGCCGGTCCGATCGCCGCCGGATAGGCGTAAGCGCAGGATTTCAGCCCGGGCAGTTGCTTGGCAAGCGGGATATGAGTTTCCTTATAATATTTCTTGAAATGCTCCGGATCGTCGGGACGTTGATAGACGACAGTCAGACAGTGCATCGGGGGTGTTTCCTTTACGGGATGTTTTTGTGATTGAGCGGGCGCATGAGTTGTTCCGTCTTCCTGGAGAATCGTCAACCTGAAGCCTCGCAGCGAACCCGGTGCGCCCGGGGAGGCGACCGGAATATGTTGCGGCGCGTCGCCTCGCTCGAAACCGGTCTTCTTTACGCGGCCGTTGCCGGCGCGGACGACATACGATTTAGCCAACGCGAATGACAGCTTGCGACGGCGGTTTCCAGGGGCCATCTAAGCGGTATGGCCGTCTTCAGGGAGGTTCCCATGCACCGCGCCAAAGCCGCCGCCGATGAGGCCTTGTTCGCGAGAGCCCCCGACGCCGACGAGCGGACGGTGCGAAAGGGGTTCTGGCCGAAGGTCACCCGACTGGCCTCCAGGCTGCCATTCGCGGAAGACCTGCTCGCGGCCTATTACTGCGCCTTCGACAGGCAAACGCCGACGCAGACGCGGATGATCCTGCTCGGCGCGCTCGCCTATTTCGTGCTGCCCTTCGACGGCATTCCGGACATCCTGCCGGTACTCGGCTTTGCCGACGATGCCGCGGTACTGGCCGCCGCGATGAAGCTCGTGATGGACTCGATTAAGCCCGAGCATTACGATGCGGCGCGAAAGAAGCTTGCGGAATAGCGGCTAGTCTCACAATCCTGTCCCGGGCGCGGCGCAGCATTAAAATGTTGCGACGCAGACCCGGGACCCATCTTTTGGGATGATCATGGGTCCCGGTTCAGCAGCGCACCGCCATAGCGCGTCGAAGACGTGCGTAAACGCGCTTATGGCGCTGCGCTGCGCCCGGGACACGAGAGGCGTTACGGCTTCAATATCGCCTTGCCCATGATCTTGCGCGCGGCGATGTCCTTCAGCGCCTGTGCGGTCTGACTGAGCGGATAGACCGCGTGCACATGCGCGGAGAGCTTGCCCTCGGCGCACCAGTTTACGATTTCCGCCATATCCTGCGCCTGCTTTTCCGGTTCGCGTTCGACGAAGGCGCCCCAATGCACGCCGACGATGTCGCAGCCCTTCAGGAGCGGCAGATTGAGCGGCATTCTCGGAATCTCCCCGGCCGCGAATCCGATCACCAGATAGCGCCCCCGCCATGCGATCGAACGGATGGCGGACTCGGCATAGGGGCCGCCTACGGAATCGTAGATCACATCGATGCCGCTCGCGCCGCCGATCCTTTTCAATTCGCTGCGCAGGTCTTCGCGGCCGTAATTCACCACCTCGTCGGCGCCGCGCTGCCTGGCGAATTCGCATTTCTCGTCGGACGAGGCGCAGGCGATCACGCGCGCGCCCATCAGCTTGCCGATCTCGATCGCGGCGAGGCCGACGCCGCCGGCGGCGCCCAGCACCGCGAGCTTTTCGCCCGCTTTCATTTGCGCACGGTCCTTCAGCGCATGGATGGTGGTGCCGTAGGTGACCGAAAGACCTGCGGCGCGATCGAAATCGAGGCTGTCGGGAATGCGAACGAGCCGCGACGCCCTGATGGCATAATACTCGCGGGCGGCGCCATAGGCGGAGTAACCCATAACCCGGTCGCCGACTTTCCAGCCGTTCACGCCCGCGCCGATCTCGTGCACGATGCCGGCGAATTCCGCGGCCGGCGAGAACGGGAAGTCCGGCTTGATCTGGTATTTGCCGGCAATAATCAGCGTGTCGAAAAAATTCAGCGCCGCGGCCGCGACCTTCACCACCACTTCGCCGGCGCCGGCCTGCGGCTCCGGCAGGTCCTGCAATCGAAGGTCGTCGGCGGTTCCGCAGGCGTGGCAGAGAACGGCTTTCATCGAGCGCTCCGGAATGACGATGACGTGCCATCACATCGCCGATTTTCACTTATTATTGCAAACCCCCGATTGTGCTAACCTGCCTGTGGCCATTCCGAATCTTGCAAAATCGAATCTCCAAGGTGCGCGCCCGATGAGCTTTCGCAGAAGATTCCCGCTATTTTTCAGTATCCTAGCCACGATGCTTGTGGGCGTCGGGCTGTTTGGTGATTCGGCGCTCGCGCAATCGCCGGCGGCGGGCGCACAGCTGCTCGGGCAGTTCGGCGATTGGGGCGCCTATACGGCAAACCCGGGCGGCAAGAAGATCTGCTTCGCGCTGGCAAAGCCGGCATCCTCGGAGACCGTCCCGGCCGGGCGCCCACGCGACCCGGCCTGGTTCTTCGTTTCCACCCGCCCGGCCGAGAAGGTCAAGGAAGAGGTCTCGGTGATTTTCGGCTATCCGCTGAAGGCCAATGCCGATGCGACCGTCGAGGTCGGCAGCATCAATTTCGCGATGTATACCCAGAATGACGGGGCCTGGGTGAAGAATGCCGCCGAAGAGGCAAGGCTGGTCGATGCCTTGCGCAAGAGTTCCGCGGACGTGACGGTGCGCGGCGAATCCGGTCGCGGCACCAAGACCATCGACAAGTTCTCGCTCAAGGGCGTGTCGCAGGCCTTGGACCGCGCGGCGCAGGAGTGTCGTTGACACCTCTCCCTCTGGGAGAGGTCGACGCGCGCAGCGCGGCGGGTGAGGGGTTACGCTCAACAATCAGTATCTGAACCCTCTCCCCGCAGGGGAGAGGGAGCAGACCGCCGTGGCCGCCAATGATTCGGCAAACGCCCTGCCGTCCCCTATATAGCGGCGCATGACCGCCGCGCTTTCAGCCATCCCGCTCGAAAAGACCCCGCTCGAGGTCTATGTCGCGCCCGACAAGCCCTCGCTGGTCGGCGTGTCGCGGTCGGGCCTGGCCGATATGCTGGGCGGCATCGGCGTGCCGGAGCGCGAGCGAAAGATGCGGGCGCAGCAGATCTGGCACTGGCTTTATGTGCGAGGAGCCGCGGATTTCGCGCCGATGTCCAGCATCGGAAAGTCGCTGCGCGACGAGCTGGAAAAGCATTTCACGCTGGAGCGGCCGGAAGTCGTGACCGAACAGGTGTCCTCGGACGGCACCCGCAAATGGCTGCTCAAGCTTGCGAGCGAACATGAAGGCGAGCGGCCGCATCTGATCGAATGCGTATATATCCCGGAAAGCGACCGCGGCACGCTCTGCGTTTCGAGCCAGGTCGGCTGCACGCTGAATTGCTCGTTCTGCCATACCGGCACGCAGCGGCTGGTGCGCAACCTGACGCCCGGCGAGATCGTCGGCCAGATCATGGTCGCGCGCGATCGGCTCGGCGATTTTCTCGGCGCCGAGCGCGCCAAGGGCGAGGGCCTGCCGACCGAGGGCGAGCGCTGCGTCTCCAACATCGTCATGATGGGGATGGGCGAGCCGCTCTATAATTTCGAAAATGTGCGCGACGCGCTTCATGTAACGATGGACGGCGACGGGCTGTCGCTGTCGAGACGGCGCATCACGCTGTCGACCTCGGGCGTGGTGCCGAACATCGCTCGCACCGGCGCCGAGATCGGCTGCATGCTGGCGATCTCGCTGCACGCGGTGCGCGACGATCTGCGCAACGAACTGGTGCCGCTGAACCGCAAATACCCGATCAAGGAATTGCTCGACGCCTGCCGCAACTATCCGGGTGTGTCGAATGCGCGCCGCATCACCTTCGAATATGTGATGCTGAAAGGCGTCAACGATTCGCTCTCAGACGCGAAAGAGCTGGTGCGGCTGCTGAAGGGCATCCCGGCCAAGATCAACCTGATCCCGTTCAATCCATGGCCCGGTTCGCAATACGAATGTTCGGACTGGGAGCAGATCGAGAAATTCTCCGAAGTGGTGTTCAATGCCGGCTATGCCTCGCCGGTGCGCACCCCGCGCGGGCGGGATATTCTTGCGGCCTGCGGACAGCTCAAGAGCGAAACCGAGAAGCTTTCGGTGCGCGAGCGCATGGCTTTGCGGGCGATGGCGATGACGGATTGAAGCCGTGTTCTATCTGAAGCGCCTTGCCGTGATCGTCATTGCCTATCTCGCTTCCTGCGCGGTCGCGGGGCTTTTGCTTTCGCTCGTCTGGGCGACACAGGAGAATGACAGCACCGGCGCGATCTATCGCATTTTCGCGCGTGCGGTGGCCTTCGGCGCGCTCACCGCGTTGTCGGCGGTGCTGGTCACGCCTGCGATCGCCTATGCGGAATATGCCAAGCAGCGGCGATACGCGTTCTATGCGATCTGCGGCATGCTCGCGGCCTTGCTGCCGCCGGCGATTTCCGCGCCGGCCGATCGTGCGTTGACCGGCGACGGTCTCGTGCTGCTCGCGATTTTCGCAGCCATCGGCCTGATCGCCGCAAGCCTGTATTGGCTGATCGCCGGCCGTGGCGCCGGCATTCCTGTGGCGGCGGCGACGGATTGATCCTCTTTCTTTACCTCCCCCTGCAAGGGGGAGGTCGATTATTGAGCGAAGCGAGACAGTCGGGTGGGGCTCATTTGCTATAATTCTTGTGTAGTCCCCCTCTCCCCAACCCTCCCCCTTGCCGAACTCGGGTGTTCCCGAGTTCGGCCAATTTTCTTGTGGCCGAAGTCGGAAACATCCGACTTCAGCGTGGGGAGGGAGTCGACAGCGCGGCACGCATCGCCGAAAAGAACCTAACTTGCAGGGGCCCCGCCATGTTCGTCACCCGCTTCTTCGTCATCCTGTTCTCGCTGATCTTCGCCATCCTTGCCGCCGGCATCGCGCTTGCGATCGGCATCATGGCGCCTGAGCTGTTCAGCGTCTCGTCCGACCCGGTCGAGAAATTCATGTTCTTCGCGGCAGCGTTCTTTGCAACGAGCTTTGCGGGCGCGACCGCCTTCGTGCCGGCGGTGATCCTGGTGGCAATCGCCGAGACCTTCGATATCCGCTCGATCTTCTATTACGCCATCGGTGGCGGACTGCTTGCGGCGCTCGCCTGGTATTCGTCCGACATCTCGCTCCGGCTGGAAAACACCACCGATATCTCGCCGGTCGGTTATGGGCTGCAACTGGTGGCGGCGGCCGGCATCATCGGCGGCTTCGTCTATTGGCTGCTGGCCGGGCGCAAGGCCGGCCTCTGGAAAAATCCGTACGCGGCAACGTGACGCCCTTGTCGCAGGTCCCGCTCGCTCTGACGCTTGCCTATACCGCCTTCATGGCGGTGCTGATCCCGGTTTATCTCTACCGCTACGGCCCGACCAATTTCCTGTATTTCTGCGATATCGCACTGGTGCTGACGCTGGTCGGCCTGTGGATCGACAGCCCGCTGCTGATTTCTATGTGCGCGGTCGGGATATTGATCCCGCAGATCGTCTGGGCGCTCGACTTCATCGCCAATCTCGCGCGCCTGCCGGTCACCGGGATGACCGACTACATGTTCGAAAAGCAACGCTCGCTATTCCTGCGCGGGCTGTCGCTGTTCCACGGCTGGCTGCCGTTTCTGCTGCTCTATCTGGTCTGGCGCATGGGCTACGACCCCCGCGCGCTGCCGGCCTGGACCGTCCTGTCCTGCCTCGTGCTGCCGATCTGCTATTTTCTGATGCCGCCGTCGCAGCCCAGTCCCGGCCTGATGCCGGTCAATATCAACTTCGTCTCCGGCTTCAGCGATCGCGCGCCGCAAACCTTGGTGTCGCCGCGCGTGTGGTTTCTGGGCCTGCTGATCGGCTTGCCGATTTTCGTCTATTGGCCGACGCATCTGCTGCTGCGGCATTTCATGAAGGCGGCCGGATAATGCTTCACAGGGTCAATTCGCCTTGATATTCGCGGCCTTGGCGACCTTGCCCCACTTCTCGATCTCGCTCTGGATGTAGCTGGCGAATTCCTCCGGCGTGTTGCCGACCAGGATCGCGCCCTGAGCCGACAGCTTGTCTTTCACCTCCGGGCTCTTCAGCGCTTCCGCCGTCGCGCGATGCAGCTTCGCGATCACCGCCGCAGGTGTGGCGGCCGGCGCCACCATGCCGTACCAGTTTTCGGCCTCGATCTGCGGCAGGCCGACTTCGCTCGTGGTCGGCACATTCGGAAGTGACGGCACGCGTTCGCGGCTGCCGATCGCGATCGGACGCACCTTGCCGGCCTGCACCTGCGGCAGCAGCACCGGAATGTCGAGAAACACCATCTGCACCTGCTGGCCTACGATGTCGTTCACCGCCGGCGCCGCGCCCTTGTAGGGCACATGCACGATGTCGATGCCGGCCGAGGTCCGGAACAGCTCTCCGGCAAGATGCGGCATCGAGCCCGGACCGGTGGAGGCGAAATTCAGTTGCCCCGGCTTCGCCTTCGCAAGCGCCAGCAATTCCGGCATCGATTTTGCCGACACGTTGTTGGCGACCACCAGCAATTCCGGCACCTTGGCGACCAGCGTAACCGGCTTGAGGTCCTTCAGCGTGTCGTAGGGCAGCTTCTCCTGCAAACTCTTGCTGATCGCGAGCGCGCCGGCCGAGGTGATCGCGATGGTGTAGCCATCGGGCTCGGCCTTCGCCACCGCATCGGTGCCGAGCACGCCGCCGGCGCCGCCGCGATTGTCGATCACCACCGGCTGGCCGATCAGTTCGGCACATCTTCGCGCCGACCACGCGCGCGATGATGTCGTTCGGCCCGCCCGGCGGAAACGGCACGATCAGCTTGATCGGTTTGGTGGGGAAATCCTGCGCGAAGGCGGGCACAGCGAGTGCCAGGAGAACGGCGACAATCCGCAACACGGCGCGCATGTGGAACCTCCCCTACGCCTTGGAGCCGGCGCTTTCCGGCATCATGCATGTCAGGCTGCAATTTGGCTAGTTTGCCCGCGCGAACAGGAGCCGTGCCGCGAACGCGCCCATCAGTCCGGCAAACAGCCAGTCGAAGACGCGCATGATGCGGGGCGAGCCGCGCATCGCGGCGGCGAAGCGTTCGGCGCCGAGGATCATCGGCGCGCAAACCGGCGGAACCAGCAGCGTGAACACGAGGCCAAGCACCAGAAGCCGCGCCGGCGCCTGCGGATCGGATGCCGAAACGAATTGCGGCAGGAAGGTCAGGAAGAACATCACGATCTTCGGATTGAGCAGGTTCACGCCAAGCCCCATCGCAAAGACGCGACGCAAACTCGCGCGCGACGGCTTGCCGGCCGCGACCGACAGCGACGATCCGTGCCGGATCGCCTGAAAGGCGAGCCAGAGCAGATAGACCGCGCCTGCGATCTTGATCGTGGTGAAGGCGGTGGCGGATGCGACCAGCAGCGCCGACAGGCCGAACGCCGCCAGCATCGAATGCACCAGCAGGCCTGTGGTCGCGCCCAACATCGCTGCAAAGCCGCGCGCACGTCCGCCATTGATGGTTTGGCCGAGGAACAATGTCATGTCCGGTCCCGGCGTGACGATCAGGACGAGCGATGCCGCGATAAAGGCTGACAGAATGGCGGGCTCGGGCAGGACGGTCACGGAAGGCGGCTCCCGGATTCGCGGCGTGGCGCCGACATGTCGCACAAACGACGCTCAAAAGAAAACCGCCGCGCGGCGCGCGGCGGTTCCGTCCGTCGTCCCGACGGGCGCTGTCAGCTCCTCATGCTGTTGAAGCGCGCCTTCTGCTGATCGGACAAGGCCGTGTAGAAATCCTCAAGCGCGGGCTGGAGCACTTTCGCCGCCTCGATCATCGCCTCGACCCGGCTTTGCGTGGCCGCGAGCCGCGCCGACGGCGTCACCGGCGGATCGTCGGGACAGGCGGCCTTCATGATATCGACCGCCCGGAAGGTTGCATCTTCCAGCTTGTCGAGCAGATCGAGCTGATCGTCGGTAGGCGACACCGCTTCCTGGATTTTCTCGATCGGGAAATTGGCGAGACCGGGCTTGTCCTCGCCGCAGGCGGAGGCCTGACCGGGCCGCGCCGCACGCTGCGCGTCGGGATCGGCGATCTTCGGGCCGAGTTCATCGAAACGCCGCCGCTGATCGCTGGAGAGCGAGTCGTAGAATTTCTCCAGCGGCGGGCGCACGATCTTCAGCGCTTCGAGCGTAGCTTCGAGACGCTCGGTCATCGCCTGCAAGCGCTCGAGTGGACTGCGCGGCTGGTTCGGGGACAGGAATCGCGCATCGCCTCCGCCGCCTGAACGGCCGCATCGCGTAGATCCGACATCAAATCCTGCTGGTCGTCGTTCAGCTGCAACGATGCCTGCATGCGATCGAACGGCCATGCGGTGACGCCACGTCCAGTCTCTCCGCAGGCGCCTTCGCCGGCGGTCGCAGCGGTCTGCGGACGATCCTGCGACGGCGTTTGCGGATTGCAACTGTGGACGCGTCCCGGCGACGGGAGCGGGACGCCCCTGCCAGCGGAGGCGGCGCCGACGACACCGGCTGGTAGGGCTGCGCTTCGCGTGACATAGCTGGGTTCGCCCGCCCACCAGATGCCATCGAAGAAATCGTCGTAAGCATAGGCCCAATAGCCGCCGTAATAGCCGCTCGGCCAGAAGGTGTAGTTGAACATGTCGGCATAGGCATAGGGCCAGAACACCGCGCCGCCGATGCCCAGACCGATGCCCCAGGGCACGAATCCGGCGAGCAGGCCGCGCCGCCAGGCGCGATCCGGCGACCAGCGGGCAAAGCGCACGCGCGCGAAATTGCGGTTCGCAAAGCGGGCGGCGAAGCGGCCATTGCGCGCGACATCGCGGCTGATCTTGTTCTGGATGCGACGATCGGCGCGATTCTTGGCCTTCCTCAGGTCGGCGATCTTGTCGGTCTGCCTGCGATCGGCGCGCTGCTTGGCGCGATCGTGGCGGGCCTTGTCGCGCGCAATGCGGTTGTCGATCTTTTTCTGCTGGCGATCGCGCTGATGAGCCTGACGGTCCTTCTGGCGCTGCTGGGACTGATGCTTGCGGCGTTCGTCGCGGTCGCGCTTGTGCGCCTGATTGTCACGCCCGCCCTGCTGCGCTTTCTGGCGATCCTGACGATCCTTTTGACGATCTTGCCGCTGTTGCTGTTGCGCCTTCTGGCGGTCGTGCGCGCTGCTGCTCGCGGTCGTGTTTCGCCTTCTGCTGCTGCTCCTTGCGCTGGTGCTGCTGCGCCTTGATCTGATCGTGACGCTGCTTCTGCTGTGCCTTATTCTGATCGTGGCGCTGCTTCTGTTGCTGCTGGCGGTGGTCTTTCTGCACGCGCTGCTGCTGGGGCTGCCGTTGCTGTTTCTGCACGCGCTGCTTGCTGCTGCTGCTGGCGCTGCTGCACCCGCGGCTGCTGAATTCTCTGCTGCTGACGCGGCTGCTGGGCGCGCTGCTGATGTTTGCCGCCACCGCCTTGCTGGCGTTTCTCGGCGCTGAAATCGCTCAAGACCGCAGAATTTTCGCTGCGGGTTGTGGACGGGCGCGCTTCCGCCGCGGCGATGCCGAGCGCCAGGATTGCGCCTGTGAAAGTCGCGAGAATCGCCTGTCGAATGGCGGAAGACATCTGAACACCCCCGGAAAGCGCCCTTGGTGTAATGCTTCCGGTTTTGGCATGGACAGCCTTGACCTCGATCAAAAGACTTGCCGAAAATCGAATATGTAATCCTAATTCGATGCGCGCGCCGGCCGACGATCAACTTTGTCGCGAAAATGCGGGATCACCTCGCCCGCGAACAGGGTGGTGCTTTTCGTCACCAGTTCATGCGGCAGGGTGCCGAATTGCATGGTCGGGAGCAGATAACCGAAGCCGATCTGCGCCTGATATTGCTCGAGCTTCTCGCGCAAGGTTGCCGGGCTGCCGCACAGGAACATCGCCTTCTCCGTCAGGTCGTCGATGGTCTGCACGCCGCCGGACAAGGTGCGCTTCGCCGCCATCACGCCCTGCATCGAGGCGAGCGACAGGTAGCCCGGCGGCAGCAGCATTTCCTGCGGCATGCGCAGGAGCTTGTTGAAGAAGAATTCGATGTGCGGCTTGGCCTCGCGTTTGCGCGCGATCTCGTCGGTCTCGGCGCAATAGGTCGGGATCGCCCAGCCGACATTTTCAGGGCCGGCCTGCCAGCCGTAGCGCTCGGCGGTGTCGCGATACATCTGCATGTAGCGCGCCAAGGCCTGCACCGGCGAGAAGGTCTGCAGATAGGTGTATTTGCGCGACGGGATGCGTCGCCCATTCGATGGTCTCGCGCGAGCCCTGCGAGGGGATCCAGACCGGCGGATGCGGCTGCTGATACGGCCGCGGCCACACGTTCACATAGTTGAAGTGATAATATTTGCCCTCGAAGGCGAACGGACCGGGCTTGGTCCAGCCCTCGATGATGAGATCGTGCGCCTCGTGGAAGCGATCGTGCGATTCCGCGGGGTTGGCGCCCCAGGCGTGATATTCCGCGCCGATGCCGCGCACGAAGCCTGCGATCAGCCGGCCGCCGGTGATGGTGTCGAGCATCGCGAATTCTTCCGCCACCGTCAGCGGATTGTTGAGAAGCGGCAGCGCGCGGCCGAGCACCGCGATCTTGCAGTTCTTGGTGCGGCGCGCGAGCGCGCCCGCCATCACGCCGGGGATCGGCATCATGCCATAGGCGTTGGAATGGTGTTCGTTGACGCAGATGCCGTCGAAGCCGACCGCGTCGGCATATTCCAGTTCGTCGAGATAGCGGTTGTAGAGTTCGTGCCCGATCTTCGGATCGTAATAGCTGTTCGGCAGCGTCACCCAGGCCGAATCGTATTGCTTGTCGTAATCGGGATCGAGCGCCGCATAGGGCATCAGATGAAAGAAGAAGAATTTCATGGCGGCCCTTGCCTTCCTCTTGGTCGTCGCCGCGAAAGCGGGGACCCCATAACCACCGCTCTGGAATTTGGGTCCCCGCTTTCGCGGGGACGACTCATTTGTTTGCGTCAACAAACGACACGATCATTTTCGCCAGTTCATCCGCCTTCTCGATCTGCGGCGCATGACCGCAATTGGCGATGACTTCGAGCCGCGATCCGGGGATGAGCTTCTGGAACGCCGGGCCGTAGGCCTGCGGGATCACCTTGTCGTCGTCGCCGAACACGATCAGCGTCGGCACCTCGATGCGATGCAGCCATTTGTAGAGGTCGGGATTGTAGAGGCGCGGCTGCCAGCCGAGCTTGGCGGTGGCGAGCCTATTCTTCATCTCGTTGAATTGCTCGGCCTCGCTCGGCGGGATCGCCAGCGCGGCGCTGGCATAGGCCGGATCGTGGAACAGGTTACGGGTCATTTCCTCGCGCGACCACATGAAAATGTCGCCCTTGGCGACCCCCTTCACATGGATGCCGGCGGGGGCGATCAGGGTCAGCGTCTTGAGCGCTGGAGTCGTCGCGCACCGCGATCTCGGCGCCGATCCAGCCGCCGAGCGAGACGCCGGCGAGATTGACCGCCTTGAGCTTCAGCGCATCGATGAAATCCAGATAGAAATAGGCGAGGTCGCCGACATTATCGAGCCAGTCCGGCGTGTCGGAGCCGCCGAAGCCCGGATGCTCCGGCACGATCACGTCGAAGCGCTGCGACAGGGTCTCCCAGAATGGCAGCCAGGCGGAGGCCCCGCGCGCGCCATGCAGGAACAATAAGGGCTCGCCCGAGCCGCCTCGCATCAGGCGGGTCTTGCAGCCGGCGATGGTAACGAAGCTTTCCTGATGGGGCATCGTGGCGCAAATCTCCAGGCGGCGCTAATCGTTAACGCGGTCCAAGGTTGCAGCCAAGCGGTGGGCAGGCCATCTGAAATGCGCTATTCGACCGATTGACCGTTTTTCCCTCATTCCCGCGAGCGGGCCGCCTGGAGCTTCCTGTGTCCGAGACCTTCACATTGGCGGACCTTGCCTTGCGCGTGAAAGAGCGCGCGAAGGCGAGCGCCGAGGAATCCTATACCCGCAAGCTGCTGGACAAGGGCATCGCCCATTGCGCCAAGAAGCTCGGCGAGGAGGCGGTGGAAACGGCGCTCGCGGCCGTGGCCGAGGACCGCGAGCGGCTGACCTCGGAAGCCGCCGACCTGCTTTATCACCTGCTGGTGGTGCTGGAGGCGCGCGGCGTCGAGCTTGCCGAGGTCGAGGCGGCGCTGGCCAAGCGCGTGTCGCAGTCGGGCCTCGAAGAAAAGCGTCGCGTCCGCGCGGCTGAGCCAAGGCCCTCGAGAACCAGCCGTCATGGAACAGCGTACCGACCAGCAAGTCTCGCCCTACCGCATCTTCCATCGACAGGATTGGGCGGCCTTGCGCGCCGATCACCCGATGACGCTATCTCCGGAAGAGGTGGCGACGCTGCGTTCGATGCACGACCGGCTCGACATGGAGGAGGTGCGAGGACATCTACCTGCCGCTGTCGCGTCTGCTGGCGATGTATCTCGCCGCCGCGCAGCGGCTGTTCCGGGCGCAGCAGAGCTTCCTCGGCACCGAGGATTCCAAGGTGCCCTATGTCATCGGCGTCGCCGGCTCGGTCGCGGTCGGGAAATCCACCACCTCGCGCGTGCTGCAGGCCCTGCTGCGGCGCTGGCCGAACACGCCGAAGGTGGACATCGTCACCACCGACGGCTTTCTCTATCCGAATGCGGTGCTGGCGCGCGAAGGGCTGATGGAGAAGAAGGGCTTTCCGGAAAGCTACGACCTGCCGGAGTTGTTGCGTTTTCTGTCGGGTATCAAGGCCGGGCGGCGGCCGATGCGGCGCCGGTCTATTCGCACATCGTCTACGACGTGGTGCCCCATGAATGGATCGAGATCGACCGGCCCGACATCCTGATCGTGGAAGGGCTGAACGTGCTGCAGACCGGCCGGCCGCCCAAGGACGGCAAGGCGGTCCCGTTCGTATCCGACTTTTTCGATTTCTCGGTCTATATCGATGCCAGCGAGGACGTGCTGGAGCGCTGGTATGTCGAGCGCTTTCTGGCGCTGCGGATGACCGCCTTCCGCGATCCGATGTCCTATTTCCATCGCTATTCGCAATTGTCGGACGAGGAGGCGGTGACGACCGCCAGGGGCATCTGGAACCGGATCAATCTTTTGAATCTGCGCGAGAACATCCTGCCGACGCGCCAGCGCGCGGATCTGATCCTGACCAAGAACGAGACATCACTCGATCGACGAAGTGGCGCTGCGGCGGCTGTGAGGCTTGTCGTTAGGCCGCGTGGCGTTCCGCATCGGCGCCGAAATGCTCGATATAGCGCGCGTTGATCGCCGACACCGGCAGCACGATCAGCACATCGGTGGTGCCGAACGAATGATCGATCACCGCGCCGTCGCCGCAGAAGGCGCCGAGCCGCAGATAGCCTTTGATCAGCGGCGGCAGAGCGCGCAAGCGCGGCGCGCGGATCGATGGCGGACCTGGGCATCCGGTTCATGTCGATGCGGCGCGAGGCCAAGGCCGACACCTGCCAGTCCTCGGGCGCCTTGGCGAAATGATGCAGGAACGACAGCGGCAGCGAAAGGCCGCGCGGATCGGTGCCGTCGAGGCTGGCGCAGCCGATCATCACGTCGAGATCGTGCCGGCGCACATAGCTCCAGATGCCGTGCCACAGCAGTTCGACCGTGCGCTTGTTGCGATAGGGCGGCAGCACGCAGGAGCGGCCGAGCTCCAGGAATTTCAGATGGCGATGGCGCGCCACCAGGTCGTCGATGCGAAATTCGCCCGCGGTATAGAAGCCGCGATGCGCCGCCGCGATCTCCTGGCGCTGCAGCCGATAGGTACCGACCACGGCAGGTCCGTGCGCGTCGCGGGTGGCGTGATCGATCACCAGCAGATGTTCGCAGACCGGATCGAAACGGTCGGCGTCGCGGCGCAGCAGCCGCGCGGTGAAGGTCGCGGTCGCAGGACCGTCCTCGAAGAAGATGCGGTAGCGCAGGCGCTGCGCGCGCCGGATTTCGGCCGGGCTCGACGGCGAGCCGCACTTCGAGCGAGCCGAGCCGGCCGAGCAGCGCGTCGTCCTGCGCGCTGTCAGGCTTGCGTCCGATGGCATCGGGACCGGGCCTTGCAACGAACGGCAGCGGCGGCAGGAACTTGTCGAGCAGATCCTGCGAACGAGCTGCGATCGTCTGCCGAAATCGCTGACTTAGGACGATCGACTAGGATCGCTGACAGAGATCGCTTGGCCGAGCATGACGGGCTCCGAATCGCATCGATCGATGCGACCCAGAAACCGTAATTGCCCAAAGCTTTTATGACGGCGATGTCACGCCGCCGTCACGCGGCGATATCGGCTGCGCCGAGATGTCCCGAGAGCAGAGTGCCAAGCTTCTCGCGGTCGAGCGGCTTCGACAGGAAGCCGTCCATGCCCGCGGCGAGGCAGGCCTCGCGATGTTCGGGGAAGGCATTGGCGGTGAGCGCGACGATCGGCGTGCGGCGCGCGCCGCTCGCCTGTTCCACGCGCGCGGATGCGGCGCGTCGCTTCGAGCCCGTCGATGCCGGGCATGCGCACATCCATCAGGATCAGGTCGTAAGGCAGGCCGGCGGAATGCGCGGCCTGGAACGATTCCATCGCCGCCTGTCCGTTGGCCGCCACCGCCGGGCGATGGCCGAGCTTCTGCAACAGCGCGCGCGCCAGCAGCGCGTTGATCTCGTTGTCCTCGGCGACCAGGATCGACAGGCCGCCGCGCCGGTCGCTTGCCGTTGCGCAGCGCCGATGCGTCGTCCTCGGCAATTGCGCGAAGCCGTCGCTTCCGATTTGCAGGCGCGCGGCCAGCGAGGCGGCGCGCACCGGCTTGATCAGATAGCCGGTGAAGCCGCGCGCCTTCAGATCTTCGAGTTCGTTGCGGGCGGCGGGCGTCATGGTGATGAGCCGGCACGGCACCGCAGCGCGTCGACGCCGAGCAATGCGTCGATCGCTGCGGCGCCGATCGCATGGTCGATCAGGATCGCGCTCCAGTCGCGCTCGGGCAGCAGCGCCTGCGCCACGATCTCGTTCGGCGCGATCACCACGCGCGCGCCCCAGCGCGTCAGCCGGCGCGCCACGAGCGAGGCTTCGATCGCGGAGGGCGCGACGATCATCATCGCGCGGCGTGAAAGATCGGGCGCGGCGAAAGCCTGCGCTCGGCGTCGGCCGGCGGCAGCGGCACGGCAAATTCGAACAGCGCGCCGGCGCCGGGCGCGCTTTCGAGCGCGATGCGGCCCTGCATGCGTTCGACGATGCGTCTGGAGATCGCAAGTCCGAGGCCGGCGCCGCCGGCTGGTTCTGGGCCTGCGCGGCCTGCTCGAATTCGTCGAAGATGCGCTCGTGCTCGGACGCGGCGATGCCGATGCCGGTGTCGCGCACCTTGAAGGAGATTTCGCCCGGCCATTCGCCCGGCTCGACCACGATCGCGACGCCGCCTTGCTCGGTGAACTTGATGGCGTTGCCGGCGAGATTGACCAGCACCTGGCGCAGCCGCGTCTCGTCGCCGATCACCTTGGCCGGCAGCCGCTCGTCGACATAGCTCGCGATTTCGATGCCCTTGCCCTGCGCGCGCGTCGCCAGCAATTCGGCGATGTCCTCGATCAAAGGCGGCAAGCGCGAACGGCCGCGCCTCGAGATCGAGACGGCCGGCTTCGATCTTGGAGAAATCGAGGATTTCCTCGATCAGCGACAGCAGCGTGTCGCCGGACGTCTTCACCGCGCGGGTATAGGCGGTCTGTTCGGGCGTGAGCTTCGTGTCGAGCAGCAGGTCGGCCATGCCGAGAATGCCGTTCAGCGGCGTGCGGATCTCGTGCGACGACCATCGCCAGGAAGCGCGACTTGGCGCGGTTGGCGGCCTCCGCCTGATCGCGCGCTTCGCCGAGCGCGCGTTCCGACATCACGCGGTCGGTGACATCGCGGCCGACGCTCTGGATTTCGGTCTCGCCGCTTTCGCCGCGCACCAAGCCTTCGCGCCAGGCGATCCAGCGCGCGCCGGTCGGCGGTTCGATCTTCTGGTCGTGCATGCGCCCGCCGTCGGACAGCATGGCGGCTTCGCCCTGTTCGAGGATGTCGAAGCGAGAAATCCGAGCCGTTCAGGGAAGTCGCGATCGCGGCCCGCGAGCGCGCAGAAGGCGTCGTTGACGAAGGTGATGACGCCATCGCGGCGCCGGCGCACGATCAGGTCGCCCTGCGATTCCAGGAAGGCGCGCGAGCGCTGCTCGGCTTCCTGCAAGTGCCAGATCCGGTCGGACAATTGTTCGCAGCGCTCTTCCAGTGCGCCGCGCGCGGCCGCGCCAGACGCGGTTGCGGTAGATCAGGAACGCCATGAAGGTGCAGGCGAAGGCAAGCAGCGCCGCGATCCCGATCGCAAACGCTCCGGATCGTAATCCGAATTGCCGGGGCTCGCGCTGGAAATCAGGCCGAAGCCGATCCAGATGCCGGCCAGCAGCAGAAAGGCCATCCGCACGAAACTGAAAACCAGCGCGCGCGCCCGCCGCCACGATGCGTGAATGAACTCCATGCCTGACGTCCCGTATTTCGGGCCGCTCGTTGGTCCGGCGGCCTTGTCGTTGGCGCAGAGGTTGACGGAAGGTTGTTGCGATAGACCTAAAATCGGGAGGGCTGCGCAAGGCCTTGCAGCGCAGGGTTAACTGACGGCTTGCGGGATTGCAGACAATTTTAGGCAAGCTCCGCATTCACGCCGCTATTCTTGACGATGGCGGCTTACGCCGCTCTTCCTGAGGTGAGCGGCTCACGCCGCTCTTCGCATCTCGTCGGTCAGCGCGCGATAGGACAGCGCTTCGGCGAGATGGATGCGGCCGACCTGTCTCGGCGCCGTCGAGATCGGCGAGCGTGCGCGCGACGCGCAACACCCGGTGATAGCCGCGAGCCGACAGCCGCATCGCGTCGGCGGCGTCGCGCAGCAGCGCAAGGCCGGCTGCGTCGGGCTTGCGCGACCTGTTCCAGCACCGGGCCGGATACCTGCGCATTGGTGCGCGATCGCGGCAAGACCGAGCGCCGCGTAGCGCCTCGACCTGGATGTCGCGCGCGCGCGCGACACGGGCGGCGACTTCGCGCCGAGCCTTCGGAGGGCGGCGGCAGGATCAGGTCGGCGGCGGTGACCGCCGGCATTTCGATATGCAGATCGATGCGGTCGAGCAGCGGGCCGGACAGCTTGCGCCTGATAATCGGCGGCGCAGCGGATATTCGCGCCGCGCTTGCAGATATAGCCCGGATCGCTGGCGCGCCCGCAGCGGCAGGGATTCATCGCCGCGACCAGCATGAAGCGCGCCGGATAGGTGATGCGATGATTGGCGCGGCGATCGAGACTTCGCCGGTCTCGAGCGGCTGGCGCAGCGAATCGAGCGCCTGGCGCGTGGAATTCGGCGAATTCGTCGAGGAACAGCACGCCGTGATGGGCGAGCGACACTTCGCCCGGCCGCGCGCGCAAGCCGCCGCCGACCAGAGCCGGCATCGATGGCGGAATGATGCGGCGCAGCGGAACGGCCGCCGGTTGGTGAGCGAGCCGCCTTCGATCTCGCCCGCGACCGAGGCGATCATCGAGACTTCCAGCAATTCCTCCGGCGTCAGCGGCGGCAGGATCGAGGGCAGCCGCGCCGCCAGCATCGACTTGCCGGAGCCGGGCGGCCCGACCATCAGCAGGTTGTGACCGCCGGCGGCGGCGATTTCGAGCGCGCGCTTGCCGCTTTCCTGTCCCTTGATGTCGGCGAGATCGAGCAGCGCCGCTTCCGACTTCGCGGATCTTCGGCTGCGGGCGCGACAGCACCTGCGTGCCGCGGAAATGATTGGCGAGCTGGATCAGCGAAGCGGCGGCGACGATCTCCATTTCCGGGCTCGCCCAGGCGGCCTCCGGCGCCGCAGGCTTTCGGACAGATCAGACCTTCGCCGCGGGCATTGGCGCCGATCGCCGCCGGCAGCACGCCGGCGACCGGCGCGATCGAGCCGTCGAGGCCGAGTTCGCCCAGCACCGTGAAGCCCGCAATCGCGTCCTGCGGGATGGCGCCGATCGCGGCCATCAGTCCGAGCGCGATCGGAAGATCGTAATGGCTGCCTTCCTTCGGCAGATCGGCCGGCGCGAGATTGACGGTGATGCGGCGCGCCGGCAGCGCCAGGCCCGAGGCGATCAGCGCCGCGCGCACGCGCTCGCGCGCTTCCGACACCGCCTTGTCGGCGCAGGCCGCCACGACATGGAAGGCCGGCAGGCCGGGCGCGACCTGCACCTGCACGTCGACCGCGCGGGCCTCGATGCCCTCGAACGCGACCGTGGAGACGCGCTGAACCATCGCCCCAGACGCCCGCTGCCTGACGCACACGCTCGCCGGTTGTGCACAACCATAGCGGATTCCGATACCGCGAACAAGAACATTTGCAGAACAAAACGACTCAGCTACGTTCAGGTCGACCGGGACGGAGTTGAACATGGTCGACCTGATCGCACTGCAGCTGGAGCTTGAACTACGCCCGCCGCGCTCGCCTCGAGGCCGAGACTGGCGGGGGCCAATCTCGAACATCTGATCGAGCGGATGCGGCCGGACGCAGCTTGCAGCAGATCGAACTCGAAGACAGGCGGCGGAGCCTCCGCAATTCGAGGCGCCGCAGTATTTTCTCGCCGCGGCTTAGGCGTAGCGGCCTGGCAAATCGCTATTGCGGTTTTGCCGCCGTCCTGCGTCCGCAATTCGCCGACCAGATGATCGAGGCTTGCGGCGAAGGTCTCGAGCTCGAAATTCTGCGGATCGTCGTGCTTGTTGCGGATGCCTTCGTCGAGCACCGAATGGAAGGCCGGGATCAGCCAGAAGCCGGCTCGCCGGCTCGCCACCGCATAGACCAGCGCCAGCGAATCATACTGGGCCTGCGAGAAGCCCGGATCGGGCGCCAGAAAATCGTTGCGGCGGCCATAGCCCTTCAGCGCGCGGCGCGGCTGGATCAGCTCGATATGCAGGAACAGTCCCTTGAGCGTCGAGCCGAAATTCTTCGCGGTCTCGAACTTGGTCGCGCGCCACGGCACCGTGAAATCATGCGCGAGAAAAATCGCGCCGGTGCGATTGATGAAGACATGCGCGCGCTCGATGTCGTTGTCGCATTCGTAGCGCGCCAGATTGTTGATCTTGGGATCGTCGTCGATCGACACCGGCCAGGGCTGGGTGCGGTAATTCGGCGTCGAGGTGTCATGGAAGATGACGTAAGTCGCCGAACGCGACAGCGGATCGTTGTCATGGGCGTGCGAAACCGGATCGGCGAGCGTGGCGATCAGATCCTGGCGTCGCGCCGCGATCGCGCAGCAGCGCGCCCAGCGTCGCATGCGACGGCAGGTCGAGATTGCCACCGACGCGCTTCTCGATCGCTTCGGGCAACGTCTCCATGGCCGGGCCGAGCCGGCCGACCGGCTGCACCGGATTGAGCAGGCAGCGCGCCTGCTCGGCCGGCGTTCCGGCAAAGGTCAGCGTGCCGGGATCGAATTTGCAGAAGCCCGCCATGTCCTTCAGCACCACCGGCGGGCGCTTGGCGAAACGGCATTTGCCGGCAGCATCGGCGACGTCGCTGGCGCCGACCATGCCCGCCAGCGCCAACGAAAGCAGCCAGGAAAATTCTGAAATTTTGTTCAACGTCACGGGCTTATGCTCGATTCATCCCCACGCTACCGCAAGCCCGATGACGATGACAATCAGACAGATGGCATCGGCGCATGCCGGGTTTCATCAGAAAGGCGGGCGGCTCGCGATTGCGCGGCACGAGGCGGATCAGGTCGAGCGCGCCGAACCCGAACCAGCCGGCAAAGGCAATGAAATAGCCGGCGGCGCCGGAAGGATCGCGGCTCACCGCCAGCACCAGCACGATGCCGCCGATCATCAGATGAGCGGCATAGATCAGTATCGCCACCGCGGTCGCGGACAGGAACGTCCAGCGGAATTGCGGGCGGGTGACGATAGCGAAACGCCACATAGAGGCCGACAAACAAAGCGGCCAACGCAATGTCGGCGCTCGTCATCGTCTGTACCCTCAGCCCTTTGCGGATGCCTTGCGCTTCTTCTCGATCGCGTCCCAGACCATCGCCGCGATATCCGGCCCGCCGACATTGCGGATGGCGCGGATGCCGGTCGGCGAGGTGACGTTGATCTCGGTGAGATGGCCGTCGATCACGTCGATGCCGACGAAGATCAGCCCGCGCTCGCGCAGCGCCGGTCCGAGCCGCTTGCAGATTTCGCGCTCGCGCGGCGTCAGCTCGGTGTCCTTGGGCGAGCCGCCGCGCACCATGTTGGAGCGCAGATCGTCGGCCGCCGGCACGCGGTTGACCGCGCCGGCATATTCGCCGTCGACCAGGATGATGCGCTTGTCGCCGTGCTTCACCGCCGGCAGGAAGGTCTGCACCATCCATTGCTCGCGGAAGGTGG
This sequence comes from uncultured Pseudomonadota bacterium, assembly GCA_963804015.1. Classification (GTDB taxonomy): domain Bacteria; phylum Pseudomonadota; class Alphaproteobacteria; order Rhizobiales; family Xanthobacteraceae; genus Pseudorhodoplanes. The sequence continues at coordinate 129,295 of CAWDOW010000011.1, forward strand.
TGGCGAACAGATCGTAGAGCGATCCGAAATTCAGGTCCTCCCTGGTCAGCCGGAACACCGCGGCGCCGCCATTGCCGTAAAGCGGCTTCATCACGATGTCGCCGTGCTCGTCGCGGAACGCCTTGATCTCGGCGAGGTCGCGCGTGATCAGCGTCGGCGGCATCAGGTCGGAAAATTCCATCACGAAGATCTTTTCCGGCGCGTTGCGCACATGCGCCGGATCGTTGACCACGAGCGTCTTCGGATGCACGCGCTCCAGCATATGGGTGGTGGTGATGTAGGCCATGTCGAAGGGCGGGTCCTGCCGCAGCAGGATCACGTCGAATTCGGTCAGCTCGGTGCGCCTTGCCTCGCCGAGCGTGAAGTGATTGCCGGGCTCGTCGCGGACATCGCAGCGGCTGCACGGTGGCGAACACGCGCTCGCCGCTCTGGGCGAGCTTGTCGGTGGTGTAATAGGACAGCCGGTGGCCGCGGGCCTTGGCTTCCAGCATCAGCGCGAAGGTGGAATCGCCGCGGATATTGATCCGCTCGATCGGGTCCATCTGGACGGCGACATTCAGGGGCATGGACGACTTTCAAAAGTTCCCGGCGCAAACCTGTGGTTAACAAATTCCTGCAATGGTGCGGAGGGCTCCCGCCGGGGCCGGTTCGGGATTTCCGCCGTGGCACCTTTTAGACTCTCGATCGCTGCCAAGCTCTATGCGATTTTTGCATTGCTCGCGACCGTCACCGTGGCCATGGCGCTGGTGGCCGTCACCTCCGCCCGCCGCCATGCGGCCCTGACCGACGAATTCCGCGCCAGTTTCGACGGCGCCCGGCAGCTCGAACGCGTCAATGCGCTGGTCCATGCGGGCGATCTCGGAATCGCGCGGCTCTGATCGATGCGCCGGACCCGGCGGCCGCCCGTCCGATCGCGGCACGCCTGATCGCCGTCAATGACCGGCTCGGCGACGCCGTCACCGAATTGCAATGGGAGGTCCAGCCGCAGGAGCAGGCGGCGTTCGAGAGCTTTGCGCAGCGCCTCAAGGATTTCCAGGAATCCCGCCGCGACCTGGCGCGGCGCGGCATCGGCGCCGATCTCTCGGCCGCGAGCGAAGAGGCGCAGAGCGAGGCCGCCCGTGCGGCGCTCAGCCGCGAGATCGAGCAGATGGGGCAGCTCTATACCCAGCGCTCCAAGCAGCTCTATGCCGACATGGAAACGCGGCGTGCGCTGGTCGGTCTGGATGCTGGCCGCGCTCGCGGTGTTTCTGCTGCTGCTCGCCGTTACCGGCGCGATCGTCGTGTGGCGCTCCTGCATCCGTCCGCTCGCCATCGTCACCAGGGTGACCGAGCGCGTTGCCGACGGCCAGCTCGATGTCGAGGTGCCCTATCGCGGCCGCCGCGACGAGATCGGCGCGCTCGCCTGCTCGATCGCGATTTTCCAGGCGGCGATGCGCCACAACGAGGAGCTGAACAAGACCGTGCGCGGCGATGCCGAGGCGCGCAGCAAGCGGCAGGACGATATCGCCGCGCAGATCGTGCAATTCTCCGGCGACGTGGAGACGACGTTGCGCGACCTGATGCAATTGTCCGACGAGGTTCGCTCGGGCTCGAGCGAGGTCGCGAGCGCGGTCGAATCGACCCTCGACCGCACCATGCGCGCGACCGACGCCTCGGCCGAAGCCAATGCCAATGTGCGCGACATCGCATCGGCCGCCGACGAGCTTGCCATGTCGGTGCTGGAGATCGAGCGGCAGGTTTCGCAATCGAACGAGATCGCGATCAAGGCCGTGAACGAGGCCGAAGCCACCAACGACACGGTGCAGGAACTGAGCGACGCCGCCGGCCGCATCGGCGACGTCATTCGCCTCATCAACGACATCGCCGAACAGACCAATCTGCTGGCGCTCAATGCCACGATCGAGGCGGCGCGCGCGGGCGAGGCCGGCCGCGGCTTCGCGGTGGTCGCGGGCGAGGTGAAGGCGCTGGCCGGCCAGACCGCGAAGGCGACCGAGGATATCGGCCAGCAGATCGCCGGCATGCAGCAGGCGACCGAACGCTCGATCGCGGCGATCGGCGCCATCAAGCGCACGATCCGCGATATCGGCGATATTTCGAGCGCGATCGCAGCGGCGGTGACCGAGCAGGGCGCGGCGACGCAGGAAATCGCCCGCAGCGTCGAGACCGCGTCGCGCAAATCGGCGGAAACCGCCGAACAGATTCAGCGCGTCAACGAGGCGACCGAAGCGACCCGCACCCATTCGGTGACGGCGCGCAAGGTGGCCGACAATCTCGGCGATGTGGCGTCGCGCATCCGCACGCAGGTGGACCGCTTCTTCGAGCGGCTACGGGCGGCGTAATCCCTCTCCCTTTGGGAGAGGTCGGATCGCGCAGCGATCCGGGTGAGGGGTTCGAATCGAGTCGAGCCCCCTCACCCCAACCCTCTCCCCCACGGGGAGAGGGAGCGCACCGTGCTCGTGGAGACGACAAAAACATTACTCCGCCTCGAACGCGCCCGGAATGTGCCGCGGCAGCGAGCGCGGCGCGACCAGGATCGCATCGAAGCGCATGTCGCTCATCGCATCGTCGGGATGGGCGGCGAGCCAGGCGGAAGCCGCGGCCGCGACCCTTCGCTGCTGTGCGTTCGGTGACCGAATAGGCCGCGTCGTCGAGCCGCGCGCGCGCTTTCACCTCGACGAAGATCAGAAGCTTGCCGCGCCGCGCCACGATATCGATCTCGCCGGCCGGGCAGCGCCAGCGCCGCGCCGCGATCCGAAAGCCCTTGGCGAGCAGGAGGGCCGCAGCCCGGTTCTCCGCCGACAGGCCGAGCTTGAACGCGATCTGACGTTCCGGCGCGGGCGGAGATTTAGGACGGTCTTCGGTCACGTTCCTTCGCAAGCTCCAGCACGCGCTGATAGACGTCGCGGCGTTTCAGCCCGGTGGCGGCAACGACTTCGACGACCGCGTCCTTGACCGAGAGGCGGGCGAGCGCCGCGCGGATCATGTCATCGACATCGGCGGCCTGCGGCTGCGCTTCTTCGGCAGGCGGCGCGATCACGATCACGAATTCGCCGCGGGTCTCGGCGTCGCCCGCATAATGACGCGGCGAGCGCGGGCAAGCGTGTCGCGCCGCACTTCCTCGTGCAGCTTGGTCAGTTCGCGGCAGATCGCAGCCTCGCGCGCGCCGAAGGCTGCGGCCAGGTCGGCGAGCGTGTCGGCGATGCGCGGGCCGGATTCGAACAGCACGAGGCTGGCGGGAATGCGTGCCAGCTCGGCCACTCGCGCGCGCCCTCTGCGTCGCCTTCGGCGGCAGGAAGCCCTCGAAAAAGAAGCGGTCGGTCGGCAGTCCGGAGACCGTCAGCGCCGTCAGCACCGACGACGCGCCGGGGATCGCGATGACCGTAAAGCCTGCCTCGTGCGCCGCGCGCACCAGCTTGAAGCCGGGATCGGAGATCAGCGGCGTGCCGGCATCCGAGATCAGCGCGACCGCGCCGCCTTCGGCGATGCGGGTGAGCAGCTTCGGGCGCGCGGCCTGCGCGTTATGTTCGTGATAGGGCGAAAGCGCCGCGGCGATGCCGTAATGGCTCAATAATTTGCGGCTGACGCGGGTGTCCTCGCAGGCGATCAGGTCGGCGGCCGCAAGCGTCTGCAGCGCGCGGATGGAGATGTCGCCGAGATTGCCGATCGGGAGTTGCGACCAGATACAGCCCGGCGGTGAGCTTCGGCGCGCTGAAGCTACGTGCCTGCGATGTGGAAATGGCGGCGAGCGTCGGGTTGCTTCACGGCAACACCATCCGAAACACCGTCCAGGACATGGTCTCTGCTCGGTTAAACATTTTATGACAATATGCCAGATTGATCCCAAGGTTGGTCATATGGGCGTCCGCCCGCCCGGCCGCGCGGTGCGGTGTTGAGGTTGATTGTCGTGTCCGGGTTATTGCGGAAATCCGCGTCTGTGTCGCGGCGGCGTTTCGGGCTGTCGGCCCTCTCGCTTGCTGCGGCGGCACTGCTTGCTGGATGCGCCGGGACCGGACCGGGCCTGAGCCCCGGCACACCGCTCGGCCAGGGACCCGAAGGCGCGCTCGCCGGCGAGCCGCCCGCGGTGCCGCCGCCGGCTGTCGGCGAGCCCGGTCCGGGTGCGGTCAAGGTCGCGCTGATCCTGCCGCTGTCGGCGGCCGGCAATGCCGGGCTCGCGGCGCAATCGATGCGCAACGCCGCCGAGCTGGCGCTCGCCGAATTCACCAATCCGAATATCCAGCTTCTGATCAAGGACGATGCCGGCAATCCCACGCCGCGCGCCAGGCTGCGACCAGGCGATCGACGAAGGCGCCGAGATCATCCTCGGCTCGCTGTTCGCGCATACGGTGCAGGCGGTGGGCTCGGTCGCGCGGCCGCGCGACATTCCGGTGATCGCGTTCTCGACCGATGCCAGCGTCGCCGCGCGCGGCGTGTATCTCCTGAGCTTTCTGCCGGAATCGGACGTGGTGCGGGTGCTGAATTACGCCTTCTCCACCGGCAAGCGCTCGTTCGCCGCTCTCATTCCCGACAATGCCTATGGTTCGGTGGTGGAGGCGGCCTTCCGCGAAGACGTGGCGCGGCGCGGCGGCCGCGTGGTGGCGCTGGAGCGCTATGCCTCCGAGAAGGGCAAGCAGGCCGACGCGGCGCGGGTGATCGCGCAGGCCGCGCGCAGCGCCGATGCGATCTTCATTCCGGACGGCGCCGATGCGGCGCCGAATGCGGTGCTCGCGCTCGCCAATGCGGGCGTCTACCAAGCGCACTGCAATTGCTCGGCACCGGCTTGTGGGACGACCAGCGCGTGTTCCAGGATGCGGGCATGCAGGGCGCCTGGTATGCGGCGCCCGATCCCGCCGGCTTTGCCAATTTCGCGCAGCGCTATCGCGCAAAATACGGACAGGACCCGGTGCGGACCGCGACCTTGTCCTATGACGCGACCGCGCTGGTCGCGGCCCTGGTACGAACGCAGGGGCCACAGCGTTTCTCGGAAGAAGTGCTGACCAATCCGTCCGGCTTTGCCGGGATCGACGGCATTTTCCGGTTCAAGCCGGACGGCACCAACGAGCGCGGGCTTGCGGTGATGCGGGTTTCGCCCGGAGGCGCGCAGATCGTGAGCCCGTCGCCGCGTTCGTTTGCCGGAGCGTCGGGGATTTGATTTTCCAAGTCGCAATCACGCCGCGAGATCGGCGACCACCGCATCCAGGATCGCGAACGCTGACTGCGTTACACGCAGATAGCCATTCTTCGTCGTTTCGACGGCGCCTTCCGCGCGCAAGATCCTGATGCGTTCCTCGATCGAGCGGCCGGCCCGAAATCTCTTCGAAGCGTTGCGGACTGATGCCTTCGGCGAGCCGGAGCCCCATCAGCAGATATTCGTCGGCGCGTTCCTCGCGCGTCAGCGCCTCGTCGACAACGAGGCCGTGACCGAGCGATTCAACCCGCATCAGCCAGCTTTCCGGTCGCTTCTCGGTCGCGGTGGCGATTCTTCGGCCGCTCTCGACGATGCGGCCATGGGCGCCCGGACCGATGCCGACATAATCGTCGCCGCGCCAATAGACCAGATTGTGCCGGCATTCGGCACCGGCGCGCGCGTGGTTGGAAATCTCGTAGGCGACAAGGCCGGCCTGGTCGCAGATTTCCTGTGTGGTGTCGTAGAGGATGCGCGAGCTCTCGTCGTCCGGAGTCACCAGCTTGCCGCTTGCCTGCAGCGCGAAGAACGGGGTGTCGGCTTCGATGGTGAGCTGATAGAGCGACAGATGCTCGGCGGCTTCGCCGATCGCGCGCCTGAGTTCTTGCGCCCCATCGCTCCGGTGATCTGTCCGGGCCGCGCATAGATCAGATCGAAGGAATAGCGATCGAACACCGACCGCGCGATGCCGACGGCTTTCAGCGCTTCCTCCGCCGTGTGCAGGCGGCCGAGCTCCTTCAGCGAGGCGTCGTCCAGCGCCTGCACGCCGAGCGAGACGCGGTTGACGCCCGCCGTCCGGAAACCGCGAAAGCGCTCGGCCTCGACGCTGGTGGGATTGGCTTCGAGCGTGACCTCGATATCGGGCGCGACCTTCCAGCATTTCGCGACGCCGTCGAGGATCGCGGACACCGTCGCGGGCTTCATCAGCGATGGCGTGCCGCCGCCGAAGAAGACCGTGGCGACCTCGCGGCCTCCGGTGCGCTTCGCCATCGTTTCGATCTCGCGCAGATAGGCCTGCAGGAAGCGTGCCTCGTCGATGCCGCCATGACGGACATGACTGTTGAAGTCGCAATAGGGGCATTTCGACAGGCAAAAGGGCCAATGCACGTAAACGCCGAATGCCTGCGCGGGAGGATTGGTTAACGTCATGTTAAGCAGTTTACGCAGAGGCCACCGGAGCGGCCAGCGCTAATACGGAGATCGCTAAAATTGTAACGATCGGGAACCTGCCGGACGTTGCGAAGCACGGACAGCACGCGGCATGAGCGTGCCGCCGACGATCGACCATCCGCTTTCAGCAAAAGTCGTTTGTAGTTTCGCGCGCACGACGGTGCAGTCGCGCGACGCTCTCCGCCCTTCATTTGTCGTCGGGATAACGGGTCGAAATCAGCTAGTACGGATCGACGGCATATTCAGGGGAAAAATATTGCATGTCGACGACAATGAATTTCAATCTGAGTCCGACGCTTCTCAGTACGCTCACCAGCGGAGGTTCAGGCAACCATGTCTACGCTTACGCCATCGCCTTCGGCTCCTCGACGCAGAATGGTGCCGTCAGTCGCGTTACCTCGGCGACGCTGATCGATAACGGCGTCGTTGGCGCATCGTCGATCACGCTGCCGTCTCCCACATTTTTCAACGGCGATGTCTATGTCCTCATTCAGCAGGGCGGCGACGGCACCCTGCTTTCTTCCATCACGGACATCAGCCAGATCAACCCGACGAACGCGGTCGCCAAGAATTATTCCTATCAGCTTTTTGAAGCGACGCTGTCGGGAAGCCCGGACGATCAAGGCGACATTTCCGCGGTCAATACGTTCGGCTTCGCGTCCACTTTCGAGGTGGTTTTTCAGGACAGCAGCACCGACACGCGCGGCTTCAATACCAGCGGCGGCGCTATCTTTACTGCACTTGGCTCGGGTGCGGTCGATACCTTCAGCCCCAACAATTTTCCGAGTTCCGGAATGCTGGCGAGCGGCCCGGCCACGGCGAACAACGCGAGTCCCTGGCCGTCCAACGATTGGCAGTCCTATGTCACGGCCCTGAAGAACAACCCCGCCATTTTGCAGGATATCCGGATCGTTGTCGGGTTTACCGGAGGGACGGCACAACAAGCCAGCCCGATGCTGAGCGAGTACGGCGTCCAGTATGTCGCGAAGGACAAATACGGCACCGATTATTTCTGGCTGGTGCCCGACACCAGCAACGGCGCCACCAATGCCGACTGGATTCGGGTTCCGGCCAGTCAATTGATGCAGAACATCTACATCCAGCCGGGACCGCTCGAGGTCCATGTCGGCGGCAAGGATGGCAAGATCGTCTATCAGACGAGCTTCACGCCCAACGATGCCGACGGCCAGGTGTCGGAATATTTCGTCGCCGGGTTCGATGCCGGATTTTGGGGCGGCAGTGGCACCTCGCCCAATCCGCTGGTCACGACCGGCATCGATTTCAGCAAGACCTGGAACTGGACCGTCAATTACGCCTACAACGCCGCGCTCGACCCGACCGCCGTGACTTACACCAACGTGCTCGGCACCGGACCGGGGACTTCCGGCGGCAATAACCGCTTCTACGATCCCTGGGCGCAACAATTTCTCACGCAATCGAATGCGTATGGCTATTCCTACAGCGACCTGGTTTCGGCGGGCGGCGTCAACCCGCAGATGACGATGTGGGATTCAGGTGCCAGCACCAACGTCCAGACCATCAATATTACGCTGTACGACAACAGCGAAACGCCTTCCTCAGGCTTCAAGCCATCGAATTCCGGTTATGTGGCGCCGGCCGCGGGAGGCTATAAATCGGCGCTGACGGCCACCACAAACCAGATCGGCTTTACCTTCGATTTCAATCTCGGCGCTCTCAATTTTGCGCCCAACGCGAACACGCCGATCCAGTTCAGGATCTACGCGCCCGCGAGTCCGCAGGCCAATTCGGACGGGTTCATCACGCTGACCGTCAGCGGTTCCTCGGGCGACTGGTATTATTTCAATATCGACAATACCGGCGGTGCGAGCGGGACCTGGTCGCTCAGTCCCGGCAATGCGACCGGCGAGAACGGTTTTTTCAATCTGACGAATGTGCCCGTCACGTCGGACGGTTCGGTGAGCTGGTATCAGCTCGTCTATGGCGATGTGACCGCGCAGACGATCTACAACATCTATGCCACGACCGACCCGACCACGCAGGTCTTCACGAGCATGGTCGTCGATCATGGTGTCGGAGTGACTGAGTATTCTTCGACCAATTATGGGCTGAACTTCGCGCCCGGCGGGCGTGTGACCTATGACATCGCGACCTTCGGTGCGCCGCCGGGCAGCCCTCTCGCGACCGGTGCCACCATCATCGGTTCGAAAAAGGCGGATATGGTCAATGCAATCGACACGGTGGGCAACCAATTGCTGCCGACCAGCGGTGCCGACACCATTTTCGGCAACAAGGGCAACGACCACCTGTCCGGTCTGTTCGGAAACGACACGCTCAATGGCGGCAAGGGCGTCGATTTCCTGCGTGGCGGCGGGGACGACGACATCCTGCAGGTGCAAGGCGAGGAGGGCGTGCTCGACGTGTTCGACGGCGGCTTCGGCAACGACACGCTCCAATTCCTGGGCAAGAAGAGCGTGACGCTGGCCGGCTTCGACGCCACGGCTTCCTCGATCGAAATCCTGAAGGGCAACGGCCGCGCTCTGGACGGCACCCGACAGGCGGACGTGTTCGATCTGAGCGGCTTGACCGCGACGACAAGCGTTCCGGTCATCGACGCCAAGGCCGGCAACGATACCCTGATCGGCTCGAACTTTGCCGACGACCTGCGCGGCAATGATGGCGACGACATCCTCGACGGGCGCGGCGGCAACGATATCCTGAACGGCGGCAAGGGCAGCAACACCTTCGTGTTCGCCGACGGCTATGGTTCCGACACCGTGGTCAAATATCAACCCGGCAAAGACGTTTTCGATCTCACGGGCGTTTCAGGCGTCAACAACTTCGGCGACCTCACGCTCACCCAGATCGATCGCAAGACCGTGCTGATCGACTTCGACGACATTGCCGGCGGCGATACGCTGACGATCCAGAAGGCGACAATCGCCATCCTGATCGCGAACCAGGGCGATTTCCTGTTCGTCTAGGAAGTCAAGGATGGCGCGAGGCAGGCCTCGGCAAGCTGCATGAAGGCGCGCGCGCGATGCGACAGGCCTTGTCCGCGCGGCGGCAGGCCGTGCTTCTCGTCCGAGGTCATCTCGCCGAAAGTGCGGTCGTGGCCGTCTGGCAGGAACATCGGGTCATAGCCGAAGCCCGCATCTCCGCGCGGCGGCCAGACCAGCGTGCCTTCGACCACCGCCTCGAATTCCTCCAGATGCCCGTCCGGCCAGGCGACGCACAACGCCGAGACGAAATGCGCGCTGCGCAAAGCGGGCTTGGTAGCGCCGTGATCGCGCAGCATGGAATCGATCGCCTCCATCGCGCGCGCAAAGTTCTTGTCCTTGCCGGCCCAGCGCGCGGAATGGATGCCGGGCGCGCCGCCCAGCATGTCGACGACCAGCCCGGAGTCGTCGGCGAAGGCCGGAAGGCCGGAGGCGTTGGCTGCCGCCCTGCGCCTTGATCGCGGCATTTTCTGCAAATGTGGCGCCGGTCTCTTTCGGCTCCGGCAGATTGAGATCGCCGGCCGATACCGCCTCGACGCCATAGAGGGCCAGCAATTCGCGCATCTCGCGCAGCTTGCCGGCATTGTGCGTGGCAATCATGATCTTGCCGGAGATCGGGCGATGCGGCTCGGCGGGAGGCGTCACGTCACCGCCAGCTTCTGCAGATCGACCAGCTTGCCGACGCCCTTGCGTGCGAGCGCGAGCAATTCGAGGAATTGCGGCTCGGTGAACGGCGTCTTCTCGGCGGTGCCCTGGATTTCGATGATGCCGCCGGACCCGGTCATGACGAAATTGGCGTCGGTCTCGGCGTCGGAATCCTCCGCATAATCGAGATCGAGCACCGGCGTGGTCTTGTGGATGCCGCACGAGATGGCGGCGACATGATCGCGCAGCACTTCGCCGCGCAGCATGTTGCGCGCCTTCATCCATTGCAGGCAGTCGTGCAGCGCGACCCAGCCGCCGGTAATGGCGGCGGTGCGGGTGCCGCCGTCGGCCTGGATCACGTCGCAATCGATGGTGATCTGTTTCTCGCCCAGCGCCACGAGGTCCACCACCGTGCGCAGCGAGCGTCCGATCAGGCGCTGGATTTCGACGGTACGTCCGCTCTGCTTGCCGGCGGCGGCCTCCCGGCGGGTGCGTTCGGAGGTGGCGCGCGGCAGCATGCCGTATTCGGCGGTGACCCAGCCGCGCCCCTGACCCTTGAGCCAGGGCGGCAGCCGCTCCTCCAGGGTTGCGGTGACCAGCACATGGGTCTCGCCGAATTTCACGAAACACGACCCTTCGGCATATTTCACCACGCCGCGTTCGAGCGAAACCGCGCGCAGTTCATCGGGTGCCCGGCGGCTCGGCCGCATCGTTTGTCCTCTTCGTCATTTGCCCACCGATTACGATGATTTTGGATCGTATCAATCCAAAATCACAAGCGTGATCGGTTTCATTATTGTAGCGCATGATGTAGTCCGAAAACCGCTTCACACTTTTCGGCATCATGCGCGGCTCGCAAGCTTTTAGGAGGCGCAGCCGACGCGGACAAGCAAGTTAAGCTGATTCTTCAAAAAAACGGGCCAGACGCGACATGGTGTTCCTCAATAGCCTGATGCGGCCGATCCGCGCCTTTCGCCTGGCCTATCTGCCGCTGATCATGGTCTATTTCGCCTATGGCGCGCTCGGCCTGATCGACGTCACCCGCGACATGTGGATCAAGGAAAGGCTGACGCTCACTCCGTCGGACCTGGCCGGCATCGGTGTCTGGCTGACCCTGCCCTGGACCGTGAAGATGGTGTTCGGGGAACTGGTCGATTGCGTGCCGATCCTGGGCTCGCAACGGCGAGTCTATGTCGTGATCGGCGCGCTGTTCACCGCGACCGGGCTTACGACGCTTGCGGGCGCCGCCGGCGGCTGGCTCGCGTTCCTGCCGCCGAACCAGCTCTATGTTCTGGGCTCGCTCCTGATCGTGGTCGGCACCGTGATCCAGGACGTGGTGGCGGACGCCATGTCGACCGAAGTGGTCTCGCGCACCACCGAGACCGGCCATCCGAAGCCCGACCTGGAGGTGCGATCCGAGCTCGGCATGGTGCAGGTATTGGGGCGGCTCGCTTTGTCGGCCGGCATCGTCGCGGTCGCCGGTTTGTCCGGAGCGCTGGCGGGATGGTTTTCGCGCGAGACCGTGTTTCTGGTCGGGCTTGCGATCCCGCTGATCTCGCTGATTGGCGTTGCCTTGATCGGCGAGGAAAAGGCGCAGCCGCGCCCGATCGACTGGCGCATTCTCGGGGGCGGACTTTTGTTCGGGGCGGTGGTTCTGGCGCTCGCGCTCGGCGGCGTGCCGTACAATCAGGAGATCATCTTTCTGATTTCGATGGGCGTCATCTGCACCATGCTGGTGCTGGTCACGCGCGATCTCGATCACAAGTCGCGGATGGCGATCCTCTATACCACCATCATCATCTTCGCGTTCCGGGCGACGCCGGCGGTCGGTGACGGCTATTTCTGGTGGACGCTCGATATCCTGAAATTCGACGCGCATTTCTACGGCATCCTGCGCCAGACCGGCGCGGTGCTGGCCATCCTTGCGATGTGGTTTTTCTCCAAGCAGCTCACCGAATATTCGGTGACCAAGACGCTGTTCTGGCTGGCGGTGATCGGCTCGCTGTTGTCGCTGCCGAGCGTCGGGCTCTATTACGGCTTGCACGAATGGACCAAGGCCACGTTCGGCTTCGGCGCGCGCTCGATCGCGATCATCGATACGGCTGCGGCCTCGCCATTCGCGCAGCTCAGCATGATCCCGCTGTTGACGCTGATCGCCTTCTATGCGCCGGAAGGCCATCGCGCGACCTGGTTCGCGCTGATGGCTTCTCTGATGAATCTGGCAATCGTCGCGGGGCAGTTGCAGACCAAATATCTGAACCAGATCTATGTGGTGCAGCGCGGGGAATATGGGGAACTCGGCGGGCTCCTGATCGCCGCCACCATCCTGTCCTTCGTGCTTCCGATCGGCGCCATCGTCCTGTTCGGCCGTAAAGTATGAGCCCAATCGCCGCTTGAAAAAGCCCCGTAAAATCGACAATTCTGTGCCAGTGTGGCGGTTCGGAAGGCCGCTTCAGGAGATTCAGCTTTTGGCGTCGCACGACATCCCGATCGGCTCGACCCAGGTCTCGCTCGCGCAACTGAGCGATCGCTCGCGCGATATTTTCCGGCAGATCGTCGAAAGCTATCTGGCCACCGGCGAGCCGGTCGGCTCGCGCAACATCTCGCGCCTGTTGCAGATGTCGCTGTCGCCGGCCTCGGTCCGCAACGTGATGTCCGATCTCGAACAGCTCGGACTGATCTATGCGCCGCATACCTCGGCGGGCCGGCTGCCGACCGAACTCGGCTTGCGCTTCTTCGTCGATGCGCTGATGCAGATCGGCGACATCAACGACAACGACAAGCGCGCGATCGAGGCGCAGGTGGCGGGTCGCGGCCAGTCCTACGAGAATGTGCTGACGCAGGCGTCCGGACTTCTGTCGGGCCTGACGCGCGCCGCCGGCGTGGTGCTGACCGCCAAGCTGAATGTGGTGCTCAAGCATATCGAATTCGTCCGCCTCGAGCCCGAGCGCGCCCTGGTGGTGCTGGTGGCCGAAGACGGGCAGGTCGAAAACCGCATCCTCCCCGTTCCGCCGGGCCTGCCGACTTCGGCGCTGATGGAGGCTACGAATTTTCTCAACTCCCGTATCCGCGGCAAGACCATCGGCGAATTGCGGCTCGAACTGGAAGAAGCGCTGGAGGCCGGCCGCGCCGAACTCGACCAGCTCACCCAGAAGATCGTGGCCGCCGGCTTTGCGAGCTGGTCGGGCGGCGAGCTTGCAGAGCGCAAGCTGATCGTGCGCGGACAGTCGCATCTGCTCGACGACCTGAAGGCGCTCGACGACCTCGAACGGGTGCGGCTGCTGTTCGACGATCTGGAAACCCGTCGCGAGGTGATCGATCTGCTGGGCCGGGCGGAACGGGCCGACGGGGTGCGCATTTTCATCGGCTCCGAGAACAAGCTGTTCTCGCTGTCGGGCTCCTCGACCATCATCGCGCCCTACCGGGACTCGGCGGGCCGTATCGTGGGGGTGCTGGGTGTGATCGGGCCGACCCGGCTGAACTATGCCCGCGTGATCCCGATGGTCGATTACACCGCCAAGGTGGTATCCCGGATGCTCTCCGGAACGTGACCTCGGAACGCTTGGGAACTTGATTTTTTGGCCTCAAGCCCTGATATGCGGGCCGTCATCAGCACAAACGGTTCGGACGGACGCGATGAACGATACGCCACGGCCCGATTCTGCGGCGCCCGACAGCGAAACTCCCGGCGAAGCCAGGGCTTCAAAGCCCCAGGTTTCCAAGCCCTATGTCGACCCTTCGCTGCTGGTCGACGAAGCCGCCGAGATGAAAAACCGGCTGCTGCGGGCGCTGGCCGACATGGAAAACCTGCGCAAGCGTACCGAGCGTGAGGTCGCCGATGCTCGCCAATACGGGATCGCCTCCTTTGCCCGCGATATCCTGGGCGTTGCCGACAATTTCCGCCGCGCCCTTGAATCGGTCGGGCCGGAGCTGCGCAACAGCGAGGAGCCGAGCGTCACCGCGCTGATCGAGGGCGTGGAACTGACCGAGCGCGACCTGCAGAAGGCGCTCGAGAAGAACGGCATCCGCAAGATCGAGCCGATGGGCGAGAAATTCGACCCCAATCTGCATCAGGCGATGTACGAAATTCCCGATCCGTCGGTGCCCTCGGGGACCGTGGTGCAGGTGGTGCAGCCGGGCTATGTGATCGGCGAGCGCATCCTGCGTCCGGCGATGGTCGCGGTCGCCAAGGGCGGGCCGAAGATGCCGCTGCCGCGGCGCAAGTACGGCATCGACGATTCGGCGAAGTCTGGCCTTCTCGTAGCGCAGATGTCGCTTGCGCTCCATGCGGACTACGGTTGCCGCACTCGGCGCTCACCGCAGATCGACGCCGTCACGCACCGCGCGAAAACGCGTGAAGCTTTCATTCCATTTTGTTTTGGGCGCGACGCCGACAAACCGGATGTAATTGCCGCCCGAAAAGCGCATCCATTGCACGATCGTGACTTCGGTATTGTCGGGCACCGAATTTCCGTCGAGCTTGATCTCGTAGCCGGGCTGGCCGCCGACGCGCATGGCTTCGGCCGAGACCAGGCGCAGATTGCTGAAGCCCTGGATGTTGCGAAGGATGTTCTGCGAGAATTGCGCGCGCTCGTCGACCTGCGACGGCGCGCCGGTTCCGATCGACACCATCATCACCGAGCTGTCGGTCGGCGGCTCGGCTGCGCTTGCGGATTCCGTCAGCATCAGCGCACGGCCCGGCAGGATCGAGCGCACGCCCTTGAATTCCGCGAGCTCGTTCAGCTTGAACGGCATCTTGTCGAGGATTTCCGCCGACGGTATCGAGCCGCGCAACGTGACGCTGCCGAGCGATTTTCGGATGATTTCCTCGGAATAGACGCTCTGCGCTTCGACCGGCACCTGCGCCGTCACCACGAAGGCGAAGGTGAGATCGACATCGCTGCTGGCGACCGTGCGGCGCGTGATCAGCAGCCATTTGCGGAACTTCACGCCATCGGCTTCCTGGTCGCCGGTGACCAGATGCGCGGCGCCGCCATCGGTCAGCAGGATTTCGCGCTTGGCATTGGCCGACGCCCGGAACCTCGATCGCGCCCGAATTCATCGATTTCAGGAATTGCTCATAGGCCGGCCCCGGCAATTGCGAGATGATGATTCCGGCCTTGCGGTCGCGGTCCTCGAAGCCCGGAAAGCTGTCGCTCGCGACCATGCCGGGCGGCGGGGCGAGCCCGATATGCGACCCGGTCGGGTATTCCACATCGCCGGCGATCGCCGCGCGGGCGCCAAGGGCGAAACACAGAGCGAACAAAAACCCAAGGAATCGCAACATAAGGGATCGCAACATCATGAACGGAAGGCTTTTCGTTTTGCTTCGATTTTTGCGTTTGAAAGCGCGAACGGGCATAGCCGGGGAGCGCGCGGGGGACTGTATCACCGATTGCGGCCGGCGAAAGGCGCCGGCTGCTCCCAATATAGGCAGCTGATTTCCGATGATGGCGACATGGACCGGCATGCTCGATCTGTTCGGGGTCGCGGTCTTTGCGGTGACCGGCGCCCTGGTCGCTTCGCGCAAGCAGATGGATATCGTCGGTTTTGCGCTGCTGGCGACCGTCACCGGCATCGGCGGCGGAACCCTGCGCGATCTGGTGCTGGGTGCACAGCCGGTATTCTGGGTGCGGGAGCCGGTCTATGTCGCGGTCTGTATCGTGATCGCCGCGATCACCTTCTTCACCGCCCATATCCCGGAATCGCGCTACCGGCTGCTGCTGTGGCTCGATGCGCTCGGCCTGTCCTTCTTTTGCGTGGCGGGCGCCGACCGCGCGTTGGTGGCGGATGCCGGTTGGTTCATCGCGATCGTGATGGGGGTGATCACGGCGACCTTTGGCGGGGTGGTGCGCGACGTGCTGGGCGGCGAAATTCCGGTCATCCTGCGCCGGGAAATCTACGCGACCGCGGCGCTCGCAGGCGCCGCGATGTTCGTCGCCCTGCTGGCTGCGGGCATAGCCGGCGGGCTTTCGGCCCTGGCCGGATTTCTGGTTTGTCTTGCGATCCGCGGGCTTGCCTTGCAGCGCGGCTGGTCGCTGCCGGTCTATCGGCCCAGGCCCGGCCGCAAGCCGCCCGACAGTTAATTGCCGGTTGCGGCCGCAATGGCGGCCCGCTTGCGCAATCCGGGCCTGCCGGATCGGCCGGGAAAGGCCATCAAGTCCTTGCGGGCCAAGGGGTGCCTCCTATATGAGCCAAGACGCCGCAGGGCTGCGGCGAACAAACATTTTTGAGGGGGTCGGAGGACACATTCGGCGGGGATGACCCGTCCTTACCGCTGTCCATCCGGGTGCCGGCTCAGGGCCCGGCCGATCTGCCAGAAAGAGAGGAAATAGACATGGCGAAGGTCATCGGTATCGACCTCGGCACCACCAATTCGTGCGTGGCCGTGATGGAAGGAAAGACCCCGCGGGTCATCGAGAATGCCGAGGGCATGCGCACCACGCCCTCGATCGTCGCCTTCACGGACGACGGCGAGCGGCTGGTCGGCCAGCCGGCGAAGCGCCAGGCGGTCACCAATCCGGAAAAGACCATCTTCGCGGTCAAGCGCCTGATCGGACGGCGCTACGACGACCCGACGGTGGAAAAGGACAAGAAGCTTGTCCCCTACAAGATCACGAAAGCCTCGAACGGCGACGCCTGGGTCGAGGTCGACGGCAAGACCTATTCGCCCTCGCAGATTTCCGCCTTCATCCTGCAGAAGATGAAGGAGACGGCGGAGGCCCATCTCGGCCAGAAGGTCGAGCAGGCGGTCATCACCGTTCCGGCCTATTTCAACGACGCCCAGCGCCAGGCGACCAAGGACGCCGGCAAGATCGCCGGCCTCGAGGTTCTGCGCATCATCAACGAGCCGACCGCGGCGGCGCTCGCCTACGGTCTCGACAAGACAGAAGACAGGGCACCATCGCGGTCTATGACCTCGGCGGCGGCACCTTCGACATTTCGGTGCTCGAAATCGGCGACGGCGTGTTCGAGGTGAAGTCGACCAACGGCGACACCTTCCTGGGCGGCGAAGATTTCGACATGCGCCTGGTCGGCTATCTCGCCGACGAATTCCAGAAGGAGCAGGGCATCGACCTGCGCCGCGACAAGCTCGCGCTGCAGCGGCTGAAGGAAGCCGCCGAAAAGGCCAAGATCGAGCTGTCGTCCACCACGCAGACCGAGATCAATCTGCCGTTCATCACGGCGGACGCGACCGGTCCGAAGCATCTGACCATGAAGCTCACCCGCGCCAAGTTCGAGGCGCTGGTCGACGACCTGATCCAGAAGACCGTCGAGCCGTGCCGGCAGGCGCTGAAGGACGCCGGGCTGTCCGCCGCCGAGATCGACGAAGTGGTCCTGGTCGGCGGCATGACCCGCATGCCGAAGGTGCAGGAAGTGGTGAAGCAGTTGTTCGGCAAGGAGCCGCACAAGGGCGTCAACCCGGACGAGGTGGTCGCCATCGGCGCCGCGATCCAGGCCGGCGTGCTGCAGGGCGACGTCAAGGACGTGCTGCTGCTCGACGTGACCCCGCTGTCGCTCGGCATCGAGACGCTGGGCGGCGTGTTCACGCGGCTGATCGATCGCAACACCACGATCCCGACCAAGAAGAGCCAGGTGTTCTCGACCGCCGACGACAACCAGAACGCGGTGACGATCCGCGTCTTCCAGGGCGAGCGCGAGATGGCGGCCGACAACAAGATGCTCGGCCAGTTCGATCTCGTCGGCATTCCGCCGGCGCCGCGCGGCGTGCCGCAGATCGAGGTCGTCGTTCGACATCGACGCCAACGGCATCGTCAACGTCCAGGCCAAGGACAAGGGCACCGGCAAGGAGCAGCAGATCCGCATCCAGGCGTCGGGCGGCCTGTCCGAAGGCCGACATCGAGAAGATGGTCAAGGACGCCGAGGCTCACGCCGAGGACGACAAGAAGCGCAAGGCCGCGGTCGAGGCCAAGAACCACGCCGAGGCGCTGGTCCACTCGACCGAGAAGGCGCTTGTCCGAGCATGGCTCGAAGGTCGGCGAGGCCGAGCGCCGCGCGATCGAGAATGCGCTCGCCGATCTGAAGGAAGCGCTGAAGGGCAACGACGCGGAGGCGATCACCGCCAAGACCAACACGCTGGCGCAGGCTTCGATGAAGCTCGGCGAGGCGATGTACAAGGCGCAGCAGGAAGGCGGCTCGGGCGGTCCCGACGCGCTCCGGCGGCGGCGCCGGGCAAGAAGGACGACGTGGTCGACGCGGAGTTCACCGAAGTCGACGACGACAAGAAGAAGTCGGCGTAATCCGCCGGTGAGCGGCATGATGTCTCGCGATCGCATGACACATTCGTCACCCCCGGCCTCGAGCCGGGGGTCCATGCTTTCGATACGAAGCCGTGCATCGGCGAGCTGAGCGCGCGTCGGAACGCCTGCGGCCATGACCGACTGGATGCGACGGATCGCGATGACGATGTCCAAGCGCTGCTATTACGAAACCCTGAGCGTCTCGCGCACCGCGACCGACGGCGAGATCAAGAGCCTCGTTCCGCAAGCTCGCGATGAAGTGGCATCCCGACCGCAATCCGGGCGACAAGAACTGCGAGATCAAGTTCAAGGAGATCAACGAGGCCTACGACGTCCTGAAGGACGGCGACAAGCGCGCGGCCTATGACCGGTTCGGCCATGCCGCCTTCGAGCAGGGCAATGGCGCGAGCGCGCACGGCTTCGGCGCCGATTTCGGTTCGGCCTTCTCCGACATCTTCGAAGGCATTTTCGGCATGGCCGGCGGCCGCGCCCGCTCGTCGGGCGGCCGCGAGCGCGGCGCCGATCTGCGCTACAACATGGAGATCACGCTGGAGGAGGCCTATTACGGCAAGACCGCCGAAATCCGCATCCCGACCTCGGTCACCTGCGAAGCCTGCTCCGGCTCCGGCGCCAAGGCCGGCACGCGGCCGAAGGCCTGCGCGACCTGCGGCGGGCATGGCCGCATGCGGCATGCGCAGGGCTTCTTCACGCTGGAGCGCACCTGCCCGGCCTGCCAGGGCCGCGGCCAGGTGATCGACGATCCGTGCCCGTCCTGCGCGGGCTCGGGCCGCGTCACGCGCGAGCGCATGCTGTCGGTCAACATCCCGCAAGGCGTCGAGGACGGCACCCGCATCCGGCTCGCCGGCGAGGGCGAGGCGGGCGTGCGCGGCGGTACCGCGGGCGACCTCTATATTTTCCTGTCGCTGGTCTCGCATCCGATCTTCCAGCGCGACGGCGCCGATCTGCATTGCCGCGTGCCGATCTCGATGGTGACGGCGGCGCTCGGCGGCGAGTTCGAGGTGCCGACGATCGATGGCTCCCGCAGCAAGGTGAAGGTGCCGGCCGGCACCCAGTCCGGCCGCCGTTTCCGCCTGCAGGGCAAGGGCATGCCGGTGCTGCGCTCCAAGCAGACCGGCGACATGTATGTGCAGGTCGTGGTCGAAACACCGCAGAAGCTGACCAAGCGGCAGCGCGAGTTGCTGCAGGAATTTCACAAGCTGTCGTCGACCGAGACCCAGCCGGAATCCACGGGCTTCTTCGCACGGGTCAAGGAGTTATTCGACCTCGGCTCCAAGGCCGCAGTGAACTTGGGCCGCTCGTCCCATGCCCTGAGGCTTGGCGCCGCCGCGTTAACCGGCTATGCCTTAGGCAGGTCACAATAGTTTCACACACGTAGCGGCAATGCGTCCCCAGACATCCCTCGCCGAAAAGAAAGGCCTCCGCCTCGACGACGAGGTGCGGTTCATCCGGTCCTGGCTGGAAAAGCCGCTGGCGATCGGCGCGGTGACGCCGTCCGGCACGGTTCTGGCGCGCACCATGGCGCGCTACGTCGATACCAGGATCCCGGGTCCGGTGATCGAGCTCGGGCCGGGCACCGGTCCGGTGACCGAGGCGCTGGTCGCGCGCGGCGTCCATCCGACGCGTCTGGTGCTGGTCGAATTCAATCCCGACTTCTGCCGCCTGCTGCGCCAGCGCTATCCGGAAGCGACCGTGGTGCAGGGCGACGCCTACGCCCTGAAGCGGCTCGCTGGGCGATGCGCTGGATGAGCCGGCGGCGGCGGTGGTCTCGGGCCTGCCGCTGTTGACCAAGCCGCTGCGCACGCGCGTGCGCCTGATCAGCGAGGCCTTCGGCCTGATGCACCGGCATGCGCCGTTCGTGCAGTTCACCTATTCGATGACCACGCCGCCGATCCCGAAGGCGCTGCCGCGGGTCGCGGCCGAAGCCTCCGAGCGTATCTGGATGAACCTGCCGCCGGCGCGCGTCTGGGTCTATCGCAAGGCGCTGCCGTCGTAGCGTGTCGTCCCCGCGAAAGCGGGGGCCTATATCCCGGCGCGGTGGTTATGGGTCCCCGCTTTCGCGGGGACGACAGAGACAGCGCTTCATCAAGGGCGATCGATCCGAAATCCCATGCCCGCTCCCAAAATCCTGGTCTTTGCCGGCTCGATCCGCACCGGCTCGTTCAATGCGCGGCTCGCAGCGCTCGCGACCAAGGAATTCGCGCTCGCCGACGCCGACGTCACGCGCATTTCGCTGCTCGATTATCCGATGCCGATCTATGACGGCGATCTCGAAGCGCGTTCCGGCCCGCCCGAAGCACGCGATCAAGCCTGAAGCGCATGATGCAGAACGCATCACGGCATCTTCATCGCCAGCCCGGAATACAACGCCTCGATCACGCCGCTGCTGAAGAACACGCTCGACTGGGTGTCGCGCGTGCGCGAAGGCAAGCGAGGCGCCGCTCGCGGTCTACAAGGACCGCGTCTTCGCGATCGGCGGCGCCTCGAACGGCGCTTACGGCGCGATGCGCTCGCTGATGGCCTTGCGGCAGGTGCTGGAGATCGGCTGCGGCGCGCTGGTGATTCCGGAGCAGATCGCGGTGGCGCGCGCGGCCGAGGCCTTCGACGAGATGGACAATTTCAAGGATGAAGCGCAATTCGCAAGCGCCTGAAGGCGCGTGGTGCAGAGCCTGATCGAGTTTGCGGGGCATTTCTCATGACGGCAGCAAGTCCGAATGTGGCGCCGCGCGAGCGCGTGATCGTGGCGCTCGATCTGCCGTCGGTTGCGGTCGCCGAGACGCTGGTCGGCAAGCTCGGCGACACCGTCTCGTTCTACAAGATCGGCTATCAGCTCGGTTATGCCGGCGGGCTTGCCTTCGCGCAGGATCTGATCAAGCGCCGGCAAGCAGGTATTCCTCGATCTCAAGCTGCACGACATCGGCAACACCGTGAACAAGGGCGTCGAGAGCATCGTGCATTCGGGCGCGACCTTTCTCACCGTGCATGCCTATCCGCAGACCATGAAGGCCGCCGCTCGATGCCAGCCGCGGTTCGACGCTGAAGATTCTCGCGGTGACCATCCTGACCTCCTACAACGACAGCGACGTCACCGAGGCCGGCTATGTCGGCAGCGCGCGCGAGCAGGTCGAGAAGAAGAGCCTGCAGGCCTGCGACACTCGGCATCGACGGCATCGTCTGCTCGGCGGAGGAGAGCGCGATGCTGCGTCCGCTGATCGGGCCCGATCATCTGCTGGTGACGCCGGGCATCCGTCCCGCGGGCGCCGAGGCCGGCGACCAGAAGCGGATCATGACGCCGGCGGCGGCGATCAAGGCGGGCTCGGATTATCTGGTGGTCGGCCGCCCGATCACCGGCGCCGCCGATCCGAAGGCGGCCGCGGACGCGATCGTGCGGGAAGTCGCGCAAGCGGCAAAAATGTAGGGGAGAGAGCGATGGCAAAGGGTTATTGGATCGTTCGGGTCGATATCGCCGATCCCGAGCAATACAAGAAATACATCGCCGCCAATGCGGCTCCATTCAACAAATATCGGCGCCAAGTTTCTGGTGCGTGGCGGACCTTACGAGACGGTGGAGGGCGGCAGCCGCAGCCGCAACGCGGTGATCGAGTTCAAGGATTACGCGACCGCTCTCGCCTGCTACAAATCCGCGGATTACCAGGCGGCCATCAAGCTGAGGGCGCCGGTCTCGACCGCCGATATTATCATCGTCGAGGGCTATGACGGCCCGCAGCCGTGAACGATGGATGCCGGTCGCCCGGCATGACGCGAGAGCCGGAGACCATGTCCGACATGCGGCTGATCGTGGCGGGGGCGGGCGGACGCATGGGCCGCACCCTGATCAAGGCCATTGCCGAGACCAAGGGCGTCACGGTTGTCGGGGGCGCTGGAACAGGCCGGCTCGCCCATGATCGGGCGCAGCGCGCATGAGCTTGCGGGCCTGGGCGGCCAGGACCTCGTCATCACCGACGATGCCGAGACGCTGCTGCGCGATGCCGACGGCATCGTCGATTTCACCGATCCCGCAGGCGACGGTCGAACTGGTCGAAACTCGCCGCCAAGGCCGGCATCGTGCATGTCATCGGCACCACCGGATTTTCGGCCGAGGACGAAGCCGCAATCCGCAAGGCGTCGGACAAGGCGGTCATCGTCAAGTCCGGCAATATGAGCCTCGGCGTCAATCTGCTGGCCGCCCTGGTCAAGCGGGTGGCGAAGACGCTCGACGACGAGTTCGACATCGAAATCGTCGAGATGCATCACAACAAGAAGATCGACGCGCCGTCCGGCACCGCGCTTCTGCTCGGCCGCGCGGCGGCGGAAGGCCGCAAGGTCAATCTCGATCAGCGCTCGGTGCGCTCGCGCGACGGCCATACCGGCGCGCGTCAGGCGGGCGATATCGGCTTTGCGACGCTTCGCGGCGGCACCGTGGTCGGCGAGCATAATGTGATTTTCGCCGGTCCCGCCGAGCGCATCGAACTCGGACACAAGGCCGAGGACCGCATGATCTTCGCGCGCGGCGCGGTCAAGGCGGCGTTGTGGGCGAAGGACCAGAAGCCCGGCCTCTATTCGATGGCGGATGTGCTGGGCCTGGCGGATTTCTAGCTTTCACCCTCCTCATAGGAGGTCGCTCACCGAGCGTAGCGAGCTGAGCGGAGTGGGCGATCTCGCCCTTCGATCACCCACCGGTCGGCTTCGCCGATCGATCTCCCTCCAGGGCGAGGTAAGAAAGAGAGCAACTGACAATGTCCGAACGTCTTCTCGTGCTGGTGCGGCATGGCCAGAGCGAATGGAATCTGAAAAACCTGTTCACCGGCTGGCGCGATGTCGACCTCACCGAACAGGGCGTCGAAGGAAGCGCATGAGGCCGGCCGCAAGCTGAAGGCGCAGGGGCTCGCCTTCGACGTCGCCTTCACCTCGGCGCTGAAGCGCGCGCAGCGCACGCTCGACATCCTGCTCGGCGAGATGGGCCAGACCGGGCTGACGATCCTGCGCGACCAGGCGCTGAACGAGCGCGACTATGGCGATCTGTCCGGCCTCAACAAGGACGATGCGCGCAAGAAATGGGGCGAGGAGCAGGTGCATATCTGGCGCCGCTCCTACGACGTCGCGCCGCCCGGCGGCGAAAGCCTGCGCGATACGCTGGCGCGCACCTTGCCTTATTACGTGCAGGAGATTTTGCCCTGCGTGCTGCGCGGCGAGCGCACGGTGGTAGCGGCGCACGGCAATTCGCTGCGCGCGCTGGTGATGGTGCTGGAGAAGCTGTCGCCCGAAGGTATCCTGAAGCGCGAGATCGCCACCGGCGTGCCGATCATCTATCGGCTCAATGCCGATGCGACCGTCGCCTCCAAGCTCGATCTGGCGGCGTGACACTTGCCGACACATCGAAGCATTAAGGTTTCGCGCTAACCACACATTGCGATTGTCGTTGATCGACACTCCGGTCATGCTGTTTGCCGGAGCGTATGAGAGTGTTGCTGGCGTTTGTAGGTGTTGCGTTCGGCGTTGTCGGTTCGCAGGCCGCTCCCGCGGTCGAGCGGCCGCCGCAATTCGTCGCGATCGCCTTCGACAATTGCACCGAGAACGAACGCTGGCAGGACTGGACCGATTTTGCGGCCGAACTCAACCGCGACGGCGAGCGGGTGCGCTTCACCTTCTTCGTCAGCGGCATCAATTTCCTCGCCAATGCCAGGAAGCATCTCTATCAGGGCCCGAATCAGGCACGCGGCGCCTCGCGCATCAATTTCGGCGGCACCCAGGACGACGTGCGAAAGCGCATCGCCTTCATCAATGCGCTGCATCGGCAAGGCCACGAGATCGCCTCGCACGCGGTCGGTCATTTCGATGGCCGGCGCTGGTCGGCGGCGACATGGTCGACGGAGTTCGACAGTTTCGACGGGCTGATGCGCAACATTGCGAGCAACAACGAGCTTGCGCCCGAGGAGGGGCTTGCGGTTTCGCCGAAGGATCTCGCAGGTTTCCGCGCGCCCTATCTCGCGCACAGCCCCGGCCTTTACACGGCGCTGGCGGAGCGCGGCTTTCGCTACGACACCAGCGGCACCGCGCCGTCCTATGCATGGCCGGAGAAGCTCGCCGGCATCTGGCGCTTCAATCTCGCGGGCATCCGGATGACCGGGTCGGGACGCGCGACCCTGTCGATGGATTACAATTTCCTGGTCGCGCATTCGGGTGTCGGCGGCATCGCGGCGCGCCGCGAGCAATTCCGTCGGCAGATGCTCGACAGCTATCTCTCCTATTTCCGTGCGAACTACACCGGCAATCGCGCGCCGATTCATATCGGGCATCACTTCAGCGATTACCAGAACGGCGCCTATCGCGATGCGCTGAAGTCCTTCGCGCGCGCGGTCTGCGGTCTGCCGGAAGTGCGCTGCGTCACCTACAGGACGCTCGCCGATTTCATGGACGGGCTTTCGCCGGAAACGCTTGCGGCCTATCGCAAGGGCGATTTCCCGCGTGCGAGCGAGCCTGCTTTCGACGTGGCGTCGCGGCCCGCAGGCGAGGTGCGGTAGCCTCTCTGTCATTCCGGGGCGCCGCATAGCGGCGAACCCGGAATCCATAGCCGCCATCGGGAGTATGGATTCCGGGTCAGCGCCTTTCAGGCGCGTCCCGGAATGAAGACAATTGCTACGCCGCCTGTCCAGCTTCCCAGCCCAGCATGGCGCGCTTGCGCGTCAGTCCCCAGTGATAGCCGGTGAGTTCGCCGCTCTTGCCGATCACGCGATGACACGGCACCACGAAGCTGACCGGATTCTTGCCGACCGCGGCGCCGACCGCGCGCGCGGCCTTCGGCTTTTCGATCTTGCAGGCGATGTCCGAATAGGTGGTGAAACGCCCCATCGGAATTTTCAGCAGCGTCTCCCAGACCCGCACTTCGAAATCGGTGCCGAGCAGCACCACGCGCAACGGCTGATCCGGCCGCCACAGCTTCGGATCGAAGATGCGGGCGGCGACCGGCGCGGTGGCGGCGCTGTCCTCGATATATTTCGCTTTCGGCCAGCGGCCCTGCATGTCCTTCAGCGCCGCGCGCTCTTTGCCGGTATCGGCGAGCGCGAGCCCCGCAAGCCCGCGCGGGGCTACGATCACCAGCGCGGTGCCGAACGGGGAGGGGTGGAAGCCGTAGCGCAGCATCAAGCCCCTCGCCGCCGGATTTCCATTCGCCGGGCGACATCGCCTCATGGGTCACGAACAGGTCGTGCAGCCGGCCCGGACCGCTCAGCCCGACCTCGTAGGTGGCGTCGAGCACGCTGGCGGAATCGCGCAGCAGATTGCGCGCGTGATCGAGCGTCAGCGCGGCAAGGAAATCCTTCGGCGTCAGCCCGGCCCAGCGGCGGAACAGATGATGCAGTTCGGTCGGCGTCACCTTGGCAGCTTCCGCGATGGTGTCGATATCGGGCTGCTCGCGCCAATTGCCGCGGATATGGGCGATGGCTCGACGCACCACGTCGTAATCGTCGGCGGCGCCGGTGAGATCGCGGACGCGGTCGGGGGAGAGCATGGCTTGCCTCGCTGTGGTCATGTCAGCGTCCAGTTAGTCCGCCGGCGCGGCCATACCCACCCGATTTCTGATCAGGGCATGATCCCTAAAAGTGGAACCGGTTTCGGATAAGATCATGCCTAAACCTTATGCCGAAAGTTCGGTCCGGCCCTCGCCGGGCGGCCACCAGAGCCGCCTGCAGGGCCGCTCCGAAGCTCTCCTTCTCGTCGGGGCCGAGAAAGCCCGCGATCTGCCGCCGCTCCCCGCGCGAGACCAGATGCAGGCTCTGCACCCCGAATTCCTCGTGCACATCGCGGTCGAGCCGCACCCATAGCGGATTGGCGCGCCATTCGGTCACCACTCCGCGCGCGCTGACCTTGCGGAAGGTCAGTTCGGTCGGCGTCACCACGATCTGCTCATAGGCGCGCGCGGCGCGGTAATTGGCGCGGAACGCCCAATAGATCAGGGCGACATCGAGCCCGAACACGCCGGTCACCGGCCAGGCGCCGGCGATCAGGAAGACCAGGCCGGCGACGAAGCTCACTGCCCGCGACCGCCAGCATCACGATCACGAAGCCCTGACGGCCGAGCGAGCGGTGCGGCGTGCATCACGGCGGAAAACAAGGTGGGTTCGGAAATCGGGTCGTTGTCCACGGTCATGCCGGTCAATATACGGGACAAATGGCCCGAAAAACGACCCGCAGAGCAAACCGAAAAGCCAAGCCCCGCCAAAAAACGCAAGAGCTTCCGCCAAGGCAGCGAAGGCGGCGGCGAAGCCGCCGCCAAGGCGCAAGCCCGGGCGGACGCGAAGGCGCTGCACGGCGACCTCAAGCCCTGGACGGAGGCCGAGGTGACCGAGGCCTTCCGCCGGTTTCAGAAGGTCGATCCCGCGCCCAAGGGCGAGCTGCAGCACGTCAATCCGTTCACGCTGCTGGTCGCGGTGGTGCTGTCGGCGCAGGCGACCGATGCCGGCGTCAACAAGGCGACGCCCGCTCTGTTCGCCGCCGCCGACGATCCGGAAAAGATGGTGGCGCTCGGCGAGGAGCGAGGTGCGCGATCTGATCAAGACCATCGGGCTCTATCGCAACAAGGCCAGGAACGTGATCGCGCTGTCGGAGAAGCTGATCGCCGAGCATGGCGGCGAGGTGCCGCGCGAGCGCGCGGCGCTGGAAGCGCTGCCCGGCGTCGGCCGCAAGACCGCCAATGTGGTGCTCAACATGGCGTTCGGCGAGCCGACCATGGCGGTGGATACGCATGTGTTTCGCGTCTCCAACCGCACCGGCCTCGCGCCCGGAAAGAATCCGCTGGACGTCGAGCTGAAGCTGATCGAGGCGATCCCGGCGCAATTCATGATGCATGCGCATCACTGGCTGATCCTGCACGGGCGCTATACCTGCCTCGCGCGCAAGCCGCTATGCGAGAAGTGCATCATCGCCGATCTGTGCCGCTGGCCGGGGAAGACGGTGCGGCCTGCCCGCTTGCGGGGGAGGGATCAGCGCACCTCGATCATCGAGGGCCGCTTGCCCGACAGCTTCTTGTGCATGTGCACCATCATCGCCATGCCGAATAGCGGCGTCGCCAGATTGACGATCGGGATCGACACGAAGGCTGCGATCAGCAGGCCTGCGGTGAACACCGCCGACTGATTGGCCTTGCGGAAGGCCTTGGCTTCGGCGATGGGGCGAAAGCGCATCGCGGCCAGTTCGAAATATTCGCGGCTCAGCAGATAGGCCGCCGCGACGAACAGGATCAGAAAGCCGACGCCCGCGAACAGGATGAACGGCAGGGCCACCAGATAGACGCCGATCGAGATCAGCGCGATCTTGGAGCCTTCGACCACGGAGCGCGTCAGCGGCAAGCGCGGTGCCAGGCCCGTCGGCCGGATAATATTCGCGCTCGACCAGTCTCGGCGATCTCGTCGACGAAGAAGCTGCCGACAAAGGCGGTCACTGCCGGCATCAGGAAAACGCCGCCGACCACGACGCCGAGCGCGGCCGCGATCGAGGCGAACCAGATCGCCCAGGACAACGGCGTTTGTGCACCCGGACCGAGCGCGCCCTCCGCCCAGTGGCCGCCGCTGACAGCGAGCCAGTCCAGCCCCTTGTAGAGGCCTACGCCCAGCACGACGATCATCACGATGCCCAGCAGGATCGACTTGATCAGCACCGACCGGAACGGCGGCGAGAACATCTGCTGCAGCGCCTTGATTGCGGCGTCGAACATGGCGGGTTCCCCGTGGGCGATATTCCCAAGGAGCAGAGATAACCGCGCACACGGCCGAGGCAAGGGCCGGCGGATCGAAAATCAACAACATGCGTCATTGCTGGGCTTGACCGGCAATCCAGCCTGTCAAGCCATGATTTCGATGGATGCGCGGATCAAGTCCGCGCATGGCAGCCTCGGTCAGACCGGCGCCAGTTCCTTGCCGGGAGCGGTGGACGACGACCTGCGCCTCGACGGTGACGGTCAGCGCCTCGATCTCGAACGAGATCGCCTGATCCGCCCATTGCATCTTCTTGTAGTCGAAGCCGTTCAGCAGCGTCGGCTTCACCACCTCGAAATAGGGCGAGATGTCGAAGTCGCGCGGCGCGTAGAGCGACGAATGCCGGATCTCCAGCAATTCCTCGCGCGCGGATTCGCTTTCCACCCGGCTGATCTTGGGCAGGATCGGATAGCGCACCGAATCGAAGGCCTGCGCGATCAGCGCCGAGCAGATGATGCGGGTCGGATGGCCGGAGCCCATGCTCATCATCTTGCGGCGCCAGCGCTGCGGGATCGGCAGCGGCATCAGGAAGCGCATCAGGTCGAGGATGTTCTTGACGTCATAGTCGAAGCCGATGCGCTCGGTGGCATAGGCGCAGACGCGCTCGCGATCCTCGGGCGTCAGTCCGGTCGGGCGGCAGATGCGGGTGTGATAATGCGCGTATTTCGACAGCGGCGCACCGACCACGCCTTCGCCGAGATTGGCTTCGACCAGCACCAGCGGTTCGCCGTCTTCGGTCTCGCGATCGCCGATGCGGCCGACATAGAGCGCGGCATGCGACCAGGTGGATTGGGTGAGATATTTGATGATGCCGGAGACGTGGTTGTTGCCTTCGACCAGCAGCACGTCGCCGGGCTGCAGCGTATCTTGCAGGGCGGAATAGTCGCTCGGCGTGAAGGGCTCATAGCCCTGCACCGGCTTTTCCAGATAGCGGGCCAGAAATTGCCCGATTCCGTCGAGCACGAAGCTCATGATTTCCTCCCCGCTCGCGGCGTTCTGCCTGGCGGTTGTTTTGCCTAAAGTTTCGTCGAAATGGGTTGCAGTGGGGTTCACGGCGTTCACGCGCCGGTGACCGGAGACCTCCGGCGGATCGTCGCCTGCCATTGCAAAGTCTCGACTTTTCCGGATAGTGGGCTGGGGCCGCAAATCGTCCGGTAACCATGTCCTTGATTTCACGAAGGTCTTTCCTCGCAGCCTCGGCGCAGGCGCCGCGTCGCTCCCGATGCTGGGCGGCCTGTCGTCGGCGGCCGAAACCGACGTCGCGATCGATCGGTGCCGGCGCCGCCGGCATCGCCGCCGCGCGCCGCATCCAGTCGCTCGGAAAGCGCGTGGTGGTGCTGGAAGCGGCCGAGCGGGTCGGCGGCCGCTGCATCACCGAGACCGCGACCTTCGGCGTGCCCTATCGATCCCGGCGCGCATTGGCTGCGCGCGCCGGACCGCAATCCGGTCGCCAAGCTGGTGATCGGCACCGGGCTTGAAATCTATCCGGCGCCGCCCGGCCAGAAGATGCGGATCGGCCGGCGCAATGCGCGCGAAGGCGAACTCGAGGAATATCTCTCGATCGTGGTGCGCGCGAAGCGCGCGATCGAAGATGCCGCGCGCGGCAAGGCCGACATCTCCTGCGCGCAGGCGATGCCGAAGGATATCGGCGAATGGCAGCCCTCGGTCGAGTTCTTGCTGGGCCCGTTCGCCTTCGGCAAGGACTTCAACGAATTGTCGGCGATGGATTTCGTGCGCGCGAGCGAGCGCGAATCGATGCCTATTGCCGGCAAGGCTTCGGCGCGCTGCTCGCAAAGCTCGCCGAAGGTCTGAACGTGCAGCTCGCCTCGCCGGTGACGCGCATCAACACGCAGCCGCGCGGCGGCATCACGGTGGAGACCGCCAAGGGCGCGCTGCAGGCGCGCGCGGTCATCGTCACCGTCTCCACCAACGTGCTGGCCGAAGGCAAGCTCGCCTTCGCGCCGGCGTGCCGAAGCGGCACATCGATGCCGCGAGCCGGCTTCGCCTCGGCAATTACGAGCGCGTGGCGCTCGAAATTCCCGGCAATCCGTTCGGGCTCGCGCGCGACGATCTGGTGTTCGAGAAGGCCGAGGGCAAGCGCACCGCGGCGCTGCTCGCCAATGTCGGCGGCACGCCGCTCGCCTATGTCGATGTCGCGGGTTCGTTCGGCCGCGAGCTTGCTGCCAAGGGGCCGCGCGAGATGACCGCCTATGCGGTCGAGTGGCTGGAAAAGCTGTTCGGCGCCGACGTCAAGAAGGCGATCAAGCGCACGCATGCGACGCAATGGGCGTTCTCGCCCTATGCGATGGGCGCCTTCTCGGCGGCCTCGCCCGGCGGCCAGCCGTCGCGCCGCATCCTGATGGAGCCGATGCGCGGATCGCATCTATTACGCGGGCGAAGCCGCGCACGAGACCTTGTACGGCACGGTCGGCGGCGCCTGGGAATCGGGCGAGCGCGCGGCCGATTCCGCCTTGCGGGTGCTGGGTATCGTGTCGAGCGTCGCCCAAGCAGGAAGCCCCCGCAGCCGCGCCGAAGCAAAAGGCGCCGCCGCGACGACAGCGGCAGCCAACGTGCGGCCGCAGCGGCAGGACATGCCGTTCGGCGTGCCGCGCATCAGCAACTGAACGGAGTGCCGCATGCGCCAGCACAAGCCAAAGGCATTGATCGCCTGGTCGAGCGGCAAGGACAGCGCCTTCGCGCTGCATGAAATTCGCCGCGATGGCGATTACGACATTGTCGGCGCGCTCACCACCGTGACCGACGAATTCGCGCGCGTCAGCATGCATGGCGTGCGCGAGAGCCTGCTGCGCGCGCAGCTTCAGGCCGCGCGCTTGCCGTCGATCGTCGTGCGCATCCCGTTTCCCTGTCCGAACGAGATCTATGAGCGCGAGATGTCGGCCGCGCTGGCGCAGGCGAAAGCCGACGGCGTCACCCATGTGATTTTCGGCGATCTCTATCTCGAAGATATCCGCGCCTATCGCGTCGCGCGGCTGTCGGAGGTCGGGATGTCGGCGGTGTTTCCGCTCTGGCAGCGGCCGACCGACAGGCTGGCGCGCGAGATGATCGATGCCGGCATGGCGCGCATCTCGCGACCGTCGATCTTGCGAAGCTGCCGCA
The DNA here is from genome assembly GCA_963804015.1 of uncultured Pseudomonadota bacterium. Classification (GTDB taxonomy): domain Bacteria; phylum Pseudomonadota; class Alphaproteobacteria; order Rhizobiales; family Xanthobacteraceae; genus Pseudorhodoplanes. The sequence goes on from CAWDOW010000011.1 coordinate 160,415, forward strand.
ATCCTTCTGCGGACGGCGATACGACGCGGCGTTGCTCTCCGATTTGCCGGGCGACGTCGATCCCTGCGGCGAGAATGGCGAATTCCATTCCTTCGTCACCGCCGGGCCGATGTTCGATCGCGCGATTCCGGTCGCGGTCGGCGAGACCGTGGTGCGCGACGGTTTTGCGTATACGGATCTGCTGCCGGCCTGATCAGGCCGCGCAAGCACGCCGCCGGTGCGCTTCGTCACTTCGGCGACGATCTTGCCGCCGAGCGCGTCGATCTCCTCGTCGGTCATCGTCTTTTCGCGCGGCTGGATGGTGACCGCGATGGCGATCGACTTCTTGCCCGGCTCGATGCCCTTGCCCTCGTAGACATCGAACACCGTCACGCCGGTGATCAGCTTCTTGTCGACATTCTGCGCCGCGCGCACGAGATCGCCGGCCTTGACCTTGCTGTCGACGACGAAGGCGAAATCGCGCGACACCGGCTGGAAGGCCGAAAGTTCGAGCACCGGCTTGGCGCGCGTCGGCTTCGCCTTCGGCTCGGGAATGCGGTCGAGGATCACCTCGAAGCCGACGATCGGGCCGTCGGCCTTCAGCGCCTCCAGCGCGCGCGGATGCAATTCGCCGAAATGGCCGAACACATTCTGCGGGCCCGATCTGGATGGTGCCGGAGCGGCCGGGATGAAACCAGGCCGGTCCGCCGGGAACGATCTGCAGCGCCTGCATCGGCGCGCCGGCGGCGGCGAGCGCGGCCAGCGCATCGGCCTTGGCGTCGAAGGCATCGGCCTCGCCGTTGCCGCCGGTCCAGAAGCGGCCCGAGCCGGTCGGGCGCGCCAGCCCGTGACGCAGGCCGGCGGCGGCGATGAACTGGTCCTCCGGCCGGTCGCCCTTGAAAATCTGTCCGACCTCGAACAGCCCGGCATCCGGCATGCCGCGATCGGCATTGCGCTGGATCGCGGCGACCAGGCCCGGCAGGAGGCTCGGCCGCATGTCGGACAGGTCCGACGCGATCGGATTGGCGAGCGCGAGCTCGGCGCTGCCGCCGCCGAACAATTCGGCCTCCGGCTTCGAGACGAACGACCAGGTCACGGCTTCCACCAGGCCGCGCGCGGCAAGCGCGCGCTTGGCGCGGCGGGTGCGGTTCTGGATCGGCGTGAGCACCGGCTTGCGCGGCGCGTCGCCGCGATCGAACGGCGTCAGCGGCACCTGGTCGACGCCGACGATGCGCACGACCTCTTCGACGATATCGGCCTTGCCCTCGACATCGGCGCGCCAGGACGGCACCGCGACCTTCACCGACCTTGCCGGTGCCGGCGACGAAGAAGCCGAGATGGCCGAGGATGCGCTTGATCTCGGCGAGCGGCACGTCGAGGCCGGCGAGCCGCTTGACCTCGTCGACCGGAAAATCGATCGGCCGCTCGTCGACCGGCTCGCCGCCGACCACGATGCTCTCCGACGGCGTGCCGCCGCACAGATCGAGCACCATCTGGGTCGCGAGTTCGAGGCCCGGCACCATGAAATTCGGATCGACGCCGCGCTCGAAGCGGTAGCGCGCGTCCGAATTGATGCCGAGCTTGCGGCCGGTCTGCGCGATGTTGATCGGCTCCCACAGCGCCGATTCGATCAGCACGTCGGTGGTGTTCTCGTCGCAGCCCGACAATTCGCCGCCCATGATGCCGGCGAGCGATTCGACGCCCTTGTCGTCGGCGATCACGCAGATCGCTGTCGTCGAGCTTGTAGGTCTTGCCGTCGAGCGCCAGCAATTCCTCGCCCGCGCGTCGCGCGGCGCACGGTGAGATTGCCGTGCACCTTCTCGGCGTCGAACACATGCAGCGGCCGGCCGCGGTCGTAGGTGATGAAGTTGGTGATATCGACCAGCGCGTTGATCGGGCGAAGCCCGATCGCGGTCAGCCGCTTCTGCAGCCATTCCGGCGACGGGCCGTTCTTCACGCCGCGCACCAGGCGCAGCGCAAAGCCCGGACACAGCGACGGCGTCGCGCCGAAATCGAGCGTCACCTGAACCGGGCAGGGGAATTCGCCCTTCACCGGCTTTCGGCGTGCGTTCGAGATATTTGCCGATGCCGGTCGCGCCGAGATCGCGCGCGATGCCGGAGACGCCGGTGCAGTCGGCGCGGTTCGGCGTGAGGTTGATCTCGATCACCGGATCGTCGAGGCCGGCATATTCGGCGTATTTCGCGCCGACCGGCGCGTCGTCCGGCAGATCGATGATGCCGTCGTGGTCGTCGGAGATCTGCAGCTCGGCGGCCGAGCACAGCATGCCGCGGCTTTCGACGCCGCGGATGGTGCCGATGCCGAGCGTGATGTTCTTGCCGGGAATGAAGGTGCCGGGCGGCGAGAACACGCTCTTCATGCCGGTGCGCGCATTGGGCGCGCCGCACACCACCTGCACCGGATCGCCCGATGCCGGTATCGACCATGCAGACGCGCAGCCGGTCGGCATTCGGATGCTGCTTGGCCTCGATCACGCGCGCGATCGTGAACGGCGCGAAGCTGCTGCCGCCTTGTCCTCGATCTTCTCGACCTCGAGCCCGATCATGGTGAGCTTGTCGGCGATCGCCGTCGAGCGGCTCGTCGGTGTCGAGATGCTCCTTGAGCCAGGAGAGGGTGAATTTCATGAGGCGGTCTCGACGCTGGCTCTGCACCTCCACCAGCATGCAGGGGAGGGTTGAGGGCAGTGGTGAAGTAGATCGAGACGGTGTTGCACAGACGATAGAGTTCGTGCACGCATCACCCGAGTTCGCGCAGGACGTCTTGGTTGTTAAAGCGAAGCACGCGATAGCCCTTGGCCGTCAGCAACGCGCCGCGGACAGGCAGTCGCGATGGACATCGATCGGCTTAGAAGATGCAGCCCGCCGTCGATCTCGATGATCACGGCCTTCTTTCGATGACAGATGAAGTCCGCAATGCAGCGGCCGATCGGAGTCTGACGCCGAAACCTCGCGATCATCATCGAGACGATGCGCGCGCAAGCCAGCCCAGACTATGCGTTCAGCGTCGTGGAGTTGCGCCGCAAGGAGCGAGCGTCGAGACCGCTGCCGTGGCGACACGTTCCAATTCGGCGCTTTGTGCGAAATCGACCATGCCCCGCTCCCTAACCCTCCCCCGCAAGCGGGGGAGGGCGACGAGCGCGAATTCGCGGCGCCGGAAGCACTGGCTGCGTTCACGAGCTCAGCCCTCCCGCCAGCGTCGGGAAATCGAGCGGCCGGAAGCCGTAATGCGACAGCCAGCGCATGTCGGCCTCGAAGAACGGGCGCAGGTCCGGCATGCCGTATTTCAGCATGGCGATGCGGTCGATCCCCATGCCCCAGGCAAAGCCCTGATACTCGTCGGGATCGAGCCCGCAATTGCGCAGCACGTTCGGATGCACCATGCCGCAGCCGAGAATCTCCAGCCAGTCCTCGCCTTCGCCGAAGCGGATCTCGCCCTTGTCGCGCTTGCACTGGATGTCGACTTCGAGCGACGGCTCGGTGAACGGAAAGAACGACGGCCGGAACCGCATCTTGACGTTGTCGACCTCGAAGAACGCCTTGCAGAATTCCGCGAGGATCCATTTCAGGTGGCCGAGATGCGAGCCCTTGTCGATGACCAGGCCCTCGACCTGATGGAACATCGGCGTGTGGGTCTGGTCGGAGTCGCTGCGATAGGTGCGGCCCGGACAGATGACGCGGATCGGCGGCTTCTGCGTCAGCATGGTGCGCACCTGCACCGGCGAGGTGTGCGTGCGCAGCAGCAGCCGCGAGCCGTCCGGCTTCGGATTGAAATAGAAGGTGTCGTGCATCTCCCGCGCCGGATGGCCTTCGGGAAAGTTCAGCCTGGTGAAGTTGTAATCGTCGGTCTCGATGTCGGGACCTTCGGCGACCGCGAAACCCATATCGGCGAAGATCGCGGTGAGTTCGTCGATCACCTGGCTGATCGGATGGATGCGTCCGGCTTCGGCCGGGCTCTCGCGCACCGGCAGCGTGACGTCGACGCTCTCGGTGTTGAGGCGCTGATCGAGCGCCGCATTCTTCAGCGCGTCGCGCCGCGTCAGGAGCGCGGCGTTGACCGCGTCCTTCAGTCCGTTGATCAGCGGCCCCTGCGCCTTGCGCTCGTCCGGCGTCATGGTGCCGAGCGTCTTCAGCAGCGCCGAGACCGAGCCGCTCTTGCCGAGCGCGGCGACGCGCACGGCTTCGAGCGCGGCCTCGTCGGAAGCGGCGGCGATGTCTTTCAGGATCGATTGTTGCAGCTGAGTCGATGTCGGACATGACGATGCCCTCTCTTCAGCTCGTCATGGCCGGGCGTGGTCCGTCGGCGATCCGACCGGCTTGCGGGGTGAACAGGGTGGTGCGATGGACCCGCCCCGCTTGTCAGCGCTCGCGCCGACGAGCGACCCTCCTCCAGGGAGGGTACAGGCTTAGCGCCGGCAGCGCCGCCTTGGCCTTCTCGACGATCACCTGGAACGCCGCCGGCTCGCGGATCGCGAGGTCGGACAGCACCTTGCGGTCGATCTCGAGGCCGGACTTGTTCAGCCCGTCGATGAACTGGCTGTAGTTCAGGCCGAACGGCCGCACGGCGGCGTTCAGGCGCTGGATCCAGAGCGCGCGGAAGGTGCGCTTCCTCCGCTTGCGGTCGCGGAAGGCGTATTGGTTGGCCTTCTCCACCGCCTGCTTGGCGATGCGGATGGTGTTCTTGCGGCGGCCGTAAAAGCCCTTGGCGGCCTTCAGAACTTTCTTGTGCTTGGCGTGGGACGTAACGCCCCGTTTGACGCGGGCCATGGCGGATCTCCTCTAAGCGAAGTATGAAATGCAGATCGAAGAAAGACGGTTGCTGCCGGCGCTCAGCCGTTCGGCATCCAGTATTTCTTGATGTTGTCGCCGTCCGATTTGAACAGGACGCGCGTGCCGCGAAGATTGCGGATCTGCTTGGTGGTTCGCTTGATCATGCCGTGGCGCTTGCCGGCCTGGGCGGACACGACCTGCCCCGAGCCGGTGATCTTGAAGCGCTTTTTGGCGCCTGACTTGGTCTTCAGCTTGGGCATTTGGCTCTCCTGATCCGGTCGGGGTCTTGCCCGTGGCAAAAGCCTATCGTCCGCCGGGAATGGCTCGAAAGACGAGCGTTGCTTTTTGAGCGAAGTGCTCTGTGAGCAATGTCGCTGCCACGGCAGCCCTAACAGCCGGGCGGCGAGCGCGCGGGTTATGGCAGAGCCGGCCCCGGAATTCAACCGTTCCGAAGGCATTTCGGGGCCCTAAGGGCCCCGAAAACGTCCAAAAACCCTTAAAAATACGAGCCGCCCGGCGCCTAACGCGGCGCCAGGATCATGATCATCTGGCGGCCTTCGAACCGCGCATCCATCTCGACCTTGGCGAGCGGGGCGAGGTCTTCCTTGACGCGATCCAGGAGCTTGGTGCCGAGTTCCTGATGCGCCATTTCGCGGCCGCGGAAGCGCAAGGTGACCTTGACCTTGTCGCCTTCCTCGAAGAAGCGCTTCATGGCGCGCATCTTCACGTCGTAGTCGTGATCGTCGATCATCGGCCGGAACTTGATTTCCTTGACCTCGACGACCTTCTGTTTCTTGCGGGCTTCGGCGGCCTTTTTCTGCGCCTGGAATTTGTACTTGCCGTAATCCAGAAGCTTGCAGACCGGCGGGTTCGCGTTCGGCGAAATCTCGACAAGATCGAGCCCGGCTTCGGCAGCCTTTTCAAGTGCGGTTTGAATTGGAACGGCGCCGTGGTTGGTGCCGGTTTGGTCGATCAGTTGAACCTCTCGGTTCCGGATCTCCTCGTTGACGCGCGGACCGTCCTTCTGAACGGGTGGCGCTGCCTTCATTGGACGACGAATGGATAGTCTCCCTGGCTGTTGCGACAAACCGGCATGGTGGGTGGGGACATCGCGGCGCTGAATTGCCCGACGGCCGCCCCCGGCCATGCGCGGTCGGGGTCAAGATCGGGACAAAAGGGGCACAAGTCAACGGCGCTTGTCCGCACAAGGGGCCGGATCGCACGCTTTTGAGCGAAGTTGTTGTTACCGAGGCGGCTTTTTCTTCGCAGTCGCGAGACCGGAATAGAGCCGCAGCGTCAGGTCGGCGACCGCCGGCCGGTCGAAATGCGAAATCACCCAGTTGCGCCCGCGCTAGGCCGATGGCGCGCTGCTGCTCGGGCGGCATCGAGAACAGCCGCACCAGGGCCGCGGCGAGCGCGGCATCGTCGCCGGCGGAAAAGCGCAGGCCGGTCATGCGGTCTTCCGAAACCATCGGCGGCGACTGCACCACGTCCGGCCCGGCGCCGAGATCGGACACGATCACCGGCCGTTCCATCGCCTGCGCCTCCAGGATCGCGCGCTGCATTCCTTCCGCCTGGATCGCGGCCGAGACCACGACCGAAGAAACCGCATAGGCCGCCGGCATGTCGTCGACCGGCCCGATCAGGCGCGCAACCGACGTCAGATCGTTGGCAGTCGACCTCGTCCCACAGATCGCCGGTATAGCGGCTGCGGCCCTCGTCCTCGCCGGCAAAGACGAAGACGAAATCCTTCAGTCCCATTTCTCTCAGGCGCCGCGCCGCGCGCACCGCCACATGATGGCCCTTGCGACGGAGCATGCGGCCGACCACGAAAATCACCTTGTCCTGCGCGGTGACGCCGAAGGTGCGGCGCATCGTGTCGGTGCGCTCGGCGGAAATCGCGGCCGGATCGAACAGCGCAAGATCGATGCTCGCCGGCACCACTTCGATCCGGCTGGAAGGAACGTGGTAGCGCTCGCTGATCAGTTCGGCGAGCTGGTCGCAGACCGCGACGATGCGATCGCCGCGCGCCATCACGCTGTTATAGAGGCGCTTCAGCGAATTCTGTTCGCGGAAGCCCTTGTACCAGCTGGTGACGAACGGCACGCGCGTCAGCTTGGAAGCGATGAAGGCGCTCCAGGCCGGCGCGCGGCCATGCGCATGGATGATGTCGCAGCCGCGACTTGCGCACGATGCGCGAGATCGCGGCCACGTTGCGCGCCATGATCGCAGGATTCTTGCTCGCGACATCGGCATAGATGAATTCGCCGCCGGCTTCCTTGATCTGCGGCTCAAGCCGCCCGCCGCGCGACAGGACGATGGCCTTGTGGCCGGCGACGGTGAGGATTTTCACGAGATCGACGGCGCCCGCTTCCGCCGCGCCGGCCTGCAGGGTCGGCACCACGATCAGCACCGTGAGCGGATGCAGAGCGGTTACGGTGCCGCGTTGCGCGTTTGGCGGACCCGCCGGATCGGCGTCCGTCTGCGCAAGGCGTGCGGCAGAACCAGAATTCACAATATTTGTCTTTCCGGCGATCGATCGGGTGCGGACAGGAGGCGGCAGATTTGCCAGCGAAAGCGCGATATTCCAAAACCGTAGCTGCGGGCAAGCGCTGTTGATAGGCCCTATCCGGTCCTTAGGCAAACAGCACAGCCAAGACCGGTCGAACGGTCGCTAAGGCTGCGGCCGGATTTGCGGCGAAAAGATGGATTGGGGTTCGGCTTGTGTCTGACGAAGAATTGAAAACGATCGAGGTCGGCGAGGGGGCGCGATCGTCGCACCATCGCGGTGCGACAACGTGTCGGACATGGTCCGGGTCTGATCTGGCTCGGCGGCTTCAATTCCGACATGAAGGGCACCAAGGCGCAGGCGCTCGACCAATGGGCGAAGGAGCAGGGCCGCGCCTGCATCCGCTTCGACTATTCCGGCCACGGCGAATCCGGCGGACAATTTTCCGACGGCACCATCGGCCGCTGGCTCGAGGAAAGCTGCGCGGTGTTCGCAGCTTTCTGCGAGGGACCGACCATCGCCATCGGCTCGTCGATGGGCGGATGGATTTCGCTGCTGCTGGCGCGCGAACTTCGCGCCGGCAGGCTGCGCGTGGCAAGGGCGAGCTTGCCGGCCTGGTGCTGATCGCGCCCGCGGTCGATTTCACCGAGGTGCTGATGTGGCAGCGCTTCCCGCCCGAGATCAGAAAGCAGATTGAAGAGACCGGCTCGTGGCAACGCCCGTCGGAATATTCGGACAGGCCTATCTCATCACCCGGCAATTGATCGAGGAGGGGCGCAAGCATCTGCTGCTCGGCGGCCTGATCGAAACCGGGTGTCCGGTGCGCATCCTGCAGGGCGTCAAGGACGAGGACGTGCCGTGGGAGCATGCGGTGTCGCTGGTCTCCCGGATCGCGCGCGACGACGTGGTGCTGACGCTGGTCAAGGACGGCGATCACCGGCTGTCGCGGCCGGAGGATATCGAGCGGCTGCTGGCAGCGATCGCGGAATTCAACTAGACAACAACATCCTCAAGATACCGGGCGAGACGCGATGACCTACAAGAGCATTCTGGTGGAAACGCATGGCAAGGTCGGGCTGATCCGGCTGAACCGGCCGCAGGCAATGAATGCGCTGAATTCCGAACTGGTCGGCGAATTGGCCAGGGCCATGGCAGACCTCGAGCGCGATCCGAATATCGGCTGCATCGTGCTGACCGGATCGGACAAGGCCTTCGCCGCCGGCGCCGATATCAAGGAGATGGCCGACAAGAGCTACATGGACGCCTATTACGGCAATTTCGCCGCCGACTGGGATGTGCCCGCGCGGGCGCGAAAGCCGGTGATCGCGGCGGTCGCCGGCTTCGCGCTCGGCGGCGGCTGCGAGCTGGCGATGCAATGCGACATCATCATCGCGGCGGACAACGCGAAATTCGGCCAGCCGGAAATCAAGCTCGGCGTGATCCCCGGCATCGGCGGCACCCAGCGGCTGACGCGCGCGATCGGCAAGGCCAAGTCGATGGAGATGACGCTGACCGGCCGCATGATGGACGCGGTGGAAGCCGAGCGCTCTGGCCTGGTGGCGCGGGTCGTGCCGGTTGCGAGCCTGATGGAAGAGACCATGAAGACGGCCACCACCATCGCCTCGATGCCGCTGCAGGCCCTGATGGTGGCAAAGGAGGCGGTCAATCGCGCGTTCGAGACCACGCTCGCCGAAGGCGTGCTGTTCGAGCGGCGGGTGTTTCACTCGCTGTTCGCGACGCTCGACCAGAAGGAAGGCATGGCGGCTTTCGTGGCGAAACGCCCGGCGAAGTTCGAGAATAAGTAACGGCTACTTCCGCACGCAGATCACCCGCACGATCGAATTCCTGGCGGCGGCGACATCGCTCTTGCCGATCGCCGGATACACGCCGGCGCCATCGAGGAATTTCCGGATCGAGGCGGTGGGAACGAGCGCGGCCTGACCGCTCGCGGTCGCCGGCCCTGCCGTTACGGTCGCCGCCAGATCGATCATGCCGACCAGCTGGCCCTGGCCGTCGAGCGCGGCGCCGCCGACAAATCCGCGCGCCGGATTGGTATCGAGCAGCACGCGCGAGCCGTCGACACCGCGCAGCCTGGCGCTGGAGGTCGTGACATTGCGCGCGCCCGCCTGCGCTTCCGGCTCGGCGATTCCGACCAGCGTCAATTCGATGCTCTTCGGGGGCTCTGCCGAAAATGCGAGCGGCTTCAGCGCGCCCGCGCCATTGACGCGAAGCAGTGCAAGGTCGGTCGTCTTGTCTTCGGCGAGCCGGTCGGCGCGGCCGAGGCCCGCAACGATGATGCCCTGACAATTGTCGGTGAGCTGGCGTTCGGTGACAATATGACCTCGATCGCGTCACCACGATGCCCGATCCGTATTCCACCCGGCGCGAGGTCGAAGCCGAATTGGGATCGCCGAAAGGCAGAAACGAATTGGTGATGGTGTCGACCATCGGCAGCATGATGCCTTCCATCGCCTGGTCGAACAGGATGGTGATGCCGCGCGCCTCATTGTCCTTCAGATAGGCGCGCACGTGAAACCGCTTCAGGCCCTGCATGCCCGACGATCGAGAAGGAACTGGCCTGCAAGCGCGCTGGTTTCGGTGCGGCGGCCGGAGGGCCGCTTCTTCATCTCCTCGAACAATTCGGAGAGCTGCGAGCCCGCCATTTTTTCGCGGAAGGTCTCGATCTGGATTTCGCCGCGCGCCGCGGTCCAGCGGCTGCCGGTGGTGCCGATCTCCGTTTGCGGCACGAGCTTTGCGGGAATGCCGAGCCGCACGCCGGGCGTCACGGTGTCTTCGACGATGCGCCAGCCGTTATATTCCTTGCGGCTGCGCATGGCGCCGCCGAGCGTCTGCCGCTGTTCGGGGGTGAGGATGCCGGTCTCGTCGAACTTGTTGCGCTTCTGGAAGGCCTTCACCGCCGCGATCGCGCGGTCGCCGAATTCCGGGTCGAGCCCGCCCACCAGATCGCCGGACCAGACCAGGTCGGATTGGATCGCGAGCCTTTCCGCGACCGGGATCGCGGCATAGGCGTCTTTCTGCGCGGTGGTGGCGGGCGGTGGGGGCGCCGTCGGAGGCTCGGCTTTCGCAGCTTTGGCGGCGGCTTTCTTGCCGGCCTTGGATTTCTGCGCTTTGGCGGCGACCGGCGGGCCGGCGCTTGCCGCCGGCGCCGCGCCGGGCGGGTTGGCAACCTGTCCCCAGACGGGCGTCACGAGCGCAACCGCAAACGCAACGGCCCATGCCGCGAAACGCATGTGGATTTGCCCTTATCTACGGCTAAAAACCCCGGACCATGATGCCCGTGCAATTTGGAATTGCGCAAGGCCTTGACGGACGGCAAACAGGATCGCGGTGGAGATCAAGGCCATGCTGACAGCCGGCGGAACTCGAGCGTTATGCCCGCCATATCGTGCTGCGCGAGGTTGGCGGTCCGGGCCAGGCCGCGCTGAAACGTGCGCGCGTCCTGGTGGTCGGCGCCGGCGGGCTCGGTGCGCCGGTGCTCTATTATCTCGCGGCCGCCGGCATCGGCACGCTCGGCATCGTCGATGACGATCTGGTCTCGCTCTCGAACCTGCAACGGCAGGTCATCCACACCACCGCCGATATCGGAGATGCGAAAGTCGACAGCGCCGCGGCGGCGATCGCGCGCCTCAATCCGCATGTCGCGGTCGAGCGGCATGCGGTGCGTTTCGCCGCCGACAACGCGCTCGAATTGATTGTCGCAATACGATCTGGTGGTCGACGGCTCGGACAATTTCGCGACCCGCTATCTGGTCTCCGATGCCTGCTATTTTGCGAAGCGGCCGCTGATCACCGGCGCGGTCGGAACCTTCGATGCCACGCTCACCACCATCCGCGCGCATGAGACGCGCGAGGATGGCAGCGAAAAATCCGAGCTATCGCTGCCTGTTCCCCGAGCCGCCGCCGGAGGGCTCGATCCCGGCCTGTTCGGAGGCCGGCATCCTCGGCGCGCTGCCGGGCATTCTCGGCTCGCTGATGGCGATGGAGGCGATCCGCGAGATCGTGGGCTTCGGCGAGGGACTGACCGGACGCCTGCTGATGATCGACAGCCGCGCGCTGCGCTTCGAGACGCTGACCTACGAATGGGATCCCGGACAATCCGCTCAGCGGCGAAGCGCCGACGATCCTCGATCTTTCAATTCACGAGTAAATCTATTCCGGCTTGGTCCAGCTCGCGATCGTCACCGCGCCCTTCATCACCGACCATTTGTTTTCGATCAGGCTGTTCGGCACCAGGCGATAGCAGGTGGCCTGCTGGCCTTGTTTCCACGACGTGCAGAAGCCCTCCTTCACGACCTTCCAGGTGCCGGCGACCTTCTGCTCGGGCTTGCCGACCGGCTCGCGCGACGCCTTGCCGTCCGGGGTGAACACCATGGTGAAACGCTGGCGCGTCGTCGAATTGGCGACGAACGGCTTGCCGGTAAAGAACAACGCCTTGATGGCATCACCGGTCAGCGCCTGCGACTGCGCGGGCGAATGCAGGAACGGCAGCAGCGCAAAAGATGTAAGTGCGAAAGTTATCAGGGCGCGCATCGAAGCCTCCGGGTGCACGGTCGCTTGTGGCATTTTAGGCCGGATTCGTACGATGAAAGGACCTTCGGTCGCGACCGAGGTATGCTTAAAGCATCCAGGGCGCTCAGAGCATCGACGGCAGCACGCGGTCCGGCGGTCAAAAGGTCCGCGCGCGCGGACCGTCTTGTCGCAAAGCCGCCGGCAGAGCTACAGCATCGAGGGCAGCACGCGATCCGGCGGCTTGTGCCCGTCCATGAAGGTCTTGATGTTGATGATGACCTTCTCGCCCATGTCGACGCGGCCCTCGACCGTCGCCGAGCCCATATGCGGCAGCAGCACCACCTTGCCCTCGCGCGCGAGCTTGACCAGGCGCGGATTGGCGGCCGGCTCGTGCTCGAACACGTCGAGCCCGGCGCCGGCAAGCTCGCCCGCCGCGATCATGCGGATCAGCGCATTCTCGTCGATCACCTCGCCGCGCGCGGTGTTGACCACATAGGCCTCCGGCCGCATCAGCTTCAGCCGTCGCGCCGACAGCAGGTGATAGGTCGCGGGCGTGTGCGGGCAATTCACCGATACGATGTCGACGCGCGCCAGCATCTGGTCGAGCGAGTCCCAATAGGTCGCGCCGAGCTCTTCCTCGATCTGCGGCCGCGACCCGGCGGCGGTTGTGATAGTGGATCTGCAGGCCGAAGGCGCGGGCTCGGCGCGCCACCGCCTGACCGATGCGGCCCATGCCGATGATGCCGAGCCGCTTGCCCCAGATGCGGTGGCCGAGCATCCAGGTCGGCGACCAGCCGCCCCATTCGCGATCGCTGGTGAGCACCTGCGCGCCTTCCGACAGCCGCCGCGGCACGGCGAGGATCAGCGCCATCGTCATGTCGGCGGTGTCCTCGGTGAGCACGCCCGGCGTATTGGTGACGGTGATGCCGCGCTGAAGCGCGGTGGCGACGTCGATATTGTCGACGCCGTTGCCGAAATTCGCGATCAGCTTCAGCTTGTCGCCGGCCTGCGCCAGCACCGAGGCGTCGATCCGGTCGGTCACGGTCGGCACCAGCACGTCGGCGGTCTTCACCGCTTCGCATGAGCTCGGCCTGCGTCATCGGCTTGTCGTCGAGATTGAGCTTGGCGTCGAACAATTCGCGCATGCGCGTTTCCACCCGCTCCGGCAGCTTGCGGGTGACGATCACGAGAGGTTTCTTGCGGTTCGGCATGGGTTCGGCGGTGCTCAGATGCTTCGGGCGAAGACCGTTTTAGCCTCATTTGGAGACTGTTCAGCCCTCTTTAACCGGGTTCGCCCGACATTGGCGCCTTTCGTGCCCAGCGTCGATCCGGCGCCCTGTTCCATGTAGCAGATGACCGTATCAAGACAAACCTTCCGGCCGCTCGGCCATTCGCCGCTTGTCCTCTCCGTAGCCGCCGCCCTGCCGTGCCACGCTGCCGGCGAGGCCGCGGCCGGCAGCGCCAGCGGGCTGCCGGTGCCGCGCTATGTCAGCCTGAAATCGGACCGGGTGAACGTGCGGAGCGGCCCGACCAAGGACCATGACGTGGCCTGGGTCTTCACCAAGCCGGGACTGCCGGTCGAGGTCACCGCCGAATTCGAGAATTGGCGCCGGATCCGCGATTCGGAGGGTTCCGAGGGCTGGGTCTACCACTCGCTGCTCACCGGCAAGCGCACCGCGGTGGTTACCGCGCGCGCGAAGGATCAACTGATCGCGGTTTCCGAGCGCCCGGCCGAACAGGGCGACGTGACGGCGCAGCTTCAGCCCGGCGTGGTCGCCCAGGTCAAGCGCTGCGACGGCAAATGGTGCCGCGTCGCCGGCAGCGCCTTCGATGGATGGGTGCCGCAGGAGCGGCTCTGGGGCGTCTATCCGAACGAGAAGGTGGATTAGCGCTCAGTCATCCGGCGCGCATCCAGTGCGTCGGGCTCGAGCGCATGGCTCGCGAGCCCGCGTCCTGGACAGTGATTCCGGTCCGGCATTCGGCGTCTGCGAAAATCAGCGGCGCTTGTCGGCCTTTTTCAGCCGGACCACGACGTCGATGCGGGCGATCTCATAGCCTTCCGGCGCGACCGGCATCTTGTCCGACGATCACATCGGCGCCCGGAATATCGACCAGCTCGTTCTCGCCCTCGACGAAGAAATGGTGATGTTCGGAGACGTTGGTGTCGAAATAGGTCTTGGAGCCGTCGACCGCGACCTGGCGCAGCAGACCCACTTCGGTGAACTGGTGCAGCGTGTTGTAGACGGTGGCGAGCGACACCGGCACCTTCGCCTTGGTCGCTTCTTCGTAGAGCATTTCCGCTGTCAGATGCCGGTCGCCCTTGGCGAACAGGATCCAGCCGAGCGCCATGCGCTGACGGGTCGGACGCAACCCTACGTCGCGCAGCATCGACTTCACGTCGTGCCAGGGGCAACCGGTGAGGTCGTTATGGCGCGGCGCATCGATGGCGATGGGGCCGGCCGGCGCTTCGGTCGGGGTGGAGAAAACGATCGTACGAGGTGGGTTCATGGTTTCACTGCCCAGTGATCCCGGTTCAAGGCCGAGATTGTTGCATTTGTAATCATATACCGGCTCTGCGGCCTCTTGCAACTGTTTCGCATCTGAGCAGTTTTGCAGGATCGCACAGTCCCACGGCTTTGCCCATACAGGCCGCTATGTTAGGAGGGCGCAAATCACGGGGGCCCGTGACCGGCATGAGCCGCAAGAACAGCTATCGAATTCGAGGATCTGCTTGCCTGCGGGCGGGGTGAATTGTTCGCCGAGGGACCGCAATTGCCGCTGCCTCCGATGCTGATGTTCGACCGGATTTCGGAGATGTCCGAACAGGGCGGCGAGTACGGCAAGGGCCTGGTCCGGGCGGAGCTTGCGGTCAATCCGGACCTCTGGTTTTTCGCCTGTCATTTCAAGGGCGATCCGGTGATGCCGGGCTGTCTCGGGCTGGATGCGCTGTGGCAGCTGCTGGGCTTTTTCCTGGGCTGGCTGGGCTCCTCCGGCAACGGACGGGCGCTGGGCCTGGGCGAGCTGAAATTCTCGGGCCAGGTGCTGCCGACCGTGAAAAAGGTCGTCTACGGCCTCGAAATCAAGCGTGTGATGCGCTCCAAACTGGTGCTGGGCATCGCCGATGGCTGGCTGTCCGCGGACGGCAACGTGATTTATCGCGCCAGCGACCTCAAGGTCGGCCTGTTCAAGCAGGACGCGCCGATGGCGAGCGGCGCCGCCTGAGCCGCTCCGGGTTGTCGCGGGCTTGCGGGATTACGCTGGACCGTCCAATTGTCACCCGGGTTGGTTAAGTGCTGCCGGCAATCAGCCCGGTACGCCGGGCGTCTACAAGAAACGGGTGAGGCAAGTCATGCGGCGAGTGGTGGTCACCGGGATGGGCATCGTCTCATCCATCGGCAACAATACGCAGGAGGTTCTGGCGAGCCTGCGCGAAGCGAAGTCCGGCATTTCGCATTCCGACGAATTCGCCAAGCACGGCTTTCGTTGCCAGGTCGCCGGCGCGCCCACCTTCGATTCGGAGAGCGCGATCGATCGCCGTGCCATGCGTTTCCTCGGCGAGGGCGCGGCCTGGAATCATGTCGCCATGGAACAGGCGATCCGCGACAGCGGCGTCGAGGAGAGCGACATCTCCAATGAGCGCACCGGCATCATCATGGGGTCGGGCGGTCCGTCCACCAGCGTCATCGTCGAGGCGGCCGACATCACCCGCGAGAAAGGTTCTCCCAAGCGCATCGGGCCGTTCGCGGTGCCGAAAGCGATGTCGTCCACGGCTTCGGCGACGCTCGCGACCTGGTTCAAGATCAAGGGCGTGAATTATTCGATCTCATCGGCCTGCGCGACCTCCAGCCATTGCATCGGCAACGCCGCCGAGATGATTCAGTGGGGCAAGCAGGACATGGTGTTTGCCGGCGGCTGCGAAGAGCTCGACTGGACCTTGTCCGACCTGTTCGACGCGATGGGCGCGATGTCCTCGAAATACAACGATACGCCGGCGACGGCGTCGCGCGCCTATGACGCGGACCGCGACGGCTTCGTGATCGCCGGCGGCGCCGGCGTGCTGGTGCTGGAAGAGCTCGAACACGCCAAGGCGCGCGGCGCGAAAATCTACGCCGAAGTCGCGGGCTATGGCGCGACGTCGGATGGACATGACATGGTCGCGCCCTCGGGCGAGGGCGCCATGCGCTGCATGAAGATGGCGCTCGCAAGGCGTGAAGGTTCCGGTCGATTATATCAACCCGCATGCGACCTCGACGCCGGTCGGCGACCTCAAGGAGATCGAAGCGATCCGCGAGGTGTTCGGCGGCAAATGCCCGCCGATTTCGGCGACCAAATCGCTTACCGGACATTCGCTCGGCGCCGCCGGCGTGCAGGAGGCGATCTATTCGCTGCTGATGATGAATAACGGCTTCCTCTGCGAAAGCGCCAACATCAAGACGCTCGATCCGGCCTTCGCCGACATGCCGATCCTGCGCGAGCGCAAGGACAACGTGAAGCTCGGCGCCGTGCTGTCGAATTCCTTCGGCTTCGGCGGCACCAATGCATCGCTCGCGTTCAAGCGGCTCGATGCCTGATGGCGAGCGATGCGCCTCGCCGAGCAGGACATCGACTGGCATGACGGCAATCTGGTCGACATCCATGTCGCCGGATTGCCGGGGTCCAAGCAGACGATCCGGCTTTTTCTCGACCTGTATCCCGACGAAGAGGGCGCCGACCGGCGCAAGCGCTATTGCTGCACCGGTGAGGGGCTGAAGCGCGTCCTGTTCTCCGGCGACACCGGCCGCATCCGCAAGCACAGCAAGTCCGGCAATATCGATTTCATGCGCGTCGAGGCCGGCGCCGACAGCGAAATCCTGACCGTGAGTTTGTTTGGCGGCGCGCTCGAGGCCGAAGCCGCAACCTTTCAACTGGCGGAAGTCAAACCATGAACAAATTGATGCAGGGCAAGCGCGGGCTGATCATGGGCGTCGCCAACGACCATTCGATCGCCTGGGGCATCGCCAAGACGCTGGCCGAGCACGGCGCCGAGCTCGCCTTCACCTATCAGGGCGAGGCGCTGCTCAAGCGCGTGAAGCCGCTCGCGCAATCGGCCGGCACCGATTTCCTGCTGCCTTGCGACGTCGAGGATATCGCGACCGTCGATGCGGTGTTCGACGCGATGAAGCAGAGATGGGGGACGATCGACTTTTTCGTCCACGCCGTCGGGTTTTCCGACAAGAGCGAATTGAAGGGCCGCTTTGCCGATTCAACGCGCGAGAATTTCATTCGCACGATGGTGATCTCGTGCTTCTCGTTCGCGGAGGGGGCCAAGCGCGCGGCCGATCTGATGCCGAATGGCGGGGCGATGATCACGCTGACCTATAACGGCGGCGACCGCGCCATGCCGAATTACAACGTGATGGGGCTGGCCAAGGCGGCGCTGGAATCCTCGGTGCGCTATCTCGCGGTCGATTTCGGCAAGCAGAAGATTCGCGTGAATGCGATTTCGGCAGGTCCGATCCGCACGCTGGCCGGCGCCGGCATCCACGATGCGCGCTACATGTTCGCGTTCCAGCAGCGGCATTCGCCGCTCGGCCGCGGCGTGACGCTGGAGGAACTGGGCGGCGCGGGCCTTTATCTGTGCTCGGATCTGTCGACCGGCGTCACCGGCGAAATCCATTTCGTCGATTCCGGCTACAACGTGATCGCGATGCCGTTGCCGGATGCGCTGCGTGCGGAAGCGGAGAATGGCTCCGACTGATCGGTTGCAATGGGCAAGGATCCGCTATTTCAGCAGAGCGAAGAAGAGACCGAACGGCTCGCGGCCGACAAGAAGGTGATGACATTTGCAACCGTCATCCTGTTTCTGAAAATGCTGACGGGGTTTCTTGCGCTCGCGCTGATCGCTGCGATCTGGATCGTATGGCGCGCGGGCTAGCAGGCTGAATTGATACCGCAACAAACAAAAAAGGGCGGCCTTTCGGCCGCCCTTTCGCATTCTTGCATGACGCTGCGGCGCTTACGCCGCTTCGCGCTTCGCCATCCGTGTCGAGGTCGAAGCGGTCGGCGTTCATCACCTTGTTCCACGCCGCCGACGAAGTCCTTCACGAACTTCTCCTTCGCATCCGCGCAGGCATAGACTTCCGCGAACGCGCGGAGCTGCGAGTGCGAACCGAAGATCAGGTCGACACGGGTGCCGGTCCACTTCGACGTTCCTTGGTCTTGCGGTCGCGCCCTTCGTAGACGCCTCTCGCGCGTCCGGAGACCTGCCACTCCGTATCCATGGTCGAGCAGGTTGACGAAGAAGTCGTTGGTCAGCGTCCCCGGCTTGCTTGGTGAAGACGCCGTGCTTGGAATCGCCGGCATTCGCACCGAGCACGCGCAGGCCGCCGACCAGCACCGTCATTTCCGGCCCGGTCAGCGTCAGCAACTGCGCCCGGTCCACCAGCGCCTCCACCGGCGACATGAACTGCAGCTTCTTGCCGTTGACATAGTTGCGGAAGCCGTCGGCGCGCGGTTCGAGCGGCGCGAAGGACTCCACGTCGGTCTGCTCCTGCGACGCGTCCATGCGGCCCGGCGTGAAGGGGACCTTCACGTCGATGCCGGCATCCTTCGCGGCCTTTTCGATCGCGGCGGCGCCGCCGAGCACGATCAGGTCGGCGAGCGAGACTTTCTTGCCGAAGCTCCTTCTGGATCTCTTCGAGCTTCGCAGCACCGTCGCGAGCTGCGCCGGCTGGTTGACCTCCCAGTCCTTCTGCGGAGCCAGACGAATGCGCGCGCCGTTCGCGCCGCCGCGCTTGTCGGAGCCGCGGAACGTCGAGGCCGACGCCCAGGCGGTCGAGACCAGCTGCGGACACCGTCAGGCCGGAGGCGAGGATCTTCGCCTTCAGCGCGGCGATGTCCTTGGCTTCGCCGATCAGCGGATGATCCACGGCCGGGATCGGGTCCTGCCAGATCAGCTCTTCCTTCGGCACCAGCGGGCCGAGATAGCGGACGCGCGGGCCCATGTCGCGGTGCGTGAGCTTGAACCAGGCGCGGGCAAACGCGTCCGCGAACTGGTCCGGATTCTCCATGAAGCGCCGCGAGATCTTCTCGTATGCCGGATCGAACCGCAGCGAGAGGTCGGTGGTCAGCATGGTCGGCACATGCTTCTTCGTCTTGTCGAAGGCATCCGGGATCGTGGCTCCCGCACCTTTCGCCTTCCACTGTTTCGCACCGGCCGGGCTCTTGGTCAGCTCCCATTCGTAGCCGAACAGGTTCCAGAAGAAGTTGTTGCTCCACTTGGTCGGCGTCGTGGTCCAGATGACTTCCGGGCCGCCGGTGATGGTGTCAGCAGCCGATGCCGGTGCCGTACTTGCTCTTCCAGCCGAGGCCCTGATCCTCGAGCGCGCCGCTTTCCGGGTCGGGTCCGACCAGCGACGGATCGCCGGCGCCGTGGGTCTTGCCGAAGGAGTGACCGCCGGCAATCAGCGCGACGGTCTCCTCGTCGTTCATCGCCATGCGCGAAGAACGTTTCGCGGATGTCCTTGGCCGCCGCGACCGGGTCCGGATTGCCGTTCGGCCCTTCCGGATTGACGTAGATCAGGCCCATCTGCACGGCGCCGAGCGGGTCCGCGAGCTGGCGTTCGCCGCTATAGCGTTCGTCGCCGAGCCAGGTGCCTTCCGGGCCCCAGTAGAGTCTCTTCCGGCTCCCAGACGTCGACGCGGCCGCCGGCGAAGCCGAAGGTCTTGAAGCCCATCGATTCGAGCGCGACGTTGCCGGCGAGAATCATCAGGTCGGCCCAGGAAAGTTTCCGGCCGTATTTCTGCTTGATCGGCCACAGCAGCCGGCGCGCCTTGTCGAGGTTGGCGTTGTCCGGCCAGGAATTCAGCGGCGCGAAGCGCTGCTGTCCGGCGCCGGCGCCGCCGCGGCCGTCGGTGATGCGGTAGGTGCCCGCGCTGTGCCACGCCATGCGGACCATCAGACCGCCGTAGTGGCCGAAGTCGGCCGGCCACCATTCCTGCGAATTCGTCATCAAGGCAGTCAGGTCCTTGATCACCGCATCGAGGTCGAGCGTCTTGAACTCCTTGCGCGTAGTCGAAATCCTTGCCCATCGGATCGGACAGGGTCGGAATTCTTGTGCAGCATCTCGAGGTCAGCGCATCCGGCCACCAGTCGCGGTTGCTGTGTCCACGGCACCGCCCGTGAACGGGCATTTGCCTGCGCTCTTGTCGTCAGTCTTTGCGTCCATGTTTTTTCCTCCTCACTGATCGAAACTTGGTGCTTCGGCCGGCACCATGCTCCGTAGTTTGGATAAGGTCCAATCGGATTGATTAGGATCAACGATAAGGTTATCTTATCGTCGATGATCACGCTTTCGGCAGCTTCGTTATCTGGACGCACTGGCGCGACACCGGCATTTCGGCCGCGCGGCCGCGGCCTGCGCCGTCAGCCAGCCGGCTTTATCCATGCAGATCAAAGACTTGGAGAGAGACCTCGGGGTCGCTCTGGTGGAGCGGCGATCCGGCGATGTGATGCTGACCGAGACCGGGGTCGAAATCGCGCGCCGTGCCGAGCGAATCCTGAGCGAGGTCTCGGACCTCGACGACTTCGCGCGTCATCGCGGCGCCGTGCTGTCGGGGACGCTGAAATTCGGCGTCATCCCCTCGGTCGCGCCCTATGTGCTGCCGCATCTGCTTCCGGTGCTGCAGGAGCGCCATCCCGATCTCGAACTGGAATTGCGCGAAACCCAGACCCGCTTTCTGGTCGAGGAACTGATCCGCGGCTCACTCGATGTCGTGATGATCGCGCTGCCTTCGCCGGTGCCAGAAATCGAGACGCTGGCACTGTTCGACGATGCGTTCCTGCTGGCGGCGCCGTCCGGCGACGATCTGCCGAGCCGTACCCGCATCACCGCCGACGACATCGATCCGCGGCGGCTGATCCTGCTGGAGGAAGGCCATTGCCTGCGCGATCAGGCGCTGGCCTTCTGCAGCGACGCGAGTGGCGGCAGCCTGCGCGAACTGGGCGCCACCAGTCTCACCACGGTCATGCAGATGGTGGCGAACGGCTATGGCGTGACGCTGATCCCGGAAATCGCGGTGCCGGTGGAGGCGCGCGACGAGCGCGTGAAGCTCTTGCGCTTCGCCAAACCCCAGCCGTTCCGCACCATCGGGCTCGGCTGGCGCAAGACCTCGTCGCGCGCGCGCGATTTCGAGGCGCTGGGCGAGATCGTCAAGGAGGTGGTGAGATAGCGCCGCTCGGTGCCAGCGCGCGCTCGCGCCAGCCGTTCATCAGCGTCTTCAGCTCTTCGGCGGAATAGCCATAGGTGTCGGGCAAGGCGGAATTCTTTCCGACAATGCTGGCATTGATCGAGGCGAGACCGCTGCCCTTTGCCTTGGAATCGTCATAGGTGACGACCTCCATTCCGTCTCCACGATAGCTGATCAGCAGCGCGGTCGAACCGACATCGAAATCGCTGGTATCCGCCCAGCGCGTGAACGTCGTGCGCCATGCCTGCATGACGCGAAAGCCGTCGCGCTCCAGCGAAAGGCCGCCGCCCTTGATCAGCAGGTAAAGAAAGAACGGAACCGACACGGCCAGACAGGCGACGCAGAGCCACAGGAAGGCGGCAATCACGGGGCCCGGCTGTTCGGTGCGCAGAAAATACACGGTGATGCCGCCGAAAACCAAGACCCCGAGCAGCGTGAACATCAGCTTGAATTGCTGCATTCGCAGTTCCACCGGTCCGGGGAAACGTCGCAGCAGAACCGCCGGCGGTTCCGGCTTTTGCGAGACCAGAAGGTCGGGCCGAAGCTGCGTCACGAAGATCGCCGAGCAAAGCCCGAAAAACAGAAAGCCGACCCAGCCGCCTTCGGCACCGGCTGCGATCATCGCGATGCCTGCGATCGTGAACAGGATGCTGATGATCAGCAGGACGACGAGAACCCAGCGCGGCAGACGGATCATTCAGGTTCCCCTGCAGGAGCCACGGCCCTCGCAGTCTATGGCATCTGCCTTGCGCAACAAATCACGCTCGTGTTGAAACGAAAAAGGGCGGCCTTTCGGCCGCCCTTTGCATTGCATTCGATCGTCGCGCTCCGGGTCCCCGCCTTCGCGGGGACGAGCGGACTTCATTACTCGCCGCCGGCCGCCTGGCGCTGTTCGCCGCCTTCGGCCTTCTGCTTGGCTTCCAGGTCCTCGCCGGTTTCCTGATCCACCACCTTCATCGACAGCCGCACCTTGCCGCGGTCGTCGAAGCCGAGCAGCTTCACCTTCACCTTGTCGCCTTCCTTGACGACGTCGGAGGTCTTCTGCACGCGGCCTTGCGCGAGCTGGCTGATATGGACGAGGCCGTCCTTGGAACCGAAGAAGTTCACGAAGGCGCCGAAGTCCATCACCTTCACCACCGAGCCCTCGTAGATCTGCCCGACCTCGGGGTCCGACGCGATCGACTTGATCCACTTGATGGCGGCGCGGATCGAATCGCCGTTGGCGGAGGCGACCTTCACGGTGCCGTCGTCCTCGACGTTGATCTTGGCGCCGGTCTTTTCCACGATCTCGCGGATCACCTTGCCGCCGGTGCCGATCACTTCGCGGATCTTGTCGGTCGGGATCTTCAGGGTCTCGATGCGCGGAGCATGTTCGCCGAGTTCGGCGCGCGCCGCGGTCAGGGCCTTGGCCATCTCACCCAGGATATGGATGCGACCGTCCTTGGCCTGGCCGAGCGCGATCTTCATGATCTGCTCGGTGATGCCGGCGATCTTGATGTCCATCTGCAGCGAGGTGATGCCCTGCTCGGTGCCGGCGACCTTGAAGTCCATGTCGCCGAGATGATCCTCGTCGCCGAGAATGTCGGAGAGGACGGCGAATTTCTCGCCTTCCAGGATCAGACCCATGGCGATGCCGGCGGTCGGCCGCTTCAGCGGCACGCCCGCATCCATCAGCGCCAGCGAGGTGCCGCAGACGGTCGCCATCGAGGACGAGCCGTTCGAACTCGGTGACTTCGGACACCACGCGGATGGTGTAGGGGAAGTCGTGCTTCGCCGGCAGAACCGGATGGATCGCGCGCCAGGCGAGCTTGCCGTGGCCGATTTCGCGCCGCTTGGTGCCGCCGAGACGGCCGGTCTCGCCGACCGAGTAGGGCGGGAAGTTATAGTGGAGCAGGAAATGCTCCTTGTAGGTGCCCTGCAGCGCGTCGATCCACTGCTCGTCCTCGCCGGTGCCGAGCGTGGTGACCACCAGCGCCTGGGTCTCGCCGCGGGTGAACAGGGCCGAGCCATGCGTGCGCGGCAATACGCCCGCCTCGCAGACGATCGGACGCACGGTCTTCAGATCGCGGCCATCGATGCGCTTGGAGGTATCGAGGATGTTCCAGCGCACGATCTTGCCTTCGAGCTCCTTGAACACGCCGGCGACGCGCTGCTTGTCGTATTTCGGCTCGGCACCTTCGGGGAAGAAATGCGCGAGCATCTTTTCCTTCACCGCGGCGACCGCGGCATAGCGATCCTGCTTCTTGGAGATCGCGTAAGCCGCGCGCAGATCCTTCTCGACGACGCCGAGCATTTCCTTTTCAAGCGCGGAATTGTCGATCACGGTCAGCTCGCGCGGCTCCTTCGCCGCCTTTTCGGCAAGCTGGATGATCGCCTGGATCACCGGCTGGAAATACTTGTGGCCGAACATCACGGCGCCCAGCATCACGTCTTCCGACAATTCCTTGGCTTCGGATTCGACCATCAGCACGGCATCGCCGGTGCCGGCGACCACGAGGTCGAGCTCGCTTTCCTGCATCTCGTCGATCAGCGGATTGAGCACATATTCGCCGTTGATGAAGCCGACGCGGGCGGCGCCGATCGGGCCCATGAACGGCGCGCCCGACAAGCGTCAGCGCGGCGGAGGAGGCAACCAGCGCGAGGATGTCCGGATCGTTCTCCATGTCATGCGACAGCGTGGTGACGATCACCTGGGTCTCGTTGCGCCAGCCATCGGCGAAGAGCGGACGGATCGGACGGTCGATCAGGCGGGAGACCAGCGTCTCCTTTTCGGTCGGACGGCCTTCGCGCTTGAAATAGCCGCCCGGGATGCGGCCGGCGGCATAGAATTTTTCCTGATAATCGACGGTCAGCGGCAGGAAATCGACGCCCTCGCGCGGCGTCTTGGCCGCGACCACGGTCGCGAGCACGGTGGTTTCGCCATAGGTCGCGACCACGGCACCATCGGCCTGGCGCGCGACTTTACCGGTCTCGAGGATGAGCTTGCGCCCGCCCCAATCGAGTTCAACGCGGTGCTTATCGAACATTTTGCTTTTCTCTCATCGGTTTTCGGACTGAGGAGAAGAGCCATGGGCAAGACGGCGAGATCGATTCAAACGTGGCTGCGAAAGTCGCCCGGCACCATGCTCTGAGCGAGCCTGGGCAAGCTGCGGAGGCGGACGGCGACATGCGTAGACAGCGTCCGGCGATCCTGCCATGACTCATCCCTCCGGGATGCGAACGGGCCAATCCGTATGGTGCCCGTTCGAGGTCCGGCAGAATTCGCTGCCGGTCGCAATGCGGACGCAAACGCGTCCGCTCATAAAACATGACCTTGACCGAAAACAGTTTCACAGGTTTCGGGATCATGCCCTTGGTGTGAGCACGATGTTTTCCGAAAAACGCTTCGCACCTTTCGGCATCGTGCTCTCCGCGCGACTTGCGCGGCGGGAAAATCAGCGGCGGATATTGAGCCGCTCGATCAGGTCCTTGTAGCGCGCCTCGTCCGACCGCTTGATGTAGTCGAGCAATTGGCGACGCTGCGACACGAGCTTGAGCAGCCCGCGCCGGGAGTGATTGTCCTTCACATGGGTCTTGAAATGACCGGTCAGGTTGTTGATGCGCTCGGACAGGAGCGCGACCTGGACTTCGGGCGAACCGGTGTCGCCGGACTTTCGTGCATACGTCTTGATGACTTCGGCCTTGCGGCCGGCTTCGATCGACATCGTCAGTGACCTTTTTCTTTGCCGGCGCTGCCAGTCAGGCCGGCGAGGTTGAACACGCGCTTGGGGACGATCTGGCCCTGATCGGTCTCGGCAAGAGCGAGCAATTCGCCCGCCACCGTGACGTAAACCAGGCCCTGGAGAATGGGAGCGTCCCGTCCGCGCAGGATTACGGCTTGGCCTCTCTGGAGCCTTGCCGCATCGGACCTGTTGACGGCCAGTGCCGGGATGTCGTCCAGCGCGGTCTCAACAGGCCATAACGCGTCGGCGAGGCTTGCCTCGCCGGCGGCGGCTCTATCGCACAAAGCGGTAAGCCGTTCCAGAGAAATCATTTCCGGCTCCCCGAACGGGCCCACCGAGGTGCGGCGCAGCGCCGAAACATGGCCCCGGCAGCCCAAAAGGCGGCCGAAATCCCGCGCCAGCGCCCTTACATAGGTACCTTTGCCGCAATCGGTCTCGAACACCGCATGGTCGGGGTCCGGGCTATTCGACCAGCGTCCAGCCGGTCGATCTCGATCTCGCGGGGCTGCAGCTCGACCACCTCGCCGTCGCGGGCGAGGTCATAGGCGCGCTCGCCGTCGATCTTGATCGCGGAGAAGCGCGGCGGGGTCTGCAGGATGACGCCCAGGAAGCGCGGCAGGATTGCCTCGATCTGCTCCGCGCGTCGGGCGGGCGTCGCTCGTTTCGACGACGCGGCCCTCGGCATCGTCGGTGTCGCGCTCCTCGCCCCATTGCACGGTGAAGCGATAGGTCTTGGTCGAATCCATGATGAAGGGGACGGTCTTGGTCGCCTCTCCGAGCGCGATCGGCAGGCAGCCCGAGGCCAGCGGATCGAGCGTGCCGGCATGGCCCGCGCGCTTGGCCGTGAACAGGCGGCGGACCACCGCGACCGCATGCGTCGAGGTCATGCCGATCGGCTTGTCGAGCACCACCCAGCCATGCACGTCGCGCTTGTCGCGGCGCGTTTGCTGCTTGCGCTTTTGCTTCCGTACGCCTTCGCTCTGGTGAGCTTGCGCGCGCGCTCATCCTCCCGCTTGCGGACGTTGGCAGCGCTTCGCGATGAATGCCCCGACCTCGCTTCGCTCGGACCTCCGCAAGCGGGGAGGTGAAGTCGTGGAGCGCGGCTCGTCACTCATCGGCGCCTCCATCGCGTCTCGAGATCGCGCTGTACCGCCGGCGTTCGCAAAAGCTTCTCGATCCGTTCGGCTTCGTCGAAGCGCTCGTCGGCGCGGAATCGGATGTCGGGAGCGAATTTCAGGTTGACGCGATGCGCGATCTCGCCGCGCAGGAAGCGCCTGTTGTCGTTCAGCGCCGCGATCACTTCGTTCACGTCCTTGCCGCCGAGCGGCATGACATAGATGGTCGCAAGCCGCAGGTCGGGGCTCATGCGCACTTCCGGGACCGTGATCATGTGGCCTTCGATGACCGGATCGTGCACGTCGCCGCGCGTCAGCATCTCGGCCATCGCATGGCGGATCAGTTCGCCGACCCGAAGCTGGCGCTGCGAGCCGCCGGGCGCGGTGTCGTGTTTCGGTTTCTTGCTTCGCATCACAACTCTCAAATGTGGTCATGCGCGGGCTTGACCCGCGCATCCATCGCCTTCGCAAAATTGCTTCTTTGCAGATGGATCGCCGGGCCTTTCGAGCGAAGACGCGGTTCGCGCTTATGCCCGGCGATGACAGATCCCAATCGATCGCGTGAGTACTTGGACTCACAGACGAGCGCTGGATCTGCTCCACCCGGTAGCACTCGATCACGTCGCCGGCGCGCATGTCCTGGTAGTTCTCGAACGCCATGCCGCATTCCTGGCCGGCGCTGACCTCGCGCGCGTCGTCCTTGAAGCGCTTGAGCTGCGAGAGCTTGCCTTCGTGGACCACGACATTGTCGCGGATCAGGCGCACGCTCGGCGCCGCGCTCGACCACGCCGTCGGTGACGACGACAGCCGGCGACCTTGCCGACCTTGGAGACGTTGAAGACTTCCTGGATGCGCGCATTGCCGAGCATGGTCTCGCGCCGTTCCGGCGTGAGCAGGCCCGACATCGCCGCTTTCACGTCATCCACGAGATTGTAGATGATGTTGTAGTAGCGGATCTCGATGCCGGCCTGTTCGGCGGCCTCGCGCGCTTCCTTGTGGGCGCGCACGTTGAAGCCGATGATCGCGGCGTCGATCGATTCGGCCAGCGTGATGTCGGATTCGGTGATGCCGCCGACGCCCGACAGCACCACGCGGGCGCCGACTTCGTCGGTGCCGAGCTTGTCGAGCGCGCCGATGATCGCTTCCATCGAGCCCTGCACGTCGGCCTTGATGACCAGCGGGAATTCCTTGCGGCCGGCGGTCTTGACCTGCGCCATCATCTGTTCGAGCGAGCCGCGCATGCCGGTCTGGCGGGCGGCCATCTTGTCGCGCTTCTGGCGCTCGCGATAGGCGGTGACTTCGCGCGCGCGCGCCTCGTTCTCGACCACCGCGAGACGGTCGCCCGCATCCGGCGTGCCGTTGAAGCCGAGCACTTCGACCGGCACCGAGGGGCCGGCCTCCTGCACCGGCTCGCCCTTGTCGCTGACCAGCGCGCGCACGCGGCCCCATTCGGCGCCGGCCACGACGATGTCGCCGATCTTCAGCGTGCCGCGCTGAATCAGCACGGTCGCGACCGGGCCGCGGCCGCGGTCGAGCTTGGCTTCGATCACGGTGCCTTCGGCCGGACGGGTCGGATTGGCCTTGAGGTCGAGAAGTTCGGCCTGCAGGCCGATGGTCTCGAGCAGCTTGTCGAGATTGATCTTCTTGGTGGCCGAGACCTCGACATCGAGCACGTCGCCGCCGAGCGATTCGACCTGCACCTCGTGCTGGAGCAGTTCGGTGCGCACGCGTTCGGGCTTGGCGTCCGGCTTGTCGATCTTGTTGATCGCGACGATCATCGGCACCTTCGCCGCCTTGGCGTGCTGGATCGCCTCGATCGTCTGCGGCATGACGCCGTCATCGGCCGCGACCACCAGCACCACGATGTCGGTGACCTTGGCGCCGCGCGCGCGCATCGCGGTGAAGGCGGCGTGGCCGGGCGTGTCGATGAAGGTGATCTTGCCGCCGATTGGGCGACTCGACCTGATAGGCGCCGATATGCTGGGTGATGCCGCCGGCCTCGCCGGAGACGACATTGGCCGAGCGGATGGCGTCGAGCAGCGAGGTCTTGCCGTGGTCGACATGGCCCATGATGGTGACGACCGGCGCGCGCGAGACCAGCGCCTCCGGATCGTCGGCGGCGTCGAACAGGCCTTCTTCCACGTCGGATTCGGCGACGCGCTTGACGGTGTGGCCGAGTTCTTCGGCGATCAGCTGCGCGGTGTCGGCGTCGATCACGTCGTTGATCGTCGCCATCTGGCCCTGCTTCATCAGCATGCGGATCACATCGACGCCGCGCTCGGCCATGCGGTTGGCGAGTTCCTGGATGGTGATCGTTTCCGGAATCGATCACTTCGCGCGACGAGCTTTTCCTTCGGCTCGTCGGCGGCATGTCCCTTGAGGCGCTGGGTGCGGCGGCGGAACGAGGCGACCGAACGCTCGCGCACCTCGTCGACATTCGAGGCGTTGACGACGGTGAGGCGCGTGCGCTGCTTGGGCGGCGCGCTGCGCGGTCGGCTTCGGAGCGACGACGGGACGGACCGCGCCCGGGGCGCCCGGCCGGCGCGCGCGCGGCGCCTTCCTCGTCTTCGGCTTCCAGGGCCGGGCGCGCGACACCGAGGCGGCCACCGGCGCCGGCCGCTGCGGTCTCTTCGCCGAACCGCTTCTTGGCTTCCTGTTCGGCCTTGCGCTTGGCCTCTTCCTCGCGGCGATGGCGCTCTTCCTCCTCGCGCTTGCGGGCTTCGGCGGCCTCGCGCTCGGCCTGTTCCATGCCCTCGCGGCTCTGGCGGCGGCGGGCTTCTTCCTCGGCGATCTTGCGCTCTTCGGCCTCGCGCACGCGCGCGTCGGCGAGCGCATGCGCGCGCGCATTGCGTTCGTCATCGGTCAGCGTGCGAAGCACGACGCCGGATTTCGGCGCGGGCGCCGCGGGAGCGGGCGTCGCGGCGCGGGCGGCCGGCGCTGGCGCCTTCTTCGGCGCTTCCTGCGGCGGCCGGCTCGGCGGCCTTGGTCTCGACCGGCTTGCCGACCGTGCGGCGCTTCACCGTTTCGACCACGACCTGCTTGGAGCGGCCATGGCTGAAGCTCTGGCGGACCACGCCCGTTTCGGTGCGCGGCTTCAGCGTCAGCGTTTTGCCGACGCCGATCTTCTTGTCGCCAGGTGTCTTCGTCTCGCTCATTCCGATTCCGTTCCCGATTCAAAAACTTTGGCTTCCTTGCCGGACACGCGATCCGGCCCCGGCCTTGAGGTTTCGCCGGTGCGAAAGCGCAAGCTGCGCTGACAGCGGGTGAGGAAGCCCTGGCTTGCTGGGCCGGCAAGCAGGGCAGCATGTATCACATTTGACCGGCCCAATGCCAAATCCAATTGCACGCCGGAAAACGCCCGGATCACCGGGATTTCCCGGGATTGCGGCTCGTCGTTGCGGCGCAAAAGGGCCTCCAGCTTGCGCAAGCCGTCGGCCGAGCCGTCGGAGGCGTGCAGCAGACCCAGCAACCCGCCGGTTTCGGCCGATCGCGGCCTCGACCTTGGCGAAGCCGGTCACGACCTCTCCGGCCTTGCCGGCGATCGAAAGCGCATCCAGCGCCGCCCGCTCCAGCAACCGTCCCGTCGATGTCGGCCAGATCCGGCGTCGGTCCGCACGTCGCGCTTGAAGCCCTTGGCGAACAACTTTCGCCGTACCGCCTGATCGACGCGCCGGACGGCTCGCCGTCACCCACAATCCGCGCCCGGGCAGATTGCGCTTGATGTCCGGCACCACGGCGCCGTCCGGCCCGACCACGAAGCGGATCAGTTGCTCGACCGGCCTGACTTCGCGCTCGACCACGCAGAATCGCTCCGTCGCGGCCCCCTTGCGGGGGCCGCCATCGAGCGCGCTATCGTCGCGACATTGCGAGCATGCCGGGCGTGTCACCTCACGCTTCCACGGGTTCTTCGACGGCCTCCTCGGCCGGCTTCGACCAGATCGGCCTCGGTGATCCAGCCGGCCTTCAGGCGCGCCTGCATGACGATCTGTTCGCACTCGTCGCGCGACAGATCGAAGCCGTCGAGGATAGCCCGGCTCGCGCTTGGTTTCGCCGTCCTTGCGCTCGGTCCAGCCGGCCAGATCGTCGGTGGCGCAGCCGGCCAGATCCTCGACCGTCTTGATGCCGTTCTCGCCGAGCGCGACCAGCATCTGCGTGGTGACGCCGGGAACGTCCTTGAGCTCGTCGTCGACGCCGAGCGTCCTTGCGCTTCTCGTCGAACTCGCCCTCGATGCGGTCGAGATAGTCCTTGGCGCGCGACTGCAATTCTTCCGCGGTCTCCTCGTCGAAGCCCTCGATGCCGGCGATTTCCTTGATATCGACCAGCGCCAGTTCCTCGACCGAGTTGAAGCCTTCCGAGGCCAGCAACTGCGCCGACCACCTCGTCGACATCGAGCGCCTCGATGAAGGTCTTGGTGCGGTTCTGGAACTCGGCCTGACGGCGCTCGGATTCTTCCTGCTCGGTCAGGATGTCGATATCCCAGCCGGTGAGCTGCGAGGCGAGCCGCACATTCTGGCCGCGGCGGCCGATCGCGAGCGAAAGCTGGGCATCCGGAACGACGACTTCAATACGTTCCTTGTCCTCGTCGAGCACCACCTTGGCGACTTCGGCGGGCGCCAGCGCATTGACGACGAAGGTCGCGATGTCCTGCGACCACGGGATGATGTCGATCTTCTCGCCCTGCAATTCGTTGACCACGGCCTGCACGCGCGAGCCGCGCATGCCGACGCAGGCGCCGACCGGATCGACCGAGGAATCGCGCGAGATCACCGCGATCTTGGCGCGCGAGCCGGGGTCGCGGGCGACCGCCTTGACCTCGACGATGCCGTCATAGATTTCCGGCACTTCCTGCGCGAACAGCTTGGCCATGAACTGCGGATGCGTGCGCGACAGGAAAATCTGCGGCCCGCGCGGCTCTCGGCGCACGTCGTAGATATAGGCGCGGACGCGGTCGCCGTTGCGGAACACCTCGCGCGGCAGCATCTCGTCGCGCCGCACGATCGCTTCGCCGCGGCCGAGATCGACGACCACGTTGCCGTATTCCACGCGCTTGACCACGCCGTTGACGATGTCGCCGATGCGGTCCTTGTATTCCTGATATTGCCGGTCGCGCTCGGCCTCGCGCACCTTCTGCACGATCACCTGCTTGGCCGATCTGCGCGGCGATGCGGCCATATTCGAGCGGCGGCAGGGCGTCGGCGATGGTGTCGCCGACCTGCGCCGACGGATTGAGCCGGCGCGCGTCTTCCACGCTGATCTGGTTCGACGGGTTCTCGACCTGCTCGACCACCAGCATGTGGCGCGACAGCCGAAGCTCGCCCTTCTTCTGGTCGATCTCGGCGCGCACTTCGGTCTCGCTGCCGTAGCGCGAGCGGGCGGCCCTGGCGATCGCGTCTTCCATCGCCGCGATCACGATGCCGCGGTCGATCGATTTTTCGCGTGCGACCGCGTCGGCGATCTGCAGCAGTTCGAGCTTATTGGCGCTAACCGCGGCCATGGTCACTCTCCTTCGTCGGAACCGGCCTGTTTTCTCTTGGCGCGGTCCAGTTGGGCTTGTTTCGGACGGGGTACGTCCGTCCGGTTGGATTTCGGTTTCGGTTTGGGCGCCGATTTGGATTTTGGCGCGTAGTCGCGATTGGGCTGCGGCTCTCCGCGCGCCTCGCGCTCGGCCGCCTTGCCCTTGCGCAAGGCTTCCGCGATCAGTTCGTCGGTGAGGACGAGCTTGGCTTCCGCCATGTCCTCGATCGGCAGCAGCACGTCGGCTATTTCGTCCGGCTTGGCATCGTCACGGCGCAAGCGCGCGGCGTCGCCCTCGACGCCGAGCAGGATGCCGCGGAAGCGTTTGCGGCCGTCCACCGGCACGTCATCTCGATCTTTGCCAGATGGCCGGCATGGCGCTCGAAATCCGAGCGGCGCACCAGCGGGCGGTCGAGCCCCGGCGATGAAATTTCCAGCCGATAGGCCTGCGGCACCGGGTCGGCGACATCGATGACCGGCGACAGCGCGCGCGAGATTTCCTCGCAATCCTCGATCGTCAGCGTGCCGTCCGGCCGCTCGGCCATGACCTGCACCGTGCATCCGTCGGCGCCGGAAATCCTGACCCGCACCAGCCGAAAACCCATGCCTTCGAGCACCGGCTCGGCGATCGTCGCGACGCGCGCCGAAAGCCCCGGCTCCGCGATCAGGCGCGGCTCGGATTGCGGTTTGGACTGCAGATTGTCGTCCAGCATCAGGCTCATGCAACAGCTGGCGTTCGGAGTTTCTATTCCGCCCGGAGGCCCCGGAATGTGCGAACACGCGCGGTTTCGCGGCCATTCAGGTAATAAAAAAGAGCGGGTCCCGGGCGGGGCCCACTCTCAAAAACCGACCGGATCAAACCAGCCGTTATGAGATGTCTGACGTATCAGACACGCGCAATATAGCGATTTCGCCGCTTTTCGCAAGGGTGGGTTCGGCCCTGCGGCCGGGTTCCAGAGCTAACGCTTCCTTCAGAATCGGCCCGTAAAATTCGGAAAGATTGCCGCCTGTTGCCCATTCCTCCTGAATTGGTCGACCAGAATGGCCGCCTCCCTCATTCCCGAACTCGAAGTCGTCGTACTGGAACACGGTTCGGACGAAAAGCGGTCCGAGGCGCTTCGCAAGATCACCGCGCTGTTCCTGCGAAGGCTCGAGCCAGTTTCAACGACGACCATGTCCGTCTGTTCGACGACGTGTTCGTGATGCTGATCGCCGAGATCGAGAGCAAGGCGCGTCAGGAATTGGCGCGCCGGCTTGCGCCGGTGAAGAATTCTCCGACCGAGGTGATCCGCAGGCTTGCCAAGGACGACGACATCATGGTGGCCGGCCCGGTGCTGGCGCAGTCGCAGCGTCTGGTCACCGCCGATCTCGTCGAGATCGCAAGCTCGAAGGGCGCCGAGCATCTCTATGCGATTTCGAGCCGTCCGCAGATCGAGACCCAGGTCACCGACATTCTGGTCCGGCGCGGCGATTTTTCGGTGAAGCGCAAGCTCGCCAGCAATAGCGGCGCGCAGATTTCGGAAAGCGGTTTCAACTCGCTGTTGCGCAGCGCCGAGCATGACAGCGTGCTGGCGGAGACGGTGGCGCTGCGCACCGACATTCCCGATCACATGTTCCGCGATCTGCTGTCGCGCGCGACCGAGGTGGTGCAGCGCCGGCTGCTCGCCAAGGCGCGGCCGGAGACGCAGGCCGAAATTCGCCGCGTGCTGGCGAAGGTGTCGGGCGAGGTCGGATCCAGCAAGCCGGCGCGCGATTTTTCCGCGGCGCAGGAGCGGATCAGGGCGATGGCCGAGGCCGGCGAATTGAGCGAGACCAGGCTCGCCGTGATTGCGCAGTCATGCGCCTATGACGACACCGTCGCCGCCTTGTCGCGCTTGACATCGGTGCCGGTCGATGTGGTCGACCGGCTGATGAACGGCGAGCGGCCGGATCCGATCCTGATCCTGTGCAAGGCGGCGGGCTATTCCTGGGCGACCGCGCGCGACATCATGCTGGCGAGGCGCTGGCAGCCGCGGCAAGGCGACGCGTCACGATCGACGCGGCCTATGCGAATTTCGACAAGCTGTCGAAATCGACCGCCAAGCGGGTGGTGCGGTTCTGGCAGCTCTCGCCGGGCAGCTTGCGCGAGGCGGGCTGACGTTCTTCCGCTACACATCTCTCTGAACGTCAGATAACAGGGCGTGCGGCCTTCGCGCACGGCCTTGGCTTCGTAGCGCGTGCGCTGAAATCCGGCCAGGGCTTGCGCCAGTCGTCGGCCGTCTCCGCGGTCCATTCGAAATCGCTTCGAGCGCAGCAGCCGCACCAGCGTCCAGGCGGCATAATCCGGGATGTCGGTCGCGAAGCGGAAATTCGCCGCCCGGCTTCAGCACGCGCGCGATCTCGGCGACGCTGCGGTCCTGCACGAAGCGGCGCTTCCAGTGCCGCCGCTTCGGCCACGGATCCGGATAGAGCAGATCGACCCGGTCGAGCGAAGCTGCCGGCAGCCAGGCGAGCAGTTCGGTCGCGTCGCCGTGATGCAGCCGGATATTGCGCGAGGCCCTGCGCATCGATCGCGGCGAGCGCCTTCGCCATGCCGTTGAGGAACGGCTCGACGCCGATGAAGCCGCAAGCCGGATTGGCCTCGGCCTGCGCGATCAGATGCTCGGCGCCGCCGAAGCCGATCTCGAGCCGGACCTCGCGGACGGCGTTCGGAAACAGCGTGGCGAGCGATGCCGGCGCAGACGATTGCAGATCAATGCAGAGGCTCGGCAGAAGCGTTTCGAACAAACGCGCCTGTCCGGCCCGCAAGGCCTTGCCCTTGCGGCGTCCGAAGAAGGCGCCGGGTGCTCGGGATCGTTGCGGGGTGTCAGAATGCATAACGGCCGCATCCATGATGCGGCCGTTCGCAAAACTCAACCCGAAATCGCGGGAGCTTACTTCGACCGCCTTGCGGATCTGATCGGCGAGATCGGTCTTTTCCCAGGAGAAGCCGCCGTCCTTTTCCGGCGCGCGGCCGAAATGGCCGTAGGCCGCGGTCCGCCGGTAGATCGGCCGGTTCAGCTTGAGCGTGCGGCGGATGTTGGTCGGGCGCAGCGGGAAGAGCTCCGCGCAGCACCTTCTCCAGCTTGCCGTCATCGACCTTGCCGGTGCCGTGGGTGTCGACCAGAAGCGACATCGGATCGGCGACGCCGATCGCGTAGGCGACCTGGATCGTGCAGCTTGTCGGCGAGGCCGGCCGCCACCACGTTCTTGGCGAGATAGCGCGCGGCATAGGCGGCCGAGCGGTCGACCTTGGTCGGGTCCTTGCCGGAGAAGGCGCCGCCGCCATGCGGGGCATAGCCGCCGTAGGTGTCGACGATGATCTTGCGGCCGGTCAGGCCGCAATCGCCGTCCGGTCCGCCGACCACGAAATTGCCGGTCGGGTTGACCAGGAAGTCGGATTCCTTCTTCGGCATCCAGCCCTTCGGCAGCGCCGAGGCGACCGCGTCGCCGATCAGGTCCTTGACCATCGACGGGGTGTATTTCTTGCCGTTGCGATTGGTCGCGTTGTGCTGCGTCGAGACCACGACCTTGGTGCAGCCGACCGGCTTGCCGTTCTCGTATTTGACCGTGACCTGACTCTTGGCGTCCGGCTGCAGGTCGAACAGCTTCTTGGAATGACGCTGGTCGGCCAGGACTTTCAGGATCTTGTGCGCGAAATAGATCGGCGCCGGCATGAACGAGTTCTTCTCGTAGACTTCGCTCTCGGTGCAGGCGAAGCCGAACATCATGCCCTGGTCGCCGGCACCTTCCTGCTCGCTGCCCTTCTTCTTCTTGGCGTCGACGCCCATGGCGATGTCGGGCGACTGGCCGTGCAGCAGCACCTCGACATCGGCGCCGTGGAAGGAGAAGCCGTCCTGATCGTAGCCGATGTCCTTGACCACATCGCGCGCGATCTGGGCGATCTGCTCGCGGTTGATGACGGCCTGCGAGCCGTACTTCTTGAAGAACGGCGCCTGGCCGCGGCCTTCGCCGGCGATGACGATCTTGTTGGTGGTGGTCAGCATCTCGCAGCCCAGCCGCGTATTGACGAGGCTGTCGTCGGCGATGCCGAGCTTGATGTCATTTTCGAGAAAGGCGTCGAGGATCGGCGTCGGAGATCTGGTCGCGAGACCTTGTCCGGATGCCCTTCGGACACGGATTCACTGGTGAACAAGTGGCTCTTGCGCGGCACGGGTAACACTCCCCCTAGGGACGAAGAAAGACCGTTCGTCGGTTGTATGAAGGCGTGTTCAATGCAGCGTTGCCGCCGGCGCGGTCAAGATGTGGGCTGGATGGGCGCCGGGATTGGGCAGCAATGGGCGGCGTTCAGGCCTCGTCGCCGGCGATCTGTTCCACCAGGTCGACGATGCGGCGACGCAGTTTGGAATCCTTGATGCGCATGAACGAACGGGTCAGCGCGAGGCCGTCGGAGGTCGCGAGGAAGTCGGAAACGTAAGCGGGCGAGGGCGCCTCCGCGAAACCCGAATTGCCGTGACCGACATTCGGCGCGCCTTCGAAGAAAAACGAAACCGGCACCTGCAGGATGTTGGAAATTTGCTGAAGGCGGCTCGCACCGATCCGGTTCGTGCCCTTCTCGTATTTCTGGACTTGCTGAAACGTCAGTCCGAGCGCGTCGCCGAGTTTTTCCTGGCTCATGCCCAGCATCATCCGGCGCATCCGCACGCGTGACCCGACGTGCTTGTCGGTCGGGTTCGGTGCCTTCTTGACCATTGTCTTCTCCGCCGCGCCGCGCGTGGCAAGTTGTGTTACGCGTTGGCGCGAAGAGCGTGGTTTGCGCATGTTCCCGTCAGATCGTCAAATTAAAATTCGGCATTTTAGGCGCTTCAGCGGACCGATACAACCACCGTTCCGATTATCATAACTTAATTACGATAAGCGTAATGCGCAAATTTTTCCATCGTCAAACGTGTAATTTTCGCATCAACGCACAGTTTGCCGACTGTCCCCTGCGCCAGCAAGTTAGCCCCTCAAATCTTGCCGCAGAGCGGAATATTGCGCCCGACTGCAACCATCGACGGACCTCGCTAATTTTGTTTCGAATTTCGGTGGCGCCTAGCGCGGCCGGCGCGAACGATAACGAAGCACTATGACGCAGAACAGCGGCGAGCATCGCTGCGGCGATCGCGTCCCCGAAACGTGCGTAAATTGTGGCTGCAATCGGACGTGGTAAAGCCGCGTCCAGCACGCCTTCGGTGCCGAGTGGTAATTGCCGAACGATCCGGCCGAGCGGGTCGACGACCGCGGAAATACCGTTATTGGCCGCGCGAACCAGCGGCAGGCCTTCCTCGATCGCGCGCACGCGCGCCTGCTGAAAATGCTGATAGGGCCCCGAACTGATGCCGAACCAGCGTCGTTGGTGACGTTGAGCAGCCAGCCGGGCCGTTCGCCCGGCGGAACGACCGCGCCGGGAAAGACGATCTCGTAGCAGATCAGCGGCAGGAAGCGCGGCGCGCCGCGCAGCTCATAGGAGCGGTGCCGGTCACCCGACAGGAAGCCGCCCTGCACCTTGGTCAGCTGCATCAGGCCGAGCTTTTCGAGCGCGGTCTGGAACGGCAGATATTCGCCGAACGGGACCAGATGCACCTTGTCGTAGACCGACAGCACGGTGCCGTCATGATCGATGACGTAGACGGAATTATAGGCGCGCCGCTTTTCGCCTGGCGAAGAATCGGCATAGCGCGCGGCGCCGGTGATCAGCACGGTGCCGGCCGGCAGCAGATCGGCGATCTGCTTCATCGCGTCGGCTTCGCGCGTCAGAAAGAACGGAAACGCGGATTCCGGCCAGATCAGATGCGTCACGTCGCGCAGGCCTGAGCTTTGCGGGCCGGTGGCGCGATCCGAGAGCGACAGATAATGGTTCATGATCTTCTGCCGCGCCGGCATAGTTGAACTTCTCGTCCTGCGGCAGATTGGGCTGCATGATCCGCAGACGCACATTGTCGACGAAATTTGTCGGCGTGCGCGACAGCCGCCATGCGCCATAGCCGGCCATGATCGCGAGCGTGAGCACGCCAAGCGCGAGCGGCAGCCAGCGCCGCCGCGTATCGGCGGCTTCGTCGGCGAGCGTCGCCGGGCTCGCGAAAATCGCAACCGAAAGCAGCGTCATGCCCCACAGGCCGAGCATGGAGGCGCTCTGCGCGAGCACCAGCGGCCCGGTCAGCGCATAGCCGTAGCTGTTCCACGGAAAGCCGCGACAGCACATGGCCGCGCAGCCATTCGGCGATCGTGAGCGCGACTGCGAGCGCAAGGATGCGCACGGGCCCGCGTCCCCAGAACGCGCGCGCCAGCGCGAATCCGGCGCCGTGAAAATCGCAAGCCCGGCCGGCAAGCGCGGTGACCGCAATCGGCAGCAGCCAGCCGAAGGTCTTGGCATCGACCAGGAAGGCGTGGCCGATCCAGTAGAGGCCGGCGAGGAAATATCCGAAGCCGAAGAACCAGCCGGCGATGGCGGCTGCAAAAATTCCGCCGAAGCGTCCGGCGGCGGAGCCGTCGATCAGCCAGACCGCGACCGGAAAGGTCAGGAACAGGAACGGCCAGCATCGAAAGGCGCGAGCGCCAAGGCCGAGATGG
The DNA here is from genome assembly GCA_963804015.1 of uncultured Pseudomonadota bacterium. Lineage (GTDB taxonomy): Bacteria > Pseudomonadota > Alphaproteobacteria > Rhizobiales > Xanthobacteraceae > Pseudorhodoplanes. Next base: position 198,389 of record CAWDOW010000011.1, read on the forward strand.
CGCCGGCAACGAACGCGATTGCGGCGCGGCGCCAGCCCCAGGACAGGACGACCGCGTGAGCGAGCCTCGCTATGCTCACGGCTGTTGCGTCGGTTTGATCGGGCCGGAATCGCGCGGCAGGCGCCTGCGGCGCTTTCGGCGCCGGCGAGGCGCCTGCAGTCTCGCGGCCGCGTTCCGACTTGCGATTTCTGCCGCGATGGATGCGCACCTTCTTCACCCGGCGCGGATCGGCATCCAGCACTTCGAATTCGAAGCCGGCGGGACCCGGCACCAATTCGCCGCGCACCGGCACGCGTCCGACCTGCGTCACCAGATAGCCCGCAAGCGTGTCGACATTGTTCAGCGCCTCGCCGACATCGAAGCCCTTGCCGACCGCCGCGATGACGTCTTCCAGGCTGGCGCGCGCATCGGCGACGAAGGAGCCGTCGGATTGCCTGGTGATGCCGGGCGATTGTTCGTCGTCATGCTCGTCCTCGATATCGCCGACGATCAGTTCGACCACGTCCTCGATCGACACGATGCCGTCGGTGCCGCCATATTCGTCGACCACGAGCGCCAGATGAATGCGCGTCGCCTGCATCTTGGCGAGCAGATCGATCGCCGGCATCGACGGCGGCACGAACAGGATCGGGCGCACGATTTTCGTTGCGACTGAGCGGCATCGCGAGATCGATCGCGGCGAGATCGAGCGCGCCCTCCGGCAGCTTCTTCTTGCGTTTCGAGGCCGGCTTCGGAGCGGCGCTTGCGCGCGCGGTCATGAACGCGATCAGGTCGCGGATATGAACCATGCCCGACCGGATCGTCGAGCGTGTCGTTGAACACGACCAGGCGCGAATGCCCGGCATTCTCGAACACCTTCACCAGCTCGCCGAGCGGGATGTCCTGCTGAACCGCGATGATGTCGGCGCGCGGCACCATCACGTCGTCGATCCGCCGTTCGCGCAGCCCAAGAATATTCTTGAGCATGGTGCTTTCTTCCGGCGAGAAGCCGAGATCGCCGGCCGCGCTGTCCTCCAGAACTTCCTTGAGGTCGGCGCGTGTCGAGCCCGCGCGCCAGCCGAGAATGGTGCGCAGCCATTTCGAGAAGAAGCCGTCGCCGCCCTCGCGTGATCCGGCCTTCACCGGGACCGGAAGATTGCGGCCGGTATTGATGTTGGACACAGGCTCGCTGCGAGAGGCGCTGCCGGATGAGCCTTCGGTATCGGGCATGGCGTTTGTTCGCGTCAGTCCAGGCCGGGGCGGTCCGCATACGGGTCGGCAATGCCGAGGCTCGCCAGGATGCGCGTTTCGAGATGTTCCATCCGCTCGGCCTCGCGGTCGGTTTCGTGGTCGAATCCGATCAGGTGAAGATAGCCGTGAATCGACAGATGCGCGAGATGGTCGACGAAAAGCCTTGTTTTCCGCGTCCGCCTCGCGCGCCACGGTCTCGTAGGCGATGGCGATGTCGCCGAGATGCGCAGTCGCCGCGGCCGCAAGGCCGGATCGCCCGCCGGAAACGACAACACATTGGTCGGCTTGTCGATCCCGCGCCATTGCGCGTTCATCGTGCGGATTGCCGCATCGTCGGTGAGCAGCACCGCGATCTCGCCGGCTTTGCCCTGGCAGGCGCGCCGCGGCTTCGATCGCGCGCCGCACGGCATCTTCCGCGCCCGGCATGCGCCGACCAGAGCGCGGATTCCACCACAATGTCGATATCGACCGGCGTGCTGGCGCGCTTCTTGTCGCGATCGCCGGCATCACTTGTTCTCGCGTGACTTCTGCGCCGGCGCCGCGCGGTCGTAGGCGGCGACGATCTTCGCCACCAGTTCGTGGCGGATCACGTCCTCGTTCTTGAACGCGACATGTCCGATGCCTTCGACATCGGCGAGCAGCCGCGACGCTTCCGCAAGCCCCGACGTCTGGCCGGGCGGCAGATCGACCTGGCTCGGATCGCCGGTGACGATCATGCGGCTGTTCTCGCCGAGCCGGGTCAGAAACATCTTCATCTGCATCGACGTGGTGTTCTGCGCCTCGTCGAGGATGACCGCGGCATTGTGCAGCGTGCGCCCGCGCATGAAGGCGAGCGGCGCGATCTCGATCTCGCCGGTCTGCAAGCGCGCGCTCGACGATGCGCATGTCCATCAGGTCGAACAGCGCGTCGTAGATCGGGCGCAGATACGGATCGACCTTCTCGCGCATGTCGCCGGGCAGGAAGCCGAGCCGCTCGCCGGCTTCCACCGCCGGCCGCGACAGGATGATGCGGTCGACCTCCTTGCGCTCGAACAGCGAGACCGCATGGGCGACCGCGAGCCAGGTCTTGCCGGTGCCGGCCGGGCCGGTGCCGAACACCAGCGAATGGCGTTTGAGCGCGCGGATATAGGCGTCCTGCCCGGCGGTGCGGGCGCGCACCGTGCGCTTGCGCAGCGTGATGTCGGCGAAATTCGGCCGCGCGCGTCGACGGATCGCCGTCGAACAGCGAGCCTTGCGCGATCGCCTGCCGGATCGCGCCTTCGACATCGCCGGCCGCGATATCGCCGCCATTGCGAAGCTGCTCGTAAAGCGTCTCCAGCACGCGCCGCGCCTGGTCGCAGGCCTCGCGCGTGCCTTCGATGGTGACGTGATTGCCGCGCGAATCCGCGACCACGTCGAGCTTGCGCTCGATCAGGGCGAGATTCTGGCCATATTGGCCGAACAGGGTCGAGGCGAGCTTGTTGTCGTCGAAGGCGAGCATGATCTGCGTCACTTGGCCGATCGGCCGGCTTCGGCGGCAGCGGCGTCCCCTGACCTGGCAGGATTTGACCTGATTTGTAATTGCGCAAAGGCGTCACGCCTCCAGAGCCGCGAACTCGGTCTGCGCGCGGCATGGTTTCAGGTTGCTGCGACAGCGTGCCGAACAGGCTGTAGCTGCCGGTATCGTCGATGGTGCACCGACGCGATCGTGCCGATCAGCGATGTCGGCGCGATGACCTGCACCGGCTGCAGATAGGGCGACTTGCCGACGATCTGGCCCGGGTGGCGGCCCGGCTTCTCGAACAGCACGTCGAGCGTCTGGCCGACGCAGCCGCGGTTGAAGGCCGCTAGCTGGCGATCGACCAGGTCCTGCAATTCGCGCAGGCGCTCGGATTTCACGTCTTCGGGCACCTGGTCGTCCATGTCGGCGGCGGGCGTGCCCGGGCGCGGCGAATATTTGAACGAGAACGCGCCGGAAAAGCCGACCTGCTCGATCAGCTCCATGGTGTCCGCGGAAATCGCATCGGTCTCGCCGGGAAAGCCGACGATGAAATCGGAGGTGAAGGCCAGAGCCGGCTGCGCCGCGCGCAGCCGCTCGACGATGCGCAGATAATCGTCGCGGGTGTGCCGGCGGTTCATGGCGTCGAGAATGCGGTCCGATCCCGACTGCACCGGCAGATGCAGTTGCGGCATCAGTTCGGGCAGGTCGCGATGCGCGGCGATCAGGCTGTCGTCCACGTCGCGCGGATGGCTGGTGGTGTAGCGCAGCCGGTCGATGCCCGGGAATCGCGCGAGCCGCTCGAACAATTGCGCAAGCGTGCAGGCGCGGCCATCCGGTCCCTCGCCGTGATAGGCGTTGACGTTCTGGCCGATCAGCGTGATCTCGCGGACGCCGGCATCCGCCAGGCGCTGCGCCTCCGCCACGATCTTGCGACCGGACGCGACACCTCGGCGCCGCGCGTATAGGGCACGACGCAGAAGGTGCAGAACTTGTCGCAGCCTTCCTGCATGGTGACGAAGGCGGTGACGCCGCGCGCGCGCATCGCTTCGCGCGTCGGGCTTTTCAGAAAATTGAATTTGTCTTCCGCCGGGAATTCGGTTTCGACCGGCCGCTCGCCGCGCGTCGGACTGTTCGAGCAGCGCGGGCAGGCGGTGATAGCTCTGCGGGCCGACCACCAGATCGACCGCCGGCGCGCGCCGCATGATCTCGGCGCCTTCGGCCTGCGCGACGCAGCCGGCGACCGCGATCGGTCACCTTGCGGCCCGCACGCGCCGCCTCGTCCTTCATGACGCGCAGCCGTCCGAGTCTCGGAATAGACCTTCTCCGCCGCCTTCTCGCGGATGTGGCAGGTATTGAGCACGACGAGATCGGCGTCGTTCGACGTCGGCGGTCTCGGCAAATCCTTCCGGAGCCAGCATGTCCGCCATACGAAGCGAATCGTAGGCGTTCATCTGGCAGCCGTAGGATTTGACGTGGAGCTTGCGGGGTCCGGTCATGCCGCTCGGCTAGGGCGCTGTCGGCGCGAAATGCGTCAAGGTCGGAATCCTTAGGTCCTATCCGTCGGTCCAATACGACACACGATCCGGGGTTCCTGGCGGTAGCGCCGAAATTCCTCTTACAGCCAAACCGGCCAAAAAGGAATGGTTCGGCCGCCAAATCCAGCCTAAGCGGCTGATTTCAGAGGCAAATAGGCCCGATTTCCGGTGGATCAAGGTTCCCGGCAAGGCCGGGGGCGGTGCCGACCTACCGGCCTGGCGGCGCGACCGAGCGGATTCCGGATTCGGGACGCTAGCCGTTCTTGTCGTCCTTCAGCGGCACGGCATAGAGCTCGAGCCTGTGGTCGACCAGCTTGTAGCCGAGCTTGCGGGCGACCTCGGCCTGCAGCCGCTCGATTTCCTCGGACTGGAATTCGATCACCTCGCCGGTGCGCAGATTGATCAGGTGGTCGTGGTGGGCGTCGGAAATCTGCTCGAACCGCGCGCGGCCTTCGCGGAAATCGTGCCGCTCGATGATGCCGGAATCCTCGAACAGCTTGACGGTGCGGTAGACGGTGGAGATCGAGATGCGATCGTCGAGCTTCGAGCAGCGGCGATACAATTCCTCGACATCGGGATGATCGTCGGCATTGTTGAGCACGCGCGCGATCGTGCGGCGCTGCTCGGTCATGCGCATGCCCTTTTCGACGCAGCGCGCTTCGATGCTGGTCGGCTGTTTCAGATGATTTGCCTTGTGGGGCACAGCATTCTCCATGGTGACGCTATCTTAAGGACGGCGCGGCCGCTCGTCCATTATCCGCTGGGTTCATCGTCCATAACCCGCAAGAATGTCAGGCCAGATCTCGGCGCAGCACCAGCGCGCTGGCGGGCTTTCCTGCGGTTCTTCGGATAATAACCCTCTCGCCGTCCGACCTCGACGAATCCGGCGCGGCGATAGAGTCGCAGCGCCGAAACATTACCTTCCTCCACTTCCAGAAACACCGTCCGCACGCCAAAGGCCATCAGACGGCCGAGATGGTGTCGCAGCAGGCCGCGCGCAATGGAGCGGCCGCGATAGGCCGGGAGCAACCGCCACGGTCAGGATTTCGGCTTCGTCGGCGGCGAAACGCGAGATGATGAAGGCGGCGAAATTGCTTCCGATCAGGGCGCGATGCGCGATCACGTTGCGGTCGGTCAGCATGCGCTCGATCTCGTCCTCGCTCCAGCCGCGACGGAACGAAGCTGCGTGCAGCCGCGCAATCGCGGCGACATCGCGCACGGTCGCATCCGCAATGGCCGGCGGGCGCGCGGGCGAGAACAGATCGAGCAGCCATCTCATCGGCGGGGCACGATCGATGGCGGTCTGCGGATGCGCGTTCGGCGGCGCGAAGGTAAAGCGGCTTGGCCGGCGAATCATGTTCGTCCGCGCGCGCGCCAAGGCGTGCCACCCAGTCGATGTCGGGCGCGCCGCGTTCGTCGATCTGCCGGCGCCTTCGCATCCTGCGGCCAGAGCGCGGCCATCATCGCAGCACCCGAGCCGACCAGACGCGCGGAGGCGCCGGATGCCGCATGCACGGCCTCGCGCGAGCGGCACCATGCGCGGCGACAGCAGCACGCGGCCACCGGCGCCGAACAGCTCGAAATAGACATGGCGATGACGCCCATCGATCGCGGCGGCGACCGGCGTCGCTGGATCGGCGGCGATATAGGGCGCCGCCAGCGCCGCCAGCGTCGTGATCCCGATCACGGGCTTGCGGGTGGCGAGCGCAATGCCGCGCGCGGCGGCGATGCCGACCCGCAGGCCGGTAAAGCTGCCCGGGCCGACGGTGACCGCGATCCGATCGAGCGCGGCAAAGGAAATCGCCGCCTGCTCCATCACGCGCTGCGATCAGCGGCATCAGCGCTTCGGCATGCCCGCGCGCCATGAATCTGACTGTCGCTCGCGACAATCGCTTCCTCGACCGAATCGAAGATTGCGGCCGAACAGGCTTCCAGCGCGGTATCGATGGCAAGAACGAGCATCCGGCGCCATACATCGAATGGTCGTCCCCGCGAAGGCGGGGACCCATATCGCAGAGCCAGGTTACAGGTCCCGCTGTCGCGGGGACGACGCGGTCAGACCGGGCGTACCTCGGTCACGTCCGGCACGAAATGCCGCAGCAGGTTCTGGATGCCGTGCTTCAGCGTCGCGGTCGAGGACGGGCAGCCGGAGCAGGCGCCTTTCATGGACAGGAATACGACGCCGTCCTTGAAGCCGCGGAAGGTGATGTCGCCGCCGTCATTGGCGACCGCCGGGCGCACGCGCGTCTCGATCAGTTCCTTGATGGTCTTGACGGTCTCCTCGTCGGCGGCGTCGAAAAATTCGCCTTCCTCGGAAGTCGGTCGCGTCGGCGCCGTCCTTCAGCAGCGGCGCACCCGACATGTAATGCTCCATGATCGCGCCGAGGATCAGCGGCTTCAGCTGCTGCCACTCGCCCTCGGTCTTGGTCACGGTGATGAAGTCGGAGCCGAAGAACACGCCGCGTCACATTCGGGATGTCGAACAGCTTCTCGGCCAGCGGCGATTTCGCCGCCTGCTCGCGATCGGTCATGTCCAGGGTGCCGTCGAGCACAATCCGGCCGGGCAGGAATTTCAGCGTGGCCGGATTGGGCGTGACTTCGGTCTGGATGAACATCGGTCTGCTCCGCAAAGCCGGGCCTTTTTCGCAGCCGGCTGTCCCTATAAATGGCGCTTTACGGCGCCAAGGTCAACCGCCGCAATGGGCTGGAACCCGCGTCAGGACAGGGCGTCGAGTTCCTCGTCGGTGAGATGGCCGGGCACGATCGCGACCGGAATCGGGAATTCGCCGGCGGTGCGGCCGATCGCCGAAACCAGCGGGCCCGGACCCTCCGTGGCGGTGCCGGCGGCCAGGATCAGGATGGCGATGTCCTCGTCCTCGTCGATCAGCTTCAGAATTTGCTCGATCCAGACGCCCTCCCGGATCACCCGTTCCGGCGTGATGCCGGCGATGCCGTTGGCGCGGCCGGCGGCGCGGTCGAGCGCGGCATTGGCCTCCTCATAGGCCTCCGCCCGCATGATGTCGGCGACGCCCAGCCATTGCTGGTTGCGGTCCTCGATATCGATGACCCGCAGCATGATCATGCCGACGCCGATGCGCGAAACGCGGCGGCTGGCGTAATAGATCGCGCGGTCGCATTCCGGCGAATCGTCGACGACGACCAGGTATTTCGGCTTGTGGCCGGATTCGTAGGAGCGGCGCCTGCGGCTCATCTAATGTCCCCCGGAAGATGACGGCGCAACGTCCATCCGAGCCATCCCGTGTGGCAGGATGGTGGCACGGCGGAAGGCGCGCTCACAAGCCGCGTCGAAGCTTGACATCGAAACGGAAATCCGCTCAGCGCCGGACGAAGCCGACGATGTCCTTGACCGCGGATCATGGTTTTGGCCGCGATCACGCGCGCCCGATCCGAGCCGTCGGCCAGAACGCTGTCGATATAGGCCGGATCGCCGACCAGCCGCTTCATCTCGCCGCCGATCGGGCCGAGCCGGTCGACCGCGAGATCGACCAGCGCCGCCTTGAAGGCGGAGAATTGTGCGCCGCCGAATTCGCGCAGCACCTCGGCCTTGCTGGTATCCTTCAGCGCCGCATAGATGCCGACCAGATTGTCGGCTTCCGGCCGCGGCTCGAGGCCCTTTTCCTCGCTCGGCAGCGGCTCGGGATCGGTCTTGGCCTTGCGGATCTTCTGCGCGATGGCGTCGGCATCGTCGGTCAGGTTGATGCGCGAATAATCCGACGGCATCCGACTTCGACATTTTCTTCGAGCCGTCGCGCAGCGACATCACGCGCGTCGCCGGCCCCTGGATCAGCGGCTCCGGCAGCGGGAAGAACATCTCGCCGAAGCCGTGCTTGCGCGATCGAGGCGGCATAGTCGTTGTTGAATTTCTGCGCGATGTCGCGCGACAATTCGAGATGCTGCTTCTGGTCCTCGCCGACCGGCACATGGGTCGCGCGATAGACCAGGATGTCGGCCGCCATCAGCGTCGGATAGGCGAACAGCCCGACCGAGACATTCTCGCGGTCCTTGCCGGCCTTCTCCTTGAACTGGGTCATGCGGTTGAGCCAGCCCATGCGCGCGACGCAGTTGAACACCCAGGCGAGCTCGGCATGCTCGGCGACCTGGCTCTGGTTGAACACGATGTGCTTCTTCGGATCGATGCCGCAGGCGATGAAGGCCGCGGTCACCTCGCGGATCGCGCGCGGCAATTCCTCCGGGTCCTGCCAGGTGGTGATCGCGTGCAGATCGACGACGCAATAGATGCAGTCGAAATTCTTCTGCAGCTCGACGAATTTGACCATCGCGCCGAGATAATTGCCGAGATGCAGGTTCCCGGTCGGCTGCACGCCGGAAAACACCAGTTGCTTGAAAGCCATCGCGGCCCGCTCCTTACGCCAGGGCGCGCGTGCATGCCACGGCGCGGCGGCGCATGGCAAGGGTCAGTGCCGCCGGAACAGCTCGTGCCAGGCGTGCGGATCGCACCGATGCCGAACAGCCACAGGCAGGACAGGTAGAAGGCGATCCCGAAGGCGATCACGACGCAGAGCAGGCCGGCGCCGGCCAGCCGGCCGATGTCGATCGAGTGCGTATAGGCCGCAAGAAGTTGGCCAGCGGCGCGGACCGCAAATCCCATCAGCAGGGCCGCGACCGCGATCAGGGCCAGCCGCGCGCCACGAGACGCTGCGCGCGCTCAGCAATCCGCGCCGGAGCGCGATCAGCCACAGCATGCCGGCGCCGACCCATCCGGAGACCGCAATCGACAAGGCGATCCCGGTCGGCCGGCCGATCGACATGAAGGCCAGGCTGCCGATCACGGCGACCGCAAGGCCGACCAGCGCCGCCAGCATCGGCGTCCTGGTATCCTCGCGCGCAAAGAAAACCGGCGACAGCGCCTTGACCAGCACATGGCCGGGCAGGCCGGTGGCGAAGGCCGCCAGCATCGCCGCGGTCGACGAACTGTCCAGTTCGGTGAAAGCGCCGCGCTCGAACAGGATGCGCACGATCGGCCAGGCCAGCAGCGTCAGCGCCGATCGCCGCCGGCATCGCAAGCCCGAGCGACAATTCGATGCCATGCCGCATGGTGCGCGGTTCGAGTTCGCGATCGTCGCCGCGCATCGCATGCGACAGGGCCGGCGTCATCACGGTGCCGATCGCGATGCCGACAATGCCGAGCGGCAATTCGACCAGGCGATTGGCGTAATACAGAAACGACACCGCGCCCGGCCAGTCGGAGGCGATCATCGTGCCGGCGATCATGGTGAGCTGCGGAATGCCGCTTGCGAGCAGACCGGGTATCGCCAGCGCCGCAAAGCGCTCTGGCTTTGTCGCGCGGCAGCAGGCCGAGCGGCGTCGCATTTTCCGGTCCGACGAAGACCGCAATCCCGACCAGCGCGAGCTGGCACAATCCCGCAAGCGCCACGGCGAACGCCACGATCCAGGCCGAGCGGTCGCTGTCGCCCCAATGCAGCAGGATCACGACGGCGATGGCGCCAAGCACGACGACATTGAAGGTCACCGCCGCCAGCGCCGCGGTCGAATAGCGGCGATTGGAATTCAGCACGCCCATCAGCACCGCGACCGGACCGGCCAGCACGAGATAGGGCAGCATCAGGCGCGACAGCTCGATCGCAAGCGTCAGCGCGCTGCGGCGAGCCGGCAAATCCCGGCGCCAGCATCAGCATCAGCAGAGGCATGGCGAAGGCCAGCACCACCGCCAGCGCCAGCAGGGCCAGCGTCACGCTGCCGATGACCTGCCCGGCAAAGGCGCCGCGGCGCTCTCTCGCCACCCTCGTCGCGGCGGCGCAGATAGAGCGGCACGAAGGCCGAGTTCAGCGCGCCCTCGGTCAGCAGCCGCCGGACCAGGTTCGAGAACTGGAACGCCACCACAAAGGCATCCGCCCGCATGCCGGTGCCGAACAGCGCCGGCAATCGCCACGTCGCGCACGAAGCCGAGCACGCGCGAGGCGAGCGTCGCTGCGCCGACGACGGCGACATGGCGTGCAATCGACATTGGGATTTGGCCCCCTTCAGGCCCACATTGTAACGGCGCTGATGACGCATCGCCACGCAGGCACGCAACATTTGCCACCCTGCCTCGCATCGCTATAGTGCGCCGCCTTTCGCCCAGGGGAACCCATAAATGACCGCGCCTCGCTACGACGTTCTCGGAATCGGCAATGCCATCGTCGATGTCATTGCGCGCGCCGAGGACGACTTCCTGATCAAGCAGAACATGCAGAAGGGCGGCATGGCCCTGATCGACGAGGATCGCGCGCGTGCGATCTATCAGGCGATGGGTCCGGCGACCGAAAGCTCCGGCGGGTCGGCCGCCAATACCATCGCCGGCGTCGCGAGCTTCGGCGCGCGCGCGGCTTTTGTCGGCAAGGTGCGCAACGACGATCTCGGCACGGTTTTCGGTCACGACATCCGCGCGCTCGAAGGTCGCCTTCGATACGCCGCGCGGCTTCCGACGGCCCTTCGACCGCGCGCTGCTACATCATGGTGACGCCGGACGGCGAGCGCACCATGAACACCTATCTCGGCGCGGCGCAAAATCTCACTCCCGCCGATATCGATCCGAAGCTGATCGGCGATGCGGCCATCACCTATCTCGAAGGCTATCTGTGGGATCCGCCGCAGGCCAAGGAAGCCTTCCGCAAGGCCGCGAAGGCCGCGCACGACGCCGACCGCATGGTGGCGCTGACGCTGTCGGATGCGTTCTGCGTCGGCCGCTATCGCGACGAGTTTCTGCGACCTGATGCGCGACGGCACGGTCGATCTGATTTTCGCGAACGAAGCCGAACTGAAAAGCCTGTACGAGACCGCCGATTTCGATTCCGGCGATCACAGCCTTGCGCGAGGATGCCAAGCTCGCGGTGGTGACGCGCAGCGAGAAGGGCTGCGTGGTCGTCGACCGGCATGGCGTGAAGGCGGTGCCGGCGGCGCCGATCGCGCAACTGGTGGACACGACCGGCGCGGGCGATCTGTTCGCCGCAGGCTTCCTGTTCGGACTTGCGATCGGCCGCGATCATGCCGCCTGCGGAAAGCTTGCGGCGCTCGCCGCCGCCGAGGTGATCCAGCATATCGGCGCGCGGCCGGCGGTTTCGCTGAAAGCGCTGGCGCAGGAAAACGGGTTGCTGTGAACGCTGATGGCGCGGCAACGTTTGTTAACCAAGCGCACGATCGAAAGATCCTGCGCCGCCCACAGACTTAACCGTTTCGTAAGTGCCGTTGGTTACCGATTGGTGAAGCCAATTCACCTCGGAGCCGCTGTTATGAGTGAAGCTGTTGAGTCCGGCAATCCGGAAAATTCGCCAATACCAATCGCAATCCGTCCGACAATGCTGCCGGCCATCGCCGGTCCGATTGTGGTGCGCGCGCGATTGAGCCGCGTTGTATTTCTGGCCATCGCGATGGCGCTGTCGGCCGCTGCCGGATCGACGATCGGCGCGATGGCGGCCGTCCGCATTCTACAAGCCGCAGCCGGTCTCGCTCGACGATGCGCGCAGCATCGAAGTGAACAATCTGCGCGGCGTGATCACGCAATTGTCGGCCGAGATCGCCTCGCTGAAGGCGAGCGTCGACAACAACGCCAAGGCCGCGAATGCACAATTCGCCAAGATCGCCGATCGTGTCGACCGGCGCAGACCGAACCCGCGGCGCGCGTGCAGAAGCTCTCCGAATTGCTGGAGAAGCTCGATCGCCGCACCGCTGCCGCCCGCGGCGCAAGCTCCCGCACTCGCCGCCGCAGGCGCCGGAAGTCACCGGCTCGATCGCGCCCAAGCAGCAGGACCGTCCGTCGGTGGTGGCCGGCTGGGTCATTCGCGAAGTGTTCGACGGGCGCGCCGTGATCGAGCATGAGCGGCTCGGCTTTTATGAGGTGGTTCCGGGCGCCAATCTGCCGGGCGTCGGCCGTGTCGAGACCATTCGCCGCCAGGACGGCCGCTGGGTGGTGGTGACGCCGAAGGGCCTGATCGTTTCGCAGCGCTGAACGCTGCGTCTGCCTGCTTCCGCATGCCGCGGCGCCTGTGTCGGGCGCCGCTTTTTTGTTGGGCAGTCCGCAAGCGGTTTGCACAGTCTGGTGAATTGTCGCTCCGTATTGCGCCGTGTCATAGTTTGCACGGCACGGACGGAGCGGCGCATGCGAATTTCCGGATTGTCGGGCGCGATCCTGATCGCGGCTCTAGGCGCTTTCTGCCGGCATCGCGGGCGCTTTCGAGCGCGTCCAGGCGCCGGCGCAAAAGCCGGAAATGACCGAAAGCTGCCCCGGGCCTTGTCGCGCGGAACGGTCCGCGCGTCATTCCGGCAGCCTTCAGGCTTGCCGCGCTCGCGGGCGATCAGGTCCGCATCACCTATGTCGGCCATTCCACATTCCTGCTGGAAAGCCCGCGCGTGGTGCGGGTGGCGACCGACTACAACGATTATGTGCGTCCGCCGGTCCTGCCGGACATCGTCACCATGAATCACGCGCATTCGACGCATTACACCGACAATCCCGATCCCGGCATCGCGCATGTGCTGCGCGGCTGGGCGAGCGAATATGGCAAGCCGGTGCGCCACGACCTGCAGGTCAAGGATGTGCGCGTGCGCAACGTGCCGACCAATATCCGCGATTATGGCGGCGGCACCGAACGGCATGGCAATTCGATCTTCGTGTTCGAGATCGCCAATCTGTGCATCGCGCATCTCGGCCATCTGCACCACACGCTCAACCAGCAGCAGATGAACGAGATCGGCCGCATCGACGCCGTGCTGGTTCCGGTCGACGGCAGCTATACGCTCGATCTCGAAGGCATGGTGGAAGTGCTCGAGGGACTGAAGGCGCCGCTGATGATCCCGATGCATTATTTCAGCGCCTATACGCTCGCCCGCTTCCTCGACCGGATGCGCGAGAAATTCGATGTCGAGATGGCCGAAACGCCGTCGGTCGTGATCTCCAAGACCACGCTGCCGGCAAAGCCCAAGGTACTGGTGCTGCCGGGCCGCTAAACTCGGACCCATTTTCGCAACGGTTCGTTCCGGCAAACACGCCGGAACCGCATCGGGGCCGGAACCCGATCGCCCGGGCAACGTTGTCGGGCGCTGCGCAACCGCAAGGTGCGGCTTGCGCGAATCAGTCAGCCGCCCGACATACGGGCCACAAACCAACAAGAGACGAGAAATATGGGCGTCGTCTGGTCGCAATGGAGACTTTTCCCCGATCCGCAATCGGGCATTCCCTTCGATGCGCCGGCGGGCCCGGGCCTGTTCGAGGTCCGGCATATCGGTACCGGCGAGCAGGTGGCTTTCGCGGTTTCGGCCGATGTGGCGAACAGCCTGGCCACGCTGATCTCTCCGCCTGCATCCGGTCCTGCGGTCGATCTTCATGCGTCGGCGCATCTCCCATCGCCCGATCGACCTTGAATACCGGACCTGCGCGGCGGCTTCGATGAGCGAGGCGCGTTCCGAGGCCGACCGGCTGAACGGCCTGCGCCGCGCCTATCTGCAGCGCCGTAAGGCCGCCGGCTGGGCCTGATCCTTACGACGATCGACGGTGCTCTCGTTGCGGGATGCAGATGCCTGCGCAAGCGTATAGACTTGCGCCGAAACCGATATCCGCAAGGGAGCGCGGCCGATGCTCAGCGCCGAACAAAACGAACTGATTACCCGCACCAATCCCGGCACCAAGGCCGGCAACCTGCTGCGCCGCTATTGGCAGCCGGCCGCCCTGGTCGATGAATTGTCCGGCAATCGGCCGATCAAGCCGGTGAAGCTGATGGGCGAGAACCTGGTCCTGTTCAAGGACGGGCAGGGCCGCTACGGCCTGATCGAGCGCGGCTGCCCGCATCGCGGAACCGACCTCGCCTTCGGGCGGCTGGAAGCCGACGGCCTGCGCTGCTCGTTCCACGGCTGGAAATTCGACGTCAACGGCAAATGCCTGGAGACCCCGGCCGAGCCCGAGGGCTCGAACCTGTGCGCCAATATCCGCCAGAAGTCCTATCCGGTGGTGGAGAAGAGCGGCATCCTGTTCGCCTATATGGGCCCGGGCGAGCCGCCGGCCTTTCCCGACTTCGACTGCTTCGTCGCGCCCGACGAATACACCTTCGCCTTCAAGGGTCTGATCGAGTGCAACTGGCTGCAATCGCTGGAAGTCGGCATCGACCCTGCGCACACCTCATGGCTGCATCGCTTCTTCGAGGATGAGGATACGTCCAAGTCCTACGGCAAGATGTTCCGCGACAATCGACGTCCGACGCCGACATGCCGATGACCAGGATCATGCGCGACTTCCCGCGCCCGCGCATCGAGGTCGAGCAGACCGATTACGGCTTGCGGCTTGCCACGCTGCGCCAGATCAGCGACCAGTCGATGCATGTGCGCGTCACCAATCTCGTCTTCCCCAATGCCTTCATGATTCCGATGAGCCAGGAGATGACGATCTCGCAATGGCATGTGCCGATCGATGAGACGACGCATTACTGGTATTGCATCTTCACCAGCTTCGGCAGCAAGGTCGACAAGGACGAGATGCGTCGCCAGCGGCTCGAGCTCTACGAATTGCCGAATTACGTGCCGCGCAAGAACAAGCAGAACGATTACGGCTTCGATCCGCACGAGCAGGCGCACGACACCTTTACGGGCATGGGCGCCGACATCAACGTGCACGACCAATGGGCCTGCGAGTCGATGGGCGCGGTGCAGGACCGCACCAAGGAACATCTCGGCCAGTCCGACAAGGCGATCTCCGCCTATCGCCGCATCCTGCGCTCCGCCATCGAGCAGGCGGTGAAAGGCGAGCGCACGCTGATGGTGCTCGATTCCGATCAGGCGCCGGGCATCACCGGTCCGGTCTGCGTCGACGGCATCGGGCCCGCCGCCGACTGGCGGGGCTATTTCGAGAAAGCGCACGAGCATCGCCGCAAGCACAAGAGCTGGGCGAACGGGCATTAAGCGGCTTGCAACATAGCCGTGCAATTCATGACCGGTCGTCCCCGCGAAAGCGGGGACCCATATTCCAGAGCGCGTGACTATGGGTCCCCGCTTCGCGGGGACGACAGGCGACTGAATGTCCTCCGCGCAGTCACCGCATTCGCTGAGTTTCGTCGAGCGCCACAATCTGTGGAGCGACGAGCAGCAACGACGCGCGCGCGAGATCGAAAAGCAGATTCGAGACGCTCGATCTGGTGCGTTTCGTGTTCGCCGACCAGCACGGCGTGCTGCGCGGCAAGACGGTGGTCGCAGCACAGGCTGCAAAGCTGATGCGAAACGGCGTCTCCATGACCACGACGCTGCTGGCCAAAGACACCTCGCATCGCACGGTGTTTCCGGTGTTCACGCCGGGCGGCGGCTTCGCCATGCCCGAAATGCAGGGCGCCGCCGATTTCCTGATGATCGCGGACCCTGCGACGTTCAAGGTGCTGCCCTGGGCGCCCAATACCGGCTGGGTCCTGTGCGACATGTATTTCCAGAACGGCAAGCCGGTGCCGTTTTCGACGCGACAGCTCTGCCGCGACATGCTGTCGACGCTGCGCGGCAAGGGCTTCGATTTCCTCGCCGGCCTCGAAGTCGAATTTCATCTCTACAAGATCGAAAATCCGCGCCTTGCGCCGGCCGATGCCACCTGGCCTGGCGAGCCGGTCGAGGTGAGCTACATCCATCAGGGCTTCCAGTTGCTGACCGAAGCGCGTTCGGACCAGATCGAGCCGATCCTGGAGCCGTTCTGGCGCGCCGTCGTGGCGCTGGGGCTGCCGTTCCAGTCGCTGGAGGTCGAACTCGGTCCGAGCCAGTGCGAATTCACCTTCCGCCCCGAGCTCGGTCTTGCGGCGGCCGACATGATGATGCTGTTTCGAAGCGCGATGAAGCAGATTGCGCGCCGGCATGGCCTGCACTGCACCTTCATGTGCCGGCCGGGATTGCCGAATGCGTTTTCCTCGGGCTGGCATCTGCATCAGTCGCTGATCGACGCGAAGACCGGCGCCAATGCCTTCGTGTCGAACGATCCGGGCGAGGTGCTCTCGCCGCTCGGCCGCGCCTGGCTCGCGGGTCTCCTTGCCAATGCGAAAGCGGCCGCGGCCTTCACCACGCCTACCATCAACGGCTACAAGCGCTATCGCGCCTATGCGCTGGCGCCCGACCGGGCGATCTGGGGCCAGGACAATCGCGGCGTCATGGTGCGGGTGATCGGGCGGCCGGGCGATGCCGCGACGCATCTGGAAAACCGTATCGGCGAGCCCGACCGCCAATCCCTATCTCTACCTCGCCTCGCAGATCGCGACCGGCCTCGACGGCGTCACGCGAAAGCTCACGCCGCCGCCGTCCGCCGACACGCCCTACGAGACCGACGCCGAAATGATGCCGAAGAATCTCGGCGAGGCGCTCGATGCTCTGCGCGACAATGCGTGTTTCCGCGACGAACTTCGGCGACTGTCTTCGTGGATTACTATCTGCGCATCAAGGACGCGGAGATCGCGCGATTCAGGACGGAAGAGAAGAGTCGATACGCCCGACGTCACGCGCTGGGAACAGAAGGAATATTTCGATCTGTTTTGAGTTGAGCGCGAGACGTGCCGCGCGCGGCGCAAGAATTTTCTCCAGCGGACTTATCATCCAGACGTGCGCTGGGAATTTCGCGCTCTGCCGTTTCATCAGAGAAGTTTTTTGAAACCGCAGAAGCGTCATGCGGCGACGAGCGCGAGTTACGCGTCCTTTACCATCACCTCCTAGATATAGACTTCATTGGAGTGATTGGAGCATTCGATGCTGAACAAATTGTCCGTTGGCGCGCTGTTGAAATCCGTGATCGGAATTCTGGGGGCGGTTGTGATTGTCATGCTCGCGCAGAATGCGTGGGAAGCCTTTGCGCGCTACCGGACAGCAAATCGCGGTGCCGCCGTGGTGGACATCTCCCGTAATCTCTTCACGGCGCTGCATAACCTGCGCGTCGACCGCTCCACCACCTTCCGCGACGTGAACGGTGACCGAACGCTCACCGGCCTTGCCAAGCAGACGCAGGATGTCCGCACTGCGGAAATGGCCGCGCTCACGCCGGCTCTCGCAGCGCTCGAAGCGCTCGACTTTCCACAGAAGCAGGCAATGCTGCCTGGCATTCTGCAATCGGCAAAGAAATTTGCCGCCATGCATGCGGAAACCGCGGCTGCGGTCACCCAGCCGAAGGCGCAGCGCCGTGCAGGCCTTGCGCAGGAATTCAACGAGGAGGCGCTCCGCCTCCTGGAATCTCTCGACAAACTTTCCGTGCAGCTCACGGCGCTCGTGAAGCTCGACGACGCCATGATCGACCAGTTGCTGATCCTCAAGCAGCTCGCCTGGATCGCGCGCAATACCGCAGGCGACGCGCAGGTGATGGTCTCCAATGCGCTGGTCGGCCAGAAGCTGCCGGCAGATGCGATGAATCGCTACATCGCCAATCTCGGCAAGGCCGATTCGGTCTGGCGGCGATGGAGGAAATGTCGGCCGGGCTGAAGATGCCTTCGCAATTTGCCGAGGCGCTCGCTCGCGCCAGGAGCGAATTCTTCGATCCGAAATATTCGGAGATGCGGCTGAAGGTTTTCAAGGCGGCGCTGGCGGGCGAGGATGCCGGCATCAAGATCGAAGACTGGACTTCTATGTCGGTCGCCAAGCTCGCCTTTCTGCTCGGCGTCGCCGAGGTCGTGCTCGATGTCGCCAAGGACCATGCCGGCGTACAGGCGGCGTCCGCGCTTCGCGAATTCGTCCTGAGCGCGACACTTCTGCTGTTCGCGATGTTGCTGGTCGCGGCGATGATCATACTGGTATCGCGGCGCGTCACCGGACCGCTCCGCAGGATTCAGGGCGCCATGCTGAAGCTCGCCGATGGCGACTTCTCGATGGTTCTGCCGGGCCTCGACCGCAAGGATGAGATCGGCGATGTCGCCAACGCGGTCGAGCGGTTCAAGACGCTCGCCATGGAGCGCGCCCGCTCCGAAGCAGACGAGACGCTGAAGCGGCAAAAGGCGGATGCCGAGTTGCAGGCGCAGGCCGCCGAGGAGCGGGCGCGTGCCGCCGACGAGCAGGCGCGGGTGATGCAGGCGCTCGGCGAAGGCCTCGGTCGGCTTGCGGACGGCGACCTGACCTTCCGGCTGAATGACGGCTTTGCGCCGGACTATCAGGGCATCAAGAACGACTTCAACAACGCCATCGACCGCCTGCAGGAAACCGTGCAGGCGATCGCGGTCTCGACCGGCGAAGTCTCGAATGCCGCCGCCGAGATTTCGACCGCCACCACCGACCTGTCACAGCGTACCGAGGAACAGGCGACGAGCCTCGAACAGACATCGGCTTCGATGGAGCAGATTTCCGCGACGGTGAAGAAGAATGCGGAAAATGCGCAGCACGCCAATTCGCTGACGCAGGGCACGCGCGAGATCGCCGACCGCGGCGGTCATGTCGTATCAGAGGCGGTTTCGGCGATGTCGCGGATCGAGCAATCCTCTCGCAAGATTTCCGACATCATTTCCGTCATCGACGAGATCGCGCGGCAGACCAACCTGCTCGCACTCAACGCAGCGGTGGAGGCAGCCCGCGCGGGCGAAGCCGGCCGCGGCTTTGCGGTGGTCGCTTCCGAAGTGCGCAGCCTCGCGCAGCGCTCTTCGCAGGCGGCGAAGGACATCAAGGATCTGATCGTGAGTTCCTCCGGCCAGGTCGGCGAAGGCGTGGATCTCGTGAACCGAGCCGGGCAGTCGCTCACCGAGATCGTCGAATCAATCAAGCAGGTCGCGGACATCGTAGGCGACATTGCCAATGCCAGTTCCGAACAATCGGTCGGGCTTGAACAGATCAGCAAGGCGCTGATCCAGATGGACGAAGTGACGCAGCAAAATTCGGCTCTGGTCGAGCAGAATGCGGCGACTGCCAAGACGCTGGAAGGTCAGCAATCCGCGATGCGCGAGCGCATGAGCTTTTTCTCATTCGGGGAAGGCGCGGTTGCCGCGTTATCGCCGAAGATCATTACGCCCGTCGGTTCACCATCTCTTGGTTGCGGCTATTGTGAAGCACGCGTGATGAATCAGCCAGCGCCAAGCTATCGGGTCTTCGAAACCGCGATGGGATTCTGCGGCATCGCCTGGAACGGTGTCGGCATCACGTGTTTTCGATTGCCGACAAAAAGCGCGGATGCGGCGAAGGGCTGAACTTGCGGCGTCGATGCCGGTGAGCGGCCAAGCCCGGTTTGCCCAATTCTCACGTGGCCGATGGCGTTGCGGCCGCGAAGCGCTATTTCGAGGGAGAGGAGTAGGACTTCTCTCGTTTCAAGCGTCGATCTCGGCGCCCAGCAGCCATTCATCCAGTCGGTCTATGACGCAGTGCGCGGGATTGGGTGGGGACAGACAACGACCTACGGCACTTTGGCAAAGCAACTGGGCGCGGGGCCGGAGGCAGCGCGCGATGTCGGGCAGGCAATGGCCAGAAATCCGGTGCCGCTGATCATTCCGTGCCATCGCGTGCTGGCCGCCGGCGGCAGGATCGGCGGCTTTTCCGCGCCGGGCGGATCGACCGCAAAGGCGCGCATGCTCGAGCTTGAAGGCGTCAGACTTGCGCCGTCTGAACCTGCGCAGCGCGCTTTCGGATTTTAGACCGGCAGGCAACAGCTTACGCATCCACGGTCGCGTAGAGCGCGTTCTCCTGGATGAAGTCGCGGCGCGGCTCGACCAGGTCGCCCATCAGGCGGCCGAAGATATCGTCGGCCTCGTCCACCTCGCGCACCTTGACCTGCAGCAGCGAGCGCACGTCGATGTTGAGCGTGGTTTCCCAGAGTTGCTCGGGGTTCATCTCGCCCAGGCCCTTGTAGCGCTGCATCGAGATGCCCTTGCGGCCGACGCCGGTAACGGCCTCGAACAGTCCGATCGGGCCGTAGATCGGCGTTTCCTCGCCCTTGCGGCGGAGTGTGCCGGGCTTGAGCATAGACCTCCTGCAACAGCGGCGCATATTCGTCGAGCTTGCGGGCGTCGGCCGAGCCGAGCAGCGCCTGATCGATCAGCGCAGCGTCCTTCACGCCGCGCACCATGCGCTCGAAATGAAAGCCCTCGGTATCGAAGCGGCCTTGCCAGCCACGTTCGGTTTCGTCGGACAGCAGGTCGAGACGCCGGGCGATATAGGCCGCCGCCTCCGCCGCGCGCGCCGGGATCTCCGGTGACGTTCGGCGTGAGCACGCCGGCGATCGCGGCCTGCTCGACCACCTTGCGATTGTAGCGGCTAGTGCAGCCCGTTCAGGAGATTGCGGATCGAGCGCGCATTCTCCACGAGCTTCCGCAGGTCGGCGCCGGCGCGCTCCTCGCCGCTGGCGAGCTTGAGCACGCTGTCGTCGAGGCCGTTCTCGATCAGGTAGTCTTCCAGCGCGCGCTCGTCCTTCAGATATTGCTCGGACTTGCCGCGCGAGACTTTGTAGAGCGGCGGCTGCGCGATGTAGAGATAGCCGCCCTCGATGATCTGCGGCATCTGCCGGAAGAAGAAGGTGAGCAGCAGCGTGCGAATGTGGGAGCCGTCCACGTCCGCGTCGGTCATGATGATGATCTTGTGGTAGCGCAGCTTGTCGATGTCGAATTCGTCGCGGATGCCGGCGCCGAGCGCGGTGATCAGCGTGCCGATCTCGTTCGACGACAGCATCTTGTCGAAGCGCGCGCGCTCGACGTTGAGAATCTTGCCGCGCAACGGCAGCACCGCCTGGAATTCGCGATTGCGGCCCTGCTTGGCGGAGCCGCCGGCGCTGTCGCCCTCGACGATGAAGAGTTCGGACTTGGCGGGGTCGCGCTCCTGGCAATCGGCAAGCTTGCCCGGCAGCGAGGAGATATCGAGCGCGCCCTTGCGGCGGGTCAGTTCGCGCGCCTTGCGGGCGGCCTCGCGCGCGGCGGCGGCTTCCACCACCTTGCCGACGATGGTCTTGGCTTCGCCGGGATGCACCTCGAACCAGTCCTGCATCGCCTCGTTGATCACGTTCTCGACCACCGGGACGGACTTCGGACGAGACCAGCTTGTCCTTGGTCTGCGAGGAGAATTTCGGGTCGGGCACTTTCACCGACAGCACGGCGGTCAGTCCTTCGCGGCAATCGTCGCCGGTCAGCGCGACCTTTTCCTTTTTGCTGGTGCCGGAATTCTCCGCGTAACTCGTGATCTGGCGCGTCAGCGCGCCGCGGAAGCCGGCCAGATGCGTGCCGCCGTCGCGCTGCGGGATGTTGTTGGTGAAGCAGAGCACGCTCTCGTGGTAGCCGTCATTCCACCACAGCGCGCATTCGACGGTGATGCCGTCGCGCTCGGTGCTGATCGTGATCGGCTGCGGGATGAGCGGGGTCTTGTTGCGGTCGAGATATTTGACGAAGGCCTCGATGCCGCCCTCGTAGCGCATCTCCTCGCGCTTCTCGACCGCATGGCGCGCGTCTGTGAGCACGACGCGTGACGCCGGAATTCAGGAAGGCGAGTTCGCGCAGGCGATGCTCGAGCGTCGCGAAATCGAACTCGACCATGGTGAAGGTCTTGGTCGAGGGCAGGAAGCTGACTTCGGTGCCCTTCTTGCCTTCGGCCTTGCCGACCATCTTGAGCGGCGCCGCAGCGACGCCGTCGCGGAATTCCATGAAATATTCCTGGCCGTCGCGCCAGATGGTGAGCTTGAGCCACGTCGACAAGTGCGTTCACGACCGAGACGCCGACGCCGTGCAGGCCGCCGGAGACCTTGTAGGAATTCTGGTCGAATTTTCCGCCGGCATGCAGCTGGGTCATGATCACTTCGGCGGCCGACACGCCTTCGCCCTTGTGGATGTCGACCGGAATGCCGCGACCGTCGTCGCGCACCGTGCAGGAGCCGTCCGGATTGAGCGTGACCGTCACCTCTTTGGCGTGACCGGCGAGCGCTTCGTCGATCGCGTTGTCGACGACTTCGTAGACCATGTGGTGCAGGCCGGAGCCGTCATCGGTGTCGCCGATATACATGCCCGGCCGCTTGCGAACGGCGTCGAGTCCTTTCAGGACCTTGATCGATTCCGCGTCATAACCGGACGACCGGATCGGGATTGTTCTGGAGAGCAGGCTCGGCCATCGGGCGCCTTCGAATCAGTTTGAAAAATCGGCGTGAAATCGAGGTTGGTTTGACACGAAAAAACAAGGCCGTACAGCCCTAATTCCAACCCCTTAAGTGGTTGTTTCAAAAAGATTTTCAAGCCCCATCCGAGGCCAAAATGAGGCGCTGCTGAAAGCGCTATTTTTTATCCTTTTGCAGGGCCCTTGCCGAGGCGGTGATTTTCGTCCGGCTGATAGTCCGGAACCGGCCTTGAAAACGTGCCCAGAGCGGTCGCCCAGACCTCGACGCGCGTCACGTCCTTGCGCAATTCGTCGATCGCCTCGCTCAGACGCTCGCTGATTTCCTCCTGACCGCCTTTGCTTTTCGTCATGACAATTCCCAGCCTTCCTTCTGCCGTCCTCCTTCATCTTATCCCGGAAGACAAAGCCCAGCAGGCGACACAGTTCCGGACCGAGGGCGAGAAAATCTCGCAGGCGAGCGGGAACCAGCGCGCTGATCGCTCAGTCGCGCAGGCGCACCTGACCTGGCGTCACTTCGAACACCTGCGCGCGTCCCGCGATTTCGGCAAAGGCCGCCGGGTCGGCGCCGGTCATGAAAACCTGCACGCCGAGATCGGACAAAGCGTCGTACAGCGCGCTTCGCCGCGAGGGGTCGAGATGCGCCGCCACCTCGTCGAGCAGCAGCAGCGGCCCGTGACCGGTCATGTCGGTCAGCAGCGCCGAATGCGCCAGCACGAGGCGGATCAGGATCGCCTTCTGCTCGCCGGTGGAGGCGTCGGCGGCGGGGATACCCTTCGGGCCGTAGGTGACCTGCAGGTCGGTGAGATGCGGGCCGTCGAGGGTGCGCCCGGCGGCGGCGTCACGCGGACGGTTTTCTTTCAGTCGTTCGCGGTAGCGGCCTTCGATCTCGGAGGCGGGCATCGACAGCGACGCCTCCTCGATCCAGCCCTGCAGGGCGATCTCGGCGAAGGGAAAGGCCGTTGCCGCGCCCCGGCCGGCCGCGAGCGCGGTCTTCAGCCGCCCGACCGTCTCCGCCCGCAAGGCGGCGACCGCGACCGCAAGCTCGGCGGTCTCGTGCTCGACCGCGTCGAGCCAATGCGGATCGGGACGGGCGTCCTCCAGCAGCCGATTGCGCGAGCGCAGCGACCGCTCCAGCGCCGATACGCGGCTCGAATGCGAGGCATCGACCGCCAGCACCAGGCGATCGAGGAAACGCCTGCGCTCCGAGGCCGGCCCGCTGAACAGCCCATCCATCGCAGGCGTCAGCCAGACGATGCGCAGGTGATCGGCGAAATCGGCCGCCGAATTGGCAGGCTCGCGGTCGATCCGGTAGAGCCGCGCGGTCGCGGCCTCGCCCTCATGCGGCGCCGCGATTCCGGTGCCGAGCGTGGCAAGGCCGAGCGCGCCCTCGATCTCCGCCGACACCGCCCAGGAGCCGTCGCCCTCGCTGAAGGCGACTTCGTCCAGCGTCGCGCGGCGCAGGCCGCGGCCGGGGGTGAGGAAGGACACCGCTTCGATCAGATTGGTCTTGCCGGCGCCGTTCGGCCCGACCAGCACGACCGGGCCGTCGCCGAAGCGCGATCTGCGCCGCGCGATAGCTGCGGAAATTGGTCAGGCTCAGGCGCTGGATGCGGGCGGCGGGCATGTGCGGGATATCAGCATCCGCTCGTCCCCGCGAAAGCGGGGACCCAGGTTCTTTCGTACTGGATTCCCGCTTTCGCGGGAATGAGCGGAGGCAAAATGCGCAATCGGTGCCGACTACACCCGCATCGGCATCAGCACATAGAGCGCGTTCTTGCCGTCCTTGTCCTCGATCAGCGTCGGCGAGGCGGGATCGGCGAGCCTCAGCACCGCGGTCTCGCCCTCGATCTGCGAGACGATGTCGAGCAGATAGCGCGAGTTGAAGCCGATATCGAGCGGGTCGGCTTCGTATTCCGCTTCCAGTTCCTCGGTGGCGCTGCCGGAATCCGGATTGTTGACCGAAAGCGTCAGCTTGCCGCCGGCAAGCGCGAGCTTCACCGCGCGGCCGCGTTCGCTCGACACCGTCGAGACGCGGTCGACGGCGTGCTCGAATTCCTTCTTGTCGACCTGCAGGAGCTTGTCGTTGCCCTTCGGAATGACGCGCGGATAATCCGGGAAGGTGCCGTCGATCAGCTTCGAGGTCAGTACCACGTCGCCGATGGTGAAACGGATCTTCGAGGCCGAGAGCTCGATCGCGATTTCCTGGTCGCTGCCGTCGACCAGTCGCTGGATTTCACCGACCGTCTTGTTGGGGATGATGACGCCGGGCATGCCCTTGGCGCCGGCCGGCAGCGCGATTTCGACCTGTGCGAGCCGGTGTCCGTCGGTCGCGACCGCGCGCAGCATCTCGCTCTTTCCGCTGGTGGCGTTGTGCAGATAGATCCCGTTCAGGTAATAGCGGGTTTCCTCGGTCGAGGCGGCGAAATGGGTCTTGTCGATCATCCGCTTCAGATCGGCACCCGGCAGCTTGAAGCTGTGCGTCATGTCGCCGGCATTGAGATCGGGAAAGTCGCTCTCCGGCAGCGTCTGCAAGCGTGAAGCGCGAGCGGCCGGCCCGCACCGTGAGCACGCCGCGATCGCCGGAGGCTTCCAGCACGATCTGCGAGCCTTCCGGCAATTTGCGCACGATGTCGTAGATCATGTGCGCCGGAACGGTGGTCGAGCCGCCCGGCGACACTTCGGCGGCGATGGTCTCGTTCACTTCGAGATCGAGATCGGTCGCCTTCAGCGACAGCTTGCCGCGCTCGGCGCGCAGCAGGACATTGGCGAGGATCGGGATCGTGTTCCGACGCTCGACCACGCGGTGCACATGACCGAGCGATTTCAGTAATTGCGCACGCTCGACGGTGACCTTCATGTTCGAAAACCCTGGCGCGCCTGAAACGGCGCCGCTGTGACGATTACCGGCCGCCGGCAGGGTGCCGGACGGCCGGGGGAAGCGAAATTGCCGTGCCGGGACGGTTTCGGCAAGCAGATTTCTGAGCCCGGTCCGGGTTTCGGCGGACGGATCGGACGACAGGCCGCCACCCGCCGCCGGCGGCGCTACTCCTGCAGCATCCGTTTCAGGCCGTCGATCTCGTCGGCAAGCGAGGTGTCGTTGCCGATCAGGTTTTCGATCTTGCGCACGGCGTGCAGAACGGTGGTGTGGTCGCGCCCGCCGAATCTGCGGCCGATTTCCGGCAGCGAGCGCAGCGTCAATGTCTTGGCGAGATACATCGCGACCTGGCGCGGCCGCACCACATTCGCGGTCCGGCGCGACGACAAGCAGGTCCGAGCGGCTGACATTGTATTGCCGAGCTACCACCCGTTGGATGTCTTCGATCTTGACCCGCTTCGGCTCCTGCGGCCGGATCAGGTCCTTCACCTCGCGCTCGGCCACTTCCATCGTCACCGGCTGCGCCGGTGAGCTTGCTCAGCGCCAGCAGGCGGTTGAGCGCGCCTTCGAGGTCGCGGCCGTTATGCGTGATCGACTTGGAGATATAGGACACGCACGGTTTCCGGCACTTCGAAGCCCGGATGATGCGCGCGCGCCGCGTTGATGCGGTTTTTCAGGATTTCGAACCGCAGTTCTTCGCCGAGCGGACCCATCTCGACCACGAGCCCGCCGGCAAGCCGCGAACGCACGCGGTCGTCGAGCGTCTCGAGATCGGCCGGCGGCCGGTCGGCGGCGATGATCACCTGACGGCCGGCATCGATCAGCGCGTTCAGCGTGTGGCAGAATTCCGCCTGCATGTTCTTGCCGGTAAGGAATTGCAGATCGTCGATGACCAGCACGTCGATGCCGCGCAGGGCCTCCTTGTAGGCGATCGCATTCTGGTTCCGGAGCGCCGACACGAAGCCATACATGAAGCGCTCGGCGGTGAGATAGAGCACCTTGCGGTCGCCATTGGCATTGCCGGCCCAGGTGATCGCCTGCAGCAGATGCGTCTTGCCCAGGCCGACGCCGGCATGGATGTAGAGCGGATTGAACATCACGAGATCGCCGCGGCGCGCGCTTGCGACCTGCTTGGCGGCGGCATGCGTGAGCGTGTTCGAGCGGCCGATCACGAAGGTATCGAAGGTCAGGCGCGAGTCGAGCGGCGAGCCGCCCGATGCCTCGTGCGCGGCCGACACCGGCATGGTCGCCGAGGTCGCAATGCGCGCTTCCACGCCGTTCGATCTTTTCGGTGCGGTATTCGCGCGGCGCTTCGCTCGGCTCTTCCGCGCGTGTCTTCGCCGCGGGCAACCGGATCGCCGCCGAGCGGACCGTGAGCTCGATGCGCTGCACGCCGCGCTCTTCCGCCTGCCAGCAACGCAGCACGCGATCGCCGTAATGAGACTGGATCCAGGTCTTCAGGAACCGCGTCGGGACCGACAGTTTTGCCGTGTCCTTCTCCAGCGATTCCAGGTCCATCCGCGCGAACCAGCTTGAGAAAATATCTTCGCCAACTTCAGCCTTGAGCCGGCCCTTCACGCGGGACCATCGCTCTTGCTCCACATTCGTCATTTCGGTCGCCTCTTCCCGAATGTCGAAAAATCAGGGTGAATTCCGGGGCCTGTCGACGCCCCGAACCGATTGCCGGCCCGTCCGCCTGGATTGCAGGGAATTGGTCCTCTGCCGGATTGCGATCAGGCTTCGCCTGAAAGCCGCCCGAACTCGCAAACGGGCGCAATCGCTATCGACTTATCGGAGGAGATGCAGCGCCGAGCGTGCCGGTTGCGATCATTGCGCGCTGCGGTCGGTCCGCCACGCCCGGCGCAAGCCGAGCGATCTTCTTTCCGCAGCGTAGAGATTGATGGATGTCTCGGAGCGTCATCCGCAGCGGCTCACCGCCATGAACGAATTGCATCAGACCCGTCGTCATAACTCCCCCTTCCATCCGCGCGCCTCACGCGGTGGACCGTTTATTTCTAGAGGTTGAAGTTCGGGAGCGTTCCTAGCGATGCCAATACAAATACGCAGCGTCGCAAAGTTCAGCAGTTGTGAAACCTAAAGTTCAGTCCGCCGTCGCCCGTGCATGCATGAAGATGAGAAATCCAGACGCATTTCACCCGTTCTCATCTTCAATGAGTTTCAAAACAGACCATTTACTGAAGGTCGCCGCTGCATTCGCGGCGGTGTTTTGAAGATACACGCGCTCTCCCAAACTGCAACGTGTTTGTCTTCAGCGCTCGCGAGAAGGGCCCGGTTGTGGCCGAAAAGACAGCCTATTTCGCATGTCCGTCATCACAACGTCTTGAATCGGCGTACGCTTTCTTTGGGTGTGGCGCGGTTTCTTCGCCTCCGCGGTTTTTCTGTCGCGGCCGCAGCGCACGCTCGTTTTTTCGGCGCTGCCGGATGAAATTGAAAGTCCCCGCCGCGCTTTGTCGCTAACGCATTATTTTTCCGGCGCTTTTCTTGTCCGAAATTCAAGCTAGCGCAGGCGTGCGGTCAATGTCGACCGTCGCGACGAGCAGCTGCCGATGACGTCTCAAGATACCGCGACAATGCGCCCAAAAACAAAAAACCCGGCCGAAGCCGGGTTCTCGAAACGCCTGGACCGAACGCCCGCATCACTTCGCGAGCTTGGCGATCCGGTGGGTCAGGCGAGATACCTTGCGGCTCGCCGTCTTCTTGTGAACGATGCCCTTCTGGCTTGCGCGCATCATCTGCGGCTGGGCCGCCTGCAAGGCGGCGAGTGCCGCGGCACGATCGCCGGAAGCGATCGCTTCCTCGACCTTGCGAACATGGCCGCGCATCAGCGAGCGGCGATGCTGGTTGATCTTGGTGCGGCGCGCGATCACGCGCGTTTTCTTCTTGGCCGATTTCGTATTGGCCATGGAACCCTCTATGGCGAATGGTCCGGGCCGCAAAGATTGGGCGCCGGACGATGTTCATGAAAAGAGAGAGGCGGCGGATAGCCGCCGCCTCAATTGGCCGGGGTTATAGTGGCGGGAACAGGGCCCGTCAACGAAGGAAAGCGCCCGGTCAGGCGACCTTTCTGGCCCGCACGGCGTCATATCCGGCAAGGATGGCGGCCTTGTCGGCGGCCGAAGGGGGCGCCAGCGGCGGTTTCATGGCGGCGAGCGCCGGATCGCCATGGATATGGGCCAGCAGCGCCTTGATGCCTGCGACCAGCGGCTTGCCGTCGAACAGCGAGCGGATGGCAACCGCCTTTTCATGGGCGGAGGTGTCGCCCGAGCCCCAGGCGCGGGCGCAGAGGTCGGCATTGCAATTCGCGGTCGCCGAAATGCAGCCGGCAAAGGCCCCGCCGCGCGCCTCGATCAGCGCCGCCTCGGTGGAGGGGAAGACGTCGAAGTCGGGCGCGATCTTGGTTGCCTCGCGCGCATAGGCCATGTCGCCGGAGGAATCCTTCAGGCCCACGATGCGCCCGCCATGCGCGTCACGCAGCCGCTTGATCAAGGCGATATGCCACGGCAGGCCCGACTGGGCCGGGAAGTGATAGAGATAGAGCGGCACCGGCTTGTCGGCGGTCGCCTTCACGATCGCATCGATATAGGCGGCAAGCCCGTCATCGGGGACACCCTTGTAGTAGAAGGGCGGCAGCACCAGCGCGCCGGCAAAGCCGAGATCGGCGGCATGACGGGTGAGCGCGATGGCGTCCGACAACCGCGGCGGCGCCGGTGCCGACCATCAGCCGCTGCATCGGGCAAGCCCTGTTCGCGATAGGCGCTCATCAGGCCCATGCGCTCCTCGCGCGAGAACGATGTCGCCTCGCCGGTGGTGCCGAGCACGTTCAGGCCGTCGCAGCCATTGTCGAGCAGATAGCGCGCGAGCTTGAGCGAGCGCACAGGGTCGGGCGCGCCCTTGGCGTCGATGATGGTGGCGACCGCGGCGATGACGCCGCGCAAGGTCCGGTCGGTCACGGTTCTCTCCCTGGGATCCGGCGGCTCTTGTAGCGCGCGAGCGGCGGCGGGCGAAGCAAAAATCCGGCGTCGAAATTAATTGACATGGAAACTATTCGGCTATAGTTTCCATGGAAACCAATGGAGGCGAGCCATGAAGTCGGCAAGGGGCGGAGCGGCAAGCCCGCTGGAAGCGCATCTCGGCTATTGGCTGCGCTTCGTCTCGAACCAGGTCTCGCAAAGCTTCGGCCGCAAGCTCGCGGCAATCGACGTCAGCGTCGCCGAATGGGTGGTGCTGCGCGAACTGTTGACAGCGACCCGCTGGTTCCGAGCGAGCTGTGCCAGGAAGATCGGAATGACGCGCGGCGCGGTGTCGAAGATCATGGATCGCCTGGAGGCGAAGTCGCTGCTGACGCGCACGACCAACGAACGGATCGCCGCTTCCAGACGGTGACGCTCAGCGCCAAGGGCCGCGCGCTGGTTCCGCGGCTCGCAGCGCTGGCGGATCAGAACGACAAGGAATTCTTCGGGCATCTAAAGCCGGTCGGAGCGCCAGCAGATCGAGCGTGCGATGCGCGAAATCGTGCGCCGCCACGGCCTCAGCACAGTGCCGGTCGATTGAAACCACAGAAAGGAATCAACGATGGATGCCAATGTCAGAAATGTGGTCCACGAATGCAGCCGCGCCTCGGACGAGAACCGAGAAAGTTTCCCGGTCGATCGTCGGCAAGCTGATCGAGGCCGGTGTCGAGCGCTATCACGCCGATCTGGTGCGCTCCGAGAAGACCTTCTATCTGCCGAACGGTGAATCCGAAACCGTGTCCAATAAAGCGGTCAACGTGACGCCGGCCCTGTCTTTCTCGGCGACGGGTGTCGAGGCGGCGGTCCGGGCCATTCAGGCCGGCGCCATTCCGTACAAGACCTTCTGCGAGCGCGTGCTGGCCGCGGGCTGCGTCGGCTATCACGTTTCGATCGCCGGCCGCCGCGCAGTCTATTACGGCCGCACCGGCGACAGCCACGTCGAATGGTTTCCCGGCGTCAGAGCACTGACACCGTCGAAGCGGCGCGCGCAGTCAAGCGCCGTCAGCCGCTGACATTGAACGCCGCGAGCGCCGCCATGTTGACGAGATTGGTGTCCTTGGCGCCGAGCGGCACGATCTGCACCGGCCGGTCGAGCCCGACCAGGATCGGCCCGATCACGGTCGCGCCGCCGAGTTCCTGCAGCAGCTTGGTCGAGATCGAGGCCGAGTGAAAGGCCGGCATCACCAGCACGTTGGCCGGGCCCGGTCAGCCGGCAGAACGGATAGGCCGCCTGCGATTTCCGGATTGAGCGCGACGTCGGCCGCCATCTCGCCGTCATACTCGAAATCGACGCGCCGCTGATCGAGCAGTCTTCACCGCCTCCTGCACATGCGCGGCGCGCTCGCCGGGCGGATGGCCGAAGGTGGAGAAGGCGAGCAACGCGAGCCGCGGCTCGTAGCCGAGCCGGCGCGCCACGCCTGCCACCTCGACCGCGATGTCGGCGAGATCCTCGGCATTCGGCATTTCGGTGACCGCGGTGTCGGCGACGATCACGGTGCGGCCGCCGCGCGAGCACGAGCGAGACGCCGATGACGCGATGGCCGGGCTTGGGGTCGATGCAGCGGCGCACGTCCTCGAGCGCGACCGAGAAATTGCGGGTGACGCCGGTCACCATCGCGTCGGCATCGCCGAGCGCCACCATGCAGGCGGCGAAGTGGTTGCGGTCCTGGTTGACCAGCCGCTGGCAGTCGCGGAACAGGATAGCCCTTGCGCTGCAGCCGCTCGTAGAGATAGCTCGCATAGTCGGTGTTGCGCTGCGACAGCCGCGGCATTGACGATCTCGATGTTGTCGCCGAGCTCGACGCCGAGATCTTCGGCGCGCTGCTCGTGCACGCGATCCTCGCGCCCGACCAGGAGCGCGGTGCCGAGCCCCTGATGTGACGAAGCTCGCGGCGCCGCGGATCACCTGCTCCTCTTCGCCTTCGGCGAACACGACCCGCTTCGGCGAGCGGCGCAGCCGCTCGAAGACCCGCTGCAGCACGCCCGCGACCGGATCGCGCCGGGTGCGCAATTGCTGGCGATAGGCATCCATGTCGACGATCGGCTTGCGCGCGACGCCGGTCTCCATCGCGGCCTTGGCGACCGCCGGCGGCACGAACGAGATCAGGCGCGGATCGAACGGCACCGGGATGATGTATTCGGGCCCGAATTTCGGCCGCGCGCCATAGGCCGCGGCGACCTCGTCCGGCACGTCCTCGCGCGCGAGCTCGGCCAGCGCGTGCGCGGCGGCGATCTTCATTTCCATGTTGATGGTGGTGGCGCGCACGTCGAGCGCGCCGCGGAAGATGTAGGGGAAGCCGAGCACGTTGTTGATCTGGTTCGGATAGTCGGAGCGGCCGGTCGCCATGATGGCGTCGTCGCGCACCTCCGCGACCTCCTCGGCGGTGATTTCCGGATCGGGATTGGCCATGGCGAAGATGATCGGCTTGTCGGCCATCGACTTGACCATGTCCTTGGTCACCGCGCCCTTGGCCGACAGGCCGAAGAACACGTCGGCGCCCTCCAGCGCCTCCGCCAGCGTGCGCGCCTCGGTCTTCACCGCATGCGCCGACTTCCACTGGTTCATGCCCTCGGTGCGGCCCTGATAGATCACGCCCTTGGTGTCGCACAGGATCAGGTTTTCCTTCGGAAAGCCGATCGCCTCGCAGCAGTTCGAGGCAGGCGATGCCGGCGGCGCCGGCGCCGTTGCAGACGAGCTTGGTGGTCTTGATGTCGCGTCCGGTCAGGTGCAGCGCGTTGATCAGGCCGGCGGCGGCGATGATGGCGGTGCCGTGCTGGTCGTCGTGGAAGACCGGGATGTCGAGCAGTTCGCGCAGCCGCTGCTCGATGATGAAGCATTCCGGCGCCTTGATGTCTTCGAGATTGATGCCGCCCCAGCTCTGGCCCAGAAACTTGACGCAATTGATGAATTCGTCCGGGTCCTCGGTCGAGACCTCGAGATCGATGGAATCGACGTCGGCGAAGCGCTTGAACAGCACCGCCTTGCCTTCCATCACCGGCTTGGCCGCCAGCGCGCCGCGATTGCCGAGGCCGAGGATGGCGGTGCCGTTGGTGATGACGGCGACGAAATTGCCCTTGGTGGTGTAGTCGTAGGCGCGGCTCGCATCCTCGGCGATCGCCAGCACCGGCACCGCGACGCCCGGCGAATAGGCGAGCGACAGGTCGCGCTGGGTCGCCATCGGCTTGGTGGCGATGACCTCGAGCTTGCCGGGACGGCCCTCGGAATGGAACAGCAGCGCTTCCTGATCGGTGAAATGAGGCCGCTTGGCGCGGTCCGACGGCTTGCCGGGCATTGCAACTCCTTGGAGTTAAAACTTTTTTGGGCGGGATCCCGCCGGCGGGCAACGTTAGCGGAACAATTGCGCCCTGCTCAAGGGATGAACCGGAATATGGTCGATCGCGTCCAATTCTGTTGAACCGGCGTGCCGGGACAGGTATCGACTTCCACATCCCCGTTTCCGCTGAACGCTTCGATTCCTTGGGACCCGTGACCCGTCATGATCCGTTCGCTTTTTCGTTTGATTGGCGTCATTTTCCTCGCCGCCGGCTTCATTCTGCTGATGTATGACGGCGCCAAGTCCATCGCCGACAGCCGCATCTACATCTACAAGCTCGGCCAGCTCTGGACCGACATCCACGCCTCGAGCATGCAGGCGGCGCAGGCCAAGGTGCAGGCGAGCCTGCCGGCGCAGGTCTGGGATCCGGTGATCACGACCGTCCTGGATCAGCCGTCATGGCTGGTCTTCGGCATTATCGGGACGTTGTTCATCCTGCTGGGGCGCAGGCGCAAGCCGCTGATCGGCTACGCCCGCTAGGGCATGATCCCGGAAGCGGGTGCCGGCTGTCGGAAATGTCGAGCCGGACGAACGTTAGCGGCTCGGATTGCCGATCGCCGCCAGGCCCGCGCGCGCAACCTGCGCGTCCTGCGGCGAGAACACGCCCGCAACCCCGATGGCGCCGATGATCTTGCCATCGACGATGATCGGAAAGCCGCCCTCGAAGGGCGCGATATCCTGCAACGCGAGCAGCCGCGTGCCGGAGCCGCCGGCGGCTACCGCGTCCTCCAGCATCTTGGTCGGAAGCCTGAAGCCGAGCGCGGTCTTGGCCTTGGTTTCGGACACGCGGATCGAGACCAGTTGGGTGTTGTCGAGCTTCTGCAGCATGACGAGGTGCCCGCCGCTGTCGATCACCGCGATCGCCACCGCCCAGTTGTTTTTGACCGCCTCCGCTTCGGCCGCCGCGACCACTTTCTTCGCCATTTCGAGGCTGATCGGCGCGCCATAGGGCGGCGGGGGTGTCTGCTGGGCGGCAAGCGGGCTCGCGAACAAAAACGCCGCGAGCGCCAGCGCGGACGACTTGAGGTCTCATGGCATCTCCTGGTCTGCCCGGCGGTCCGGCCGGGTGAATCGAGGGCAAGCATAGGGTCTGCGAACAGCGAGGGGAAGCCGAAGCCTGCCGCGCGCAACCGCCGCAGGCTGGTCCGAGACGTGATCGGCCGGGCCGATGCGCGAAAGCCCGCCGAGACCATATATTAGGGCCAAGAAATGCGAGAAGAATTGGGAGATCCTTCCATGTTCACGTTCAAGAAATCGCTGACCATTCCGGCCAAGGCCGACGCGTTGCCGGGCCGCCCGGCCGCCATTCCCACCGCAAGGACCCATTTCGTCAACGGCAACCCGCTCAAGGGTCCCTACCCCGAGGGTGCCCAGAAGGCTGTCTTCGGATTGGGCTGCTTCTGGGGCGCGGAGCGGAAATTCTGGGAACTCGGCGACGGCATTTTCGTGACCGCGGTCGGCTATGCCGGCGGCCACACGCCGAACCCGACCTACGAGGAAGTCTGTTCCGGCCGCACCGGCCACAACGAGGTGGTGCTGGTGGTGTTCGATCCGAAGAAGATTTCCTACGAGGAACTTGCTGCGCACGTTCTGGGAGAACCACGACCCGACCCAGGGCATGCGACAGGGCAACGACGTCGGCACGCAATACCGTTCCGGCATCTACGTGTTCGACGAAGCCCAGCGCAAGGCCGCCGAGGAGTCGAAGGCGATGTACGAGAAGGCGCTCGCCGACAAGCGATACGGCGCCATCACCACCGAGATCGTCGACGCGCCGGAATTCTATTTCGCCGAGGATTATCACCAGCAATATCTGGCGAAGAATCCGACCGGCTATTGCGGGCTCGGCGGCACCGGCGTGAGCTGCCCGATCGGGACCGGCGTCGCGGCGCACGCCTAGAAACCGCGGGCATCGTCCGGCAAGGCGGCGGGTCGCCCACGCCGCCTGTTTCATGCGCGGCCGCGCCGCAGACTGCACCCGTTGCGCGACATGCTGCGATAGTGTCATCTGACGCGCAGCGAGGGTGCCATGCGACGGATCGAAAATATTCTCGAAGGGACGCTGTTCCAGAGCCGCTGGCTGCTGGCGCCGTTCTATGTCGGGCTGGTGATCGGCCTGTTCGGGCTGCTGATCCATTTCATCCGGCAGCTTGTCGAGTTCATCCTGCATCATCCCGGCACGCGACCGAGTCCGATGTCATTCTCGGCATTCTCGCGCTGATCGACGTCGTGCTGGTCGGCAATCTCGTGCTGATCGTGATCTTCTCCGGCTACGAAAATTTCGTCTCGCGCTTCGATGTGGAATTCGCACGACCGTCCGGAATGGATGACCAAGGTCGATTTCGGCGGCCTGAAGATGAAGCTCTTGTCCTCGATCGTCGCGATCTCGGCGATCCAGGTGCTGAAGGCCTTCATGAACGTCCAAAGCTATGACGACAAGAAGCTGTGGTGGATGGCGGGCATCCATCTGGTGTTCCTGTGCTCGATGCTGGTCGCGGCGATTTCCGACCGGATTTCGGAAAAGTCGAAACCGCCCGAGGAGATGCCGGCTTCCAAACGCAAGCTGATGGCAAAGGAAGCCTGGAAATAGGCCGCGCCAGCGGCCGCGGTGAGACTTTGTTAACCATCCAAGGCGTTAATCGGGCTGGACATTTTTCGCCCGGATTCGCCGATGCGGCCCACGGCCAGCCTCAGCCGCCTGACCTTGTTATTGCTGGTTGCGTCGGCTTTGTCGGCTTGCGCGCAGCGTCAGGCCTATGTGCAGGGCCCCGCCGTCGGCATCGAACAGTCACAGCTTCCGCCGGTTGCCGTCGCCGCGGCGCCGGTGGTCGCAGTGTCCGCGGGCGGTCCCTATGCACCGGCGCCCGGCGTCACCGGCTATGACACGCCCTATCAGCTCGATGCCGGCGATCGGCTGCGCATCCAGGTATTCGGCCAGGAAGGGCTGACCAATTCCTATATCGTCGACGCCGCGGGCTATGTCTCGATCACGCTGATCGGCAGTGTGCCCGCGCGCGGGCTCACCACCGCGGAACTCGCGCGGCGGATCGCCGAGCGGCTGCGCAACGGTTATATCCGCAATCCGCATGTGTCGGTCGAGGTCGAGGCCTATCGCCCGTTCTTCATTCTGGGCGAGGTCAACGCTCCCGGCCAATATCCGTATGTCCCGAACATGACGGTGGAGGCCGCGGTGGCGATCGCGGGCGGCTTCGCGCCGCGCGCCAACAAGTCCGACGTCCTGATCGGGCGCAGCTACAACGGCGAAACCATGCGCGGGAAGGTGCCGCCCGATTTCCCGATGCGGCCGGGCGACACCATCACCGTGCGCGAACGCTGGTTCTGATCCGGCGCCCGACCGTCGCTCTGCCGAACACGTCAGACTTTCAGGGCTGCTTCTCAAGCGTGAAGCAGGCGACGACCTTGCTGGTCATATTGATGTGCCGGTAGCAGACGTCCATGGTCTTGGCGTCGCGTATCGTGAAGTCGGCTACGCCGTCGTTGTCGAGAATGATGCCGCTTCGGAATTCCGGCGGACGCAGCGTGCCGATGATCGTCTCGGTGATCTTGCCGCTCAGTTCGCCGGTGAAGCGAGTGCCCTTCTGCTCCTTGATGACGTAGGTGTATTCCATTGCGTCGCCGAAATTGGGGCCGGTCCCGTTGGCGTCCGATAGGGCGTTGGGCCGATAAAGACGGCCTCGGCCTTGCCCTTCCAGGTGCCGACGAGATTGGGCGGCGTTTGAGCGGAAGCAATCGGAGCTGCAAACATGACGGCAGCGCCGCAGATAGCGCGCTGGAGCCAGCGCGACGTGAATACGGATTTCATCGCTAATGTTTCCTTGAGGATAGAGGAACAAGCGCGACAACGGATAGCCAGCCTGCGGAAGCTCCGCAAGCTTGTCCGTCTTGAATCGCCGGCTATTCACAACCGCAGGCCGCGCCGATCTGAATGTGACAGATCGAAGTCGGCGCCGTGCCGGCGGCAATCCGCGACGGCTACTTCATATTCTTTGCAAGAAAATCGATCGTGCGCTGCCAGGCGAGCTTGGCGGACGCGTCGTTGAAGCTGGCGCGCTCGTCGCAATAGAAGCCGTGACCGGCGGGATAGGTGTAGATTTCGCAGTCCTTGCGCTTTTCCTTGATGATCTCGACATCCGACATCGGAATGCTGGCGTCGGTTTCGCCGAAATGCATCTGCACCGGGCATTTCGGCTTCTCGTCGGCGAACTTGACGATCTGCCCGCCATAATAGGCGACCGCGGCGGAAACGCCGGACAGCCGCGTCGCGGCGAGAAAGGCCGCGCTGCCGCCCATGCAGAAGCCGATCACGCCGACCGGACCGGCCGCTTTCACCTCGTCGATGCCGGCCTGAATATCGAGCAGCATTTTC
Organism: uncultured Pseudomonadota bacterium; assembly: GCA_963804015.1. GTDB lineage: Bacteria > Pseudomonadota > Alphaproteobacteria > Rhizobiales > Xanthobacteraceae > Pseudorhodoplanes. The sequence goes on from CAWDOW010000011.1 coordinate 235,298, forward strand.
GGCCAGTCGATCTTGCCCAGATACGAGCGCGCATGCGCGACTTCGTCGGCCGAATAGCCGGACTCGAAATCGCGCACGAAGCGATCGAACAGTGCCGGCGCCACCGCGACATAACCCTGCGCCGCGAGGCGGTCGCAGACATTGCGGATATGGCTGTTGACGCCGAAGATCTCCTGCGCGACCACCATCGCGCCTTTCGGCTTGCCGGCAGGATCGGCGCGATAGGCGCCGAGCGTATGGCTGTCGCTGGTGGTGAGCGAGAAATGCTTGCCCAAGATAGTCTCCCTTGAAGCTACAAGGCCGCGGTTTGCGCGTGCGGTCTAGCATGGGGCGCGGCCAGCAGAGAAAGCCTCCGCCAGCAGCGTGTAGGAGCGTTTGCGCGCCTCGTGATCGTAGATCATGGTGGTGATCATCGCCTCGTCGGCCTGCGTGTCGGCGATCAGCTTGCCGAGTCGCTCGCGCACGGTCGCCGGCGAGCCGACGAACAGCCGTTCGCGGTTCTTGCGAATGCGCTCGCGATCGACCGGACTGAATAGTCATAGGCGAGCGCCACTTCCGGGCTTTCCAGCGGCGCATAGACGCCCTTGGCGCGGCGCGACGAAATTCAGATCGATGGTGGAGGCGAGCCGGTCGGCTTCGTCGTCGGTGTCCGCGACCACCGCGGCGGCCGCGAGGATCGCATAGGGCTTCTGCAGAAACTGCGAGGGCTGGAATTTCTCGCGATAGAGCCGCATCGCGTGCGACCGGATCGAGCCCCGAGAAATGATGCGCGAAGGAAAAGCCGGCGCCGATCTGGGCGGCGAGCTGCGCGCGAATAGTCGCTCGAGCCGAGCAGGAAGATCGGCGGCAGCGCGACGTCGTTCGGCATCGCATGCACGTTGCGGAACGGATGGTCCGTCGGATAGCCGTTATTCTCGAACAGCAGCAATTCCTGGAAGCGGTCGAGAAAGTCGTCGTCGTCGGCGATGTCCTGCCGGCGCCGCAGCGCGACCGAGGTGACATGATCGGTGCCGGGCGCGCGCCCGATGCCGAGATCGATGCGTCCGGGATACAGCGCTTCCAGCACCTTGAAGCGCTCGGCGACCATCAGCGGCGCATGGTTCGGCAGCATCACGCCGCCGGAACCGATCCGCATATTGCTTCGTCAGCGCGGCGATCTGACCGATCATGATGTCGGGCGCGGAACTCGCGATATTCGCGAGATTGTGGTGCTCGGCGAGCCAGTAGCGCGTGTAGCCGAGCCCGTCGGCATGGCGCGCAAGGTCGAGCGAGTTGCGCAGCGATTGCGCGGCGGAGCCGCCGGCCGGGACCGGCGAAAGATCGAGAATGGAGAGGCGGCGTCATTGTCGGCGAGGTTCACGGCTGCGGAAGGAGTTCTCCGATGTAAGCCGCAAATTCGCAAACGCCAGACGGCTCAGATCATCGTGGCAGCGCCGAAGAACGGGAAGAGGGAATTCGCTGGCGACGTCGGGGCGACGATGCGCGGGCGCGGCCGGGGCGCAGCCTTTGCCGTCTTCTTGGCCTTCTTCTTCGCGGCCTTCTTCGCCGCCGGTTTCGCGCTGGCTGGCTTGATCGTCGGAACAGCCTCCTGTATGCCGGTTTCAGGCTGGGCCTCCGACTGCATCCGGGCCTGGACGGCTGGCGATATTCACTGGCCGGCGGTTCCGCTGCGGGTTCCGGCGCTTGCTTCGCGCCATCGCCGGGCGGGTTCAGGTTGACGCGAGGCGCCTCGATGATGCTCGCGGTCGGGACTTCCTCGTCGGGCTTGGCCTGCGGCGCAGCGGGGGCAGGCGGTGCCGTCACGGTGCTCGATCTTTCGGAGTTTCGAGTCTGCGCGACCTCCGGCTTGGGCATTTCCGGTTTGGAGCTTCCGTCGGGCGCTTCGATCTTCGGTGCTTCCGCGACCGGACGCTTCGGGGGCGCTCGTTCTGAATCGCAGCTGGCGGGCGCGGCGGCGACTTTGGGCTCCGGCGCGGGAGCAGCGACCTGGTCGTCGCTCACGTCGCGAACCGGATTGCGCAGCACTTTCGCGCTGACCGCAAAATCGAGGTCAAGCGAGTTCGATTGCGGCTGCACCGGCTCCGGCCAGTTCAGCGCAATGCGATTGAGCGGATGATCCTCGATCGCGGCCAGCGAATCCGGCCGCGGCTTGCGCTCGTTCACCAGCCGCGACGACGTGTAGAAGCCGACACTCACTGCGAACAGGAACGTCGAGATTACGGCGATGGTGACGACCCGAAGATCGGGGAGCATTGCGCGAGTCCTGCCGCAGAATCTTTCAACAGCCCGACCGGGGCCAGGTACACATCACACGAGGGGAGCAAGAGAGCCGGCATCCCGGCGTCCGTAGCGCCGTATCAGCGATTGCTGCGCGTCGCAGACAAAGCGTCGCCGATCTCAGCGCACGAATCTTTCTGATTCGCACAATCCAGTCATGCGGAGATTTGGTAAGGCGCGGGCCGGAAAAGCAAAAAGCCGCCGGAGTTGTCCGGCGGCCACGATTTGCACAAGCTCTTCAGGTTATCGGGCGGCGGACGCGGACGGAGGCGGGCCCTTGCCGTCGCCCAGCACGACGACCTTGGTGCCGACCTTCACCCGCGTATACAGGTCCTCGACGTCCTCATTGAGCATGCGGATGCAGCCCGACGACACGAAGCTGCCGATCGTCGAAGGCTGATTGGTTCCGTGCACGCGATAGATCGTCTTGCCGAGATAGAGCGCGCGCGCGCCGAGCGGGTTGCTTTCGCCGCCCGCCATGAAGCGCGGCAGATAGGGCTGACGCTCGATCATTTCCGCCGGCGGATGCCAGTCCGGCCATTCCGCCATGCGGGTGATCTTTTCGGTGCCGGCCCAGGTGAAGCCGTCGCGGCCGACGCCGATGCCGTAGCGGATCGCGGTGCCGTCGCCATTCACGAAATACAGGAAGGTGCTCGGCGTATCGATGACGATGGTGCCGGCCGGCTGCTTGGTCTGATAAGGGACGACCTGGCGCCGAATTGCGGCTTGAGCTGCTTCGGCTGGCCGACTTCCGGCTGATCTTCCGGCGGCAGACCTGCGATGGTGCCGGGGGCTACCGCGCCGGGCGCGACATTGGCCGGAGCCCCGATCGCCTGCGGCGGGCGCGGAACGTCGGGCCGGCTCTCCGGCGGGTTCACCGCATAGGGGCCGGGCGCCGGCGCGTAGCCAGGAGGCGCTGCGTAGCCCGGAGGCGGCGCATAGCCGGGAGGCGGCGGCGGAGCATACGGACTCGGCACATAGGGCTCATTGTAGGGCGGCATCGCGCCATAGGCCGGCCGGCTATAGCGGTCGCGGCTGCCCGGCTGGCGGCCGCGCGGATCAGCGCGCTGTCGCGACTCGGAAAGCCGGCGGCAGTCGTAGCGCGTCGACCGACGGGTCACAGGGCGCGGCGCTGCGAACGGGCGGCCGGTCGTCGTCGTCGTCATCCGGGGCGATCGTCATGACGCCGTCGCGCTCGACGCCGCGATACCCCCCGGGCGGATAGGATATATTGGGCTTGGGCGGAGGCGAGACCGATGCCAAGCCCGGCACCCGCCAGCGATGACAGCAAAACCAGACGCCGCATGTGCTTATTCATCCCCTCGGCCGACCCTAAGCCTTCACTAACCCTATCCGAGATAGATTAGGCAGCATGAAGGCGGCGTAAAAGTCCGGCTTTCGTACAAAAAAGTGATCCTTGGTGGGGGTTGTCAGTCCGTCGAAAAGCCCATTCGGCGCACATAGGCCCCGAAATCGGCCCGTTGCGGCACCGCATATTGGCGGGCCTTGTCCTCCGACCAGCCATAATGCGGGGCGACCCCGAAACGGTCCGGGTCGCGCTGTTCCCGGAAGGGGGCGATGCGCCTCGCGCCTTCGGTCATAGCCGTCGAGCTGCTCGACCCAGCCGCTTTCGTCGTAGCGGTCATGGTGCAGGGTCATGGCGAGCGGCAGCCGCGGCGAGAGTCTGTCCCTGATCCGACGGCCAGCCGATGCAGAGCCCGGCGAGCGGGATCACCTGCTCCGGCAAGCGCCAGCAATTCGCCGATCCGGGCGGCATGGTCGCGGATGACGCTGATCGGGCAGGTGCCGAGCCCGAGCGCTTCCGCGGCGACGATGCAGGTCGACAAGCGCCATCGCGGCATCGGTCACGGCGTTGAACAGCAGATCGAAATGGTCGTTGGCGAACGCCTTGCCCGCGCAGCCGCGACAAGCGCCGGCAGCCGTGCGCCCGTTGGCGAGGAAGACCAGAAAGCAGGGCGCCTTGCCGATCCACGGCATGTCCGGGATCAGGTCGGCGATCGCCTTGCGTGAGGCCGGGTTTTCCACCACACGATGTCGCGCTGCTGCAGGTCGCTCTTGGACGGCGAGGAGAGGCCGCAGGCGCAGATCAGCCGCACCAGTTCGGGATCGACCGGTTTGTCGGAATAACGCCGCATCACCCGATGTTTGACGATGGACTCGATCCGTTCCAGTCCTTCGAGCGCCGGATCGACGGCAACCGCTCGCCGAAACGCTGCTCCAGGAATGCTTCGAGTGGTGTGGGCAAGGCTCATTGGCGTCTCCGGTTCGGACACCCACATTAGATCCGGCACGGCCGGCGCTAGAGCGTCGCGAAAGATGTAATAAGAAGGAGTGAGCGCGGAATGCCCTCGACCAGCGACTGGAAAGTGTCCGCCGCCGTGCAGCCCCGAGCCGAAGACTATTCCTACGATCTCGAACGCGCCCTGCAATCGGTGGTCGGGCTTGCGCGCCACCATGCCGGCCGATGCCTTCACGGCGCAGACGCTCGGCACCGAGCGCGCCGGCCATGGCGTGATGATCCGAAGCGACGGCCTCATCCTCACCATCGGCTATCTGATCACCGAAGCGGACCAGATCTGGCTGCATCTCGCCGATGGCCGCGCGGTGCCGGGACATGCGCTCGCTTTCGACCAGGCGACCGGGTTCGGCCTGGTTCAGGCGCTGGCGCGGGTCGACCTGCCGGTTCTGCCGCTCGGCAATTCCAGTGCCGTGAAGGTCGGCGACGCGGTGGTGGTTGCCGGTGCCGGCGGACGCAAGCGTTCGGTCGCCGCCAAGGTCGTCGGCAAGCAGGAATTCGCCGGCTATTGGGAATATGTGGTGGACGAGGCGATCTTCACCGCGCCCTCGCATCCGAATTGGGGCGGCACGGCGCTGATCGGAGCCGGGCGGCGATCTGCTCGGCATCGGCTCGCTGCAACTCGAAGCCAGCGGCGGCAAGGATATCAACATGATCGTCCCGATCGATCTGTTGAAGCCGGCGATGGATGAGTTGCTCGCCTACGGGCGCCGCAAGGGCCCGGCGCGGCCATGGCTCGGTCTCTATGTCGCCGATACCGACGACAAGCTCGTGGTGATGGGCCTCGCCAACAAGGGACCGGCGCAGCGCGCCAAGATCGAGACCGGCGATGTGGTGGTCGCAATCAATGGCACGAGCGCGGACAGCCTTGCCGATCTGTTCCGGAAAATCTGGTCGATGGGCGATGCCGGCGTCGACGTGCCGCTGACCATGCTGCGCGAGGGCAAGACCTTCGAGGTCACGGTGAAATCCGCCGATCGCCATTCATTCCTGAAGACGCCGCGTCTTCACTGATCTTGGTTATTTGCCGGATGCAAGGGCGGGCGCGGTCTCGAACTGATCGGCGCGCAGCACCATGTTGCCGATGGCGCTGGCAACCGAGAGTCTGACCGGCGCAAGCACCGGCGTGCCGGCGACCGGCACGAACCAGACTTCGATGTCGCGTCCGTCGAGCGAGGTATTTGACGAGGGGCGACGACGCGCGGTGGCCGGAAATCGGCGACAATCGCGCGGCGCAGACCAGGGCCGGTCCGTTATAGCCCTTCTCGGGCGTGGCCTTGTCGATGCGGCGGAACGTCAGCGCGATGTCGTAGCGCCTGCGTCCGTCGAAAATGTTCAGATCGCGCCGGCACGCGGCAGGCTGCAGCGGATCGCCGGCGACGGCGGGAATAAGGAAGGCCGACAACGGATCGATCACGCTGTTCTTGTGCGCCTCGATGATCGGGACGCGGTCGGACTCCGGCGGCGGCTCGATCACCTGTGAGATCGCGAACCTTGCCGGCCTCGAAAGTCATGGTCACGATCGACAGCTCGTCGCGGCTCGTGACTTTCGACGACCAGATCGCCGATTGCGAGCGGCCGTCGCGCATCGTGCCCTTCAGCGAGACATTTCCCTCGCCGTTCACAAGAACGCTCAGGATGCCGCTGGTGCGTCCGCTCGCCGAGATCGTGTAGTCGGTTGGACCGATCTGCGCGCGCCAGTTCAGTTTGCCGATCGAGATGCCGGCCATCGAAAGCGTGTAGGTCGCGTCGAACCCGGTCTGCGCCTGTTGCGGACAGCGGCAGGAACGACAGCGAAGCCGCAAGGCCAAGGGCGATGAGGCTTTGGGAGGGCACGCAGTCGGTCAGCGATCGCATGGCCTCTCCACATTGCGGTGCCGGGCGGCCAATGCAAGCCGCAAGATCGCATGGCAAGGTCGCAGGGTTAATGCGGCGAAGCGGCAGAAGGCCGTAAAATCAGTCCTCTAGCGGCAACAATTCGATGCTGTCGACGCGCTGCGGATAGAAGGCGAGATAGCCTTCGATCTCGCCGACGGCGGGATAGGGCGTCTCGTAGGTCCAGATCGCGTTGTCGGAGCGACGGCCTCCGGCATCCAATGTGTAATAGGCGGCATCGCCCTTGTACGGGCAGTGGCTCGCATGCGCCGTGCGGGTCAGCGCGCTGAAATCCACGTCATCGCGCGGGATGTAATGCACGACCGGATAGGAGGCCTCCTTCAGCGCCAGCGCGCGCCTGGAATCCGCGATCACCTTGCCGCCATGCGTGATCGCGCACACGCTGCTTGGCCGGCGCGATGGTGATCGGGTGGCTGGCGTCGGGACGTTTCATGTCGAGCCTCGGTTTGCGACCGCCCAGGATGAAATATTGTCAGCGGACAAGATTGCAAGCTTCGTCGAGGCCAGACCGGCGAGGGCGCACGCTAACGCCGATAGATCATTTCTTTCATTGACTGTCCGCAAGCATCCCGAACGCAGCCGCGCAGCCAGCGATGTGCGGGATCGGCATCGAGTTGCGGGTGCCAGAGCAATGACACCGTAACCTCCGGCATCGAGATCGGAAGCGGAAAACTGTACATTCCGGTGCGCAGATTTGCGGTGTGTCGTTCGGGAACGCTGGCGATCAGGTCGCAAGCCCGCGCGAGAGCCAGCGCGGCCGAGAAGCCACCGACGATCGTGACGATCTCTCGTTTCAGAGCGAGCGGCATCATGGCTTCATCGATTGGTCCCTGGTCGAGACCGCGCCGCGAAACGAGAATGTGCCGGCCGGCCGCATAACGGGCGGGCGTGATTTTTCCCTTGCTCAGCGCGTGCCCCTTTCGCACCACGCCGATAAAGCGGTCCCGGAACAGGGCCTGCGCACGCACCTCCGGACCGATCGCCTTCCCGACAATTCCGGTTTCCAGATCGACGCTTCCATCGCGAAGCGGCGTGCTATCCCTGTCCGGTTTCTGCACGAAGCGCAGCCGAACGCCGGGAGCCTCCTTGCCGACGCGAGCAATGAGATTGGGTCCAAAACTTTCCGCAAAGCCGTCGCTGGTCCGCAGCGTGAAGGTCCGGACGAGCTGTTTGAGTTCGAGTTTCTCGGTGGGGCGCAGAACTGCCTGTCCGTCCTGCACGAGTTGACCGACCCGTTCGCGCAGCTCGATCGCCCTGGATGTGGGAACGAGGCCGCGTCCAGCCCGGACCAACAGCGGATCGCCCGTCGTCTTCCGTAATCGCGCCAGGGCCCGGCTCATCGCCGAAGGGCTGAGCCGCAATCGCCTGGCGGCGCGCGCCACGCTGCCTTCTGCGAGCAGCACATCAAGCGTGACCAGCAAGTTGAGATCGGGCGTCGGCATCGATCGAGCGTAGCACATGATATGGCGTCAGACGCACGAATTAAGTGCAAATGGTGCATGTTCCGCCATCTCAGACCGAGCGCTAGATTTGCAGCAACAATTCTCGAAGCCGCAGGAAACAATTTCATGTCAAAGCCGATCATTGCAGAAGCGGGCGACGCAGTCGCCGGACGTTCGGAAGCGAAACCGTCGGTTCGGTGGGCGCTCGCCGGCCTTGCGCTATCGATGTTGCTGTCCTCGCTCGGTACCAGCATCGCCAATGTTGCATTGCCGGCATTGGCGCAGGCGTTCAACGCTTCCTTCCAGCAAGTACAATGGATCGTGCTGGCTTATCTGCTCGCCATCACCACCCTGATCGTCGGCGCCGGACGGCTTGGCGACATCACCGGCCGCCGACGGCTGCTGCTGGCCGGGATATTCCTGTTCACAACGGCGTCGGTCCTGTGCGGCGTCGCGCCGACGCTCTGGCTGCTGATCGCGGCGCGGGCGGCGCAGGGCGTAGGCGCGGCCGTCATGATGGCCCTGCACCATGGCCTTTGTCGGCGAAACGGTTTCGAAAGATAGAATTGGCGGCGCCATGGGGCTGCTGGGAACGATGTCCGCGATCGGCACCGCTCTCGGTCCGTCGCTCGGCGGCGTCCTGATCGCAGGCCTCGGTTGGCGGGCCATCTTCCTCGTCAGCGTGCCGATCGGGATTTGACTCTTGTTCTCGCCTATTACGCCCTGCCGGCCGATCGTAAGGCGTCGAAGACCGCGCCCGGGACGGATCGGGCCGGCTTCGATACGATCGGCACGCTGCTGCTGGCGTTGACGCTCGCCGCTTATGCGCTCGCCATGACGATCGGGCGGGGCAGTTTCGGTACGGTCAATATCGGCCTGCTGCTGGCCGCGGTTTCCGGCGCGGTCGTCTTCGTGCTCGTTGAGTTGCGGGCCGCGTCCCCGCTGATCCGATTGAGAATGTTCCGCGACCCGGGGCTAAGCGCGGGGCTCGTAACAAGCGCGCTGGTTTCGACGGTGCTGATGGCGACACTGGTGGTCGGGCCGTTCTATCTGGCTCATGCGCTCGGCCTCGACGCAGCCGCTGTCGGGATCGTTTTGTCGGTCGGTCCGCTTGTGGTCGCGCTGACCGGCGTGCCGGCCGGACGTATCGCGGATCGGTTTGGCGCACAACGCATGACCATCGTTGGGCTGATCGGCATAGCGGCCGGGTGCTTCCTGCTATCCTTGCTGCCGACGACGCTCGGCATCCCTGGCTATGTCGGCTCGATCATCGTCATTACGCTCGGCTATGCGCTGTTCCAGACAGCCAACAACACCGCCGTCATGACCGATGTCCGCCCGGACCAGCGTGGCATCGTCTCCGGCATGCTCAACCTGTCGCGCAATCTCGGACTCGTCACCGGAGCTCCGCCATGGGCGCCGTGTTTGCGTTCGCGACGGCTGCAGCCGACATCGTGGCGGCCGACCCCAAGGCCGTTGCCACCGGGATGCGGATCACGTTCGCGGTTGCAGGCGTTCTGATCGTGGTTGCGCTCGCCATCGCGGCCGGAACGTACCGCCGCATTCGCGCGATCTTCTGAGCCGGTGATCCGTCGGCGATCGAAGAAGTGGCGCGCCCGAGAGGATTCGAACCTCTGACCTTTGCCTTCGGAGGGCAACGCTCTATCCAGCTGAGCTACGGGCGCGTTTCGGCCTACATAGCCGATGGCTTGCCGGGTCTGCAATGCGGGAATTGCGACAAGATCGCAAGGCGGCTTTGGACACGACTTTGCCATGTGGCCCGCCTATGGTGACGCTTCCGTCGATATCTCCCAGTGTGAAAATGACTCGAAAGCTCGTCCTTGACCGCCAAGATTGCTGCCTCGGCCATAGCGCTCGTTTTTCTGACGTTTCTCGGCGTGCGCATCTATGACACCCAGCGCGGTCTGCCGCTCGAGCCCTGGCACACTTTCGTTCCGAAGGAATTGAGCGCAGCCAAGCTCGACGCCGCCGACTGGAAACAATATGTCGCGCATGAGGCTGCAATCTTCGATGAGTTGCGCCGCGAGGTCACCCAGAAGCTGCCGCCGCACGATCGGGTTCCGGTCAACCGCTATTTCGACGGCAGCCCGGTCTATCCGGGGCGCTTTCAGCAGGACTTCAATCGCTCCTTCATTCTGGAGCCGGATGGCAAGCCGGTCGGCGCCGTCGTGCTGCTGCATGGCCTGACGGATTCGCCCTACAGCCAGCGGCACATCGCGCGTTTCTATCGCGACCGCGGGTTCGTCGCGGTGGTTCCGCGGCTGCCCGCGCATGGCACGGTGCCGGCGGCGCTCACGGATGTCGAATGGGATTTGTGGGTCGCGGCGACGCGGCTTGCGGTGCGCGAGGCGCGACGCCGGACCGATGCCGCGGCGCCGCTGCATCTCGTCGGCTTCTCCAATGGCGGCGCGCTCGCCTTGATCCATGCGCTCGATTCGCTTGGCGATCCGAAACTGCATCGCCCCGACCGGCTGATCCTGATCTCGCCGATGGTCGGCATCACGAGCTTCGCGCGCTTCGCCGGACTTGCGGCGTTGCCCGCCTATCTGCCGGCCTTCGCCAAGGCGGCCTGGCTCGGTGTGGTGCCGGAATTCAATCCGTTCAAATACAATTCCTTCCCGGTCAACGGCGCGACCCAGACTCATCGGCTGACGCGCGTGCTGCAGGAGCGGATCGCCCGCTACGGCCGCGAAGGCAAGCTCAAGGAACTGCCGCCGATCCTCACCTTCCAGTCGGTGATGGACTTCACTGTCTCGACCCGCGCGATCCTTTCGGCGCTGTATGCGCATCTGCCGGCGAATGGCAGCGAGCTCGTGCTGTTCGATATCAATCGCAGCGCCAAGTTCGGCCCGCTATTGCGGTCGAGCGCCGACACCGCGCTGACCCGTATTCTGCCGGGCGGCCCGCAGGCCTATCGCACCACCATCATCACCAATCGCGACGACGCGCATGGCGATGTGGTCGAACGCGTCATCGAGGCAAACGGGGCGGGCGAGCGCTCGCAGCCGGTCGGGCTCGCTTATCCCGACGGGCTCTATTCGCTGTCGCATGTCGCGATCCCGTTTCCGATAAGCGACGCGCTCTACGGCATGACGCCGGACAAGTCGGAGGATTTCGGCCTGAGCCTCGGCACGCTGGCGCCGCGCGGCGAACGCAATGTGCTGATCGCGAGTCTCGACGCGTTGCTGCGAGCGTCGTCGAATCCGTTCTTCCCGTATGTCCTGCAGCGCATCGGCGAAGGTATTCCGGGAACCGCATCGACCGCCGCGAAACCGTAATGCGGCGCAACTACGCGAATGCGGCGCAAGTTGAAACCGCATTCGAAACCGCCTACAAGCGCCGCATCATTCACGAGAGGGACATACAATGCGCCGGGCCGGGTATTCTTTCTTGCTTCTTGCTTTCACGATCGTGCTGCCGGTGTCGGATGCGTCGGCGCAGAGTGCCGGGCAAGGCGCGCTGTTCGGTGGCGCGACCGGCGCGATCATCGGCGGCATTGCCGGCGGCGGCCGCGGTGCGCTGATCGGCAGCGCCATCGGCGCGGGCACTGGCGCAATCGTCGGCGACATGCAGCGCCGGCGGCGCAACTTCTACTGGTCCAATGGCCGATGCTGGCAGCGCTCCTCCCGCAACGAATTCTTTCCGGTTTCCAACCGCTATTGCCGCTGAGAGCCGCGTTTTCGGGAGACGATAACGTCCGACGACGCCGCCGATGATTTTGGATCGGTACGATCCAAAATCATCGCGATCCGTTTGCAAAAACTATTTCTCGCGCCGCCCTCCCGGTGAAGGATTTGGAATTTCGCCCGGCTGGTAGTTCGGCAGCGAGCCGGCCGGGAAGATCGCAAGCAATGCGATGCCGGCCATGATCAGCAGGCCGATCTTCAGCGCGCGCAGACGCGACTGCGTGTTGACGCGCACGGCTTCGGCGACCTGGGCCGGACTGGCCGTGGTCTTGGCCAGCGTCTCCTGCAGCCGGTCGTTGCTGACGAAGTTGATGCTGTCGAGATCGACCTGCGCCTGAAGCTCGGGCGTCAGCTTCGGGCTGGCATTGATCGCGGTCAGCATGATCGAACTCAGCAGGCCGACCAGCAGCGCGCCGGCGACCGCCGTTCCGACCGCGGCCGCGAGATTGTTGGTGGTGCCGCGCAGCGAGCCGACGTCGCCGGCAAGCTCCTTCGGCGAGGCGGTCACCAGCACGTTGAACAGCAGCGTGACCAGCGCGCCCTGACCGATACCGAACACCACAAGGCCGAACAGGACCGGGACGGCGCTCCAGTCGTTGCGCACCACCCAGGCGAGCCACAGCAGCGCGACCGTGCACAGGATGAAGCCGTAGCGGCCGATCTGGCGCGGCGTGAATTCGGTGTAGAACCGCACGATCAGCATCGCCGTGAAGAACACCGTCAGGTTGAACGGCATCATCGCGATCGCGGTCGCGATCGGCGAGCGGCCCTGCACGATCTGGATGTAGAGCGGCACCGAGAAGTTCAGCATCGCTTCCAGCGCGACGACCGCGAACATGCAGTAGACCGCCGCCCGCTCCTGCGGCGAATCGATCACCTCAAGCGCCAGCAGCGGCGTCTTGCCGGCCTCCTGCACGCCGGTGCGTCCACATCAGGAAGGCTTGCCCGAGCACGATGCCGACCACGATGAAGATCGGCGCAGGCGACAGCGCCCGCGATGTTGAACGGCGCTTCGGGCGTCGGCGAGCGTCAATGCCCCAGCGGTTCAGGTTGTTGAAGCCGAAGCTGATCAGGATGATCGCCGCCGCCGCCAGCAGGACGCCGACCAGATCGATCTGCACCTCGGGGCGGCCCTGATCGGGCTTGAGCCGGAAGCTCAGCAGAAAAACGATGGCCGAAACCACGATCAGAATGCCGAAGGCCGGGCGCCAGCCGATATAGGTGCCGAGAATGCCGCCGATCACGAAGGCCAGAACGCCCGCGCCGGCGCGCGCCGAACCGAGCGCGCCCAACGCCGTCGCCTGCTGCTTGCCCTTGTAGTTCTCGGCGATCAGCGCCACCAGCGACGGCACGATCACCGCGCCGGCCGCGCCGCTGAGCGCCTGGGCGGTGATCATCAGATTGGCGGTCGGGCTGAACGTCATCAGCACCTGCGCGCCGCCGAACACCACGACCGCGGCGCGGAATACGTTGAGCGCTCCGAATCGCTGCGTGAGCTTGGCGCCGAGCATGACGAAGCCGGCCACCAGCATCGAATAGGCCACGATGCCGGTCGCGACCGTCGTCGGCGGCACGTTGAAGCTCTGCACCATGCCGCCCATCGCAACCGGCAGCGAGGCCACGTTGAAGGACATGATCATCTGGCCGAGCGCGATGGCGATCATCGGCACCCAGGATTCCTGGGCCTCTGCGGCCGGCTGTTGCGGTTGCCGTTGCCATGTGGTGTTCCCCCTGTCTTGAATCTTTATGTGCGACGTGCGCCGGCTTCAGGCTTCCGGCTGCGAGACGAACAGGTCCATGCCCGAGACGCTGCGACAGATATTTCGCGACCAGTTGTCCCTTGACGCTGTTGCCGGCCTTGTCGAGCGGCGGCGCGAAGGTGCCGAGACCGCCCTTGCCCGGCGACACCGTGACGATGCCGCCGCCGATGCCGCTCTTGCCGGGCAGGCCGATGTCGTAGAGCCAGTCGCCGGAGGTCTCGTACAGGCCGGCAGTGGTCATCACCGCCAGCGCGTAGTGACAGACCGCTGGATCGACCACGCGCTCCTTGGTGACCGGGTTGACGCCGCCATCGGCCAGCGTTGCGCCCATCACGGCGAGGTCCTTGGCGCTGACATTCAGCGAGCATTGCCGGGTGTAGAGGTCCACCGCTTCCATCGGCTCGCAATAGATGCGGTTCACGCTGAGCAGGAATTGCGCGATGCAGCGGTTGCGGAAATTGGTCTCCGAGGCGGACTTCAGCACTTCCTCGTTCATCGGCAGCTTGCGGCCGGCGAATTTCGACAGACCCGTCGTGGATGAATTTCCATTTGTCGGCGAGCGGTCTTGCCGGGCACGAGACTCGTGGTCGCGATCGCGCCGGCATTGACCATCGGATTGGTGCGCCCGTCCGGCATGCGCTCGATGCCGGCGACCGAGTTGAAGGCGAAGCCGGTGGCGTTGGCGCCGAGCTTGGCGCGCGCTTCCTCATGCCCGATCTCCTGGCAGATCAGCGCGAAGATGAACGGCTTCGACACGCTCATGATCGAGAATTCATGCTCGGTCTCGCCGACCGAATAGACATTGCCGCTGGTGCCGACCACGCAGATGCCGAACAGCTCGCGCGGCACGCGCGCCAGCGCCGGATAGACCTGCGAATTCTCGCCTTCATCGTTGGACTTGAAGCGCGCATGCGCGTCGCGCACGAGTTTCTGGACTTGTTCGGGGGAAGGTAGGTGACCGGTCGAAATATATGACGCGTCATCGTCGTCGCGCTGGGCAACCATTCCCCTGCCTCTCCCCGCAAAAAAATTCATATAAGCAATTGTTGTTCGCCTATAGCAGTCGCAATGCTGCAGCGAAAGAGGGAGCGCAGGCGCGCGTCATGCCGCACGCAATGGCGCTTGATGCGATCTGGAATAATGCATCACGATCTTCTATCGCGCTATCCAAGTACCATCCTGGTGCTGCGCTGCGGTCCATCGCAGACTATGCTGCCGCTCGGAGTTGCGTTTGCCTCCCATGTCACAAAAGCGAAATCGCCGCGTGACATTCGCGACCTTGTGCTGCATTGCAGCTATCCGAAGGTTGGGGTGTGAAGTGTTCACGGCATGTGAAATCGGTGGGGCTGTTTCTTCTCGATCTGTCGCGATTGCGCGCCGCAAAGGTTGCAGCAATTCCATTCTTACTGATGCATGGCGATGAGCGGTAATTCATTGGTGACTTCTTCCGATCGCGCACCGGTGCTGGTCGATTTCGCGCTGCAGGGCGGCGGCGCACACGGCGCTTTCACCTGGGGCGTGCTGGATCGCCTGCTCGAAGAGCCTTGGCTCAAGATCGACGGGATATCGGGCACCTCCGCCGGCGCCATGAACGCCGCCGTGATGGCCGACGGCTTTGCCGAAGGCGGCGCGCGGGCGCGCGCGCCGCGCTCGAGCGATATTGGCGCTACGTTTCCGAGGCCGCGCGTTTCAGCCCGTTTCAGCGCAGCCCTCTCGACCGGGTGATGGGGCGCTGGACGCTCGATCATTCGCCGCTCTTCGTCACCATGGACATTATGTCGCGGCTGTTTTCGCCCTATGATCTCAATCCGCGCGGCTCCAATCCGCTGCGCGGCATCCTGGAGAAGCTCATCAATTTCGAGCGTCTCAAGGACGTGCCGATCAAGCTGTTCATCAGCGCAACCAATGTGCGGACCGGACGGGTGCGGGTCTTTCGCAATGCCGAGATAACGCCGGACGTGCTGTTGGCCTCGGCCTGTCTTCCGACGATGTTTCAGGCGATCGAGATCGACGGCGAGATTTACTGGGACGGCGGCTATTCCGGCAATCCGACGCTGACACCGCTCGTTCGCGAATGCGATTCCAAGGACACGATCCTGATTCCGATCAACCCGTTGGAGCGCCCCGGCACGCCGATCAGCGCGCGCGATATTCTCAACCGGCTGAACGAAATCTCGTTCAACGCCGTTGCGCTGAAGGAACTGCGCATGATGGCGCTGCTTCGCCAGGTCGCCAATTCGGGCGACAGCGAAGGCGCGCGCTGGGCGCAGATGCGCGTGCATCTGGTGCGCAACGAGATCATGGGGACGCTCGGCTATTCCTCGAAGCTCAATGCGGAGTGGGAATTCCTCTCCATGCTTCGCGACGAGGGCCGCAAGGCGGCGGACGAATTCCTGAGGGCGAACGGCGACGGCATCGGCGAGCGTTCGACATTCGACCTCGATGTCCTGCTCGATCAGATGTGACGGTCAGGTGAATTGCAGGTGATTTGATGGGGCTTCTTGGCATCCTGGTCGCTCTCGGCTTCCTGATCGCCTTCGCCTATCGCGGCTGGAGCGTGCTGCTGCTCGCGCCGGCATCCGCGCTGCTTGCGGCGATGTTTGCGCGCGAGCCGCTGCTCGCGCATTGGACGCAGACTTTCATGGGAAGTGCCGCGCAGTTTCTGGCGCAGTTCTTTCCGATCTTTCTGCTCGGCGCCTTGTTCGGCAAGCTGATGGACGATTCCGGCTCGGTGCAGGCGATTGCGCGCGGCATGACCGAGACGCTCGGCACCAAGCGCGTCGTGCTGGCGGTGGTGCTGGCCGGCGCCATCGTCACCTATGGCGGCGTCAACGTATTCGTCGCCTTCTTCGTGCTCGGACCGATGGCGATCACGCTGTTCCGCAACGCCGATATTCCGCGCCGGCTGATGCCGGCGGCGATCGCGCTCGGCTCCATGACCTTCACCATGACTGCGCTGCCGGGCACGCCTGCGGTGCAGAATGCGATCCCGATGCCGTTTTTCGGCACCACGCCCTTCGCGGCTCCGGGCCTCGGCATCATCGGCTCGCATTGTGATGCTGGCATTCGGCATGTGGTGGCTTTCGCGCGCCGAGGCCGCGGCGCGCCGCAAGGGCGAGGGCTTTGCCAGCCGCGGCGGCGACGCGGCCGCGATGTCGGAGGAATTCCTGCGCGAGCGGGCCACCGCTTCGCATGAATTCGATCCGGCCGAGTTGAGCCACGGGCAGCATAGTGAAACGGCGCCGTCACCCGCCATTGCCGCCATCCCGCTGGTCGTGGTGGTGCTGGTCAATCTGCTGATGTCATTCGTCGTGCTGCCGCGAATGGATTTTTCCTTTCTTGCCGAGGAACGCTGGGGCGGCACATCGCTCTCGGCGGTAGGCGGCGTCTGGTCTGTGGCGGTGGCGCTGGCCGCCGGGATCGTCGCGCTGCTGCTGCTCAATTTCCGACAGCTGCCTTCGATCCGCGAAAGCATGGATGCGGGCGCCAATGCCTCGGTGCTGCCGCTGGTGACGGTCGCAAGCCTGGTCGGCTTCGGCGCTGTGGTCGCGGCATTGCCGGCCTTTGCGGTGGTGCGCGAATGGGTGCTGTCGATCGGCGGCGGCCCGCTGGTTTCGCTTGCGGTCGCGACCAATATTCTCGCGGCGCTTACCGGCTCGGCCTCGGGCGGTCTGTCGATCGCGCTCGATGCGCTGGGCGAGACCTATATGCGGCTCGCGGCGGAGCAGGGCATCGATCCGGCGCTGCTGCATCGTGTCGCGGTGATCGGCGCCGGCACGCTCGATTCGCTGCCGCATAACGGCGCGGTGGTGACGCTGATGGCCGTCTGCGGCTCCAATCACAAGGAAAGCTATTTCGACATCGTGATGGTCGCGATCGTCAGCGCCATCGTGGCGCTGGCCGTGGTGATCGGGCTCGGCTCGGTATTCGGATCGTTTTGATGCGGTGCGAAATTAACACTCCGCCGGACGGTAGTATGGTCCGTCCGACTTGTCATGCATGGGCAAGCTATTGGCGGTTCCATCTTTTCCTGCCACGTTTGATGCTTGCCGCAAGCCAATCGACAGGACTGACGCGCGTTCGGGGGATTTGACCACATGCCATCCGTTACCCATCTCCGGAAACCCTTGCGGCGCGCGGCCTGCGGCGCCTTGCTGCTCGCGGTGCTGCCGTCGCTGCTCGCCGGCTGCTCGCGCGAGGAGGAAAAGGTCGAGCCGGAAATCCGTCCCGTGCGCGCGCTGAAGGTGCAGCGGCGCGACGCCGGCATCCCGGTGTCGCTGACCGGACGCATCGCCGCCGAGGACGAAGTCTCGCTCGCCTTCCGCATTTCCGGCCGCATGATCAAGATGGACGCCAATGTCGGCGACCGGCTGGCGCCCGGGCAGGTGATCGCGCAGCTCGATCCGGTCAACGAGCAGAATGCGCTTGCGCACCGCGCAGGCCAATCTCACCGCCGCGCAGGGGCAACTGACACAGGCGCGCAATCACTTCGAGCGCCAGGACACGCTGCTGAAGCAGGGCTGGACCACGCGCGTCAATCACGACCAGGCGGTGCAGGCGCTGCAGACCGCCGAGTCGCAGATCGAGGCCGCCGAGGCCCAGCTCAAGACCGCGCAGGACATGGTCGGCTTCACCGAACTGAAGGCCGATGCGCCCGGCGTCGTGACCGCGATCGGCCCGCGCGCCGGCGAGGTGGTGCAGGTCGGCCAGATGATCGCGCGCGTCGCCCGCAAGGACGGCCGCGACGCCGTGTTCGACGTGCCGGCGCAACTGATCCGCGCGGCGCCGAGCGATCCGGAGATCACCGTGACGCTGAGCGACGATCCCGAAGGTCACGGCGAAGGGCCGCGTGCGCGAAGTCGCGCCGCAGGCCAATCCGGTGACGCGCACCTTCGAGGTCAAGGTCGGCCTGACCGATCCGCCGGAGGCGATGCGGCTCGGCGCGACCGTGATCGGCCGCATGGAATTGCCCGCGGCGTCGGTGTTCGAGATTCCGGCAAGCGCGCTGACGCGCTCGAACCAGCAGCCGTCGGTCTGGATCGTCGATCCGAAGAAGAACACGGTCTCGCTGCGCCACGTCGATGTGGTGCGCTTCGACCAGAATCAGGTCTCGGTCGGATACGGGCTCGAGAACGGCGACATCATCGTGACCGCCGGCGTCCAGGCGCTGCATCCGGGTCAACAGGTCCGCCTGCTCGGAAGCAATCCATGATGGGCTTCAATCTGTCGGAATGGGCGCTCAAGAACCGCTCGATCACCGTCTATCTGATGATCATCGCGGTGCTGGCCGGGCTCGCCTCCTATTTCCGGCTCGGCCGCGCCGAGGACCCGACCTTCATCATCAAGACCATGATCGTGCAGGCGGCCTGGCCCGGCGCGACCGTCGAGGACACGCTGAAGCAGGTCACCGAGCGGCTCGAGCGCAAGCTGCAGGAGACGCCGCATCTCGATTTCCTGCGCAGCTTCACGCGCGCCGGCGTCACCACCATCTTCGTCAACCTGAAGGGCTCGACCACCGCCAAGCAGGTGCCGGACATCTGGTATCAGGTTCGCAAGAGCATCGGCGACATTCGCGGCACACGCTGCCGGCCGGCATCGTCGGTCCGGGCTTCAACGACGATTTCGGCGACACCTTCGGCATCATCTACGGCTTCACCGCCGACGGCTTCACGCATCGCGAGTTGCGCGACTATGTCGAGAAGGTCCGCTCCGAACTGCTGCATGTCGCCGACGTCTCGAAGATCGAGATCCTCGGCGCGCAGGACGAGCGCATCTTCGTCGAGTTCTCGAACAAGGATCTCGCCAATCTCGGCCTCGATCGCGCGCACGCTGATCGCCGCCCTGCAGGCGCAGAACGTGGTGCAGCCGGCCGGCGCGGTGCAGACCGAGTTCGAGACCCTGCAGCTTCGCGTCTCCGGCGCGTTCCAGTCCGAAGAGGACATGCGCAACATCAATTTCGTCGTCGGCGGCCGGGTGCTGCGGCTGAGCGACATCGCCAATGTCCGGCGCGGCTATGCCGATCCGCCGCAGCCGATGTTCCGCGTCAACGGCGAGCCCGCCATCGGCCTTGCGATCGCGATGCGCGACGGCGGCGACATTCTGGCGCTCGGCAAGAATCTGACCAAGACGATGACGCGGTCGAGCGCCGATCTGCCGCTCGGCATCGAGCCGAAGCTGGTCGCCGATCAGGCGGTCACGGTCGAGAGCGCGATCTCCGAATTCATGACCTCGCTGTGGCAGGCGGTCGCCATCATCCTGGTGGTGAGCTTCATCAGCCTCGGCGTGCGGCCGGGCCTGGTGATCGCGACCGCGATTCCGCTGACGCTCGCGGTCGTGTTCTCGATGATGGAGATCGCCAATATCGACATGCAGCGCATCTCGCTCGGCGCGCTGATCATCGCGCTGGCGCTGATGGTCGACGACGCCATGACCACGACCGATGCGATGCTGACGCGGCTGGCGCAGGGCGACAGCAAGGAGCAGGCCGCGACCTTCGCCTTCCGCACCTATGCCTTTGCGATGCTGGCCGGCACGCTGGTGACGATCGCGGGCTTCGTGCCGGTCGGCTTCGCCGCGAGCTCGGCCGGCGAATACACCTTCTCGCTGTTCGCGGTGGTCGCCATCGCGCTGGTCGTGTCCTGGTTCGTGGCGGTGATCTTCGCGCCGTTGCTGGGCCTCGCGATCCTGAAGCCGCCCACGCCGGGAAAAAGCTCCGAGCCCGGCTTCGTGTTTCGCACCTACAAGGCGTTCCTCACCGGCGCCATCCGCGTGCGCTGGCTCACGATCGCGCTGACGATCGGGATGTTCGTCGCCTCCTTCCTGGCGATGCCGCTGATCCCGCGGCAATTCTTCCCGTCCTCCGACCGGCCGGAGCTGCTGGTCGATCTCAGCCTGCCGCAGAATGCCTCGATCTATGCCAGCGAGGAGATCGCCAAGCGCTTCGACGCCGCGCTGAAGGACGACCAGGACGTCGACGCGCTGGAGCACCTATGTCGGGCGCGGCGCCATCCGCTTCTATCTGCCGCTCAACGTGCAATTGCCCAACAACTTCTTCGCCCAGGCGGTGCTCGTGGCGAAGGACGTGCCGGCGCGCGACCGGCTGAAGGTGAAGCTGGAAAAGCTGCTGGCCGACGAATTCCCGAGCGTGGTGGCGCGCGTCTATCCGCTCGAACTCGGGCCGCCGGTCGGCTGGCCGGTGCAGTATCGCATCAGCGGCCCCGACATCTCCAAGGTGCGGGAATATTCGCTGCGAACTCGGCGAACTGGTCGCGAAGAACCCGCAAGCCATCAACATCAACTTCGACTGGATGGAGCCGGCGCGGCAGCTGCGCATCCGCATCGATCAGGACGAGGCGCGGCTGCTGGGCCTGAGCTCGCAGGCGCTCGCCAACACGCTCAACACCGTGATCTCGGGCGCCTCGATCACCCAGGTGCGCGACGACATCTATCTGGTCGATGTGGTGGTGCGCGCGACCCAGGATCAGCGGGTCTCGCTCGACACGCTGCGCAACACCGCCGATCCCGCTGCCGGGCGGACGCACGGTGCCGCTCAGCCAGTTCGCGACCTTCGAATACGAGCAGGAATATCCGCTGGTCTGGCGGCGCGACCGGGTGCCGACGCTGACGGTCCAGGCCGATCTGCGGCCGGGCGTGCTGCCGGATACGGTGGTGGCGGCGCTCGCGCCGGCAATCGCCGCCTTCTCGAAGTCGCTGCCGGCCGGCTATCGCCTCGATGTCGGCGGCACCGTCGAGGAAAGCGCGAAGTCGCAGGCCTCGGTGCGTCGCGGTGGTGCCGGCGATGCTGCTGATCATGTTCACGGTGCTGATCTTCCAGCTCCGGAGCTTCCAGAAGCTGTTCATCGTGCTGAGCGTCGCTCCGCTCGGACTGATCGGCGTGGTGCTGGCGCTGCTCGCCTTCAACCGGCCGCTCGGCTTCGTCGCCATTCTCGGCATTCTCGCGCTGCTCGGCATGATCACCAAGAACGCGGTGATCCTGATCGGCCAGATCGATGCCGAGCGCGCGGCGGGCAAGGATGTGATGACGGCCGTGATCGACGCCTCGAGCGCGCGCTTCCGGCCGATCATGCTGACCGCGATCTCGACCGTGCTCGGCATGATCCCGATCGCGCCGACCGTGTTCTGGGGGCCGATGGCCTTCGCGATCATGGGCGGGCTGCTGGTCGCGACGATCCTGACGCTGATCTTCCTGCCGACGCTTTACGTCACCTGGTTCAGCCTGACCGAAAAGAAATCCGAAAAGCCGGCGGCGAAGCCGGCATGATCGGGAGCATCATGCGACGCATTGTCTGCGTTCTGGCGATGCTCGGCGACAGCGGCAACGCTTGTTACCGTTTCGGCGATCGCGAGCGATGCGCGAAGCCGCGATGCGGCGAAGGCCGGATCAGCGGCCGATCGTGCCGCGTTCGCAGTCGCGCCGCGCGGCGGATCGCGCAGCCGAAGCGATCGCCCGCAAGTGTATGTGCCGGGCCACTGGGCATGGAACGCGCGCCGGGGCGAATATTCCTGGGTGTCCGGCCGCTGGGAGCGATACGATCCGAACCACGCCTTTGTCGGCACGGGACTGGTCTTTCGCAATGGCCAATGGACGTTCGGTCCGGCCCGCTGAATGAGGATCGTCTGCACTTGCAACCGGATCAGGCAAGCGCCGGACCTCGACTACCGAAGGGCTTTTTCGCGCTCTGGCTGCTGCTGACCTTCATCTGGATCGCCGCGAATTCCTCGCTCGCGCCTGAATCGGTCGCGACCGGCGCGCTGATTTCGGCCGCGCTCGCCTTCATCTTCGCGCGGCAGAGCGGGGTGTGGCAAAGCCTGCGCCTCTCGCCGCAGCGGCTCTATCATTTCATTCTCTATACCGGCGTCTTCGTCGTCGAGATGGTGAAGGCCAATATCAACATGCTGCGCTACGTCTATGCGCCGCGCATCGAGATCAAGCCGGGCGTGGTCGAGATCAGGACGCGCCTGAAATCCCCGATCGGCCGGCTCGCGCTCGCCAATTCCATCGCGCTCACGCCGGGCTCGCTGGTGCTCGATATCGAAGGCGACAAGCTCTTCGTCCACTGGCTCGACGTGCCGACCACCGACCCCGAGGAGGCCAGGCGCCTGATCGCCGGGCCGTTCGAGGATCATCTGGAGAAGGTCTTTGAGTGACGTCATTCTGCATATCGCGGCCGTGCTGATCGCGGCGAGCGTCGTGCTCGGGGTCGTTCGCCTCATTCTCGGGCGGACGCTGGTGGATCGCGTCGCCGCCATCGACATGCTCACCATCGTCTCGATTTCGATGATCGCGCTTTACGCGCATGTGTCGGGCCGCTTCATCTATGTCGACGTGGCGCTGGTCTATGGCGTGCTGAGCTTCCTCGCGGTGGTGGCGATGGCGCGCTATCTGGAGCGGGGATTGTAGATGCTCGAAATCCTCGTCGATCCTGCTCTGCGTCTCCATTCTCGTCAGCGGCATCCTCGCGGTACGGCTCAACAACCTGATGGCCGCGATGGTGAGCGCCGGCCTTTCGAGCCTGTTCGCCTCGGTCTGCTACGTGCTGCTCGCGGCGCCCGATGTCGCGATGGCGGAAGCCTCGATCGGCTCCGGCCTGTCGACGCTGATCTTCCTCTACGCGATCCGCAAGACCGCGGATGCGAAGGAGTAGGCGATGGCGGAACTGATCGGCAGCCTCCTGATCCTGCTCGGCGCCTTTTTCCTGTTCTCGGCCGGGCTCGGCATGGTGCGGATGCCGGATACCTTCACGCGCATCCAGGCCGGCACCAAGGCCTCGACGCTCGGCAACATGCTGGTGCTGGCCGGCATCGCCTTCTATCACCCGGGCTGGACGCTGAAGCTCGTCATCCTGATCTATTTCGTGCTCATGACGAATCCGATTTCCTCGCATGCGCTGGCGCGGGCCGCCCATGCCGATCGGCATTCCGATGACGCCGCAGACCGGGCGCGACGCGCTGCGCGAAGCGCGGCAGCCGGAGGAGGGCCGCCCGTGATGCGCCGGCTCGCCGTTCTCCTCGCCATCGCGCTGGTCGCGCTCATTTTTGCAGGCCTCATCCGCGACTATACCGAGCAGGAAGCGCTGCGGCCGCTGGCCGAGACCTATATGAAGAGCTGTGCCGCAGGAACTCGGCGCGCCCAATGTCATCACCGGCATCCTGCTCACCTTCCGCGCCTTCGATACGCTGGGCGAAGTCGCGGTGCTGTTCATGGTGGCGGCCGGCGTCGGCCTCTTGCTGAGCGGCGGGCAAGCCGGCGGAAGCGGCGGAGGAGCGCAAGGCCGCGAGCGAACTGGTGCAGAACGGCGCCGACATCCTGTTGCCGCTGATCTTCATCTTCGCGGCCTATATCATCATGAACGGGCATCTTTCGGCCGGCGGCGGATTTCAGGGCGGCGCGGTGATCGCCTCCGGCGTGATGCTGCTGTTGCTGGCGAAGCCCGCGACACGGCTCGCGCAGGACTTTCTGAGCTTCTCGGAATCGCTCGCCGGCGTGCTGTTCGTCCTTGTCGGTGTCGCCGGGCTGATCTTCGCCGGCGGCTTTCTCGACAACCGGGTGCTGCCGCTCGGCCAGTTCGGCGCCTTCTTCAGCGCCGGCGCCATTCCCGTGATCTCGATCCTGCTCGGCATCAAGGTCGGCGCCGAGCTCAGCGTCATCATCGACCGCTTCCGTAACTGAAGCGATAGGAGGCCATGCCTGCCGCCGATTTCGACCATCGTGCTGACCACCGGCTTCCTGCTGATGCTGATCGGGCTGTGGGGCATTTTCAGCCATCGCAACATCCTGCGCATCATCATCGGTGTCTCGCTGTTCGGCACCGGCATCCATATCGTGATGGTGGCGATCGGCTATGTCGCGCGCGGCACCGCGCCGATCATCGACAGGGCGCTGCCGCTCGCGGAAGCGGCGCAGCGCGCGGTCGATCCGGTGCCGTCGGCGCTGGTGGTGACCGCCATCGTGATCGGCCTTGCCGTCACCGCGGTCATGCTCGCCTATGCGATCCGGCTCTATCGAGTCGAAGGGTACGCTCTCCATCGACGCCTTCACGGAATCGAAATGGTAGCGAGCCTTCTGCATCCGCTGAACATCTTCATCGTCGGGCTCGGCGGCGGCTTCCTGATTCCGATCCTGAACCGGTTCGGGCCGGTATGGGTGCGCGGCGCTTTCCTGCTCGCGCTGGCCGCGATGACGGCGATTTCGGGCGTCGCGATGTTCCGCTTTCTGAACGGCGCGCCCGCGATCGAAGTTCTGACCGGCGGTGCCGAGCCGCCGGTCGCGATCAATCTGCGGCTCGGGCTCGCGGAAAGCGTGTTCACGCTCGGCGTCAATCTGATCGCATTGCTCGGCGCGATCTATTTCGTGCGCGCGAAATATTCCGTGCTGCTGCTCTACCTGCATCCTGGTGATGGGCATCCAGGGCATGGTGATGACGCGCGATCTGTTCAATCTGTTCGTGTTTCTGGAGATCGTGTCGATCGGCACCTACGGCCTGCTCAGCCTGCGGGACACGCCGGAGGCGCTGTCGGCGGCCTTCAAATTCATCCTGGCGACGGTGCTGGCCTCGTCCTTCTTCCTGCTCGGCACGGCTCTGGTCTATTACACGACCGGCAAGCTCAATATCGACGATCTGGTCGGCGGCGACGTGAATCTGTCCGGGCCGTTCGGCTTTGCCGCGCTGATGCTGCTGCTGGCCTGTCTGCTGATCGAGCTGAAGCCGTTTCCGGCCAATGGCTGGGGGCTCGATGTCTACGAGACCGCGCAGCCCGAGGTTGCGGCGTTGGTCTCGGTCGGTGTCTCCGCCGGCGTGTTCTTTGCTCTGCTGAAATTGTTGCCGATGTTCGAAGAGCAATTGCCGATCATCGCCATGTCGGGGGCGATCACCTTCGTTTTCTCGAACCTGATCGGGCTTGCGCAGACAAGGCGCAGCGCTTGCTCGGCTATTCGTCGATCGGACAGATGGGCCTGCTGGTCCTTTCGTCGGCCTTGTTGGTGATGATCGGCGCCGAAGTCCACCATTCCTCTGGTGGTCGGCGGATTGTTCGTCAATCACCTGTTCGCCAAGGCCGGATTGTTCTGGCTCGCCGGAATTGTCGGCGGCAACAAGCTCGAAGACTGGTCGGTGCTCGCCAGGCGGCCCGGCTTGCTGGTCGTGTTCGGCATTCTTCTGGCGGCGATCTGCGGGCCTTCCGCCGTTCCCCGGCTTCTGGGCGAAGTGGCATCTGGTGATGAACCTCGCCGTATCCGAAAATTATGTCTGGATCGCGGCGGTGCTGTTCGGCTCGCTGCTGGAAGCCGCCTATCTGTTTCGATGGTTCGGCCGCGTCGCGCAGGCGCGCTCCGACACGGACGCACCCGCATTCGAAGTTTGCAAATCTGCTTCCGCCCATCGGCGCGGCCATTCTCGTCACCGTCAGCGGCTTCCTCGTCGCAGGTCTTGCGGGCATCTCGCAGGCTCTGGGTATTCCTGCCGCTCGCTGCGGGCTTTGTCGTCTGGCTCGTCGACTTCCTGCCCGGCCGCATCAAATGCCTGCTGGTGCTCGGCCTGGTCGCTGCCGGCGGGCTCTGGCTGATCCCGCGATCTGACCGGCCTGAATTACATCTTTGCGGCGCTCCTGCTCGCGGGCGGTCTGGTGGTCGCGATCGCCTGCCTCTATCGCACCGATCAGCGGCGCGGCTTCTTTCCGTCTGCTTGCGGTCCTGCTGCTGGCGATGCCGGCTCTGTCGCGCGCCTCGACCATGCTGGAATTCTTCTTCCTGTGGGAATTGATCACGGTCTCGTCCTATTTCCTGATCCTGCAGGGAAAGGATGCCGCGCCGCACGCGCTTCGCTTCCTGCTGTTCTCGCTCACCGCCGCTTTCTTCCTGCTGGCTGGATTTGCCGCCTCCTACGCGGTGAGCGGCAGCGCCGATCTTTCCGCGCTGCGCACCGCCGGTCCGGACAAGCAGTCTTGCCTTCGTGCTGCTTGCGATCGGACTTCTGATCAAGGCCGGCGCCATCGGCGTGCATGTCTGGCTGCCGGGCGCCTATGCGCAGGCCGACGACGACATGTCGGCGATGCTGTCGGCGGTGGTCAGCAAGGTCGCGATTTTCGGACTTCTGATCGGTCACCTATGTCGCGATCCGCTCCGAAGCCTCGCTCGAACTCGCGCATGTGCTCGGCTGGATCGGCATGCTGACGACATGTGCCGGCGCGCTGATGGCGCTGCGGCAGGACGACATCAAGAAGATGCTCGCCTATTCGAGCATGAGCCAGATCGGCTATATCGTCGACCGCGATCGCCCTGATGAGCCATCTCGGCTGGGTCACCGCGCTTTATCTCGTCGCCAATCATCTGATGGTGAAGGCGATCCTGTTTCTGGCCGCCGCCGCGATCATCCTTCGCACCGGCACGCGCAGCCTGGACAATTACGGCGGGCTCGCGCGCAACATGCCGTTCACCTTCGCGGCCGTCATGGTGGCGATGATCGCGATGTCCGGACTGCCGCCGCTGATGGGATTCGGCGGCAAATGGCTGCTTGCTCACCGGCATGATGGAGCGCGGCTGGTACATGCCGGTGCTGTTCGGCGTGCTCGCGACCTTTGTCGGCTTTCTCTACATGGCGCGCTTCGTCTACGTGATCTTCTTCGGCGCGCGGCATGAGGCGCACGAGAGCATCGCCGAAGCGCCGCTGCCGCTGCTGATCCCGCCATATCTGATGATCGCCGGCATTCTCGTGGTCTCGTTCCTGCCGAAGCTTCTGATCGAGCCGCTATCGGCGGCGATCGATCCCTATTTCGCCTCGACGTTGCGCTGGGATGGCATGTCGCTCGAGATGATCTATGGCTATTGGAATCCGGTGCCGACGATGCTGATCGCGCTCGCGATCTCGGCGTTGCTGTTCCTGATCGTCTGGCTGATCCAGCGCCGGCGCGAGAATCCGAAACCGGGTCTGCCCAAGCCCGCCGGTCTCGATTCATTCCGCAAGGTTGCGCTCGACCGGCTCACGCCACCGATCGCGCGAAAGTTCTGGCGCGGGGTATCGTTCGCGACGCTGTGGCTCGCCGGCCGGACCCGCCTGATCTATACCGGCAACGGCCAGACCTATGCGCTGTATGTTCTCTATTATTTTCTCGCGCTCTATGTCGCGAGCGGCGGCGCGCAGCAATTCTGGGCGTTCGCATCGCTGACACCCTTCACGCGGCCGGACAGTGACCGCATCGCGCTGGGCATTTCAATCCGGAAGAACTGATTCTCGGACGCGGCAGTCCGAGATTTTCGCGCAAGGTCGCGCCTTGATATTCGGTGCGGAAAATCCGCGCCGCTGCAATTCCGGGATGACCTTCTCGCAGAACTCGTCGAGACCGCGGCGCGGCAAGATACGGAAAGTTCACGGTGAAGCCGTCGCTGCCGCGCTGTTCCAGCCATTGCTGCGATCTCGTCGGCGATGGTCTGCGCCGTGCCGACAAAGGCCAGGCCGAATAGCCGCCGAGCCTTGCGCGAGCTGACGCACGGTCATGTTGGTGCGCTGCGCGAGATCGATCACGTTCTGACGGCGGTCTTGCTGGCGTTGCTTTCGGGAATTTCCGGCAACGGCCCGTCGGGATCGAATTTCGATGCGTCTGGCCGAGCGCGATCGAGAGCGATGCGATGCCGCTCGCCTATCGCTGCGACGCGTGCTGTCCGCGCTCTTGTCGCGTCGTCGATGCCCGCACCGAAGGTCTTCAGCGATGCGGAGACGCCGGCTTCAGTCGGCGATCCCGCGCAAGGCTCATGGAACGGCGACATTCGTGCAGGTCTCGGCCGCGATCTGCCGTCCGGCCTCCGACGCGACCCGGCCTGCACGATCACCGGCCAGCCCTGGATCGGCCGCGCGATATTGAGCGGTCCGCGCACCGACAGGAACTCGCCCTTGTGGTTCAGCACGTGCATCTTGTCGGGATCGAAATAGATGCCGCTCTCGACATCGCGAGTGAAAGCGTCGATCGGCGAAGCTGTCCCACAGCCCGGTCACCACATCGAAGAATTCGCGCGCGCGGCGATAGCGGTCGCCATGCTCGGCATATGCTCCTCGAGCCCGAAATTCAGCGCGGCGTCGGGATTGGAAGTGGTGACGAAATTCCAGCCACGCAGACCGCCGCTGATATGGTCGAGCGAGGCGAATTTGCGCGCGATATGATAGGGCTGATCGGAAGTCGTCGAAGCGGTGCGACAAGCCCGATCCGTTCCGTGACCGCGGCGAGTGCGCGGCAGCAGCGTCAGCGGATCGAACGACGTAACAGTATGGCTGCGCTTCAGGCTGTCGATCGGCATGCTCTCACGCACGGCCGGAGAGTGATCGGCCATGAAGTGTGCCGGGTGAGGGGTCACGGATGCATCGAGGGATAAAATTCCCCTCTCCCCAACGGGGAGAGCGGAGCGCAGCCAGTCTGACGCGGTCGCATCAATCTAAAACTAACATGCTCTGAGACCGCTATTTCTTGGTCAGGCCCAGCAGCTTCGCCGCGTTCTCTTTCAGGATCAGCGGACGCACATCCGGCTTGATGTCGATGGCTTCGAAATCCGCGAGCCAGCGGTCCGGCGTGATCGCCGGAAAGTCCGACCCGAACAGCATCTTGTGCTTGAGCAGCGAGTTGGCGTAGCGCACGAGGATCGGCGGAAAATATTTCGGCGACCAGCCGGACAGGTCGATATAGACGTTCGGCTTGTGCTGGGCGACCGCGAGCGCCTCTTCCTGCCAGGGGAAGGACGGGTGCGCCATGATGATCTTCATGTCGGGAAAATCGATCGCGACCTGATCGAGATGCATCGGGTTGGAATATTCCAGCATGATGCCATAGCCGCCGCGCATGCCGGAGCCGACGCCGGTCTGGCCGGTGTGAAACAGGGCCGGCTTGCCCATTTCCTGGATCGCTTCATAGAGCGGATAGGCCATCCGGTCGTGCGGGTAGAAGCCCTGCACGGAGGGGTGAAACTTGAAGCCCTGGACGCCGAAATCCTTCACCAGCCGCCGCGCTTCGCGCACGCCGAGCTTGCCCTTGTGCGGGTCGATCGAGGCGAACGGGATCATGATGTCGGAATTCTCGTTCGCGAGCCGCGCGATTTCCTCGTTGGAATAGCGGCGGTGGCCGAGATGATGCTCGCTGTCGACGTGAAAGATCACGACCGCGATCCTGCGCTTGCGATAATATTCGGCGATTTCCGGGATCGGCGTATTCTCGAATTTCTGCTTGAAATAGGCCTCCATCCCGGCCTGCAGTTCCTGGGCATCTTCCCAGGCTTCGCTGCCGCAGGGGCCGTCGGCATGGGTATGGATGTCGATGGCGACGAGGTTGTTCAGGTCCAGCATTGGGCAGGGCTCATTTCGATCGCTTGATGTCGCACCTGCTTAGCGACGCCTTGCGTGAACCGCAATGCGTGAATTGGCGACCAAGAATGAGGTTCAAATTTTCGCGGGTCCGGCGGGATCACGCAACCGTAGCTTGGTTCGACCCGGACGGTATTGCTAGAATAGCACAATTTCTCAATGGAGCTTGGCGGAGGATGCAAATGAAACGCTTGGCGACCATCCTGTGCGGCCTCTGGGCTGCCTTGGCATTCTTCAGCGAGCCTGCGCACGCCCAGAAACGCGTCGCGCTCGTGGTCGGAAACAGCGCCTATCAGAACGTGCCCACGCTGGCCAATCCGGCCAATGACGCCAACGCGATCGCCGATATGTTTCGCAAGAACGGGTTCGACGTCGTCGAAGCCAAGACCGATCTCGGCAATACCGATTTCAAGCGCCTGATCCGGGAATTCGGCGCGGTCGCAGCCAATGCCGATATCGCTGTCATGTATTTTTCCGGGCATGGCATCGACGTCAATGGCGTGAATTATCTGCTTCCGGTCGATGCCAAGCTGGTAAGCGATCTCGATGCCGAGGATGAAGCGGTCTCGCTTGATCGCGTGATGCGGATGCTCGAGCCCGCCAAGCGCATGCGGGTCGTGATTCTGCGATGCCTCCCGCGACAATTCGTTTGCGCGCAGCATGCGGCGCTCCAAGGGCGGCGCCACCGCCGGGCTCGCCCGCGTTCGAGCCCGCCAACGATGACACCTTCGTCGTCTATTCGGCGCGGCCCGGCACGTTGTCGGAGGAAGGCGCCGGCGACAACAGCGCGTTTGCGAGTGCGCTTCTGAAAAATCTCGCGATCCCCAGGCGCGATCTTCGGACGGCCTTCGGTTTCGCGCGCGACGACGTCGTGAGGGCAACCGGTGGCAAACAGGAATTGCTGGTGGTTGGAGCTTTCGGCGGAACCGCCCTTGCGTTGCTGCCGGAAAAGGAGCCCACGCGGCAGATCGCGGTATTGCCGGCGCAGGCCGATCCCGAGCAGCAGCAGCATTTCGAGGCGGCCGACCGCGTCGGCAACCGAGCCGCCTTCGATGCGTTTCTTGCAAAATATCCATCGGGCGCGCTTTCGGATCTGGCCCGCGCCAAACGCGACAAGCTCGCATCCGCGGACTCGCCCGCCGGGCCGAAGCGGATCGCGGTCTTGCCGGCGCCCGGTTCGGCAGCCAGCCGCAGGCTCCTGCCCCGAGCGTTGTGGCACCGCAGCCCGACCTGGTTGCGGTGGCGCGTGACCTGCAGACCGAGCTTCGGCGCGTCGGCTGCGATCCGGGTGCGGTGAACGGGGTGTGGTCCGCGAATTCCCGCCAGGCGCTCGAACAGTTCAACCGCAGGGCCGGCATGGACCTTGAAACCCAGGTTGCCAGCCTCGACGCGGTTGACGCGGTCAAAGGCCAGCGCGGGCGCATTTGCCCGCTGGTCTGCGGCGGCGGGCAGCGCGCCGACGGCGAGCGCTGCGTCGCCATTCCGGCGCCGCCGAAAGCGCAACCCAAGAAGCAGGCAGTGCGCGAGCCGGAACCGCGCGCGCGCAGAGCTGCGCCCGAGCGGGAAGCGCCGACGCGGCGTCAGCCGGTGGTGGTCGAGCGCGAGGCTCCGGTTCGCGCCGGGCCGCCGGTGTCGCTTGGCATCGGCCGTATCGGCATCGGCGTCGGCGGGATCGGGATAGGGTTCTGAGGCGCGTCGCGGCGCTGACGCTGGTGCTTGCGGAGATGTTAAGCTTGTGCCGACAAGAGGCATCGGACTGCGGCACAGGAATGCATGACTCCGCTGTTGGATCCGCGGCTGGGCGACATCGAGGATGACGCCTCCAGCACCAAGAGTCGCTCCTTGCTGGCGCTCGCCGGCAGTCTGCTGGTCGAGATCAGCCTGCCGAAGCTTGCGGCGGCGTGGCTTCTGCTCGTCGCCTTGCCGAGCGTGTTGCTCGGTCTCGCCCCGCTGATCGGGTCGGCCTGGTTCGGCACCTTCTCGCGCAGTCTTTCTTCGGCCTATGGCGGGCTGTTGCCGCTCGCGCTGATCCTGTTTGTCGTGGCGCTCGGCTGGTTCGGCGGGCGCACGGTATTTCGCGCGGCCGAACAGGCGTTCTGGGCGCTGAATTCGATGGCGGTGCAGCCGGGCTATGCGCTGTGCCGCGAGGCGATCCGGCACGTTTCCGAACTCGCGCTGTCGCGCTGGCTGAACGATGCCCAGCGCGCGCAAATTGCGCGCGGCGAGCGCGGCCGGCGCGGGCTGATCCTGTGCGTGGTCTCACTGGTCTTTGCGTGGCTGGTCGGACCCTATACGCGCTGGACCGCCGATTTCGCCGATCTGCTGTCGCCGCTGACGCTGGTGGTTCCGGCGCTCGCCAATGCGGCGGTGATCCTGTTCGGTTATTGCGCGGCGGCGTCCTTCGTCTGGGGCATGGCGGATGCCTCGATGGATCAGCCGCGGACCTGGGCGGGGTTCGCGGACAGAATCCTCGCTCACGCGCTCCTGGCGCGTGGTGCATCTGTCCGACGTGCATATCGTGGGCGAGGAATACGGCTTTCGGCTGGAGAGCGGGCGCGCCGGGCCGCGCGGCAATGAGCGGCTCGAAACGATTGTTCGAACGGCTGGAGGCGATCCACGCGCAGACAAGCCGCTCGACCACATCCTGATCAGCGGCGATATCACCGATGCCGGCCGCTCGTCGGAATGGGCTGAGTTTTTCACCGCGATCCTGCGCCACCCGAATCTCGCTTCGCGCATGCTGCTGCTGCCGGGCAATCACGACATCAACGTGGTCGATCGCACCAATCCGGCGCGGCTCGATTTTCCGACCAGCCCCGGCCGCCGGCTTGCGGGAGATGCGGGCGCTGTCGGGCATCGCCGCCGTACAGGCGGAACGGGTGCATGTCGTGAACCTGCCGAAGCGGCGCGTCGGTCGCACGCTGGAAAAGACGCTCGCGCCCTTTGCCTCCCAGATGGCGATCTTTGCCGATACCGGGAAGCTGCGGCTGTCGGCGACGCTGGCGCAGGTATGGGCGGAAGCGTTTCCGATGATCCTTCCGCCCGAGACCGAAGACGGGCTCGGCTTCGTTCTGCTGAACTCCACGGCGCTGACGCATTTTTCCTTCACCAATGCGCTCGGGCTGATGTCGGCGGAACAGACGCGCGCCATGCACATCGCGATCCGGCGATTTCCGAAGGCGCAATGGGTGGTCGCGCTGCATCACCATCTTGTGGAATATCCCAAGCGCGTGAACGCGCTCTCCGAACGGATCGGGACCGCGTTGATCAATGGATCGTGGTTCGTGCGCCAGTTGCAGCGGCACAGCCGCCGGATCGTGGTGATGCACGGCCACCGTCATATCGACTGGATCGGCCGTTGCGGCGATTTGCGGATCGTCTCGGCGCCGTCGCCGGTGATGGAAAGCAAGGACGACGGCGCCACCTTCTTTTACATTCACACGCTCGGCGTCGATGCGGCGGGCAAGTTCATGCTGGCGCAGCCCGAACGGGTCGAGTTGCCGGGCATTTAGCCGGATTTCGCAGCGGCCGGCGGGTCGTCCGGCGCTCCGAGGAGATCGGCCAGCCATCGCGTGGCAGGATGCTGCGCGCAGAAGGTTAGCGCCGCGATCGTGATCGGGACGCCGATGAAGGCGCCGAACAGGCCCCACATCCAGGTCCAGAAGAATACCGAGAACAGCACGATGAAGGGCGAGATCGCGAGCGCGTTGCCGGAGACGCGCGGCTCGATATAGCTGCCGATCACGAACTGGATCACGTTCAGGCAGGCGAATACGACTAGCGCGGCCTGCAGCGATTCGAACTGGGCGAGCGCGTAGAGTGTCGGAAACACGGTCGCAATGAACGGGCCGATGAAAGGGATATAATTGAGCGCGAAGGCGATGACGCCCCATTCCGGCGCCAGCTGCAACCCTGCGACCGAAGCCAGCGCCCACACCATCGCGCCGGTGGCCACGCTCATCGCGGTTCGGATCACCATGTAATGGCGCAGCCTTGCGGCGGTGATGGCGCTGCCGTCGAGCAGGAGCTGCGCCGTATCGCTTTTGACCAGCGCGCGGATCTTGCGCGCGATCGGCTCGACCTCCAGAAGGCCGAGAATCACATAGACCAGGACCACGAGCCAGAACGAGATCGTGGTGTTCAGCCGCGTGCCGATGCCCTGCACATGCGCGAATGAGCCAACGCACATTGAAATGCTCGGCCCACATCGAGGCGACCACGATGCCATGGCCTTCCAGCCATTGCGCGGCCTGGTCGTAGAGCATCTGAAAGCGCGGGGCTTCGGCGATCATCGAGCGGCCGATCCGTCCGAAGCCCCAGGCGACCACCGACGCGAAGGCCAGGAACACGATCACGGTGGCGCCCATCACGATCGCCAGCGCGATCAGTTGCGGCATCCGCGCCTGCAGCCATGCCTGCAGCGGCCACACCATCGCGATGATGAACAGCGCGCAGGCCACCGGCGCGAACACGCTGGTGGCAAGATAGAGCGCGGCGAAGACAGCGATCGCCGCGAGGATGCCGCAGAAGGTCAGGAGCGCCCGGTCATTCAACATGGCGCGATGGTCGCAAGTGTAACGGCCGGCCGCAAGAACCGATATGCGCTAGTACACCGTCGCGCCGAAATCGTTCTTGAGGTAATGCGTCCCGGAATTCGGCGATCCGCCCTTTGTTGCGGGTGCCGGCGTTGTATATTTCCGGCAATTCCTCCGGCTTCATCCAGTCTATGACTTCGACCTTGTAGGACGGTCGGGCCTGGATCCGGCGAAACCACGCAACGACGTTCGGCCGCTCGCTGGTCCAGAGGTCGAGCATGTTGAGATATTCCAGGCGCGCGACGTAGGGGGCCAGATTGATTTCCGCCAGCGTGAAAAGGTCACCGGCCAGCCAGGTCCGGCCATCCGACAGGGTCTTGTCGATCTTCTGAAAGGCTTTCTCGAATGCGACGGTGCCGCGATAGACATGCGGCGCTTCCACGCCCTCGTGATAGATCGCGGTCTGCCGGTCGCGCCGTTCCAGATCGATGATGCGGCTCAGATGGGTCTCGACCTGGGCGGGCGACATCTTGCGCAGGCGATCCATGAACATGGCCGAATAGCTGAGCACGGCCACGCCCTGATGCAGGCCTTCGTCGCACATCTTCGAATAGAGCCGCATCTGCGCGCGCTCGAACGGATCGGCGGGCTTTAGCGGCGGCGACGGAAAGCGGTCGTCGAGATATTCGGCGATCAGGGTCGATTCGGTGAGGATACGGCCGTCATCGACCAGCGTCGGCACCACCGCCTTCGGGTTCAGTTTCAGATAGGCGGGATCGAACTGCCGGCCCGTGAACAGGTCGACTTCGTGGCTCTCCCAGCCGGTCTCGCCCTTCTCGTTCAAGCACCATCCGAACTTTCTCGGAGCAGACCGAGCTGTTGTAGTGATACAGCGCCAACGCCATCCGAACCTCTCTATTGTAGACAGTTTTGTATTTTTGGAATACAATATGGCCCTGCATGCGTCTAGATGCGAGCAAATTCTTCAGGGTCAATTACAGTTTTTGGATACAATTTGAGTGGAACAGCAGTCCGAACTGACTGGATCCGGAACGGTCGATCGAGGATCGGGTCACGCTCGCGCTTCGCGAAATGCTGATGCGCGGCGAATTCGTGCCGGGTCAGAAACTCGGGGAAGCCGTCATCGCGGAGCGGCTCGGTGTGTCGCGCATGCCGGTGCGCCGCGCGCTAGCGGTGCTGGTGCGCGACGGCCTCGTCACGAATGTGCCGAACCGCGGTTCCTACGCCGCGCGCTTCACGATCCGGCAGGTCAACGATGCGCGCGAATTGCGCGGCTCGCTCGAGGGGCTGGCGGCCCGGCTTGTCGTCGAGCGCGGTCTTGCGCCCGCAACACGCCGCGCGCTCGAGAACATGCTGGAGGAAGGCGATCGCCTTTTGGCCATCGACATGATCTCTCCGAGCGTGGCGCAGGGCTACAGGCAGCTCAACTTCCGTTTTCACACCACGATCGTGGAGGCATCGGAGAGCCGGCCGCTGATCATGGCTTATGAAGCGAATAACCGGCTGCCGCTCGCAAGCCCGGTCGCCATCGCCGTCGATCTTACCAATCTCGGCGACATGTCGAAGACGCTCGGCGCGACTCAGGCGGACCATCATCGTATCGTGGCGGCGCTGAAGGCCGGGCAGGGCAGTCGCGCCGAAGCGCTGATGCGCGAACACGCGCAGACCGCGATTGACGCGTTTCTCAAACATGCCGAGCGCCTCGATCAACTCGATCCCGAAACATTGCCGGGACTGCGGCTGGTGATTGGCTGACGCTTTGATAGGGTAGGAGACACCGAGCAGTCGAAAACGACGCCGGTGAGTGAAACAGGGAGCAGTTGTGATGGGCTGCAGGTCGTCCGCGCGCTTTTTGAATCGTCGCGTCTTTACCGCAGGGTTGGGCGCAGGGTTCGTCTTCGGTGCAGCGCCATTTCATATTGCACGCGCGCAGAATGCCGCGCTGAAGGTAGGCGTGCTGTTGCCGCGCTCCGGCGCCCAGGCCGGCATCGGGCAGGATTGCCAGCGCGCCGTCGACATCGCTCCCGAACTCGTCCGAAGTCTCGGTTTGCCGCCGCTGCAGATCATGAACGGCGATACCGAATCCGATCCGCAGGTAGCGCGCACGCAGGCCGAGAAGCTGGTCAAGGAGGGTGCGCGAGCTTCTGATCGGCGCTTTCGATTCCGGCCAGACCACCACGATCGCCCAGGTCGCCGAGCAGCGCGGCATTCCGCTGGTCATCAATATCGCGGCGGCGCCGGAAATCACCGAACAGGGCTACAAATTCGTGTTCCGCAATTTTCCGATTGCGCGTGTGGTTCTGAGCGAGGCCTTCATCAACCAGAAACTGGTATTCGAGGCGTCCGGCGTCACGCCGAAATCGGTCGTCTACATGCACGTGAACGATACGCTCGGCAGCGCGATGCAGAAGGGTGTGAGCGCGATCTTTCCGAAGCACGACATGCCCTACCAGATCCTCCAGACCATCGCCTACGATCCGAAGTCGCTCGATCTGGCGCTCGAGGTCTCCAGAGCCAAGGCCACCGGCGCGGAAGCGCTGCTGGTTACCAGCCGGCTCAACGACGCGATCATTCTCACCCGCGAACTCGTCAAGCAACGCTGGAATCCGATCGCGATTCTGAGCATGGGCCCGGGCTGGTACGAAGACCAATACGTGAAGACGCTCGGCAAGCTGGCGAGCGGCCCGATCAATTTCGGACCCTCCTACGATCCGCAAAAGGCGTTGGCCAGGCAACTGATCGCGGCGCTTGCCAAGGCCTATCCGGGCGTCAGCCCGGCCGCCAACCACGTCTATACCTTCGAGGCACTGCTGGTTGCCGCGGATGCCTACAGGCGGGCCGGCTCCAGCGATCCGAAGGCACTCGCGGACGCCATTCGCACCACCAACATCACCGACAATGTCGGCATCGGAGTCGGTATCCAGTTCAACGAGCGCGGACAGAACGACAAGATCAAATGCGCGGCGACGCAAATTCAGGACGGCAGGACGGTCACGATCGCGCCGAACGCCATCGCGAACGGCAAGCCGATGTTGCCGATGACGCCCTACGACAAGCGCGGGTGATGCGCCGATACGCTCGGCGCGACCGTCGCCAGGCTCGCGAAAGTTCGCGAATTGCGTCTGCCGCTACTTCTTCGTGACGACGATGAAGTCGGTATAGAGACCGGTCTCGTAGCCGATGCCGTGATCGGCGACGATCAGCGAAGAACCGGGGCTGACATAATAGGAGATGCGGTCGACCACGTCCTGCGGGATTTCGATGCGGTCGAGCACGCTCGCCGCGGCCGGAACGGCACTCGAAATCTTCTCGACAGGCTTCGCCGGGACTTCCACCTTGCGGCCACGGGCGTCGATCTTGAAGGTCGGCTTGACCGGCTCGGCGACGACGGCCTCCGCCGGCAGCGTCACCGCGGTCCAGCGCAGCGACTTGCCGTCATTCTGCTCATAGGCGGTGAAGACATGCGTGCCGAACGGCGCGTTCTCGTCCTTGAATTTCACGTCGGCGGTGAACAGGGGGATGAAAGCCTGCCGTACGTAAAGGCGCTTGTCCTTGCGGCTGATAAAGACCGAGACCGGGCCGGTAGGGCCCACGCGCTTGGCCTTTGCGGCGAGCGACCTCTCGAAGCTTGCAAGAATTTCATCGGGGATATCGGCCGGCTGCGGCAGCACGGTCGCGGTGATGTCGTCCTTCGCCTCCGGCTTTGCGGGCTCGCTGCCGGCCAATTCGGGCTTCGCCGGCGTGGCGGGCGCCGGTTGCGGCGCTGCGACTTCCTGCTTCGATCTCGGGCTGAGGCACAGATTGCGGAGCGGCGATTTCCTGCTGTGCCGGTTCGCTTGCGGGCGCCGGCGACTCGGCCAGGCTTCGCCTCGACGACGGCCGGCTTTTCGTCGGCGGATTGCAACCTCGGCTGCGGGTCGTCGGCATTGATCCTGGCGGCGTTCTCGTCGGCATCCGGCTGGGTGACGAGCGACTTGCTCTCGCCGTTCTCTTCGGCGGCCAAAGCTGCGTCGGTGATCACCATCTGCATGCCGGCGGTGCGCACGAAACGCCGGATGCGTGGTGTCGAAGGTCTTGCGCAGGTCCGGCATCGGGCTTTCGACCGTGGTCGGCACGGCCTTCGGCTGGAACAGCTTGGCATGGACGATGTCATGCGGCTCGACATCGTCGCGCGCAACGATGACGCGCGTGTTCATCTTGGTCGTGTTCCACAGGAAGCTGGCGAAGCTTTCCGGCAGGCGGATGCAGCCATGCGAGGCCGGACGGCCGGGCAGCACGCCTTGATGAAGGCAATGCCCGACCAGGTCAGGCGTTGCATATAGGGCATCGGCGCGCCGCTATAGATGTTGGAGCGATGATGACGATTGCGCTGGATGATCGAGAACACGCCGTGCGGGGTCGGGTTCTGCGGCGTGCCGCTCGAGATCGGCGAGGTCGCCGCCGGCTTGCCGTTGGCGTAGAGCGTGACGCGCTGGGACTTGATCGAGACGATCAGCAGATGAGGTCCGGGCGGTGGCGGCGGCGCCTTCTTCTCGGCCTGCTTGGCGAGCGCCCTTGCCGACCTGTTTCGGGGCCTGGCGCAGGCGGTTGGTGGAAGGTTGCTGACGTGTATTATTCTGGGGCAGAAAGACGCGGTCGCGCGGCTGGAATTGCGCGAAAAGGCCCGCTGCTTCGCGGGCCTGGGCGTCCGAATTCTGGCCAAATCCGGCCAGACCCGCCACCGCCAGCGTCGCGACCCCGCCAAAAAAGGCGGCCTTGCGAAAATTCGAAAATCTACTCTTGCTCAGCACGATCAAAATCCCCAAAACCCCTGAATGTCAGGACTTTAGATGCCGAATCCCAAAATAATGTTAGTCGATGACCTTTTCACGGTCATCCTTGGGTCCGGCGGACGCCATCATTCGGTTCGTTAGTGTTGCATTTACGGTAAATATCTGCCCGATATCCGGCAGAATACCTCCTGTGAGGAGAGGATCATGAGTCAGGCCGCAGAAAAACTTGCAGTATCGCGCCCGGGTTCCATCAAGGATGCCCATTTCAATTGGGAAGACCCGCTCGACCTGGAAGGGCTGCTCACCGAAGAGGAGCGCATGGTCCGCGATACCGCGCGCGGCTATGCGCAAGACAAGTTGCTGCCGCGGGTGATCGAGGCTTACCGCGAGGAGAAGATCGACCGCACCCTGCTGCCCGAAATGGGCGCGCTCGGGCTTCTCGGTCCGACCCTCCCGGAAGAATATGGCGGCGCGGGCCTGGGCTATGTCGCCTATGGACTGATCAACCGCGAGATCGAGCGGGTCGATTCCGGCTATCGCTCGACCTTGTCGGTGCAGTCCTCGCTGGTGATGCATCCGATCTATGCCTATGGCAGCGAAGCGCAGCGTAAGAAATACCTGCCCAAGCTGGCGAGCGGCGAGATGGTCGGCTGCTTCGGCCTGACCGAGCCCGATCACGGTTCCGATCCCGGCTCGATGGTGACCCGCGCCGAGAAGGTGCCGAACGGCTACCGGCTCACCGGCGCCAAGATGTGGATTTCCAATTCGCCGATCGCCGACATCGCGGTGGTGTGGGCGAAGCTCGACGGCAAGATCCGCGGCTTCATCGTGGAGCGCGGCACCAAAGGCTTCACCACCCCGAAGATCGAAGGCAAGCTTAGCTTGCGCGCCTCGGTCACCGGCGAGATCGTGCTCGACAATGCGATGGTGCCGGAAGACGCGCTGCTGCCGAATGTGTCGGGTCTCGCCGGGCCCTTCGGCTGCCTGAACAATGCGCGCTACGGCATCGCCTGGGGTTCGCTGGGCGCCGCCGAATTCTGCTGGCACGCGGCGCGGCAATACACGCTCGACCGCAAGCAATTCGGCCGGCCGCTGGCGGCGAACCAACTGATCCAGAAGAAGCTCGCCGACATGCAGACCGAGATCACGCTCGGCCTGCACGGCGTCTACCGGCTCGGCCGGCTGATCGAGGAGGGGCGCGCTGCGCCCGCCGGCGATATCGATGATGAAGCGCAACAATTGCGGCAAGGCGCTCGACATCGCGCGGACGGCTCGCGACATGCATGGCGGCAACGGCATCGCCGACGAATTCCATGTCATGCGTCACGTCGCCAATCTGGAGACCGTGAATACCTACGAGGGCACGCACGACATCCATGCGCTGATCCTCGGCCGCGCCCAGACCGGGATTCAGGCGTTCTTCTGATCTCATTTCGTATGGACGTAGCGACGGTTTCGTTGCTTTGTGCCGCCGGCTTTGCCGGCGGCATTATTTCTACGCTGGCGGGCGGCGCGGCGATCGTCACCTTCCCGACGCTATTGGCAGTGGGTCTGCCGCCGGTCACGGCGACCGCGACCAACCTTGCGGCGCTGGTGCCGTCGAGCTTTCTCGCCGCCTATTCCGACCGCACCCAATTGCCGGCCTTCGACCGGGCCTTTGTCGGGCTGGTGCTCGCGTCGGTCATGGGCGCTGCCATCGGCGCGGTGCTGCTGATGGTCACCTCGAACCGGGTGTTCGAGTTTCTGGTTCCGGTTCTGCTCGGCTTTGCCACCATTCTGTTCGCCTTCGGCGACCGCATCAGCCGGGCCTGGCGCGAGCGCTCGCTGGCACGCCACGGCCACGAGCCGCAGATCAAGGTGACGTCGCTGCCGATGTTGCTGCCGGTCTCGGTCTATGGCGGCTATTTCGGCGCCGGCCTCGGCGTTCTTCTGGTCGCGGTGATGCAGCTTGCCACCGGCGGCGAATACCGGCCGGCCAATGCCGCGAAGAATCTGGTCGCCGCACTGAACGGACTCGCCGCGATCGTGGTGTTCGCCGTTCAACGGCGGCATCAACTGGCCGGCGGCGCTGGCGATGACCAGCGGCGCCTTGTTCGGCGCGCTGATCGGCGCGCGCATTGCGCGGCATGCGCCGCGCGAAGTCATGCGCTGGGTCGTGGTCGCGATCGGCGCCGTGCTGACGATCGCCTATGCGTGGCGGTACTGGTTCTGATCCAGGTCGAAGCGCCTTGCTCGCGCTGGCACAGCGTGTAGAGCCGTTCGGTCATGGCGCTGTCCGGATCGGTGAAGCCGTCCACGACATTGAAATGGTGCTTGCCCGGCACCGCCTCGTAACGGGTCTCGACGCCGGCCTTGCCCCAGGTCTCCGCCATGACCTTGGACAGCCGCAGGAATTCCGGCAGCTCCGCTCGCGCCGACGATGACATCCATGCACGCGGCCCTTCGGCGCCGGCCAGAATAGCGGCGAGCCTTCATGCGCTGATTTCTCATCGAGCTTGAAGTCGGCGTTCATGTCGGTGTGAACGAGCCTGGTCAGATCGAACACGCCCGAGATCGCGGAGCCGACCGCCACCAGATCGGACGGCGCCGTCGGATCGAGCGCCTTCCAGTCGGTGGCCAGCATGCAGGCGGTGAGGTGTCCGCCGGCGGAATGGCCGTAGACCGTGATGCGCTTGCCGAAGCGCTTCCACAGAAACAGAATCGCCGCGCGCATCTGTTCGACGATCTGCGCGATCGAGACCTGCGGCGCAAGATCGTAGCCCGCGACCGCGACATTGACGCCACGTTCGGTCAGGCCGCGCGCGAAATGGC
The DNA here is from genome assembly GCA_963804015.1 of uncultured Pseudomonadota bacterium. GTDB lineage: Bacteria > Pseudomonadota > Alphaproteobacteria > Rhizobiales > Xanthobacteraceae > Pseudorhodoplanes. The sequence continues at coordinate 277,194 of CAWDOW010000011.1, forward strand.
TGTGTTCCTTCGGGCTGAGCGCGCGCCAATAGCCGCCATGAATGAACATGGCGAGCGGCCCGTCGCCTGCGCCCTTGTAGAGATCGATATATTGCCGGTCGGTCGTGCCGTATCTGATATCGAGCTCGGCACGGCCCTGCTCGGCCATCGCGCGGGTGAAGGCGGCGCCGTCCTGCTGCCACTTCGCGACGATCTGCGGAAATTCCGTTACATGCGCGCGATTGTTGTAATCCGCAGAATAATCCAACGCCATCGCAGGTCTCCCGCCGCCTCTTCAGAAACCGAAGCCGGCGGGAGATTGCTTCATACGTAGCGCCGTAGCAAGCGTCAGCGCTTGATCTGGGTCCGCAGCGTTGACTGCACCGCCTGATCGAAGGAATCGCCGGCCTTTGCCGGCTGCCGTTTCTTCTGCTGCTCGGCGAGGAAAGCGTCGCGCTGCTTGACCAAAGCGGTCATGCGCTCGTTGAGCTTGCCGCGTTCGCTCATCTGTTTGGAGATGGCGGCCTGCCGCTCTTCCGGCTTCAGCGCCCGGATCGAATCCGGCAGTTCCTCTTCCTTGACGGTTCCGAGTTGCTGCCGCCCGGCGGCGACATCGGCGACGAGATCGCCGTCGCCGGTGATGACGCCGGCGGAAGAAGACGCACGCGCTTGCCGGTTCAGATAGCCGGCCATGTCGGCGGCCATCGGTGCGGGCGCTGCGGCAACTTGTCTCGTCTTCTGCTCGACACTCGACTTCTTGTAGCGCGGGCCATAGGGCAGCACGGTGCCGTTCAGGCGTTCCTGCAATTCGATGATCTCGACATCGAAGGGCGTCTCGATGATCACGACCTTGCCGCCGTCCTGCGGGATCGGGATGTATTGCCCGTTGCCCATCTGCGCGATTTCCCGCCACACCCGCATGGTGTCGCGCGCCTCGCCGGCCTGCACGCCATTGACGATGATGTCGCGCTCGCGCGCGATCCGCAGCACTTCGGGATATTTCACGTCCTGCGCATAATCCATGTGCGGAGGCGCATCGCCGACCAGGAACACGATGCGGCTGACTTCCGGCCCCTGCGTCCAGGCGAGCTTGGTGATGCCTTCATGCAAAGCCTCGTTCACGCTTTCCGGCCAGTCGCCGCCGCCGCGCGCGCGAAATTCGAGCAGACGCGCATAGAGGTCCTGAATGTCGGTGGTCAGTTCGACGCGCCTGGTCACATATTCGTCGCCGATATCGCGATAGGCGACGAGACCCATGCGGATCTCGGCGCCGGGATTCTCGTCGATGATGGTGGTGGCGATCGACCAGATCTTGCGCTTGGCGCCTTCGATCAGGGACGCCATCGAGCCCGTGGTGTCGAGCACGAAGGCGACTTCGACAACGGGCTTGGCATGGGCCGGGACGGTGGACGTTACAAAGCACGCAAGCAAAATCGCGGGCGCGACGGCGCGCGCCAGGATGCGAATCATGGCTTTAACCCCTCAAGCAACGTGCAGCTTCCACCGCCGGGAACTCTGGCCTCGCATCGCGTCGGCTTCGGGCCGCAATTGCGGCGGCGGATTGGCGGATTTCCGGCTCCTTCGGCAAAAACGCTTTCGCGGGCGCGACGAAACGGTTTATCTCTGTCTCCATGAAGATCGGCGGCAAGAACACGCGCAGCATCTGGCTCGAGCCGGACCGGCAAAGCGTCGGCATTCTCGATCAGACATTGCTGCCGCACCGTGTGGTCTCGCTGCGCCTGACCACCTGCGCGCAGGCCGCACATGCGATCGCCAGCATGCAGACGCGCGGCGCGCCGCTGATCGGGGCGGTAGCGGCCTATGGCATGGCGCTGGCGCTGCGAACGAGGATGCTTCCGACGACAATCTCGCGCGCGCCTATGCGGACGCTGCTGGCCACGCGCCCGACCGCGATCAACCTGAAATGGGCGCTGGACGAGATGATGGCGGTGTTGCGCCCGCTGGCCGCCGGCAAGCCGAGCGGCCGCAGCCTACAAGCGCGCGGCGGAAATCTGCGACGAGGATGTCGCGATCAACCAGGCGATCGGCCGTCACGGCCTGCCGCTGATCGAAGCGATCGCCGCGAAGAAGAAGCCGGGCGAGCGGGTCAACGTGCTGACCCATTGCAACGCCGGCTGGCTTGCGACCGTGGATCTCGGCACCGCCACCTCGCCGATCTACATCGCCGCATGACAAGCGCATCCCGATCCATGTCTGGGTCGACGAGACCCGTCCGCGCAATCAGGGTGCTTCGCTTACCGCCTTCGAGCTTCGGTCAGCACGGCGTCCCGCATACCGTGATCGCCGACAATACCGGCGGGCACCTGATGCAGCACGGACAGGTCGATATCGTCATCGTCGGCACCGACCGCGTCACCGCGCAGGGCGACGTCTGCAACAAGATCGGCACCTATCTGAAGGCACTGGCGGCGAAGGATAACGGCGTGCCGTTCTATGTCGGCGCTGCCGTCGCCGACGATCGATTTCTCGGTGATGCGATGGCGTTGCCGAAATCCCGATCGAGCAGCGCGAGGCGAAAGAGGTTGCGACCGTGACCGGCCGCACGCCGAATGGCCGCATCGAGACCGTCACCATCGTGCCGGACGGTTCGCCGGTGGCGAATTATGCCTTCGACGTCACGCCGGCGCGTCTGGTGACCGGGCTGATCACCGATCGCGGCGTCCTCGAAGCTTCGCGCGAGGCGTTGCAGCGCGCCTTCCCGGAGCGCGCGTCGCGCGTGCCCGGCAGGCCGCCGAATGAGCGCGCTGGTCTCCCGCATCGCGCAGGTGCCGGTCGATGGCCGGCAATCGGAGACCGCGCTGATCGTGGCGCGCGGCACGATGCGGCTCTTGCTGTCGCACGGCTTCACCTGCGTCAGCGAATTGCCGCTGCCGTCCGGCCGGCGCGCCGATCTGGTCGCGATCGGGCGCAGCGGCGAAATCTGGATCGTGGAGATCAAGTCGTCGATCGCCGATTTCCGCGCCGACCAGAAATGGATGGATTACCGGATGCATTGCGACCGGCTGTTCTTCGCCACCACCATCGAGGTGCCGTGCGAGATTTTTCCGAAGGATACCGGGCTGATCGTCGCCGACGGCTTCGGCGGCGAGTTCGTGTGCGAGGCGCCGGAGCATCGGCTGCCGGCGCCGACCCGCAAGGCGATGACGCTTCGGATCGCGCAATGCGCGGCGCTGCGCCTGCAATCGCTGATCGATCCGGCCGGGCCTTATCGGAACGAGATGGGGTAACTGGCGCTGCAGCAAGCGCGGCGCCAGTTGTTGCGCCCTCTCCCCTTGAGGGAGAGGGCTGCACTGCTCATTCAGCAGGTGAAGTTGGGTGAGGGGTCATAGTCCCTCGATAGGCTGAAACCCCTCACCCGACATCATTCGTGGGAACACCGAGTAGCCCTCTCCCTCAAGGGGAGAGGGCGCAATAACTATCGCGGCGCGCGCTTGGCGAGAATGCGCTGCAGGGTGCGCCGATGCATGTTGAGCTGGCGCGCGGTCTCCGAGACATTGCGGCCGCACAATTCGTAGATGCGCTGGATATGCTCCCAGCGCACGCGATCGGCCGACATCGGATTTTCCGGCGGCTCCGGCTTTCTGCCTTCGATCGAAAGCAAGCGCGTGCGATCACGTCGTCGGCGTCGGCGGGCTTGGCGAGATAATCGACCGCGCCGAGCTTCACCGCGTTCACGGCGGTGGCGATATTGCCGTAGCCGGTCAGCACGATGCCGCGCGCTTCCGGGCGGCGGCGCTTCAGCGCCGAGATCACGTCGAGCCCGTTGCCGTCGCCGAGCCGCATGTCGACCACCGCAAAGGCCGGCGCCGATCGCTCGACCTGCATCAGCCCCTCGGAGACGGATTCGGCGGTGGTGACCGCAAAGCCGCGGCCTTCCATGGCGCGGGCGAGCCGCGTCAGGAAGGACTTGTCGTCCTCGACGATGAGCAGCGAGCGTTCGGCCGGAACTGCAGGCGTCAAATCCATATCGGTCTCCGTAGCGGCCAGGGCACGATCCTGGAAGGCTCATGCCCACAATCAGCCCTGAAGTCGCCGGTCCACCATAACTAGGCGTTTGCGGGCCTGTGCTCAAGCCGGTTTGGGCTCAAGCTCGGGGGCGGGCACGAATTCGAAGGAACTTCGCGGCCAGCGCACTGCAACAATGGCACCGCTTTCCGGCAGCGCGCGGTTGACGAAGGTAAGCTTGGCGCCGGTCCGCTCCAGCAGCGTCTTGGCGATGAAAAAGCCAAGCCCCATGCCGGTATCGTCGGACGCATACATCCGCCGCAACCGCCGGCTGCGCACATAGGGTTCGCCGATCCGGCCGATCACCTCCGGCGCGAAGCCCGGACCGTCGTCGGAAATCACCACCTGGACTTCGTCGCCGCTCCAGTCGGCCGCGATCTCCACCCGGTTGCGGGCGAAATCGACCGCGTTCTCCAGAAGGTTGCCAAGGCCGTACAGGATCGCCGGATTGCGCGCGGCGATCGGCGAGGGCGTGCCCGCCGGCAATCGCACATCGACCGCGATGCCGAAATTGCGATGCGGCTCGGCCACCTCGTGCAGCAGATTGGCAAGCGGCATGCGGTCGAACGGCGCGCCCTCGGCCTGCAATTCGTTGAGCTTGGACGAGGATGTCGCGGCAGCGCTGCGTCTGTTCGCGCAGCAGCCGGATGTCTTCCGCATGCGGAGATTTCGGATCGATCTCGCGTTCGAGCTCGCGCGCGATCACCGAGATGGTCGAAAGCGGCGTGCCGAGCGCGTGCGCGGCCGCGGCCGCGAGGCCGTCGAGCTCGGTCAGATGCTGCTCGCGCGCCAGCACCAGTTCGGTGGCCGCGAGCGCGTTGACGAATTGCCGCGACTGCTCGCTGACCTGCCACGCATAGAGGCTGATGAACAGGATCGCGAGCACGATCGAGATCCAGACCCCGATCATGTAGATGTCGGGCAGCACCGGCCTCGCTCCGTATTCCTCCGACCAGGGCAGCGGCTCGTGAAAGAACACCAGCAAGGTCGCGCAGACGATCGCGAACAGGCTGAGCGCGATCGTGATGCGCGCGGGCAAGCGCGGTCGCCGACAGCAGCACCGGGCCGAGAAAGAAGAACGAGAACGGATTGTCGAGCCCGCCGGTGAGATACATCAGCACCGCAAGCTGCAGGATATCGAAGGCGAGCAGCCAGGCGGCGCGGTTCGGTTCCAGCCGGCGCGCCTGCTGGAACAGGATGCCGAGCGCGATATTCAGCCAGGCCGACAGCGCGATGACCGCAAGGCAGGCTATAGATCGGCAGCTCGAATTCGAAGCCGAGATAGACGACCAGGACGGTCGCGGTCTGGGCGATGATCGACAGCCAGCGCAGCCGCACCAGCGTGTCGAGCCGCACGCTGCGGCGCGGCATCGGAAGCCGGTCGAGGTCGATCGCTGGCATGGTATCGACATGGCGTCACTTTATCCGCGGCGCCCGGCCTCACAAACTGCGCCATTGCGCACAGCCGCATTGTGCCGCAGCGGGCTGGAACCCCTGCCTTGGCCGCCCTTGCGCTTCCCTGCGCGGAAAGGCAAAGGGAGCCTCGATAGCGCCGGAACCTCCATGAACGCCGCCGAACACTGCCATCGCCGTCGACCACGCGGTCAAGATCTACAAGACCGGGATGGCGGTGAACGGCATCTCGTTCTCGCTTCCGGCGGGCTCGGTGACGGCGCTGCTCGGCGGCAATGGCGCCGGCAAGACCACCACCATCGCCATGATCATGGGGCTGGTCACCCCGACCTCCGGGACGCGTCAGCGTGCTGGGCGCGCAGATGCCGAAGCGAGCGGCATCGCGTGCTGCACCGGATGAATTTCGAAAGCCCCTATGTCGACATGCCGATGCGGCTCACGGTGCGGCAGAACCTCACCGTGTTCGGCACGCTTTACGGCGTGCCCGATGTGACGCCTGCGCATTCGCGAGCTCGGCAGCGCAATTCGACCTCAACGATTTCCTCGACCGGCCGACCGGCAAATTGTCGTCCGGCCAGAAGACGCGCGTCTCGCTCGCCAAGGCGCTGCTCAATCATCCGGAGGTGCTGCTGCTCGACGAGCCGACCGCTTCGCTCGATCCCGACACCGCCGACTGGGTGCGCGCCGAGCTCGAGAAATATCGCGCCGAACAGCGGCGCCACCATTCTGCTCGCCTCGCACAATATGGGCGAGGTCGAGCGGCTGTGCGATCGCGTCATCATGATGAAGCGCGGCGAGATCGTGGACGACGGCTCGCCCGACACGCTGCTCGCCCGCTATGGCCGCGAAAATCTCGAGGAGGTGTTTCTCGACATCGCGCGCGGCCGCGGCAGGCGCAGGACAAGCGCGTCCGGAGGCGGCGTCATGAATATGCAGCCGCGCACGCAAGTCTCGCGCGAGCCGATCGCGTTCTCGCCGCAGCGCATCTTCGCGATGGTGCTGCGCTATTGGTATCTGCTGCGCTCGTCCTGGCCGCGGCTGCTCGAACTGATCTACTGGCCGGCGGTGCAGATGCTGATGTGGGGCTTCCTGCAGCTCTACGTCTCGGAGAATGCCGGCTTCTTCGCCAAGGCCGGCGGCACCTTCATCGGCGCGGTGCTGCTCTGGGACATCCTGTTCCGCGGCCAGCTCGGCTTCTCGATCTCGTTCCTGGAGGAGATGTGGGCGCGCAACATGGGCAACCTGATGATGAGCCCGCTGCGTCCGGGCGAGTTCATCGCGCGCTGATGATCATGAGCATCGTGCGGCTCGCCATCGGCATGGTGCCGGTGACGATCCTCGCGCATCGCCTTCTTCGACTTCAATCTCTACGCGTTCGGCTTCGCGCTGGCGGCCTTCTTCATGAACCTGATCCTGACCAGCTGGGCGGTCGGGATTTTCGTGTCCGGCATCGTGCTGCGGAACGGCATGGGCGCCGAGAGCATGGCCTGGACCATCATGTTCCTGCTGCTGCCGCTCACCTGCGTCTATTACCCGGTGGCGGTGCTGCCGGGCTGGCTGCAGGCCGTCGCCTGGGCGCTGCCGCCGACCTATGTGTTCGAAGGCATGCGAGCGTTGCTGATCGATCACGTGTTCCGCGCCGACCTGATGCTCTGGGCGTTCGCCCTCAATGCCATCTATTTCGTGGCCGCCGTTATTGGCTTTCTGGCGCTGCTGCGGAGCGCGCGGGCGGTCGGATCGCTGATGCAGACCGGCGAATGACCAAGATGTAAGCAGTTGGGAACACCTTTCGCCTATATTGACGCCGCAGATCAAAAACCTTGATGTTGCGTTGCACAACGGGGCTGCCGGGACAGAACAAGAATGCCGATTGGTGAATTTGGCGGGGCACCGACTCTGCCGACGGAAGGCGGGCCCGTCGTTTCCAACGGGATGTATTGGCTCTACGAAATGAGCCATGCCGCGCTCAATCCGGCGCGCGCCTTCGCCGATGTCACGCGGCTCTATCTGCAAGAATCCGCTCAATCCGCTGGCGCCATACGCACACTCGGCAAGACGCTCGCCGCGAGCGCGGAAATGTTCGAGCGCTTCACCCGCCGCTACGGCAAGCCGGACTGGAATATCTCGGACACGCTGGTCGGCGGCGAGCGCGTCCCGGTTCACATCACGCCGGTCTGGGAGCGGCCGTTCTGCCGGCTGCTGCATTTCGAGCGCGTGTTCGCGCACGCCGCCGCGCCGGCCGCAGCCGCAAGCTCCTGATCGTGGCGCCGATGTCGGGCCATTACGCGACGCTGCTGCGCGGCACGGTCGAGGCCTTTCTGCCGAACCACGACGTCTACATCACCGACTGGGTCGATGCGCGGCTGGTGCCGCTGTCGGAGGGCCGCTTCGATCTCGACGATTACATCGATTACGTGATCTCGATCCTGCACTCGCTCGGCGGCGATCGTGCATGTGGTGGCGGTGTGCCAGCCGTCGGTGCCGGTGCTCGCCGCGGTCGCGCGCATGGAAGCCGAGAGCGATCCCTACGTCCCGCATTCGATGACGCTGATGGGCGGCCCGATCGACACCCGCGTCAATCCGACCGCGGTCAACAAGCTCGCGGAAGATCGCGGCATCGACTGGTTCCGCAGCAACGTCATCACCAAGGTGCCGTTCCCGCATCCCGGCGTCATGCGCGACGTCTATCCGGGCTTCCTGCAGCTCAACGGCTTCATCAGCATGAACCTCGACCGCCATCTCGACGCGCACAAGGATCTGTTCTTCAGCACCTGGTGAAGGGCGACGGCGATTCCGCGCAGAAGCACCGCGAATTCTACGACGAATATCTCGCGGTCATGGACCTGACCGCCGAATTCTATCTGCAGACCGTCGAGACCGTGTTCGTGCGAGCACGCGCTGCCGAAAGGCGAGATGATGCATCGCGGCGTGCGCGATCGATCCGTCGGCGATCCGCGCGTCGCGCTGCTCACGGTCGAGGGCGAGAACGACGACATCTCCGGCCTCGGCCAGACCGAGGCGGCGCACAAGCTCTGCGTCAACATCCCGCCCGACCGCAAGGCGCATTACCTGCAGCCGGGCGTCGGCCATTACGGCGTGTTCAACGGCTCGCGCTTCCGCTCCGAGATCGCGCCGCGCATCGCCGATTTCGTGCTGACCAGCCAGATGACCAACGGCGTGCGCCGCCCCAAGCCGCGCGCGGTGGCGTGAAGCAGGCCGGCGCTTTCACAGATAGGGCCCGAACCGCAAACGTCGCGATTCATCGCTCTGGTTCGCGCCGAGCGGCGGGATATTCCAGAAACTCACAAACGCCAGGCACAGGCGTTTGATCATCGAGCCGAGCATTCGGATCATGGCAGCGCCTCCTCTGGAGGAAGTGCGCAGAATCGAAGACGTCGCGCTTTCCGTCATGAGGCGCAGGGCCCAGCCGGCCGCGTCAGCTCGGAAATTTCGTGAAGAATGTGGGTCCGGGGGCCTAGTTCGGCACGGTCAGTCCGAAGCCCGCCTCGCGCGCCCGCACGATCGTCTGTGCGCGATTGCTGGTCCCGAGCTTTGCGAAAATGCTGTTGATGTGATTGCGCACGGTCTTGGGGCTGACCGACAGCTTTCTTGCGATCCGCTCGTTGTCGAGGCCGCTCGCGATATGGCCGAGGACCTCGCGTTCCCGTGCGGTCAATTCCGGAAATTGGGCATTCCCGGATGCGGCATGCGGATGTTCGCGCACGAAGCGTTCGATCTCGGTGAAGAATTGTCGCCAGGCAGGTTGATGATCGAGCAGGATGTGATTGCGGCTCTCCAGCGTCACGAATTCCGCGTTCGGGATCGTGCTGGCGACGAGACGCCCTTCGGCGAACGGCACGCGGCAATCGTTGCGGGCGTGAAGGACGAGCGTCGGCGAGCGCACCTGCGGCATGAATTCGCTGACGTCCATCGCATCCAAACCGCGGATCAGGCGTACTGCATTTTCCGGGGAGGTCGAGAGCCGCTGCAGATCGCTGAACCAGTGATATTGCTCGGGCCGGCTGTCGGGAATGAACACGGCCGTATAAACCTGACGGAAAGCCGCGTTGTCGCGACCCCATCCAAACTCGACGAGTTTCAGCATGGTCTCGATTTCGTCGATCTCCTGCGGCGTCGGATTGCGCTTCATGCGTCCGCGCGCGAAGGCGCCGTACAGCACCAGGTGGCTGACGCGCTCGGGATGGCGCGCGGCATAGGCGATCGCAAGCCCGCTGCCCTGGCAGCAGCCAAGAAGGACGAATTGCTTCAACCCTGCGGCGTCCGCTACCGCTTCGAGATCGGCAAGGCTCGATTCGAAAGTCATGGTGCCTGCGTCGCGATCCGAAAGTCCGCAGCCGCGGCTGTCGTATCGGGTCAGGGCGAAATGCTTCGTCAGTTCGCGAAGGCGGGGACCCCAGACCGGGCTGGTGCGGTCATGTTCGAGATGGTTTAGCCAGGTCGCGACCTCGATCATGGCAGGACCGTGGCCTGCGCTGGCATAGGCGAGCCGCACTCCGTCGACCGACTTGCAGAAGCGAATCTGGCTGGTCATGAGCGGGCTCGCACGATGACGGCGATCGATTTGTAGCCGTGTCCTCGGCCGGAAGGAATGGACCCCATCAGCGCACTGATTCGGAACTGGGCTCTAATAAAATGAATTATAATTCAATTCTTATGTCGCAAGATATCGTGGTATGTTTCGATCGAAACACCCTATCCGGTAGCTGTCACTTTATTTTCGAAGCGTTCTTTTCGGGTAACCCGGCTATGGCAGTATCGGAGACCCGAAACCGTCGAGGTTGCCTTTCGAGATTGCCCCTTCAGGGATCGCCTCAAAGAGATCGCCTTATGTCGCTGCGCGCCCTTCTGTATCGCCGCCCGGCCGAGCCGAAAGCGATCCAGATCTTCCACGACCAGCATGTGTATCTGGTGCGCGTGCGCCGGCATCGGCAGGCGCGCCGCTACACCTTGCGCATCCAGGCCGCGACCCGCGAGGTCGTGCTCACCATGCCGCCGCGCGGCTGCCTGCGCGAAGCCAAGGAATTCGCACAGAAGCATGGCGGCTGGATCGCCCAGCGGCTGCATCACCTGCCCAAGGCCGAACCGTTCGCGCATGGCAATATGGTGCCGCTGCGCGGCGAGCCGCATCGTATCGTTCACCGCAAGGGCCTGCGCGGCACGGTCTGGATCGAGTGTGGCCGACGACGGCGAGCGCAGGCTCTGCGTCGCCGGCGACACCCCGCATGTCGATCGACGGGTGGCCGATTTCCTGCGCCGCGAAGCCAAGAGCGACCTCGAACAGGCGAGCCGCCATTTCGCCGGACGGCTCGGGCTTGCGATCAAGCAGGTCTCGATCCGCGATCCATCGAGCCGCTGGGGCTCCTGCTCGACCACCGGCGTTCTGTCCTATTCCTGGCGGCTGATCCTCGCGCCGCCCTATGTGCTCGATTATCTGGCCGCCCACGAGGTCGCCCATCTGGTCGAGATGAACCACTCGCCGCGCTTCTGGCGGCTGGTCGATAGGCTCTGCACGAATGTCCAGCGTGCAAAAGCATGGCTTGACGCGCATGGCACCGAGTTGCATCGCTACGGCTTGCCGCGTGCGCGCGAAAAGCCGGAGCTTCCGGTCAACGGCCGGAGCCGTACGGGGCATTGACCGGACATCCGTGCAGCTGCTCGAGGGCATGAGCCCAAAAGAAGCAACGCGGCTATTCCGGTCCATATCATGCTCTAAATCAATGCATCGATCGCGTTCATGATTTTGGATCGCCTCGATCCAGAACTCTCGCGATCCAACCTGTTTCATCCAAGAATGCTCAAACCCGATACGTTCGCGCTGACGGTGCTGCTCGCGGCGCTGACGGCGCTCGCGCCGCTATCGACCGATCTCTATCTGCCGACGCTGCCCGATCTCGGCCGCGCCTTCGGCGTTTCGCCGGCGCAGGTGCAGCTCACGCTCTCGGCCTATCTGGTCGGCTTTGCGATCGGGCAGATCGCCTATGGTCCGATCTCCGACTGGTATGGCCGCCGCTCCGGTTTTCTGGTCGCGCTTGCCTGCTACTGCGTGGGCAGCCTGATCTGCCTGTTCGCGCCCTCGATCGAGATCCTGATCGGCGCCCGCGTGCTGCAGGCATTCGGCGGCTCCGGCGCGATCGTGCTGGCGCGTGCCGTGGTGCGCGATCTCTATAGCGGTGCGCGCGCCGGCAAGGAATTGTCGCTGATGGGCTGGTCATGGCCTTCGGCCCGGTCTCGGCGCCGCTGATCGGCGGCATCCTGCATACCTTTTTCGGCTGGCGCGCATCCTTCGCGGCGCTGCTGCTGTTCGGCCTCGGTCTGATGGCAACCGTGTTGCGCAAGATGCCGGAGACGCTCGGCGAACGGCCTGCCGATCCGGCGTCGCTGCGCTCGATGCTGTCGAGCTACCGCGAGATGCTGCGCAACCGCGACTTCGTCATCTATCTGTCGATCTGTGCGGGCGGCCTATACCGGCGTTCTCTGCTGGCTGTCGGGCGCGCCCTTCGTGCTGCAGAGCCTGCTCGGCCTGTCGCCTCTGGTGTTCTCGATCACGTTCTCGATCGGTGCCATCGGCTATCTGATCGGCACCATGATCGCGACCCGGATCGTGAGCCGGGCCGGGATCGTGCGTGTCATCGGCTATGGGGCCTTGCTTATGGTTCTGGGCGGGCTTGCGATGTGCGCTTCGATCGCGCTCGACATCGGCTCGGCCAATATCCTGGTGGCCGCGATGTCGATCTGGCTGGTCGGCCTCGGTCTGGTATTTCCGCAGGCATTGGCGGGAGGCCTGTCGTGCTTCGCCGATCGCGCCGGCGCTGCGTCCTCGCTGCTCGGCTTCAGCCCGCAGCTGGTGCGCGGCGGCTGCCGGATCGCTGGTGGTGGCGATGGTCGGCAAGTCCGCCTGGCCGCTGGCGATCGCGGTGCTGACGGCGGCGACGGCGGTGCTTGCTTCTGTCGCTGTCGCTGCGCCGGCCGGTGCGGGCTTAGAAGCGGTCAGCGGCGTCCGAACAGCCGGTCGATCAGCCAGGAATCCATGCCGTCGTTGCGCGGCTGAGTGACCGCCGCCGAACGGCCGCCGGGGATCGAGCCGGGCGGCACCGGCGCCTGGCGACGACGAATAGCCCTGACCGGCGCGCGCCAGCGGCGCAAAGATGCCGCCCTGGCTGCCGGGCAGGTTTGCGACTTCGACATTGCGATGCGCGCCCTTCATGAAGCGCGCCCAGATTTCCGACGGCAATCCGCCGCCGGTCATCTTCTTGGTCGGCGAGGAATCGTCGTTGCCGAGCCATACGCCGGTGACGAGCTGCGCGGTGTAGCCGACGAACCAGCCGTCGCGGAAATCCTGGCTGGTGCCGGTCTTGCCGGCGGCCGGGCGGCCCGGCGAGATCGGCCTTGCGGCCGGTGCCGGTCAGCAGCGTCTCCTGCATCATGGTGTTCATCATCGCGACATAGCGCGGCTCGACGATCTGGCCGAGACTTTGCGGGATGCGCTGATAGCGAACCTTGCCGTCCTTGCCGCGCACGCTTTCGATCACATGCGGCGCGATCCCCATGCCGTTATTGGCGAAGGTCGCAAAGGCCGAGACCATTTCCAGCACCGACACTTCCGAGGTGCCGAGCCCGATCGAGGCATTGGGTTCGAGCTTCGAGGCGATGCCGAGCCGGTGCGCGGTGCGCGTCACCGCATTCGGGCCGAATTCGAGCGTGAGCCGCACCGACACGGTGTTGAGCGACATCGCCAGCGCCTGGGTCAGCGTCACCGGCCCGTAATATTCGCGGTGTAGTTCTCCGGCCTCCAGCCCTTCACCACCACCGGCTTGTCCTCGCGGATGGTGTCGGGCGTAAGCCCGCGCTCGATCGCGGTGAGATAGACGAACGGCTTGAAGGCGGAGCCGGGCTGGCGCTTCGCCGCGACCGCGCGGTTGTACTGGCTTTCGGCATAATCTCGTCCGCCGACCATCGCGCGCACCGCGCCGTCCGGCGACATCGAGACGATCGCGCCCTGCTCGACGCCGAGCTTTGCGCCCTTGGCCTGCAATTCCTCCACCAGCGCGCGTTCGGCCAGCAATTGCAGCGCCGGATCGATCGAGGTTTCGACCACGATATCGTCCTCGACGCGGCCGACCAGATCGTCGAGCACGTCCATGATGTAGTCGGCGACGTAGTTGATCGAGCCGGAACTGGTCTGCTTCAGCGCATGCGCCGGCTGCGCGATCGCCATCGCCGCAGTCTTGTCGGTGATGAACTTCGCTTCGGCCATCGCGCCGAGCACCACCTGCGCGCGGCGCTCGGCGCCGTTCGGGTTGCGGGTCGGCGCGAGCCGCGACGGCGAGCGCACGAGGCCCGCCAGCATCGCCGCTTCCTGCAGCGACATTTCGCGCGCATGCTTGCCGAAATAGCGCTGCGCCGCCGCTTCCACGCCATAGGCGCCGGCGCCGAAATAGACGCGGTTGAGATAGAGTTCGAGAATCTCGTTCTTGGTGAATTTGCGCTCCAGCCAGAGCGCCAGCAGCAATTCCTGCAGCTTGCGGGTGAAGGTGCGTTCCTGCGTCAGGAACAGGTTCTTGGCGAGTTGCTGCGTGATGGTGGAGCCGCCCTGCGAGACGCCGCGGCGCAGGATATTGGCGACCGCCGCGCGCGCGATGCCGATCGGGTCGACGCCGAAATGCGCGTCGAAATCGCCGATCCTCGATCGCGATGAAGGCCTGCGGCACGTATTTCGGCAATTCCTTGATGGTCGCGGAAACCCCGCTGTCGCCGCGCGTCACCATCACCTTGCCGTCGAGCCCGCGATCTGGATCGAGGGCGGGCGTTTCGGCACTTCCAGCGACTGGATCGAGGGCAGATGCGCGCCGACCCAGGCGATCAGCCCGACCGCGGCGATCACGCCCCAGAGCGCGAGCACCAGCCCCCAATAGACCACGCGGCCGATCAGCGAGCGCCGTGCTGGCCCTTGCTCTTGGCCGGCTTCTTGCGCGCGCTGGCATTGGCGGCGGGCTTGCCTTCGGTCGTTTGGCGCTTGCGCGGCTTTTTGGGACGCTCGTCCTCGGCCGCAGGCAGCCGGTCCTGCGGATCGACCCGCAGATCGCGGTTCGGCCCGGCGACATCGAATTTCGGCTCGCGGCGCGCGGTCTTCCCTCGCCGTCCCACAGCGCTCCCCGTCGCCTCGGAATGGTCCGGCGGCGCTCGCCGCGCGGATCGACCTTCAACGCTACGGGAGCGGATTTAAGGGCCGGTTAAGCTCTGCAATCGCGATGTGGCAGGGCGGCGACGGCGCCGCCCCGACGCGCCAAAAAGGCCCGAAAAACATGGTTTGCCGCATTTTCAGCGCCGGATTTTTATGCATTGATGCCCGCGCCGGAACTACCGGCAGTCCAACTCTGGGGAATTGAACAATGCGCAAAGGCGCCCTTCTGCTCGCTCTCGCCATGATTGCAACCGCTCCGACCGCGGCTCTTGCCGCGAAGGCCAAGGCGCCGCAAGATCCGAACTGGGCCGGCCAGAAATTCGTTTACTCGCTGTCGATGCAGCCGGTCTATGCTTGGCAGAGCGTGTGGGCTCCGCAGCCCGCGAAGAAGAAGTAAGAAACCCGGTACATATCGGATTTCCGAGGGCGCCCGGCGAAAGCCGCGGCGCCCTTTAGCTTTTGTGGGTCAGGCCCTTGCCTTCGCGGCCTGCTTCGCCTCATCGGCGGCCGGGCGCGCAAACAGCGCAAGCAGGGCGCGCTTGATCGCGGCCTGCCGCGTCGGGGAGGCGATCTTGGCGCCGAGCAGATCGGTGACGTAGAACACGTCGACCACCCGCTCGCCGAAGGTCGCGACATGCGCGGACGCGATGTTGAGCGAGAGCCGCGAGATCGTGGAGGTCAGTTCGTAGAGCAGGCCCGGCCGGTCGAGGCCGGTGACTTCGACCACGGTGTAGCGGTTCGACCATTCGTTGTTGATATTGACCTCGGGCTCGAGCGCGAACGCCTTGAGCCGCGACTTCGACACCGCCTTGCGCGCCACGATATCCGGCAGCTTGATTTCGCCGCGCAGCGCCTTCTCGATGGTGTCGGCGATCCGGCCGGCGCGGCGCGCCTCGTCCTCGTCATGCTCGAATTCGCGGGTGACCGCGATGGTGTCGAGCGCGAGCCCGTCGGTGGTGGTGAAAATCTGCGCGTCGACGATGTTGGCGCCGGCGGCCGCGCAGGCGCCGGCGATGATCGACAGCAGCCGCGGATGGTCGGGCGCGATCACGGTGAGTTCGGTCACCCCGCGCATCGCATCGAACGAGAATTGCGTCGCGAGCGTGCGGCCCGTGCTCCAGGCATCGCGCAGGAAGCGCGCCTGCGCGATCTTGTGCGCCAGATCGACCTTCAGCCAATAGGCCGGATAATGGCGCGCGATATAGGCATCGAGATCGCTTTCCGGCCAGTCCTTCATCCATTCGCGGAATTCGGCCTGCGCGATCGCCACGCGCCGCTCGCGGTTGACTTCGGAGAAGCCGCCGGTCAGCACCGGCTCGGTTTCGTAATAGAGCGTGCGCAGGAGCTGCGCCTTCCAGCCGTTCCATACGCCCGGGCCGACGGCGCGGATATCGGCGGTGGTCAGCACGAGCAGCAGCTTCAGCCGATCGAGCGATTGCACGACGCCGGCGAAATTCTCGATGGTCTTGCGGTCGGACAGATCGCGCGACTGCGCCACGGTCGACATCACCAGATGATTCTCGATCAGCCAGGCGACGGTTTCGGTCTCGGCGGCGCGTGAAGCCGAGCCGCGGACAGAATCGGCGCGCGACGCGCGCGCCGGCGATCGAATGATCCTCGACCCGGCCCTTGGCGATGTCGTGCAGGAACAGCGTGACGCGAAGCATCGCGCGCTGACGCGGCGGCAGCTTGCTGCACCAGTTCGTTGGCGAGCTCGTATTCGTCGTTGGTGCCGGATTCGATCTCCGAGATCACGCCCATGCAGCGGATCAGATGTTCGTCGACCGTGTAGTGATGATACATGTTGAACTGCATCATCGCGACGACGCGGCCGAAGGCGCGCACGAACGCGCCGAGCACGCCGGCCTCGTTCATCCGCCGCAGCACGGTCTCGACATCGTTCGGCGACGTGAGGATTTCGAAGAAACAGCCGGTTGGCCTCCGCGTTCTCGCGCAGATCCTTGTCGATCAGCTTGAGCGAGCGCGTGGCCGTGCGCATCGCGTCGGGATGGAACGCGAGATTGTGCTTCTGCGCGAGATAGAAGATGCGGATCAGGTTGACCGGATCGCGCTCGAACACATCGGGCTTGACGATATTGATGCGGTTGTTGTCGACGATGAAGTCGTCGGATTCCGATAGCGAACGCCGGCCGCTCGACCTGAAGCGGGCCATCACGCGGCCGAGCATCGGCGCGCTCTTGGTGTGATTGGCTTCGAGCGCCGCGCACAGGATGGCGGTGAGGTCGCCGACATTCTTGGCGGTCAGGAAGTAGTGCTTCATGAAGCGTTCGACGTCGCGCAGACCGGGATGCGCGGTATAGCCGAGCCGGACCGCGATCTCGCGCTGGATGTCGAAGGACAGCCGCTCCTCCGGCCGGCCGGTGACGAAATGCATGTGGCAGCGCACCGACCAGAGAAAGTCCTCGCAGCGGCGGAAGATCTTCAGTTCGTCCTGGTCGAACACGCCGTGATCGACCAGTTCCTCGACATTGCGCACGCGATAGACGTATTTGCCGATCCAGAACAGCGTGTGCAGATCGCGCAAGCCGCCCTTGCCGTCCTTGACGTTGGGCTCGACCAGATAGCGCGACTGGCCGGCGCGGCGCAGCCGGTCTTCGCGCTCGGCGAGCTTGGCGGCGACGAATTCGGGACCGGTGCCTTGCGCGACATTGCGGTCGAAGCGCTCCACCAGTTCGTCGAACAGGGCGCGATCGCCGTTCAGGAAGCGCGATTCCAGGATCGCGGTGCGGATCGTCATGTCCGCCTTGGCCTGGCGGATGCATTCGTCGACCGAGCGCGTCGCGTGGCCGACCTTCAGCCCCATGTCCCAGAGGCAATACAGGATCGCTTCGGCGACCGACTCGCCCCAGGCGGTCTGCTTGTAGGGCAGGAGAAACAGCAGATCGATGTCGGAGCCCGGCGCCAGCAGGCCGCGGCCATAGCCGCCGGTCGCCACCACCGCCATGCGTTCGGCTTCCGACGGATTGAGCGAGGGGTAGAGCCGCTTGCCGATGAATTCGAACAGGACGTGGATGATCTCGTCCTGCATGACGCAGAGCCGCTCGGCGCAGCGGCGGCCGTGCCGGTCCTTCAGCAGCATCTGCTCGGCCTTGTCGCGGCCGCGATTGAGTTCGCCCTTCAGATATTGCGCGACCGCAGAGCGCAGCTCGCTTTCGCGCCCGGAATATTGCCTGCCCAGCGCGTCGAGTTCCTGCGCGGCAGCCTCGGCGTCGAAAATCTCGGAGGACGCGCGGGGCGTCTGGTCGGGGGACAGCATGGCGGATGGGGATAGCGGAGCGCATTCGGCCTGTCACGGGCGAAGCGGCGGTCCATTCGCAAAGATATTTTACAATTCGGACAGGTCGCGGAACGCCCATTTCATGGGCGGGCGAATTTTGCCAAGGTCGTGTCCGACGGAAGAGAATTGTCTATAAGTGTCAGTGGCTTGTGCTGCTCGCCGGCGCCCCTGGCCGCCAGCAGCCCGAAACCGCCCAGGAAGGAAAAAACCAATGGACGCAGCCGAATTGCGCGCGATGCAGGCGCCGATCAAGGACCGTTACAAGACCAATGCCGGCGCGGCGCTGATCACGCTGAAGGCCAAAGGCACGCTCGACGACACCAGCATCGCCTGCAAGGTCGAGACCGGGCGCGCACTCGCGACCGCGGGTCTGCATCCGGCGACCGGCGGTTCCGGCCTCGAGCTTTGTTCCGGCGACATGCTGCTGGAGGCCCTGGTTGCCTGCGCCGGGGTGACGCTGAAGGCGGTCGCCACCGCGCTCGACATTCCGCTGAAGTCCGGGCCGGGTGTCGGCCGAGGGCGATCTCGATTTTCGCGGCACGCTGGGCGTGGCCAAGGACGCTCCCGTGGGCTTTCGCGAGATCCGCCTGACTTTCGACGTCGATACCGACGCACCGCAGGACAAGCTCGATCAGTTGCTGAAGCTCACCGAGCGCTATTGCGTGGTGTATCAGACCATCAAGGCGGGCCCGCCCGTGCAGGTGGCGCTGAAGCGGGCGGCTAGATCGCATGAACATCGCGAGCATCGCCTCAAGTCCTGGCCGAGCCTCGTGAAGCCATCTCGTCTCGAGGGTATGGCCGACCTCGTCCTTCGAGACGCGACCCTTTGGAGTCGCTCCTCAGGATGAGGTCGGATAAGTTCAGCGCGCAATGTCCCCCGCCGATTATTTCTGGCTCTCGCTGCTGCTCAAGGCCGCGCTGACCGCGACCATCATCGTCTCGGCCTCGCTGATCGTCGAGCGCGGCGGGCCGTTCCTTGGCGCCATGATCGCTTCGCTGCCGACCTCGGTCGGCGCGGCCTATATCGTGATGGCGTTCGAGCATACGCCCGGAATTCATCTCGCAATTCGGCGCTCGGCAGCCTCGCGGCCAATGCCGCCGGCGTCACTTTCGCGGCGGTCTATGCGCTGCTGGCGCGACGGCATTCGCTGATCGTCGAGCCTCGGCGGCGCGCTTGCGGTGTGGCTCGCCTTTGCCGGCGCTGCTGCAGTTGTTCCGAGTTCGACCTGTGGACCGCGCTTGCGCTCAATTTCGTCGTCACCGCGATCGCCATCCCGGTGACCGGCGCCGCGCGCCGCGCCTCGTTCAGGAAGGCGGAGGCCGCGCCGCGCGCCTATGACATCCCGCTGCGGGCCGCCGCGGTCGCGACCTTCGTCGTCATCGTCACGACGCTGAGCCATTCGATCGGCTCCTTCGCGTCCGGCATGTTCGCGGTGTTCCCGATGGCGATGTCGAGCTTCATCGTGATCCTGCATCCGCGCATCGGCGGGCCTGCGACCTCGAACGTGATCGCGCATGCGCAGGTGCCGATGATGGGACTGATTCCGGCCTTCCTGGCGGTGCATCTGCTGGCGACCGTCACCGGCGTGTGGTGGTCGCTCCTGATCGCGCTGCTTTGCTCGCTTTGCTGGAATGCGATGCTCTGGCGTGGCGCACGCATCTTTCGGCGCGGCTGCCGCTGGAATGAGCTATTTCGAGCCGGCCGCGAGCTTCGCCTTCAGCGCATAGAGCGCGTCCATCGCCTCGCGCGGCGACATCTCGTCGGGATGCAGCGCGGCAAGCGCCTCGATCACCGCGTCTGCAGCGGATCGGGCCTTGCTTCCGGGGGCTTCCGGACGCTGCCTGGAACAGCGGCAGATCCTCGAAGCCGCGCAACGGCTTGCCGCGATCCTCGGCTTCGAGCTGCGCCAGCACCACCTTGGCGCGCTCGATCACGCTCGCCGGCAGGCCTGCGAGCTTCGCCACCTGGATGCCGTAGGAGCGGTCGGCCGCGCCCGGCACCACTTCGTGCAGGAACACGACGTCGCCCGCCATTCCTTGACCCGCATGGTGGCGTTGCTGGATGCGCGAGCAGTTTCGCGGCGAGCGCGGTCATTTCGTGGAAATGGGTGGCGAACAAAGCGCGGCAGCGATTGACCTCGTGCAGATGCTCGACGCTCGCCCAGGCGATCGACAGTCCGTCGAAGGTCGCGGTGCCGCGCCCGATCTCGTCGAGGATCACCAGCGAGCGCTCGCTCGCCTGATTGAGGATCGCGGCGGTCTCCACCATCTCGACCATGAAGGTGGAGCGTCCGCGCGCCAGATCGTCGGCGGCGCCGACGCGCGAGAACAGCCGGTCGACGATGCCGATGCGCGCGCGTCTTCGCCGGCACGAAGCTGCCCATCTGCGCCAGGATCGCGATCAGCGCATTCTGGCGCAGGAAGGTCGACTTGCCCGCCATGTTGGGGCCGGTCAGCAGCCAGATGCGGCCGGCGCCGTCCTTGTCCGGGCGGCGACAGATCGCAATCATTGGCGATGAACGGCTCGCTCAGGGCCTGCTCGACCACCGGATGACGTCCGCCCTCGATCGCGAAGGTGAGCGAGGTGTCGATCGCCGGGCCGCGCATAATCGCGCTCGATCGCGAGCGTCGCGAGCGCAGCCGACACGTCGAGGATCGACAGCGCCTCGGCCGCGGCCTTGATGTCGGCGCCGGACGCATTCACGCGCGGCGGCGAGGCGCTCGAAAATCTCGAGCTCGATGCCGAGCGCGCGATCGGCGGCGCTGACGATCTTCGCTTCCAGTTCGCCGAGTTCGGTGGTGGTGAAGCGCACCTGTCCGGCCAGCGTCTGGCGATGGATGAAGCGCGCATTCAGCGGCGGCGCCATCAGCTTGTCGCCATGCTGCGCCGTCACCTCGACGAAATAGCCGAGCACGTTGTTGTGCCGGATCTTGAGCGCGCGCAAGCCGGTCTCGTCGGCATAGCGCGCCTGCAATTCCGCGATCACCTTGCGCGAGGCGTCGCGCAGCGCCGCGCGTCTCGTCGAGCGCGGCATCGTAGCCCTCGCGGATGAAGCCGCCGTCGCGCCTGAGCGCCGGCAATTCGTCCGACAAGCGCCGCCGACAATTCGTCGAACAAGGTCTGCTGCGGCCGGCGAAGCGCTGCCGCGGCCGCAGCGATCTCGGCAGGACGTTCGGCCAGCGCCGAAAGCCGCTGCGACAAGCGCGAAGGCGGCGGCAAGGCCATCGCGAATGGCGGCGAGGTCGCGCGGGCCGCCGCGCTCGAAGCGACAGGCGCGACAGCGCGCGCGCCAGATCGGGCGCGGCTTTCAGGCCGGCGCGGATATCGGCGCGCAAGCGGCGCGTCCGACACGAACAAGCGCGACCGAATCGAGCCGCTGCGAGATCGCAGCCGGATCGGTGAGCGGGGCGGCGAGCCGTTGCGCCAGCAGGCGCGAGCCAGCCGCGGTCACGGTGCGGTCGATGGTCGACGAGCAGCGAGCCGCGCCGCTCGCCCGACAAGCGTGCGGATCAATTCGAGATTGGCTCTGCGTGGCGGCATCGATCGCAAGCGTCGCGCCCGCGCGATTCGCGCAACGGCGGCGACAACGGCGGGCGCTTGCCGAACTGCGTGCGCTCGACATAGGTGACGCAGGCCGCGGCCGCGGTGAGTTCGAGCCGCGACAGCGGGCCGAAGCTTTCGGTGGTGGCGACGCTGAAATAATCCGACAGCCGGCGCTCGGCGGTCGCGCCATCGAACACGTCGCGCGTGAGCGGCATCACATGCTCGAATTGCCGCAGCAGCGGAGCGATGTCGGCATCGGCATAGAGCGCGTCGGAGACGATGATTTCGCCCGGCTCGATGCGGGCGATCTCGGCGGCCAGACTGCCGCGCTCGCATTCGGTGACGCGGAATTCGCCGGTCGAAATATCGATCCAGGCGAGCGCGAAGCGGCTTTGTTCGGTGCCGGCCGAAGAAGACCGGCGCACGCGCGATGCTCAGCAGGATAATTGTTGCGACGGGCGTCGAGCAAGCGTGTCTTCGGTGAGCGTGCCGGGCGTGACGAGACGCACGACGCCGCGTTGCACCACGCTCTTGCCGCCGCGCTTCTTCGCTTCGGCCGGGTCTTCGAGCTGCTCGCAGACCGCGACCCGGTGGCCGAGCGCGATCAGCTTGTGCAGATATTCGTCGGAGCGTTCGACCGGCACCCCGCACATCGGGATGTCGTTGCCCAGATGCTTGCCGCGCTTGGTCAGCACGATGCCGAGCGCGCGCGAGGCGATCTCGGCGTCCTCGAAGAACAATTCGTAGAAATCGCCCATCCGGTAGAACAAGCAGGCAATCCGGATTGGCCGCCTTGATCTCGATGAACTGCTCCATCATCGGCGTCACGCGCGTCTCGCCCGCTTTCGGCGCGGCGGCGCGTCGGATGGAGAGGGGTTACGAACGGCGTCCATGCCGCGGAAGCTAGCAGATGGGGCGGACCAGGACATGCCGTTTGACGCGGCATTCACAGGCGATGCCGTCATTCCGGGGCACTCGCGAAGCGAGTGAACCCGGAATCCAGATACCAACGCCGAAGTCTGCCGCTGGATTCCGGGTTCGCTTGCCTTCGGCAAGCGCCCGGAATGACGGAGCAAACTACTTGACGAACTTCTTGCCCGTGATCCGCTCCAGGTTCTTGTAATAGACCTTGTCGAGATCGGCCTTCGGCATCCCGTAATCGTCGAGAATGCGCAAGGTCTCGCGGATATACATCGTGCCCTTTTCCGGATCGAACGGGCAGTCGGACGCGAAAATCACCTTGTCGAAATCGAAGAAGCCGAAGCCGAGCTTCATCGCGCCTTCGGAGGTGAAGGTCGCGGTGTCGGGATAGAAGTCGTGCTTGAAATAGTCGAGCGGCCGCTTCTTCAGGCTCTTCAGCAGCGCGCCGTAGTCCTCGTCCGAGGTGCGCGTGCCGAGCTGGTCCCAGCCCGGACCGACGCGGCCCTCCAGCGTCGGCACGATCGAGCCGAAGTGATGCACGATGATCTTCAGCTTCGGCATGTCGTCCAGGATCTTCGAGAACACCAGCCGCGACATCATCGCCGCGGTTTCGTAGGCCCAGCCGAAGGTCCACCAGATTTCGTACAGCGACTTCTTCTCGTCGAGATAATCGGGGAAATTCGCGCCGCGCGCCGGATGCATCCAGATCGGCTTGTCGAGCTTCTCCATCGCCGCGAAGAAGGGCCGGAATTCCGGCCGGTCGAGCGGCTTGCCGTCGACATTGGTGAAGATCTGCGTGCCGCAGGCGCCGAGTTCCTTGATCGCGCGCGTGGTCTCGGCGACGCCGGCATCCTTCGCGGTCAGCGGCGTCTGCGCGACGAAGCCTGCGAACTCGTCCGGATATTTCTGGCAAAGCTCCGCCAGTGCCGTCATTGCCGATCTTCGCCCATTCGACGGCGGCGTCCGGATCGCCCTTGGCCAGGACCGTCCAGCGGCGGAGCGGCGAGCGAGATCACCTGCTTGTAGTCGGGAAAGGAGCCGACGATCTTGCGGCGCAGGTCGAGGTCGTGCAGCGCCGGGATGTTGGTGACGCGCTTGCCCATGTCGGGCGTGCCGCTCGCCAGCAGCTTGTCGAAATAGGCTTTCGGGAAGAAGTGGTTGAAGGCGTCGATGCGCATGGAGCGGTCCTCATTCTGGGAAACAGTGACTGGGTTCTGGCGAAGTTTCCACACCCTGCTCATTCCCGCATCCGGGTCTGCGCTTCGCGCAGCCCGAGTATAGTCTCCAGCGGGAATCCAGTTTTTCTGGGTCCCAGCCGGAGACTGTCATCGGGCCGCGCATTCGCGCGGACCCGTTGGCGGGGACGAGTGGAATATCTGATCTGCGGCGTGCGAACATCAGTAGGGCGTAATGATGTTGAGCAGCGCCTGCTTGCCGGAGCGCACCGCGTCGCGCGCGCGCTGCAAGGCGGCCGGCACGTCCTCGGGGCGTTCGACGCGTTCGCCATGGCCGCCCTGCGCCTTCACGAATTCGTCGAAGGGCGGCGACGGATCGAGATCGGCGAGGAAGCGGCCGTCGTCTTCACCGGCGGCGCCATCCTTGAACATCGAGAGCGTGGCGCGGCGCACAGCGCCATAGCGGCTGTTGTTGAAGACGATGGAGAGCACCGGCAGCTTGAACTTTTCCTGCACCCAGTGGCTCGCGGTCGGGTTGCCGAACATGTAGCTGCCGTCGCCGAGCGTGGCGACGATCAGCTTCTCGGGCGCGGCGAGCTTCGCGCCGATGGCGGCGCCGAGCCCCCAGCCGAGGCCGCCGGCAGGGCCGAGCGAGTAGAAGGTTTCCGGCTTCTCGCGCGGGCAATGCTCGATGCGAGAGCGGATATTCGTTGAAGATCACGGCGTCGGTGCCGAAGGCCTCGCCGATGGCAGTGGCTGAGATAGTGCGGCGTGATCTTGTCGGGGGCGCCGCGCGCGTCCTTCGCGACTTTCTCGCGGCGCGCCTTGCGCCGTTCGGCGGCCTGCTTGCGGCGCCGCTCGATCGCGGCCGACATGGCCGGCAGATGCTGTTCCAGCGCCGCATGCAAGCGCCTCGAAGGCAAAGGCCGAGCGCGAGGTGATAGCGAGATCGCTCGGGAACGAGCGCATCGGATAGCGCTGATAGATCGTGTCCTCGCCGATATGCGCGAATTTGCAGCCCGGCCGCGTCTTGTCGAGATGCGGATACCAGGGCACGTCGCATTCGGCATTGATGACGAGATCGGCCTCGGGCACCAGCGGCGCGGAATCGTAGCCGGCATGCATCGGATGGCTCGCAGGCAAGCGTCACCACGCGGGCATTGTGATTGACCACCGGCAGCGCGTAGCGCTCGGCAAGCTTCGACAAGTGCCGCGACCGCGCGCGGGTCGCCGTCCGACGAGGTGATGATCAGCGGCTGCTCGGCCTTGGCGATCCATTGCGCGAGTGTGGCGATCGCCTGCGGATCGGGATGGCCGAGCGCCGGCAACTGGCGCGGCGCCGAGGCGAGCGCTTCGGAAACCGGCGCCGACAGCGGTTCGCGCGGCAGCACCAGATAGACCGGCCCGCGCGGCGAGGTCATGGTCATCTCATAGGCGCGCGCGGCGACATCGGCGACCTGGTCCGGCACTTTCAGCTCGTAGTCCCATTTCACCATTTCGCGCAGCATGCCGGCCTGGTCGAACATTTCCTGCGCCCAATGGATCGAGCGCGTGCGCGAGCCGAAGCTGCCTTTCTCGGTGAAGGGCGTGCGGCCGGCGCACAGGATCAGCGGCGCGCGGTCGCGCGACAGATTGGTGACATTGTTGATGGTGTTGCCGGTGCCGACATTGACATGAACCATCACGGCCTGCGGCCGCCCGGTCATCAGATAGGCGCCATGCGCCATCGCGACCGCGAGATTTTCGTGCGGCACCAGCACCGGCTGCGGAATTTTCGCGTTGCGACGATGCGCGCGCGCGTGAAGGCTTCGACGATCGGTGGAAAATCGGTGCCGGGATTGGCGAAGAAATAATCGACGCCGTGCTCGGCCAGCGTCTTCAGGAAAATCTCGGCAGCGATCGGGGCGTGAGCGCCTTGCTGTTTGCTGGACATTCCCGACGCTTCCTCAAGCTCTTTGACTTCGGTCATTCCGGGACGCTGCGAAGCAAGCGAACCCGGAATCCATACTCGCCTGCGGAGCTATGGATTCCGGGTTCGCGACCTGCGGTCACGCCCCGGAATGACAGGAGACGCATAGCGGAGGCCCCGCAGCCTTACAATGCCGGGCGAGGAAGATGCGGGCTATTCCGCGGCGATGCGGAAGGAGAGCCGGCCGTCGAGCTCGTCGAGGCATTTGGACAGGCCCAGTGCCTTCGGGATCGAGCAGGGCCGCGGTGCGGGCGCTGGCGATGCCGTCGATGGCGTCCTGCACCGCGATCTGACCTTTGCAGGGCGGGTACGATCACGCCGCTCTTCGATGATCTGAAAATTCTGGGTGCCGCGCTTGTGGGTGGAACCGTAGCCCTTGATCAGCCGCGCGCATTCGGCGACTTCGATGGCGAGCGCCGGGCGACAGCCTCGCGGCCTGCGCGATCATGCCGAGCCAGGTGTTCGATCTGCGCCTGCTCCTCGACATAGCGATGCATGAAGCGGCGCAGCGGCCGCAGCTTCGCCAGGAACCAGAACCGCAGATAGCCGGAGACCGACGTGGTCTTCACGTACATGCCGACATGCACGCGATCGAGCCAGCCGCGCTTCTCGGAGAACGCGATGATGCGGCGCGCCAGCGCCGGCGGCAGCACCTGGCACATTTCCTCGATGCCGGGCTTGAGGAATTCGGTGACGTGATAGGGCTCGCCGGCCTTGGCGCCGAGCTCCTGGCCGATGCGCTGCATGCGCGCCGGATCGATCTTGGCCTGCGCCACGCGGATCAGGTCCTCGAACGACATGCGCACCGCGAGATGGCGCGCGGTTTCGCTGCAGCAGATTGCCGGCGCCGCCGAATTGCGCGTCGAGTTCGCGGATCGGCGCGAGCCGGTCGAGGAACAGCCGCGCATAGGCGTCGTCCTGGAAGCGCGTCAGCCGCCGCACGCCTTCGATCAGCACGTCCTGCGCCGGCTTGCGGCATCCGGTCGCGGATTTCGCGCTTCCAGCGAGGCGAGATCGGTGCGCGGCTTCTCGCGGCGCTTGCCTTCGGCCGGGCGGCGCAACGCGGTGGCCTCGGTCCTGGCGGCGGTCAAGCCCGGCACGGAAGCCGCGCAGGTTCGCTTCGGCCGCCTTGCCTTCGGCGCGGATCGCGCTGTTCGAACGCTTCGACCGGGATCGGCAGCCGGCCGCAGCCGGCAATGGCGCCGAGCATCACCGCGTTGATCATGGCGCCGGATTCCTTGGCGACCGATTCCATGTCGAACAGGATGCGCGCTCTGCGAATTCTTCTCGGCGGCGTCGAGCAGCCGCGCGTCGTCGAAGCGGCCGTCGCCCAGCGCCATCTTCTCGTTGATCACGTAGAAGCGGCTGGTCGAGGAGATCAGCAGCGTGCGGTCGGGCGTGCAGAAGCCGTTGGCGATGCAGCGGCCGGCCTCCATGAATTCGCTCGACACCAGAATGTCGATGTCGCCGATGCCGGGCGCCAGCGCCAGCACCGGCCGGCGATTGCCGAGCTCGTGCCAGGGCGTCGGATAGATTTCGAGATAATAGGTGGTGCCGCCGGTGCGCTGCGCGACGCCGGGGATCGAGGTCGATTGCGCCGGCAGGCCGAGATCGGCCGCCGCCGCCATGATCCAGTTGGTCAGCACGCCGCCGCCTTCGCCGCCAAGCGCGGCGATCAGCATGGTGATCGGGCGCGGCGCGGGCGTCATGCCGCCACCTGTTCGCGTGCGGCGGCGGGAACGGCGCCTGCAGGCATGCGCTGCGGGCGGCCGCCGAACCAGCCGATCACGGTGCGGCGGACACTGAACAGCGTGCGGTCCCACCAGGTCGGCGTTGCGCACGATCTCGGCGCGATAGAAGGACGGGCACAGCACCGCGGCATGCGCGACCTCGCCGCACAGGCCGCAGCCGACGCAGGATTCGATCACGGTCGCGACCGGATCGGTGCGCAGCGGATCGGGCGAGGGCTTCACCGACAGCGACGGGCAGCCGGACAGCCGGATGCAGGAATGATCGCCGGTGCAGATTTCGTCGTCGACGCCGAACTTGGTGCGCACCACGCGCTCGCCGCGCGCGAGCTTGCCGGCATCCTCGGCGCGCACGCGGCGCTGGCGCGCGAGCTGGCATTCGCCGTCGGCGATGATGACCTTCAGTCCGTGCTCGGCGCTGGCCAGCGCCTCCTTCACGGTCTCGACCATCTTCGACGACGCGAATAGGTGCGCACCTTGCGCATCCATTTGACGCCGAGCGTCTTCAGCGTCCGCTCGATATCCATCGTTCTGGCCTTCGCCGGCAGCGGCTTGGTGAGCGACGACGGCATGAATTGCAGGCCGGTCGCCGAGGTGTAGCCGTTCTGCATGATGATCAGCAGGCCGTCGCCCTTGTTGAACAGGTTCGAGGCGACGCCGGTGATCATGCCGTTATGCCAGAAGCCGCCGTCGCCCATGACCGCGATCGGACGCTTCTGCAGGTTCGGCCCGACGGCGGCGGCGCTCGCCAGCGACATGCCGTAGCCGAGCACGGAATTGCCCATGCTGAACGGCGCGAACAGCCCGAAGCAATGGCAGCCGATATCGGCCGAGATATGCCGGTTGCCGGTTTCGGCCTGCGTCAGCTTGAGCGCCGAGAACACCGGACGCTCCGGGCAGCCGGTGCAGAAGGTCGGCGGCCGCGGCGGCATGTCGCGCAGCGAATGCTGGACCGCGGGCAGATGCGCCACCAGCTTGTCGCGAGCTTGTCGCTGACCGGCGCGAGATCGAGCCGCGCCGGCCGCGCTTCGGTGAGGAATTGCGCGAGCCCTTGCAGCAGCACGTCCTGGGTATATTCGCCGGCCTGCGGCAGCACGTCCTTGCCGTAGAGCCTGGTCTGGATGTCGCCGCGGCGCAGTTCGGTCGCGACCATCTGCTCGATATATTCCGGGAAGCCTTCCTCGACGATCAGCACCGCCTTCTTGTCGGCGCAGAAGTCGCGGATTTCTTCCGGCACCAGCGGATAGGTGACGTTGAGGCACAGCATCGGCACGCGGCATTCGCCGAACAGGTCGGCGAGGCCGAGCCGCTCCAGCGCGCGCATCGTGCCGTTGATAGAGGCCGCCCTGCACGATGATGCCGATATCCTTCAGGTCGCCGGGGAAGAATTCGTTCAGCTTCTCGCGGCGGATGAATTCGCGCGCGGCGGGCATGCGCTGCTCGACCTTGATCTTCTCCTGCGCGAAGGTGACCGGCGGATGCGAGAGGCGCGCGAAATTGTGCGGCGCCGGCGTGGTGCGGTGCAGTTCGGAGATCGCCGGCTTGACAGTTGTCCTTGGCCGCGAACGAGCCGGTGACGTGGCAGGCGCGGATGCGCAGTTCGAGCATCACCGGCGCGTGGCTCGCTTCCGACAGTTCGAAGCCCTTCTCGACGATGTGCACGATGTTCGGCAGATCGGGTCGCGGATCGAGCAGCCAGATCGAGGATTTCAGCGCATAGGCGTGCGAGCGCTCCTGGATCACCGCGCCGCCTTCGCCGTAATCCTCGCCGACGATGATCAGCGCGCCGCCCATGACGCCGGGGGAGGCGAGGTTGGACAGCGCGTCGGAGGCGACATTGGTGCCGACGATGGCCTTCCAGGTCACCGCGCCGCGGATCGGGTAATTGATCGAGGCGCCGAGCATGGCGGCGGCGGAGGCCTCGTTGGTGCAGGTCTCGACATGCACGCCGAGTTCGTTGAGATAGTCCTCGGCATCGACCATGACGTCGAGCAGGTGCGACACCGGCGCGCCCTGATAGCCGCCGACATAGGACACGCCCGATTGCAGCAGCGCCTTGGTGACGGCGAGAATGCCCTCGCCGTGGAAGGTCTCCCCGTCGCCGAGCCGCAGCGACTGCACTTCTTTCTTGAATGAGCGTTCCATCGCGATCCTTCCGGCCGAAAGCGCGCCGTCCGCAACAGGGCGTTGCGCGCCCGGCCATAACCCGGTCGGAGCTAGTCTACAATAATTCTCAACTGGTCCTACATATGCGATGGCAGCCAGGTCGCCAGGATCGGGAACACGACCAGGATGATCAGCCGGATCAGGTCGGTGATGATGAACGGAATCACCCCGTAGAAGATGGTCGATATCTTGATGTCCTCGAGCACGCTCTTGATGACGAAGATATTCATGCCCACCGGGGGGTGGATCAGGCCGAGTTCCACCGTCATGACGATGATGATGCCGAACCAGATCGGGTCGAATCCCATCTGCTTGATCAGCGGGAAGATGATCGGAACCGTCAGGATGACGATCGCCAGCGCGTCCATCAGGCAGCCCAGCAGCAGGTACATGAGCAGGATCAGCGCCAGCACGCCGTAATCGCCGATGCCGAGCCCGGTCAGGAAGGCGGTCACCTTCTGCGGGGTCTGGGTGATGGTGAGGAAATAGCCGAACAGCAGCGCGCCGATCAGGATGGTGAACACCGCCGCCGTGGTGCGGGTGGTCTCCAGCAGGCATTGCAGGATCTGCTTGCCCGAGAGGCGTCCGCGCACGACGCCGATGATGAAGGCGCCGCCGGCGCCGGCGCCCGCGGCCTCGGTCGCGGTGAACATGCCGCCATAGAGACCGCCGATCACGAAGGCGAACAGCAGCAGCGTCGCCCAGACGCCCTTGAGGCTCTCGACCCGCTCGGTCCAGGACGATCTTCGGCCCCGTCGGCAGGAAGCCCGGCTCGCATCCAGCCGATGATCGACACGGTCGCGGCATACATGATCACCGCGAGGATGCCGGGAATGACGCCGGCGATGAACAGCTTGCCGATATCCTGCTCGGTGATGATGCCGTAGATCGCCAGCACCGTGGACGGCGGGATCATGATGCCGAGCGTGCCGCCGGCGGCGATGACGCCGGCCGAGAAGCTTTCCGGATAATTGAAGCGGCGCATTTCCGGATAGGCGACGCGCGAGAAGGTGGCGGCGGTCGCGACCGAGGAGCCGCAGATCGCGGCGAAGCCGCCGCAGGCGAGAATGGTGGCGATGCCCAGGCCGCCGCGCAGATGGCCGATGAAGGCATTGGCGGCGCGGAACAGTTCGCGGCTCATGCCGGAGGTGGTGGCGAACGAGCCCATCAGCAGGAACAGCGGCACCACGGCATAGTTGAAGTCGGTCGTCGTGCGCATGGTGGTATGGCCGACGATCTTGAGCGCCGGGCCCATGCTGGTGAGATAGCCGAAGCCGGTCACGCCCACGAGGCCGAGCGCCATGCCGATCGGCACGCGCAGCAGCATCAGCACGAACAGCGAGACGAACCCGATAACGGCGACGGCGTCAGTAGACATCGGAATCTCTCACTCGCCCGACTTCGACACTTCGTCGACCGGCTTCATCATTTCGGGATGGAAGATCAGCCGGTAGGTGCGGACCGCGATCAGCAGCACGGCGGCGACGTCGCCGATCCAGGCGATGGCGAAGAACGGCCAGACCGGAATGCGCATGTCGAAGGTCGACACGTTGGCGGCATAGGTGGTCTGGACCTTGTCGAACAGAGTGTAGGTCTGCACCGTCACCACGAACAGCAGCACCAGCGTCGCGAATACGTCGATCACGCGCTGCCAGTATTTGCTGGCATTGGCCCAGAGCAGATCGACGGTGATATGCGTGCCGCGATAGCTGGTCGCGGCGATGCCCCAGAAGATCAGGATGCCGAGCAGCAATTGTCCGAAGTCGTAGGCATCGGGGATGCTGATAGCCGAAGAAATAGCGCAGCAGCACCGACACGAATACGTCGAACGCCACGAGGCCGATGAAGAAGGCCGCGATCCATTCGATCGAATCGATGAACCCGTCCATCCATCGGGTTATCGTCGACCTGCGGTCGACCGTAGGCGTAGACGTAGACATCGCGGCTCCCCCAAGCCTGTCATGCGGCCGGCCCATAACCGGCGCGTAAACTTTTTCTTGGTCCCAATCGGCATGACGGCGGCATTTGCCTGCCGCCGTCAAACGCATTTCACCTGTCTTGCCGGGCGGGATCAATAGGCGGAATTGAATTTCGCGAGCGAGTCCTTCAGTTCCTTCATGATTGCGTCGGCATCGCCGCCCGCTTTCTTCACGCCGTCGGCCCAGGTCTTCACCAGCGGCTCGGCGGCCTTCTTCCATTCGGCCAGTTGTTCGGCGGTGAGCGGATAGACTTCGTGGGCAGGATCGGCCTTCAGCTTCGGCAATGCCGGCATGCTCGTAGTCTGCCCACGGTGCGGCGACCCGCAATGCCCATTCGTTGGTGCAATGGTCGTCGATCACCTTCTTCTGCGCCGCCGACATCTGGTTGTAGGTGACCGGCGAGAACACGAAGGCGAAGGTGGTCGCATAGAGCGGCGCGTCGATGTGATATTTGGTCACCTTGTCGATGCCGAACAGCGGGACCGAGCCCCACGGGAAGGTGACCGCTTCGGCAACGCCCTTCTCGAGAAGGTCGCGCACTTCCGGCGCGCTGGATTGCACGTTGGTGCCGCCAAGCTGCACCACGAAGGTGCCCATGGTCGCATGCGCCGGCCGGATCTTCATGCCCTTGATGTCGCCCGGCACCGTGATCTTCTTCTTCACGGAATGGAAGGAGCCGGGATCGTGGAAGAAGGCGAGGCAGAATTTCACGTCCTTCATCTCCTTGCGCGGCGTATTTGCGGTACCAGGCATCGATAGCCTGCGATCCGCCCTTGGCGTTGGAGATCAGGAACGGCAATTCGCCCGCGCCGATGATCGGGAAGCGGCCGGGCTGATAGCCCGGATTGATGTAGGTGAGGTCGGCGATGCCGTCGCGCGCCATGTCGTAATGGTCGAACGCCTTGCCGAGCTGCTGCGCCGGATAGACCTTGAACTTGATGCGTGCCGCCGGACGCCTTCTCGACCGAGG
The DNA here is from genome assembly GCA_963804015.1 of uncultured Pseudomonadota bacterium. Classification (GTDB taxonomy): domain Bacteria; phylum Pseudomonadota; class Alphaproteobacteria; order Rhizobiales; family Xanthobacteraceae; genus Pseudorhodoplanes. The sequence goes on from CAWDOW010000011.1 coordinate 309,584, forward strand.
AGCCCCAGTCCTCCAGCGCCTTCTGCAGCGGATGCGAAGGCGGCACCCAATGCGCGAGCTTCAGATCGAAGGTCTTGTCCTGCGCCGCGGCGGGATAGGCGGCCAGCATGAGCGCGCCTGCTGCGGCGCAAACGACATTGTGTCAATCGGATCGACATTGGTTTCCTCCTTGGACCGATCGCTCCCGTTGGTGGGGCTTGTTGCGCGGAGCGACCGCGTTGTTCGCATTGTAAGGGAGAATAGTTGGATATAAAACCATTTTGGGATCGGCTTTTTGACGCAATGACGGGGGGCGATATTGGCGCGCCAGGCGGCCTTATTGCGCAAGGCGCAGGCAGATGCCTCGCCGCGCGGTCCGGCGGGCGAGGAGATCGATTTCGGTCCGTTCGCAGACTTTATCGGCTTTCAGTTGCGGATGGCGCAGATCGCCTCGTTCCAGTCCTATGCGCGCCACGCCCAGGGCATCGGGCTCAGCCCCGGCCGCTTTGCGGCGCTGATCCTGATCGATCGCAATCCGGGCATCAGCCAGACGGCGCTCAGCCGTGCCATCGGCAGCGACAAGTCGACATTGACGCCGGTGCTCGACGATCTGGTGAAGCGCGGCCTGATCAGCCGCGAGCGCACGCGCGCCGATCGCAGGCTCTATGAGCTGAAACTGACCGATCGGGGCAGGAAGGCGATGCGCGCGATGCACGATCGCGCGCAGCGTCATGAGAGCGAACTCGATGAGATCGTCGGCCCGCGCGAGCGGGCGCAATTCATGAAGATATTGCGCAAGATTTCCGCGGCTAGAGCATGATGCCGAAAAGTGCGCAGCGGTTTTCGGACGACATCATGCTCTAAGCTGTGGAATCGATCACGTTTATGATTTTGGATCGATTCGATCCAAAGATCATCGTGATCTATGGAATGAGCGCCCGGACTATTCCGCCGCTTCCTTGAACGTCGCCCGATAGGGATGCGCGGGATAGACGCCGAGGATTTTCGTTTCCTTGGAGAAATATTCCAGTTCCTTCAGCGCCAGCGTGACGTTGTGGTCGTCGGGATGGCCCTCGATATCGGCATAGAACATGGTGGCGAAGAAATTGCCGCCGATCATGTAGCTTTCCAGCTTGGTCATGTTGACGCCGTTGGTGGCGAAGCCGCCCATCGCCTTGTAGAGCGCGGCCGGAATGTTGCGCACCCGGAAGATGAAGGTGGTGACCACCGGCCCGTTGCCGCCTTCCGCCCATTTCGGCTCGCGCGCCAGCACGATGAAGCGCGTGGTGTTGTGCGCCTCGTCCTCGACGTCCTCGGCGAGGATATCGAGACCGTAGATTTCGGCGGCGAGACGCGAGGCGATGGCGGCGCAGGTCTTGTCGCCACGCTCGGCGACTTCGCGCGCCGAGCCCGCGGTGTCGGCGGCGACGATCGCCTTCACCTTCAGCTTGCGGATGATGTTGCGGCATTGCCCGAGCGCATGGACATGGCTCTCCACCGTCTTGATGCCGGCAAGCGTCGCACCCTTCGGCGCCATCAATTGATGCTTCACCGGCAGGAACCACTCGGCGACGATATGCAGGCCCGAATTCGGCATCAGATGGTGAATATCGGCGACGCGGCCGGCGATGGAATTTTCCACCGGGATCATGCCGAGCGCGGCTTCCCCGCCCGACAAGGCGGCGAATGCATCCTCGAAGGTCGGGCAGGCGACCGGATCGAAATCCGGATAGGCCTCCCGGCAGGCGAGATGCGAATTGGCGCCGAGTTCGCCTTGAAACACGATCTTCTTTTTGGTCATGCGGTTCCGTTACGCTTCACGCGGCGGGTGAGTCAATGTCGGAGAAGCTGCGCGGGCGGTTTCGAGGTCCTCGGGCGTGTCGACGCCGAGCGGCACCGAGGCGACGATGGCGGCATCGATCCGCATGCCTGCTTCGAGCGCGCGCAATTGTTCGAGTTTCTCCCGCTTCTCCAGCGGCGAGGGCGCCAGCGTCACGAAGCGCTCGAGCGCGGATCGCCGATACGCATAGAGCCCGATGTGATGATAGAGCGGGCCCTCGCCATAGGGCGCGGTCGCCCGCGTGAAATACAAGGCGCGCAGCCTTGTCGGGCCAATGGCTGAGCCCACGAGCTTCACCACATTGGGATTGGTGCGTTCTTCGTCCTTGACGATCTCGGCGGCGAGCGTTGCGATATCGACGGCCGGATCGTCGAGCAGGTCGACCGCGGCGCGCAGATCGGCCGGCTCGAGCGTCGGCAGATCGCCCTGCACATTGACCACGATCCGGACCGCTCCGCGCAGGGTCGGCGATTTCCAAGAGCCTCGAAAATGCGGTCGGAGCCCGAGGCGTGGTCGGTGCGCGTCATCAGGGCGCGATGGCCGGCCTTTTCGACCGCCGCGAGTATCGGCTCGGAATCGGTTGCAACGATGACCTCGCCGAGTTTGGCGGCCCGGGCGCGGTCGATGACATGCTCGATCATCGGCTTGCCGCCGATATCGGCGAGCGGCTTGCCGGGCAGGCGAGTCGCCGCCATCCGGGCCGGAATCAGGATCAGGACGTCGCGTCGCGGCATCGGATATTTCTGGGGTTTTTGCCGGCTGCCCCGCCCAAACCAATGTCGCAGGGAGCGCCCGCTTATACGGGTTGCGCACCCGCGCGCAAACCGGCTAATCATGCCTCGCCCGCGCCTTTAACGCGGCTTTTCCGACCATTACCGCCCTTCCGCGGAGCCGTTTCTCGATGGATTCCTTCGAACTCAACAAGATTCTGGGCGCCCTGCTGGCGACCTGTCTGGCGGTGCTGTCACTGAATATCGCCGCCGGCGCCGTGTTCACGCCGAGCAAGATCGAAAAGCCGGGCTACGCCATCGCCGTGCCGGACAGCCCGGCCGCCGGGGGGCAGCCGCCAAGCCGGAGCCGGCCGAGCCGCTCCCGGTACGGCTTGCAAGCTCCGACCCGAAAAAGGGCGAGACGGCGGCCAAGCAATGCGCGGCCTGCCATACCTTCGAAAAAGGCGGTCCGAACCGGGTCGGCCCGAATCTTTTCGGCATCGTCGACCGCGCCAAGGGGGCTGTCGCCGGCTTCAATTATTCGGCAGCCCTGAAGGCCAAGGGCGGAACCTGGACCTTCGACGATCTGGATCATTTCCTCGCCAATCCCAAGGCTTGGTTGCCAGGTACCAACATGAGCTATGCCGGGCTTACCCGCGGCGGGCAGCGCGCCGATCTGATCAATTACCTGCACACCCTTTCCGACAATCCGGTCCCGCTGCCCAAAGGCGGCGGAGGCGGTGCCTCCCGGACCGGCAGCGGAAAAGAAATAGCCGATCCACCTGGATCTGAACCTGCGGCCGGGTCCCCATGCCCGGCCGTTGCCGTTTTTGGGGTCGGATTCGGGGTGCGACCCGAAATCGCGGTAACAATGAAGTTGGGTTGCCGGCAATTAATGTCCGTGGGCTGGGGTTCTGCGTAAAACCGTCATAGATCAATCCTTAGGTCCGCCGCGACCGCCTGCCGTTCCCGTGCCGCTTTTCAGACCGCCCGGAGCTGAGCCTTGAAACTGTCCCGCCGCACCCTGATCCGCGCCAGCGCGCTGGCGCTGACCGCGCCCGCCGCCTCCACCCTCGAGGGACTGATCGCCACGCCGGCAAGAGCCCAAGCCGGAGCGCCGGCCTGGAAGCACGGGCTGTCGCTGTTCGGCGATCTCAAATATCCCGCCGATTTCAAGCATTTCGAATACGTCAATCCGAAAGCGCCGCGTGGCGGCATCGTGCGGCTTGGAATAGCACCCGGCACCTTCGACAATTTCAATCAGGTGGTCTCGGGCGTGAAGGGCAATATCGTCGCCGGCATTACGATGGTGTTCGACCGGCTGATGACCTCTTCGCTCGACGAGGTTTCGACCGAATACGGTTTGCTTGCCGAATCGGTCAGCCATCCCGCCGATTTCTCGTCCGTGACCTACCGCCTGCGCCCGGAAGCGAAATGGCATGACGGGCACGCCGGTGACGCCGGAAGACGTGATCTTCTCGCTCGCGGTCTTCAAGAAGCATCACCCGCAATATTCCTCCTATTACAAGCACGTCACCAAGGCGGAGAAGACCGGCGAGCGCGAAATCACCTTCACCTTCGATCAGCCCGGCAATCGCGAATTGCCGCAGATCGTCGGCCAGATCACGGTGCTGCCGAAGCATTGGTGGGAAGCCCAGGATGCGCAGGGCAAACAGCGCGACATTTCCCAGACCACGCTCGAGGTGCCGCTTGGCAGCGGCGCCTACAGGATCAAGAGCTTCGTGCCCGGCCGCAGCATCATCTTCGAGCGCGTGCCGGATTACTGGGGCAATGCGGTAAACGTGAATGTCGGCACCAACAATTTCGACGAGATGCGCTTCGAATATTTCCGCGACACCACGGTCGCGCTCGAGGCCTTCAAGGCCGATACGTTCGACTGGCGCACCGAGAACAGCGCCAAGGACTGGGCCACGGCTTATGATTTCCCGGCGGTGCGCGACAAGCGCGTGGTGCTCGAGGAATTCGAAATCCGCAATCGCGGGATCATGCAGGCCTTCGCGTTCAACACGCGGCGCGACAAGTTCAAGGACGCGCATGTGCGCCGCGCCTTCAATTTCGCGTTCGATTTCGAGGAAATGAACAAGCAGATTTTCTTCGGGCAATACAAGCGCATCAACAGCTATTTCGAAGGCACCGAGCTTGCCTCGTCCGGGCTGCCGCAGGGGCTGGAGCTCGAAATCCTGCAGACGGTCAAGGACAAGGTGCCGCCGGAAGTCTTCACCACGGTCTTCACCAATCCGGTCGGCGGCAATTCGGACGCGGTGCGCAATAATCTGCGCGAAGCGCTGCGTCTGTTCCGCAGCAGGCGGATGGGAGGTGAAAGATCGCAAGCTGACCAATACCAAGACCGGCGAGAAGATGGCGGTGGAAGTGCTGATCACCGCTCCGACCTTCGAGCGCGTGATCAGCTTCTGGAAGCCGCTGCTGGAGCGGGTCGGCGTCGACGTTTCGATTCGGATCGTCGATGCGAGCCAGTACGAGAACCGGCTGCGCAACTGGGACTTCGACATGATCATCGCGTCCTGGGGCCAGACGCTGTCGCCGGGCAACGAGCAGCGCGGTTATTGGGGCTCGCAGGCCGCCGATCAGCCCGGTTCGGACAACTATGTGGGCATCAAGGATCCGGCCATCGACGCTCTGATCGAGCGCGTCATCTTCGCCAAGAGCCGCGACGAGCTGGAAGCCGCGACCCGCGCCATGGACCGCGTGCTGCTCTGGAACCATTTCGTGGTGCCGCAATGGACCTATGGCAAGGTGCGCAGCGCGCGCTGGGACCGCTACGGCCGTCCCGATCCATTGCCGAAATACGGCGATGTCGGCGTTTCCGACGGTGTGGTGGTGGGACGCCGAAAGGGCCGCGAAGGTGGGATCGCGCTCGTGAAGGGTGTCACGCGCCGCAATGTCCTGACCATTGCTGCCGGCGCCGCCGGTGCCCTGGCGCTGGCGCGGGTTTCACCGGCGCAGGGCCGCGAGACCCACGGCATTTCCGCCTTCGGCGATCTCAAATATCCCGCCGATTTCCAGCATCTCGATTACGTCAATCCGGATGCGCCGAAGGGCGGCGTGTTTTCGCAGATCGGCTCCAATCGTCAGTTCAACCAGAACTTCCTCACCTTCAATTCCTTCAACAGCTACATCCTCAAGGGTGACGCCGCTCTCGGCATGGAGCGCACCTTTGCAAGCCTGATGTCGGGCGCCGCCGACGAGCCCGATTCGATGTATGGTCTTGCCGCCCGCGCCGTGCAGGTGTCCGACGACGGGCTGACCTATCGCTTCCTGATGCGTCCGGGCCTGACCTTCCATGACGGCTCCCCGCTCACCGCGCAGGATTGCGCCTTCACGCTCAATATTCTGAAGGCGAAAGGCCATCCGATCATCCAGACCTTCATGCGCGAATTCGAAGGTGCGGAGGCGCCTGACGATGTGACCGTGATCGCGCGCTTCAAGCCGAAGCGCGGCCGCGATGTGCCGCTGTTCGTCGCCTCGATGCCGATCTTCTCGCGCGCCTATTACGACAAGCGTCCTTTCGACGAATCGACGCTCGATATTCCGCTCGGCAGCGGCCCCTACAAGGTCGGCCGATTCGAGTCGGGGCGCTATGTCGAATACGAGCGCGTGAAGGACTGGTGGGGCGCGAAGCTTCCGATCCAGCGCGGCCTACATAATTTCGATATGTTGCGTTACGAATATTATCGCGATCGCGACGTGGCCTTCGAAGGCTTCACCGGCAAGAGTTATTTGTTTCGCGAGGAATTCACCTCGCGCATCTGGGCGACGCGCTACGACTTTCCCGCGATCCGCGACGGGCGGGTGAAGCGCGACGTGCTGAAGGACGAAACGCCGTCCGGCGCGCAGGGCTGGTTCATCAATACGCGTCGCGAGAAATTCAAGAACCCGCTATTGCGCGAGGCGATGATCTACGCCTTCGATTTCGAATGGACCAACCGCACCATCATGTACGGGTCCTACGACCGCACCCATTCGGTGTTCCAGAATTCCGACATGATGGCGAACGGCAAGCCGAGCGAGGACGAGCTGAAGTTGCTGGAGCCGTTCCGCGGCAAGGTGCCGGATGAGGTTTTCGGCGAGCCGTTCGTGCCGCCGGTCTCGGACGGCTCCGGTCAGGACCGCAATCTGTTGCGGCATGCGACCCAGCTTCTCGCCAAGGCCGGCTATCCGGTGAAGGACGGCAAACTCATGACGCCATCCGGCGAGCGCATGACGATCGAATTCCTGCTGGATGAGCCGAGCTTCCAGGCCCATCACATGCCCTATATCAAGAATCTCGGCCTGCTCGGCATCCAGGCCAGTGTTCGCATGGTCGATCCGGTGCAGCAGAAATACCGCGTCGACGATTTCGATTTCGACATCGCGATCCAGCGCTTCAGCTTCTCGACCGTGCCGGGCGATTCGCTGCGCTCCTATTTCTCGCAGAGTTCGGCGGTCACCAAGGGCTCGCAGAATCTCGCCGGGATTTCCGATCCGGTGATCGATGCGCTGATCGACAGGATCGTGGCCGCCAATACACGGCCCGAAATGGTGACCGCCTGCCGGGCGCTGGACCGCGTGATCCGGTCCGGCCGCTACTGGGTCCCGCACTGGAACAAGGCCTCGCACTGGATCGCCTATTGGGACATGTTCGACCGTCCGGCCCAGGGCAAGCCGAAATATGCCCGCGGCATTCCGGAAACCTGGTGGTACGATCCCGCCAGGGCCGCCAAACTGGAGCGCAGGAGCTAGATTTTTGCTTATCCCTCCGGTTTAGGCGAGGGTTGACGGGCGAGGCGAGCCGGGGTGGGGTTCGCTGGATGCTCGATCCCCACCCGGCGGCTTCGCCGGTCACTCTCTCTCCCGACGGGGGAGAGGTGACAGCAACGAACGAGCGATCATGGGTGCCTATATCATCCGACGCGTGCTGCTGATGATCCCGACCCTGCTCGGGATCATGCTGGTGTCGTTCGCGGTCGTGCAATTCGCGCCGGGCGGACCGGTCGAGCGCGTGATCGCGCAATTGTCCGGTTCCGACACCGGTGCCACTTCGCGCATATCGGGCTCGCAGGGCGGCGATTTCGGCGCGCGCGGTGGTGCGGAAGGCGCTTCCGCCGTCGACGGCGGGTCATCGAAATATCGCGGCGCACAGGGCCTCGATCCGGAATTCATCAAGCAGCTGGAAAAGCAGTTCGGCTTCGACAAGCCGGCCTATGAGCGCTTCGGCCTGATGCTGTGGAATTTCGCCCGCTTCGATTTCGGCAAGAGCTATTTCCGCGATGTCAGCGTGATCCAGCTCATCAAGGAGAAGCTGCCGGTCTCGATCTCGCTCGGGCTCTGGATGACGCTGCTCACCTATCTGATCTCGATCCCGCTTGGCGTGCGCAAGGCGGTGATGGACGGATCGAGATTCGACACCTGGACCTCCGCCATCATCATCATCGGCTATGCGATCCCGGGCTTCCTGTTTGCGATCCTGTTGATCATCCTGTTCGCCGGCGGCTCGTTCTTCGACTGGTTTCCGCTGCGCGGGCTCACGTCCGAGAACTGGTCGCAATTTCCGTGGTACAAGAAGATTCTCGATTATTTCTGGCACCTGGCCCTGCCGATGGCGGCGATGGTTCTCGGTGCGTTTGCGACGCTCAGCCTGCTCACCAAGAATTCGTTTCTGGATGAAATCCGCAAGCAATATGTGCTCACGGCCAAGGCCAAGGGCTGCAACAACCGGCAGGTGCTTTACGGGCACATCTTTCGCAATGCGATGCTGATCGTGATCGCGGGTTTCCCGGCCACCTTCGTGCATGCGTTCTTTTCAAGCTCGGTGCTGCTGGAGACGATCTTCTCGCTCGACGGTTTGGGCCTGCTCAGCTTCGAGAGCATCCTCAATCGCGACTATCCTGTGGTGTTCGCCTCGCTCTACATCTTCGCGCTGATCGGGCTTCTGGTGAACCTGATCTCCGACCTGGTTTATACCTGGGTCGATCCGCGCATCGATTTCGAAACGCGCGAGGTCTGACATGGACGCGCGGGTCGAATCCGAACGACAAGATGCCCGAGACTTCGGCCGAAGCGCCGCTGGGGCTTGCCGTTCTGCCGGAAGGCCGACCGCTCCGGCTGTCGCCGATCAACCGGAGGCGCTGGGAGAATTTCAAGCGCAACCGGCGCGGCTACTGGTCGCTGTGGATCTTCCTGACCCTGTTTGTCTTGTCCCTGTTCGCGGAATTCATCGCAAACGACAAGCCGTTCTTCGTCAAATATGACGGCCGTTTCTATTTCCCGGCGATCTTCACCTATTCGGAGACGACCTTCGGCGGCGAGTTCGAGACTGCGGCCGATTATCGCGATCCCTATCTGCAGAAGACGATCGCCGAGAAGGGCGGTTTCATGCTGTGGCCGCCGATCCGCTATTCCTACTCGACCCACAATCTCGATTTGCCGACGCCGGCGCCCTCGAAGCCGACCTGGCTTCTGACCGAGGAGCAATGCAAGCCGGTGGTTCAGCGCAAGAACCTGACCGGATGCCGCGACCTCGAATATAACTGGCTCGGCACCGACGATCAGGGCCGCGACGTGGTGGCGCGTCTGATTTACGGCTTTCGCATCTCGGTTCTGTTCGGCCTGATCCTCGCCACCATCTCGTCGGTGATCGGCGTCATCGCCGGCGCGATGCAGGGCTATTTCGGCGGCAAGGTCGATCTGTTCGCGCAGCGCGCGATCGAAATCTGGACCGCGATTCCGTCGCTCTACCTGCTCCTGATCATCTCCTCGGTTCTGGTGCCGACCTTCTTCGTGCTGCTCGGAATATTGCTGCTGTTTTCCTGGGTGACGCTGGTCGGCCTGGTTCGTGCGGAATTTCTGCGCGGACGCAATCTCGAATATGTGCAGGCGGCGCGAGCGCTCGGCGTATCCAATCGCAGCATCATGTTCCGGCATCTGTTGCCGAATGCGATGGTGGCGACGCTGACCTATATGCCGTTCATCCTGTCGTCGTCGGTCGCGACGCTGACCTCGCTCGACTTTCTGGGCTTCGGCCTGCCGCCCGGCTCGCCCTCGCTCGGCGAATTGCTGGCGCAAGGCAAGGCCAATATCCAGGCGCCGTGGCTCGGGCTGTCGGGCTTCTTCACCATTGCGATCATGCTGTCGCTGCTGATCTTCATCGGCGAAGCGGTGCGCGACGCTTTCGATCCGCGAAAGATTTTCAGATGAGCGACGGTTCCCCGCTTCTTTCGGTCGACGATTTTTCCGTCTCGTTCACGCAGGGCGGGCGGAGCGTGATTTGCGTCGATCGCATCTCGTTCGACATCAAGCCGCGCGAGACGGTGGCCCTGGTCGGCGAATCCGGCTCCGGAAAGTCGGTGACCGCGCTGTCGGTGATGCGGCTGCTGCCTTATCCGGCCGCCAGCCATCCGACCGGCACGATCCGGTTCAAGGGCCGGGAAATGCTGACGATGCCGGAGCGGGATATGCGCCGGATCAGAGGCAACGACATCAGTATCATCTTCCAGGAGCCGATGACCTCGCTCAATCCGCTGCACACGATCGAGCGGCAGATCGGCGAAATCCTGAGCCTGCACAAGGGGCTGAGCGGAGAGGCCGCGCGCAGGCGCATCCTCGAATTGCTGACCCAGGTCGGCATTCCCGATCCGGCCGGGCGGCTGAAAAGCTATCCGCACCAGATGTCGGGCGGTCAGCGTCAGCGCGTGATGATCGCGATGGCGCTCGCCAACGAGCCGGAGCTGCTGATCGCCGACGAGCCGACCACCGCGCTCGACGTTACCGTGCAGGCGCAGATTCTCAAGCTGTTGAAGGACCTGCAGACAAGGCTCGGCATGACGATGCTGTTCATCACCCACGATCTCGGCATCGTGCGAAAAATCGCCGACCGCGTCTGCGTCATGAGCAAGGGCAAGATCGTCGAGCAGGGCCCGGTCGAACGCGTGTTCACCGCGCCCGAGCATCCCTATACCCGTGCGCTGATCGCCGCCGAGCCGAAGCCCGATCCCGCGCCGTTGCAGCCTGCGGCGCCGATCATGGTCAAGACCGACGATCTGAAAGTCTGGTTCCCGGTGAAACGCGGCGTGCTGCGCCGGACCGTCGGGCACATCAAGGCGGTAGACGGCGTATCGATCGAGGTCCGCAAGGGCGAGACGCTCGGCATCGTCGGCGAGTTCGGGATCTGGCAAGACCACGCTCGGTCTGGCGATCCTGAGGCTGATTTCCTCCGACGGCCCGATCGTGTTCATGGGCAAGGAGCTGCAGGGCCTGCGCTTCCAGGAGATGCGGCCGGTCCGCATGGACATGCAGATCGTGTTCCAGGACCCTTATGGCTCGCTCAGCCCGCGCATGTCGGTCGCCGACATCGTCGAGGAAGGTCTTTTCGTTCATCATCCGAATTTGTCCCGGCGCGAGCGCGAGGCGCTGGTGGTGCAGGCGTTGAAGGATGTCGGCCTCGATCCGGAAACGCGCTTTCGCTATCCGCATGAATTTTCCGGCGGCCAGCGCCAGCGCATCGCGGTTGCGCGCGCCGTCGTGCTGGAGCCGAAATTCGTGGTGCTGGACGAGCCGACCTCCGCGCTCGACATGCTGATCCAGTCGCAGATCGTCGACCTGCTTCGCGATCTGCAAAAGCGCCGCGACCTGACCTATCTGTTCATCTCGCACGATCTGAAAGTGGTGGCCGCGCTCGCCAGCCGGGTGATCGTGATGCGCAACGGCAAGGTGGTCGAGGAAGGCCCGGCGCAGCAATTGTTCTCCAACCCGAAGTCGGGTTACACGCGCGCCCTGTTTGCCGCCGCCTTCAATCTCGAAACCGCGCCGACCGATGTGGTCGCGCAATAGTCATGTTTCGCAATCTTCTGCTCGCGATGCTGTTCCTTGCTGCGCCGTGGCTCGCGCATGCGCAGGGCGGGCCCGCGCGCTATCCGCTCAAGGCGGAAGACGGCAGCCCGATCCTGAACAGCAAGATCAAGCCCGACCGTGTCGCCGGGGCGGAAAAGCTGCCGGGCGCGGTGATCGCCGCCAATCCGAAGGGCGACGTTACGCTGGTCGAGTTCTACGATCTCAATTGCCCGTTCTGCCGCAGGGCATCCGCCGATGTCGACGCGCTGGTCAAGAGCGACCCCGGTCTGCGGCTGGTGCTGGTGCCGTTTCCGGTGCTCGGCATTCCGTCGGTTCTGGCCGGCCGCGTGGAACTCGCGGTCGCGAAATCGCTGACGCCCGAGAAATTCTATCAATTCCATCGCGCGCTCTATGCCGGCCGCGGCACCATCGACGGTCAGCGTGCGCTCGCGGTCGCGACCGGCCAGTTCGGTCTCGATGCGCAGAAGATCGTCGATGCAGCCAATGACGACGCCATCACCGAAATCATGAAGGCGCATTTGCGCTTCGCCAACTCGTTCGGGCTGAAGGCGACGCCGTCCTACCTGATCCACGACGTCGCGATTCAGGGCCATCCCGGCCACAAGACGCTGCAAGGCGTGATCCGGTCGGTGCGCAAATGCGGCAAGGCGATGTGCTGAAGTCCAGTTCGCTTCAGCCGCCCGACTGCGTGCGCGGGAATACACGCCGCACCGCCGACACCTCCGAGCCCTGGGCCTTGATGCGCGCGATCGCCTGATCGATCGGCTCGATCGCGACCGCCATGTGGAATGCATTGGCGTGGATCAGGGTCTTGCGGTCGCACACGATCGCGACGTGGCCCGGCCAGAAGATCGCGTCGCCCCGCTGCGGCATGGACAGCGCGCCAAGCACGCTCGCCGGCTCGCCGAGCGCGGCTTCCTGCATGTCGCTGTCGCGCGGGCAGCCGATGCCGCAGGCGGTCGCCGCCATTTGCATCAGCCCGGAACAATCGATGCCGAGCGGGGACTTGCCGCCCCAGAGATACGGCGTGCCGAGGAAGCGTTCGGCCACCGCCACATAATCCTTTTCGACATCGGTGATCGAGCGCCAGGTGCCGCGTCGGCACGAAGCCGCCACTGGCCGTGATCGCGAACGGCTCCTCCACGCGCAACGATCGCAAGCCGCGCACCGAAGGGCAGCGCCTCGATCGGCGGCGCCTTGATGTTTGGCGCCGGGAACACGAAGGTGCGAAGCGCCCGGACCTTGTGCGTCGGCTCGGCGCCCGGCCGCATCAGGCGCATTGGCCGGCAGCCATCCGACATAGCCGTCGGATTGGAGCTGGCCCCAGCACCAGCCTTCGTCGTTGATGTCGTAGACCGTGACGCGCTCGCCCTTGAGCGCTTCGGTATCGAGCGGCGCGTCAGGCACTGGCTCGCGCCGCACCGGCACGATCGGGTCGATCACTTCGCAGAGCTCTCCCTCGGCGAAGCGTTCGGCCTGGACCTGGCCTTCGAGATATTTCGCGGCGAGATCGGCACGCGCCGGCGTGATACGGGGATCGTATGTCACCGGCATTACCCGTAGCGTTCGCAGAGATAGGCATAGGCCGCGCGCGCGGCCTGGCATTCGCCGCCTTCCGGCCGGCCGGGCTTCGACGACGGATTCCAGCCGTAGATGTCGAAATGCAGCCAGCCTTCGGTTCGGAGACGAACTTCTTGAGAAACAGCGCGCAGATGATCGAGCCGGCAAAGGCGCCGGTCGCGACATTGTTGATGTCGGCGACCTTCGAATCGAGCATCGATTCGTAGGGCCCCCAGAGCGGCATGCGCCAGAGCGGATCGCGCTCGCCGGCGGCGTGCTTCGACAGCGCGGCGGCCAGCGCGTCGTCGCCGGTATAGAAGGGCACGAGCTCCGGTCCGAGCGCGACGCGCGCGGCGCCGGTCAGCGTGCCGAAATCGATCAGCAGATCGGGCTTGTCCTCGTCGGCGAGCGCCAGCGCATCGGCAAGCACGAGCCGCCCCTCCGCGTCGGTGTTGCCGATCTCGACCGTGATGCCCTTGCGCGACGGATAGACGTCGAGCGGGCGGAAGGCCGAGCCCGACACCGAATTCTCCACCGCCGGAATCAGCACGCGCAGCGAAACCGGCAGCTTGCGGTCCATGATCATGTGCGCGAGCGCAAGCACGGTTGCGGCGCCGCCCATGTCCTTCTTCATCAGCAGCATCGCGCTTTCCGGCTTGAGGTCGAGCCCGCCGGTATCGAAGCAGACGCCCTTGCCGACCAGCGTGACCTTCGGATGCTTTCGGTCGCCCCAGCGCAGATCGATCAGCCGCGGCGGACGCGAGGAGGCGCGACCGACGGCGTGAATCAGCGGAAAATTCTTCAGCAGCAATTCGCTGTCGGTGACCGCCTCGATCCAGGCATCGTGACGCTCGGCCAGCAGGCGCGTCGCCTCGTGCAGCTCCGCCGGTCCCATGTCGTTCGACGGCGTGTTGATCAGGTCGCGCGCCAGCGTGATGCCGTCGGCGATGCGCGAGAGGTCGGCTCCATCGACGCCGTCCGGGACCACCAGCGTCGCGAGCTTGTCCTCGCGCTTGCGATAGCGGCTGAAGCGATAGCTGCCGAGCGCGAAAGCGAGCGCCGCCAGCCGCGTGTCGTGCGGTGCATTGGCGAAAGCGTAGATCCCGGGCGGCAGCAGCCCGGGCAGGTTGCCGGGCAGCAGCGGGTTGGCGCCCTCCTTGTCCTTCTCCAGACCGAACAGAAATCCGGCGAGGCCGCCCTGCCCGGAAGGCAGCGCGAGATGGCGGCCGGGCTTGGGCTCGAAGCCCGCGGCATCGGCAAAGGCCCGGGCTGCGGCCGGCAGTCCGGCGCGAATGCCGGGCCAGCTCTCGGAGGTCACAAACCAGATGGGAATGGCCGCCTCGCGGCCCGATTCGGCAAAAACAGGGTGCATGGGTGTCTCTTAACGGGTCACGCGCGCGGCCGCTACCGCGGCAGGGCGCGCCTTAACCCGCCGTTAGGGTTAACGCTTTATTGCAGAAGGTCATGCGTGCCCAATCGTACAAAACCCGCCTGTTGGCGACCGCGGCCATTCTCGCAAGCCTGGCCTTGGCCGGCTGCGCTGACCAATGCCGGCACCACCGGTTCGGCGTTACCGCCCAGATGCCCCGCACCGATATGGAATGGCGGCGCGACGCCGAGGTCTGGGGCGAGCGCTATCGCAAGAATCAGAAAGACCCCGAGGCGGCGGTCCGCTACGCGCAGGCGTTGCGCTCGACCGGCCAGCGCGCGCAGGCCGTGGCCGTTCTGGAGCAGGCCGCGATCTACAGCCCGAACAATGTCGTCGTGCTCGGCGCCTATGGCCGCGCGCTCGCCGATACCGGAAACTTCCGCCAGGCGCTCGACGTGCTCGGCCGCGCTCATACGCCGGATCAGCCGGACTGGCGCATTCTCTCGGCGCAGGGCGCCGTGCTCGATCAGATGGGCCGGCACGACGAAGCGCGCCGCCATTACCAGAGCGCGCTCCGCATCGTGCCGGACGAACCGTCGGTGATGTCCAATCTCGGATTGTCCTACGCGCTGTCGAAGAATCTGAAGGAAGCCGAGCAGACCTTGCGCCGCGCCAGCGCCTTCAACAGCCGCGAGCCGCGCGTGCGACAGAATCTCGCGCTGGTGGTCGGCTTGCAGGGCCGCTTCCAGGAAGCCGAGGAAATCGCGCGCGCCGACCTCACGCCCGAGGAGGCGCAGGCCAATCTCGATTATCTGCGGCAGATGCTCGCCGACGAGAAGAGCACAAGAAGGGCAAGCCGGCGCAGCGCGCGCTGCGGCAGGCGGCGAATAATTCCTGAGCCGTGCACGCTCTGTATCCCGAGCGCGATGCTTCACTCCGCGAAATGCGCTCGATGCAGACCGTCGTCCGGTGCGCGCTACGATTACTGCATCGACATGACGCGGATCGCGGCCGGCCCGAGAATCACGATGAACAGCACCGGCAGGAAGAACAGGATCATCGGCACCGTCAGCTTCGGCGGCAGCGCCGGCCGCCTTCTTCTCGGCTTCCGACATGCGCATGTCGCGATTTTCCTGCGCCAGCACGCGCAGGGTCTGCGCGAGCGGCGTGCCGTAGCGTTCCGCCTGCTGCAGCGCGACGCAGACCGATTTCACGCCTTCGAGGTCGGTGCGCTTGGCCAGATTCTCGTAGGCCATCCGGCGGTCCTGCAGATAGGACAATTCGGCGGTGGTGAGCGTGAGTTCTTCGGCGAGCGCGATCGATTGCGAGCCGATTTCGGCGCTGACCTTCTTGAAGGCGGCCTCGATCGACATGCCGGATTCGACGCAGATCAGCAGCAGGTCGAGCGCGTCCGGAAAGGCGCGCTTGATCGACAATTGCCGCTTTTGAATCTTGTTCTTCAGGAACAGCAGCGGCAGATGCATGCCGATATAGGTCGCAGCCAGCACCATGCCGATCTTGATCTGGAACGGATATTTCAGATCCAGGACGACGAAGATGTAGAAGGTCGAGATCAGCAAGGCGGCCGACCGGCGTCACCATGCGGAAGAACAGGAAGGTGACGTAAGGCGCGTGGCCGCGATAGCCGGCCTGTACCAGTTTCTCGCGGGCCTCTTCCTGGCCGAGCCATTTGTTGAGCTGGAAATTCTCCACCGCCCGCTGCATGAATTGCTTGGGCGATTGCCGCAGCGACACCTTCTCGCCGCGCGCCAGCCGCTCGCGCTCGCGCTGGCGGATCTTTTCGCGCTCGATCGCGACCGATTTCATGCGCTTGGGCAGCGGGTCCGAGGCCAGCAGCGGCATCGCGAGGGTGAGCACCGTCGCGATCGCGGCGACGCCGGCGAGGATCATCGCGACCAGCCGGGTGTCGTGCAGGATGGCGATGATGGTCTGGACCATGTCGAGTCTTGCTGGTTCGTGCCTGTCTCTCAGAAATCGAAATTGATCATCTTCTTCATGACCATGCAGCCCATGAACATCCACGTGGCGCTGCCGAGCAGCATCAATTGCCCGGTCGGATGGGTCCAAAGCAGCTCGATATAGGTCGGGCTCGTGAGCCAGACGATGCCCATCACCGCGGGCGGCAGCGAGCCGATGATGGCGGCGGAAGCCTTCGCCTCCATCGACATCGCCTGGATCTTGGCCTTCATCTTCTTGCGGTCGCGCAGCACCTTCGAGAGGTTGCCGAGCGCTTCCGACAGATTGCCGCCGGCCTTGCTCTGGATCGCGATCACGATGCCGAAGAAGTTGGCTTCCGGCAGCGGCATGCTCTGATAGAGCCGCTGACAGGCCTCCCCGAGCGGCATGCCGATCGCCTGCGTTTCGAGGATCGCCTTGAATTCGCTCTTCACCGGCTCCTGGCCTTCGAGCGCGATCATCTTCAGGCTGTCGAGCAGCGGCAGCCCGGCCTTGATGCCGCGCACGATCACGTCGACGGCATCCGGAAAGGCATTGCAGAAAGCGCTTCTCGCGCCGCTTCTTCAGATAGCCCAGCAGCCAATAGGGCAGCCCGAAGCCGGCCGCGAAGCCGAAGCCCAGCGCGGCGAGCAGCCCGAATCCGCATGAAGAAGATCGTGCAGAAGGCGACAATGCCCATGCCGGCCGAGATCAGGAAATATTGCCGCTTCGACCAGGTCAGGCCGGCCTGCGCGATGCGCTGCTGCAGCGTCGGCTTCTGGTTCTTCTGCTGCTTGCTCTCGAGATCCTTGAGCGATTCCTCGACCTGCTCGCGGCGCGATTTCTGATTGCGCGCGGAGCGCTGGATCGGCTGCGACTGCGCGACACTGGCGCGGCGTTTCTCGGCATGTGCGCTCGCCCGACAGGATCGGATACAGGAACACCCAGGCAAGGCCGCCGATCGTGGTCGCGACCAGGACCGCCATCATGATTGCGGGGTTGCGAAATTCAGCATCGCGTCAGTCCACGCAACGTCGTCGGCAAGTTGCGCTGGCATCGAGCGCGGCGGCGAGACGCTTCTCCTCGCCGTAATAGCGCGCGCGATCCCAGAAGCGCGGCCGACCGATGCCGGTCGAGCGATGGCGGCCGATGCAGGTTGCCCTGCGCGTCTTCGCCGAGCATCTCGAAGACGATACAGATCCTGCGTGATGATGACGTCGCCTTCCATGCCCAGCACTTCGGTGATGTGCGTGATGCGGCGCGAGCCGTCGCGCAGACGCGCGGCCTGGATGATGACGTCGACCGAGGAGCACAGCAT
Organism: uncultured Pseudomonadota bacterium; assembly: GCA_963804015.1. GTDB lineage: Bacteria > Pseudomonadota > Alphaproteobacteria > Rhizobiales > Xanthobacteraceae > Pseudorhodoplanes. Next base: position 327,184 of record CAWDOW010000011.1, read on the forward strand.
TTCGCGGATGGTGCGCGAGGGCAGCGAGAAGCCGCCCATCGTGATCATGGATTCGACGCGGGACAGCGCCTCGCGCGGCGAGTTGGCGTGCAGCGTGCCCATCGAGCCGTCGTGGCCGGTATTCATCGCCTGCAGCAGGTCGAACGCCTCGGGTCCGCGCACTTCGCCGACGATGATGCGTTCGGGCCGCATGCGCAGACAGTTCTTGACCAGATCGCGCATGGTGACCTGGCCTTCGCCTTCGAGATTCGGCGGGCGGGTTTCCAGCCGCACCACATGCGGCTGCTGCAATTGCAATTCGGCCGCGTCTTCGCAGGTGATGATGCGCTCGTCGTCGTCGATGAACTGGGTGAGGCAGTTCAGCAGCGTGGTCTTGCCGGAGCCGGTGCCGCCGGAGACGATGGTGTTGACGCGGCAGCGGCCGATGATCTTCAGGATCTCGGCGCCTTCGGGCGTGATCGAGCCGAACTTGACCAGATTGTCGAGCCTCAGCTTGTCCTTCTTGAACTTGCGGATGGTGAGCGCGGGGCCGTCGATCGCGAGCGGCGGCACGATGGCGTTGACGCGCGAACCGTCCGGCAGACGCGCGTCGCAGATCGGCGAGGATTCGTCGACGCGGCGGCCGACCTGGCTGACGATGCGCTGGCAGATATTCAGAAGCTGCTGGTTGTCGCGGAAGCGGATGCCGGTCTTCTGGATCTTGCCGGCGACTTCGATATAGACCGTGCCGGAGCCGTTCACCATGATGTCGGCGATGTCGTCGCGCGCCAGCAGCGGCTCGAGCGGACCATAGCCGAGCACGTCGTTGCAGATGTCGTCGAGCAGTTCTTCCTGCTCGGAAATCGACATCACGACATTCTTGATCGCGATGATCTCGTTGACGATGTCGCGAATTTCCTCGCGCGCGGCGTCGGCGTCGAGCCGCGCGAGCTGCGCGAGATCGATCGCCTCGATCAGCGCGCCGAAGATGGTGCCCTTGACCTGGTAATAGGTTTCCGAGCGCCGGGTGTCGGTCGCCAGCACCGGCGCCGGCGCGGTCTTTTGCGGCGTGGTGGGAGCCTGACAGAAGCGGCGCGCCGAGCCCGGCGGCCGGCAGCGGGGCGCGTCCTTCATTCGAGGAGGCGGCGGCTTGAGGTATCGCGGGCTTCGGCGCCGGCTTGGGGGCGGCCGGCGGAGTCGCCAGCGCTACGCCGCCACCCGAAGGCGCGGCGGGCGCGGGACCGGACGCACTACGCTTTCCAAACACGACTCAGAACTCCATCTACTCAACGCGGCCTTGACGGCCTGTCTTGGGCCGGCCTTACTTCGATTGCTTGCGGAATTTTTGCAGGATCGGTGCGAACAGACTGTTACTGGGCTTCTTGAATTCGGACCGGCCGGTCAGAAGCTGCGCGAGATTGCGGAAGGTCTCGGCGACCTTGTGGTTGCCGGCGACCTCCGCGATCATCTGGCCGTTATTGGCGGCCGTGCCGAAAATCTGCGGCTCGAACGGGATGATGGCGGCCGGATCGTCATCCAGCGCCTTGGCGAAGTCCGCCGGCTTGATTTCCGGACGCTTCGGCACGCCGACCTGGTTGAGCACGTAGAACGGCCGATGGTCGTTGACGCGCGCGGTCTTCAGATAATCGACGAAATTCTTGGCGTTGCGAAGGTTCGCAAGGTCGGGCGCCGCGACGATCAGGATATCGTCGGCGGCGAGCAGCGTGCGCTGCGTCCAGCCGGTCCATTGATGCGGCACGTCGAGCACGATGCACGGCACGGTGGCGCGCAGCGAATCGAAAATCGCGTCGAACGCCTCGGCGCCGAAATCATAGACCCGGTCGAGCGTCGCCGGCGCCGCCAGCAGGCTCAGATTGTCCGAGCATTTCGACAGCAGCCGGTCGACGAAATTGGTGTCGATGCGCTCCGGCGAGAATACCGCATCGGCGATGCCCTGCGGCGGGTCCTGGTTATAGTCGAGGCCCGCGGTGCCGAAGGCGAGATCGAGATCGGTGACGACCGAATCGAGCGACAGGTCGCGCGCGATCGACCAGGCGATGTTGTGCGCGATGGTGGAGGCGCCGACCCCGCCCTTGGCGCCGATCACGGCCAGGATGCGTCCGACCGGCTTGGCATCCGGCGCGGAATAAAGGCCGCAGATCGAGCGCACGATGTCGAGCGTGTTGACCGGCGCGATCAGATAATCGCTGACGCCGCGGCGAACCAGTTCGCGATACAGCGTCACGTCGTTGTGGCGGCCGATCACGATCACCCGGGTGCCGGGATCGCAGACTTCCGCAAGCGAATCGAGGCCGGCGAGGATGACCTCCGGGCGCTGCTCGAATTCCAGCACGATCACATTCGGCGTCGAGCCGAACGATAGGCCTCCGAGCGCCGCGGCCATGCCGCCCATCTGGATTTTCAGATGCGCCTTGCCGAGCCTGCGGTCTTCGCCGGCGGATTGAACCGCAGCCGCGGTCTCGACCGACTCGCAGAAGGCCTGGATCGAGATGCGCGGCGCGGGCGCGATATGCTCGTCGCGCGCCGGCAGGTCGCGGCTGCTCCGCAATCGCGGTCTGGGTTGCGTCTCTCATCATTTTGCGACGTCGCTCACTTTGCCTCGATCCGCGTTCGGATAGATCGTTTCCGGGCTCTGGCCGGCGCGATACTTTTCGAGCACGACGGTGCGGCGCGCCGTCCAGGACGGGCTTTCGCCGCGCGGCTGCACCAGGTCTGCGGGATTGGCGACCATGGCAGCGAGGTTGCGCTGATTGGAACAGCCGAGATTCCAGTAGTGGCCTGTTTTCGTTGTGTCCGGATCGTAGGTCGGCCCGAGATCGTTCGGCCACATGGCGCAGGGCCCGGCTTCCGCGATGATCTTGGAATAGCTCATGCGCACGCACCGCAAGCTTGGCCGGGTCGCCCGGCTGATAGGGCCGCACCGCGACCATGTTGTCGGGAATTCCGGTGGCGGCGATGATCGAGCGGATTTCGCGCACCGCCTCCGACGAGGCGAAGCTCGTTCTTGGTGCCGTTCGGCACATCGATCAGGATGCCGCCGGTCGATTCGCCCTTCCAGACTTGCGCGAAAGACAGCACGTCGGCCCGTTGCGCCGGCGTGAGCGCGCCGCGATTGCTGCCGATGAAGACTTCCACCACGCGGTTGCCTTCGCGCAGGGCGATCGGGTGCCGCTTGCGATAGTCATTCGGATAGCGCCGGGTCCGGCGCGCCGTGTAGGGAGCCGTCGCGGGATAGCAGCCCGCGAGCGTCGAGGCCGGCAAGGCGACGGCGAGGATGCGGATCGCCGCGCGAGCATCGCGGGTGCGACCGATCATGAAAGTCTCTTTGCCGACATCGATCGTCTCCTGCGCCGTTCAATCGAGAATGAAGCCGTATTGGCCGCGATACATTCTGTTCGGATCGACCTTGCCGGCGATGCCATAGAGCTTGTTCAGCCGGCCGAGAAAGACGCTCGACGGATCGGAGGCGTCGGCGAAGCCGTCATCCGGACGCGACAGATCCTTCTGGGCGACCGGGCGCACGATATAGGGCGTGACCAGGATCATCAGTTCGGTCTGACGATTGATGTAGTCGCGGCTCTTGAACAGCGCGCCGAGAATCGGAAGCTGCATCAGGCCGGGCAGGCCGTTGATCTGCTGCTTGGTCTGTTCCTGCGATCAGTCCGGCCAGCGCGAGCGAGCCGCCGGAGGGAATTTCGACCGTGGTGTCGGCGCGGCGAACCTTCAGCGAGGGAATGGTGAATGCCGGAATTGACGATCGCGCCTTCGGTCGAGAGCTCCGACACCTCGGTCGTGACCTTCAGGCTGATGCGGCCCTCCGACAGCACCACCGGATTGAAGGCGAGGCTGATGCCGAATTTCTTGAATTCGATCGGTGGGCGTGCAGGAATTGATGCGCCTGGCAGGAGACGCCGGCCACGATCGGGAATTCGCCGCCGGCCAGGAAGTTCGCGGATTCGCCGGAGATCGCCGTCAGATTCGGTTCGGCCAGGGTACGGAATCACGCCGGCGCGTTCCATCGCCCGCAGCGTCGCGTTGATCGAGCGGCCGTTCTGCGTGAACGTGCCGGTGACTTTGTTGGCATCAACCAGCGGCGTTCCGTAGACCGGGAACGGATTCTCGTTGTTGAATCGGAGCACTGCCGAGCCAATGCCGACCGTGCCGTTCAGATCGACGCCGATCTGCTTGATCACGTCGCGCTGCACTTCCGCGACGGTGACCCGCAGATTGATCTGGTCGCGATCGCGCACGGTGATCGCGTTCACCACCTTGTCGCCGGAACTGGCCAGTGCGGCGGTGCCCTGGTTGACCAGGCGGCCGGCAATCGAGAAAGCGGTCTGGGCTTCGACCGGTGTCGCGACCGTGCCCGACAGCACGATACCGTCGGCGCCGAGCGCCTCGACGCGGATGTCGGCATTCGGCAGCACCTGACGGATCGCATCGCGGATGCCGTTGAGGTCGCGCTTGACCGCGATGTCGAAGCCCGCGATCTGGCGGCCCTCGGCGTCGAAGAAGAAGATGCTGGTCTGGCCGACCTTGACCCCGATCATGTAGGCGCGCCGCGCCGAACGGACGACCGCATTGGCGATCAGCGGATCGGCCACCAGTACGTCCTTGGCGTCGCGCGGCAGGTCGATGATCACGGCCTTGCCGATGCCCAGAGCGATCGGACGCGAGCCTGTTTCCATGGCGGCGGCGGAAATCACCGGCGTGCGCTCGTCGGCGGCTGCTGCCGCCGGCGCGCGCCGTCGCGATCGTGACGGCAGCGAATGCGGTCGCGATCGCCAGTGTCCGGATCAAGGTCTCGTTCGCCATGAAGCGGTTCCTTCCTGCGTTATTTCTCGATCGCGGTTGTGGTTACGCCGAAACGGACCATGTTGACGCCGCTGCGCTTGCGATCGTCGTCGGGACTGTCCTTGGCGTCCTTGCCGGTATCGACGACGCTGCGCAGCGCGAGCGACAGCGTGCCGACCTGCTTGCCGAGAGCCAGCGTTTCCGCCTGTCGCGGGACAAGTTCGAGCGTCGCGGTCTTGCCGATCACGACCTTCTGGCCGTTCTTGTCCTCGACGGTCTGATCGATGGCGAGAACGCGAACATTGTTGATGATGGTTTCGCTGGTGTAGGTCTCGAAGCCGTTGCGCTTTTCCGGCTTCGCGGTCGCGATGCGTGAGGATCACGTCGACATGGTCGCCCGGGAATGACGAAGCCGCCGGCGCCGGTTTCGGCGCTGATCTCGGTCGCGACCGCGCGCATGCCGCTCGGCAGAATGGCGGAGAGATAGCCCGGCTGCATTGACCTTAACGAGGCGCGATTCCTGAATCGGTTCGCCGCTGATGAACGAGGAGCGCGTACGACATAGCCGGTCAATTGTTCGATGGCGTCAGGGCGGTCGGTCTTGCGGATGACGCTCGGCTCCGGCGGACGCGGCCGGCCACATCTGCCAGCGCATTTCATCCGGCTTCAGCACCGTTCCCGCGCTCAGATCGGTATTGGCGACCAGCACATCGACGGTTTCGAACTGGACCACCGGTTCCGGAGCCGGAGCCGGCTTGTCGCCGGAACGGCCGGCAAGCAGAGCGGCAAGACCGCCGGCTGCGACCGCAATCCCAAGCACCACAAGACGCGCGGCTTTCATACGCTTCACTTTCCACAAATGACGCAACCGGCCGGTACGTGGCCGTGACGGCGAGTTTCACCATCCAAACGTCAATTCGTGGTTAATGAGCGGTTTGCAAACCAAGTTAATTTTGTATGACCGCGTTCACCGCGTCAGCGGTCCCGATTCCACGCCGCTAGAGGCCGAGCGGTTTCATCCAGATCGTGTGCGGATAGACCGTGAGCGCGGCAGCCGCCAGCGCGATCCCGTATGGCACGCCGGCATCGACCCGGTGCAGGCGCATCGCCCATTCCTGGCCTTGCAGCAATGCCGGCATCGGCATCAGACGGAAGCGCATGATCACAAGCGTCAGCGCGCCACCGAAGATCGAGGCGGTCAGGAGATATTCCAGCAGCGGATCGAAGCCGAGCCAGAGCGCGGTCGCGGCCGCAAGCTTGGCATCGCCGCCGCCGATCCAGCCGCAGGCGAAAAACGTGAAGGTCACCGCCAGCACGGCAAGGCCGGCGCCGGCATGCAAGAGGATGTCGGAGAGGTTCATGCCGATCAGCGCCGCCATCACCGCAAAGCCCGCGATCAGGAGGATCGAGACGCGGTTGGAGATCGTCATCGTGAACAGGTCGCTGAAGGCGGAGAAGGCCATAAGCAACGGAAACAGGAACAGGCGAATGGCGTCCGTCATCAACAGTGGTCATCGCACGCACTCAACGCTGACAGGGTGAAACAGCTTTAGCCGAGGGCCATTTCAGTTCGGTTATCGATCTCCAAAATGAAGAAGCCGCGTTCGCGGGCGAGCCCGGGAACGCGGCTCCTGCAGTCGGCCACAAATTACTTCAGGGCGTCCTGTCACCTCGGTGAAGGTCGAGGTCAGCTTGGTGCCGAGGCCCTGCACGACCGTGATGATGGCGACGGCGATGCCGGCAGCGATCAGGCCGTATTCGATGGCAGTCGCACCCGACTCGTCACGAATGAACTTCTTTACCATTGGAATTCTCCGTTGAGACAGCGTTGAACCAGATTGAACCAGACAACCGGTGTGGCCGGAAGTGATCGCGAAGCTAGCAGGCTCGTTTGAAAAAACCGTAAGACCGTTGCGCACGGATTGGCGCTTTCGGTTCAGACATTGTTAGCCATGCGACGCGCACGTCGCTGCAAACGAAGGGCCTCGGCGAACCGCCGAAGCCCTTACGCATTCTCCGATGTGGCGCTGCAGCTATTTCAGCGCGTTCTCACCTCGGTGAAGGTTGACGTCAGCTTGGTGCCGAGGCCCTGCACGACCGTGATGATCGCAACAGCGATGCCGGCGGCAATCAGGCCGTATTCGATGGCGGTGGCACCGGATTCGTCCGAAACGAAACGGGAGAAGAGGTTTTTCATGTTGGTTTCCTTCACGCACATCCCTGATGGAGCTAGATGCGCCGCCTGGCGGGGGTTCCGGCGGAACCCGGGAACTCTGCCGAAACCGGGTTGCGTGGAACTTAATTTCATCGCGTAAAACGCCCGTGAAATGCGAGCACACCGGAACCCGATACAGTCGCTCGGCGCAACAGCGTTAGCGGAGTCTTGCCGCGCGCAAGCAGGTTTTCATCAATTCGTAACCAGCGTTCCAAAAAGCGAGAAGTTGCTGGGATTTACGCATGAACAATGCGCGTGCGGGGAATTCGCAATTGATTCACCATTTTAAGATGAAATACGGCGAGTTCGGGCTCGTGTGATGCCCGACGCCGCCGGCCGGCGCGTTGCGCGTGTTGCAGTAGAGTGTGTGCGGAGTATCGAGATGACGGTTTCGTCGACGCTGTCCGGCCTCAAGCGGCTCGTTCGCCATGCCGTCATCGTTCGCAGCTCTTGCCGCGATGCTGTCCGGATTGCCCGCTGCGGCCGGCGAACCTCGTTCCGACGATACGCTGGATGTGGTGGTCGATCGCTCGCGGCTGGTGAAGATGCCGGAGCGGGTCGCGACCATCGTGATCGGCAATCCGCTGATCGCCGACGCATCGCTGCAGGCCGGCGGGCTGATGGTGATCACCGGCAAGGGCTATGGCACCACCAACCTGATCGCGCTCGACCGCAAGGGCAATGCGCTGATGGAGAAGGTCGTGCAGGTGCTTGGCCCGAATCGCGACGTGGTCGTGGTCTATAAGGGCGTCAATCGCGAAACCTATAGCTGCGCGCCGGTCTGCAATCCGACCATTACGCTCGGCGATTTCCAGCAATTCTTCGCTCAAAATCTCGCGCAGACCGCGGCTCGCTCCAACCAGGCGATCGCCATCGGCAGTCCGCGATAGTGTCGGGCGGCCGATATGGTTTGCAGATCGTGAACGCAATCGCGAGCTTTGCGCGGGATCGGCGCAAGATTTCAACAACGCGCATTTGCTAGATGTCATCCGATGCCGGTGCCTGCGACCGGCCATGCGGGTGATCGTCATGCCTGATCTTTTCAATCGAAATCTGCCGCAGCGTTTCGCGCGCGCAGCCGTTCCGCGTATCGTTCAGCCGCTTTCTTCGCCGCAAGGACGGCGCGGCGGCGATCGAATTCGCGATGGTGGCGGCGCCGTTCCTCGCGCTGGTCTTCGCGATCCTGGAAACCGCGATCGTGTTCTTCGCCGGCCAGACTCTGGAAACGGCCGCCGCCGACTCCGCGCGTCTGATCATGACCGGTCAGGCGCAGAAGTCGGCGCTCTCGCAGGCGCAGTTCAAGACCGAGGTCTGCAAGCGCGTCTTCGGACTGTTCGACTGCGCCAGCGGCGTGCAGGTCGACGTGCGGACCTATGCGGCTTTCAGCGCGATCAACAATTCGAAGCCGATCGACGCCAACGGCAATCTCACCGTGACGCCCACCTATACGCCCGGCGGACCCGGCGACATCGTCGTGGTGCGGTTGCTCTATCAATGGCCGGTTTATGTCTCGCTGCTCGGCCTCAATCTGTCGGATTTGTCCGGCAGCAAGCGCCTGATCATGGCGACGGCGGCTTTCCGCAACGAGCCCTATCAATGAGGCAGATCATGATCCGCTCATATCGTCTCGTGCTGTCCGGTCTGTTGCCGCGCCGGCTTTCGGCAATTTGCAAAGGACAAGCGCGGCGTATCCGCGGTCGAATTCGCGATGCTGCTGCCGTTGATGCTGACGCTCTATCTCGGCGGCGTCGAGGTCTCGCAAGGCATCTCCATCGACCGCAAGGTGACGCTGACCGCGCGCACGGTCGCCGACCTCGTCGCGCAGGTTTCGACCATCGACACCGCCGGCGTCAACGCCGCGCTCGGCGCCTCGGCTGCGATCTTCGCGCCCTATCCGGATGCGAACGCCAAGGTCACGGTTTCGGTGGTGACGATCGACTCCAACGGCAATGCCAAGATCGCCTGGAGCGCCACCAAGAACGGAACGGCGCGCGCGGTCGGTTCGAGCGTTGACGTGCCCGACCGCGCTGAAGGTCCCCTCGACCTCGCTGGTCTGGGGCGAGGCGGCGTACAATTACACGCCCTCGATCGGCTATGTCGTGACCGGCACGATGGACGCTGACCGATCAGATCTTCATGCGGCCGCGGCTGTCCGAGACCGTCACCAAGACCTGATGCAGCGGCTGTGGACTGGCCGACGCGACACGGCGTCAGGGGATCGGCAGGCTGGTGGTCGACTTGATCTTCTCCATCGCGAAGCGCGAGGTGACGTTCTTCAGCGGCGAGGCTGCGATCAGCCGCTTGTAGAAGGCGTCATAGGCCTGCATGTCCTGCACCACCACGCGCAGCATGTAATCGACATCGCCCGCCATCCGGTAGAATTCCATCACCTCCGGCATCGCGCTCACGGCTTTGGCGAAGCGGCCGAGCCAGGCTTCGGAATGGTCGTCGGTCTCCACCGAAACGAACACGCTGATGCCCAGCCCGACCTTGTCCTGATCGACGATCGCGACCCGCTTCTGGATCACGCCGTCGGCTTCCAGCCGCTGGATGCGCTTCCAGCAGGGGGTCGAGGACAGGCCGACGCGCTGCCCGATCTCGGCAACGGACAGGGAGGCGTCCTCTTGCAGGGTAAGGAGGATTTTGCGGTCGATGGCGTCCATGGGCGATCTTGGAATATTCTACTACGAGGGAGGTCGCATATCCCTCATATATAGAAAATTATTTCAATGGAAAGCCCAATTATTCGGCATAGGCAGCAAGAAATTTCTCTACCTCGTCCCGGGTGGGGGCGCCTGTGCCACCGCCGAAGCGCGTGCATTTGATCGCCGAAGTGGCGGCGGCAAAGCGCATGGCGGCTGCCGGTGTCCTGGCCCTCCGCCAGCGCCAGCGCGAAGGCGCCATGAAAGACGTCGCCGGCGGCGAGCGTGTCGACGGCCTTCGACGCGGAAGGTCGGCGCGCGCGCAAATTGCCGTCGCTCCAGCCACATCATGTCGCGGGCTCCGTCGGTGACGGCAACGAAGGCACCGGTGCGCTGCGCCACGCTGCGCAGCGCGGCCTCGAGATCGTCCAGCCGCGCGATGGCGCGCAGTCCCTCGGCCGAAAAGACGATATGCGTTGCGGCCAGCAGCAAGTTCGTCGTTGGGCGCGGCGGTCTGCTCGCCGTCGAGCACCACGATCAGGTTGCGCTCGCGCGCGGCCTGCGCGATCGGCAGCACGAATTCCGGATAGCGATTGTCGATCAGCAGCACATCGGCGCCTGCGAGAATGCGGTCGATCCTCGACGGGCGCGCCTGGCCGAGGCTCGGATGGCGGTAATTGACGATCAGGCGCTCGCCGTCGCGGTCGATCAGGATCGAGGACAGCGACGAATTGGCGCCGTCGACCCGTATCACCATGGACGTGTCGACCTCCTCGCTTGCGAGCCGCGCCAGAATGCTGTCGCCGGTGAGATCGCGGCCCGCTGGCCCGCCGATCGCCGATGCAAGCCTGGCGCGTCCGCCAAGGCGACGCACCGCGACGGCGGCATTCGCGGCGCAGCCGCCAAGGATCTGCTGGAAATCCGCGGCGCGGGTCTTGATGCCGGTCACCGGAAAGCGATCGACCCGATAGACATTGTCGATCACCGCCGTCCCGGCGCAGACGACCAGCTTGCCGAGCTGCGGCTGCAGGTCAGGCGAGAACGTCGTCGCCATTTTCCACCCAGGCGCGGATGATGTGATGGGCGATCGCGACCGGCGGCGGCGTCGAGAGCCCGTCCTTCATGGCGCCGCATCAGCATGGCGGCGGCATCCGCGCGCGAGAACCAGCGCGCGTCTTCGAGCTCGTTATAGTCCACCTTGATGTCGCTCGAGATCGCCTCGGCATGGCAGCCGATCATCAGCGATGACGGAAACGGCCATGGCTGCGAGGCGAAATAGCGCACGCGTCCGCAGACGATGCCGGCTTCCTCCAGCGTCTCGCGCCGCGCCGCTTCCTCGATGGTCTCGCCCGGTTCGACGAAACCGGCAAGGCAGGACCACATGCCGGCGCCGAATCGCGATTGCCGGCCGAGCAGGCATTGATCGCCGCGCACCGCCAGCATGATCACCACCGGATCGGTGCGCGGGAAGTGCTGGAAGTGACATTGCGGGCAGTCGCGCCGCCAGCCGCCCTCGCACGATCATCGGTCGGGTGTCCGCAATTGGAGCAGAAGCGATGCCTTGCATGCCAGTGCAGCAAGGCCTTTGCTTCCGCGAGCGGCGGCAGATGGTCGGGCGCGACCAGCCCCTGCACCGCGATCGAGCGCAGGTCGGTGACGACAAAGCGCGCATCGGCCTTCAGCGTCTCGATCGCATCCGCCGCAATCGGCAATCCGAAACGGCCGGCATCCTGCTGCAGCGCCCAGAAAGATGCGGTCCGGGCCGGTCGCGAAGCGATGCGATCTCGTCGCTCGAAAACACCGGATCGTGCAGATCGCCGGTCGCCTTCAGCACCACCATCTCGCCGCCGACCAGGTAGAAGCCGCAATTGGCATCGGCCGCGCGGGCGCTGAGAAAATCGAGATCGGTGCGCCGTTCCGCCGCGCGCTCGATGATGCTGTCGACATAGCCGAGCGCAGGCCAGGGTCCGAGTGCAGTCATGGGCTTCTGCATGGTCACGACACCCAGAGCTTCTTGCGCATCGCGGCCATGAATCGATCGACTTCGGTGAAATCGTGGTCGAGCGGCGGCACCTGTCCCCAGACCGGCTTCGGCCAGGCCTTGTCGGTCTTGCGGCGCGCGATGATATGCACATGAAGCTGCGGGACGGCGTTGCCGAGCGCTGCAATATTCAGCTTGTCGCATTCCGTGACGACTTTCAGCGCGCGGGCGGCGCGGTTGATCTCCACCATGAGCTGCGCTTGCTCAACCTCGTCCAGATCGATCAGTTCCACGATATCGGCTCGCCGCGGGACCAGCAGCAGCCAGGGGTAATTGGCGTCCTTGATGATCAGGACGCGCGAGAGCGCCAGGTCGCCAAGTTCGATGGTGTCGCGCACAAGCTGTGGGTGCAGCGACCAGATTTCCGAATTCATGTGAATATCCAAGGCATTGCAGGACGGCCACGTTACCACGGCGGGACCGGATATGCTTGCTTTCGCGAGCGCGAGGCCCGATATACGGGGCGGGAGGTTGGCGGTGGACGAACCACTCGCCAACCGGGTCAGGTCCGGAAGGAAGCAGCCCTAACGAGCCCCGGTTCGGGTCGCTCGTCAGCCTCCCACCTTTTTCAGCATTGGGTGCCCGGCCACGCGCCGGCGCCATGGAGCTATACCGCCGAACGCGACATGAGCGACGCCAGAAAACGATCGCCGGACCAGCCGCAAGGCGCGGCCGAGGCCGCGTCCGGCGGCTATCGCGTGCTGGCGCGCCGCTACCGGCCCTCGACCTTCTCCGACCTGATCGGTCAGGAAGCGATGGTGCGCACGATCTCGAATGCGTTCGAGACCGGACGCATCCCGCAGGCCTGGATTCTCACCGGCGTGCGCGGGGTCGGCAAGACCACGACCGCGCGCATTCTGGCGCGCGCGCTGAATTACCAGTTGCCGGACGGCTCGATCAAGGGCCCGACCATCGACATGCCGGTGATGGGCGAGCATTGCCAGGCGATCATCGAGAGCCGTCACATCGACGTGCTGGAGATGGACGCGGCCTCGCATAACGGCGTCGACGACGTGCGCCAGATCAACGACGCGGTGCGCTATTCGCCGGTTTCGGCGCGCTACAAGGTCTATATCCTCGACGAAGTGCACATGCTGTCGACGCGCGGCTTTCAATGCGTCTGCTGAAGACGCTGGAAGAGCCGCCGCCGCACGCGAAGTTCATGTTCGCCACCACCGAGATCAGAAAAGTGCCGATCACGGTGCTGTCTCGGTGTCAGCGGTTCGATCTTCGGCGCGTTGACGGCGATCTTCTGGTGCGACATCTGTCCGGCATCGCCGACAAGGAAAACGTCAAGGTCGAGCCCGAGGCGCTCGCGCTGATCGCGCGCGCGGCCGAAGGCTCGGTGCGCGACTCGCTGTCGCTGTTCGATCAGGCGATCGCGCATGCGGCGGGCGAAGTGCGCGCCGAAGATGTGCGGCAGATGCTCGGTCTCGCCGACCGCGCGCGGGTGGTCGACCTGTTCGAGATGCTGCTGCGCGGCGATGTCGCCGCGGCCTTGAAGGAATTGCGCGATCAATACGATTCCGGCGCCGATCCCACGATCGTGCTGTCGGACCTTGCCGAGTTCACGCATTTCGTCACCCGCGTGAAGCTTGTGCCGTCGGTCGCCGACGATCTGTCGCTGAGCGAGGCCGAGCGCACCCGCGGCCGCGCCTTCGCGTCGCAGCTTTCGATGCGCGTGCTGTCGCGCACCTGGCAGATGCTGTTGAAGGGCATGTCCGAAGTGCAGCATGCCGGCCGGCCGATCGCGGCGGCGGAAATGCTGCTGGTCCGCATCGCCTATGCCGCCGATCTGCCGACGCCGGACGAGGCGATCCGCTCGCTCGGCAACAAGGCCCGGCGGAGGCCGCACTCCGCGCCGCGCACCAATGGCGGCGGTGCTGCGATATCGATGCGCGCCGGCAAGCGGGATGTCGATGACGCGACCGGAGCCGCCGCGCGGCGCGCCGCGGGCCGCGCTCAATATGGCGGTGCAGGCCGAGCCCGCATCCGTCGGCCGCGCCTGCGATCCGCATCGGGGATTTCGAGGAATTGGTGAAGCTCGCGACCGACAAGCGCGACCTGCAGATCAAGGCGGCTTTGGAGCGCGACGTGCGGCTGGTGCGCTGCGAGGACGGCAAGCTCGAAATCGCGCTCGAGCCTGGCGCCTCGCATTCGCTGGTCAACGAATTGTCGGCAAAGATTTCCGGCTGGACCGGCCGGCAAATGGTTCGTCACCTTGTCGCGCGAACCCGGCCAGCCGACCTTGAAGTCGCAGGCCGATGCGCGCGAGGCCGAACTCAAGCAGCGGCGTGCGCGGCGATCCGCTGGTGCAGGCGGTGCTGGAACGCTTTCCCGGCGCCGAGATTATCGCGGTGCGTCCGCGCGACAGCGAGCCGCCGCCCGAGCGGACGGCGATATGCCGCTCGAAGACGACGACACCGAAAGCTAAAAGCGAAAGGCGAGACATGGCCGATTTCATGGGCATGATGAAGAAGGCGGCCGAACTGCAATCCAAGATGCAGGCGATGCAGGCCGAGCTCGAGACGATCGAGATCGAAGGCTCTTCCGGCGGCGGCGTGGTCAAGGTCGTGCTGAACGGCAAGGGCGACCTGAAGAGCGTCACCATCGACCACAGTCCTGATGAAGCCGGACGAGAAGGAAATTGTCGAGGACCTTCTGGTCACCGCCCATGCCGATGCGCGCAGGAAGTCGGAAGGCGTGATGGCCGAGAAGATGAAGGCGCTGACCGGCGGCTTGCCGCTGCCGCCCGGAATGAAATTGCCGTTCGGATGAACATGGCGGACGACGATTATCGGATCAAGCCCGATCCGCAGGATCCGCGGCTGACCGAGCGCGTGCGCGGCGTCGATCAGACCGGCGCCGAGATCGAAACCGTCGGTGATGGTCGAGCGGCCGCTGACGATCTTTCTCAATTCGCAGGAAATCGTCACCGCCATGACGATCGGCGATCATCCCGACTATCTCGCGATCGGCTATCTGCTCAACCAGAACATGCTGCGGCCGGACGACGTCGTGACCGGCGTCGATTACGACGAGGAATTGTCGGTCGTGGTGGTGCGCACCGAGCGCGCGACCAATTACGAGGAGAAGCTGAAGAAGAAGGTGCAGACCTCCGGCTGCGCGCAGGGCACGGTGTTCGGCGACCTGATGGAAGCGCTGGAGAATGTCACGCTGCCGCAGACGCAGTTCCGCACCTCGTGGCTCTATGCGCTGACGCACAAGATCAACACCACGCCTTCGCTCTATCTCGAGGCCGGCGCCATTCACGGCTGCGTGCTGGCGGTGCGAGGATCGGCCGCTGGTCTATATGGAAGACGTCGGCCGTCACAACGCGGTCGACAAGATCGCGGGCTGGATGTTCCAGGAAAAGGTCGCAGCCGCCGACAAGATTTTCTACACCACCGGCCGACTGACCTCCGAGATGGTGATCAAGACCGTGCGCATGGGCATTCCGGTGCTGGTGTCGCGCTCGGGCTTCACCGCCTGGGGCGTGGAGCTGGCGCGCAAGGCCAATCTGACGCTGATCGGCCGCGCGCGCGGCAAGCGCTTCACCGCGCTCGCCGGTCTCGACCGCATCGTGTTCGACCAGGACCTCGCGCTATGTCGAGGAGGAAAGCTCCAAGCATCGGCGCAAGGCGGCGATGCATGAGGACTGAGACTACTCTCGGTCTCGTGCTCGCCGGCGGACTTGCGCGCCGCATGGGCGGTGGCGACAAGGCGCTGATCGAGATCGGCGGCAAGACCATCCTGTCGCGCGTGCTTGCGACCATGACGCCGCAATGCGCCGGCTTGATCCTGAACGCCAACGGCGATCCGAAACGCTTTGCGTCCTTCGGTCTGCCGGTGGTGCCGGACGACATTCCGGATTTTGCCGGTCCGCTCGCCGGCATTCTCGCCGGGCCTCGACTGGATGGCGGCGCACCGTCCCGATCTCGAATGGATGGTGAGCGTGCCGGGCGATTGCCCGTTTCTGCCGGCCGATCTGGTGGCGCGGCTGCATGCCGCCCGCGAGCAAGCCGGCACGCCGCTCGCCTGCGCGAAATCCGGCGACTGGCGGCATCCGGTGGTCGGACTCTGGACCGTGTCGCTGCGCGCGGATCTGCGTCACGCACTGATCGACGAGGACCTGCACAAGATCGAAATCTGGACCGCCCGCCATGGCATCGCGATCGCGGAATGGCCGGATCGGCCGGTCGATCCCTTCTTCAACGTCAATACGCCGGAAGAGCGCGGACGCGCGCGAACGAGATCGCGAATAATCTTCAGCCGGTCAGGACCGCATAGGGCAGAAAGTCCACGATCGCGCCGGGCTCGACGCTGGTCGTGTCTTCCGACAATTCCACCAGCCCGTCGGTTTCGCGTGAGCGAAGTGATCACGCCGGCGCCGTCCTGCGGATGCTTGAAGGCTTCCACGGTTCCGTCGGCCGCGCGCTTGAGCGCAACGCGCACATATTCGCGCCGGCCCTTCTTCTTGCGTAGGAAAAGCTCGCACGGACCGGCAGCGCGACCAGCGGCTGAGCGCTCGCGCCCGACGAGCCGCAGGATCAGCGGACGCACCACCCGCACGAAGGTCACGAACGCCGCGACCGGATTGCCCGGCAGCCCGACAAAGGCGCGCAGCGCCTCGCCGATCACGCCCATCGCCACCGGCCGGCCCGGCTTGATGGCGACGCGCCAGAACACCAGCGTGCCGATGGTCTCGACCGCATCGCGCACATGATCGGCCTCGCCGGTGGAGACGCCGCCCGAGGTCAGCACGAGGTCGTGGCCCGCCGCCGCCGCCTTCAGCGCCGCGGCAAGCTGCGCGCGATCGTCGGAGAGAATGCCGAGATCGGTGACGACCGCGCCGAGGCTCTCGATCAGCCCGGTCAGCAGGCGGCGGTTGGCATCGTAGAGCGAAGCGCCTCGCAGCGGCTTTCCGGGCTCGACCAGTTCGTCGCCGGTCGAGAACAGCGCGACGCGGATGCGCCGCCGCACCGGCAATTCGGTGAGGCCGAGCGCCGAGGCCAGCGCAATGTCGGCGATCGACAGCATGCGCCCGGCCGGCAGCGCGACCGATCCGGCGCGTCACATCCTCACCCGCAAGGCGCCGGTTGGCGCCATGCTTCAATCCCGCGCGGCACGATGACGGCGCCGTCCTCGATCCGCACGTCCTCCTGCATGAACACGGTGTCGGCGCCTTGCGGCATCGGCGCGCCGGTGAAGATGCGGATCGCCTGTCCGGCCTGCAGCGGCTGCGATGCCGCTCGGCCGGCGGTGACGCGGTCGGCGATGACGAGCCTGGTCTCGCCTCTGCGCATTCAGGTCGCCGTGGCGCACGGCATAGCCGTCGACCGCGGAATTGTCGAAATTCGGCAGGTCGATCGGCGCCGTGACATCGCGCGCCAGCACGCGGCCGCGCGCTTCCGCGAGCGTCACGCTTTCGGTTTCCGCGACCGGGCTCACGCGCTCGGCGATGATCCTGTTCCAGCTCGTCGACCGGCAGCAGCGGTCCGGAAAAAGCGAAGCAATCGTCGGTGAGCTGCGCCATCAGACCGCGTCCGCGTCGAGCCCTGATCTCGCGCAGCGGCACGGCCTTGGCGAGCAGCAGATCGGCGATGGCGTCGATGTCGTTGAGGTCGATCACCGGCACGCTTGGCTTGCGGCAGCGCGGTGTCGCAGGCGATCGCGACGATCCAGGGGTCTTCCGGGTGCAGCAGCGGCTTGCCGTTCTCGATTCGGTGGATTTCAAGCTTCGGGAAGCCCTCGCGCTTGAAGCCCTCGACCAGCACCAGATCGACCTCGGTCAATTTCGACAGCAGGTCCGGCAAAGCCGGTTCGGGCGCACCGCGCAATTCGTGCATCAGCGCCCATCGGGCCCCGGATACGACCAGCACTTCGGTCGCGCCGGCCGAGCGATGCTGGAACGAATCCTTGCCTGGCCGATCGATGTCGAAAGCGTGGTGCGCATGCTTGAGCGTCGAGACGCGCTTGCCGCGTGCGGTGAGGCGGGGAATGAGCTTGGTCAGGAGGGTGGTCTTGCCCGAGCCGCTCCAGCCTGCGAGGCCGATGATACGCATGGTGGCGTTCCTACAACAAACCGTCGACGGTAGATATGGTGGCGTGACCGGATCGCAAAGACGGACCTTCCACTATTGGGCCGGACGCATGCCGAGAGCCTGGATGCGGCTCTGGTCGCCTGGTCTCGCAGCGCTGCAAGAAACGCCCGCACGCCGGGCCGGTCGCGCCAGTTCTCCACCACCAGAAAATCGTATTCCTCCGGCGCCACCGGCAGGAATGACAGGTCATACATGCGCGCCACCGGCTCGATCGCAAAGCCCCAATCGGCGCGCCCCTGCGCGATCGCGGCCGCGACCGCGTTGTGCGATTTCGGCTGATTGGCGTAGCCGGGCGGGCGCGCGCCATTCAGCTTCTGGTCCATCAGCACGCGGGTGCCGGAACCGGCATTGCGGTTGACCATCAGGCATTCCGGATCGGCGAGCGCGGCCGCGATCGCCTCGTCGGCGATCTTGCCCTCGAAACGCATGTCGCCCTTGCGGATAGAGGAAGCCCTGCGAACGCTGCCAGCCCTTCACCAGCGACAGCCCGTTCTCGACCAGATGCGTGTTGTAGCGGCCGGTCTTCGGATCGATCAGATGAACCGGCGCGATATCGCATTCGCCGCGCCGCGCCGCGGCAACGCCGCCGAGGCTGCCGATCGCGATCACGCGCGCGGAAAATCCGCGTTCGGCGAGCGCGCCGACCACGACATCGAGCGCCACGTCGTGGCTGCCCATGATCACCACATCCGGGCGCGCGCGCGGCCGCCCCGATCAGCGTAACCTTGGTCATGGTATCGGCATCGAGTGCGGATGCCAGCGCATCGATCTCGATGAAGCCATCGGCCTGCGAGAAGGCCGTCACCGAACCGGAGCCCTTCGGGCGAGGGAAAGGCGATCATCGAATCCTCGCCCTGCACCAGTGCGACCAGCGCGAATTCCTTGCGGCCGAGTTCGGATGGCACCCGCATCGGCACCCGCGCTTCGACGATGCGCGGATTTTCCGGCGGCAGGCCGGCGAGTCGCGCGGATCACCGGCGCGACGAAGGCATGGAAGGTGAAGATCGCCGAGGTCGGAAAGCCCGGCAGCACCACGACCGGCTTGCCATCGGCGACCGCAAGGCAAAGCGGCTTGCCGGGCTTCAGCGCCACGCCATGCACCAGGATGCCGGGCTCGCCGAGCCTCGAGACGATGGCATGCGAGAGGTCGCCGGCGCCTTTCGAGGTGCCGCCCGACAGCACCAGCATGTCGCATTCGGCGAGCGCCTTGCGCATCGCCGGACCGAGCACCGCCTCGTCGTCCGGGAATGCGCCGTACGGAACCGGCTCGCCGCCCGCTTCCTTCACCGCCGCCGCGACGATCGCGCCATTGGAGTCATAGATCGCGGCCGGCACGCAGCGGTCTCGCCCGGCTGGCATCAGTTCGTCGCCGGTCGACAGCACCGCCACCCGCGGCTTGCGGACGACATCGACCGCGGCGATGCCGCAGGCGGCCAGCATGCCGATCTCGCGCGAGCCGATGCAGCGTGCCCTTGCGCAGCAGCGTCTCGCCGCGCGCGATGTCGGAGCCGGCATAGGCGATGAATTGTCCGGGCGCAGCGGCGCGGCGGATTTCGATCGCCGGGGCTTTTCGGATCGTCGAGCAATTCGGTGTGCTCGATCATGACGACCGCATCGGCGCCGCGCGGCACCACGCCGCCGGTCGCAATCGCGGTGGCGCTGCCCGGCGCAACCGCGATCGGCGGCGCATGACCGCAGGCGATCACCTCGCGATTGAGCGTAAGCCGGCGCGGCGCGCTGTCGCTCGCACCCGTGGTGTCGGCCGCGCGCAGCGCAAAGCCGTCGACGCCGGAACGGTCGAAGGGCGGCACGTCGATCGGCGCAGCAATGTCGGCGGCGAGCACGCGACCGAGCGCGTCGGCAAGCGCTACCGTTTCGACCCCGCGCGGCGTGAGGTCGATATGACTTTCGAAGCGCTTCCTGGCCTCCTCGGCCGAGACCACTTCGAGGAATTGCTCCTGTCGCGCGGCGCGGCGCACCGCATCGATCAGGGCGGTTTCGGGGTTCGGATCAGACGGCTCACGGCAGCGGCCTCACCGTCAACGGCATAGCCTGCGGGATAGCCTTCGCTTTCGGCCGGCACCAGCATCCAGCCGTCGGCCTGCGCGAGCGATCGCAGCGACAGAAAGCCCGAAGCCGAGCGGCACGGCGCCTTCTTGCCGACACTGCGCAGCGGCACGAATTCGGCGATCCCGATGGTCGAGGTGACCTTGCGCGCGAGTTTCGCGGTGACTGACCGCATCGTCTGATCGCGCGCGCCTGCGAGCCGCGCCACCAGCGCACGGCCGAGCACCAGCCAGCAGGCGATCGCGGCATCGATCCGGCCCGGCAACGAGCAAGTACCGGACGGCCGTCCGACATGGCCGAAGGCGGCGCTTTCTCCCGGCGCAAGCCCGATGCCGTGACAGGTTGCAGCTTTCCGGCGCGCGACAGCGCGATCACCGAACGATCGCGCCGTCCGCTGCCGGTGCCGCCGATGCCGATCACCGCATCGACCGATCCTGCGCGCAAGGCGGCTTCCAGATCGCCGTTCTGCTCGACGCTGACAATTGCGCCTACCGCCTGCGCGCATTTGGCAACGAATTGCACCGCCGGTTCCAGCACGCCGGGCTTGGTATTGACGATGAGCAGACGCGGCGCGCGCACGCGAAGCTGCGTCACGCCGGCCGCCATCAGCACGGCGATATCGCTCGCCCGCAATCTCGTACCTGCCGCGCGCAGCAACGCGCCTTGCACCGCGTCACCGGATTTCGGCAACACGCCTTCACCCGGCGCAACCGGTGCCATGATCTGCAGGATGCCGCCGTTGACGATGACGGCATCGGGCGGCGCGATCGCATCGGTGCCGGATGGCAGGGCTGCGAACGTATCGATCCGCTGCGGCGGCGGATCGAGCGGCATCGGCGCATAGGGGCCGGCGTCGCGCGTGTCTTCGGACTTCACCGCCCAGCCGTCGCGCAACGCCATGTCGGTCGTGGGCAGCGCGCGCGGCGCTACGACATCGGCGGCAAGAATACAGGCCTCGGCTTGCGCCGTCGCCATGTCGCGCGGCTCGACCGGCGCGCAGCGCTCGATCGCTGTCAGCACGTCCGCAAGCGGCGTGAGCCGCCCGATCCGTTGGATCATGGAAGTGTCCGCGTTCATGCTTGCGTTTGTGACGAAGCCGCCATACTGGGTCAAGCGACTGAAATGGTTATGGTTTGCAAGCTCTGCAAATCGCGAGTCAGGCAATAGCCTGGGACCTATGGACATGACTGAAAAAGTCATCAATTTGCGCGGACTGAAATGTCCGCTTCCGGCGCTGCGCACCCACAAGGTACTCCAAGGCGCTGGCGGCGGGCGACGTCATTGTCGTCGAATGCACCGATCCGCTCTCTGCCATCGATATCCCGAACCTGATCAACCAGACCGGCGATGTGCTGGAAGCCAGCGAGCGCGGCGAGGATTTGCTGACTTTTCGCATCCGGAAGAAATAGGCCGGTCCGGCGCTTCCGCGCCGGCGCGGCAGGGCTGCTGGCGGGTCAGTTGAATTTGCCGCCGGTTCGGGGATTGTCCGGCCCGGCCAGGTTCCGGCCGAAAGGACAAGCCTTGCAGGATTCAGCCGAATATTCCGCGCCTCGACCGCGCTCGATCCATCTTGACCGTGCTCGACCTGTCCCGGGTGCGCGCGGGGCCGACCTGCGCGCGCCAGTTCGCGGACTGGGGCGCCAACGTGATCAAGATCGAGGCGCCGGAGCGGCTGGAAGGCGGCGACCCGATCGGCGGCCCGCGCCACAATGGCGATTTCCAGAACCTGCATCGCAACAAGCGCAGCATCACGCTCGATCTGAAGAGCGAGGCGGGCCGCGCGACCCTGCTGCGGCTCGCGCACAAGGCCGATGTGGTGATCGAGAATTTCCGCCCCGACGTGAAGCGGCGGCTGAGGATCGACTATCCCGACCTGAAGGCGGTCAATCCGCGCATCATCTATGCCAGCATCTCGGCCTATGGTCAGGACCGGCCCGTACGAGACATGGCCGGGCTTCGACCAGATCGCGCAGGGCATGGGCGGCATTGATGTCGGTCACCGGCTTGCCGGGGCAGGGACCGGTGCGTGCGGGCGCTGCGGTCGCCGACATGACGGCGGGCCTGTTCGCAGCACTCGGCGTGATGGTGGCGTTGCTGGAGCGCGAGAAATCCGGCGAGGGGCAATATGTCGAGAGCTTCGCTGCTCGCCGCGCAGATTTTCATGCTCGACTTCCAGGCCGCGCGCTGGCTGATCGACAAGGAGGTGCCCGGCCAGGCCGGCAACAATCATCCGACCTCGATCCCGACCGGCGTCTACAAGACCAAAGACGGCCACATCAATATCGCCACCACCGGCTCGCCGACCTGGAAGCGCTTCTGCAAGGCGATCGACGCCGAGCATCTGATGCAGCATGCCGGATTATGCGAGCAACGACTCTGCGATCGAAGAACCGCGACCTGCTGAATGCCGATATCGAGAAGACGCTGGCGAACAATACCAGCGAATACTGGATCAAGAAGCTGAACGACGACGGCGTGGCGGCGGTCCGATCTACAGGATCGACGACATGTTCGCCGATCCGCAGGTGCAGCATCTCGGCGTTGCGACCGACATGCGAGACGCCCGACCGCGGCACGCTGAAAGTGGTCCGTCAGCCGGTTTCGCTGTCGCGCACGCCGAGCGCGATCGCGCGACCGACGCCGGAGCGCGGCGAGCATACCGACGAGGTGCTGACCGAGTTCGGATTCAGCGCGGATGAGATCGAAGAGTTGAGGAAGGCTGGCGCGACGTAACAACGGAAATCACGAAGCGCTCGAACGTAAAGGACCCAGGAAATGACCGACAAGATGCTCTCGCGCAAGGAAGGCGGGGTCGGCTACGTGATCTTCAACAATCCGGAGCGGCACAATGCGGTGTCGCTGGAGATGTGGGCGGCCACGCGCGCCATCCTCGACGATTTCCGCGCCGACGATTCGATCCGCGTGGTGGTGCTGACCGGCGCCGGCGGCAAGGCCTTCGTATCGGGCGCCGATATCTCGAAATTCGGAGCCGAGCGCGCGACCGCAGGAAGGCATCGCCAAATACAACGCCACCACCGAGCAGGCCTTTTCGGGCGTGCACGATTTCCCGAAGCCGACCATCGCGATGATCCGGGGCTATTGCATCGGCGGCGGCATGGCGCTTGCGACCTGCTGCGACATGCGCATCGCGACGCCCGGTTCGAAATTCGGCGTGCCGGCCGCGAAGCTCGGACTTGGCTATGACCACAAGGGCGTGCGGCGGCTGATGAATGTGGTCGGGCCGTCCTTCGCCAAGGAGATTTTCTTCACCGCCCGGCAATTCGACGCCGAGGAGGCGCGCATGATGGGCCTCGTCAACCGCGTGGTGCCGGATGCCGAGCTCGAAAGCTACGTGAAGAACTATGCCGAGACGATCGCCGGCAACGCGCCGCTCACGGTCGGTTCGATCAAGCTGATCGTCGGCGAAATCCTGAAGGACGAAAGCGAGCGCGACATCGATGCCGCGGCCGCAAGCGTGAAACGCTGCTTCGACAGCAAGGATTATATCGAAGGCCGCACCGCCTTCATGGAAAAGCGCAAGCCGGCATTCACGCGGACAATAACGAGGAACCCACATGTACACCGATCTTCAGCTCTACATCGACGGCGAATGGCTCAACGGCAAGGGCCGCAAGGGCGAGGACGTGATCAATCCCGCGACCGGCAAGTCGCTCGGCACGCTGCCGCATGCCGGCAAGGCCGATCTCGACCGCGCGCTCGCGGCCGCCGACAAGGGACTCGGCGTCTGGCGCGCGATGACCGCCTATGACCGCAGCCGCGTGATGCGCAAGGCCGCCGATCTGGTGCGCGAGCGCGCCGATCACATCGCTCGCGTGATGGTGCAGGAGCAGGGCAAGCCGCTTGCCGAAGCCAAGGGCGAGGTCATGGTCACCGCCGACATCATCGACTGGATGGCGGAGGAGGGACGCAGGGCCTATGGCCGCATCGTGCCGGGCCGCGGCAAGAATATCCGCCAGCTCGTGACCCAGGAGCCGGTCGGTGTGGTTGCGGCCTTCACGCCGTGGAATTTCCCGACGCTGACGCCGGTGCGCAAGATCGCGGGTGCGCTGGCGGCCGGCTGCTCGATCATCATCAAGGCTGCGGAGGAAACGCCGGGCTCCTGCGTCGAACTGGTGAAATGCTTCGTCGAGGCGGGCGTGCCGAAGGGCGTGCTCAATCTCGTGTTCGGCGTGCCTTCGGAAGTCTCCGAGCATCTGATCGGCTCGGACATCGTCAAGAAGATTTCCTTCACCGGCTCGATCCCGGTCGGCAAGTTGCTGGCGGGCCTCGCCGCCAAGGGCATGAAGCGCGCGACCATGGAGCTCGGCGGGCATTCGCCGGTGGTGGTGTTCGGCGATGCCGATCCGGAAAAGACCGCCGACACGATCGCGGCCTTCAAGTATCGCAATGCCGGCCAGGTCTGCATTTCGCCGACCCGCTTCTATGTGCAGGAAGGCGTCTATGACCGCTTCCTGAAGCGCTTCACCGAGTTCGCGGACAACGTGAAGCTCGGCGACGGGCTCGACAAGGACACCACGATGGGCCCGCTCGCCAATCCGCGACGGCTCGATGCGATGGAAGCGATCGTCAACGACACCAAGGCCCGCGGCGGCAAGATCGTCACCGGCGGCAAGCGGCACGGCAATCAGGGCAATTTCTTCGCGCCGACCGTGATCACCGAGGTGCCGGACGATTCCAAGATCATGACCGAGGAGCCGTTCGGTCCGGTGGCGCCGATCGTGCGCTTCAAGACCTTCGACGAAGTGGTCGAGCGCGCGAATTCGCTGCCGTTCGGGCTCGCGGCCTATGCGTTCACGACCAATGCGCAGACCGCGACCATGATCGGCGACGCCATCCAGTCCGGCATGGTGGGGGTGAATTCGGTCGCGATCTCGACGCCGGAAACGCCGTTCGGCGGCATCAAGGAATCCGGCTACGGCCAGGAAGGCGGCATCGAGGGGCTGGAGGCCTATACCAACCGCAAGTTCATTTCGCAGGGGTAGGTGCAAGCGCGGTTTTTGGACTCCCTCCCCCTGAAAGGGGGAGGGTTGGGGAGGGGGTCAGCTTAGGACGAACCCCCACCCGACTGTCTCAGCTTCGCTTCGGCAGTCGACCTCCCTCTTTCAGGGGGAGGTAATTGAAGAAGACTGACACGCCCGCCAGACCTTCTCCATCGTCGCCGGCATGTCCATATGGGCTGCGGCCGGCACCGCATCGGCGATCGCGTTCATGATCGCGGCGAGCGAGGCGGTGGTGCCGGCTTCGCCCACGCCCTTCACCCCGAGCGGATTGGTGGTCGCCGGCACCGGATGGGAATCGTCGCGAAGCAGCGACGGCATGTGATGGGCGCGCGGCATCGCATAATCCATGAACGAGCCGGTGACGAACTGGCCGCTGTCGGGATCGTAGACCGCGTTCTCCAGCAGCACCTGGCCCGAGCCCCTGCGCGATGCCGCCCTGCACCTGACCATGCACCAGCGTGTGGTCGAGCATGACGCCGCAATCGTCGACCGCGTAATAGCCGACGACGCTGACTTCGCCGGTTTCCGGCTCGACCTCGACTTCGGCGATGTGGCAGCCATTCGGGAAGGTCTGCGGCGTGTCGAAGTCGCGTTTGGTGTCGAGATTTTCCTCGATCTCGCCCTTGTCCTTCATCTCGGCCGCCTTGGCGGCGAGATCGAACAGCGCGATCGAGCGGTCGGTGCCGACCACTTCGAACAGGCCGCGCCGATAGGCGATGTCCTTCTCGTCGGCTTCCAGCACATGCGCCGCGAGCTTCCGGCCCTTCTCCAGCATCGCCTCGATCGTGCGAACGACCGCGGATCCTGCCGTGATGGTCGAGCGCGAGGCGACCGAGGGCCCGCCCTTGATTTCGAGATCGCTGTCGCCGTGCCGGTGCTTCACATGCGCGACATCGATGCCGAGCTTGTCCGCGACGAGTCGCGGATAGACGGTGGCATGACCCTGACCGGTCGCCTGCACGCCGAGATTGACCACGAGCGTCTCGCTGCCGGGAAAGGTCAGATAGGCGCCCTCGTTCGGCACGCCGCCGGAATGTTCGAGGAAGCAGGAAATGCCCAGGCCCCGCAGCTTTCCGTTTTCCTTCGAGTCGCGCTTCCTCTGCTTGAAGCCTTCGAGATCGGCGAGCGCCAGCGCCTTGTCGAAGATTTCCGCAAACTCGCCGCTGTCGAAGACCGCGCCGATCGCGGTCTTGTAGGGCATGGCGGAAGCAGGGATCAGATTGCGCTTTCGCAGCGTCACCGCGTCGATGCCGGTGATGCGCGCGGCTTCCTCGACCAGCCGCTCGATCGATGTAATTGGCCTCCGGGCGTCCGGCGCCGCGATAGGGTCCGGTCGGCAGCGTGTTGGTGTAGACGCATTGCACCGCGATATCGAGCTTTGGAATGTCGTACATCGCGGGAAAGCAGCGCGCGAAATTGTTGGTCGCAAGCAGGATGCCGGCGAACGCCACATAGGCGCCGAGATTTTGCACCTGGCGCGCGCGCAGCGCGAGAAACTTGCCGTTCTTGTCGAGCGCGAGTTCGCCGATGGTGACATTGTCGCGCGCCTGGTTGTCGCTGTTGAAGGCTTCCGAGCGGCTCGACATCCAGTGCACTTTGCGGCCGAGCTTTTTGGCGGCCGCGAGCAGCACCGGATATTCCGGATAGGCACCGGTCTTCATTCCGAAGGCGCCGCCGACATCCTCGGTGATGACGTGCAGCGTCTGCTTCTCGATTCCCATGATCGCCGCAAGCAGGTCGCGCATGGTGCCGGCGCCCTGCGAGCAGACGCGCAAGGTGTAGCGGCCGGTCTTGGCGTCGAAGCTTGCGGTGCCGCCGCGCATTTCCATCGGCACCATCGCCAGGCGCTGCTGCACCAGCGTGATGCGCGCGACATGGGCGGCGGATTTCATGATGTCGTCGACCGCCGCGACATTGGCCGGATCGTCGACCGGGCCCGGCCAGTCGAGCGCGAGGTTTCCCGGGATATCGTCAAACAGCGTCGGCGCGTCGGGCTTCATCGCCGTCGCGCGCATCGATCAGCGCCGGCAATTCCTCGTATTCGACGGCGACCAGTTCGGCGGCATCGAGGGCCGCGGCATGGCTTTCCGCCACCACCATCGCGACCGCTTCGCCGACATGCATGACCTTTTTGTCGGCCAGCGCGGGGCGATGCGAGAATGCGATCTTGGTGCCGCCGCGGCCGGCGATCGGCGGATGCCGCGACACCGAGCCGATGCCGTCAGGTCGGCGGCGGTGAGGATGCCGATCACGCCCTTTGCCTTCGCGGCCGCCTCGGTCGAAATCGAGACGATGCGGGCATGTGCGTGCGGCGAGCGGACGAATACGGCATGGCCGACGCCCTGCTTTTCGATGTCGTCCACGAATTTGCCGCGGCCGCGGATGAGGGCGTCGTCCTCGACGCGGGGGCCGGGGTGATGATCGTCTGAAGTCATGATCGGATTTCGACAGGAGGGAACGGGTTCAGGCCACCGGCGCGCGCTGCGCCTTGATCATGTCCGCGATGCCCGCAAGCGTCTCGTTTGTCAACGGGATGTCGACCGGCTGGTTGCGTTCGGCGGACAGATCGGCCGCGAGATAGCATTCCATCACCGTGCGGGCGCTTTCCGGCGACACCATCGGCGGCGCGGTCCATGATGCAGGATTCGAGGAAGTGGATGGTCTCCGGGCCCATCTGGCCGGCATAGACATGGTCGACCTGCTCGCCCGGCATGGTCGACATCGGATATTGCGTGCCGTCCTTCACGGTGTTGAGCCAGTGGTCGCGCGCGGTGTCGTCGAGGAACAGCGAGCCCTCGGTGC
This sequence comes from uncultured Pseudomonadota bacterium, assembly GCA_963804015.1. Taxonomy (GTDB): domain Bacteria; phylum Pseudomonadota; class Alphaproteobacteria; order Rhizobiales; family Xanthobacteraceae; genus Pseudorhodoplanes. The sequence continues at coordinate 354,870 of CAWDOW010000011.1, forward strand.
CGGTGATCTCGATCGTGGTGGCGCAATAATTCGGATAGCTCGGCGGCAGGTTCCAGCCGCCGCCGATGGCGACGAGCACGCCGTTGTCCATCTTGATCGTGCTCCACATGATGTCATAGGAGCCGTTGACCGGCTGCATGTAGCCGTAGGCGCCCTGCGAATAGACGCTGACGGGCTTGGCCGGCTCCAGCAGCCAGAACACGATATCGAGGTCGTGGGTGGATTCCATCGCGGCGGGCGACAGCCGCACCCGGCTTGCGATCTTCTTGCCGAGGCTGCGCGACAGATGCCGGCTCACCATCACCGAGACCGGCTTGCCGAGCGTGCCGTCGTTCGAGCTTCTTCTTGGCATAGGCGAACTTGGTGTTGAAGCGCTGCGAATAGCCGATGGTGAACTTGACGTGGTTGCGTTTGGCGATCGCGATCAGTTCGTCGGCTTCGTACAGTTCGAGCGCGATCGGCTTTTCCAGCAGCACATGCTTGCCGGCCTTCAGGCAGTCGCGCGCGATCGGGAAATGCGTGTTCTCCGGCGTGGTCGAGATATAGACCACCTTCACCGCATCGTTCCTGACGATGTCCTGATAGTCGAGCGGTCGCGACCGCCGCATTGGTGAGCGCCTGGATTTCCTTCAGTCGTTCGGGCCGGATTTCACAGACATGCAGCTTCTTCACCAGCGGATAACGCGACAGCGTCTCGGCCCGGATACCGCCGCACCATCCGGTGCCGATGACGGCGACTTCAATGGGTTCTACCGGCATTTCGTCCCTTGAAAATTGTTGTTGTCAGGAGAGGCAAGGAGAACACGCCTTTGCCGGCTTCGCAAATGCGGATCGGCAAGCGGCTAGGCGCGGCCAGTCGCGACGAAGCGCGATATTGTGAGGTGGCTCACATCCCCTGAACCGGCGACGCGATACGGGTGAAAGGGCCCGACGCGATCGCGCTGACGCGAGCGGGCGCTTAACGAAGGGGAGCGTCATGTTTGGTCTGTCATCTTCTGCCGCCCGCAACGATGCGCCGGTCACGTCCCACGATACCGGAATCGCCATCACCTTCTTCGCAGTCCTTGCCGCGTTGACGCTGACGCTTATCGGCGGCACCCGCATCCTGGTTCCGATTGGATGCAGCCTCGATCACCGGACTGGCGCCGCTGCATGTCGACAGTCAGGTCGAGGCGGCATGCGTCAGTCGCCGCGGCGCGCCATGCCTCGTATCGCCGCATGAACGGCGACTGGCCGCGTCAAGGCGCTGGAAGTGGTGACGCCGCCGCGAAACGGAAGGATGGCGATGCGGGGCGCGACCGGGCTGTTCTATGTTCCCGAATTCGCAGTTCAGGGGAACCGATACCTTCACATTCCGGGTGGTGCGGCGAGCAACGGACACCAGACGAACGTTGCTGACGCATGCGAATGTCGAATGAGGGTGCGAGGTCAATCGCATCGACTGACGCAGCGCTCGAGGTCGCCGAAAACCTTCTCCGCGAATTGCGGATAGACCTCCGCCAGTTCGGGCGCGACCATCTCGCGCAAGATGCGCAGCGTGTCGGCATCCGGCGCGGGCGTCTCCGGAACATGCTCCGGCCGGTCGAAATCGAAGCCGGTATGCTCGACGATCTCCTCGACGCTGTGGCCCGGATGCACGCTCTGCAGGCGAAAGCGGCGCCGCTCCTTGTCGAAAGCGAACAGGCAGCGATTGGTGATCAGCGCGATCGGCCCGCCGGTGCGATAGACGTTCGGCTCGCTCGCGCCCGGCGCGCTGATGAAATCCACTTTCGGCACCAGCGTGCGGCGCGAATGCTCGGTGCGGAACAGGATCACTTTCGGCACCACGAAATACAGATAGGCCGATCCGAACGAGCCGGGAAAGCGCACCTGCGGCTTGTCGTGATCGCCGATGCCGACGAGGTTGATGTTGCCTTCGCCGTCGATCTCGCCGCCGGACAGAAAGAACACATCCATGCGGCCCTGGCCGGCGCAGTCGAACAATTCGACGCCGCCCTCGGTGAAGAAATTGTGCTTGCGGCTTTGCAGCAGCGACACGTAAGGGCCGGCCGCCTCGCCGCGCGCGCGGCACAGCAGCGCGGCGGCTGCCGGAATCGGCGACGCATTGCCGACCGCAATGTGGCGCACGTCGCCGATCAGATCGGCGACGCTGGCGATGAGAAGTTCTTCGGGCTGGAAGGTCATCGCAAGGTTCCTACGCCGCCCGCTTTCGATACACATGCTCGTCGCAATAGCGCGCGAAGCCTTCCGCGGTCTTCGCCAGCCGCGCATACTCGGCAAGATGCGCGACATCGACCGGATAATAATCCGGCAGCGACAGCGGCCAGGCGCCATTCTCCACCACCGCGATCGCCTCGACATAGAAGCCGGGCAGCACGCCGGCCGCGAGCACCGGATCGTCCATCAGGTTGCCGTCGACAATCCGCTCCACCGTGACCACGGTCTTGCGCGACGCATGGGCGAGCGTGGCGAGATCGCGCTGGCGCCCGATCCAGACATTGCCATGCCGGTCCGCCATCGGCGCATGAAACAGCGCGACGTCCGGCCGGATCGCCGGCAGCAGCACGATCGGATCGTCGTTGCCGAACGGATTGTCGATCACCCGCCAGTCGCTCCGGATTTTCATCAGGTCGGAGCCGATCAGGCCGCGCAGCGGCATGAACGGGTTGCCCTTTTCGCCCGCCTCCAGCGCGGCATAGATCGCCGGGCAGGTCGCATCCTTCATCCGCAAGGTGCCGCCGGTCATCGCCGCGGTGAAGCGCGGCGCCGGCCCCAATTCGCCGAGGCTCACCGCCGAGGTTTCCAGCGTTTCCACGCATCCGGCGCCGATCAGCATATCGGCCTGCAAGGTGGAGGCCGGCAGCGCCACCAGATGGAGATTTTTCACAGGGTCTGGCGGCGGATCAGCGCGCGGGTGGCTTCCATCGCGACGCCGGCCTGCTCGCGCGGCACCGCCAGCAGGCAGCCGTCGGCGATCGGCGCAAGCGCATCGTCAAGCGAGCGGATGACGGACATGGCTCCTCCTCGCCGCAATCATAGGTCGCTCGCGGCTTCGTTGCGAAGTGCTTGCGGCGCATGGCGCGTCTGTGGCTACGAGACGAGCCGCAAACGCCGCGGGAGGAACCGGAACATGGCGACCAACACAACAGAAAATCGGCTGGATCGGCATGGGCCGCATGGGCTACGCGATGGCGGAGTGGCTGCTGAAGGCCGGCTACGACGTCTCGATCTGGAACCGCACCCGCTCCAAGGCCGAGCCGCTGACCAAGATCGGCGGCAAGGTGGTCGACAAGCTTTCCGACCTCAATTCGGTCGACGTGCTGTTCTCCATCGTGTCCGCCGGCAAGGACGTCAAGGAAGTGCTGTTCGGGCAAGAACGGCGTCGCGCCGAACGGCAAGGGCAAGATGCCGACGATCGTGGTCGATTGCTCGACCATCTCGGTCGACGATTCCGTCGGATATCCGCGAGCAGCTGACGGCGCTCGGCGCGCAATTCGTCGCCTGTCCGGTCTCCGGCAATGCCAAGGTGATCAAGGCCGGCAAGCTGTCGGCGGTGGCGTCCGGTCCGGAAGCGGCCTTCCGCAAGGTCGAGGACATGGTGCTGAAATTCGCACCCAACGGCGTGTCCTATGTCGGCGACGGCGAACTCGCGCGCATCTGCAAGATCGCGCACAACGTGATGCTCGGCGTGGTGATCCAGAACCTGATCGAGATCACGCTGCTCGCCAACAAGATGGGCGTGCCGCGCGAAGCCTTCCTGCGCTTCATGAGCAACAGCGTGATGGGCTCGATGTTCACGCGCTACAAGTCGCCGGCTCTGGTCAATCTCGACTGGACCACGACCTTCACGCCGGAATTGCTGCTGAAGGATCTCGATCTCGGCCTCGAACTCGGCCGCGAATGGAAGGTGCCGATGCCGGTGACCGCGACCACCCGCGAAATCCTGCAGGGCCATATCGGCAACGCGATCCGGCAGCCGGATCCGAAGGCCTATCTCGAAAAGGATTTCGCCACGCTGATGGAGACGATGGCGGCCGCAGTCGGGCATGAAGCTCGAAAGCGAGAAGAAGAACGTCCCGACCGGACTGGAATAGTCGCGGCCGATCGCGGATGGCATTCACGCTTTACAATGCGCCGCAATCGACCTGCAGCCAGCGTGTGCGGTTCGTGCTGCACGCCAAGGGTCTCGATTTCGACGAACATCGGCTCGATCTGTTCGGCGGCGACCAGCTCAAGCCGGATTATCTGAAGATCAATCCGAACGGCGTGGTGCCGACGCTCGTTCATGACGGCGGCATCGTCACCGATTCGTCGGTGATCATGGAATATCTCGAGGAAATTGCGCCTCGAGACCGCGGTAATGACGCCCGCGGATCCACTTCGCCGTGGGACACATGCGCGCGCTGATGCGCTTCATCGACGAGATGCCGGCGCCGGCGATCCGGGTGCCGAGCTACAATCTCGCTTTCCTGCCGCGCCTGCAGAAGATGACCAAGGAGGAATTCCTCGCCTTCGCGGAATCGAAGCCGCTGCGCAAGGAGTTCATGCTGGCGATGGGCCAGACCGGATTTCCGCAAAAGGAAATGGACATGGCGATGGACCGGCTGCGCCGCACCGTGGTGCGGATGGATGCCGAGATCGACACAGAGCGGCGGCCCATGGCTGCTGGGCCGCGACATATCGCTCGCCGACGTGTCGGTGATGCCGGTGATCGTGCGGCTCGCCGATCTCAAGCAGCAGCAGCTTTGGCAGGACAAGCCGTCGATCGCACGCTGGCTCGAACTCATTCGCGCAACAGCCGGCCTTATCCGAAAACCTATTATCACGGCACGCATCTCACCGAGCTTTATCCGCATTTGCGCGAGAACGCTTCGGCCTGATCGTCGCAGAGCCGGACGGATGCATTCCGTCCGGCTCGTGGAGATTGCGGATCGCGGTCACGGCGTCGCGATGTGCCAGCTATTGTTGGCGACGCCATCGCCGGAAATGTCGCCGGGCTTGGTGTCCTTGATCCAGGTATAGAGCGGCTTGCCCTTGTAGGCCCATTGCTTGCCGCCGTCGTCGCGCGCGACGATCGTGTAGGCGCCGCTCGGCCTTGGCGTCGGACGCCGCCATCAGCGGCGGCCAGTTGGTCGCGCAGGGTCCGTTGCAGACCGACTTGCCGTCGGAATCCTTGTCGAACATGTAGAGCGTCATGCCTTTCGGATCGGTCAGCACTTTGCCTTTGGCGCTGTCGCCGGTCATTGTCGGAGCGCCCTGTGCGAAAGCGAGCGAAACGAAGCCCGCCAACGCGACTGCGGTAACGGTAAATTCTGTGCATATGGAACTCTCCCGTTTACCGGCTGCGCAAGCGCAGTCCGTATCGCGTTCAACCCGCGCCTTCGGGCATCATTCCAGAAATTATCTTCTCACATTTCGATGATCGCACGGAATTAGGTGCGTGGAGAGCCTGATGTCGGCGCTTCCGAATTTGGCCGCAAGTTTCGGACAGGATTACGTACGATGTCAGCGCAACGACCACCGAATCGCGATCGCATGCCGATAGCGATGCGGCATCACGTGTAGCCGGCGAAAGATGTCCGCATCGATACCATGATCATGATCGGATCGACGAAAGACACCGGTTTCGGCCGGTTGATGAAATCGCCGCGCGAGGTGGGCGGCGTGACCCAGAGCATCTATCTGGTCATCGCCGATGCCGACGTCCATCATGCGAGGGCGAAAGCCGCCGGTGCCGAGATCGTCATGGCGCCGGTCACGCAGGATTATGGCGGTCGCGACTATACCTGCCGCGACCTCGAAGGCCATGTCTGGACTTTCGGCACCTACGATCCCTGGGCATCCCAGGCGTAAGATTGCGGGCGGGAACCCAAGGCTGCGATGCAGATTTCCGGTAGCATGAAACGCCTTTTTGTCGCCGGAGCGAGCGAAATTCGGCCTTGCCCCGCAATTTCTCCCCTTGTCCTGCCGGGTTCTGGTGCCTCTATATTTGGCATCGGTCTTGCAACCCTGATTCGGAGTTCGGTGTTTCGAGGGCCAATCGAGCCTGAAATGAAAATGCAGCCGGGCGATGAGCCAATGGAGGCCTTGATGCGAAAGTCACTGCCGCTGCGCGTGGTGCTGTTGCTGGTCTCGGTATTGTGCCTGACAGCGTTGACAGCCCGTCCGGACGCGGCATTCGCGCAGAGCGAGGCGCCGGCCAAGGCAATCACCGAAGACCTGCTTTCGTCGGTCGTGCGGATCAAGACCTACATCAATCCGGACGGACGAACGGTCGACAATCTCGGCATGGAGCGCGACGGCTCCGGCATCGTGATCGACGATTCCGGTCTCGTGCTCACCATCGGATATCTGATGGTGGAGGCGCATGCCGCCGAATTGATCACCAATGACGGCCGCAAGATCCCGGCCAATGTCGTGGGCTACGACCATGACACCGGTTTTGGCCTGCTGAAGGCGGTGGCGCCGCTGAAGGTGCGGCCGATGCTGTTCGGCAAGTCGGGCGACCTGAAGGTTGGCGATCCGGTGCTGGCGGCAAGCTTCGGCGGACGCGACGGCATCGCGCCGGCTTTCGTGGTGTCGCGGCGCGAATTTGCCGGCACCTGGGAATATCTCATCGATGGCGCGATCTACACGGCGCCCGCGCATTCGCACTGGAGCGGCGCTGCGCTGATCACCAAGGAAGGCAAGCTGGTCGGCGTCGGTTCGCTGATCGTGGGCGACGCACCCGGCAATGGCGGCGGTACCGCCGGCAACATGTATGTTCCGACCGATCTGCTGATGCCGATCATGGCCGATCTCATCGCCAATGGTGCGGTCGGCGGCGAGCCCAAGCCCTGGATCGGGCTGAACACCCAGGCCGCGATCCGGCGGGCTCGTGGTGTCGAGGGTCACGCCCAATTCTCCCGCCGAAAAGGCCGGGCTCCGCAAGGGCGACCTGATCACCAATATCGGCGGCGCGTCGCCGAAGACCCTGCCGGAATTCTACCGCAAGCTCTGGTCGCTCGGCGCCGCCGGCATCCTGGTGCCGCTCGACGTGGAGCGCGACGGCAAGAACCAGCATTTCGACGTGCAGTCGATTAACCGCATGGACCATCTGAAGCTCAAAAGTTCGCTCTGATGCGCTAAGCTCCGGTGCCTTCGCGGCATGTCGGGAGCAGTGACGGATGGTCATGTCATGGCCGGACCTGCGGGTCCGGTCCGTCGTTTGCGGTCGATCTTGAGCGCGGCATTCCTGCTCGCGGGGGCCGGCGCGCCGGTCGATGGCGCAAAGCTCGGCGCCCGACGATTCCATCTGCCTGATGATCGAATCCGCCGCGCGCGATCACGGCCTGCCGGTGGAATTCTTCGCGCGCGTGATCTGGCAGGAGAGCCGTTTTCGCGCCGACGCGGTGGGCCCGGTGACGCGCAGCGGCAAGCGCGCGCAGGGCATGGCGCAATTCATGCCGGGCACCGCGGCCGAGCGCGGGCTGCTGGATCCCGTTCGATCCGGTCCAGGCGCTTGCCGAAATCGGCGGAATTCCTGAAAGAGCTGTGGGGCCAGTTCGGCAATCTCGGACTTGCGGCCGCCGCCTATAACGCCGGCCCCCGCCGCGTGCGCGAATGGCTCGACGGCACCGGCTATATGCCGGGCGAGACCCGCAATTATGTCTCCGCCATTACCGGCCTGACGGTCGACGACTGGGCCGCCGAGCGCAAGAAGACGCCGGCCGAGCGCGAGAAATCGAAACCGGAGGAAGCGCGCGCGCCGGGCTGCTCGACGCTGATCGCGCTGTTGCGCCGCAGCCCCAACCGCTTCATGGACGAACTGACGCAGCGTGTCGTGCACAGCATCGGCCAGCCCTGGGGCGTGCAGCTCGCCGCCGGCTTCTCGCGCGACAAGGCGATGGCGATGTATGCGCGCGCCTTGCGTCGCTATGAGAGCGTGCTGAAGGATCGCGATCCCGGCATCCAGGCGATGTCGCTGCGCACGCGCGGCCGCGCCGTGTTCTATCAGGTGCGGATCGGCACCGACACGCGTCAGGCGGCGAATGAATTGTGCAATTCGCTGCGGAAGATCGGCGGGGCGTGTCTGGTGCTGCGGAACAGGGGGTAGGCTGGCGTATTGCCTGTAAAGCTTGACGTTTAATTTATTGGGGGTACAATAATTTCACGTGAAGATTGACTTCGATCCGAAGAAAGATGCCGAGAATATCCGCAAGCACGGAATTTCTCTCGCGAGAGCCGAGATTTTGTTGCCGTGGCATCGATCGAAGACGATCAATTCGATTACAGCGAGATTCGGGTGCGGGCCTTTGGCTTCATTGACGAGGTTCCGCATTGCCTGGTCTTCACCATCCGAGGACAGGAACTGCGCGTGATCAGCTTGCGCCGCGCTCATGCAAGGGAAATGAAAAGATATGTCCCGTGACAATCCGGAATGGAGCAAGAAGGATTTTCAGAAGGCGACAAAACACGCGCGCGTTTCTCTGAAGCATCTGGGGGAAACGATCGCGCGCAAGCGTGGCCGCCCGAAGCTTGAAAGCCCGAAAGAAGCGATCAAGTTGCGGATCGATGCCGATGTGCTCGCTTCCTACCGCAAGACCGGGACCGGCTGGCAAACGAAGATCAACGACGACTTGAGAAAAGCGCGGAAGCTGAAGGCTTCCTGATCACTCATTCTCCCTTTCAATCGCCCGCACCACCGCCTCCGTCACCTGCTTCGTCGTCGCCTTGCCGCCGAGATCCGGCGTATGCAGCGACGGATCGGCGGTGACGCGCTCGACCGCCTTCATCAGCCGCGCGGCGGCCGGCTTCTCGCCCAGATGCTCCAGCATCATCACGCCGGTCCAGAACGTGCCGACCGGGTTGGCGATGCCCTTGCCGGTGATGTCGAAGGCCGAGCCGTGGATCGGCTCGAACATCGAGGGCGTCTTGCGCTCGGGGTTGAGATTGGCGGTCGGCGCGATGCCGAGCGAGCCGGCCAGCGCGGCGGCGAGGTCGGACAGGATATCGGCGTGCAGATTGGTCGCGACGATGGTGTCGAGCGTCTGCGGCTCGCAGCGTCATGCGCATGGTCATGGCGTCGACCAGCATCTTGTCCCAGGTGACGTCGGGAAATTCTTGCGCCACTTCGGCGGCGATCTCGTCCCACATCACCATGCCGTGGCGCTGCGCGTTCGACTTGGTGACGACGGTGAGCAGCTTGCGCGGGCGCGAGCGCGCCAGCTCGAAGGCGTAGCGCATGATGCGGGCGACGCCGGCGCGGGTGAACATCGCGACGTCGGTCGCCGACTTCTTCCGGCAGGCCCGATGCACGCGCCCGCCGACGCCGGCATATTCGCCTTCCGAGTTCTCGCGCACGATCACCCAGTCGAGTCTCCGGGCCCGTGACGTGCCGCAGCGGGCTGAGCGATGCCGGGCAGGATGCGGGTCGGCCGCACATTGGCGTACTGGTCGAGCGGCTGGCAGATCGCGAGCCGCAGGCCCCACAGCGTGATGTGATCGGGAATGTCGGGCGCGCCGACCGCGCCGAAATAGATCGCGTCGAAGCCGCGCAGCTTGTCGGCGCCGCCTTCCGGCATCATCACGCCGTGCTTCTTGTAGTAGTCCGAGCCCCAGTCGAAATGCGCGACGTCGAGCTTGAAGCCGCCGTCGCGCTTGGCGCAGGCGTCGAGCACCTCGAGGCCGGCGGCGATGACTTCCGGTCCGATGCCGTCGCCGCCGATCGCGGCGATCTTGTGGGTCCGCATGAGTAATCCTTTCGTGTTAGATGGTTTGTGTACGAACGGCAGGAAGGGCGCGGGGCTGGTCCTTGCCCCGCGCGGTTGCTCGACGGAGATCGGTCAGTTCTGGCTGGCACCGGCAAGGAGTTTGCTCCAGCGCGCGGTCTCGGCCTTGAAGCGTTCATCGAGGGCAGCGGGCGTTGCCAGCTTCGCCGGTACCGGCGCAGTGCCGAGCGCCGCGAAGCGCTCGATTACCTTTTGGATCGTAAGCGCCTTTTGCAGCGAGGCTGCAAGCTTCTGGCGGATCGCCTCTGGCGTGCCCTTGGGAGTCCAGATGGCGTGCCAGGCCGAAAGGTCGAAAGCCCTTGACGCCACTTTCGTTGAGCGTCGGCACCTGCGGCAGGACCGCAATCCGCTCGCGCGTCGTGGCGGCATAGGGTTTGATGCCGCCGGACTTGATCTGGTTGGTGGTGTTGGTGGTCTGGTCGCACATGAAGTCGATCTGTCCGGCGACCAGGTCGTTCATGGCAGGTCCGGTGCCCTTGTACGGCACGACCGTCGGTTTGATGCCGGTCGCGTCGATCAGAAGCCGGCCGCAGAGGTCGGATACCGCGCCGACGCCAGCGGTACCGAAGGTCGCGCCGGCGCCCTGGCCCTTCAGCCAGTCGATCAGAGCCGTGACGTCGGCTGGCGGGAGCTGCTTGCGACCGACGAGCGTCAGCGGCACTTCGGTGACGAGGCCGACCGAATCGAAAGCTTCGTTCTGGTTGTATGGCAGGTTCGGATAGAGCGCGCGAAAGTTGCGACACCGATGTGGTAGAGAAGGATCGTGTAGCCGTCCGGCGCCGACTTCGCGACCCGGGCCGCACCGAGCGATCCGCCGGCGCCACCGGCATTCTCGATCACCACGCGCTGACCGAGGTCGGCACTCATCGCCTCGGCCACCAGCCGCGCAACGGTGTCGCTCGGGCCGCCAGCGGCCGCGGGCACGATCATCGTGATCGGCTTGTCGGGATAGGCGTTCTGCGCGGCGGTAGGGTTGGCATTTACGCAGGCGGTGACAAGGCCAAGGGCGAAGGCGAAACCGAGCGAGGTTGGTCTCATCTGGTTTCCTCTCCTGAAACGCGTCATTTTTGTCGGCGTGCCGGGCCGGTATTATCGCGCGACAGCCTCCGCGATAATCGTCCCGCATTCAACCGTGTTCGCGGTTCCACCGAGGTCGCGGGTGCGCGCTTTCGGATCGGCGAGGGCTGCCTCGATCGCCTCGATCACGGCGTCGGCGGCATCCTTGTGGCCGAGATGCTCCAGCATCATCGCGCCCGACCAGATCTGCCCGATCGGATTGGCGATGCCCTTGCCGGCGATATCCGGCGCCGAGCCATGCACCGGCTCGAACATCGAGGGGAATTCCCGCTCGGGATTGATGTTGGCGGATGGCGCGATGCCGATCGAGCCGGCAACCGCGGGACCGAGGTCGGACAGGATGTCGCCGAACAGATTCGAGCCCACCACCACGTCGAACCAGTCCGGATGCTGCACGAAATGCGCGGCCAGGATATCGATATGGAACTGGTCGGCGCGGATATCGGGGTAATTCGCCTTCATCGCCGCGAAGCGCTCGTCCCAGAACGGCATGGTGTGCACGATGCCGTTCGACTTGGTGGCCGACGTGACGTGCTTCTTCTTGCGCTTCTTGGCGAGCTCGAAGGCATAGCGCATCACCCGGTCGGTGCCGCGCCGTGTGAAGATCGATTCCTGCATCGCGGCTTCGTGCTCGGTGCCGCGATTCATCCGCCCGCCGATCTCGGAATATTCGCCTTCCACATTCTCGCGCACGACGAAGAAGTCGATGTCGTCGGGTCCGCGGCCGGCGAGCGGAGAGGTCATGCCGCGCAGCACCCGGCAGGGCCGCAGGTTGACGTACTGATTGAAGTCGCGGCGGATCGGGATCAACAGGCCCCAAAGCGAGACGTGGTCCGGCACGCCGGGAAATCCGACCGCGCCGAGGAAGATCGCGTCGTGCTTGCGGATCTTGTCGAGCCCGCCTTCCGGCATCATGCGGCCGTGTTTGGCGTAATGCTCGCAGCTCCAGTCGAAATGATCCCATGTGAAGGAAATGCCGAACCGCTTGCCGGCCGCCTCCAGCACGCGAATGCCTTCGGGCAGCACCTCGTTGCCGATGCCGTCGCCTGGAATGGCGGCGATCCTGTATTGCTTCATGCGTATCGTCCCTGAAAACGATTCAGCGGTCGGTGATGTCGAGGCCGCGCAACACGACGATCTGCGTGCGTGCGCCGGTGATCCCGAAATCGTCGTCGTTGATCAGGGCCAGCGCGCCGTCGGGAAGCAGCGCCATGCCCTCGATCTTGCCGGGCACCGCGGGAAATCGGCGCTGTCGAAGCGCAGCGTCTTTTGCAGCGGCACGATTGCGGTGTCGCGCAGATCGATCTGCTCCAGCGTCGGCTCGGTCTTCGGGTCGTCCCAGGGGCTGCCGTTGATATCGGTCGCGGCGGCGAGGTCGATCTCATAGAGCTTGGTGGTCGCCTCGGTGCGCTCCAGCACGATCAGCCGGTCGAGACCGACCGCCACCATCTCGCTGATCCGCGGATCGGCGGGGTCGTTCGAGGGATCGCGCCGGAAGCTTTTCGGATCGTCCATCCCGTAGACATATTCACCGACGATCTGCATCGAGGTGCGTTCCATCTTGAACAGCCGCACGTTGCGGCTTTTGCGGAACGCGGCGGTATTCGGATTGGCGAGTGGGCTTTGCATGATGAAATACAGGAAACGCTCGTCCGGGGAGACGGCCAAAGCCTCGATCCCGCGATTGGCCTGACGGCGCGCGAGAATGGCCGGCAGCGAGCCGACCACCTCGTAGCGCGCGCCCTCGTATTCCTTCTCGGTACCCTGTGGCACGTAACGGGTGTTCACACGGCCATCCCTGCCGATATGGGCGATGGACGGGCCATTCTCGTCGGCGACCCAGAATGTGCCGTCGGTGAGCCGGATCACCGCCTCCGCGTCGATGCCGTGCACGTCCTGCTGCAGCCGCTTGCCGTGACCGTCGAACGGAATTTCGGTGCTGGCCGCGGATAGAGGGTTCGGCATGCCATTGAGCGGTCGCCCGTCGCGATCCTTCAACGTGATCACGTCGGTGACGCGGAACTTGCCGTCGTCGAGCAGCATCACGCGATAGATCGACGGCGCATAGGACGGCGCGAGATAGATGCGCGCATTCTTGGTCTCGCGGCAGGCCGGAATGTCGGTATTGGCGATCGCTTTCAGATCGCCGCAGGTGAGGTTCGGGCCACGGTCGCCGATGGTCCAGATCACGTCTTGGCGGATCGTCCGGATGACGGAAGGCACCGCTGCCAATCCCGACCGAGAGGTTGATGCTGCGGCCATTGTCGAAACGGAAGCGCCCCATATTCAGGAGCGTGTCGTCGCTTCGATAGTCCCGGAGGCTGATGTCGGATGCCGCAGCAAGCGCGGTGAAGGCCGGCAAAATCGCAAGTGCGATGAAACGGATACGCATAGACGCCTTCAATTTCCGAGCGGTGGCACGCGATAAGGCTCCCGGGCCCCGTCAAGGATCGTGCGCGCTTGGATTGCTTGTCTCACGATCCCGCCGGCAGAAGCAAAGGCCTCGCGCGACGGCCTCTCGTCGCCCTGGGTCCCGGAGTCAAGCGTCGGGCGGGGGTCTTTTCCCCTGCTTTCCGAGCGCGCCGGAGGCCGTCCGCGGCCCTTTTTTCGGCCGGCAAAAGACCTATTTCCAGGAACCAAAGGTATTTTGTTGATGAATCGTTACCGGTCAGCGCGGCCTCGATGGTGGAAAGCTGTCTCCTTTGGTCATTTAGTTAATGCGGTGTGGCAAATATGCACTAGTGGGCGGGGGGCTATACAACTAGGCTGACCATGTTGATTCACCCTGGGGGCTCCCAATGAAGAAGTGTCTGATTGCAACCGTCGCCGTTCTCACTCTGCTGAGCGCGGCTGGCTGCACCCAGTACGGCAAGGCACCGGTCGGCAAAGCGCCGGTCGTCGCCAAGTACTGACGGAACCGATCCGGAAAGGGCCGGTCTCAAGCTGGCTCCTTTCTATCGCATTCTGTCGGGCTGCCCAAATCTCTGATTTGGTCGGAGCCTGCTGGTGCACGTAAAAGGCGGCATATGCGGCAACCCCGCATAGGCCGCTTTTTTGTTTTGCCGACCGCCGGGGGCGACGGTCGGTTTCAAGGAAGTCCGTGCCGGGCAGCTTTGGCCCGAGACGGTGTTGTGAGGTTGGGTTCCGGCATGTGTGCCAAAGGGCACAGCACTCGGCTTTCGTGCGCGAAAGGCGTATCGGAACCGTAAAAGGACCGCCTGACCGCTTGACTCATCCACCCCTGATCGGCTGGCGTGAAATATGGGCCGGTCGTTCAGCTCCCGGGGAACGTCGATGCAAGAAACCAGTCGAAAAGCAATTCCGCACACAGCCCGCCGCCCGCTTGTGAAGAGCTTGGCGCTTGCGGGCGCGACCGCCTTGGTGGCGGTCATTCAGCCTGCCGGCCCATGCGCAGATGCTGGGGTCCCCTTCGGTCGGTCCCGTGCCGGCCGACGTCGTGCCGGCCGCACCAGCGCGCGCTGCCGCGCCCCAGGCGGCGCCGGCTCCTGCGCCGCAGGCGGCTGCGCCTCAGCAGGCCGCTCCTCAGCAAGCGGCACCTCAGCAAGCGGCACCTCAACAAGCGGCACCTCAGCAGGCTGCCGCGCCGGCGCCGAATCTTCCCCAGGTCAACGTGACCGACGAGCAGGCCAAGCAGAAGCCGGTTCAGCGTCGGGTGATGACCCAGGGGCCGAAAAAGGAACCGATCAAAATTCCGGTGAATGCCTCGGGCTGTCGCGCCGCGCGCCAGCCGGGCAAGCCCTATTTCGTGGAGTTCCGGTCTCGCACGGCGGTCAGCTACGGCCATACCTTCGTGTTCTATGGCCGGCTCGGCGAGGGCAACGGCTTTGCCAGCTACAAGGTCGCAGGGCTGCATCCGAAGGGCGACGATCCCGGCATCTACATGCAGGGCATGATGGTGCCGGTGCCGTCCGAGACCGGCGCGTCCTGGGGCGATCTCGACGAGCAATATCTCACCGCGCGCTTCTGCGTCACGCTGACCGAAGCCGAATATCGGCGGATGGAAGCCTATATCAATCAGCTCAAGGCGACCAAGACGACCTGGCACGCGACCACCTATAACTGCAACGCGTTCGCGGCCGATATCGCGCGGCACATCAATCTCGATTCGCCCAATCCGAACATGTATCTGCCGGAAAGCTTCATCAAGCGGATGGCGGAGCTTAATCCGCGCGGCAAGCCTGCCAGTCCTTTTGCTTCCTTCGGCTTCCAGAATTTCAATCAGCAGCCGGCGGCGCAGGCCGCGCCCAAGCAGCGCTCGACGCAGCGTGCCGCGCCGACGAGCCGCCGGTCAGTCAGTGATCCAGTACGGCGATCGTTCCGAATGAAAAAGGCCCGCTCTGCGGGCCTTTTTTGCGCGCCGTTGTGCGGGGCGGCTATTTCGAGCCGGGCGACAATATCGACCAGACCGGCCGGCCGAACATGCCGTCGAGCTGCGCGGTGAAGTCGCGCAAACCGGCCGGCGCCTGGTCGCTATAGCCAAAGATCATCAGCAGAAACAACGCCGGCGGGATCAGCGCGAGCCAAAAGATCACGCGCTTCATATAGGCGCGGTGCTCGGCGATCTGCTTGGGCGTGCGGTAATTCGGATTCGGATATTGGCTCATGCGGGACGCATTTTGCTCTCCCGCGGAGGGGAGAGCAAGACGCGCGATATCAGAGCAGGAAATCGGTGCTCATCAGCGTGGTCGTGAATGCGTTGTTTGCGCGACCTCGATCGCGAAATCGGCCCTGATATCGCCATTGACGTCACCCTCGACGATCATCGGTCGTCCAATAGGCGCGGTCGTAACGCTGTTGGCGGTGCAATGAAGCCGCAGCCGGCGATTGCCGGCTGCGCTTCGGGGAGTGGCGGCGTCAGTGCCGCGTCATTACGATCTCGAGGTATTCGCTGGGCACGACGATGGTGCCGTCGCCCGAGCGGTTGAACTGGCGCAGCAGAGCCACGAGATCGCTCTGCAGCGCCGTCTGCGCCTCAGGTCCCAGCGCTGCGAAGGTCTTGAGCACCGGGCCGTAATAGGACCGGAACACATCCAGCCAATGCTCGGCCGAGCGGTAGCGGAACACGAAATTCCGCTGCACCGACTTGATCGACATCGCGTGCGGCTCGAACAGCTCGGCGATGCGCGCGCGCGTGCCCCACAGTGCCGGCGACTTCGTGCCGGGCGCCGGCGGCATATGCTTGCCGATGGTCTTGAAGAGCTGGCCGACAAAGCCTTCCGGCGTCCAGTTGGCGAGCCCGATCTTGCCGCCGCGTTTGCACACGCGAACGAGTTCGCTGCGCGCTGCGCTCCTGGTCGGCCGTGAACATGACGCCGAAGGTGGAAACGACGACGTCGAAGCTGCGGTCCTCGAACGGCAGCGCCTCCGCATCCGCCTCGCGGAATTCGATGTCGAGGCGTTCGGCGGCGGCGCGTTCGCGGCCGTTTTCCAGCAGCGCGGGCACATAGTCGGTCGCCATCACGTCGCACCAGCGCCGCGCCGCGGCGAGGGCGACATTGCCGTTGCCGGACGCGACATCGAGCACGCGCTGGCCCGAACGGATGTCGAGCGCCTCGCACAGATCTTCGCCGACGATCTGCAGCGTGGTGCCGACAATGGCGTAGTCTCCGGATGACCATGCGGCCTGCTGTCGGGTCTTGAGCGCGGCGAGGTCCGGGGCCGGTGCTGCTTTGGTCGCGAGGGCGGATTGAGTCATGAATTCCTCCTTTGGGTGCTGGGTCTGGCTTCTTGCTCGGGATCAGCGCCGAGCGTCGGGCTTGCTGAGAAAGGTGTAGTCGGCGGTGTAGGGCACGCTGAGAAAGGCGCCGGCCTCGTTGCAGGCGCCCTCGGCGACGCCGCCCTTGGTATTGATCCGCTGGATGGTCGTGACGTCGGTGAGCCGTCCATCGCCGCGCCGTGAAGCGACTTCGAGCTTGAGCAGCGGTATGTCGACCGCGCTTGCCGCGGGGGCGCGGCCGGCCACTTTGGCGCTCACGATGCTGCCGTCGATCAATTCCCAATTCGGTCCCGCATAGTGGCGGCCGACGGTCTTGCCGGAGATGAACAGCGTTGCGATCGGTTCGCGGAATTGCCAGGCAAGGGTGCCTTTCGCCGGATCGGCCTTGCATTCGTAGACTTGCGATCCGACCGCGTTGACGGTGGCGATTAGTTTTTCGCCCTGGGCGGCGATTGCGTCCGGCAATTCGGCCGCTGCTGCCGGAATGGGCAGCAGTGCCAGCGCCAGCAGGGTCATAGGCAGCTTCGGTCGCATCGGTGACTCCATTCGGGCCATTGTCCTGCTATCCTGCCGCTCCGCCCGGATGCCGGCGGCAGTGCCTTGCGCCGCATGAGCGCCACGAACTTCGAATTCATACGTAGCGGCCCCGTGTGGGGGCGAGCGTGGTAGGCAACGTGGAAATGCCCGTGGAATCTGACGATCCGGACCGGCCTCGCAGCCCCGCTGCGCTGGAAATACGGATGCTCGGACCGTTGACCTTGCGCCGGCAGGGGGTCGCGCTCCAATTGCCGGGCTCGCGCAAGGTGCGGGCGCTGTTCGGCTATCTGGCGCTTTCGCCGAACGCCGTACCGCGCAGCCAATTGTGCGAATTGCTGTGGGATGTCCCCAACGATCCGCGCGGCGAGCTGCGCTGGTGTCTCAGCAAGATCAGAAGCCTGGTCGACGAGCCGGACCGGCAACGGGTGACGACCAGCGGCGATACCGTCGGCCTCGATATTTCGGATTGCTCGGTCGACACGACGCAGGTTGCGCAGGCGGTTCAGGAAGGTCTTGCGACGCTGCCGGCCGAGCGGCTGCGAGAACTGGTCGCGCTTTTCAACGGCGAGATTCTCGAAGACGTCGACATCGATCGCAGCCCGGCCTTCAACAATTGGCTGATTGCGCAGCGCCGGCGCTTCCGCGCCTGTCGCGCGGCACTTCTCGAGCGTCTGGTTGACGATGCTTCCGATGACGAGGCCTTCGGCTATCTGGAACAATGGCTGGAACTCGCGCCCTTCGACCAGCGCGTTCACAAGATCCTGCTGGAAGCCCTCGCAAGGCGCGGCCGCATTCGCGAGGGTGAGGAGCATCTGGCCGCGGTGATCCGGCTGTTCGAGTCCGAAGGGCTCGAGGCGGCGCCGATTCGTGACATCTGGCGGACGGCGAGGACACAGGCGGATGCGCCGCCGCCGCGGCAGCCTGCTGCCTCTGCGGCGGTACCGTCGGTGGACACCGGCGCCACCGAAAATGTTGTAACGGCGTCGCGACGCGCGTCGATCGCTGTGATGCCGTTTGTCGATCGCGGTGCGGCATCCGCATCGGGCGGCGGCGCCGCCGGCGCGCTCGCGCATGACGTGATCACCCGGCTCGCCAAGCTGCGGACCCTGTTCGTGATCGCGCAAGGTACGGTCTTCGCCCTGCACGAGCGCGGCATCGGCGCGGAAGACGCCGGACGGACGCTGAACGTGGACTATGTCGTCAGCGGATCGATGCTTCGGCAGGACAAGCGCATCACCGTCGCCGTCGAGCTGGCCGAGACGCGAACGGCCCGCATCGTCTGGGCGGAAGTCTTCAACCGGAAACTGGACGACGCGTTTCTCGTGCTCGACGAGATCGGCAACCGGATCGTCGCCTCGATCGCCAGCGAGATCGAGACCATCGAACGCAACCGCGCGATCCTGCGGCCGCCGAATTCACTCGATGCTTGGGAATCCTATCACCGCGGGCTGTGGCACATGTATCGGTTCAGCCCGGCCGACAACGAACGGGCGCAGACACTTCTTCGAGACGGCGGTTCGTCTCGATCCGACCTTCTCGCGCGCCTATGCCGGCCTGTCGTTCACGCATTTCCAGAATGCCTTCCAGGGCTGGACGAAGCGCGGGCCGGAAGTCGATCGCGCCTTCGAGGCGGCCGGACAAAGTCTGATGGCCGACGACCGCGACCCGGCGGCGCACTGGGCGATGGGCCGTGCGCTGTGGCTGCGCGGCAGTCACGATCAGTCCATCGCCGAACTCGAGCAGTCGGTCGATCTCAGCCCGAATTTCGCGCTCGGCGCATTACAATCTGTCCTTTGTCCATTCGACCGCGGGCGATTCGCTGTCGGCCATTTCGTCGTCCGACCACTCGCGCGATCTCAGTCCGTTCGATCCGATGCTGTTCGGCATGTTCGGCGCCCGCGCGATGGCGCTGGTGCGTCTCGGCCGATTCGATGAGGCCGCCGAGTGGGGCATCAAGGCGGCGGCTCGCCCCAATGCGTTTGCGCATATCAAGGCGATAGCGGCCTATTCGCTGGCGCTTGCCGGCCGGCCCGACGAAGGCCGCAACTATCTTGCCGCCATCCACAAGATCGCTCCCGCGCTATGGCGTGAAAGACCTGATCACCGCCATGCAGTTCGATCCGGCAGGGTGCGGCGCTGTTCCAGAAGGCCGGCAAGATCCTCGGGTCGAAGTGACGTCGCGGCACGGGCTTCGCGCAATTGACACAGGACACGGTCCCGAGCTGCGCGCCCGATCGGATCGTGGAAGGGAAATGCCATGAACGATCCGATTGCGGAACTGACCGCAGAAGATCTCCGAGCTGCAAGCCGAGGTCGATGCCAGGATCGCGCGACGGCGCGCCGAATTGCGCGTCGGGCTCGAACATGGCCGCGTCGTGTTCGAGGCGGAGCTGCTGCGCCGGCACCGCGAACTGAAAACCGCGTTGTCGACCTATCTCTGGAACGCCCGGCCGCTGGTGATCATCACCGCGCCGGTGATCTACGCGATGATCGTGCCGTTCGTGCTGCTCGACCTGTTCGTCACGGTCTATCAGGCGATCTGCTTTCCGGTTTACGGAATTCCCAAGGTGAAGCGCGCCGATTATTTCGCGTTCGACCGCGGCCATCTCGCCTATCTGAACGCACTGGAAAAGCTGAATTGCGCCTATTGCTCCTACGCCAATTGCCTGATCGCGTATGTGCGCGAGATTGCCGCGCGAACCGAGCAATATTGGTGTCCGATCAAGCATGCGCGGCGCGTAACCGGCTCGCATGAGCGCTACATGCGGTTCGACGATTTCGGCGACGCCGAGGGCTACCAGAAGCGCGCCGAGGAATTGCGCGCGCTTCTGGCCAGGGACGAATGAACCGCGCTCA
Organism: uncultured Pseudomonadota bacterium; assembly: GCA_963804015.1. Taxonomy (GTDB): domain Bacteria; phylum Pseudomonadota; class Alphaproteobacteria; order Rhizobiales; family Xanthobacteraceae; genus Pseudorhodoplanes. The sequence continues at coordinate 374,847 of CAWDOW010000011.1, forward strand.
ATATTTCGCCGAGATCGGCAGCTCTTCGGCCGGGAACAGCGAGATCACCTTGCAGCCCTTGTCGGTGACCACGACCTCTTCCTCGATGCGGGCGCCGGAATAGCCGTCGGTCGCCGGGCAATAGGTCTCGATCGCGAACACCATGCCTTCCTTGATCTCGGTCGGGTGATCCATCGAGACCACGCGCGAGATGATCGGCCGCTCGTGCAGGGCGAGGCCCAGCCCGTGCGCGAATTGCAGGCCGAAGGCGCTCATCTCGTCGGGGAAGCCGAATTCGCCGGCCGTCGGGAAGGCCTCCGCGATGTGGTTGGTCGAGGCGCCCGGCTTGATGCGCATCATCGCATTGTCCAGCCATTCGCGCGCCTTCTTGTAGGCGTCGCGCTGGCTGTCGGTCGCGCGCACCACGTTGAAGGTGCGGTAATAGCAGGTGCGATAGCCCATGAAGCTCTGCAGGATGTCGAAGAAGGCCTGATCGCCCGGCCGGATCATGCGGTCGGTGAAATTGTGCGGATGCGGATTGCAGCGCTCGCCGGAAATCGCGTTGATCGCCTCGACGTCGTCGGAGCCGTGGGTGTAGAGGAACTTGTTGACCTCGGCGACGATGTCGTTCTCGCGCACGCCGGGCCGCAGCTTCTCGTTGATCAGGTCATAGGCGCCGTCGACCATGGCGGCGGCGCGGTTGAGCAGCGCGATCTCGTCGGCCGACTTGATCTCGCGCGCTTCCAGCATGACCTGCTGGCCGTCCTGCACCTTCAGACCGGCCTTTTGCAATTCGAACATCATCGGCGGCTCGATGATATCGACGCCGAGCGGCATGTCGGCGACGCCGGCCTCGCGCAGGAGTGCCGCGATCTCCTCGGCATGCCGCTTCATCAGACCGAAATCCGGATGCACGGTGCCGCGCAGGCCGACGAGACCGGCCCGGCAATTGTCGGGCTTCAGCCAGGGCGAATAGAGCTTGTGATGTACGGCGGCGGAACCGAAATCCCAGATGATCGGGTCCGGGCTCGATCGCGTCAGCAGCGCCCAGCGCGAGAGCTTGTCGCGCTCCCATTCGCCGATCTTGGTCGAGGTGATGTAGCGGATGTTGTTGACGTCGAAGACCAGCAATGCGCCGAGGTCGGATTTCTCCAGCGCCATGCGGGCGCGGGAGAGCCGGTAATTGTGCAGGCGGCGGTAATCGACGCGCTCCTCGAAATCGACCCCCATGATGCCCAGCGAGGGCAGCGCGCGACCCCAATTGTGACGCGGGTTGACGTCTTCGGCGCTGACTTTGCGGACGGCGGTCTGGTCCATCGGGTTTTCCTCGGGCGGTTTGCGTTGGTGCTTTCGCGCTGGGTCCTAGCCGATACTACGTCCAGGGGCCAGCCAGCGGGAATGCGAAAAGATCGCGGCTAATCCGCGCCCGTCTCCGGTACCGCCTGCACCCGGCGGCGCCGGACGGGCGTCGCAGAACCGGCTGATCCGCCGGGGCGCCTGCCGCACCGCGAGACGTTGCAATAGGCAAGCTCGGGCGCGGGAGCCTGTCGAATATCGTTGCGGTCGCCGCCGGAGTGTGGTTTCGCACCAAATCGAAGGCTTGGGCGAAGTCGCAACACAGGGTGCGGGATGAGGAAATTCTATCTGGAGGATTTTACGCCGGGCCGGGTTTTCACTTCCGAGAATACCATCACCGTCGATGCCGACGCGATCAAGGCCTATGCCGCGCAATTCGATCCGCAACCCTTTCATCTCGACGAGGAGGCGGCAGCCAAAACCATCTTCAAGGGTCTCGCCGCCAGCGGCTGGCACACCATGTCGATCACCATGCGCCTGATGGTCGATGGTGGCTTGCCGATCGCAGGCGGCATTGTCGGCGCCGGCTCGGATGAAGTCCGCTGGCCGCGTGCGACGCGTCCGGGCGACACCTTGCGCGTACAGAGCGAAGTATTGGAGGCGCGGCCGTCGAAATCGCGCCCCGATCAGGGGCTGATCAAAGTGCTCGTCACGACGTTCAACCAGAATGACGAGCCGGTGCAGACCATGATCGGCAACCTGGTGGTACCGAAGAAGCCGCAGGAGTGATGGTGTCCCGGGCGCAACGCAGCGCGTAGCGGTGCGCATGTTCAATCACGCCGCGCTCTTCTTTCCCCACAATCGCGCCGACGCAATATCGGCGCCCTCGCGCAGCGATTTCAGCTTCTTCCACACCACCGAGCCCGCCACCCATTCGCGGCCGGCAAACGTGCCGAAACCGCAATCGGTCGAGGCGATGACGCGCTCGCGGTCGCCAACCACGGAAACCGCTTCCGCGATGCGTCGCGCCACCACTTCCGGATGTTCGACGAAATTGCTGGTGGATTCGATCACGCCCGGAATCAGGATCGTGTCCTTCGGCCAGCCCGCTTTCCTGATGGCGTCATATTCATGCGCATGACGCGGATTGGCGAATTCGATCGACAGTGCGCCGGCACTGGACTTGTAGAGGATCGGCAGGATCGAGCCGAGCGGCACGTCATGCTCGTGCGGGCCTTCCCAATTGCCCCAGCAGACATGCAGCCGCCAGCGATCGCGCGGGATGCCTTCGACCGCCTTGTTGATCGCGTGCAGATGCAGCTCGCACATTTTCAGGAAATCGGAATCCGACAGATCCTGAAACATCATGGTGCGTTCCATTGCGAGATCGGGCGCGTCGATCTGCAGGATCAGGCCGGCCTGGTGGATCGCCATGTATTCGTGGCGCAATTCGCGCGCCAGCGCGTCGAGATATTTCTCGTGGCTGTCATAGAACACGTTCTGCAAGGTGGTGGCGACGATGCCGGGCGAGGGGGCGGTCGCGAATTCCTCCAGAAACGTGCCTTTCGGCGCGCAGCGGCGGAAACGGGCGATCTCGTCCTTGATCTGGCTCGAGGTCGTGATACTTGATCTCGGCTTGCGCCTGCGGGGCATTGGAAATCTTTCCCCGCTTCGGGAAGCGACGGATGAATTGCTCGATCAGTTCGGGGGTCTCGGCGAAATCACGGCCGACCTTGCGCTTGGATTCGCCCGCATAGCCGGACATGCGGGTCGGCACATAGGTCTGAAAGCCGACGCGCTGCTGCTCGCCGTCATTGCCGATATCGATGCCGGCCGCTTTCTGCTTCGCCGACGACTTCGCTGACCGCCTTGTCCATCTGCGCATCGAGCGCAACCTTGTCGATCGCTTCGCCCGCCTCGCGCCGGATCAGCAAGATCGGTCAGCGTGTCGTTGCGCGGCAGGCTGCCGACATGGGTGGTGAGAATGCGGTCGTGGCTCAGATTCATCGTTCGTTTCTCCCGAATGCGCTGCGGCTTGTGTCCCGTGCCTGGCGTTGCGTGCCCGTAGCATAGCCGCGCGCCGCGGCAAAAAGGGAGCTTGCCCAATGACTTCGGCGCAGCGCAGGCGCCGCTCGTGCAGTGTGGTTGACGGACAAAAGTCGACATGCATTATAGTGCATGCACGAGGCTTGGCTATGCGGCCAGGACTTTCGCGCGCCAAGAAAAACACGAAGCGGGACGGAAATGGCTCAGGCAGCGGCAGCCGATTCAGGCGGCACGACGAATATTCCGGCGACGACGCCGCACCTCCCGCGCGCCTATAATTTCGCGCACGACATTCTTGCATCGAATCTCGCGGCCGGCCGCGCCGGCAAGGCGGCCTACATCGATGCCAATGGCAAGCTGGACCTACGGACAGCTCGCCGACCGTGTCGCGCGTTTCGGCGCGGCACTGCGCGCCAAAGGCATCCGGCGCGAAGAGCGCATCCTGATCTGTCTGCTCGACACCATCGACTGGCCGACCGCCTTTCTCGGCGCGTTGAAGGCGGGCGTGATCGCAATCCCGGTCAACACGCTGATGACCGAGGCCGATTACGAATTCATGCTGGCCGACAGCCGCGTGCGCATGCTGGTGGTGTCGGAAGCGCTGTATCCGAAATTCGCTTCGCTCATCGCAAAGTCACCGGATCTGCAGCATGTCGTGGTGTCGGGAGACAATGCGCAGGGGCACGACCGGTTCGAGGATCTGATCTCGCAGGCGAAGCCTGAGGACTACACCGCGCCGACCACGCGCGACGATATTGCGCTTCTGGCTTTACACCTCGGGCTCGACCGGCAAGCCCAAGGGCGCCGTGCATGTGCATGCGAGTCTGAAATTCACCAACGATCTCTATGCCGTGCCGATCCTCGGGCTGAAAGAGAGCGATGTCTGCTATTCGGTCGCCAAGCTGTTCTTCGCCTATGGTCTCGGCAATGCGATGACCTTTCCGATGTCGGTCGGCGCCACCACCGTGCTGCTGGCCGATCGGCCGACGCCGGATGGCGTTGCCGCGCTGCTTCGCAAGCATCCGGTGACGGTGTTCTACGGCGTGCCGACCTTCTATGCCGCCTTCCTGGCGAGCCGAAAATATGCCGACCCGCGCGGAGACGAAATTCCGCCGCTGCGTGTCGGCCGGCGAAGCGCTGCCTTCCGATGTCGGCAAGCGCTGGAGCGACGAAATACGGCTGCGACATTCTCGACGGCATCGGTTCGACCGAGATGCTGCACATCTTCCTCTCCAACGCGCCGGGCGCGACCAAATACGGCACCACCGGCAAGCCGGTGCCGGGCTACGAATTGAAACTGATCGACGATCACGGGCAGCAGGTCGCAGCCGGCGAGATGGGCGAATTGCATCATCCGCGGGCCGACCTCGGCGATCATGTACTGGAACAACCGCGAGCAGTCGCGCCGCGCCTTCATGGGCGAATGGACGCGCTCGGGCGACAAGTATCTGCAGGACGAGGATGGTTATTACGTCTATTGCGGCCGCAACGACGACATGCTGAAGGTCTCCGGCCTCTATGTGTCGCCGTTCGAGGTCGAGGGCGCGCTGCAGACCCATCGACGACGTGCTCGAATGCGCGGTGGTCGCCTGGCTCGACGGCGACGGTCTGATCAAGCCGAAGGCCTTCGTGGTCCTGAAAACGCAAAGCAAGGCCGGCGAGGAACTCGCGCGCGCGTTGCAGGACCATGTGAAAGCGCAGCTCGCGCCGTTCAAATATCCGCGCTGGATCGAGTTCCGCGCCGATCTGCCGAAGACCGCGACCGGCAAAATCCAGCGCTTCATGCTGCGGGCGGAAGCCTGAAGCTCGTGAATTCGTCGTCTTAACCGCCGCCGGATGTCGTACGACCTTGGGGCTTCCTGTAATTGAAACAATTCAATAGGATCAACACAACGCTCATGAGGGCGACCTGAAGGGAGGGACTGAAGCATGAATAAGTCACTGATTGCAGCGTGCGCCATATTCGCGCTCGCCGCGGGCCCGGCCGTGGCCCAGGACAAGCCGATCAAGATCGGATTTGTCTCGACTTTCTCCGGCCCGACTGCCGTGCTCGGCAATGACATGCGTAATGCCTTCGAGCTTGCGCTCGATCACATGGGCCGCAAGATCGGCGGCCGCGCGGTCGAGGTGATCTACGAGGACGACGGCCAGAAGCCCGATGTCGGCAAGCAAAAGACCGAGAAGCTGATCGAGGCCGACAAGGTCGACTTCATCGTCGGCTATATCTGGTCGAATGTGCTGCTCGCTTCGCTGAAGCCGATTGTCGATTCCAAGACCATGGCGGTGATCGCCAATGCCGGCCCCTCGCAATTCGCCGGCGAATTGTGCTCGCCCTACGCCTTCTCGACCTCCTGGCAGAACGACCAGACTCCGCAGGCGGTCGGCGAATACATGAACCAGAAGGGCGTGAAGTCGGTCTATCTGATCGGTCCGAACTATGCCGCCGGCAAGGACATGCTCTCGGGCGTCGCCTCGACCTTCAAGGGCAAGGTTCTCGGCCAGGATCTGACCAAGTGGCCCGATCAGCTCGACTTCTCCACCGAATTGTCGAAGGCCCGCGCTGCAAAGCCGGATGCTATCTTCGCCTTCTATCCGGGCGCAGCCGGCGTCCAATTCCTTAATCAATACGCGCAGCAGGGTCTGAAGGGTCAGATCCCGCTTTATACAGCCTTCACCATCGACGAGATCTCGCTGCCGCTACAGAAGGATCTCGCGCTTGGCGTGCCGGGTGCGCAGCAATGGGTGAACGACCTGCCGTTCGATGCCAACAAGAAGTTCGTCTCCGGCTTCCGCGAGAAGTACAAGACCTCGCCGTCCTTCTACGCGTCGCAGTCTTACGATGCGGCGCAGCTCATCAACGCCGCGGTCACCGCGGTGAAAGGCGATGTGTCGAAGAAGGACGCGATGCGCGACGAGATGCGCAAGGCGAATTTTCCGTCGGTGCGCGGCCCCTTCAAATACGGTAACAACCACATCCCGATCCAGAACTTCTATCTGCAGGAGGCAGTCAAGAATGCCGACGGCAGCCTCGGGTTGAAGACCGTCGCCACCATCGTGAAGAACAGCCAGGACCGCTTCCACGACAAGTGCCCGATGAAGTGGTAGTCCGATTGCCGGCCGGACGGCGGGCTTGGGAGAGCCTGCCGTCCGGCCTTTTTCTCGCATGTTCCCGCAAGTAGAGTCGTTCGTTGACTCTTTGCCGTGAGGGGCGGCACTCAGAGCGATGCTTCTTTTCATCGAACAGTTCCTGAACGGCCTGCAATTCGGCCTGATGCTGTTTCTGCTGGCGGCAGGGCTGACGCTCGTCTTCGGCATCATGGACCTGGTGAACCTCGCGCATGGTTCGCTGTACATGATCGGGGCCTATTTCGCCGCGACCTTTGCCGCGCTCACCGGCAGCTTCGTGTTCGCGGTGATCCTGGCGCTGATCGCCACCCTGATCGTCGGGATGGCGATCGAGGTGATCGCGATGCGCAGGCTCTATGGCCGCGATCATCTCGACCACGTGCTCGGCACCTTCGGCCTGATCCTGTTCTTCAACGAGATCGTGCGGCTGATCTGGGGCCCGGCCGGCCTGAGCCTGCCGCTGCCGGGCTGGCTCAATACCAATTTCGAGATTTTCGCCGGCGTCTATTATCCGACCTATCGGCTTTCGATCATCGCGGTCGCGCTTGCGGTCGCGCTGCTGCTCTATTTCATCGTGATGCGCACGCGCGTCGGCATGCTGATCCGCGCCGGCGCGTCCAACCGCGAAATGATCGGGGCGCTGGGCATCAACATCAAGCTGCTCTACACCTTCGTATTCGGCATCGGCGCCGCGCTCGCCGGCCTCGCCGGCATGATGCAGGCGCCGATCCTCACCGTGCAGATCGGCATGGGCGAAAACATCCTGATCCTCGCGTTCGTGGTCATCATCATCGGCGGCATCGGTTCGATCCGCGGCGCTTTCGTCGCTTCCATCCTGGTCGGGCTGATCGACACCGTCGGCCGCGGTTTCCTGCCCGATGTGCTGAAGCTGTTCCTGTCGCAATCGGCGGCTTCGACTGCCGGGCCCGCCTTGTCCTCGATGCTGATCTATCTGGTGATGGCGGTGATCCTGGTGGTGCGACCGGAAGGTCTGTTTCCGGCGGCCAGCAAATGACGAGCTTCTTCACCGTCCGCAATATCGTCGTGACCGCGTTGCTGATTTTCCTGGCGCTGGTGCCGCTCTATTCGCAGATGACCGGCAACGTCTTCATCATGACGCTGTTCACGCGCATCGTGATCCTCGCCATCGCCGCCGTCAGCCTCAATCTCATCATGGGCTATGGCGGCATGGTCTCGTTCGGCCATGCCGCCTATCTCGGTATCGGCGGCTATGCGGTCGGCATCCTGGCGCATGAGGGTATCGGGTCCGGTTTCATTCAATGGCCGGTGGCGCTCGCTCGCCTGCGCGCTGTTCGCGCTGGTCACCGGGGCGCTGTCGCTGCGCACCCGCGGCGTCTATTTCATCATGATCACGCTCGCCTTCGCGCAGATGATCTATTATGTCGGCGTCAGCCTCGATCGCTACGGCGCCGATGACGGGCTCACCATCTACAAGCGCAGCGATTTCGGAGGGCTGATCAATCTCTCCAACAAGACCGTGTTCTATTACGTCTGCTTCGTCAGCCTGATGGGCGACCTGCTACCTGGTCTGGCGCATCGTCAATTCGCGCTTCGGCCTGGTGATCCAGGGCGCGCGCTCGAACGAGCGGCGCATGCGCACGATCGGTTTCCCGACCTTCCGCTACCGGCTGACCTGCTTCGTGATCGCCGGTGTATTGTGCGGCCTGTCGGGCATTCTGCTCGCCAATCATACCGATTTCGTCAGTCCGGCCATGATGCACTGGACCCGTTCCGGCGACCTGATCGTGATGGCGGTGCTGGGCGGGATGGGCTCGGTGCTCGGTCCGGTGATCGGCGCGGTGGCATTGCTGCTGCTCGAGGAAACATTGCCGCATATCATTGCGGTCGTGGGCAAGTTCATCACCGGAGCGAATGTGACCGCCGCCAAGGAATATTGGGCGCTGATACTCGGCCCGATGCTGCTGCTGGTCGTGCTGTTCGCGCGCGGCGGCATCGACGGCCTGCTGGAGAAGATTCGCCGTGACTGACGCGCTGCTCAAGATCGACGGCATCACCAGGCGCTTCGGCGGCGTGCTGGCGTCCGATGGCATCGTGCTGTCGGTGCCGGCGGGCGAATTGCACGCGATCATCGGTCCGAACGGTGCCGGCAAGACCACGCTGATCGGTCAGCTTATCGGCGAGATCGTTCCCAATTCCGGCACCATCGCCTTTGCCGGCAACGACATCACCGCGCTTGCGACCTATCAGCGCTCGGTGATGGGGCTTGCGCGTTCGTTCCAGATCACGTCGCTATTCCCGGATTTCACTGCGCTCGACAATGTTGCGCTCGCCGTGCAGGCGCATGCCGGTCACTCCTTCCGGTTCTGGAAAAATGCACGCGAGGAGAAGGCGCTGCGCGATCCGGCGCGTGCCGTGCTCGATCGCGTCGGGCTGTCGAATCGCGCCGACACCGTCGTGTCCAGCATGAGCCATGGCGAGCACCGTCAGCTCGAAATCGCGATGGCGCTCGCCACCAAGCCCCGCATGCTGCTGCTCGACGAGCCGATGGCCGGCATGGGGCCGGAGGAATCGGCGCGCATGGTGAAGACCCTGCTCGAACTGAAGAAGGAATATACGATCCTTCTGATCGAGCACGACATGGAAGCGGTGTTCGCGCTCGCCGACCGCATCTCGGTCCTGGTCTATGGCCGGGTGATTGCAACCGGTCTGCCGGCGGACATCCGTGCCAATCCGGAGGTGCGGCAGGCCTATCTCGGTGAGCAGGAGGCCGTGCATGGCTGAACCCTTGCTCGAAATCTCCGGCATCGAGACCTGCTACGGCCGCAGCCAGGTGCTGTTCGGGCTGTCGCTTGCGATTGGCGCGGGCGAAATGGTCACGCTGATGGGCCGAAACGGCATGGGCAAGACCACCACCGTGCGTTCCATCATGGGGCTGACACCGGCGCGCGCCGGCACCATCCGCTTCGGCAACAAGGATATTCGCGGGCTTGCGTCGTATCGGGTGGCGAAGCTCGGCGTCGGCCTCGTGCCGGAAGGCCGGCAGATTTTCCCGAATCTTACGGTGCGCGAAAATCTGGTTGCGACCGCGGCCAACACCTCGGGCGCGGCAAAGCCCTGGACCTATGACAGCGTGGTCGAATTGTTTCCGCGCCTTGCCGAACGCGCAAACCAGATGGGCAATCTGCTCTCGGGCGGCGAGCAGCAGATGCTGGCGGTCGGCCGCGCGCTGATGACCAATCCGCGCCTGCTCATTCTGGATGAGGCGACCGAAGGGCTTGCACCGCTGATCCGGCAGGAAATCTGGCAATGCCTGACGCAGCTGAAGCAGGCCGGACAATCGATCCTGGTGATCGACAAGAATGTGGCGGCGCTGATCGCCATCGCCGATCGCCATTACATGATCGAGCGCGGCCGCACCGTATGGAGCGGCAGCTCGCGTGAACTCGCCGCGGTCCCCGATGTGCAGCATCGCTATCTGGGAGTCTGACCGGAGAACCGAAGCCGGTGCGGCGATAAAATAAGGCAAGTTCCCCGGACCGGGACGGTTGCGGTTGGCTCGACATGCATTATTGTGCATGTCGATATCCTTGAGGAATCAATTTGCCAGAGACCATCGAGACCAATCGCGAAAAGACAGTTCCCGGCGCGAGCAACGAGACTTCTACGAGCATTGCCTTCGCCGCCGAGGTCGGACGCCTGGTCCGGCGCGGCCGCGCCAGACGGGGCATCACGCGGCGCCAATTGGCCTCCGATTCCGGGATTTCGGTTCGCTATCTGGCGCAGATCGAAGGCGGCTATGGCAACCCTTCGCTGATTGTCCTGAAGGCGATTGCCGACGCGCTGGAAGCGCCGCTCACCGCATTCATTCCGCATGACGATCGCCATGAGCGGCTGAGCCGCATCGTCGATCTCGTCAATCGGCTTGTCGCCCGCCGAATGGCCCTCGCTCGAACAATCGATCGAAGCGCGCGTCGTCGAAGGCGCGCAATCCGAACGCGCACATCGCATCGGGCTCGTCGGTCTGCGCGGCGCCGGCAAATCGACGCTCGGCCGCATGCTGGCGGAGCGGCTCGGATATCCTTTCATCGAACTCAACCGCTGGTCGAGCAGGAATACGGCGCCAGCATCTCGATGCTGATCGAGATTGTCCGGCGTGTCGACCTTCCGCCGCTACGAGCGCGCGTCGCTGGAGAAGGTGATTGCCGATCACGACAAGGTGGTGATCGCGACCGCCGGCGGCATCGTGTCGAGCCCCGATACCTATGCGCTGCTGTTGCGTCGGGCCCATACGGTGTGGGTGAAGGCGCAGCCGCAGGAGCATATGAACCGCGTGATGGCGCAGGGCGATTTCCGGCCGATGTCGGAAAATCGCGAGGCGATGGCCGATCTCGTGGCCATTCTCGATGCGCGGTCGCAGGATTATGCGCAGGCCGAAGCGCGAGCTCGACACCTCGGGCAAGACCGTCGAGCAGAGCGCAAACGACTTGTTCAAACGCGTGGCGGAGTGGACGAAATGACGGCGCTGGCCGACCAGGGCATGCTCGATTTGGGCCCGGAAAAGCTGGAATATCGCATGATCGGGCCGCGCCCCGATGCGGCGCCGACCATCGTGATGCTGCATGAGGGCCTGGGCTGCGTCGGCATGTGGGGCGATTTTCCGGACAAGGTCGCGGCCGCGACCGGCTGCGGCGTGTTCGTCTATTCGCGCGCAGGTTACGGCAAGTCGAGCCCGGTGAAGCTTGCCGCGGCCGATCAGCTACATGCATGAGGAAGCGCAGGACGAGTCTGCCGCGGCTGCTGGACGCGATCGGATTTCAGCGCGGCATTCTGCTCGGTCACAGCGACGGTGCTTCGATCGCGGCGATCTATGCCGGCACGCATCAGGATCATCGGGTGCTGCGGGCTCGTGCTGATGGCGCCGCATTTCATCGTGGAAGATGTCAGCGTGAAGTCGATCGCCGAGGCGCGCGAGGCCTACAATAACGGCGATCTGCGCGCGCGGCTCGCGCAAGTATCATCCGAATGTCGATATGGCGTTCCGCGGCTGGAACGATGTCTGGCTCGAAAACGATTTTCGGCAATGGGATATCTCCGAAGAGCTCGCCTATATCCGCGTGCCGATCCTGATCGTGCAGGGCGAGGACGATCAATACGGCACGGCGCGCCAGATCGAGATCGCGAAGGAGGAATGCTATTGCCCGGTCGAGGTCGCGCTGTTGCCGGGCGTGAAGCATCAGCCGCATCGCGAGGGCGCCGAGGTGACGCTGAAGGCGATCACGGACTTTGTCGGCCGCGTTCTGCGGGATGATCGGGAGCACTTCTCGCGCCGCATGATGCTCGAATATCGCGGCTTGGTCGGCCCTGTTCTGGAGCTGCTTCAAAGATTCCACTGGACTCGAAAGCAAGATGCACTATAGTGCATCTTATAAACCCACGGAAAAACGGGGTCCAGGGATGGCCGAGGTACGCTCGAAAGCTCGCTAACGGCTTGACTCGTATAGGTTTTGAGACCGATCCCTCGCGCTACCGGCACTGGAAATTGTCGGTCGACGGCGATGTCGCCACGCTCGCCATGGACGTCGACGAGAAGGGCGGCCTGTTCGAAGGCTATGAGCTGAAGCTCAATTCCTACGACCTCGGCGTCGATATCGAGCTGGCCGACGCGCTGCAGCGGCTGCGCTTCGAGCATCCCGAAGTGAAGGTCGTGCTGCTGCGCTCCGGCAAGCCGCGCGTGTTCTGCGCCGGCGCCAATATCCGCATGCTGGCCGGCTCGACCCATGCCGACAAGGTGAATTTCTGCAAGTTCACCAACGAGACCCGCAACGGCATCGAGGATTCCAGCGAGATTCTCGGGACAGAAGACCATCTGCGTCGTCACCGGCTCTGCGCCGGCGGCGGCTATGAGCTGGCGCTCGCGGCCGATCACATCATGCTGGTGGACGACGGCTCGTCGGCGGTGTCGCTGCCGGAATTGCCGCTGCTGGCGGTGCTGCCCGGCACCGGCGGGCTGACGCGCGTCACCGACAAGCGCAAGGTTCGCCGCGACCATGCCGACGTGTTCTGCACGACCGAAGAAGGCGTGAAGGGCAAGCGCGCGGTCGACTGGCGGCTGGTCGACGAAATCGTTGCGGCGCCGAAACTGGACGAGATCGTCAGGCCCGCGCGCAAAGGAATTCGCCGCGAAATCGGATCGACCCTCCGGCGTGAAGGGCGTTGCGCTGACGCCGCTGAAACGAACGGTGGAACGGCGACACTTGTCGAATATCAATCCGTCACGGTCGCGATCGATCGCGCCGAGCGCATCGCCACCATCACGCTGCGCGGGCCCGATCTGCCGCCGCCGGCAAATGTCGAGGAGATGACAGAAGCTCGGCGCCGAGTTCTGGCCGCTGCGGCTCGCGCGCGAGCTCGACGACGCCATCCTCGATCTGCGCTCGAATGAAGGCGACATCGCCGTCATCGTGTTCAAGTCGGAAGGCGATCCGGCGCAGGTGCTGGCCTACGACGCGTTCCTCGACGCCAACCAGTCGAACTGGCTGGCGCGCGAAATCCGGCTCTACTGGAAGCGCGTGCTGAAGCGCGTCGATCTCACCTCGCGCTCGCTGGTCGCGATCGTCGAGCCCGGCTCCTGCTTTGCCGGCACGCTCGCCGAAATCGTGCTCGCCTGCGACCGCTCCTACATGCTGATCGGCCAGCTCAATGGCGGCAACCGGCCGCCGGCCGCGATCGCGCTGAGCGCAGCGAATTTCGGCGCCTATCCGATGCCGAACGGCATCAGCCGTCTGGAAAGCCGCTTCCTCGAAGACCAGGCTCGCTCGATGCCGCGAAGGCGAAGATCGGCGAGATGCTCGACGCGGAGAGCGCCGAGAAGCTCGGTCTCGTCACCTTCGCGTTCGACGACATCGATTGGGAAGACGAAATCCGCATCTTCCTGGAGGAGCGCGCGAGCTTCTCACCCGACGGACTCACCGGTCTCGAAGCGAATCTGCGCTTCGGCGGGCCGGAGACGATGGAATCGAAAATCTTCGCGCGGCTGACCGCCTGGCAGAACTGGATCTTCCAGCGGCCGAACGCGGTCGGCGAGGAAGGCGCGCTGCGCCGCTACGGCACCGGACAGAAGCCGGTATTCGATACGCGGCGCGTTTAGAAAATAAGAGGAGCGTCCCATGAACATCATGAATGTCGATTACTCGACCCGCATCCCGAACAATGTCGGGCTCACCGAGGACGCCCGCGTCTTGAAGGCGCTGGAAACCTGGCATCCCGGTTACCTGAGCTGGTGGCAGGACATGGGGCCGGAAGGCTTTCAGCAATCGCTCGTCTATCTGCGCACCGCGGTCTCGGTCGATCCGAAGGGCTGGGCCAAGTTCGATTACGTGCGCATGCCGGAATATCGCTGGGGCGTGCTGCTGGCGCCGGCGGAAGAAGGCCGCAAGGTCAATTTCGGCCAGCATCTCGGCGAGCCGGCCTGGCAGGAAGTGCCGGGCGAGCACCGCGCGCTGCTGCGCCGTCTGATCGTGATCCAGGGCGACACCGAGCCGGCCTCGGTCGAACAGCAGCGCCATCTCGGCAAGACCGCGCCCTCGCTCTACGACATGCGCAACCTGTTCCAGGTCAATGTCGAGGAAGGCCGTCACCTGTGGGCGATGGTCTATCTGCTGCACAAGTATTTCGGCCGCGACGGCCGCGACGAGGCCGAGGATTTGCTGCGCCGCCGCTCCGGTTCGGCGGAAGCGCCGCGCATGCTCGGCGCCTTCAACGAGGCGACGCCGGACTGGCTGTCGTTCTTCATGTTCACGTTCTTCACCGACCGCGACGGCAAGATGCAGCTCGAAAGCCTCGCGCAATCCGGCTTCGATCCGCTGTCGCGCACCTGCCGCTTCATGCTGACCGAGGAAGCCCATCACATGTTCGTCGGCGAGACCGGCATCTCGCGCACCGTGCAGCGCACCTGCGAGGCGATGAAGGCTGCCGGCATCGAGGATCCGAACGAGATCGAGAAGGTGCGCAAGCTCGGCGTCATCGATCTGCCGACGATCCAGAAGAAGCTGAACCTGCATTACTCGCTGTCGCTCGATCTGTTCGGCTCCGAGGTCTCGACCAATGCCGCGAACGCCTACAACAACGGCATCAAGGGCCGCTATCAGGAGACCCGCATTCAGGACGATCATCGGCTGACCAACGATACCTATCCGGTGCTGAAGATGGTGAATGGCGAGATCAAGCGCGTCGACGAGCCGGCGCTGACCGCGCTCAACATGCGGCTGCGCGACGATTACACCGCCGATTGCGCCAAGGGCGTCGATCGCTGGAACAAGGTGATCGAGAAGACCGGCGTGAATTTCCGTCTCGAATTGCCGCATGTCGCCTTCCACCGGCATGTCGGCGAGTTCAAGGATACGCATGCCTCGCCCGACCGGCATCGATCCTGAGCGATGCTGACTGGGCGAAGATCGCGCGATCAGTGGCTGCCGTCGAAGGCAGGACGGCGACTTTATCGAGGCACTGATGAAGCCGGTGACCGAGCCCGGCAAAGTACGCCGGCTGGATTTCGCCGCCGAAGGTCGGCATCGACAACAAGCCGGGCGACTTCGAATACGTGAAGATCGCGGCGTAGCTGATCGCCGCATGCGCTCTCGACCTCATCCTGGAGGAGGATGGCGACAGCGAAGCGGCTCGAAGGAGTGGGCTTGCCGGAAGTCGAGCCCCACCCCGGCTGCGCATTCGCGATCGCTCGCTTAGCGCCGACCCTGCCTCCCAGGAGGGGCGGGATGATCGCGTAGCGACGGATCAATCCAATGGACGCAGCAACAACCACATCCCCGCACAAGCAGCATCTCATCGATCCGGAGATCTGCATCCGCTGCAACACCTGCGAGGAGACCTGTCCGGTCGATGCGATCACGCATGACGACAACAACTATGTCGTCGATGCGGACAAGTGCAATTTCTGCCTCGACTGCATTTCGCCATGTCCGACCGGATCGATCGACAATTGGCGGATCGTCACCGACCGCCTATAGCCTCGACGACCAGTTCGGCTGGCAGGAATTGCCGGCGCAGGAAGAGGTGGCGTCCGGCGAAGTCGGCAGCGAGGCCGAGGACGACGAAGCCGCCAGGCTGATCGCCGAAGCGCATTCCGGCAGCGGCGGCAAGAGCATCGCGCCGAAATCGGCCAGCAAGCCGACGATCAATCTCTACAATCGCAGCCGTCCGGCGATCGCGACCGTGATGGGCAATTTCCGTCTCACCGACGCCGGATGCCGATAACGACGTGCGCCACATCATTCTGGATTTCGGCGACACGTCACTTCCCGGTGCTGGAAGGTCAGAGCATCGGCATCGTGCCGCCCGGCAGCGACGCCAACGGCAAGCCGCATGTGATCCGGCTCTATTCGGTCGCGAGCCCGCGCGACGGCGAGAAGCCGAAGACACAACAATCTCGCGCTGACCGTGAAGCGCGAGCCGCAGGGTCTGTGCTCGAACTATCTCTGCGATCTGAAGAAGGGCGACAAGGTTCAGGTGACGGGACCGTTCGGCGCCACGTTCCTGATGCCGGACGATCCTTCCGCCAACATCATCATGATCTGCACCGGCACCGGCTCGGCGCCGTTCCGCGGCTTCACCGAACGACGTCGCCGCACCATGCGCGATGCGCCCGGCCGCATGATGATCTTCTTCGGCGCGCGCAGGCCGGAGGAATTGCCTTATTTCGGACCGCTGCAGAAGGTGCCGGACGGGCTGCTTCGCAAGCATTTCGCCTATTCGCGCGTGCCGGGCGAGCCGAAGACCTATGTGCAGGACCGCATGCGCGCGACCGCCGACGAGGTGTCGGTTTTTCTGAAGCATGAAAAAACGCACATCTATATCTGCGGCCTGAAGGGCATGGAGAGCGGCGTCGACGAGGCGCATGGCCGATATCTGCCGCGGCTCGCGGCCTCGACTGGGCGGCGTTGCGCTCCGACATGCGCGCGCAGGGGCGCTATCACGTCGAGACCTATTAGCCGGCGCTTTCAAAGGCCTCCCGTCCCCGGCCGGCGCGTGCTAGCCTTCACTCTAACACGGCCGAAGAATCGTGGGCTCCGTCCGACGGACGACGGTCAGGTGAGGAAGCAAGGAAACGCCCCATGTCTTTTGCGAATGCCTTATGCCGAAAAATTCTCTTGCGAGAATTCGCCGGCTGTTCGGCAGTCATCCTTTTTGCTTCGACCTGTTTTGCTGCGGCTCCTGCACTCGCCCAGGACTGGCCGACAAAAGCCGATCACCGCAGTGGTGCCGCTCGGCGCCGGCAGCGCGAGCGATCTGATCGCGCGCGTGGTGATGGACCAGGTGAGCAGGCAGGTCGGTCAGCCCGATCGTGGTGGAAAACCGTCCCGGTGCCGGCGGCACCATCGGCGCCAACGCGGTCGCGAAATCGGCGCCTGACGGCTACACGATTCTCGCCTATGGCGCGCTCAATACCGCGCATGCGATGCATTCGAAGCTGCCCTACGATACTTTCAACGACTTCATTCCGGTGATCTCGCTCGGGCAGCAGCCGCTGGTGATCGTGACCTCGCCCGGCAAGGGCTACAAGACGCTGAAGGACATGATCGCCGCCGGCAAGGCGAAGCCGGGCTCGCTGAATTATTCGTCCGTCGGCGTCGGATCGGCCTCGCATTTCGGCGGCGAACGGCTGCGCACGGCCGGCGGCTTCGAGGCGCAGCATCTTCCGTTCAAGGGTGCAGCCGAGGCGGTGACCGACGTCGTGGCGGACCGCTCGGATTTCAGCGTGCAGCTCACCGCCACCACGCTGCCGCTGATCAAGGACGGCAAGCTCGTTCCGCTCGCGGTCAGCGCGCACAAGCGCGATGCCGGCGCTGCCGGATACGCCGACCACGGTCGAGCTCGGGCTGCCGCCGGAATCGGTCTATCCGTTCTACACGGGCGTCTATGTGCCGGCGAATACGCCGCCCGCGATCGTCGACCGGCTGTATCGCGAGATCGCCAAGGCGCTCGAAGCGCCTGCGGTGCAGGCGCGCTTTGCGACAGCTCGGCGTGCAGCCGATGCCGGGCAGCCGGGCCGAATTCGCGAAGTTCTTCCGCGACGACGTGGCTGCGACGGTCGCGCTGGCCAAGGCGGCGAAGATACCGCAGATCGCAATAACCTCTCACCGCTGCAGATGTCATCGTCCGCGAGAGCGGACGAGGAGTTGCGTGAAGCTCGTGTCGGCCTCGACTGCCCTCGCTCTTCGCGCGGGCGCGACGGAATGATCTGGCTACTCCGCCGCCACCCGCGCCGGGGTCGCATGCGCGGAAACGAAATAATCCATCGCCGCCTGCACGCCGCCCTTCTTGTGCGGAACGCCGGCGAGCGCCAGCGCCATTTCGGTTGCGGCCAGCGCGCCGATGATGGTGGCGTCGTTGGTGTCGCCGAGATGGCCGATGCGGAAATACTTGCCGGCAAAGGGGCCGAAGCTCGCACCATAGGAAATGTTGAAGTGCTCGAGCGCGAGCGCGCGGAACGCATCGGCGTCATGGCCTTCCGGCAGCAGGATCGCAGTGACGGTCGACGAGTAATATTTCGGATCGCGGCAGATGATTTCAAGGCCCCAATGCTTCACCGCGCGGCGTACGGCTTCGCCCAGCCGGTCGTGACGCGCGAACACGTTGTCGAGGCCTTCCTCGTGCAGCATCTCGATGCCTTCGACGAGGCCGCCAAGCATCAGCGTCGCCGGGGTGTACGGGAAGAAGCCGACCTTGTTCATGTTCAGCATGTCGTCCCAGGCGAAGAACGACTTCGGCAGGTTCGAGGTCTTGTTGGCCTCGAGCGCCTTCGTCGCTGAGCGCGTTGAACGACATGCCGGGCGGCAGCATCAGGCCCTTCTGCGCGCCGCCGACCGCGACGTCGACGCCCCATTCGTCGTGACGGTAGTCGGTCGAGGCGAGCGAGGAGATGGTGTCGACCAGATACAGCGCCGGATGCCCGGCGGCGTCGATCGCCTTGCGGATCTCGGCGATCGGCGACGAGCAGCCGGTCGAGGTTTCGTTGTGCAGCACGCAGACCGCCTTGATCTCCTTGTTCTTGTCCTTGCGCAGATCGCGCTTCGATCAGCGCCGGATCGGCGCCGATGCGCCAGTCGGTCTCGATGAATTCGGGCTTGAGGCCGAGCCTGTTCGGCCATCTTCTTCCACAGCGTCGCGAACTGGCCGGTCTCCACCATCAGCACCTTGTCGCCAGGCGACAGCGTGTTGACGAGGGCAGCCTCCCAGGCGCCGGTGCCGGTCGCGGTGTAGATGATGACCGGGTTGGCGGTCTTGAAGATGGTCTTGATGCCTTCCAGCGCCTTCTTGGCCATCTTCGCGAATTCCGGCCCGCGATGATCGATCACCGGCCTGTCGAGCGCGCGCAGGACGCGATCCGGCACCGGCGTCGGTCCGGGGATCTGCAGGAAGTGGCGTCCGGCGGCGCGCGAAGAATTCTGGGCCATCGTCAAAAGCTCCGGGAAATCAGTGGCTTGGCTTGAAGGCGAAAAGGCCGCCGAGTGCGGCCCGAACTTGCCGGGATGAACACCGAATGCAACAGTCCGGTCAAGTGCAAAGCTCGTATGGCGTGATAGCCAAAGGCTTATAAGGCCGGGTTATCGAGCCGCTGTTGCGAAGCTTTGGGCGCCGGGAGGAAGTAACGTTTGCCTGACACATTGCGGCCGGGGCTCGAACGGCGGCTGAAATCCGAGGTCGCGGGCGAGGTCCAATTCGACCGCTTCACGCGCGGCCGCTACGCCACCGATGCCTCCCATTACCAGATGATGCCGCTGGGCGTGGTGACGCCGCGCAGCATGGACGATGCCGCACGCGCGATCGCGATCGCGCGCGAGGAGGGCGTCTCGGTGCTGGCGCGCGGCGGCGGCACCTCGCAATGCGGGCAGACGGTGAACGCATGCGCTCGTCATCGATTGCTCGAAATATCTGAACGCAATCATCGAGCTGGACGTCGAAAACAGGCGCTGCGTGGTCGAGCCCGGGCATCGTGCTCGACGATCTCAACCGCGCGCTCAAAGCCCACGGCCTGTGGTTTCCGGTCGATATTTCGACCGCCTCGCGCGCCACCATCGGCGGCATGACCGGCAACAATTCCTGCGGCGCGCGCTCGCTGCGCTACGGCAACACGCGCGAGAATGTGATTTCCGTGGATGCGTTGCTCGCCGATGGTCGGACCCAGACATTTCGGTCCTGCGTCGCGCTGATCTGGCCGAATTCGCGCCGTCGTCGCCGATGTTCGGCCTCGCCCGCGATCTGCTGGCGCTCGGCGCGCGCGAAGCCGACGAAATCGTGGCGCGCTTTCCCGAAGGTGCAGCGCCGGGTCGGCGGCTACAATCTCGATACGTCTCCTGCCCGGACGCAATGACCTCAACCTCGCTCATATCCTGGTCGGCTCCGAAGGCACGCTCGGCTTCACCACCAAGGTCGAACTGAAGCTGGCGCCGCTGCTCGGCACGCCGCGCGGTCGGCGCCTGCCATTTCGGCCGCTTCTACGATGCGATGGATGCGGCCCAGCACATCGTCCGGCTGAAGCCGATCGCGGTCGAACTGATCGACCGCACCATGATCGAGCTGGCCGGCGAGATCGCGATGTTCCGTCCGACGCTGGAGCGTTTCGTGCGCGGCAAGCCGGATGCGATCCTGCTGGTCGAATTCGGCGAGGACGATCAGGACGAGAATCTGCGCCGGCTGAAGCAGCTTTCCGAACTGATGGGCGATCTCGGCTATGGCTTCGACAAGCCGGGCGCGCAAGCAGGGCGGCGTGGTCGAGATTCTCGATCCCGCCTTGCAGACCGCGATCACCGAGGTGCGCACCTCCGGCCTCAACATCATGATGTCGATGAAGGAGGAGGGCAAGCCGGTCTCCTTCGTCGAGGATTGCGCGGTGCCGCTCGAGCATCTCGCCGAATACACCGCAGCGGCTGACGGACGTGTTCGAGAAGCACGGCACGCGCGGCACCTGGTACGCGCATGCCTGCGTCGGCTGCCTGCATGTGCGCCCGGTGCTCAATCTGCGGCTCGACAAGGACGTCAAGGCGATGCGCGCGATCGCCGAGGAAGCCTTCGCGATGGTGCGCGACTACAAGGGCTCGCATTCCGGCGAGCATGGCGACGGCATCGTGCGCTCCGAGTTTCACGAATTCATGTTCGGCAAGCGGCTCGTGCGCGCCTTCGAGGAGGTGAAGGCGCGCTTCGATCCGAAGGGCCTGTTCAATCCCGGCAAGATCGTGCACGCGCCGAAATTCGACGACCGCAATTATTTCCGCTTCAAGCCCGGCTATCGCGGCGAGGCGATCGACGACGCAGCTCGACTGGTCGGCCTGGCCGGGCGCGGGCGGCGGATTCCAGGGCGCGGTCGAGATGTGCAACAACAACGGCGCCTGCCGCAAGATCGAAGGCGGCGTGATGTGCCCGAGCTATCGCGTCACCCGCGACGAGCGCGACGTCACGCGCGGGCGCGCCAATTCGCTGCGGCTCGCCGTCACCGGCCAGCTCGGCCCGGATGCGCTGACCTCCGACGAGATGGCGGAGACGATGAAGCTCTGCGTCTCCTGCAAGGCCTGCCGGCGCGAATGCCCGACCGGCGTCGACATGGCGCGCATGAAGATCGAGGTGCATGGCGGCGCGCGCCGCGCGGTTCGGCTTCTCGCTGCGCGATCGGCTGATCGGCTGGCTGCCGCGCTATGCGCCTTACGCCGCGAAAGTGCCGTGGCTGCTCAACGCGCGCAACGCGATGCCCGGCGCGGCTTGGCTGTCGGAGGCGATCGCGGGATTTTCGGCGCGGCGCAGCTTGCCGACATGGCGGCGGGATGTGTTTCGCGATTCCGGACGCTGCGCAGCGGCGACCCGGACATCCACGCCGTTGGATCAGGGTCGCGCCTGACGGCGCGACCGGAATGACCAGGTCATCCTCTTCGCCGACACCTTCAATCGCTATTTCGAGCGCGAAAATCTCGACGCCGCGATCGCGGTGCTGCAGGCGGCGGGCTATCGCGTGCAGGTCGCAAAGCCCGCCGGACGAAAAAGAGCGGCCGCTCTGCTGCGGGCGCACTTTCCTGTCGGTCGGCGCCGTGAAGCAGGCGCGCGAGGAAGCCGAGCGCACGCTCGCCGCGCTGCAGCCGTTCGTCGACGCAGGGCATTCCGGTGATCGGGCTCGAGCCGAGCTGCATTCTGTCCTTCCGCGACGAGATTCCGGCGCTGGTGAAATCGGATGCGGCGCAGCAAGCTGTCGCAACTGGCGCTCACCTTCGAGGAATTCCTGGCGCGCGAGCACAAGGCCGGGCGGCTGAACCTGAAGCTCAAATCCGGCGAACCAGCGCGCGCTGCTGCACGGCCATTGCCATCAGAAGGCGTTCGACGCCTTCGGCCCGGTGCAGACCGTGCTCGGGCTCGTGCCCGATCTGAAGGTCGAGACCGATCGAATCGAGCTGCTGCGGCATGGCGGGCGCGTTCGGCTATGGCGCCGACACCATCGACGTGTCGCTGGCGATGGGCGAATTGTCGCTGCTGCCGGCGGTGCGCAAGGCGCCGGACGACGCGATCATCGTCGCCGACGGCACCTCATGCCGGCACCAGATCCACGACGGCACCGGGCGCGAGGCGCTGCATGTCGCGCGCGTGCTGGCAGGGTGCCTGGCTTAGGGTCGCCGCCTTCTGTATCCTGCGCGCGATGCTCGACGCTTTGATATACCTGATGCTGGTTCTGTCGCTCGGCTTTCCCGTCGTGCCCTGGCTGTCCCGCGTGCGATCGGGGCGGCGCAGAATCTGGATCAGCACGGCGCTCGTTATCGTCACTCTGATTTGCTTTCCCTTCCTGTTCTTCAGCGCTTGCGTCGCGACGAATTGCGGGCAGGGCGCTATCGCAATCTTCATGCTGGGGCCGATCTGGATCGCTTCGGGAGCGGCCGACGGTGGCTTCGGCGGCGCTTGCTTCCTATGGCTGGCGGCAAAGCGCAGGACACGACTGACGGGTGCCTGGCCTCGATGAAAGCACGCAGGAAGAGCCGTCGTCTGTCGAAACGTCACGACGACAAACAGATTTTCCGAAAGCAGGAATGTCAAAGCGGTCGAAAGCTGAACAAGGTGGATCGCCGCCCGACTGCCTGGTTATTTTGCCGGCAGAGTCCGAGTGTAAGCGAGGATGTCGATCGCGTCCTTCAACGGAAAGCCACGCAGGTTTATCATCGCCGCGCCCGGATGCGCGTTGCGGATTTTGTGCAGAACTTCGTGCGGAAACTTGATTGCCTCGGTGCCGATAAATGCAGGTTCTTCGGCGGTGCCCCAATTGAGGACTCGTCCGTCAAATCCGTGACAGGCCGCACACGTCGTTTGGAACAGGCCGGCGCCGCGCTGCGCATCGCCTTTTACCTTGCCGGATTTCAGGTCGATGTAACGGTCGGTATTGTCCTGCCCACGGCTCACGAAGATCGCGAGGCGGCGCAATTCCTCGTCGTTGATCATGGATTGGCTGTAATTGTGCGGCTGGCTTCGCAGCAAAGTCATTATGCGATTGACGTCGCGCCCGGCGGCCTGGCGAATGCCTTTGATTCCGGTGTAGCGCTCGCCGCTGCCATATAGCCCGTCCTTTCCGTTATAGTCCCAGCCATGACATTCCACGCAGCGCCATGTGTTGGTGCCCGCGCGCTTTCCTGCCTTCGGATAGGCTGGATGGGTGCCTTCGGGCTTCTTGCGATCGAGCGCGTCCCACCAATTGTCGTATATCCGTCCTCCGGCTGCGCGGAGCCAGGATTCCGTGGGCTGAGACGGCGCACCATGGATGAAGTCCGCGAGGCTCCCGTGAGTTTGGGGGTCGCTCGCGGGTTTGTCGCCCTGGACCTGCGGAACCGCAGCACTTGGAGATAGCAGGACCGCAAAAACAAGCCACAGCCGGGCCGCTCGAAGCGAAAGCATGATGATTGGACTCCCCTTTTACAGATTAGAAGTATTCTAAAAAATGAATTTGTAAAGCTGCAGCAGCAATCGTCTGGACCAAAGTTTTCGTGCGGACCGCGCTCAAGCTCGTGCCGCGACCTCGCAGTCGAGACCGGCTGCTGCGGAATGGCGGGCATGTTCGGCAATGGTGCCGAAACCATCGATGCGTCGCTTGCGATGGGCGGAATGTTGCTGCTGCCGGCGTGCGCAAGGCCTCGGACGACGCGATCATGATCGCCGACGGCACTTCATGCCGGCATCAGATTCGCGACGGCACCGGCCGCGAGGCGCGGCATGTCGCGCGCGTGCTGGAGATATGTCTGCCGAAGTGAGCTATCGAGATCGCGACGCGGACATTCGCCGCATCGCGGCCGCCGCCCGTGAAAATGCCGGGCCGATGCCGGATCGCCTCGGGGCGGCACGTTCCAGCGTCTCCGATCCGGTCAGCGCCGACAGGAAGCGGTCCGGCCAGTGCTGAATGTCGTTCTCGCACACGATGCGAAACAGCGCTTCCTGGCGGGCTTGCCGCTCCTCGAGCGGCATCGACAAGGCGCGGTAGATGGCGGCCGCGACGCTTTCCGAATCGTAGGGGTTCACCAGCAGCGCGGGTTTGCATTCGACCGCGGCGCCGGCAAAGCGCGACAGGATCAGCACGCCGGGATCTTCCGGGTCCTGCGCCGCGACGAATTCCTTGGCCACCAGATTCATGCCGTCGCGCAACGGCGTCACCAGCGCGGCGCGCGATCCGCGATAGAGCCCGGCGAGCGCGGTGCGGGTATGGGCGCGATTGACGTAGCGCACCGGCGTCCAGGAGGCTTCGCCGTATTTTCCGTTCACGCGCCCGACCACGGCCGAGACATCGCGCTCCATGTCGTTATATTCCGGGATCGCGGAGCGGCTTTTCGGCGTGATCTGGAGATAGGTGACGTTGTTGCGCCAATCCGGATGACTGCTCGAGAAAGCGCTCGAACGCGACAATGCGGTTTCCGATTCCCTTCGAATAATCGAGGCGGTCGACGCCGATGATCATGGCGCGGCCGGACAGCGACGAAAGCACGCCGGCAGACAAAGGATGACTTGATGGCGCGCCGGGCCATCTTGGCGAAACTTTCCGCTTCGACGCCGACCGGCGAAGCTGCCGATGCGCATGACGCGCTCGCCGGTCTCGTAGCCGCTTGTGCGGTCTCCCGGATGATGGCATTCGCTCTCGACATAGCGCGCGAAATTCGTGGCATCGGTGTCGGTCTGGAAGCCGACCAGATCGTATTCGCACAAGGCGGAAACGACGCGCTCGTGATGCGGCAGGCCGGTGATGATCTCCACCGGCGGAAACGGCGTGTGCAGGAAAAAGCCGATGCGGTTCTTGTGACCGAGTTCGCGCAAGGCCTTGGCGAGCAGCAGGAAATGATAATCATGCACCCAGACGACGTCGTCGGGCTCCAGGATCTTGTGCAGCTCCGTCGGCGAAATGCTCGTTGACCTTGGTATAGCCGGACAGGTCCTGCCGCGAGAATTCCGCGAGGTCCAACCGGTAATGCAGGATCGGCCACAGCACCCGGTTGGCATAGCCGTAATAGAACTCGTTATAGGCTTCCGTCGGCAGGTCGGTGAGGATGTAGGAGATGTCGCCTCGGTCGATCCGGCGCGTCTCCAGCGCGGTCTCCGACACGCGTCCGCTCCAGCCGAACCAGATGCCCGGATTGCGCTTGAGCGACGCCATGACCGCGACTTCGAGGCCGCCGGCGCGGGTGCCCGATTTCGGTGCGGAAACACGGTTCGATACGACGACTAGCCGCGCCAATAGCGATCCTCCCAGCTGCGCGACAGACGCATCGCGGTGAGTATCAGACCCGCCATCGAATAGGTCTGCGGGAAATTGCCCCACATCGCGCCGGTCTGCATGTGGATATGCTCCGCCAGCAAGTCCGTAGCGGTTGCGGTATTGCAGCGCATCGGCGAACAATTCGCGCGCTTCCTGCTTGCGCCCCAGCGCCCACCAGGCGTCGATCAGCCAGAATCGGCAGATCAGGAATTCGCCTTCCGGCAGGCCGAAATCGTCCGGGCTCGCATAGCGCATGACATGATTGCCGCGCAGCAATTCGCGCTCGGTCGCAGCGACCGTGGACACGAAGCGCGGATCGGCGGCCTCGACGGCGCCGAGTTCATGCAGCAGCAAGCACGCTGGCATCGAGATCCTCGCCGCCGAAAGCGGCGGTGAAGGCGCCGCGCTTTTCATTCCAGGCATTCTCCATCATCGCCGCATGCAGGCGTTCGGCGACATCGTTCCAGTGGATAGCGGCCTCCGCGAAGCCCAGCCGCTGCGCGATCGCGGCGAGGCGGTTGCAGCCGGCCCAGCTCATGGCGACGGAATGGGTGTGCACGCGCTGGCGTCCGCGATATTCCCAGATGCCGGCGTCGGGCGTCAGCGCCAGCCGTTCGGCCTTGCGGCCCAGCACTTCGAGCAGGCGGAACAGCGTATCGTCGCCCATCTTCGGCAGGCGGCGATCGAAGAACATCGGCATCACCGCGAGAATGATGCTGCCATAGGTGTCGTGCTGCGCCTGTTCCGCCGCGGCGTTGCCGATGCGCACCGGTCCGTCGCCGCGAAAGCCTTTCAGGTTGGGCGCGATGCGCTCGTCCATCGGATCGGTCGGCACGATGCTGATAGACCGGACGGATGAATTCGGCTTCGTCGGACACCAGATTGATGATGTAGAGGATGAAGTCTTCCATCGTGCGGGTGGCGCCGATGCGGTTCAGCGCCTTCACCACGAAATAGGCATCGCGCATCCAGCAGAAGCGATAATCCCAGGTGCGGCCGGAGCCCGGCGATTCCGGAATCGAGGTGGTGTGCGCGGCGATGATGCCGCCGGTTTCCTCGAAATTCGACAGCTTCAGCGTGATGGCGGAGCGGATCATCGCGTCCTGCCAGTCATAGGAAAGGTTGAGCCGGCGCACCCATTCGCGCCAATAGTCGCGCGTGCGCTCGAGGAAGTCGCGGCAGGTGGTGGCGAGCGCCGCGGGAAACGGCTCGTCGGCGCCGAGCACCATATGCAGCGGCCGCGTCAGCACGAACGAGGCCTCGCGCTCGATATAGGAGAGCGGCGCGTCGGTGGAGAGCCGGATCTGGGTATCGGCTTCCCAATAGCGGATATGATTGCTGCCGAGCGTGCGCTGGCGGATCGGATGGCCGTAATTGTTGGTCGGGCGGAAGCGGATGGTGATGCGCGGCAGCCCGGAGACCGGTTCGATGATGCGTATCAGCTGCGGGGCGCGATAGATGCGGTCGAGATTCTGGAAGCGCGGCGCGAAATCGGTGATGCGAACGACGCCACCTTTCTCGTCGGTCAGCTCGGTGACCACGATCGGCGTGTTGCGCAGATATTCGGATTTGACGTCCTTCAGGCCCTCCGACGACGACGTCGGTGAATCCCTTCTCCTCGTCGCCGGCCAGCAGGCGGCACAGAACCGGATCGCTGTCGAAGCGCGGAAAGCACCACCATACGATGCGCGAGCCGGGCTCGAGCAGGGCGGCGGTGCGTCCGTTGCCGATCAGCGCAAGGTCGAGGCCGTAATCGGTCATGCCTCCGCTCCGCCGAGCTGTTCGAGCCCAAGCCGTTCCGAGCCAGAGCCGAACGTCCTGCGGTCCGTCGAAATTGAAAATCAGCCCCCGGCACGGCGCCGCCGACCGAAAAGCCGATGCCATCGAAATCGGGCAACACCGCGAAGGCGGCGTGATCGGTAACATCGTCGCCGATGAAAATCGGCTTGCGGCCGGTGAAGGGCGGAACTCGACATCAGCTCGCGCAGCCCGGTGCCCTTGTCGTAGCCGCTCGGCTTGATTTCGACCACGAGCTTGCCGGGCAGCACTTCCAGCGAGTCGCAGCGCTCGTGCCGGCAGATGGTAGCGACATGCTTCATCACCTCGCCGCCGAATTGCGGCGACGAGGCGGTAATGGATGGCGATCGAAAATCCCTTGTCTTCGACCAGGATGCCGGGATCGAGCTGCGACGATCTGCGCGAATTCTTCGCGCAGATCGTTGTCGAGCGTGGCGATGCGGCTGCGCCGGATCTCGCGTGTCGGGCGCGAAGCGGATTTCCGCGCCATGTCCGCCGACCGCGGGAAGCCGCAGCGGATCGAAGATGCGGTCGATCTCCGCGATCGGGCGCCCGCTGATGAAGGCGATGGCGCCGCCGAGACGCGACTTTCAGTGCTCGCGAGCGCATGGCGCAGACGCGCCGGTACGCTGACCTCCAGAGGGGTCGGTGCGAGATCGAGCAACGTGCCGTCGACGTCGAGAAAGATCGCGGTCCGGTCGAGGTTCGCAAGCGCGGCGCCTCGGCGTGAACGATGCTTTCAGTGCGCCCGCGCGCTGCGCGTCGGATCGGAACCGGAGACGGCAGGACTTGCGACGGCAGGACTTGCGTCGGCGGGACTTGCGTCGGATAGCGCAGGATCTGGGTGGGTGACGTGATCTCGGGCATGGCAATGACCCTATTGCAACGCAGCACGCCTGTGCAAAGTTCCACGATGCGGGCCATCGGGCCTTGGCTGCCGGCGGCCGGTGGCGTTGCGAGGCTCCACAGGCTTGACCCGGCAGGCGGCAATTTCTAGGATTTAACCAAACGGTTAATACCTCATCCTTGTCGACTTGGGGCCATTCCGGGCCGCTCATGTCCGCATCCTCGCCGCCACGATTGCGAGTGCGCGATATCGCGTGGTTCGAGCGCGCCGTTGACGTTCCGCCACCCGTTCCGCTTCGGCGCGGTGACGGTGACCGGCGCGCCGCAGGTCTTTCTGCAGGTCGAGATCGAGACCGAAGCCGGCGCGCGGGCTTTGGGCGTGACCGCCGAATTGATGGTGCCGAAATGGTTCGACAAGAACCCGGCGCTGACGCCCGAACAGACCGTCGACGAATTGCGCCGCGCGCTCGCGATCGCGCGCGAACTGTATCTGGCGCATTCGATCGTTCGATACCGCCTTCGGCCTGCATGCCGCCTGTCATGACGCGGCCTTGGCGCGCTGCGCGCGGGAGGGCATTCCGGGTCTTGCCGCGGCCTTCGGCCCGGCGCAGATCGACAAGGCTGTGCTGGATGCGCTGCTGCGCGTGACCTGGCGCGATGTGTTCACGGGCTTGCGCGAGAATATTGCCGGCCTCGATGCGCGGCTGACGCCCGATCTCGACGACGTGTCGATCGCGGCCTATCTCGCAAAGCCGCCATCCGCGGCAAGCAGGTGATGGTGCGCCATACCGTCGGCATGATGGATGCAGTCGAGAGCTCTCGCGGCCATCCATCGCGACACCGGCTGCCGCTATTTCAAGCTGAAGCTGTCCGGCGATCCGGCCGCCGATCGCGCGCGGCTCGATCGCGATCGCCGGCGCGCTCGAGCCGGCATCGATTATCGCGCCACGCTCGATGCCAACGAGCAATATGCGACAGCGGAATCGCTGACGGCGCTTTGCGATGCGCTGACCCATGACAAGGCGCTGGCGGAATTGCGCCAGCGGCTGCTCTATATCGAGCAGCCGTTGCCGCGCGAGCGCACTTTCGATGCGCCGCTCGGCGAACTCGGGCGGCAATATCGCCTTCATCGTGGACGAGGCGCGAAAGCGATTACGACACCTTCCCGAAGGCGCTGGCGCTCGGCTATCGCGGCATTTCGTCGAAGGCCTGCAAGGGCATCTACAAGTCGCTTCTGAACGGTGCGCGCGCGGCAAAATGGACGCAGCGAGCGAAAGGCGCAGGCTTTCCTCGCGGCGGAAGACCTCACCTGCCAGGCCGGTCTTGCCGTGCAGCAGGATACGGCTTTGCTCGCCTTTCACGGCATCGCCCATGCGGAGCGCAACGGACACCATTATGTCGACGGCTTCGCCGCGACGCCGCGCGGACGAAATCCGCGCCTTTCGCGAGCGCCCATCCCGATCTCTACGAGGAGCGCGATGGCGTGGTGCGCCTTGCGCTGCGTGACGGCGCGCTGAAGATCGGCTCGCTTTCGCAGGTCGGATTTGCGTCCGGCGTCGATCCGCGATCTCTTCGGCGTCGGGACAACACACAACCACACATCAACCAGACACGGGAATTGGCGACGTGAGCACAAGGCGTATCGGCATCATCATGGCGGGCGTGACCGGCCGCATGGGCACGAACCAGCATCTGGTTCGCTCGATTCTGGCCATCCGGCAGCAAGGCGGCACGCTGCTTTCGGACGGCACCCGCGTGATGCCCGACCCGATCCTGATCGGGCGCAACCCGGAAAAGGTCTCCGCGCTCGCGCAGCAATACGGCATCACGCGCTGGGCGACCGATCTCGACAAGGCCCTGCTCAATCCCGACGACGAGATTTTCTTCGATGCCGGCACTACGCAGATGCGGCCGATGCTGCTGGAAAAGGCGATCGCCGCCGGCAAGCATGTCTATTGCGAAAAGCCGATCGCGACCGACCTCGCCTCGGCAATGAAGGCCTACAAGGCGGCGCAGAAGGCCGGCGTGAAGCACGGCGTGGTGCAGGACAAGATTTTCCTGCCCGGACTGCTCAAGCTCAAGATGCTGCGCGATTCCGGCTTCTTCGGCCGCATGGTCTCGGTGCGCGGCGAGTTCGGTTATTGGGTGTTCGAGGGCGACGTGCAGCCGGCGCAGCGGCCGTCCTGGAATTATCGCGAAGAGGATGGCGGCGGCATCATCCTCGATATGGTCTGCCACTGGCGCTATGTGCTGGACAACACCTTCGCGCCGGTGAAGAGCGTGTCTTGCCTTGGCGCCACGCATATTCCCGAACGCTGGGACGAGAGCGACAGGAAATACAAGGCGACCGCGGACGACGCGGCTTACGCGACCTTCGAACTGGAAGGCGGCGTGATCGCGCATATCAACATGTCCTGGGTGACGCGCGTCTATCGCGACGATCTCGTCACGTTCCAGGTCGACGGCGTGAACGGCTCGGCGGTGGCGGGACTGACCGATTGCGTGATCCAGCCGAGACAGGGCACGCCGCGTCCGGTCTGGAATCCGGACGTCAAGCAGCCGATCGATTTCTACGACACCTGGCAGCCGGTGCCGGATTATCAGGTGTTCGACAACGGCTTCAAGGTTCAGTGGGAAATGTTCATCCGCCATGTCGTGCGAGAATGCACCGTATCAAATACACGCTGCTCGAAGGCGCCAAGGGCGTGCAGCTTGTCGAATGCGCGTTGCAAAGCTGGAAGGAGCGGCGCTTCGTCGATGTGCCGGAGTTGAAGGCCTAATTGGTCATTCCGGGGCGCGCGCCGTAGCGAAGCGAAGGCGGGCGAACCCGGAATCCAGTCAGATATTCCGGAGCCTGGTTCCGGATTCCGGGTTCGCTCGCTGCGCTCGCGTCCCGGAATGACGAGTGGAAAGGGAACCGTCATGAACCGCTACGAACGCCCGCGGGCCGGGCTGACCATCGCGCTGCCGCGCGCCGACCGGTCGATCGAGGAATTCGCGGTGTCGATGCCGGCGGATTTCCCGCGGCGTGTGACCGCGCCGCTCAACCGCATCGCGTTCGCGGCGGCGCATGTGGTGGCCGATCCGCTTGCCGATTGCAATCCATGGCTCGACGAGGCGGTGGACTGGGACACAACCATCGCGTTTCGCGAGCATCTCTGGGATCTCGGCCTGGGCGTCGCCGAAGCGATGGACACCGCCCAGCGCGGCATGGGCATGAGCTGGCAAGGTTCGCTCGAACTGATCCGCCGTTCGGTCGCCGCGGCGCGGCCGCGCCAGGGCCTGGTCTTTTCCGGTGCCGGCACCGATCAGCTTGCGCCGGAAAATGCGAAAAGCATCGACGATGTCATCGCGCGCTTACGAGGAGCAGATTGCGGCCATCGAAGCTGTCGGCGGCCGCATCGTTCTGATGGCCTCGCGGGCGCTGGCGCGGGTCGCGCGTTCGCCCGACGACTACCGGAAGGTCTATGGCCGCGTGCTGTCGCAGGTGCGCGAGCCCGTCATCATCCATTGGCTCGGCGACATGTTCGATCCCGCGCTTGCCGGCTATTGGGGGACGAAGGATGCGAGCGCCGCGATGGATGTCGCGGTCGAGATCATCAACGCTCATGCCGCGAAGGTCGTTGGCGTGAAGATCTCACTGCTCGACAAGGACAAGGAAATCGCGATGCGCGGGCTGCTTGCCGACG
The DNA here is from genome assembly GCA_963804015.1 of uncultured Pseudomonadota bacterium. GTDB lineage: Bacteria > Pseudomonadota > Alphaproteobacteria > Rhizobiales > Xanthobacteraceae > Pseudorhodoplanes. The sequence goes on from CAWDOW010000011.1 coordinate 406,383, forward strand.
GCGTTCGCATGTATACCGGCGACGATTTCAATTATGCCGAACTGATCGAGGGCGACGCGCAGGGCTATTCGGATGCGCTGCTTGGCATTTTCGATGCGATCGCGCCGGCGGCGGCGGCAGCCCTGGTGGCGCTTGCGAAGAATGACAGCCAGACGTTCCACGACATTCTCGCGCCGACGGTGCCGCTGTCGCGGCATATCTTCAAGGCGCCGACACGCTTCTACAAGACCGGCGTCGTGTTCATGGCCTATCTCAACGGCCATCAGGATCATTTCACGATGATCGGCGGGCAGGAAAGCGCGCGCTCGACGCTGCATCTCGCCGAGATTTTCCGGCTCGCCGATGCGGCGGGGCTGCTGCGCGATCCGGAGCTTGCCGTGGATCGGATGCGCGCGGTATTGGCGGTGCGGGGCGTGGGGGTGTGACAGCCTTCACCATCGTGTCCCGGGCGCAGCGCAGCGTGCAACGATGCGCTGCAGAACCGGGACCCAAGCTTTAGTCGAACTGGGTCCCGGTTCAGCGCCGCACCGCTCCGCGCTGCGACGCGCCCGGGACACGAGGTAATTCATGCGCGACCTTTCCAAAGATCATCGCTGGCTTTCGCTCAACACCGCCACGTTGCGCGGTCACGCCGATTTCACCGGCATCGTGGAAGCCTGCGCCAAGCGCGGTATCCGCGCGGTGTCGCCCTGGCGCGATCAGGTGGCGAAGGTGGGTCTCGATCGCGCGGTCAAGGCGGTGCGCGATGCCGGTCTCGTGCTGTCCGGCTATTGCCGCGGCGGCATGTTCACGACCGACGACGCGCATCGGCAGGAGATGCGCGACGACAATCGGCGCGCGATCGAGGAGGCCGCGGCGTTCGGCTCACCATGCCTGATCCTGGTGGTCGGCGGACTGCCGCAATATTCGCGACCTGGTTCTGCGCCGAGCAAGGATATCCGTGCCGCGCATGCGCAGGTGCAGGATGCGATCGCATGGCTGCTCGAACATGCGCAAGCGCCGCCAACGTTCCGCTCGCGATCGAGCCGTTGCATCCGATGTATGCCGCCGACCGCGCCTGCGTGAACACGCTGCGGCAGGCGCTCGATCTGTGCGACGCGATCGATCCGGCGCGCGGCGGAATGCTGGGAGTTGCGATCGATACCTATCACGTCTGGTGGGACTCCGATGTCTGGCCGCAGATCGCGCGCACCGGCAAGGACCGGCTGCTTGCCTTCCATGTCTGCGACTGGCTGGTGCCGACCAAGGACATGCTGCTCGATCGCGGCATGATGGGTGACGGGGTGATCGATATCCCGGCCTTCGCCGCGCGGTCGAGGCGCAGGGTTATGATGGCTTCGTCGAAGTCGAAATCCTGTCGAACGACTGGTGGTCGCGCCCGCTCGACGAGGTGATCGACACCGTGATCGCGCGGTACCGGAGCGTGGTGTAGTACCCGGCGCGACGGCTACATTCTTAATCCGGCGAGACGCGCTCCTTGTCGGGCATCGGTCCGTCTGGTGTCGCGGCGCGGTTGCGCTCGTCGCCGCCGGGACGTTCCGGACTTTGCTCGTAGGTTTCGAGCGCCACGTCGTCCTTCTTTACCGGCTGGATCTCCGTGTTCTTGCGCGCGGGGCGGGTGTCATCGGGATTTGTGTCCGGCGACGGACGTTTTCTGGTCTTTTCCACGTCGGAACCTCGCAAGCAGGGAACCGCTTGTTAATGCGTATCCGAAGCGATCCGTTCCGGGAACGCTGCGCCGTGTCACGCGTTGTCGGCGGCACAATTCCTTTCAACACAAGCGGAGGAACCACGATGGATTGGAATCGGGTCGAAGGAAACTGGAAGCAGGTCAAGGGCAAGGTGAAGGAGCAATGGGGCAAGCTCACCGACGACGATCTCGACGTGATCAACGGCCGCCGCGATCAGCTCGAAGGCAAGATCCAGGAACGCTACGGCATGGCCAAGGATCAGGTCCGCAAGGACGTTGACGACTGGTACGGCACGCAGCGCTGGTAAATGCTTGGTTGTAGAAATTCAGAGCGCGAAAGGGCCTCCCCGCGGGGAGGCCCTGTTCGTTTGACACCAAGCATTCACCAATTGACGTAATCCGTTCGGGCCTTTAACCGGAGGACATCGCTCGATGGCTAGAACCATATCCACGGACGCGAGTTACCACGGAGGCAACAGACCTCGAAGCGTCGTCCGCGGGGTTGGCGATGTCACGGTTGTTTGCGTTTGTTGCCGTTACGATTGCGTTTTGCGCGGGCGGACCCGTGCAGGCCGACGACGAATTTTCGGCGGCGCGGCAATATTCAGGTCTGACGATGAAGTGGCGCGGCATCCAGGTACGGATGTCGGAAGACGCCTCCCGCCTTGCGCTTTGTCGCGCGGCGCCGGAAGCGTGCCGCCCGGAAGAGAAGCAGCTTTGCAGCGATCGTCGAGGCGGCGCGCGCCCATGAGGGGCGGGCGCTTATCGGCCACATCAACCGCGCCGTGAATCTCGCGATCCGTCCGATCAGCGATCTGCGCCGCTTCGGCGTCGTCGACGAGTGGACGCCGCCGCTTGAAACGCTGCAAGTCGGCGCCGGCGATTGCGAGGATTACGCGATCCTGAAATTGCAGGCCTTGCGCGAGGCCGGCTTCGCCGCGGCCGACCTGAAGCTCGTGATCGTCCGTGAGCCCTCGACGCGCACCGATCATGCGGTGGTGGCCGCGCGGCTTTCCTCGCAATGGGTGGTGCTCGACAATCGCGGTTTCGCTTTGGTCGATCTCGACCGGGTTCGCTATCGCATTCTGGCGCAGCTTGATCCGCCGAGTCCGACAACGCGCCTGCGAACCTTGCCGGTGCGCGCTGTCGCGGACGCGCCGCTGCTCATGTAGCCTGGGCTGCGGCTTCCAGTTCCTCCACGCGCGCCTTGTAGCCGGCGACTTCCTTTTCCAGCCGCGCGATATTCTGCAGCAGCCGCTCGCTGGTGAGCTTCAGGAAATAGAATCCGAAATCCGGGTCCTGGAAATAGAGTTCGCGCACCTTGTCATAGAGGATGAACAGCACCTGGCCGTCCTCGATGCATTCGACGGTGGCGGTGCGCTTGTTGTCGGGCGCCAGAAATCCGAGCTCTCCCATCACCCGGCCGGGCGGCAATTCGACGCCGATCTCCTTGACCAGGAATTTGCCGGTGACCGTGTAATACATCGCGTTGGCGGTATCGCCCTTGTTGAACAGGACGTCGCCGGCGTTGAAGTTGCGCCGGGTCATGAACGGCTTGAGCCATTCCATGTCGAGGTCGCCCTGGGAGGCGACCTTCACGCGCTTCACCAGTTGCTGAATCTGGTAGAGCCGGAAGCAATTGATCGGCAACAGCACCGCATACATGAAGAAGGTCGGCAACGCCTTTGCCAGCAGCCCATAGCCCATGAACAGGATGTTGCTGATGATCGCCGCGATACGAAGCGGGATCATGGTGCGCAACGTGACCGACATCACATAGAAAATGCCGCCGATCAGGCCGAGCGCATTCGCCAGGTCCACTTTGGATATGATGAAATCCACCACGTACGAGACGATAAGGTTTGTATCCATTGACGGCTCCGAAGACCGACCGGATTTCACCCGGCCGGACTGGCGATTGTTTTCACGTCCGCGGTCGGCGGACAAGAATCGAAATGCATAAAACGGACCGGCCGCTGCCGATTGGCCGGCAATTGCTACAATTGGATGACGGTGTTCTCCATCGCCGCCATGGTGCCGGGACGCACAGCACGCGCCTGGGCGAGGATTTCGTCCATGGTGGCGTCGTCATGCTCGGGCGCGTGGTGAAACAGGCAGAAGGTCTTCACTTTGGCGGCGTCGGCCAGTCGCATGCCGTCGCGCCAGGTGGAATGGCCCCAGCCCTTTTTCGAGTCGATCTCGTCCTCGGTATAGGTGGTGTCGTAGATCACCAGATCGGCGCGGTCGCAGAACGCCGTCAACTCGGCGTCGCGCTCCTCGTGCCGGCCTTCGTTGTCGGTGAGATAGACCACCGAGCGGCCTGCATGGTCGATCCGGTAGCCGGTCGCGCCGCCCGGATGATCGAGCGCCACGGTGCGGATGCTGACGCCATCGCCGGAGGGGATCGGCTGGCCGGGCAGGAAGTCGCGATACTCGATCTGCGCGCGGAAGGTCTCGACACCGATCGGGAAGAGCGGCTCGCTCATCATCGCCTGCATCACATTTTTCAGCTTGAAATCCGGCAGCAGGTTTCCGCACCAGAAGCGGAACTTGTGTTGCGGCTGATAGAGCGGCGCGAAGAACGGAATGCCGATGACATGGTCGTAATGGGTATGGGTGAGCAGGATGTCGGCGTCGATCGGCTGCCCGGTCTTCAGCAGGCTGATGCCGAGTTCGCGGATGCCGGTGCCGGCATCGAGGATGATCAGGCGGCCGCCGCAGCGTACCTCGACACAGGGGGTGTTGCCGCCATAGCGCATGGTGGCCGGCCCGGGGCACGGGACCGAGCCGCGTACGCCCCAGAAGCGGATGCTGAATTCCGACGATGACAAGCTTTTCCCCCCGAGACGTCCGATTTTCAGGGACTAAATCATATTCCGGTTGCGCATGCGCGCCCGGATTGAATGACGTTTGCGTGCAGCTTCCGGGAAGGTCGCGCCGGCCCGGGACCGCGGATGCTGCACTGCGTCGGAAGGTAATAAAGTACATGCGACCGTTCGCCCGGATCTTACTTCTTGTCGAAGGCGTAGACGCCGTCCCAGGATTCCGGCGGCGGCGCGCTCCGGAAGGTCTCGGATGCGCTCTTGATACATCTCGTAGATCGCGTCGAGGCTGAAATGTTCCGGCGCGGACTTGGCCCGCTGCAACGCATTCTCGGCGCCGGTCCAGTCGCGATTGCGGTAGCAGGCGAGCATTTCCTGCATCAGCGCGGCGACGGTCCGGAACGCCTCGCTTTCACGGACCTGATTGTCGCCAAGCAGCGCGTAGATGCTTTCCGGCTCGGTCTTGCCCTTCACGGTGATCAGGTCGATCTGCAGGACGGCGAAGCGGTCCTTGATCTTCTCGGCGGTCTTGGCGCCGATGATGATCGGCGTGCCATATTCCTTCGATCGGCCCTCCAGGCGCGAGGCGAGGTTCACCGGATCGCCCAGCACCGAATAATCGAAGCGAAGATCCGAACCCATATTGCCGACCACGCAGGTGCCGGTATTGATGCCGAGCCCGATATTCATCGCGAAGAACGGCTTGCCGTCCTCCAGCGCCTCGGCCTCGCGCTCGTGATTGAGGTTGTCGATCCGCTGCAGCATGTCGAGGGCGGCGGCGCAGGCATGGGCCTCGTGGTCGGTGTCGTCGAGCGGCGCGTTCCAGAACGCCATGATGGCGTCGCCGATATATTTGTCGATCGTGCCCTTGCGGTCGATGATGGCATTGGTCAGCGGCGTCAGCAGCCGGTTCATCAATTGCGTCAGACCCTGCGGATTGTCCTTGAAGGTTTCCGAGATGGTGGTGAAGCCGCGCACGTCGCTGAACAGGATCGTCATGTTGCGCACTTCGCCGCCGAGCACGAGCTTCTTCGGGGAATTGGCGAGTTGCTCGACCAGGGTCGGCGAAATGTATTGGCTGAAGGCGCCGCGGATTCGCCGCCGATCCGCCTGCTCGCGGAAATAATTGATGAACAGCAAGGTCGCGAAGGTTGCGAAGATCGCGATCAGCGGAAAGGTGAGGTCGAACAACAGCCCTTGCTGGGTGAAGAAATACCAGGAGCCGGCCGCCATCGCGATCGCGGTGACGAGCCCCAATGCCAGCATCGTCATCGCACCGACTGCCGGCGCCAGTACCACGAAGACGATGCCGAATGCCGCCGCGGTGATGAGTTCGACGCCGGCGGCATAGTTCGGCCGCGACAGCAGCGCTTTCGAGAACACATTCTCCAGAATCTGGGCATGCGCCTCGACGCCGGGCATGGCGGTTTCGAGCGGGGTGGCCTTGAGGTCGAGCAGGCCTGCGGCCGATGTGCCGATCAGCACCAGCCTTTGCGCGAAACGGTCGGCGGGGAAATTACCGTTGAAAACGTCCTTTGCGGAGATGTATCGCGCCTGATCGTGCGGCGCGAAATTGATCCAGAGCTGGCCGTTCTCGTCGGTCGGCAATTGCAGTCCCGGCACCGCCACCGAGCGGATGCCGACGCCCGGATCGGTGCGGATCAGGATCGCGCCGGATCCCGTCACGGTCCGCAGCATGTCGAGCGTGAGCGCCGGCACGATTTCGCCGCCCGCTTTCATCACCATCGGGACCCGGCGTACGACGCCGTCGCGTTCGGGCCGCAGCGTGAGCGAGCCGCGGCCGGCCGCCGCCTTTTCCAGGATCGGGATATTGCGCAGCAGCCCGTTAAATTCGAACAGATACGGCGATGGGTCGCCGCCGATGGTGGCAAGGCCGGTGCGGGGCAGGTCCGCCTCGGCCTTGGTCGGCGTGATGATCGAGGCCTGACCGAGCACCACCTTGCTCCTGGCGATGGCCGACGCGAGCACGTCGTCGTTGCTCGGCAGCGCCATCATTTTCTCGCGCGTGGCTTCGTCGATCTGCGGCAAGGTCAGCGCGACGCTGGCGGGCGACATGCGGTCGGGCTCGGCCAGCATGATGTCGAAGCCGATGACCGCGGCGCCGGCCTGTTGCAGCTTGTCCACCAGCTCGGCGATCAAGGTGCGCGGCCATGGCCATTGCCCGAGCTGCGTCAGGCTGGCCTCGTCGATGTCCACGATCACCACCGGCCGGAGCGTCGCCTCGCGCGGCTTCAGCACCTGGTAGAAGTCGAAATTGCGAAGCCGCAGATTTTGCAGCGTCGGCGGGTCCCAGACGCGCAGCGCGATGAAACCCGCCAGCATCAGGAAGCCTATGGTGCGGCGAACGCCGAACCAATGCAGGATGCCGAAATGGACGCCGAGCGCGCCTGTCTCCTCGCGCTCGGCTTTGCGCTTTTCGCGGACCGCGAGCCGCCTTTCATTGAGGCGGCTCAGTTGCTGCTTGATGTTAGGTGCCACGACAGGACGATGACATGTTCCCGCGCGGCGCGCTATTTCTCGCGGAAGGCGCGCTGGAAGTGGTCGGTCAGCGGCTTCGCCAGGTAGGAAATGACGGTGCGATCGCCGGTCTGCACGAAGGCCTCGACCGGCATGCCGGGCACCAGCTTGACCTCGCCGAGGCGGGCCACTTCCTCGCGCGCTCATGGCGATCCGGATGGTGTAATAGCCGATGCCGGTGCGCTGGTCGGTCGTGATGTCGGCGGAGATGCGCGACACCGTGCCGTCGATTTCCGGCGTGCTTTGCTGGTTGAACGAGGTGAAGCGCAACGTCGCCTTCTGGCCGACCTGGAGCTGGTTGATGTCCTGCGGGTTGACCTTGGCTTCGACCGTCAGGTTATCGGCCGCCGGCACGACCAGCATGATGGCATCGCCCGCGGCGATGACGCCGCCGACGGTGTGGACGTTCGACTGGAACACGGTGCCGTCCTGCGGCGCGCGGATGTCGATGCGGCGAAGCTGATCCTCGGCGGTCACCTTGCGCTCGATGAATTCGCCGATCTTGCCGTCGATCTCGCGCATTTCCTTGGCCACTTCGCTCGACAATTCCTGGTCGATCTGGATGATCTGCAATTCGAGCTCGTTGATCTTGCCCTTGGCCTGGGCGGTGGTGGCGACCAGCAGTCCGCGCTCGCCTTCGAGCCGCGTCGCCTCGCGCTCGAGCTGGGTGAGCCGGTTGATCTGGATCAGGTTCTTGTTGAACAGGTCGCGCACGCCGGCCAGTTCGCGCTCGATCAGCTCGACTTCCTTGGCCTTGGCATTGCGCTGCGCGGTGTGACCGGAGATTTCCTCCTGCAACTGGCCGATGCGCTGCTGCAACTGCGATTTCTGGCCGGTGCGCGAGGTGCGGCGCAATTCGAACAGCTTGCGCTCGGCGTCCATGATGCTGCGCACATCCGGGTCGGCGGCGGCGTCGGTCAGCGATTTCGGGAACACGATCGCCGGCGCGCCGTCACGCTCGGCTTCCAGACGCGCCTTGCGGGCGGACAATTCGTTCAGGCCCCTGGTCACGATCGACAGATTGGCGCGCGTCACGGTGTCGTCGAGACGCACCACGATGTCGCCCGCCTTGACGCTGTCGCCTTCGCGCACGCGGACCTCGCCGACGATGCCGCCGGTCGGGTGCTGCACCTTCTTGACGTTGGAATCGACCACGACTGGCCGGGCGCGATCAGCGCGCCGGAAAGCTGCGTGGTGCCTGCCCAGCCGCCGAAGCCGAGCACCAGCACGCCGATGACGACGAGGCCTGCCAGGATATGGCGGCGGATCGAGGGTTGCGCTGCGGATTTCTTGCTCATGCGGGAGCCTCTCCGGTCTCGGGTACGACCTTGAGCGGACGCGGCTGACGCCGGCCGCTGCAGCACCTTGGCGAGAACTGCGTCCTTGGGGCCGACCGGGTGCTGCATACGGCCCTGGCCCATGACGCAAAGAAGATCGACCGCTTCCAGCGCGCTCGGCCGGTGCGCCACGATGACGGCGATGCCGCCGCGCTTGCGCACGCTCATCACCGCCCGCGCCAGCGCCTCGTCGCCTTCATAATCGAGATTGGAATTGGGCTCGTCGAGCACGACCAGGAACGGATCGCGATAGAGCGCGCGCGCCAGCGCGATGCGCTGCGCCTGGCCGGCCGACAGCGCGCTGCCCTGTTCGCCGACCGCGGTCTCGTAGCCTTCCGGCAGTTTCACGATCAGGTCGTGCACGCCCGCGGTCTTGGCCGCCTTCACGATCGCCTCGGGATCGGCGTCATGTTCGAAGCGCGAGATATTCTGCGCCACGTGCCCGCCAGCAATTCCACATTCTGCGGCAGATAGCCGATATGCCGGCCGAGCGCTTCCGGCATCCACTGGTCCAGCGCCGCGCCGTCGATGCGCACATGGCCGCGCACCGGCTGCCAAAGCCCGACCAGAAGCCGCGACAGCGACGATTTGCCCGACGCGCTCGGCCCGATGATGCCGAGCCCGTTGCCGGCCTGCAGCACGAAGCTGACATCCTGCACGACGAGCTTCTGCACGCCCGGGGGGCGCCGCGGAGACATTCTCGACCGAGAGGTTTGCCACCGGCGCCTGCAGCGGCATCAGTGTCCTTTTGCGCCGGGAAGATCGAGAGCAGCCGGTTCAGCCGCGCCCAGGCCTGGCGGGCGGCCTGGAAGCCCTTCCAGTTGGCGATGGCGAGATCGACCGGCGCCAGCGCGCGCGCCGACAGGATCGAGCCGGCGATGATGATGCCGGCGGAGGCCTGCTGGTTGATGACGAGCCAGGCGCCGACCGCGAGCACGCCGGACTGGATCATCATGCGCAGGGATTTCGAGATCGCGCCGAGCCCGCCCGCCACGTCGCTCGCCTTGCGATGGCTCGACATGTAGCGCCGGTTGGCCTCGGCCCAGCGTCCGGCGATGCGCGCGGTCATGCCCATGGAGGCGATGGCCTCGGCGTTGCGGATGGAAATCTCCGCAAGCCCGTTGCGCGCCAGCGCATGCTGGGTCGAATCCTGCATCGGCTTCTTGGTCCATTTCTCCGTCAGGATGGTGAGAGACGACCAGAATGATGGCGCCGCCGAGCGCCGCCATGCCGATCCAGAAATGGAAGAAGATGAAGCAGATCGCGAGATAGACCGGCAGCCAGGGCAGATCGAAGAAGGCGATCGGCCCGGAGCCGGAAAGGAAGGAGCGCAGCGAATCGAGATCGCGCAGGGGCTGCAGGCCGTCGCTGCGGTTGCCGGCCTTGAGCGGCAGGCGGATCAGCGTCTCGTAGACCCGGCCGCTCAGCGCCTCGTCGAGGCTCGCGCCGATGCGCACCATGATGCGCGAGCGGATGAGATCGAGGATGCCCAGCATGGCGAACAGGAAGGCGGCGATGACGCACAGGCCGATCAGGGTGGGCACCGAGCGGCTCGGCAGCACGCGGTCATAGACCTCGAGCATGAAGACCGAGCCGGTGAGCATCAGGATGTTGCTGACGGCCGAAAACAGGCCGACGCCGATCAGCGCGTTGCGGCAGGCCTGCATGGCGGCCGCAAGTTCGGTTTGCGCCGTGGAGGAAAAAGGCCCGGGAGCCGCGCTCGACATCGCTTCAGGACCGTTCAGGGATAGGCGGGTGCCTCATTTACCATAGGTACCATTGGAGGCGGATTTTGTCAGCGGCTTGTTCCGGGCGAAAGGTTAAGGAAGGCCGACTCGTCACGCGTGCACCAGATGAAGTGACTTGAGGTCAGCGAAGCCCTGGTTCACGCCATGGAGCGTGATCGTGTTTCCGCCGCCGAAGTCAATCAGCGTCTCGCCGGCATTCGTGAGCGAGATGTGCTGCAGCTGTCCAGGTGTCGAAGTCGCTGCCGAAAGCGCTCAGATCGAAGATGCGGCGCTTGTCGTGGCGGTCAGCCGAGATGAAGTCGGAAGATGGTATCCTGCGCCGTCACTCGGAGCGAAGATGAAGGTGTCGAGGCCGCTTCCGCCGATCAGCGTGTCGTCGCCCTGCGCCACCGATCAGCGTGTCGTGCCCCTCACCGCCGTTCAGCGTGTCGTCGCCTGCGCCACCGGACAGGGTATCGTTGTCGGAACCGCCGGTGATGTCGTCATTGCCGCCTGAGGCCGAAGGCGAGCACGTCGTTGGACTGGCTTGCGAAGGTCTTGTTATCGCCGGTGCTGCTGCTGTTGCTGCCGATCCAGATCGTCAATGTTTGCGGTGGTCGAGGCGCCGGATTCGTCGGTCGCGACCAGGTTCAGGGTGTAGGGGTTGCCGCTGCTGCCGACACCAGACGAGCTCGTCCTCAGGGTGCCATTCGATCGACAGGTGAACGGCGACGAGAAGTCGTTCACGAGCGAATAGGTTACGTCGTCGTTCGTGTCGGGATCGATCGCCATGACCTTGCCGAGTGTCCTGGAACCGGCAAGTCCGGAGTTGCTTTCTGCCGAAGCGATCGCGCTGCCGGCGACGAAATGCAGGTCGTCGCGGCGCGTCGTTCAGTCCGTTGACGGTGACGGTCACCGTCGCGGTCGAGGTCCCGCCATGGCCGTCGCTGATCGTGTAGGAGAAGGTGTCGGTCGCAGTCTGGCCCGCGCCGAGCGCCTGGAAACAGGCGGACGAGCTTGCGTCGTAGACGATATCGCCGTCGCTATTTATCGAGATCGTCGCGCCATGCATGCCCGAAGTTACCGCGGTGATCGTGAGCTAGATCGCCGTCGATGTCGGTATCGTTGGCGAGCAGCAACGAGGTCTCGAGATTGACCGGACTATCCTCGGTGACCTGCTGATAATTCGCGCCGGCGATGCCGTTGCGCTCGATCACATAGCCGTCGATATAGCCACGGTCAGAGGCGCTGTTGTCGAGGTCGTTCCAGCTGTTGTTGCCCCAGGTAACGAGATAGTCTTCGCCCGCGAGGAAATCCCCCCCGTCGCCCCGATTGTTGGGCTCGCCGCCGGCCCAGGCGCGTAGCTGCTCCAGTGCGTGTTGTGATTGTAGAAAAGAGGTGCGGAACCGGGCGCATAGCCGGGCTCGGTGACCCAGCGCCATCCCCTTCTTGACCGGTATCCGAGCCGCCGAGCCAGGCGACGTCGTTGCCGACCAGCGAGAATACGAGATTGTTCTCGGCTCTCGCTGGTGATGGTCGCGAGATAGCCGCCGCAGCCAGAGCCGCCGCCGCGGCGCTCTGCCAGGTGATGTGCGGCGCCGCCACAAATTTGTAGAGATGATTGTCGGATCGAGCGTCCAGCCGATCGGGATATTCTCGAACGTATCGTCGACGGCGACCGGTATCATCGTTGACCGGCGTGAAATTGACGGTCGGGTCGATCGGCCACGCTTGCATCGGTGCCATCGCTGCGACCGCCACGATCGAGAAGGAACGGTTGCCGCTTCGCCGCCATCGTGCACGAATTGCACCTCGACCGGCCGCGATCTGCTGCGTCGTGAAGCCCGCCGCGTCGGGGCCGCGACCCATGCGGAACCGTTCCAGACCCTGAATACTCGCCGCCGGTGACATTTTGCGACCGAGACGATGAAGTCGCTGCTCGTCCGGATCGGTGATGTTCGAGGTCGGCTCAGCGAAAGGACGACCGTGCCTGCCCTCCGCGAACGGTCGAGGCTGAAACTGTTCAGGACCGGCGCATCGTTCACGCCGGTAGCGTGATGGTCAGGACCGCGCGTATGCGGTTGCGCCAACGGATCGCTGATGGTGTACTGGAACTTTGTCGACGTTGCCACGGCGTCGCCGGCTGCCGAGCTTCTGAAGGTTCGTCGTTGCGGAACGAAGGTGTAAGTGCCGTCGGGCTTGAATGGTCAGCTTCCGTACTTGCCCTCGAATCTTTCGCCTCGCCGTCAGCGCCTGAGGCGCGATGACGACCGGACCGGAGGGGACCGCGTTGCACCGGTTCGATATGCTGCACCGATTGGACCACTATATTGCCGCCGTCCGGATCGCTGTCGTTGGGGATGACGTCGCCGCCACCCGGAGACCCATCCGGGTCTGGGTTCGCGATCGGCGGCTTGTTCGGCGAGACGGTGAAATCGACCACCTGCGGCAAACCGTCGGAATTCGGAAGCGGAACCTGAAAAGAGGCCGGCTGCTGGCTGCCGTTGCCGCCCTGGCTGAATTGGGTGATGAGCTCCGAAAATGTAACTTTCTGGATGTTGCCGGTAGTCGGATCGCCCGAGCCAGTCCCTCCCGCGGTTTGAGGATTGGGGTTGGGTGCGTCGCCGCGCCGTTCGCTGTCCGGGATCGGGTTCTGCTGATAGTTGTTGATGATGTTGAAGAGCTGCTGGACGACGCCGAGTTCAAACTGCAGCTCGGCCGGCGTCTTCTGAACCGCATTGGCGACCACCTGCAGCGGACCGACCGGGTTGACCACCCAGCCGACATTCGAATTGCTCACGGTCGCGAGCAGCGCGCCGGTGGTCTTGTTGTAGAGATTGAACGAGCCGGTGGTGCCGTCCGGCTCCACCATCACCGAGAACTTGGTCGCCCGTCATTGGCCGAAATCTCGACCAGCACCGCGGTGCCGCGGATGCCCATGGTGGCGACCGGCGTCTCGACCCGCATGTCGCCGGTCTTGGCGACCTGGCCGGCGACGAAGCCGAAGGTGCCCTGCACCAGGTTGATGACGGCGGAATTGTTGCTGGCATTCGCATCGTAGACGAAATCGTTCAGCACCATGCGCGCATTGGGCGACAGGCTGAAGGTCGAGCCGTCGGCGAGACGTGATCGACGACCGACGACGAGCCCGAGGTTTGCACCACGTCGCCCTTGCGAACCAGGTCGCCCTGATTCAGCACGACCGAGACGCCGTTGCGCACCACCGTCGCGCTTCCGGTCAACGCCTCAACGCGGCCGATGACCGGCTGCGAGGCGGCCGGTTGTGCGCCCGCCTGCGCCTCCTGGCCGGGTGCGAGCGGACCCGCGAGCGCATCGACCACGTTCGCGGTCAGCAATGCGCCTTCCGGCGACATCAGATGCTTGTGTTTTTCCGCGCTGAAATAATTCTCGATGAAGAACGACTTGCCGTCGCTGCCGACGATCTTGAGGTCGCTCGTGCCGACGCGCTTGAACTCGCCGTTGAACAAGCAGATGCGCGTCGGGAACGCTGATGTAATCGGACGTGTCGTGCGCGGACGCGACAACGCTCGACGCGTCGAACACACGAGTGTCCAACCCATTCAAAGCCTGAACGGCGTCCAACATCCCTGAAGCCCCCCTGAGGGCTTGAGCCCTGAGGCCAATTTCGATCGCGCCAAAACTGAGTCCGACCGCCGATCCTGATCGCCGGCGAGCCCAAAAATCATATTTCCCAGCCCGGTTTTGGTCAATGAACGCTTAATTCGGGGCGGACATCAAGTAAGGACTTGGTTACCGCAATTCAGGATCATGTTACCGGTTGCGCGCGACCGGCAACTCCGTCCTCCTGTCAACCAAGAACGCTTGATTTCATTGCGTTTTTGCGGGCCCCCCGGGCATGATGGGGGTCTCCGGTGTCGGGTTTCGGATGGCGTGCGGCATGAAGGCGATCATCGTCGGCGGCGGAATTGGCGGACTGACGGCGGCACTGATGCTGCATGCCCGCGGGATCGACTGCGAGATCTTCGAGCAGAGCGACCAGATCCGGGAACTCGGCGTCGGTATCAACACCCTGCCGCATGCGATCAAGGAACTGGCCCAGCTCGGACTGCTGGACCGGCTCGATGCGGTGGCGATCCGCACCTACGAGCTGTTCTATTGCAACCGCTTCGGCCAGGAGATCTGGCGCGAGCCGCGCGGCACCGATGCCGGCTTCGATTACCCGCAGTTTTCCATCCATCGCGGCCGGCTGCAGGGCGTGATCTACCAGGCGGTGCGGGCGCGGCTCGGCGAATCGCGCATCCATACCGGCGCGCGGCTCGGCTCCTTCACCCAGGACGAGACCGGCGTCACCGCCTATTTCTTCGACCGCGACGGCGCGCATACCAAGACCGCGCGCGGCGACGTGCTGATCGGCGCCGACGGCATCCATTCCTTCGTGCGCGCGCAGCTGTTTCCGAACGAGGAGCCGCCGCGCTTCACCGGCACGGTGCTGTGGCGCGGCGCGCTCGACTGGCCGAAATTTCTCACCGGCCGCTCCATGGTGATTGCCGGCGGCATGGGCTCGAAGCTCGTGCTCTATCCGATCGCGGAAGGCTCGCGCGACAATCGCTGCCTGTTGAACTGGGCGCTGATGATCAAGGTCGGGCAGGGCGGCGGCACGCCCAGCAAGGAAGACTGGTCGCGGCGCGGCCGCTTCGAAGACATGATGCCGCATCTGAAGCGGATTTCGGTGCCGCATTGCGACGCCCATGCGCTGATCGAGGCGACGCCGGAATTCTGGGAATATCCGCTCTGCGACCGCGATCCGCTGCCCTACTGGTCGAGCGGCCGCGTCACGCTGCTCGGCGATGCCGCGCATCCGATGTATCCGGTCGGATCGAACGGCGCCTCGCAGGCGATTCTCGACGCGCGCTGTCTCGCCGACCGGCTGCAGGACGCCGACCATCCGCGCCATGCGCTCTACCTGTATGAGCAGGAGCGGCTGCCGATGACCACGCAGATCGTGATGGCGAACCGCAAGGGCGGGCCGGAAGGCGTGATCGACGCGGTCGACGAACTGGCGCCCGACGGCTTCACCAATATCGACGACGTCATGTCCTACGAGCAGCGCAAGGCGATCGTGCGCGGCTATGCGGCCAAGGCCGGCTTCGCGCGCGAGCAGGTCAACCGCGCGGCGAAAGCGGCGTAGCCCCGAGCGCGCCCGCCAATCAGGCCGGCGGCGGCAGGAACACCACCTCGTGCTTGGCCGACAGCGCCACGATCTCGTCGGGCTGCGGGTCCTTCATCGAATGCAGGCCCCAGAACAGATCATAGAGCTTGCGGGTCGGCGTCACCCAGAACAGGCATTTCACCGTCTGGTCCTGCTTGTTGAAAATGCCGTGCGGGATCTGCATCGGCAGCCGCACCAGATCGCCGGCGGTCGCGAAATATTCGCGGCCGTCGAGCAGGAAGTCGAGCCGGCCTTCCAGCATGTAGATGAACTCGTCCTGGGTCGGATGGATATGCGGCGGCACGAAGGTGCCGGGCGGGAAGGTGGCGTGCCAGGAGAAGGATTGTTCGCTCAGTGATTTCGGCACATAGGTCTGGCCGAGAATATTCCAGGAGATGCCTTCGATCCCGGTCGCGGCCTTGGTGATGCCGGCTGTCAACGCTTGCATGTGACGCGAACTCCCATCGCACTCGAATTCCGTTTCGCCGGCATTAAACCAGAAAGCGAAGGAGAACGAAAACCTTCCGGGCGGGACGCGGGCACTTCTTTTCGGCAAGAGCGTAAACGGGCTTTCCGCTTAATGTTAATGGCGGCGTTAACCGTGCACGACGGGCGGCGGATCACTCCGCCGCCTGTTTCCAGGTGTCGATCTGCGGCTTCGGCTTGGCCTTGCGCTTGAGCTCGGTCATCTCCTCGCGGTCGCGCTCGGAATTGCGGAACAGCTGGTCGCGGCCGGACAGATATTGCGGCGGGCAGGCGATGTTGTCGGCGCCGTACCAGGCCGCGGACCGCATGGTGAAGAACGGGTCCATCAGATGCGGACGCGCCAGCGCGACCAGATCGGCGCGCGCGGCGGCGACGATGGTGTTGACCTGATCGGCGGTGGTGATGGCGCCGACCGCCATGGTGGCGATGCCGGCCTCGTTGCGGATCTGGTCGGAGAACGGCGTCTGATACATGCGGCCGTAGATCGGTCGAGGATTGCGGATCGGTCTGGCCGGTCGAGACGTCGATCAGGTCGCAGCCGGCATCCTCGAACATCCGCGCGATCTGCGACGGCATCGTCGCCGGTGACGCCGCCGTCGATCCAGTCGGTCGCCGAGATGCGAACCGACATCGGCTTGTCGTCCGGCCAGACCTTGCGCATGGCGCGGAACACTTCGAGCGGGAAGCGCATGCGGTTTTCCAGCGAGCCGCCATATTCGTCGGTGCGCTTGTTGGTGATCGGCGAGATGAAGCTCGCGATCAGGTAGCCGTGGGCGGCGTGCAATTCGATCATGTCGAAGCCCGCGCGCTCGGCCCGCTTCACCGCCGCGACATAATCGGCGACGGTCTTGTCCATGTCGGCGCGCGTCATTTCGCGCGGCACCTGGCTGTTCGGGAAATAGGGAATGGGAGAGGCCGACACGATCGGCCATGCGCCCTCTTCCAGCGGCTCGTCGTTGCCTTCCCAGGACAGCTTGGTCGCGCCCTTGCGGCCGGCATGACCGAGCTGCATGCAGATTTTCGCCGCCGAATTGGCATGCACGAAATCGACGATGCGCTTCCAGGCCGCTTCCTGCTCGTCGTTATAGAGTCCGGTGCAGCCCGGCGAGATGCGCGCTTCCGCCGACACGTCGGTCATCTCGGTGAAGACCAGGCCGGCGCCGCCGATGGCGCGGCTGCCGAGATGCACCAGATGCCAGTCGTTCGGCAGGCCGTCCTTCGCCGAATATTGGCACATCGGCGAGACCACGACGCGGTTCGGCACCGTCATGCCGCGCAGCCGGAACGGCTGGAACATCGGCGCCACCGGCGTCTTGGTGTCGACATCGAAGCCCTGCGCCTTGGTTTCGTCGGCCACCATGTGATCGACCTCGTCGACGAATTCCGGCGCGCGCAGCGCCAGGTTGTCGTAGGTGATCGCCTTCGAGCGGGTCATCAGGCCGAAGATGAAGCGGGTCGGGTTCATGTTCCAGAACCGCTTGCACGTGTTCGAACCACACCAGCGACACATTGGCGGAATGCTGGGTCTTCTCGACCTCTTCGCGGCGCGTGGTCTCGTAATCGGCGAGCGCCGCCTTCACATTCTGGCCGCCCATCCTGCGGAACGACTCATACAGCCCGATCGCATCTTCCATCGCGAGCTTGGTGCCCGAGCCGATCGAGAAATGCGCGGTCGCCTTGGCGTCGCCGAGAATGACGCAATTTTCGTAGACCCAGCGGTCGCAGCGGATGGCCGGGAAATTGCGCCACATCGAGCGGTTGATGATCAGCTTGTGGCCCTGCAATTCCTCGGCGAACAGCTCTTCCATCAGTTTGGCGGTGCCGGGCTCGTCCAGCGGATCGAGGCCCATCTTCTCGAACGTCTCCGGATCGGTTTCGAAGATCCAGGTCGAGCGGCCGGGCTCATACTGATAGGCGTGGACGATGACGATGCCGTATTTCGTCTCCTTGAAGAAGAAGGTGAAGGCATCGAACGGCCGGGTCGAGCCCATCCAGGTGAACTTGTTCGGCCGCAGGTCGATATGCGGCTGGAAATGGTCCTTGAAGGTTTCGCGCACGCGCGAATTGATGCCGTCCGATCCGATGACCAGATCGGCGTCGCGCAATTCGGCCTGCGATGTCGGTCGACGTCGTGCTGGAATTTGATCTCGACGCCGAGCGCCTGCGCGCGCTGATGCAGCAGCTGCAGCAGCGTCGCGCGCGAGCAGCCGCAGAAGCCGTTGCCGCCGATGCGGTGCACCGTGCCCTTGAAGTGGATCTCGATGTCGTCCCAATAGGCGAAATTCTCGGTGATCGAGCGATAGCTTTCGAGATCGTAGTTCTGGAAAGTCTCGAGCGTCTGGTCGGAGAAGACCACGCCGAAGCCGAAGGTGTCGTCGGGCCGGTTGCGCTCGTAGACGGTGATGCGCGCCTGCGGCCACGCCTTCTTGTACAGGATCGCGAAATAGAGCCCGGCGGGCCCGCCGCCGATCACATTGACCTTCATGGAAGACGCCTCCGCGATATCGTGAGATATTTTAAGCTTAAAATAACCGGATGCAAAGCCCTATCCTTCGGCAGTTTTGCACCTGCCTTGGGTCGAGCCGTACGGGTCGAACCTTGCGCCGAACCTTGGTCGCGACTTCGCCGCCAGCGTCGCGATGCCTTTTGATACGGCGCAAAAGCGGCCTGCTTGAACCCTATAAATTTTAAGCTTAAAGTATCCGCCTGTTTCCATTGGATCGGCAGATGGCATCGCTTTCCGGGCGGCACGCTCTCGTCACCGGCGGCGGCCGCGGCATCGGCCGCGCCGTCGCGGCGGCGCTGTCCGGCGGCCGGCGCGACCGTCACGGTGCTGGGCCGCCAGCAGGCCGCGCTCGACGATGCGGTGGCGGCCGGGCATGCCACGGGCTCTGATCGTCGCCGATGTCACCGATCCGGCGGCGATCGAAGCCGGCGTGAAGGCGGCCGAAGCCGCCCGCGGACCGTTCGATATTCTGGTCGCCAATGCCGGCGCGTGCCGAATCCGCGCCGTTCGGCAAGACCGAACCCGCGCAATTCCGGCGCCTGTTCGATCTCAACGTGCTCGGCATCGTGCATGCGCGCGCAGGCCGTGCTTCCCGGCATGATGACGCGCAAATTCGGCCGCATCGTCGCGGTGGCCTCGACCGCGGGGCTGAAGGGCTATCGCTTATGTCACCGCCTATTGCACCTCCAAGCATGCGGTGGTCGGGCTGGTGCGCTCGCTGGCGGTCGAGACCGCGAAGACCGGCGTCACCGTGAATGCGGTCTGTCCGAGCTACACCGACACCGATCTCGTGCGCGAGAGCGTCGCCGCCATCACCAAGAAGACCGGCAAGTCGCATGACGAGGTGGTCGCGCAATATGTGAAGGATGTGCCGATGGGCCGGCTGATCCAGCCGCAGGAGGTCGCGGCCGCCGTGCTTTATCTGTGCTCGTCCGATGCGGGCGCCGTGACCGGCACCGCGCTCACCGTCGCCGGCGGGGAAATCTGATGGACGATTCCAGCCCGCTGCCGCTCGATGCCGAGACCAAGGTCGCCGAACGTCCGGGCGATCACGAGGCGGAACTGCGGCTGTGGCTGCGGCTTCTCACCTGCACCACGCTGATCGAAAACGAGATTCGCCAGCGCCTGCGCACGGAATTCGATGTCACGCTGCCGCGCTTCGACCTGATGGCGCAGCTCGACAAGGCGCCGAACGGCATGACGCTCGGCGAACTGTCGCAGCGCATGATGGTGTCGAACGGCAATGTGACCGGTCTGGTCGAGCGGCTGGTGTCGCTCAATCTGGTCGAGCGCAAGCCCGCGCCGAACGATCGCCGCGCCATGATCGTGACGCTCACGGCGGAGGGGCGGCGCACCTTCCGCTCGCTCGCGCGCACGCATGAAGGATGGATCGCCGAGATTTTCGCGCGAGCTGACCCAAACCGAGATCGACACGCTGATGAAACTGCTGGCCAAGACCAAGAATTCCGCGCGCAAGGCGATCGACAAGGGAGCCGCGCGATGAGCCTGAACACGCATCATCCGGTTCCGCTGCCGCTTGCGTCCTACAAGGCGCAGCATGTGAAGCTCGCGGTCGAGCGGCAAGCTCGCGACGCTGACGCTGAACCGGCCGGACCGGAAAAACCCGCTGACCTTCGAGAGCTATGCCGAGATCGCCGGCATTTTCCGCGCCGCCGCCCATGACGATCAGGTCAAGGCCTTCGTCATCACCGGCGAAGGCGGCAATTTCTGTTCCGGCGGCGATGTGTTCGAGATCATCGGTCCGCTGATCGAGATGGATACGGTCGGACTTGCTGAAGTTCACCAGGATGACCGGCGAGGCGGTGAAGGCGATGCGCGCCTGCGCCGCAGACCATCGTGGCCGCGATCGACGGCGTCTGCGCCGGCGCCGGCGCGATCCTCGCGATGGCGTCGGATCTGCGGGTCGGCACCGCGAAGGCCAAGGTCGCCTTCCTGTTCAATCGCGTCGGTCTTGCCGGCTGCGACATGGGCGCCTGCGCGATCCTGCCGCGCATCATCGGCCAGGGCCGCGCCGCGGAGCTGCTTTATACCGGCCGCGTCATGGGCGGCGAGGAAGCCGAGCGCTGGGGCTTCTTCAACCGGCTGTCGTCGTCGGAGAGCGTGCTGGCGGATGCGACCGCGCTCGCCAACGAGCTTTGCGCCGGCCCGACCTTCGCCAACGGCATGACCAAGCGCATGCTGGAGATGGAATGGGCGATGTCGGTCGAGCAGTCGATCGAGGCGGAAGCGGTGGCGCAGGCGCTGTGCATGGAGACGCGAGGATTTCAAGCGCGCCTTCCACGCCTTTGCGGCGAAGCAGAAGCCGGTGTTCGAGGGCAACTAGATGTCGCTCGCCGAAACCCTCAGCTGGCCGTTCTTCAATGCAGGGCCACCGCGACTTCGCCGAGCGGCTGTCGCGCTGGGCCGCGGACAATCTGCACAAGCTGCCGCATGACGACGTCGACGAGGCCTGCCGCGCGCGCGTCAAGGCGCTGGGCGAGGCAGGATTTCTCGCGCCGACGGTGCCTGCGAATCTACGGCGGCGCGCACCCGCAGCTCGATGTGCGCACGCTCTGCCTCGCGCGCGAGATTCTGGGCTATCACGACGGGCTCGCCGATTTCGCCTTCGCGATGCAGGGGCTCGGCACCGGCTCGATCACGCTCTACGGCACGCCGGAATTGAAAGCAGCGCTATCTGCCGCAATGTCGCGCAAGGGCAAGAGCATCGCCGCCTTCGCGCATTTCCGAGCTCGAAGCCGGTTCGGATGTCGCGGCGCTGACGATGACCGCCGAGCCGGACGGCAACGCGCATGTCCGCCTCGAACGGCAACAAGACCTGGATTTCGAACGGCGGCATCGCCGATCATTACGTGGTGTTCGCCCGCACCGGCGAGGCGCCCGGCGCGCGCGGGCTGTCGGCCTTCATGGTCGATGCCGATACGCCGGGCCTGAGCGTCGAGGAGCGCATCGAGGTGATCGCGCCGCATCCGCTGGCGACGCTTGCGCTTCGACAATGTGCGCGTTCCGGTGAGCCAACCGGCTCGGCGCGCCGGGCGAAGGCTTCAAGGTGGCGATGGCGACGCTCGATATCTTCCGCTCGACGGTCGGCGCCGCGGCGCTCGGCTTCGCGCGCCGCGCGCTGCACGAGATGACCGAGCGCGCCGCCACCCGCAAATTGTTCGGCGCGCCGCTCGGCGATCTGCAGCTCACGCAAGGCGCGCTCGCCGACACGCATCGTCGATGTCGATAGCTCGGCGCTTGCTGGTCTATCGCGCCGCCTGGACCAAGGATAACGGCGCCGCGCGCGTCACCAGCGAAGCCGCGATGGCCAAGATGCATGCGACCGAAGCGGCCCAGCGCGTGATCGACCGCGCGGTGCAATTGTTCGGCGGGCAGGGCGTCACCAAGGGCGTCAAGGTCGAGGAGCTTTACCGCGAAATCCGCGCGCTGCGCATCTACGAAGGCGCGACCGAGGTGCAGAAGGTCGTGATCGCGCGCGAAGCCTTGAAGAATTGTCTGCAAGCCGGGATTTCGGCGAGGAGAGGAGCATGACGATGATCCGCTCGGCACATGTCGATACCTTCGCGCGGGACAATCTCCCGCCGCAGAACGAATGGCCGGAATTCCTGTTCACGCTGCCGGAACTGCAATATCCGGATCGCGATCAATTGCGTCACCGAATTCGTCGACAAATGGGTGACGCTCGGGTCAGGGCGATCGCATCGCGATCATCGCGCCCGACGAGACGCTGACCTACGCGCAGTTGGCCGAGCGCATCAACCGCATCGCCAATGTGCTGACGCGCGATCTCGGCATGGTGCCGGGCAACCGGGTGCTGCTGCGTTCCGCCAACAATCCGACCATGATCGCGGCCTATCTCGCGGTGATGAAGGCGGGCGGCGTCACGGTCGCGACCATGCCGCTGCTGCGCGCCAAGGAACTCTCCTACACGGTCAAGAAGGCGAAGATCGCGCTTCGCGCTGTGCGACACGCGGCTTGCCGACGAGATGGAGAAGACGAGGCCGCTGGCGCCCGATCTCAAGCATGTCGTCTATTGGGGCGGCGGCGAACTCGAAAAGCTGATGGCCAAGCCCGGCTACGAGACCTTCACCGCCTGCGATACCGCGATCGACGATGTCTGCCTGATCGCCTTCACCTCCGGCACCACCGGCGAGCCGAAAGGCACCATGCATTTCCATCGCGACATGCTGGCGACCTGCGATTCCTACGGAAAATACGTGCTGCAGGCCACGCCCGACGATCGCTTCATCGGCTCGGCGCCGCTTGCCTTCACCTTCGGGCTCGGCGGGCATGTGCTGTTCCCGTTCCGCATCGGGGCCGCGACGATCCAGCTCGAAAAGGCGCCGCCGGACGAATTGCTGCCGGCGATCGAGAAATACAAGGCGACGGTCGTGTTCACCGCGCCGACCGCCTATCGCGCGATCATTCCGCATCTCGGCAAGCACAGCATCGCGTCGCTTCGCAAATGCGTGTCGGCCGGCGAGACGCTGCCGAAGACCATCTTCGATGCCTGGCACAAGGCGACCGGGATGAAGATTCTCGACGGCATCGGCGGCACCGAGATGATGCACATCTATATCGGCTCGCCGGAGAACGAAGTGCGCGGCGGTTCGACCGGCAAGGTGGTGCCGGGCTATGTCGCCAGGATCGTGGACGACAACGGCAACGAAGTGCCGCGCGGCACCATCGGGCGGCTCGCGGTGAAGGGGCCGACCGGCTGCCGCTATCTCGCCGATCCGCGCCAGACCAAATACGTGCAGAAGGGCTGGAATTTCCCGGGCGACACCTATGTGCAGGACGCCGACGGCTATTTCATGTATCAGGCGCGCTCCGACGACATGATCGTTTCGTCGGGCTACAATATCGCGGGCCCCGAAGTGGAAGAGGTGCTGCTGTCGCATCCGGCGGTCGCCGAATGCGGCGTGGTCGGCGCGCCGGACGAGGATCGCGGGCATATCGTGAAGGCCTATATCGTGCTGCGCGCGGGACATAACGGTGACGCCGCGCTCACCAAGACGCTGCAGGATTTCGTCAAGAACGCGGTGGCGCCCTACAAGTATCCGCGCGCGATCGAATATGTCACGGCGTTGCCGCGCACGCAGACCGGCAAGCTGCAACGCTTCGAGCTGCGCAAGATCGCGTCCCAGAAGGACGCGTCGAAAATGGCGTCGTAGGAGATTCCCCGTGTCAGACGTTACCGCTCGCAAAATGCCGGCCTCCAACACCGTCCTGAACCCGGCCGGCTGGCCGCAGCCGAGGGGCTATGCCAACGGCATCAAGGCGCGCGGCGAGATGGTGTTCGTCGGCGGCATGATCGGCTGGGACATCAACGGCAAGCTGCCGCAGGGGTTCGTCGCGCAGACCAAGCAGCTTCTGGAAAACATCGTCGCGGTGCTGAAGGAAGGCGGTGCCGATCCTGAGCATGTCGTGCGCATGACCTGGTACGTCACCGACATGGATGCGTATCGCAATTGTCTGCCGGAACTCGGCAAGGTCTATCGCGAGGTGATGGGCCGCAATTTCGGCGCGATGGCGCTGGTGCAGGTGATGTCGCTGGTCGAGAAGGACGCGCTGCTGGAGATCGAGACCACGGCGGTGATTCCGGATTGATCTAGCGTCCGACGTATCTCAGCATCTCCTTCCCGTACACCCCTTCCGCCTCCGCCATCATCGGCGCCACCGCGCGCGCGAACAATTCGTGCTCGGCGGCGGTCAATTCCTCGACCCGGCATTTCTCCGCTTCGATCGCGCGCCGCGCTTCGCAGTTCTTCCTGCGATCGCAAGCTCGCGCTGGAACGTCACCGCGTCGGCGGCGGCGGATCGCATCGCCTCCTGCAACGGCCCTCGGCCAGGCATCGAATTGGCTTCGGCAGATGAAGATCGGCCGCGAGATGTAGAAATGGCCGGTCAGCGTATGGAAGGGATGATATTTGTGCGCGCCATAGGTCACGGTATTGGCGAGCGGATTTTCCTGCGCATCGATCTTGCCAGCGACGATGAGCGCCAGCGCTTCGGTCAGATCGAGCCGCTGCGGCACGGCGCCGAGCAGCGCGAAGGTGCGCTTCTGGATTTCGCTCGGCAGCACGCGGATGGTCATGCCGGCGAGATCGGCGGGCGAGCGCACCGGCCGCAGCCGGTTGGAGATATGGCGAAAGCCGTTTTCGAACCAGCCGACGATCCGGTAATCGACCTTGTCCTCGATCGCCTTGGTGAGCGTCGCGCCGAGTGCGCCGTCCATCGCGCCACGGGCCTCGTCCTTGCCGGCGAACAGGAACGGCAGATCGACAAAGCCCAGTTCCGGCACGCGGTCGGTCAGATAGCTCGAGGATTGATAGCCGAGCGAGAGGACGCCGCTTTCGACCAGCCAGAGGATGTCCTCCGAGCGATAGCCGAACTCCATGATGTTCCAGACATACTTGATGTCGAGGGCATCGCCGAATTCGGCCGTCAGCCGGTCGCCGATGAATTTCAGCGCCTTGGAGAAGCCGGTCGTGGCCGGGCCGTAGCCGCCCATGCGGATCTGGATCGCGCTTGCTTGCTCATTGCACTGCTACCCGGTAACCTCGACGAAAGCTTGCGGCGTGAGATACCAGAACGCGAAGCGAAAGTCCTGTGCACGATGACAATGCAGCAATTCAAACTCGCCGGTGTGATCGGCTGGCCGGTGGCGCAGTCGCGCTCGCCGGTGCTGCACGGCCATTGGCTTTCACAATATGGAATCAAGGGCGCCTATCTGCCGCTGCCGGTGAAGCCGGAGGCCCTGCCCGATGCGGTGCGCGGCCTTCGTGCGCTCGGCTTTTCCGGCTGCAACGTCACCATTCCGCACAAGCTCGCCATGCTCAAGCTGGTCGACAAGGTCGATCCGGTGGCGGCGCGGATCGGGGCGGTGAATACGCTCGTGGTGCAGGACGACGGCACTCTGTCCGGCTTCAACACCGACGCCTATGGGTTCCTCGCAAGTCTGCGCGACGTGCGAACCGACTGGAAGTCGGGCGCGGGTCCGATCGTCGTGCTCGGCGCGGGCGGCGCGGCGCGCGCGGTGGTGGTGGCGCTGCTCGATGACGGCGCGCAGGAGATCCGGCTGCTCAACCGCACGCTGGAGCGCGCGCAGGAACTGGCGCGTATCGATCCGTCGAAGGTGAAGGTCGAGGACTGGGACCAGCGCAATGCGGCGCTCGAGGGCGCGGCTCTGCTCGTCAACACCACCAGCCAGGGCATGGTCGGCTATCCGCCGCTCGACATCTCGCTCGATGCGCTGCCGAAAGACGCCGGCGGTCTGCGACATCGTCTACAATCCGCTGGAGACGCCGCTCCTTGCCGCCGCGCGCAAACGCGGCAATGCCGCGATCGACGGACTCGGCATGCTGCTGCACCAGGCGGTGCCGGCCTTCGAGGCGTTTTACGGGGTGCGGCCGGCGGTCTCGAACGAATTGCGCCGTGCAGTGGAAGCGACGCTTTGAACTTTCGTCATTCCGGGGCGCGCCGAAGGCGCGAAACCGGAACCCAGCAGCGAAGCGCGGCCCGTATTTCTGGATTCCGAGTCCGCTCGTTTCACTCGCGTCCCGGAATGACCAATCTGAAATGTCAGGCGCCCTTGGCCAAGGCGTCGCGTTCCTTCTTCAACCGCTCCAGTTCTTCGGTCTGCTGCGCGATCCGGTCCGAGGCCAGCGCTTCGTCCGCGGCGCCGGACTGGGCCGCGGCCTGTTCGATCAACTGACGGATATTGTCGCGGACGATGGCGATGCGTTGATCGAGTTCGGCGAGCGTTCTCGAATCGGCCATCAAATGTCTCCATTCACTAATTCGCGGCGGCCGTTTTGGCGCTCCGCCGTTTCCACCACGCGCGCAGCTTTGCCATCCTGGCGACGCGCCATTCGGCGGCGTTGGCGATCAGCATCAGCGCGGCCGGCGTCACGACCAGCGTCAGGATGGTCGCAAAGCCCAAGGCCGAACACGATCGCCGTCGAGAGCGAAATCCACCATTGCGTCGCCGGCGCGCCGATCGTGACCTCGCGGAGAATAAAGTCGAGATTGACGCCGAACGCAATCGGCAGCACGCCGAGAATGGCGGTGACGGCGGTCAGCACCACCGGGCGCGCGCGCTCGCGGCAGGTTTCGAGGATGGCCTCATAGGCCGCCATGCCCTCGCGCCGCAGCCGGTCATAGGTATCGATCAGCACGATGTTGTTGTTCACGATCACGCCGGCATTGGCGATGATGCCGATGCCGGTCATCACCACGCCGAAGGGCTGGCCCATGACCATCAGCCCGATCAGCACGCCGATGGTCGAGAGAACGACCGCGCTCAGCACCAGCAGCACCGAGGTCAGCCGGTTGAACTGCGCGAGCAGGATCGCGAAGATCAGGAAGATCGCGGTGCCGAAGGCCTTCATCAGGAAGGCGCCGGCCTTCTCGCGCTCTTCGTCCTCGCCCTTCATCTTGATGGTGACGCCGGCGCCGAGATCGGCCTTGGCCAGCTCGGCCAGAATCTCCTGCTGCACCTTGGCGCTCTGCACGCCTTCGGCGACATTGGCGGACACCGTCATCACGCGGTTGCCGGCGACGCGGTTGATATAGCCGACGCGCTGCGCCGGCACCCGCTGCACGAAATTGCCGATCGGCACCTGGCCGGACTGCGTCTGCACCCGCAATTCGTCGATCTGGTCGAGGCTGCGCCGGTCGTTCGGGAAGCGCACCAGGATATCGACCGCCTTGTCGCTTTCGGCCGGACGATATTCGGTGACCTTCACGCCGTTGGTGACGAGCTGCACCGCGGTGCCGACCGTGTTCGGGCTCGCGCGCATATTTCGCGGCCTCCGCCTTGTCGACGTCGATCTTCCAGTCGATGCCGGGCAGCGGCAGGCCGTCGTCGAGATCGCGAATGTCGCTGCGCTTGGCGAGAATGGCGGCGATCTTCTTCGCGACTTCCGGCAGCACGTCCGGATTGAGCGCGCCGATCTGCACCTGGACCGGCTTGCCGGTCGGCGGACCGGCGCGCGGCGCCGTCACCTCGACCATGATGCCGGGAATATCCGCGGTCTTGGCGCGGATCGCGTCCATGATGGCGTGCGCGGGATCGCGCGTCTGCCAGTCGCCGAACTCGAACTGGATCACGCCGACGGTGTCTTCGGTGATTTCGCCCGAGCCGCGCGGCTGCTCGCCGACGCGGGTATAGACGGTGCGGATGCCGGGGAAGCCGAGCACATGCTTCTCGACCTCGGCGAGCAGCCGGTCCTTTTCCGTCGAGCGAGATGTTGCCGCGCGCATGCACGATCACCTGGCCGTAATCGGGCTCGACCTTGGGGAAGAACTCGACGCCGTTGCCGAACTTGCCATAGGCCATCGACACCGCGATCAGCAGCATGAAGGCCATGCCGAGCGTCGCGCCGGGATAGGCGCAGCGCGAGCTTGACGGTGCGCATATAGAGACCGCGATCGGAGGTGCGGTCGTCATGCGGGATCGGCGGCGGCCTTGCCGAGCAGCGCGCCGAGCGTCGGCGTGAAGAACAGCGCGACCACGAGCGACGCCGACAGCGTCGCGATCAGCGTGATCGGCATGTATTTCATGAATTGCGCCGACCACGCCCGGCCAGAACAGCAGCGGCGAGAAGGCGGCGACGCGGGTCGCGGTCGCGGCGATCACCGGACCCGCCATGCGCTTGGCGGCGAGCGAATAGGCTTCCTTCGGCGGCATGCCTTCCGACATGCGGCGTTCGGCGAATTCGGAGACGATGATGGCGTCGTCGACCAGCATGCCGACCGCGAGGATGAGCGAGAACAGCACCACGATGTTGATCGTCAGTCCCGCCAGCTGAAGCCCGAGCACGCCGGCCAGGAACGAGGCCGGGATCGCGATGCCGATGAACAGCGAGGCGCGGAAGCCGAGCGCGAACAGGATGATGACGACGACCAGCAGCACGCCGGTCGCGACCGAGTTCTGCAGGTCGGCCAGCATCTGGCGGATGATCTTCGACTTGTCCTGGGTGAAGGTGACTTCGACCGAAGCCGGCCAGGTGCCTTTCAGCTTCTCGACCGCGGCCTTCACGCCGTCGACGGTCTCGATCAGGTTGGCGCCGGTGCGCTTCGACACCTCGATGGTCATGGCCGAGCGGCCGTTGACGCGCGTGACCGAGGTCGCGTCCTTGAAGGTCGGCTTGACCTGCGCGACGTCGCCGACCGTGACGGTGGCGCCCGATGTCGCCGCCACCGGCACTTTCAGCACGTCCTGCGGCTTCTCGATCAGGCCCGGCACCTTGACCGCGAAGCGTCCGGTGCCGCCTTCGAGCGCGCCCGCCGCGATCAGGCTGTTGGAGGCGTTGACCGTCGAGATGAGCTGGTCGAGCGAGACGCCGTAGCTGCTGCAGCAGCATCGGCTCGACGATGATCTCGACCGCCTCGTCGCGCGAGCCGCGCAATTCGGCCGACAACACGCCCGGCACCTGCTCGATCACGTTCTTGGCGTTGCGGGCGATCCGCAGCATCGAGCGCTCCGGCATGTCGCCGGACAAGCGCCACCACCAGCACCGGATAGAGCGAGAGATTGACCTCGGTCACCACCGGCTCGTCGGCATCCTTCGGCAGGTCGCGCTTGGACTGGTCGACCTTGGCGCGCACGTCGGCGAGCGCCGATTTGGAATCGAAGCCGGCCTCGAATTCGAGCAGCACATAGCCGCCGCCTTCATAGGCGGTGGAGCGCATTTCCTTGACGTTGTTGACCGACTTGAGCTGGGTCTCGACCGGGCGCAGCAGCAGCCGCTCGGAATCCTCCGGCGAGATGCCGCGCTGGGTGAGCTGCACATAGATGATCGGAATCTTGACGTCGGGCTCGGACTCCTTCGGGATCGTGCGATAGGCGACGAAGCCCGCGAGCAGCAGGAAGATCAGCGTCGCGATGGTGAGCCGCGAATGCCCGATGGCGTAGTCGATGAGCTTGAACATCTAGACGCTTGTCTCGATTGCTCGGACCGTCATCCGAGCGATCCGCTCATTCCCGCGAAGGCGGGAATCCAGGCGTTCTCGCTCCGGGTCCCCGCCTTCGCGGGGACGAGCCCGGTGACGACAATTCAATTCTCGCACGGCGGGCGTTAGCTACTGCGCCGCTCCGACCGCGACATTCGGCCGGCACGGCGGTCACCTTCTGGCCTTCGCGCACGAAATCCTGGCCCTGCACGATCACCCGCGCGCCGTCCGGAATGCCGGCGACCCACATGTGGTTCTGGTCGTCCTCGATCACCGCGACCCGGAAGAAGCCGACCTTGTCGCCCTCGACCACGCGCACGCCGAGATCGCCGGCCGACGAGAAGGTCAGCGCCGAGCGCGGCACCCGCGTCGCCGGCACCGGCGCCATCGGCACCGAGACTTCGGCGGTGATGCCGTCCGGGATCGCGTTGTTCGGGTTCGGCAACTCCACCTCGACGCGATAGGTGCGGGTGGTCGCGATCGCGGTCTTGCCGACGTAGCGGAGACGCCCCATGACCTTCTGTCCGTTGACCAGCCGCACTTCCGCCGGATCGCCGACCTTCAGGCCGGCGAGACGGGTTTCCGACACTTCGACGACCGCCAGCATCGGATCGAGCGCAACCATCTGTGCGACCGCGGCTCCCGTGCATCGAGAAGGCGGCACCGCCGACTTCGGTCGGCACTTCGGTGATGATGCCGTCCCACGGCGCGCGCAGCACGCCGCGGTCGCGCTCGGCCGTGGCCTGTGCCAGCAGGGCCTCGGCCGATCTTGAACTGCGATTCCAGATTGACGATTTCGAGCTTCGGCATCATGCCGTTCTCGATCAGCTTGCGTCGCGCTTCCAGCTCGGTCTTGCGCTGATTGAACAGCGCGGTCGCCTGCGCGACCTGCGCCTCGCGCGCGTCGTCGGACAGGACGGCGATGATCTCGCCCTTCTTCACCTGCTGGCCGCGCTTGACGCGCAATTCGGTGAGGATGCCGCCGGTGCGGGCGGTGATCGTGACCTTCTTGTCGGCCTCGGTGCGGCCCGACAGGATCAGCTTGCGCGCATGCTGTGCGACCGCGGTGTCGATCACGGCGACGCGGAACGGCTTCGGCTCGCTGTTGCCGGGCAGAATCGCGGCGCGGCTCTGCGCGGTCTCGTGCGGAAACAGATGTCCCGACGCGACCCAGCCGATTGCGGCGACCACCAGGCCGACCGCGACGATACGGCTACCCTTCATGATTTCTCTCCCGGCTCGCCCGAACGCCCTTTTCCGCGATCGAGCAGCATGTATCGCGTGACGTCGAAGAACATCGGCAGCACCGCTTCGGCGTCGAATTTCGGATCGACCGCGCGCCGCCACCACACGCCGTCGGCGATGATCATCAGCATCTCGACCGCGGTGCCGATATCGGCGTCGCGGGAAATGTCGCCGCGCGCCTGTGCGCTGCGCAGCATGGTGACCAGCCGCTCCTTCACGTCGACGTCGAACTCGTTCATGATCTTGGCGATCGTCGGATTGCGGCGGCTCTCCGACATGATCTCCGCGCACAGCCCGACCTCGTCGGCGGTGCGCTCGACGAAATGATGGCGCGCCAGCGCGGCGAAGGTGGTGAAGAAGTCCGTCGGTGAATTGCGCGCTCGCGAGCTGGGCTGCGACCTCGGCGCGGTCGCGCTCGGCGATGCCGGCGATGATCGCTTCCTTGGAGGGGAAATAGCGATAGACGTTGCCCGGGCTCATCCCGGCCTCGCTGCAGATCTGCTGCATCGAGGTCTGGTGAAAGCCCATGCGGGCAAAGCAGCGCCGCGGCCGCATCGAGGATTTCGGAGCGGCGGTCGGAGCGAAGCTGGGCAGAGGCCGGGCGCAAGGATTCCCCCAAAAGGCAGCAATTAGCTGCGAATATTGCGTCGCAACATAAAGCGAATGAATGTTCGCTCTAATAATTGTCGGAACCTTGGCAAGTCAATGGCCGAGGCGGAATTCTTTTCTTGAATTGATGTGATGTTTGGCGCCGGGCGGTCGGCCAATGGCGGAGTTCGGCCATTGGCCGACCGCCCCGGCAATCGTCTCCGACCGCATGCTGACGGTGCTGCGCGGGCTTCAGAACGAATGTCGGCAAGCTCGCAACGATCGTCGAGCAAATCAACAAGAGGAAGGCGCAGCGCCTGGAGCTGGAGAGCGAGCGCGGCAGGATCGTCTCCGACCAGCTCCGCATCCGCAACGACCTGCAATCGGTAGGTCAGGGGACCGATCTCGGTCGCCGCTATCGCGACACGCTGAAGACCCAGTAAGGCCGGCTGGTCGAGATCGGCAAGAACGACACCGACTTGCAGAAGCAGATCGAGGCGAAGGAGCGGGCGGCCGAGGAGGTGGCGAAGCAGCTGACGCTTTAGCGCGATCCGAATGAGCCTGACGCGCCTCAAGCGCAAGCGAGCTGCCGCGTCATGCGCGGCAGTCGGTCGCAATAGGGCGCCGTGCAAATTTTTGCTATATTACAGGTTCGGAAACCAAGCGGGGATACCTGCATGGCCATTATCGAAAGCAGTCCGCAAAGACTCGTTCTGAAGGAAGCCTCGACGACGCTGACGTTTGACAAGGATTCCGGCAAGGCGACGCTGCAGCAAAAAATTCTTCTTTGGAAGAAAAAGCCGATCGAATTTGCGCTCTCCGAGATCGACGACATTGCCGTGAAGTCGGACATCGACGGTCTCTCCGGCGCGCCGATTCATCACAGCGTATTGCACAGGCGATCTGGCGAGATCGTGGTGCTGACCACCGAAGAAGCCAAAGACGCCGAGACGACGGTGAAGAAGCTGCGGGACTTTGTCGGGCTTTAGTTTTTGCGCGCTCCGTTCCATCGTATCTCGTCGACCGCGGCCAGCACGCGGTCGGGCGTGGTCGGCGCGTCGATCGACCGGCGCGAGCCTGTAATCCGACAGGCTGCGAAATCGCGTCGCGCACCGCAAGCCACACCGACAAGCGCCAGCATCAGCGGCGGCTCGCCGACCGCCTTGGAACGGAAGATCGTCTCTTCCCGGTTCGGCGAATTCTGCAAGATGCGCGCGTTGAAGACCGGCGGCACGTCGCGGCTGCCGGGGATCTTGTAGGTCGAGGGGCCGTGGGTGCGCAGCTTGCCCTTGTCGTCCCAGACCAGTTCTTCGGTGGTGAGCCAGCCCATGCCCTGCACGAAGGCGCCCTCGATCTGGCCGAGATCGATCGCCGGATTGAGCGAGTCGCCGCAATCCTGAAGCAGTTCGGCGCGCAGCACCCGCATCTCGCCGGTCAGCGTGTCGATCGCGACTTCGGCGGCGGCGACGCCATAGGTGAAGTAATAGAACGGCCGCCCGCTATTGGTGGCGAAGTCCCAGTGGATTTTCGGCGTGCGGTAGAAGCCGGTCGCCGACAGCGAGACGCGCTTCTCCCACGACAAGCGCCGCAAGCTCGGCGAACGACATCGAACGGTTGCCGGCATAGATGCGGTTCGACGAGAACACGATCTCGCCCTTCGGCACGTTGAACTGCTCGGCCGCGACATCGGTCATGCGGTCCTTGATCTGCTCGGCGGCATTTTGCGCCGCCATGCCGTTCAGGTCGGAGCCGGACGAGGCCGCGGTCGGCGAGGTGTTCGGCACCTTGCCGGTGGTGGTCGCGGTGATGCGTGATATTGTCGATGTCGATCTGGAAGGTCTCGGCCACCACCTGCGCGACCTTGACGAACAGGCCCTGGCCCATCTCGGTGCCGCCGTGGTTCAGCGTCACGCTGCCGTCGGTATAGACATGCACCAGCGCGCCGGCCTGGTTGAGCGCCGGCCGGTTGAACGAGATGCCGAATTTCACCGGCATGGTGGCGAGGCCCTTCTTGATGATCGGGCTCGTCTTGTTGAAGGCGGTCGACGCTGTCGCGCCAGGCTTTCAGATCGACCGCACGGTCGAGTTCGTCGATCACGCGCTCGATGATGTTGTCCTCGACCGTCATGCCATAGGGCGTGACGTTGTTGCGGCCGATGCCGTAGAAATTGCGCTTGCGCACCGTCTTCGAGCGGCATTCCGAGATGCCGCGCGACGATATCGAGAATGGTCTCGATCGCGAACATGCCCTGCGGGCCGCCATAGCCGCGAAACGCGGTGTTCGACACCGTGTTGGTCTTGCAGGGCAGGCCGCGGAAACGCAGCACCGGCAGCCAGTAGCAATTGTCGGCATGGCAGAGCGCGCGCGTCAGCACCGCCGGCGTGTGGTCGGCGACATGGCCGCCATTGGCGGCGAGCAGGAGATCGAGGCCCCGGATCGCGCCGTCGTCGTCGAAGCCGATGTCGTAGCGGAAATAGAACGGATGCCGCTTGCCGGTGGCGCGCATGTCGTCGTCGCGCGGCAGACGCAGCTTCACCGGCTTGCGCGTCTTCCAGGCGAGCAACGCGGCGACGCCGGCGATGATGGTCGGCTGGCTTTCCTTGCCGCCGAAGCCGCCGCCCATGCGGCGCACTTCGACCGTCACCGCGTTGAACGGAATGCCGAGCACATGGGCGACGCCGTGCTGCACTTCGGTCGGATGCTGGGTGGAGGAGAAGACATGGAAGTCGCTGCCTTCGCCCGGCGTGGCGATGGCGATCTGGCCTTCGAGATAGAAGTGATCCTGGCCGCCGCAGTGAAATTCGCCCTTCAGCCGATGTCGGCGCGGATTTCAGCGCGGCGTCGATATCGCCGCGCTCCATCTTCTGGACCGGCGCGACGTAGACTCTCCTTCGCCACCGCCTCCTCGACCGTCAGCACGGCCGGCAGCATCTCGTATTCGACCTTCACCAGCTTCGCGGCGGCGCGCGCCTGATCGAGCGTCGCCGCCGCGACCGCCGCGACGACCTGACCTTCATGCTCGACAAGGCCGGCCGCCAGCAGCGGCTCGTCGGTGCGGATCGGCGCGATGTCGTTCTTGCCGGGAATGTCGGCCGCAGTGATCGCCGCGAGCGACGCCGTCGGCGCGCGAGCGCCGCGGACAGATCGATGCGACACGATGCGCGCATGCGGATGCGGCGACAGCACGAGCGCGGCTTCCAGCGTGCCCGGCACGCTCGGGATGTCGTCGAGATAGAGCGCCGCGCCGGTGACATGGCCGGCGGCGCTGTCATGGCGGACCGAGCTGTGGACGCCGCCGCGGATGCGGGAGAGGGGCGCGCTCATAGCTGCCACACCTGCAAGGTTGCGCCGCCTGTGCTTTCGGCCTGCAGCCGCCGCACCAGATTGGCGGCGGCGCGCAGCCGATAGGCATCGGTGCCGCGATGGTCGGTCATCGGCTGGAAGTCTTTCGCGATCAGCGCGTCGACATCCTTCAGCGTGTCGGCCGTCCAGGGCTTGCCGGTGAGCGCGGCCTCGACATGTCTGGCGCGCGCGGTGGTCGCGGCCATGCCGCCATAGGCGGCGCGCAGTTCCGCGACCTTGCCGTTCTCGATGCGCAGCCGGATAGGCGCCGATCACGGTCGAGATGTCCTGATCGAAGCGCTTCGACAATTTGTAGGTCGTGAAGCTCGTGCCGGGCTTCAGCAGCGGAATTCGAAATCTTCTCGATGATCTCGTCCTTCTCCAGCGCGGTCTTGCGATAGCCGAGGATGAAATCGTCCGCCTTCACGCTCGCGCGCGCCGCGTTTCGAGCGCAGCATGATCGTCGCATCGAGCGCCATCAGGCAGGGAATGGTGTCGCCGATCGGCGAGGCATTGGCGATGTTGGCGGCGAGCGTGCCGATATTGCGGATCTGGCGCGAGCCGATGCGGCGCACCAGCTCGGCGAAGGACGGGAAGTGCTTGTCGAGGAACGGCAACGCGCGCGTGTAGGTGACGCCGCCGCCGATGGTCAGCGCGTCCGCGCTTTCCGAGATCGCGCGCAACGGCGCTGACCCATTGGGTCGAGATCACGACCGGAAACGCCTCGCGCTCCTTGGACACGCGGATGCCGAGATCGGTGCCGCCGCCGAGCACGAATGGCGTCGGGATATTTCGCCTTCGGCGTCGAGCAGTTCGTCGAGGCTTTGCGGCGCGAGATAAAGCTGCGAACCCGGCGCGATATTCGGACGCGGCCTTGCCGGCCCTGTCGGCCAAGCCGCAGCCCGGCGGATCGGCGCGCATGGTGCGGCAGGCCTCCACGATCGGCCGATAGCCGGTGCAGCGGCAGAGATTGCCGGCCAGCGCCTCGTGGATGGTCTCGTCGTCGCGCGCCTCGCCGCCGCTGCGCGAAGGCGAACATCGCCATCGCAAAGCCCGGCGTGCAGAAGCCGCATTGCGTCGCGTCGGCATCGACCAGCGCCTGCTGCACCGAATGCAGCGTGCCGTCCGGCTGCGCCAGGCCCTCGACCGTGATCACCGGAAGGCCGTCGACCTGCGGCACCAGCACCAGACAGGAATTGACGGCGCGGTACACCATGCGTCCGTCCTCCTGCGGCAGACCCGACGACGACGGTGCAGGCGCCGCAATCGCCTTCGGCGCAGCCTTCCTTGGTGCCGGTCAGACGCGCGTTCAGCCGCAGATAATCCAGCAGCGTCATGGTCGGAGAAATGCCGTTCTCCGTGCGCCAGCGGCCGTTCAGTTGGAAGCGAATGCCTGACATCCGTGCATCCCTAACTTATTCGCGGCATTTCGCAATGTCCCATGCTGCTGCCCGATCGACGCTGCTCCGTCGGCGATGCAACATCCGGACCGGAAATTGACCCTGCGCCGTCTCGCCGCTAGCCTTCCGGCAACAACAAGATACCGACAAAGGCTAGGGAGGATACCATGCGCAGATTGTTGGCCGCGCTTGCGGCTGTTGCCGTGACCCTTGTTCCGCAATTCGCGTCGGCGCAGGGCACCGATCAAGATCGGTTTCATCGGCACCTTCTCCGGCCAGTTTGCCGATGCCGCGACCCAGATGGATAACGGCATCAAGCTCTATATGCAGAAATTCGGCGACAGCGTCGCCGGCCGCAAGATCGAAATCCTGCGCCGCGATTCCGGCGGCGCCAACCCCGATGTCGCCAAGCGCCTCGCCCAGGAACTCGTGACACGCGACGGCGTCGACATCCTGGCCGGCTTCGTGCTGACGCCGAATGCGCTCTCG
Source organism: uncultured Pseudomonadota bacterium (assembly GCA_963804015.1). Taxonomy (GTDB): domain Bacteria; phylum Pseudomonadota; class Alphaproteobacteria; order Rhizobiales; family Xanthobacteraceae; genus Pseudorhodoplanes. Next base: position 442,725 of record CAWDOW010000011.1, read on the forward strand.
GTCGCCGACGTCTCGGCTCAGGCCAAGAAGCCGATGATCATCATGAATGCCGGCACCTCGATCGTCACCACCAAATCCGATTACAGCCTGCGCGTCTCGATGACGCTGCCGCAATTGATCGAGCCGTTCGGCGCCTGGGTGGCGAAACAGGGAACCAAGCGCGCCTTCACGATGGTTTCGGACTATGCGCCCGGCCATGACGTGGAAGCGGCCTTCCACCGCTCGTTCAAGGAGGCCGGCGGCGAGATCGTCGGTCAGTTGCGCATGCCGATCGCAAGCTCGGATTTCTCCGCCTTCGTGCAGCGCGCCAAGGATGCCAATCCGGAATCGATCTTCATCTTCGTGCCGGCCGGCAATTCAGCCGGCCGCCATCATGAAGTCGATGGCCGAGCGCGGCGTGACGCCCGACAAGATCAAGATTCTCGGCCAGGGCGAGATCACCGACGACACCGCGCTGAAAAGCGTCGGCGACGCCGCGCTCGGCGTCATCACGTCCTATCATTACGACCACAATCACAATTCGGCGATGAACAGGGAATTCGTAAAGAACTACCGGGCGATATCCGGCGGCATCAATCCGAATCTGTTCGCAGTCGGCGGCTATGACGGAATGCACCTGATCTACGAGACGTTGAAGAAGACCGGCGGCAAGACCGACGGCGACGCCTTCGTCGAAGGCCGCAAAGGGAATGGCCTGGGAAAGTCCGCGCGGACCGATGTCGATCGATCCGCAGACGCGCGACGTGGTGCAGACGGTCTATTTCCGCAAGGTCGAGAAATCGCCCGACGGTCTGATGAATGTCGAGTTCGACAAGATCGAGAATGTAAAGGATCCGGTGAAGGCCCGGGCGGCCAAGTGAGTGCCGGCAAGCTTCGTGCGATCGTAAACAAGAGCAAAAGTCAGGCGGCGACTTCGCGCGAAAGCGCCGCGTTTGTCTGATCGGCGGGCATCATGATTTCGCAATTGTCGCCGGGCCGGTTTGAAGTTCTGGAAAGCGCCTATCTCGATCGATTGAACTGCGCGCCATCGGGATGGGACAGAGCGGCCATCCAGCATGGCTTGCTTGCCTTTCAACGCGGCAATCGTGCCGGATTACATTTGGGTAAGGGAAGCCGATTTGCGGGAATTATCGGAAGCAAATCCGGACTCGTCCGGGCAAGACCCGATCGCCAAAATTGTTAACGCCGCTCGCAAGTACGGAGTTCTATGGTGAGGAAAGCGGCGATGTCCGCATTCACGTCGAATTTTGCTGAGGCGCTTTTGGAAATTCGTGATCGATTCCGGTAATCGGAGGTCCCACTGCCCGCCGGCGCTGCTGTGGTGGGCATGCGAATTGCCGCATGTCTGGCTCGATTAATTGACCCCTCGGGGCGCTGTCGGATAGGGTCCGGCCGACTTGAACAACAAGAACGCTTAGGAGGAAATTTTCATGAAAAAGACTCTCGTTGGACTTGCGGCGCTCGCTGCCACGGTGATGGCCGCAGGAAGCGCAAGCGCCCAGCAGGGCCCGATCAAGATCGGCTTGATCATGCCCTATTCCGGCCAGTTCGCCGATGCCGCGACGCAGATGGACAATGCCATCAAGCTGTTCGTGAAGCAGAACGGCGACACCGTCGCCGGCCGCAAGATCGAGTTCATCCGCAAGGACACCGGCGGCATCGCGCCGGACGTCGCCAAGCGTCTCGCGCAGGAACTGGTCGTGCGCGACGGCGTCGACATCCTCGCCGGCTTCGTGCTGACGCCGAATGCGCTCGCCGCCGGCGACGTGTCGGATCAGGCCAAGAAATTCATGGTCGTGATGAACGCCGCGACCTCGATCATCACCACCAAGTCGCCCTACATGGTGCGCACCTCGCTCACGACGCCGCAGCTCAACCAGGCGCTCGGCGACTGGGCGGTCAAGAAGGGCGGCGTGAAGAAGGTCTACACGATGGTGTCGGATTTCGGTCCGGGCCTCGACGCCGAAGGCGCCTTCCAGCTCGGCTTCAAGGAGGCCGGCGGCGAGGTCATCGGCCAGGTGAAGATGCCGGTCGCCAATCCGGACTTCTCCGCCTTCGTGCAGCGCGCCAAGGACCTCAATCCGGAATCGATCTACATCTGGGTGCCGGGCGGCGCGCAGCCGGGCGCGCTCGGCAAGGCGCTGGCCGAGCGCGGCATCGACCCGCGCAAGACCAAGGTCATGGGCCAGGGCGAAATCACCGACGACGACCGCGCTGAAGAGCATGGGCGACGCCGCGCTCGGCATCATCACCGCCTTCCACTACGACCACGACCCACAAGTCGGCCAAGAACGACGCCTTCGTGAAGGCCTTCAATGCCGACTACGGCCGCAACCCCGACTTCTTCTCGATCGGCGGCTGGGACGGCATGCAGCTCATCTACGACTCGCTGAAGAAGACCGGCGGCAAGACCGACGCGCAGGCGCTGGTCGACGCCGCCAAGGGATCGAAGTGGGAGAGCCCGCGCGGCCCGATCTCGATCGATCCGGAAACCCGCGACATCGTCCAGACCGTCTATATCCGCCGCGTGGAGAAGGTCGACGGCAAGGTCCAGAACGTCGAGTTCGACAAGGTCGAGAACGTGAAGGACCCGGTCAAGGAGCGCATGAAGAAGAAATAAGCGCCCGCAATTTTTGAACTGCCTGCGCCCGGGGCGGCTCGCTCCGGGCGCAGTCTTGCGGGACTCGATCGGGAGGTGGGTTTCGCGAAACGTCGCGGATGGACAAATCGGCGCTCATCCAGCAAAAAGAAAATCATAAGATCGCAGTGGGGAATGCGACGCGCTGGGCCGCAGCGCGACATCAAGGGGCGGGGATGTTCGGGCCTATCATCGGCGTTCTGTTCGACGGCTTTGCCTACGGCATGCTGCTGTTTCTGCTGTCGGTCGGGCTGTCGGTCACGCTCGGGATGATGAATTTCGTCAATCTCGCGCATTGCGCCTTCGCCATGCTCGGCGGCTATGTCACCGTGACGCTGGCCAACAGCTTCGGCTGGCCGTTTCTGGCGACGCTGCCGATGGCCTTCATCGCCGCCGCCCTGGTCAGCGTCGTGCTCGAGCGCACGCTCTATCGCAGGCTCTATCGCGCCAGCGACCTCGATCAGGTGCTGCTCACCATCGGTCTTGCGTTCATGTCGATCGCGAGCGCGGCCTATATCTTCGGCACCATTCTGCAGCCCTCGCCGACGCCCGTCTTCCTGCGCGGCTCGGTCAACTATTTCGGCATCACCTTCGGGGTCTATCGCCTGTTCCTGGTCGGCGGTCGGGCTGGCGGTGACGCTGGTGCTGGTGCTGACGCTCGAATACACCCGCTTCGGCCAGCAGGTGCGCGCCGCGGTCGACAACCAGCGCATGGCGCGCGGTCTCGGCATCAATGTCGACGGCACCTTCGCGCTCGCCTTCGCGCTCGGCTCCGGGCTTGCCGGACTGGGCGGCGCGCTTGCCATCGAGATCGTCGGCCTCGATCCGTCCTTCGCGCTGATCTATCTCGTCTATGTGCTGATCGTGGTCTCGGTCGGCGGGCTCGGCTCGATCTGGGGCTCGTTCGTCGCCGCGGTGCTGATCGGCATCAGCGACATTGCCGGCAAGTATTATGTGCCGGAGGTCGGCGCGTTCCTGATCTATCTCGTGATGATCCTGCTCCTGATGTGGCGGCCGAACGGCCTGTTCGGGAAGCGATAGCCATGACCGAGCCCGGCATGCCATCCGATCCGTATCGCTATCTGCGCCGCCAGATCCGCTGGCATCCGCTCGAATTCGTGTTCTGGCTGGCGACCCTCCTGCCGTTCTTCCTGTTCCCGAACTATCTGTCGCTGGCGAGCCAGATCGCGATCACCGCGCTGTTCGCGCTGTCGCTCGATCTGATCCTCGGTTACGCCGGCATCGTCTCGCTCGGCCACGCGGCCTTTTTCGGCATCGGCGCCTATACCGCCGGCATCATCTCGAAATACGGCTATGGCGATCCGATCCTCGGCCTGCTTGTCGCGGCGCTGCTCGCCGGCATCGTTCGGCTATGCCACGAGCTTCATCATCGCGCGCTTCCAGCATCTGGCGCTGATCATGATCACGCTCGGCCTGGGCTTCCTGGTGCTCGAAGCTCGCCAACAGCGCGCACTGGCTGACCGGCGGCGCCGACGGCCTGCAGGGCATCCGGATCGGCAAGCTGTTCGGCATGTTCGAGTTCGATCTGTGGGGCCACACCGCCTATGCCTATTCGCTGGCGGTGCTGTTCCTGATCTTCCTGATGGCGCGGCGGCTGACCAATTCGCCGTTCGGGCTGGCGCTGCGCGGCATTCGCGAGAACTCCGGTGCGCATGCCGGCGATCGGCGCGCCGAGCGATCGCGCATATCCGCAAGGTCTACACCATGTCGGCTGCGATCGCCGGCATCGCCGGCGCGCTGCTGGCGCAGACCACGTCGACGGTGTCGCTCGGCGTGCTCGACTTCCAGCGCTCGGCCGACGTGCTGGTGATGCTGGTGCTCGGCGGCGCCGGCATGCTCTATGGCGGGCTGATCGGCGCCGTCATCTTCATGGTGGCGCGCGACCAGTTCTCCGGCATCAATCCGCAATACTGGTATTTCTGGATCGGCCTGTTGCTGGTCGTGGTGGTGATGCTGCTGCCGAACGGCATTCTCGGCGGCCTGAGCGCGGCTCTATCGCATGGTGATGGGGCGCCGCACATGACCGCGCCCGCGCTCTCCACCCGCATGGTCAACAAGAGCTTCGGCCCGCTCGTGGTCGCGCGCGACATCTCGATCGCGATCCCGCGCGGCGAGCGCTACGCGCTGATCGGCCCGAACGGCGCCGGCAAGACCACGCTGATCAATCTGATGACCGGCATGCTGCGGCCGGACGGCGGCCAGATCCTGCTCGGCGACGACGACATCACCGCGCTGCAAGCCGCGACGAGCGGGTGAAGCGCGGGCTGGTGCGCACCTTCCAGATCAACACGCTGTTCCCCAATCTCACCGCGCTGGAAGCGGTGACGCTCGCGATCTGCGAGCGCAACGGCGATGCCGGCACCTGGTGGAAGGGGCTGCCGTCCTATCGCGACGATGCCGACGAGGCCTATGCCATCCTGAAATCGCTGCGGCTCGGCGACCACGCCTATCGCACGACGCGCGAGCTTGCCTATGGCCAGCAGCGGCTGCTCGAAATCGCGCTGTCGCTTGCGACCAAGCCGCAGGTGCTGCTGCTCGACGAGCCGGCCGCCGGCGTGCCGCCGGAGGAAAGCTCCGAATTGTTCACGGTGATCGCCGAATCTGTCGAAGGACATCACCGTGCTGTTCATCGAGCACGACATGAACGTGGTGTTCCGCTTCGCCAGCCGCATCATCGTGATGGTGGGCGGCGCGATCCTGCTCGAAGGCACGCCGAAGGAGATTTCCTCCGATCCGCGCGTGCGCGAGGTCTATCTCGGCGGAGCGCATCATGGCTGAGACGCTGCTGTCGCTCAAAGACGTGCGCGCGGGCTACGGCGATGCCGTGGTGCTGAACGACATCTCGCTTCGACCTGGCCGAGAAGGGCAGCCTTGCGGTGCTCGGCCGCAACGGCGTCGGCAAGTCGACGCTGCTGCTCACCATCATGGGCTTCACGCGCATGACGCGCGGCACCATCCATTGGCGCGGCGCCGACATCACCAGGCTCGCGCCCTACAAGCGCGCGCGCGGCGGCATCGGCTGGGTGGCGCAGGAGCGCGAGATTTTTCCCTCGCTCACGGTCGCGGAAAATCTCACCGTCACCGCGCGGCCGGGCCACTGGACCATCGAGCGCATCTACGATCTGTTGCCGCGGCTGAACGAGCGGCGCGGCAACAAGGGCAACCAGCTTTCCGGCGGCGAGCAGCAGATGCTGGCGCTGGCGCGCGCGCTGATGACCAATCCGTCGCTGCTGCTGCTCGACGAGCCGTTCGAGGGCCTGGCGCCGATCATCGTCGAGGAACTGACCGCCGCGATCCGCCGGATGCTGGCCGAGCAGGGCACCGCCTTCATCCTGGTCGAGCAGCATGCCGAGATCGCGCTGTCGCTGACCGAGAATGCGATCGTGATCGAGCGCGGCAATGTCGTGCATCGCGCGCCGTCGGCCGAATTGCTGCAAGGATCACGCCACGCTCGATCGCCTGATCGGGCTGAAGGTGGCGTGCTGGATGCTGTCAGCTGTGCATAGCGATGCGCAGCGTCCGGCCCGCGCATGCTCGAGGTTGATGGCGATCTGCAGCGCACCGTTCAGCTGCGCTGCGCCGAGCAGAGCTCACATCACACTGACCGTCGCGTCCTCGTAGCGCTTGTTGCCGAGGTCGCCGCCCTCGAAGATGTCGCGCTGCGCGATCCAGTCGCGCGAGGTGTTGAAGGTCTCTTCGGTATAGGTCTCGAACACCAGCCGCTCGCCCGGCCCCCAGCGGCGGGTATCCATCACGTCGTGCCAGCGCACCGGGAATTCGTTCTTGTAGTAATGCGTGTAGAGTTCCGGCCGCAGATCGAGGTCGCGCTGCGCGCGCTTGCAGCGCGGGGAAATACTTGCGCAGGTCCTCCGGATCGGGATCGCCGTGGATCATGGTGGCGATCATGAAGGTGTTGTCGATGATCTTGCGGAAGCCGAGCTGCTCGGCGAGATAATACGGCCCCGAGAACAGGGTCGCCGCCGGCATCTTGCCGTCGAGCAGAAGCTCCATGCGCTTGAACAGCATGCCGTCGTTGAAGGACAGGTTGATCTGCTCCTTCGGCATGTAGCTTTCGAGCGCCTGGATCGACGCATAATGGCTGCCGGACTGGAAGCCGACCGAGATCGGCACGCCGGCGAGATCGGCCGGCTTCTTGATCGGCGAATCGGGCGGCGACGAATATGCCGGACGGCGCCACCGAATAGACGTCGCGATTGAGCCTGCCGTGGCCGGAAGCGGCCGCGACATTCACCGTCCAGTGGCAGGCGCAGCTCACGTCGGACTTGCGGCCCTGCTTCGAACGACTGGATAGGCGCCGACCTTGTCGCCCTTGTCGTGGATCTTGCCGTCGGTCGACTTGCACGAGTCTCGCGGAACACGTAGTCGAGCCCTTCGTCCTTGAAGTAGCCCTTCTCCTCCGCGATCCATTCCTGCAGGCGGAAATGCGGCTCGATGATGAATTTGTGGTTGGTCGCCATTTTACTCTCCCTGTCGTCGTTGTGACGTTTTGTTTTCAGCAGCAACGGTCGTTCGAGTGCCGCCTTGCTTGGTCGCGTTCGGAGACGCGGCGGGCGCGGATCATCTTGCACGTGATCGTCCATCAGCCGCCGCGCGCCGGCGGCGTCGCGCATTTCGATCAGCGCGGCCAGTTCCTTGTGCACGGCGAGCACGCGCTCGCGACACTTCCTGCGTCAGCGTGCGGTTATGCGCCGGCCAGGAGACGTGATTGAGCGAGATGAACTGCACCACCAGCACGCGGTTATGCGAGGCCTCGGCGATGGCGAGATGGAAGTCGCGGCCGAGTCGCGTATAGGCGTCGCCGTCGTCGATCAGGCTTTCGGCCTCCGCGAGCAATCGCTTCAGCCGCGCGTGATCGGCCGGCGTCGCGTGCTCGGCGGCAAGTTCGGCGGCCAGCGCCTCGATCGCGCGCTGCGCGTCCATGACTTCGGCCGCGCTGACGCCGGTGAGATCGAGCTGCACCGCGAGCGCTTCGGCGAACAGCCGCGGATTGCCGCGCGCGACGCGCGCGCCGCCGCCCTTGCCCATGCGGATTTCGGCGATGCCCAGCGCCTGCAAGGTGCGCAGCGCATCGCGCGCCACGATCCGGCTGACGCCATAGCGCGCGGCGAGGTCCTTCTCGGTGCCGATCGGGTCGCCGGGCTTCAGCCGCTTCTCGAACAGCGCGTCGCGCACATCGGCGACGATCTGCGCCGACAGCGAGCCGGAGCGGCCGGCCACGAACGGCTCGCCCGCACGCGAGATGATGTGCTCTGTGTATTCACGGCTGTTTTCAGCCTGTTTCCTGCCCTGTAGCGAGGCAGGTTAGCCCGGATTTCAAAAGATCGTAAAGATATGATCTTTTAGATTTCAGCGCTCCCACCTCATCCGCGCGATCCGCGGATCGCCGGCAAAAGCCTTCCGGCCGAAATCGAGCGACAGTCTCGGCAACTCGCATTGGGTGCGCGCGCCGCCGGCGCCCAGGTGAATGCGCCAGGTCTGCCGTGCCGTCTCCGCAGGCTTGGCGAAAGCCCGGCAGCGCAGCAGCGCGACATTCAGCCGGTGCTTGCGGGTCGCGCACCGACGCATAGCGGATGACGTCGATATTGGCCGCTCGCGCCGCCTTGGCCAGCGTCTGACATTCGTCGAGCCGTGTCGGATGCATCCATGCGGCACGCCGCGCCTCGTATGGCGGCCGGGTCAGATCGATGGCGCGGCCGGTCGAATAGGCGCAGGCGAAGGCGGTATATTCGCCGGCATTGGCGGGCCAGGGCGTATCGGGCGAATCCGCATAGAACAGAAGCCGCCAGAACACCGCTTCCGCGATCGCGGTCTCGACATGGTGCGAAGCGTAGAACACGCCGGGCGTGAGACCGGCGCGGCGGAAGCGCGAGCCGTGCGGATAGGGCGCGCCGTAGCGGAACGGCGTCGACAGCAGATAATGCAGATGCTCGCATTCCTTCGGCACCGCCGGCTTGCTGGCTTCGATCAGGCTTTCCAGCAATTCCTGCTCGGCCTGCGTGTCGGTGATCTTCAGGGTCGAAACGCGATACTGCGCCTCGATCACGCGCCAGCAGGTTCCGGACGCGCGGCGCGCATGGCTCGACAGAATGTCAGGAGTCATCCGACAGCGCGTCGGGCGTCGAGATACTGGATGACATCGGTGAGGCCCGCCACCGACTGGATGAGGTCGAGCGGGCGGCCTTTCAAGGCGGCATTGTCGTTGCGAATCCAGCTTTGCGCGACATTGTCGTCGCCGTCGACGATCGCATCGAGCGAGCGGTACAGGCGGATGAACAGAACCGCGAGTTCGAACGGCTTCTGTTCCCGGCTCAGCCGGTATTCGCCGCGGCGCATGCGCGAGACGGTCGGCCCGGATATGCCGACGATCCGGGCGAAGACATTGCTCTTGATCGCCAGCCGGTCGGCCGCGCGCAAAGCCGCCTTGGTGATGACGGTCGCTTCGTTGGGGGCGGGCTCGGCGCGGTGTCCGGCGCGCATGCGTGCCTCCTGACTTTTCATCAGAAATAATATATTGATTTTATTTCTATTGCAAGAAGCCGGCCGGCGGCCGCTTTTAGCCCCTTGGCGGCTTGCCAGCATCCAGTCCGGCCATGCCGGTGGCAAGAAATCGCAGGTCGAGGACCTTCCAATCGTTGTATTTCGCGACCGGCAGCGTCCTGTAGGGCGCGCATTGCGATCACGGCCTTCATCGCGATGCCGACCAGCACGGGTCCGTTCACCGAGGCCGGCGCCTTCAGCAATTCCGGCGACGCCACCAGCGCGCCGCTGCGCGACAAGGCCACCCGCAGCACGACTTCGAGCTTCATGGCGTTGGGCATGCCGACCGGAAGCTCCCAGCACTTCTGAATCTGCGCGCGGAAGGCCGCGATTTCTTCGGCAGTCAGCTTCGACTTGGTCTCGCTCGGCGGTCCGCCCGAAGGAATTTCCGGCTTCTCCGCTGCTTCTCCGCGACCGACGGCTCCGGAGCTTTCAGGCTGGTCCTGCGGCGAGGCCCTTGGCGGATTTCTGCGATCTCTCCGGCTGCGGCTTTTGCGCCTGGCTCGCGTCGGGCTTTTGCGGCTTCGGCGCCTGTTGGGGCTCGGGCGGCTTTACCGGCTCCTCGCTTCAGCTGGCGTCCTGCGGCTTCACCAGTTCGACGTCGATCGCCTCGCGCTGGACCGGCGGCAACACCCGCCGTTCCGCCAGCACGATCACGCCCAGCAGGCCCAGATGAATCAGCACCGAGACCGCGAGGATCGCGGCGGCAAAGGCGGTGCGGCTAAAGGAGGCGGGCAAGGCGTTCGAAAGTCCGGTTGAGCGATGGCGCAACCCTGTGCGCAATGACGGCCTGAAGTCCATATCCGCACGTCTGCCGGCTTGCGCGGCTCGAGGCACCGACGCGATCGAGCCGGACCAAAATACCAATTATTTCATATTCTGAAATCACAGTTTGCTATCTCGAAAATGCCTTGACTCGGCTCCCACCCCGCCGTTTTCTTCCAGCAACAAAAAACAAGCTGCCAGAGGAAACGCCGTGTCGGATACAGCCGCCGTCAGCACGATTCCGCTTGCCCCTGCCGTACTCGAACGGCAGCGTCAAATCCCCGCATCGCGGCTCGCATCCAGTCGGTGGATCGCGCGCTGTCGCTGCTGGAAGCGCTCGCCGAAGCCGGCGGCGAAGCCTCGCTCACCGACCTGTCGCGCCGCACCTGTCTCAATGTCTCGACCTGCCATCACCTGCTCTCGACGCTGGTGAACTGGGGCTATGTCGCGAAGGTGCCGGGCCGGCGCTCCTATGCGCTCGGCGCGCGCGTGCTCTATCTCGGCCATGCCTGTCTGCGGCAGGTCGATCTGCCGCGCAAGCGCGCAGGCCCATATCGACCGCATCAACACCGTCACCGGCGAGACCGTGCATCTCGCCGTGCTGCAGAGCGACAACATCGTCACGCTGGTGAAGCGCGAAGCCCGCCACGCCGTGCGCGTCGATACCGGCATGGTCGGCCGCAGCGACGCGCCGCATGCCACCGCGACCGGCAAGGCGATGATCGCCTGGCTGCCGGAAGACCAGATCCGCCGCATGATCGCGGCCGACGACATGAAGCGCTTCACCGACAAGACGATCACGGATTTCGACACGCTGATCGAGGAATTGCGGCATGTGCGTCGCAACGGCTTCGCGATGGACCGCGAGGAGTTCCAGCCGGGCGTGATCTGCGTCGGCTCCGCGATCCGCGATCACGCGGGCGCGGTGGTCGGCGCCATCAGCGCCTCGGCGCCGGCGATGCGCGCGACCGACGAGCATCTCGCGCTGATGCGGCAGGAAGTGATCGCGGCCGCCAATGCCTTGTCGGCCGAGCTCGGCGAGCCGGGCGCGATGAAGCCGCAGGCGGCGAAAGCATCTAGCGAAAGCATCGTAGTCATTTGCAGTTTCTTGAAGGAGAGGGCGATGTACGCACCGGCGGGCGTGAAAACCAGCAAGGACTTTCCGATCCCCGACACGATGAAGGCCTGGGTGCTGGGCGATCCCGGCGAGCTGAAGCTGATCGACAAGGCGGTGCCGGTGCCGAAGCGGGCCGAGGTGCTGGTGCGCATCGACGCGGTCGCGATCTGCGCCACCGATCTCGAGATCATCTATCACGGTCCGCCCGCGATGATTCAGGGCGGCATGCCGTACAACAAGAACTTCACGCCGGGCCACGAATATATGGGCACGGTGGTCGCGCTCGGACCGGGCGTCGACGAATACAAGATCGGCCAGCGCATCACGGTCGAGATTCATGCCGGCTGCGGCCAGTGCAAGCGCTGCCGCGAGGGCATGTATACCTCGTGCCACAACTACGGCCTGAATTACGGCGACGTCGACAAGGGCCACCGCGCCAACGGCTTCACCACCGATGGCGGCTTCTGCGAATATCAGGTCAACCACATCAACACGCTGGTCGCGATCCCCGACGACATGACGGACGAGGAGGCGACGCTGGTCGTCACCGCCGGCACCGCGATGTACGGCCTGACCGAACTCGGCGGCCTGGTCGCCGGCGAGAGCGTGGTGGTCACCGGCCCCGGTCCGATCGGCCTGCTTGGCGTGGCGGTCGCGAAGGCGATGGGCGCGCAGCCCGTCATCCTCACCGGCACGCGCGACAACCGTCTGCAGATCGGCAAGGAGCTCGGCGCCGATCACGTCGTCAACATCCGCAAGGTCAATGACGTGGTGCAGGCGGTGAAGGACCTCAACGGCGGCAAGGGCGTCGACTACGTGGTCGAATGCTCGGCGGCGCCGAACGCGATGAACGAGGCCATCAAGATGGTCAATCGCGGCGGCAAGGTCTGCCTCGCGGCGTTCCCGCATGGCGAGGCGCCGGTCGATATCGCGCATATCGTGCGCAACAACATCTACGTCTACGGCATCCGCGGCGAGGGCAAGACCGCGACGCATCGCGCCGAAGCCTTCATGAAGCAGAAGCGCTTCGACGCCACCAAGATCCACACCCACACCTTCCCGCTGGAGGATCTGCCGACCGCGATCCGCTACGCCAAGGATCGCGTCGAGGATGCGATCAAGGTGGTGGTGAAGATGAAGGCCGGCGCCGCGCAGCGGCGTGGCGGCGGAGTAATCAGTTCCGCGCAAGCGGCGATCTTTCTTCCCTCTCCCCTTGAGGGAGAGGGTGCCGAGCCGCGTAAGCGGCGAGGCGGGTGAGGGGTCACAGTCTCACCGTCACCCCTCACCCGGCTCGGACCTTGACGGTCCTCGCCACCCTCTCCCTCAAGGGGAGAGGGTAACGGAGCAAGACCGGACACCATGCTTCTCTGCGACGAATATCTGACGCCGACATCGCTCGACGAGGCCTTCGACCTGATCGAAGGCGCATCGCGGGCGCTATCGGCTGGTCGCGGGTGCGACCGATCTGCTGCCCTGGGCGCGCGAGGGCCGCGCCGGCGACGTGCATATTCCGGTGCTGATCGACATCTCGCGCATTCCGGAATTGCGCGAGCGCTCCGTCGACGACACGCGTGTGCGGCTCGGCGCCGCGACCCCGATCCAGCGTTTCCTCGACGATGCCGCGCTCGGCCGCGCCATGCCCGCGATGCCGCGCTGCGCGGTCTGGTTCGCCGACGATCAGTTGCGCGAGGCCGCGACCATCGGCGGCAACATCGTCAATGCTTCGCCGGCCGCCGACGGCACGCCGCCGCTGTTCGCGCATGACGCGGTGCGTGGAACTGGCGAGCCGCCGCGGCGGCAGGATCGAAACGCGCCGCGTTGCCGATCGGCGAGTTCATCACCGGGCCCGGCAAGACCGCGCTTGCGCGACGACGAAATCCTCACCGCCATCGAATGCGAGGCGCTGCCGGGCTATGGCGGCAGCTTCGAGAAGGTCGGCCATCGCCGCTCGCTGGTGATCTCGACCGTGTGCCTCGCCGCTTTGGTGAAGCTCGATGCGATCGGGCCGCAAATTCGAGGATGTGCGGCTTTGCCATCGGCGGCATCGGCCCGGTGCCGGATCGCCTGCGCGAGGTCGAGCAATTCCTGAAATCCGGTCCGCTGAATGCGAGCCGGCTCGAACAGGCGGCCGAGATGCCGGTGCAGCTGGTGCGCTCGCGCACGCGGCAGGATTATCGCCGCGACGTGGTGCGCGGCTTCATGCTGCGCGGGCTGTTCAATGCCGCGCGGCGCGCCGGCGCCGATCCCGCATGTGCTGACGCCCGACATGGAGGCCGCCTGTGCCTGAGCTTCGCATCGAAGCCACCGTCAACGGCCGCAAGATCGCGCGGCAAGCGCGCAGCCGCATCAGCGGCTGCTCGATTTCCTGCGCGACGACTTGCATCTCACCGGCACCAAGGACGGCTGCGGCGCCGGCGAATGCGGCGCCTGTTCGGTGTTCGTCGACGGCGTGCTGATGAAGTCCTGCCTGATGCCGGTCGGCAAGGCGCAAGGGCGCCACGATCGAGACCGTCGAAGGGCTCGCGCACAAGGGCGATCTGTCGCTGCTGCAGAAGGCGTTCCACAAGACCGGCGCCAGCCAGTGCGGCTATTGCATTCCCGGCATGGTGATGGCGGCGACCGCGGCGCTGCGCGTCAATCCGTTTGCCGATCGCGAGGAGATCAAGGAGCGGCTCGGCGGCAATATCTGCCGCTGCACCGGCTATCAGAAGATTTTCGACGCGGTCGAGCTGGCGCGCGACGTGCAGAACGGCCGGCTGCCGGCGACCGCGCTTGCTCGAAGACGAGCCGGAGGACGGCAAATATATCGGCGCCAATGTGCGCCGCCTCGATGCGCCGAGCAAGGTGTCCGGCGCGCTGAAATATGCCGGCGACATGACGATGCCCGGCATGCTGCATCTGCAGGTGCTGCGCTCGCCGCATCCGCACGCGATCATCGAATCGATCGACACTCAGCGAAGCCGAGGCGATGGAGGGCGTCGAAGGCGTCATCACCTGCGCCGACGTGCCGGGCGAGGATGGCTTCGGCGTGTTCGTGCACGACCAGCCGGTGATGGCGCGCGGCAAGGTGCGCTATGTCGGCGAGGCGGTGGCGGCGGTTGCGTCCGAGGACGTCGGTGACCGCGCAGGCGCGCGCTGTCGAAGATCAAGGTGAGATACAAGCCGCTGCCGGCGGTGTTCGATCCGCACGAGGCGATGAAGCCGGGCGCGCCGGTGCTGCACGATTACGCGCCGGACAATGTCACCAAGCACATTCCGATCCGCAAGGGCGACGTCGAGGCGGGCTTCGCGCAATGCGATCTCGTGGTCGAGCAGGATTACGACACCCAGGCGATCGAGCACGCCTATCTCGAGCCGGAGGCGGGCCTCGGCTACGTCGACCACGACGGCGTCGTGACCATCGTGTCGCCGAGCCAGAACATCACCCATCACCGCCACATGCTGGCGAAGATCATCGCCAAGCCGATCAACAAGGTGCGCTTCATCATGTCGCCGGTCGGCGGCGGCTTCGGCGGCAAGGAAGACATGATCTATCAGGGCATGCTGGCCCTGATGGCGATGAAGACCGGACGCCCGGTGCGGCTCGTATTCACGCGCGAGGAATCGATCGCGGCCACCGCCAAGCGCCATCCCTCGCGCACGACGCTCCGCATGGGGCTCACGCGCGACGGCCGCATCCAGGCATTGTCGCTGAAGATGATCTGCGACGGCGGCGCCTACGGGCTTTCGACCGAGGGCGTGATGCGCAAGGCCGCGATCCTCGGCGCCGGGCCCTACAACATTCCGAACCTGCAGGTCGATACCTACGGCGTCTATACCAACAACACGCCGTCCGGCGCCTTCCGCTCCTTCGGCGCGCTGCAGACGCAATTCGCGACCGAATCCCATCTCGATATCTGCGCCGAGAAGCTCGGGCTCGATCCGTTCGAAATCCGCCGCATCAATGCGATGCGCGATGGCGCGCAGACGCATACCAAGCAGCAGCTGAAATCGGTGAGCTATCTGCGCGTGCTGGAAGCCGCCGAGCGCGCCTCGAAATGGGAGAAGGGTGCGCCGGTGTCGCGCGGCGACGTGCGCTGGCGATCTTCGCGGGCGAAGGCGTGCGCGAGCCTGCAGCCTCGGCGCGCGCTTTGCGGACGAATGCGACAGCGGGAGGCGGCGGAGTAATGGCACGCAAGCGCGGACGCGGCATGGCCGGCTGCTGGTACGGGATCGCCCGCACCGCGACGGTCGATCGCGCCGGCGCCTGGGTCGAGATCGACGACGGCGGCACGGCGAAGGTCGTCACCGGCGTCACCGAGATCGGCGAGGGCATCCTCACCGTGCTGGCGCAGATCGCCGCGCAAGAGCTCGGCGTGCGTCCGCAGGACGTGACCATCGGCGACAACGACACCGCGCGCTCGCCGGAAGCCGCGCATGCCGGCGCCACGCGCCAGACCTACATGATCGGCAATGTGGTGGCGCTCGCCTCGCGCGAAGCCTTCGGCAAGCTCGCGCAGGTGATGGCCGACGGAATGGGACGTTGCCGCCCGAGACCATCGAAGCCGCGTCCGGCGAAATCTGGGCCGAGGGCACCAACCATCGCACCACCATGGACAAGGCGGTGCATCTGGCGAAAAGCCGCGGCGTGGTGCCGCTCGGCTCGGCGAGCTTCGGCACCGACACCACCGGGCTTCATCCGGTCGATGGCGCGGGCCGTCCGTGGCAGGCCTATGTGTTCGGCTGTCAGGTTGCGGAGGTCGAGGTCGATACCGTCACCGGCGAGGTGCAGGTGCTCGGCATCTGGGCCGCGCATGACGTCGGCCGCGCGGTCAATCCGAAGGGCGTCGAAGGCCAGATCGAGGGCGGCATCGTGCAGGCGCTCGGCCAGGCGCTGATGGAGGATTACAAGCTCGAGAACGGCCACACCACCACGCCCGGCCTTGCAAAATACATCCTGCCGACCTCGCTCGATGTGCCGCATGTCACCTCGATCATCGTCGAGGACCCCGATCCGATCGGCCCGCTCGGCGTCAAGGGCATCGGCGAGCCGGCGATGGTGCCGACCATTCCGGCGATCATGAACGCGATCTATGACGCGGTCGGCGTGCGCATCACGTCGCTGCCGGCGACGCCGGAAAAGGTGCGCGATGGCGTTGCGCGACAAGGAGCGCGCCGAACGCGAGCGGCGCGTTCCGATGCAGGCGGCGGAGTAGACGCGATGCTCGACAAGACCTCGCAAGGCCGATCTTCGATGCCGATCTCTCGGCGATCCGTGCACTGGCGCACGTGGTGCCGGGACCGCTGCCGGTCGCGCTCAACGCGGTGCGTTTCGCGGCCTCGATCCGGCCGCAGAAATTCGTCATCGAGGGCGGCGACGAGACGCCGGTCACCATGCCGCGCACCGCCTATCAGGCGGTCTATCCGGACGGCACGGTGATGATCGATTCCGGCATGGATCAGGCGACGCATGAATTCGTTCGGACAGGGCGAGCCCTACGATCGCGGCGGCCTTCGCGCAGGCTGAAGCGCGCGCTCGACGATGCGCGCATGATCGTGCTCACGCATTTTCATGCCGATCATGTCGGCGGCGTCGTCACCGCGGACAATTTCGACGCGCTCGCGAAGAAGACCATCGCGACCGCCGAGACACTGTCGCTGATGATGAACAATCCGCATCGGCCGCATCTGAAACTGCAGCGAAGGCCGCGCCGAGAAATTCATCTGCATCAGCTACGGCCGCTATTACCCGGTCGCGCCGGGCATGGTGCTGATCAAGGCGCCCGGCCATTCGCCCGACATGCAGATGGTTTACCTCAGGACTCCAATCCGGGCGTGAATACCTTCACTCGATCGATGCTGCCTGGAACATGGCCAACATTCGCCATGTGAAAGGAAAAGCCGCGCCGTGGGTAAAGGAGGACGTGCCGGCGGTGATGGCGCAGCTTCGCTGGCTCAACGCGCTCACTGAACGACGAGCCGCGATCTCCACATTTTGGTCACGCATGACGGCGAGCTTCTCGATCGGATGATCGGTAGACGGTGCCGTCGGCAACGAGCTGAAAGTCTGAAGTTCTGTATCAGCGTTGAAGAAGGGGATCACGATGATTGCAAGACGAGCATCCGTTGCACTGGCCGCCATAGCCGCCGCAGCCCTGCTGCTGCCTGCAATGGCGCAGGCGCAGCGCGGAGAAGCAGAAATATCCGACGCGTTCCATCACCGTGATCGTGCCGTTCCCGGCCGGCGGACCGAGCGACGTGGTCGCGCGCATCGTCACCGACGGCATGTCGAAGCATCTCGGCCAGTCGATGGTGATCGAGAATGTCGGCGGCGCCGGCGGCACGCTCGGCTCCGGCCGCGTCGCGACCGCCGACGCCCGATGGCTATACGCTGCTTGCAGGCTCGCATGGGCTCGCATGTCGCGGCTCCGGTGCTGACGCCGAATGTCCGTTACGATTCCGAGCGCGATTTCATCCCGATCGGCGTCACCGCGGATGCGCCCGCCGTGATCGTCGCGCGCAAGGATTTTCCGGCCAACAACCTGAAGGAATTCGTCGCCTATCTGAAGGCGAATGGCGACAAGGTGAAGCAGGCGCATGGCGGCGTCGGCTCGTCGTCGCATATGGCGTGCCTGTTGTTCAATACCGCAGCCGGCACCAAGCCGAGCCTCGTGCCCTATCGCGGCACCGGACCCGCGATGAACGATCTGATCGCCGGGCATGTCGATTTCTTCTGCGAGCAGGCGGTCAGCGTCGCCGAGCAGGTGCGCGCCGGCACCATCAAGGCCTTCGGCGTATCGGCGACCGAGCCGCTGGAGGCGCTGCCGAGTGTTCCGGCGGCGAAGGACGGCGGCGTCAATTACCAGATGAGCATCTGGGCCGGGATTTTCGCGCCCAAGGGCACGCCGAAGAACGTGGTGCGCAAGCTCTCGGTCGCGCTCGACAAGGCGCTGGACGATCCGACCGTGATCAAGCGGCTGGCCGATCTCGGCGGCTCGATTCCGAAGAAGTCGGAGCGCAGCCCGGCGAAGTTCGAAAAGATGGTGAAGTCGGAGATTTCGCGCTGGAAGCCGATCCTGGAAGCGGCGGCCGCCGCCGCGCCGAAGAGCAATTGATACTGCGCTCCTGAAGAGCAATCTGACAGCGTAGTCCTTCGGCGCGGACCGGCGGGTCACGCCTCAGGCTGACCCGCGATTACGTTTGAGCGATTACGAAGTCATCACCCATGCTGACACGACCCTCCGAAGGCGAACTGCGCGACGCGATGCGGGCGCGGGCGCGTACGATCCGCGATGCCGGATCGCTCGCACAGTGCACTTGCAAACCGGCGCGCTGCCGAAGCTCGTCGAGACCACCTTGTCGGAAGCGCTGGTGCTCGGCCTGCTCAAGCAGGGCGTCGCGAAATATCTCGCGATTTTCGGACACGGCTCGACCGATCTCGGCGACGTGCTGCGCATCTACGAGGAGGAGGGCGTCACCCGCACCTTCAATTGCCGCAACGAAGTCGAGATGGCGCATGCCGCGACCGCGTTGCGCTGGCAATATGGCGAGACGCCCGCGGTCGTGACCTCGATCGGGCCGGGCGCGCTGCAGGCCTTCGCCGGATCGCTCGCCGCGGCCTCGAACGGCGTCGGCGTCTATCACATCTATGGCGACGAGACGACCTTCGGCGAAGGCTACAACATGCAGCAGGTGCCGAAGGAGGAGCAGGGCCTGTTCGGCCGCATCACCGCGCTGATGGGCGGCTCCTATGTGCTGCATACGCCGGAAGCGTTGCGCGATGCGCTGCGGCGCGGCTCGCTCGCGGTGCATCATCCCTATCGCGCGGGACCGTTCTATCTGCTGCTGCCGCTCAACACCCAGCCGCAGCGCGTGACGGTCAATCTCGCGGCGCTGCCGGACCGGCCCGATCTGCCGAAGCTCGCGCCGGTGGACGACGAGGCCTATGCGCAAGCCGCGAAGCTGATCGCGTCATCGCCGCGCGTCGCGATCAAGGCCGGCGGCGGCACGCGCGGGCATGATGCGGCGGTGCGCAAGCTCGCCGAAGCCGCCGGTGCCGCGGTGGTGCTGTCGCCCGGCTCGACCGGCGTCATTGCCGGACGCGCATCCGCAGAACATGCATGTCGGCGGCTCGAAAGGCTCGATCAGCGGCAATTTCGCGATGGCCAATGCCGAGCTCGTCATCGTCATCGGCTCGCGCGCGGTCTGTCAGGCCGATTGCTCCGGCATCGGCTACAAGTCGGCGAAGCATGTCATCAACATCAACGGCGATTTCGCCGACGCGCTGCATTACAACAACACGACCGCGCTCGCGGGCGACATCTCGGCGGTGATCGAACGGCTGTGTGCCGCATCTGAAAGGCGCGGCTGCGAACAAGGCCGAATGGCTGAAAGCCTGTGCGGCGAAAAAGGCGGAATGGACCGCGTTCAAGCGCGCGCGCTTCGACGCGCAAGCCCGCCTTCGATCCGGTCTGGCAGCGCGAGGTGCTGTATCAGCCGGCGGCGATCAAGGTGGTGGCGGATTTCGCCAAGAGCATCGATGCTGCCAAGTTCTTCGATGCCGGCGACGTGCAGGCCAACGGCTTCCAGATCGTGGAGGACGACCGCACGGGCGATACCTTCACCGAGACGGGCGCCTCCTACATGGGCTTCGCTGCGAGCGCGCTGCTGGCCTCGGGCCTGGTCGACAAGCCGCGCTATCGGCATTGCGTTCTGCGGCGACGGTTCCTTCATGATGAACCCGCAGGTGCTGATCGACGCGGTCGAGCACAAGGCTACGCGGCATGATCGTGATCTTCGACAATCGCCGGATGGCGGCGATCACCGGATTGCAGCTCGCGCAATATGGCCGCGATTTCCGAACCAACGATTCCGTGCCGGTCGATTATGTGCAGCTTGCTTCGGCGGTGAAGGGCGTGCGCGCGGTGTTCGGCGGCACTTCAGCCGACGAGTTGCGCGCCGCGCTGAAAGCAGCGCAGGCACATGACGGGCTGTCGGTCGTGCATGTGCCGGTCTATGCCGGACCGGACGATCTTGCGGGTCTCGGCGCCTGCGGACAATGGAATGTCGGCAATTGGTGCGAGGCCGTGCAGCGCGAGTGGATCGAGGGGGATATTTGATCCTCGGTCGCCCCGCGAAAGCGGGGGCCCATATTCAGAGCGCCGGTTATGGGTCCCCGCTTTCGCGGGGACGACGGCCTCACACGTGCTTGTACGCCCGCGCGTGATAGACCAGCGCCTTCTCGGCATTGGCGAGGCGGATCGCGGCCACTTCGCCGAAATAGATGTCGTGGGTGGCGACCGACTTCATCTCCAGCACCCGGCAATCGAGCGCGGCGATGGCTCTTCGTCAGCACCGGCGCGCCGGTCTCGAGCGCGGTCCATTCGCCGAACTGGAAGCGGTCTTCCTTGAAATGCCCGGACCGGCCGGCAAACACGTTGGCCAGTTCCTCGTCGCTCGACGCCAGCGTGTTGACGCAGAACACCTTGTTCTCGCGCATCACCGGCGTGATCTGGCTCTTGCGGTTCAGGCAGACCAGCACCGTCGGCGGCGAATCCGACACCGAGGCCACCGCGGTCGCGGTGAAGCCGGCCTTGCCGGATTTTCCGGCGGTGGTGATGATGTGAACCGCGGCACCCAGCCGGCTCATCGCCTCCCGGAACTGGTCCTGGTCGGCGACCACGCCCGCCATAGGGTTCGACGCCCCAGATGGTCAGGGGCGAATTATCGATCCAGCTCATGCCGCTCCAATCAGGATAGATCCCGAGTATCCGCTTCGTATTGCCGCCCACGATTTTGCCCACCGTAGCAGAATCGAAAGCGTCAATGGAAGCGACATGACCGATCGGATCGTAGTCGGCCATGTCGAAGGGATAATCGGTTCCCATGACGATGTGGTCGGCCCCGAAGGTCTCGACCAGGGCCTTGAGCTGGCCCTGCGAAAATACCACGGTGTCGAAGTAGATTTGCTTCAGATAATGGGTCGGCGGCTTCGGCAGATCGGCATGGGCGTCGGAGCGCGCGCCCCAGACATGGTCGATGCGCCCGTAATAGGCGCCGAGATAGCCGCCGCCATGCACGGCCAGAATTTTCAGCTTCGGGTGGCGCTCCAGCACGCCGTCGAAGATCAGGTAATGCAGCGCGATCGTGGTCTCGAGCGGATTGCCGATGACATTGTTGAAATAGAAGCGCTTGAAGCGCTCGCCATGGGTGAAGCCGTTGGGATGGATGACGACCAGCAGTCCCAGCTCCTCGGCCTTCTTCCAGAACGGCGCGGCGACCGGATCGGACAATTCCTTGCCGTCGATATTGGTCAGCACCTGCACGCCCTTGAAGCCGAGCTTGGCGATCCGCTCCAGTTCCTTCGCGGCCTCGTCGCCATAGGGCAGCGGCACGGTGCCGAACGGGATCAGCCGGTCGGGCTGCTTCGCGCAGAATTCGGCGACGCCGTCATTGACCATCTGCGCGGCCTTCACCGCGATCTCGACCGGCAGCGTGTAATAGCATTGTCCCGGCGGCGGCTTGATCACCTGCATGTCGATGCCCATGGCGTCGAGATTGCGCAGGCGCGGCTCGAATTCGACGATGCGGGTTTTCATGTCCGCGTCCTGCTTGGCATTCACCGCGGCGACTTCGGCCGACTGGAAGTCATGCAGTCCGGGATTGCGCGCATTCTGCTGCGCGACATAGGCGCCGGCGGCCGGAACCGCGACATGCGAATGGATGTCGATGGTGACGCTTTCGGCCGGATCTCGCGGCCGGGCTTGCCGTGTTTGCGCGCGGCGGTGGGCTCGTATTTGTTCCAGACATTCATGATGCGGATTTCCAGTTTTCAGAACACACCCAGTTGCTGGGCGATCAGGGCATGGTCGCCTTTTACCTGATCGGCGCAGCCGGTGAAGGCGATGCGGCCGGTATTGATGATGACGACGTCGTCGGCAAGGCCGAGCGTGAGCTTGATGTTCTGCTCGACCAGGATGATCGACTGCCCTTCCGCCTTCAGCCGCGCGATGGTGCGGCCGACCTCGGCCACCAGTTGCGGCGCCAGCCCTTCGGACGGCTCGTCCATCAGCAGCACGCGCGGATTGCCCATCAGCGCGCGGCCGATGGCGAGCATCTGCTGCTCGCCGCCGGAGAGCGAGCCGGCCATCTGCTCGGCGCGTTCCTGCAGGCGCGGGAACAGCGAATAGACGCGGTCCAGCGACCATTGCGGGCGGCCGTTTTCGTTCGGCCGGCTTTGCTGCGCGACGATCAGGTTCTCCCGCACCGTCAGCGAGCGGAACACGCGGCGGCCCTGCGGCACGAGGCCGATGCCTCGGTGCGAGATGGTGTCGGGCGCGAGGCCCGCGATGTTCTCGCCGAACAGCGAGATCGAGCCGCGCCGCGGCTTCAGGAAGCCCATGATGGTCGACATGCAGGTGGTCTTGCCGGCGCCGTTGCGGCCGAGCAGGCCGAGCAGATGGCCTTCCTGCAGCGCGAAGCTCACGTCGTGCAGCACGTGGCTGTCGCCGTAATAGGCGTCGATGCCGGATACCGCGAGCGCCTCAGTCGCCGAACTAGTCACCAAGATAGACCTCCCGCGTGCGCGGATCGGCCACCACCTCGGCGCGCGTGCCTTCGACGATCACCTCGCCGTAATGCAGCAGCGTGATGCGCTCGGCGAATTCCAGCGCGGTGTCCATGTCGTGCTCGATCATCACGATGGTGACGTCGCGCGGGATGGTCTTGAGCAGCGCGCTGCACGGTCTTGCGCTCTTCCTGCGACAGGCCGGCGAGCGGCTCGTCGAGCAGCAGCAGCTTCGGCTTCTGCGCCAGCGCCATCGCGAGTTCCAGCCGCCGCCGCTCGCCATAGGAGGTCTCGGCGACGATCCGGCTCGGCGCTGTCGCCGAGACCGACCCGGTCGAGCGCGGCCTGCGCGGCCTCGTCGATGCGCGGTGCGGCGCGACAGCACGGTCCAGGGATTCCAGCGCGCCGGATCGAGCCCGAGCAGCGCGAGCTTGACGTTGTGCAGCAGCGTCTCGCGCGGGAACAGCGTCAGGATCTGATAGGTGCGGGCGAGGCCGAGATGCACGCGCTGCTCGGTCGGCATGCCGACCAGTTCCTGTCCGAACAGCTTGACCGAGCCGGTATCGGCGGTGAGATCGCCGGTGATCAGATTGAACAGCGTGGTCTTGCCGGCGCCGTTCGGGCCGATGATCAGCCGGCGCTCGCCCGGCATCACGGTGAGCGAGACGTTCCTGCGTCGCCGGCAGGCCGCCGAAGCGCTTGCTGAGGCCGTCGATTTCGAGCGCGGGCGTCATTCGGCCGGCTCCGCGGCGCGGCGCGGCGCGGCTTGCCGCGGCCTCGCGAAGCTTCTGCCACAGCGCGCGGCAGCCCGGCACCAGGCCATAGGGCATGAAGATGATGACGGCGATGAAGATCGCGCCGAGCAGCGAATTCCAGCGCTCGACATAGCTCGACGACCACGTTCTTCACGAGCGTGATGATGGTGGCGCCGACGATCGGCCCGGTCAGCGAGGTGGCGCCGCCGAGGATCGCCATCAGCAGGATTTCGGCCGATTGCTGCAGCGTCAGCGCATGCGGGCGACAGGAACACGTTGTAATAGACGATACATCAGCCCGCCGACCGAGCCCCAGAAGCCGGCGATGACGAAGGTCAGCCACTGCACCATCCACACATTATGCCCGAGCATGCGCATGCGGCGCGGCTGGTCGCGCGTGCCCATCAGGCTGGCGCCGAACGGCGAGCGCTGGAAGCGCCACATGCCGAACAGCGCGACCGCGAACACGATCAGCGTGAAGTAGTAGAAATGCTCGGCGCTCTTGATGTCGAAGCCGAACGGCATCGGCCGCGCCGGCAGGCTGATGCCGTTGTCGCCGCCGGTCAGCGTATTGGCGCGATAGGCGATGCCCCAGACGATCTGCCCGAGCGCCAGCGTGATCATCAGAAAGCCGAGGCCCGGCGCGCGCAGCGACAGCATGCCGAACAGGCCGGCGCAGGCGGTCGACAGGATCAGCGCGGCGATCGCCGCGAGCAGCGGATGATAGCCCGCGACCGTGAGCAGGATGCAGGTATAGCCGGCGACGCCGATATAGGCCGCGTGGCCGAGCGACACCATGCCGCCGAAGCCGAGCATCAGGTTCAGGCTGAGCGCCAGGATCGCGAAGATCAGGCACTGGCTCGCCATGTTGATGTAGAAATCGTGAGTGATGACGCGCGGCAGCGCGATCAGCGCGAGCGTCGCGATCGCAAGCGCGATGACGTTGCCGCGGCTCACAATTGCACCCGTCCGAACAGGCCCTGCGGCAGGAACACCAGCACCAGCACCATCGGCAGGAACAGCACGAAATAGGCGAGGTCGGGCACGAGCGCGATGCCGAAATTATAGAGAAAGCCGACGATGAAGCTGCCGACAAAGGCGCCCAGCAGGCTGCCGGCGCCGCCGAGGATGACCACGATCAGCGCGAGCGGCAGCATGTCGGCATCGAGGCCGGGATAGGCGTTGAGGATCGGTCCGCCCAGCGCGCCGCCGGTGCCGGCGAGCGCGGCGCCGAGCAGGAACACCATGGTGAACAGCCGCCCGACCGGAATGCCGACGCCGCGCGCCATCTCCATGTCGTCGACGCCGGCGCGGATCATGGCGCCGACGCGCGTGCGCTCCATCAGGAAATAAAGTCCGACCGCCGCGACCAGCGCGAGCCCCAGCACGACCAGGCGATAGGTCGGGAAGGCGAGCCCGAAATAGCGCAAGCGGCGGCCGCAACTCCTGCGGCGCCGGCAGCGGCATCGGATCGCCGGTCCAGATCAGCAGGCACAGATCGGCGATGATGAAGGAGAGCCCGAGCGTGACCAGCACCTGGCCCTGCGCGTTGCCGGGCAATTGCCGCAGCACGAAGCGTTCGAGAATGATGCCGACAAGGCCTACGCCCAAGCCCGCGCCGATCGCCGCGATCCAGAAATTGAATTTCAGCGCCAGCAGCGAATAGCCGAAATAGGCGCCGAGCATGAAGAACGCGCCATGCGCAAGATTGGGAATGCGCATCAGCCCGAAGATCAGCGAGAATCCGGACGAGAGCAGGAACAGCAAGCCGCCGAACGCGACGCTGTTCAGCGTCTGAATGATCCAGAATTGCATGCGTAGAGCTTTGGTCCTACGCGGCGGCAGTCTCGTCTCCCGGACGCAGCGCGAGCGTCGGAACGGTGCGCTGCCGAACCGGGACCGTTCCGAACCTGCGGCGGTCCCGGATCAGCAGTGCACCACTTCGTCGACCTGCACTGTGTCCGGGGCACGAGGTCGGAGCGGTCAGCGCTCACGGCTCCAGATTCTTCGCCGGCGGATAGTCGCGCGAATAGACCGGCTCCTTCATGAATTCTTCCGGCTTGTAGGTCCAGAACTGGCTGAGATCCGGATAGGTCTTGACCACGGCGTTGACCAGCTTGCCGTCCTTGCGCTCGACCTTGCGGATATAATTGTTGCCGACCACGTTGCCCCATTCGTCGAAGCGCATCGGGCCGCGGATCGATTCCTTGAGGTTGACGCCCTTCAGCGCCTTCATGAAGTTGGTCTTGTCCTCGACCTTGCCGTTGACCGCCTTGACGCGCGGCTTCCAGCACCTCGCCGCAGACATAGGTTTCGGCCGCATAGACGCCGGGATCGACCTTGTAGTCCTTCTGGATCGCGGCGACGAAGCGCTTGTTGATCGGGAAGTCGAGCTGCGCCGAATACCAGTTGCCGGTGATGGCGCCGAGCGCGTCGTCGCCCATCTGCTGCAGCAGCGATTCATCGACCGGCGTGAAGCCGCCGAGGATCTGCAGCTTGCTGCCATATTCGCGCAATTGCTTGATGAACTTGAAGCCGTTCGAGCCGGCATGACCGGTATAGATGGCGTCGAGATTGGGCTTCAGCTGCGAGATATAGGTGCCGTAATCGGGCGCGTTGAGCGGCGACCAGAGCTTCTGCACCACCTTGCCGCCGCCATCCTCGAACACGCGCTGGAAGCCCGCGACATTCTCGTGTCCGAAGGCGAAGTCGTCGGCGATGGTGGCGACGCGCTTCAGCTTCATGTCCTTGGCGGCATAGTCGCCGACCGCGTGGCTCGGCTGCGCGGAGGTCGAGCTCGGCCGCACCAGCCACGGATTGGCCTTGCGCTGGGTCATGTCCTCGGCGCCGGCGACGGTGAGGATCGGCGTCTGCGAGCGAGCGGATGTAGTCGTCGATCGCGAGTGCCTCGAAGGCGGCGAGCGGACCGATCAGCACCGAGACTTTCAGCCGCTCGACCAGTTCCTGCGTCTTGGTGCGGGTCTGCGCCGGATTGCCGGCGGTGTCGGCGGTGTGCAACTCGACCTTGCGGCCGCCGAGCTGATAATTGCGCTCCTTGAAGAAGACGGTCAGGCCCTGTTCCATCTGGATGCCGCCGGAGGCGAGCGGGCCGGTCTTCACCGTCAGGAAGCCGACCTGGATCGGCGCGGCCTGCGCGACCGCCGCCGGAATCTTCAGAACCTGCGAGCTGACGCCCGCGGCCAGTGCACCCTTGATCGCAGTTCTTCGGTTGAGTTTCACAGGCTTCCTCCTCCGTGGGTGGCCGAAGCGCTTGTTCGCACTTTCAGACCGGTGATCGTTTCCTCGCGGTCCGACGCTTTGCGTCGTGTTCTCGTTGTCGTTCGGTTGAGACTATAGCGCGGCTTTGCGGCTTTGCGCTCTTCCTTGTTGCGTTCGGGCTTGCCTTGATTTTGGTCGGTCGCTGCCCCGGGACGGAATGATCGGCAGCAGCAGGTACGGCGTTCGCTGGACGTCCCAATGCAGCGTTGTTGCACCTGCGAACACAGCTGTCGGCCGGTCGAGCGGATCGTCGTGCAGGAACGGGCCGCAGCCTTTCAGTTCGTTCTTGAAATTCGACAGCCGGCCGCCGCTTTCGCCGCCATATTCGTAGTCCTTGCCGCGGATGCTGAGCGCGAGGCGGTAACCGCGTCGGCACGACGATACAGGTCGGCCAGATTTCGACGTCGAGCTCGACGACCTCGCCGCGCTTCAGCGGCTGCTTTTCGTCATGTGAATGATAGGGCCGATACGGCTTCGACAATTTGCGGTCGAGCTTGCGGTGCGAGGCGCGCAGCCAGCCCTGCGCGATCGGCGTGTGCGGATCGATCGCGCCCTGGAACGTCACTTCCTTCAGGTCGGGCGCGAACACGCGCAGGATCGCGAATATGTCGGCGTCGCGCGTGGACGACGACACGAACAGCTTGAGCGCGCGACGGTCCGGTGATCTCGGTCTCCTGCTCCAGCGGCGGCGTGAGGAAGGTGACGCCGTCGCCCATCGCGTCGAACTGCAATTGCGCGTTCGCCTTGCGGCGGCCTCGAGGCGAGCGCGCCGTCCGGCTGCAGATAGAGCTTGGTCCATTTCGTGCGCTCGAGCGGCCATTCGCTCTCGGCGCGCTCGACGAAGCGCGCCGATGTGACGGACCTGCAGCAGCACCCGCGGCTGCCTGTCCCAGCCGTTGTTCTTGCCGTGCAGGAAATGATCGAAGAAGCGCAGCTGCAGCTCGCGTCCGTAGTCGGTGTAGAAATGCGTCCAGTGCTCGATGCCGTGCGCTTCGAGCCACTTCTCCTTTGAGGCGGCGCGCACGAAGCCTTCGAAATTGCCGCGCGGATGCAGACCCTGGCCGCCCCAGTTGGCGGCCGAGAGAAACGGCGTCTTCACCTTGCGCCAGTTGGGCGAGCGCGCCCGGTGGTAGTCGTCGTCGAGCGGATGGGCGCGGATGTCGTCGCCGAAATCGCAGCGGTTCTGCGCAAGTTGCTGGTCGCTCAGGAGGTCGCGGCCCGCACACCAGTTCGCCATGCACGCGCGACCGCGCGTGCCGCGCTCGCCCGCGCCGTGCTGCACGGTCTTGACCTGCATGTCGTACCAGTTGGCCCAGAAGGTCGAGAGAATGCCGCCGTGATGCGTCATGTCGCGGTACCAGTCGGCCGCGCCTTCCCAGATGCACATGGCGGCGAGATGCGGCGGCTGCAGCGACGCCACGTGCCACTGGTTGATGCCGTAATAGGAGATGCCGTTGAGCCCGACCTTGCCGTTCGACCAGGGCTGCACGCCCGCCCATTCGATGCAGTCGTAGAAGTCCTTGCGTCTCGCGCGGCGAGAAATGATCGATGAAGCCGGGCGAGCAGCCGCAGCCGCGTGAATCGACGCGCACGCAGACATAGTCGTGCGGCACCCATTTCTCCGGGATCGACCACTTCCCAGTTCTGATAGATGTTGCTCGAGCCCGCGGCGACATCGGGATGCTTGCTCGACCATGCGCTGCCAGGCGCTCGGATAGCCGTCCTGGAAGGCGAGCCCCTTGGCATAGGGGCCGTAGGTCAGAGAGCACCGGATAACGTCCGATCTTTCACCGGACGAAAAACATCGGCGCGCAGGACGAGCGCCGTCGTCCATCGTCGATCGGCACGTCCCAGTCGATCCGCATGCCGTCGCGGATTTCGCTGCGTCGCTGATGGGTGCTGCCAATGGCTGACATCGGTCCGATTCTCCCGGTCTCCCGCGCCCCCCGCGAATGTTCGCTTCAATTCAAATGGATCAGCGATTAGAACATTAGGCAAGCTTCCGGGAGACGGAGCGGGGAGGGTCCTTCATGCGCGTCGGAATTGCCGGTCTCGGCAAGATGGGAGCTGCGATTGCCGCGCGCCTGATGGAATGCGGGCATGAGACGATCGTCTGGAACCGCAGCGCCGACAAGGCAAAGCCGCTGGTCGAGGCCGGCGCGAAACTCGCAAATTCTCCCGCCGATCTCGCCGCGAAATCCGAAGCGATCCTCACCATCCTGACCGATGCCGCTGCGATCGACGCGGTCTATCACGGCGCAACCGGACTTCTTGTCGGGCGATGTGAAGGGCAAGCTGTTCATCGAGATGAGCACGGTGCGGCCACAGACCGAAATCGCGCTCGCCGAAAAAGTGCGCGGCAAGGGCGCGGCCTTTGTCGAATGCCCGGTCGGCGGCACCACCGGTCCGGCGCGGCAGGGCAAGCTGTTCGGCTTTGCCGGCGGCAGCCAAGGCCGATGTCGAACGTGCCAGGCCGTTGCTCGATCAATTGTGCCGGCGGGTCGAACATTGCGGCGAGGTCGGGTCCGGCGCCGGCATGAAGCTCGCGATCAATCTGCCGCTGATGATCTATTGGCAGGCCTTGGGCGAGGCGCTCGCCATCAGCCGGCATTTGAATATCGAGCCGGCGCGCATGATGGACATCCTCGCCGACACCTCGGGCGCTTCGACCGCGGTGAAAAATCGCGGGCCGAATATCGCCACCTGGCTCGCCGGCGGCGATTTCGGCGCCGTCACTTTCAATCTCGACGATGCGCGCAAGGACATCCGCACCATGATCGCGGAAGGCCAGGCGCGCGGCGTCGATCTGCCGCTGATCGAGACGACGCTTGCCTGTTTCGACGAGGCGAGCGAAGCCGGCTACGGGCAGGGCGACGGCTCCGGCCAGGCGGTGTATTGGTCGCGCCGGCAGAAGAAATAGGGAAACGCCATGCTGACGCTTGCGCAAGCCTCCACCATTCTCGATACCGCACTGAAAACCGGCCGCGACAAGAAATTTGCAGCCACTCTCGGTCGCGGTGCTGGATGCCGGCGGGCATCTGGTCGCGTTCAAGCGCGAGGACAAGTCGGGCATTTTGCGGTTCGATATCGCATTCGGAAAGGCCTGGGGCGCGCTCGGCATGGGCTTCGGGTCGCGCACGCTGTTCGAGCGCGCCGAGAAGACGCCGATGTTCTTCACCACGCTCGCCGCGGCAAGCGGCGGACGCGTGGTTACCAATCCGGGCGGCGTGCTTGATCCGCGATGCCGGCGGCGCCGTCATCGGCGCGGTCGGGATTTCGGGCGACACCTCGGACAATGACGAGCTTTGCGCGATTGCCGGAATCGAGGCCGCCGGGTTGAAGGCCGATCCGGGCGGCAGCAAACCCTGATCTATACCTCCCCCGGAAAGGGGCAGGTCGACCGCCGAGTGAAACGAAGGCGGGCGGGTGGGGATCAACTTCACCCAATGACCCCACCCCGGCATGCTACGCATGCCGACCCTCCCCTTTCAGGGGAGGGATAAGAGGCAGGAGTTGCGGATGAAATTCTTTTCGTTCTGGCGATCGCTGGCGTCGTTTCGCGTGCGGATCGCGCTCAACCTGAAGGGGCTGCATGCCGAGGTGATCGATGTCGATCTGATGAAGGGCAAGCAGCGCGAGGAGGCCTATCGCAAGGTCAATCCGCAGATGCTGCTGCCGGCGCTGGTGGTGGACGACGGCACTGTGCTGTTCCAGTCGATGGCGATCATGGAATATCTCGACGACGTGCATCCGCATCCCAATCTGATCCCGTCGGAGCCGCTGGCGCGGGCGCGGGTGCGCGCGCTTTCCGGGATCGTCGCCTCGGATTCGCATCCGCTGATCGTGCCGCGGGTCCGCGAATTATCTCGAACATGATCTGAAGGTCGACGAGGCGAGCGCGCACGAAATGGATTCACCATTTTCTCGGCGCCGGCATGAAGGCGCTGGAGACCAATCTCGCGGCCAGCAAGGAGACCGGCCGTTATTGCCAGAACGACGCCATCACCATGGCCGATATCTGTCTCGTCAGCCATGCGGTCGGCTGCAACTTCTTCAAGTACGATCTTTCGCCCTATCCGACCGTGCGGCGCATCGTGGAGACCTGCATGCAGAACGAGGCTTTCGCCAAGGCGCATCCGCTGAAGCAGCCCGGCGCGCCCGCTGCGACTTAGCCGGAGAGCCATCAACGAGGTCGCCCCCGCGAAGGCGGGGGTCCAAAATCACCGATCTGGAATATGGGTCCCCGCCTTCGCGGGGACGACAGAAACGAGAGCGCGGAGCGACAATGAAACTTGGCTTTTTCACCATGCCGATCCATGCGCTGGGCAAGGATTGGCGGCAGTCGCTGCGCGAGGACCGCGAGGCCTTCATCCTGGCCGACGAACTCGGCTTCACCGAAGCTTATGTCGGCGAGCACCAGACCGACCAGGCCGAGAACATCACCTCCTGCACGATGTTCATCGCCTCGCTGATCGCGGCGACGAAGAACATCCGGCTCGGCACCGGCACCGTCAACATGCCGAACAGCCATCCGGCCGGGTGGCGGCCGAGATCGCGATGCTGGATCACATGCTGGACGGCCGCTTCAATTTCGGCATTTCGCCCGGCGGCCTGCTGTCGGACGCCGAGGTGTTCGGCAATCTCGATGCCGACCGCAACGCGA
The DNA here is from genome assembly GCA_963804015.1 of uncultured Pseudomonadota bacterium. Classification (GTDB taxonomy): domain Bacteria; phylum Pseudomonadota; class Alphaproteobacteria; order Rhizobiales; family Xanthobacteraceae; genus Pseudorhodoplanes. The sequence goes on from CAWDOW010000011.1 coordinate 474,066, forward strand.
TGTTTCTCGAATGCATCAATCAGGTGCTGGCGATCTGGGCCGGCGAGCCGCCATACAATCTGCGCGGCAAATACTGGAGCGTGGTGAGCGAGCGGCATTTTCTGCCCGATATCGGCCAGGGCTTCCTGCCGAAGCCGCTGCAGCGGCCGCATCCGCCGATCGTGGTGACGGCGGTCGCGCCCTTCTCCAAGGGCGTGACCGAAGCCGCCGCGCGCGGCTGGGAACCGATCTCGGCGAACTTCCTGATGCCGGTCTGGGTGAAAAGCCACTGGCCGAAATATGCCGAAGGCTGCGAGCGCGCCGGACGTCCCGCCGATCCGGCCAACTGGCGCGTCGCCAAGAGCATTCTGGTCTGCGACGACGACAAGACCGCGCGCGCCTATGCGACCGATCCCAATTCGCCCTATCGCTTCTATTACAGCCAGCTCTACACCAAGCTGAAGGCCAACGGCCGCATCGAATTGTTCAAGACGCGGCGCGACCAGCCCGACGACGAGGTGACGCTCGACAGCATCTGCGAACAGCTCATCATTTACGGCTCGCCCGACAAGGTCGCCGACGAGATCCTCGAAGTTCCGCGAACAGGTCGGCGATTTCGGCACCTTGCTCTATGCCGGGAAGGACTGGAAGGATCCTGCGCTCGGCCGCCGGTCGATGGTGCTGCTCGCTGAAAAGGTGCTGCCGAAGGTGAATGCGGCAATCGGGGCGGGTGCGCGCGCCGCGGAATAAGCTCTGCTTCGACTGGCGCGGCAACCGGCCGCAGGCGGCATGTACCGCAATGCGGTGCAGCTTGACGGGTTTGCGCATTCGTCATTCTATGGCGACAAGAAAAACGAACTAGTGGAGCGGATTTGACATTCGCTACCCCTCAACCGCGGGCTCGCAAAGCGAATGTCAAATCCAAAGCTCCACTAGAATCAAATATCTGCAGTGGTCCTTTGATTCTAACATTCGCAAAAGAGCCTGCCGAAAAGGGATGCAAATGCTAGAATCGGACCACTAGAAACTTCGGGAGGAATACATGCGCTTCATCAAGTGGACGATTGCAGCTTGCAGTTGCGGCGTTGCTCGCAGCGCACGCGTTGCGCACAGCAGCCGGTCAAGATACGTGTCGCTGGACCGCGCCGGTATCGAACTGGGCCTCGATCCTTCTGGAGAAGAAGGATCTCGCCAAGCATCTCGGCAAGTCCTACACGCTCGAGCCGGTGCGCTATGCCGGCACGCCGCTGATGATCACGGCGCTTGCCAACGGCGAACTGGAAGTCGCCAATCTCGCCTATTCGACGCTCGGCATCGCGATCAAGAATGCCGGTCTCGAAGACCTGCGCGTGATCGCCGACGAATTCCGCGATGGCGTCGATGGCCGCTACACCAACGAATTTTACGTGCTGAAGGACGGACCGATCCAGAAGGTCGTCCGACCTGAAGGGCAAGGTGGTCGCGACCAATGTGTCCGGCAGCGCCGTCGATGTCGCCATGAAGGCGATGCTGCGCAAGGGCGGGCTCGAGGACAAGCGCGACTATACCGTGCTGGAAGCGCCGTTCCCGACCATGCGCGCGATGCTGGCGGAGAAGAAGGTCGACCTGATCCCGGCGGTGCTGCCATTCTCGCTCGATCCGGAACTGAAGAAGATCGCGCGTCCGCTGTTCAGCCAGCGCGACGCCATCGGCGTCACCGACATGATCATCTGGACCGCGCGCAAGCCGTTCATCGACAAGAACCGGGCGGCCATGGTCGATTTCATGGAGGACTCGATCCGCATCGTGCGCTGGTATCTCGACCCCGAAGAACCAGAAGGAAGCCGCCGAGATCGCCGCGCGCGTGACCAAGCAGCCGGTCGAGCGTTTCGGCTGGCTGTTCACCAACGCGGATTATTACCGCAATCCGGACATGGTGCCCGACCTGAAGGCGCTGCAGAGCAACGTGAACATCACGAAGGAACTCGGCTTCGTGAAGGATGACATCAAGGTCGAGAATTATTCCGATCTCAGCGTCGTGCAGGACGCGCTGAAGCGGCTGAAATAACCAACACAGAGGGCGGACCGAAGGGGGCGATCCGGGCGGCGCAAGCCGCCCGGACTTTTTTCAGCTCGTGCTCACTGCGCAGCTCGATTCGATCTGCTGCATGTCGGCGATGACGACCTGGCCGCCGAATGCGAGCTGCGAGAGATTGGTGGCGGGGCTGTTGTCGCGGATATACGGCGCGGCGGCGTGCAGATGATGCTCCTGTCACCTTGCATGAAGCGGACCGTGAACCTGAAGCCGCCGGTCTGCGGCGTGGCGAGCAGGGTGAGGGTGCCGTTGGAGAACGACCACAGGAATTGCCCGAAATTCGATTGCCCCGGTCTTCCGATTGCGCCGGAGAACGAATGACTGACCGATCCGAAGCCGGGCCCGAGCGAGGTCGCCGCCTCGACGTCGCGGCTCACGGTCGCCTGCGCGACGCCGTCGGCGATGCGAACGCGATAATTGTAGGTGACGATGCCGGGCGCGGAGCCGAGCATGTTGGCGAAGGTGGCGCGATAGCGCAGCGTCGCGGTGGCGATGAACCCTTGCACCTGCTCGAGTTCCTGCGCGGCAGCCGGCGTCGGACAGACGCCAGGGCCAATACGGCCGAAAGCAGAAGCGCGGCGGTTCGATGCAGCGGCATGGCATCACCATGACGCGAAACTGGTGAAAGAATGGTTCCCGAGAAGACGTTGGTAATCACACCGTGCTCGGCGCCATCGCTTCCTGGTGCCAGATCAGCAGGCGCCGGCGCAGCACCGCCATGCCCTTGACCAGCACATAGCCGACCACCGCGATCTCCAGGATGCCGGCGAATACGCCGCGCGAATCGGCAAAGCGCGACGCCATCATCATGGCGCCGCCGAGCCCGTAGCCGCCCATCAGCCATCTCGGTGAACACCGCCAGAATCAGCGCGATCGGCAGCGCCACCTGCAAGCCGGTCATGATCTGCGGCAAGCGCCGCCGGCACGCGATATCTGCCACAGCAGTTCGCGATCGCTCGCGCCCATGTTGCGCGCGGACCAGAGCAGATACGGGCTCGACGCCCGCGGATGCCGATGATGGTCGCGGTGATGACCGGGAAGATCGCGTCGACCACGATCATGGTGATCTTGGAGGCGTCGTAGACGCCGAGCCACAGGATGATGACCGGCAGGAACGCGACCTTCGGCATCGGAAAGCCGACCGACACGATCGGATCGAAGAACCAGCGCACCGATCGGGATGCGCGACATCGCCATGCCGAGCAGCGACGCCGATCACGGCCGCGATCGCGAAGCCCGCGAGCGCGCGATAGAGCGTGACGCCGGTGATTGAGCAAGAGATCGCCGGTGGAGGCATCGATCCAGATGCGTTCCAGCACCGAGCTCAGGGTCGGCAGCTGGAACGGCGTCACCGCGCCCGCAGCGCGCCAGCAATTCCCAGGCGATGGCCAGCGCATGATCGAGCCGGAATGCAGCAGCACATGGCCGGTGCCGCGCAGGATGCGCCTGCCGAGCGATGGCTGTCGGCGCTTTGCAAGGCGGCGTCTGCCTGCGTCACTGTTGCCATCGCAGCATCCGGTCCTGGAACACCTGATAGACGCGGTCGGCGGCGAAGCCGATGAAGGCGACGGTCAGCACCACCGCATACATCGCGTCGTAGGTGCCGTTCGACGCCGAGCGAGCCGATCAGATAGCCGAGCCCGTCGCGCGCCACGATCAGTTCGGAACTGACCAGCAGGATGAACGACAAGCGCGAGCGCGGTGCGGATGCCGTTCAGCAATTCCGGCGTGGCGCTCGGCACCACCACGTCCCACAGCATGCGCAGGCGGCTCGCGCCCATGCTGCGCGCCGACCAGACCAGCGCCTGATCGCTGCCGCGCGCGCCGTTATAGGCGCCGATGGTGATCGGCAGCATGCAGCCGAGCAGGATCAGCAGGATCTTCGAGCCGTCGCCGAAGCCGAGCCAGATCACGGTGACCGGGATCAGCGCCGATTTCGGCATCGGATAGAGCGCCTCGACCAGCGGGCCGAGCACGATATTCACCGGCCGCCACCACGCCATGAAGATGCCGAGCGTGGCGCCGACCACGATGCGAGAGAAACAGGCCGGCGCCGGCGCGCCACAGCGAGGCGGCGCCGTTGGTGATCAGTTCGCCGCTCTTGAGCAGATCCCACCAGGCGATCGCGACCTCGGACAGCGGCGGCAGCGCGAGCGACGAGACGAGTTGCAGGCGCGACACCGTCTCCCAGGCGACCGCCAGGATCAGAGCGGCAGATAGCGGAGCGAGCGTCTTCATGAGGCGCGGACGCCCTGCATCTTCATCGCCTCCTCGCGCACCAGATTCCAGATGTCGTCGACCTTCTCGGACGAAGGCCTGCGACTTGAACAGGCCGGGATCGGTCGCGGTCGAGCTTGTTGTCGACGATGGTCTTGATGCGGCCGGGCCGCGCCGACATCACCGCGATGCGGTCGGCGAGATAGACCGCCTCCTGCACGTCGTGGGTGACGAAGATCACGGTCTTGGGCGGCGCTGCCAGATGTTGAGCAATTCCATCTGCATCAGGTGGCGGGTCTGCGCGTCGAGCGCGCCGAACGGCTCGTCCATCAGCAGAATGTTCGGATCGATGGCGAGCGTGCGGGCGAGCGCGGTGCGCTGCTTCATGCCGCCGGAAAGCTGCGACGGGTAGCTGTCCTCGAAGCCGGTGAGACCGACGAGATCGATGAAGTGCTTCGCCTTCTGCTCGCGCTCGGCGCGCGGCAGCCCCGCCTTTTCGAGGCCGTAGAGCACGTTGTCGCGCACGGTCTTCCACGGAAACAGCGCGAAGTGCTGAAACACGATGCCGCGGTCGGGGCCGGGCTTGGTGACCGGCTTGCCGTCGACCGTGATGCCGCCGGTCTCGATCGGGATGAAGCCGCCGATCAGATAGAGCAGGGTCGATTTGCCGCAGCCGGACGGGCCGAGCAGGGCGAGGAATTCCTGCGGCCGGACGTCGAGCGAAATGTCTTCCAGCGCCAGCACCGGCCCGGCCGTTCGCCGGCCGATACATGTGGCTGACCTTGTCGACGACGATTTGCGGCTGGTCGGTCATGTTCCGTGGATGCTTCCTTATCTCCGCCTCGCCGCATTCTCTGCGAACTCCCTCCCCCTGAAAGGGGGAGGGTTGGGGAGGGGGTTATTTGCTGTGTTGACCCCCACCCGACGGCCATCGCTATGCTCCAGCCGTCGACCTCCCCCTTTCAGGGGGAGGTAAGAAGAACAGATGCGCGAGAGTGGCACGAAGCGCAAGCTATGCCGCAACCGGCGTCAGCAGCGGCTTCTTTTCCAGACCGCGCCGCGAGATTGTCGATCATGAGCTGGCCCATCGCGGTGCGGGTCTCGATCGCGCGCGGTGCCGTGATGCGGCTGCAGCGATCACATTCGGAAATTCGAGCAGCCGCGGGTCGAAATTGGGCTCGCTCTCGAACACGTCGAGCGCGGCCCAGCCGAGCCGCTTGCTGGCGAGCGCATCGATCAGCGCTTCCTCGTCGACCACCGTGCCGCGTGCGACATTGATCAGCGTGCCTTTCGGGCCGAGCGCATCGATCACCGCTTTCGAGACCAGATGCCGGGTCTCCGGCCCGCCCTTGCAGGCGACCATCAGGTAGTCGCTCTGCCGCGCCAGTTCCACGAGGTCGGCGACGAAGGTGTAGGGCACGTCCTTCTTCTCGCGCGTGCGCGTTGTAGAGCACGCTTCATGCGGAACGCCACGGCGCGGTCGGCGATGGCGCGGCCGATGCCGCCGAGTCCGATCACGCCCATGGTCTTGTTGCCGACGCTGCGGCCGAGCGGCATCGGACCTTTCTTCGCCCAGTCGACCCGAGCGCGCATAATGTTCGGCGATCGACGATCTGCCGCGCCGACGCGAGCATCATGCCGATGGCGAGGTCGGCGCACTTCCGGACCGATGATGTCGGGCGTATTGGTGACCGGGATGCCGCGCTCTTTCGCGGCCTTCAGATCGACCGCATCGGTGCCGACACCGAACACCGAGATCACTTCGAGATTCGGCAGCGTGTCGAGCAGCGCACGGGTGAGTCCGCGATTGGCTTCGGTCGCGACCCCGCGAATGCGTTGCGCGACATCGGCCGGAATGTCCTCCGGCTTCGGCAGCAGCGGAAAGTGATGCACATTGTAGCGGCGATTGAGCTCGGCCACCGTCGCATCGCGGGAACTTCCCGAGATAGAGAATGTCAGGCTTCATCGATCCCGCTTTCGTCCCGCTGCGAATGTATCGTGATACGATACATGTGTTCTGCTTTCAGGATGCTAGCGATCCGCGGCCCGGCCCGTCAAATCGCGATCAAAGCTCGAACACCTTCTTCGGCGTCTTGTGCAGGCATTCGCCGGGTCCGTCCTTGCCGATCAGATAATTGTCGCAGATCACCGCGAAGATCTGACGGCGTTTCGAAGCCCGGATGCACGGCGAGGTTCATGCCCGCCGCAAGCGCCATGGTTTCGTCCTCGCGGATGAGCGGACGCTCGACCAGGTCGTAGCCCTGTCCGTGCGCGTAAAGCCGCTTCTCCTTGCCATAGCCGCGCGCGGTCATGAACTCGTCATGCGCGGCGGCGACGTCGCGGGCGAGCACGCCCGGCTTGATTTTCGACAGGCGTGTGGTTCTGCGCCTCGCGCACGGTCTCGAAGCCGTCGATCACTTCGTTCGAGGCCTTGCCGAACACCATGGTGCGCGCGATCTCGGTATACATGCCGCCGGGGCCGGCATTCTCGATCAGGAGCGAGAAATGCTCGCCGTCCTGCAGCACGCGGCCCTGCAGATAGCGGTCGACGAAATTGCGAAGCCTCGCCGAGCGGCGCCGACGAGCCCAGAAACAATCCCTGCTCGCTGCCCAGCAGCCGCCCTTCATATTGCGCGAGCGCGGTGACTTCGTTGTCGCGCATGCCGGGTTTTATCTTCTTGCAGACGCGCGCGAAGATTTCGTCCTGCATCTCGGCGCAAAGCCGCACCAGCTGCATTTCCTCCTCGCTCTTGACCGCCTTGATGGCGTCGACCCATTCGGTCGCGTCCACGATCTCGGTCTTGCCGGCGAGTCCGGTCTCGATCTGGACGACGAAGCGATAGCGGCATGGCGCCCGCCCCGAGCAGGCCGATCCGCCGGTAGCCGCGCCGCTTCAATTCGCCGAGCGCAAGCTCGCCCTGATAGCCGTCGGTATAGGCGATCGAGGTGAAGGCCGGCGTGCCGAGCAACTCGCCGACGCCGCGATGGACCTTGTTCTGTCCGTCGAAATTGCGCTTCGAGCCGGCCGGGCCCATGTCGACCACGGTCATGGCGTCGGCGGCATGGAAGATCACGCGTGCGCGGATAGCCGTTATAGGCCGGGAAATCGGTGAACCATTTGACGTAGCCGCCGAGCCAGTCGTTGTTGTTCTGCATGACCAGCGCGTCGATGCCGCGCTCCGCCATGCCGGCGCGCACCGCCTTCCAGCGGCGGTTCAGTTCGGCGTCGGAGATCGGGTTCAGCCTGCGGTCGCTCATCGGAATTTCCTTTTGAGGGTTTCCTGACTTCTGGTCGCTTCGGTTTTTTTCCGCGCCGGTTTTCTTATGCCATTTCTTTCCCATGGCATGGAGTAATGATAGGGGAGTATTCCGTCCAGTGGTTCGTTTGACCCACGATACGGTACACCATGCCGCATCAAGCGGCGCTTAAGACAGAAGCTTGGGAGAGAAACATGCGTCGTCCGATCGCAGCTTCGGCAGCTCTGTTCGCACTCGCTTTCGCACAACACGCTTTCGCGCAGGATTGGCCGCAGCGGCCGGTTACCTTCATCGTCTCGCAATCGGCGGGTGCCAGTCCCGACGTGATGGCGCGCATGATTGCCAACAAGCTTTCGGTCGCGCTCGGTCAGAGCTTCGTCATCGAAAACAAGCCCGGCGCCGGCAACGTGATCGGCGCGCAGGCGGCGGCGCGTTCGGCGCCCGACGGTTACACCTTCTTCTTTGCAACCTCGGCGGCGCTCGTCACCAATCCCTACATGGTGAAAAATCTGAGCTACGACCCGGTCAAGGATTTCTCGCCGGTTGCGCTGGTGACGCGCAGTCATCAGATCGTGGTGGTGCATCCCGACGTGCCGGCCAAAACGCTTGCCGAACTGATCGCGCTCGACAAGGCGGCGCCCGGAAAATTGTCGATGTCGGTCGACGGACCGCGCAATCTCGCGGGCGTCACCGCGCAGGCGCTCAACAAGCGCGCCGGAACCAAATTCGTGCTGATCCCTTCGGTCAACATCAACAGCGGATTGCAGGACACGATTGCGGGACGGACCCAGGCCGGCGTTTTCTCCGCCTCGATCCTGGAATCGCATCTGCGCAGCGGCGCCTTGCGGGCGCTTGCGACCGCCTCGACCCACAGGCTTTCGGCCGCGCCCGATATTCCGGCGGTGGCGGAAACGCTGCCGGGCTTCGATTTTTCCGGCTGGTTCATGCTGATGGCCCCGGTCGGAACGCCGCCGGACATTATCAAGAAGCTCAATATTGCCATTGACGAGGCGACACGGGATCCGCAGGTGCGCGACCTTGCTCCCAAGCTGGGCTTCGAGCTCGACCCGAAGGGTGTCGGCAGTCCGCAACAGGCCGCCGAATTCCTGAAAGGCCAACTCGCGCTCTGGGCAAAAACCACGCAGGAACTGGGCATCGAAGCTCAATAGGCAGGCTTCCTTCGCCAAGTGCCGCCATTCATAACGACCACCGGCGGGATCGCTTCCGCCGGGCCGTAACCCCTGCTGTTTTTTGCATAATTCGACTCTCGCCCGAGCGCCGTGTTGGCTTGCCGGTAAAGCCGGATTTCGGCGCTTTGGACCGGAGGGGTCAGATGAAGTTGAAGATGATCGTGGCGGCGGCGGGCTTTGCGCTTCTGGCCGTGCCTGCGTCCGCGCAGACCAAGGTGAATATCGGGATTTCGGGCTGGACCGGCTTTGCGCCGCTGACGCTCGCCAAGGAGGCCGGCATTTTCGCCAGGAACGGCCTCGACGTGACCATCAAGAAGATCCCGCAGGCCAGCCGGCATCTCGCCATCGCTTCCGGCGACATCCAGTGCGCGGCGACCACCGTCGAGACCTGGGTGGTCTGGAACGCCAGCGGCATCCCGACCACGCAGTTGTTCCAGCTCGACAAGTCCTACGGCGCCGACGGCATGGCGGTGCGCAACGACGTGAAGTCGATCAAGGACATTAAGGGCAAGACCGTCGCGGCGTCCGCGCCCGGCACCGCGCCCTATTTCACGCTCGCCTGGTTCCTGAAGAAGAACGGGCTTAGCGTGAAGGACGTGACCGTGGTCAATATGGAGCCCGGACCGGCCGCGCAGGCCTTCATCGCCGGCCAGAACGACGTTGCGATGACCTACGAGCCCTATCTCTCGGCGGTGCGCGCGGCGCCCGACAAGGGCAAGATCATCGCCACCACGCTCGATTATCCGATGGTGATGGACACCTTCGGCTGCACGCCGAAATTCATCGCCGAGAACGAGGCCGCGGTGAAGGCACTGACCAAGAGCTATTTCGAGGCGGTTGCGATGATCAAGGCCGACGAGAAGAAGGCCTTTGAGATCATGGGCGCCGACGTGAAGCAGTCGGGCGAACAATTCGGAAATTCGGCGAAATATCTGCGCTGGCAGGATCAGGAAGCCAACAAGAAGTTCTTCGCGGGCGAGCACGCGGCCTTTTCGAAAGAAGCTGCGGACCTGCTGCTGGAGATCGGCGTGATCAAGGCGATCCCGGATCTGTCGAAGCTCGCCGATCCAAGATTTGTGCAGTAATGCCCTCGTGCCCCGGACGCGATGCAGCGCGACTGCGGTGCATCGCTGATCCGGGGCCCAGTCTTCTATCTCGTCGCTTATGGATCCCGGGTCTGCAGCGCATCGCTGACGTGCTGCGCTGCGCCCGGGACGCAGAGTCTGGGATGATGCGACCCCTTCAGCCCATATCGAACACCGCCCGGGTTCTTCTGGGCATCTCGTTCTTTGTGCTGTTCGTCGCCGGCTGGGCCTTCGCCACGCTCGGCGGCTACGTGTCGCCGACCTTTCTCGCCAGTCCGCTGACCATGGTGGAAGACGGCTGGCGGCTGCTCACCAGGTATAACTTCTCGTTCGATATCGGCATCACGATCTGGCGCGTGGTCGGCGGCTTCATCATCGCCGCTCTGGTGGCGGTGCCGCTCGGCATCCTGATGGGCGCCTACAAGCCGATCGAAGCCTTCCTCGAACCCTTCGTGTCGTTCGCGCGCTATCTGCCGGCCTCGGCCTTCATCCCGCTGTTGATCCTGTGGGCCGGCATCGGCGAATTGCAGAAGCTCCTGGTCATCTTCATCGGCTCGGTGTTCCAGATCATCCTAATGGTGGCGGTGAGCGTGGCCAGCACGCGGCGCGATCTCGTTGAGGCGGCGATGACGCTGGGCGCGCGCGATCAGGGCATCCTGGCGCGCGTCTTGATCCCGTCGTCGGCGCCCGACATCGCCGAAATCCTGCGCCTGGTGCTGGGCTGGGCCTGGACCTACGTGATCGTGGCCGAACTGATCGGCTCGTCGTCCGGCATCGGCCACATGATCATCGATAGCCAGGCGCTGCTTGCGACCGGTCAGATGATCTTCGGCATCATCGTGATCGGGATCATCGGCCTGATCTCGGATTATCTGTTCAAGGCCGCCAATCGCTGGCTCTTTCCCTGGAGCCAGATATGACCAAGCTTCGCATCGAGAATGTGTCGCGCGTGTTCCCCGGCCTGCATGGCGGGGCGCCCACTCGCGCGCTCGAGCCGACGAATCTCGATATCGGCGACAACGATTTCGTGACGATCCTCGGGCCTTCGGGCTGCGGGAAGTCGACGCTGCTTCGGCTGGTCGCGGGACTCGATATCCCGACGACCGGAAAAATTCTGCTGGACGGTCACGCCGTTACGCGACCGGGCCCCGATCGCGGCATGGTGTTTCAATCCTACACGCTGTTTCCCTGGCTGACGATCTCGGAGAATGTCGGCTTTGGTCTGCGCGAACAGGGCGTGCCGCTCGCCGAACGCAACACCATCGTCGCGCAATGGCTGGAGCGGGTCGGTCTGCAAAGCTTCGCGCGGCATTATCCGAAGCAGCTCTCCGGCGGCATGCAGCAGCGCACCGCGATCGCGCGCGCGCTCGCCAACGGTCCGCAAATCCTGCTGCTCGACGAGCCGTTCGGCGCGCTCGACAACCAGACCCGCGCTCTGATGCAGGAATTGCTGCTCGGCATCTGGGAGCGCGAGCGCAAGACCGTGCTGTTCGTCACCCACGATATCGAGGAATCGATCTTTCTTGCCTCGCGCGTGCTGGTGATGTCGGCGCGGCCGGGCCGCATCAAGGCGGACCTTCGCGTGACGCTGCCTTATCCGCGGCATTATACGATCAAGACCTCACCGCAATTCTCGGAACTGAAAGCGCGGCTCACCGAGGAAATCCGCGCCGAGGCGGTGCTGGCGGCGGAAGCGCATTGATCGCAAGCCGTCGTCCCCGCGAAAGCGGACACCCATATTCCAGAGCGGTGGCTATGGACCCCGCTTTCGCGGCGGCGACTGCACTTTTCCTGCCTCACAGCCATTTCTTCGCGAAATGATGCCCGACAAGGACAATCACGATCAGCGCCGCCCCGATCAGCAGCACCAGCGCCATATATTCCTGCGCGACGCTCACCATGATCGCGATCGCGAGCAGGAACAGTCCGACCAGCGCGAACATCCATTCCAGATGCACGCCGGCCAGCAGGCAACCTAGCGCAAGGATAAGCAGCGTACTCAACCCGGTTGCGATGGAGGTCTGCTCGCCGCTGCGCCGGAAGATGCTGAAATTGACCGCAATGATCAGCGCGACCGCGAGCCAATGCAGCACCTGCCGGATCACGGCGCGGTCGAGCGTGCGGGTCTGTGCCCACGCCGCCGCGACGCAGATCAGTCCGAAGATCGGTACCAGAGTGAGCCAGTATTTCTCCGCCCATGCGACATTGGCCAGCGTCACGCCGGCGCCGATCAGGGCCAGCAGCATCATGATCGCGGCGAGGATGGCGGCGATGGTCACCGGCACGCCGCCGATCATGGCGGTACCGGGCGCGGCGTCGGAATCCGGCATGCGGGACGGCAGGGGGTCGGTCACAGCAATGGCTCTCGTTGCGCGGGCACATTATGCGGCGGACGTCGCCGCAGCCAGAGGCGGAATTTTCGGGCTTGACAAAATGCGGATGGTAGGATTTAAGTCCTTTTATCCCGCCTCGTACGAGGGGCGTTTCATGAGCGTCAGGAGACGCGGGGCGGGGAGCGGTGGCTGTGCGCGCGGACAGACGTGATCCGCGTCACGGCAGGTTCAAGCCGCGTCCCGCCGTGCTTGCCGCCGGCATTTCGGTGGAGGAACGTCCACTGGGGACGATGGAGCAGACCTTCAAACGCCGCGCGCGGAACGCCGGAATCTTTCGGCGGTTCGTGGTGACTGCAATCTCATGCACTTATCCAATTCGTGCATGAGGCCGCGGGCAGGCTGAGAGCCCGGCGTTCCGCGCGCCCTTCTCAAGGGCAGGAATGCGAGATTGGCCTACGGCGTACCCCGCGCCGCAAAGAACAGGGGCGGCGAAGCTATGGCTAATTCTCAGTCGTCCCCGCGCAAAAGCGCGCAGCGCGTCTTCAACCAAGAGCGGGGACCCATATTCCAGGCGGTGGCTATGGGTCCCCGCCTTCGCGGGGACAACCACCTTTACTGTCGCCGCTTTCACGAGGACCAAACTTTCGCGGGGACGAGCGGATAAATCAGCTCAAACTCGGCAGCTTCAATCCCTGCTTCTTCGCCCAGTCGATCGCCTCGTCATAACCGGCATCGGCATGGCGCATAACCCCGGTGGCGGGATCGTTCCACAACACGCGCTCGACGCGTTTCGCCGCTTCCGGCGTACCGTCGCAAAGAACCACCATGCCGGCATGCTGCGAATAGCCGATGCCGACGCCGCCGCCGTGATGGATCGAGACCCAGGTCGCGCCGCTCGCGCAATTCAACAGCGCATTGAGCAGCGGCCAGTCCGACACCGCGTCGGAGCCGTCCTTCATCGCCTCGGTCTCGCGATTGGGCGAGGCCACCGAGCCGGAATCCAGATGATCGCGTCCGATCACCAGCGGCGCCTTCAATTCGCCCTTCGCCACCATTTCGTTGAAGGCGAGCCCGATGCGATGCCGGTCGCCAAGCCCCACCCAGCAGATGCGCGCCGGCAGTCCCTGAAAGTGGATGCGCTCGCGCGCCATGTCGAGCCAGTGATGCAGATGCTTGTCGTTGGGCATCAGCTCTTTCACCTTGGCGTCGGTCTTGTAGATGTCCTCGGGATCGCCCGAGAGTGCGGCCCAGCGGAACGGGCCGACGCCGCGACAGAACAGCGGGCGGATATAGGCCGGCACGAAACCTGGAAAATCGAAGGCGTCCTTCACGCCCATATCGAGCGCGCGCTGGCGGATATTGTTGCCGTAATCCAGCGTCGGGATGCCCTGGTGCCAGAAATCCAGCATGGCGCGCACATGCACGGCCATGCTTTCCTTCGCCGCCTTCTCCACCGCTTTCGGATCGCGTTCGCGCTTCTCCTGCCATTGTGCGAGCGTCCAGCCGGCCGGCAGATAGCCGTTGATCGGATCATGCGCCGAGGTCTGGTCGGTGACCACGTCGGGCTTCACACCGCGCTTGACCAGTTCCGGATACATCTCGGCAGCATTGCCGAGGACTGCAACCGAGACGGCCTTCTTTTCCTTGCCGGCGCGCTCCAGAATGGTCGAGCGCCTCGTCGAGATCTTTTCGCCTGCAAGTCGACGTAGCCGGTGCGCAGCCGCATCTCGATCCGCGACGGCTGGCATTCGATCGCCAGCATCGAGGCGCCGGCCATCGTCGCGGCCAGCGGCTGCGCGCCGCCCATGCCGCCGAGGCCCGCGGTGAGAATCCATTTGCCCGCGAGGCTGCCGCCGAAATGCTGACGGCCGACTTCGACGAATGTTTCGTAGGTACCCTGCACGATGCCCTGCGAGCCGATATAGATCCACGAGCCAGCGGTCATCTGGCCGTACATCATCAGGCCCTTGCGATCGAGCTCGTTGAAATAGTCGAGCGTCGCCCAGTGCGGCACGATGTTGGAATTGGCGATCAGGACGCGCGGCGCGTCCGGATGGGTCTTGAAGATGCCGACCGGCTTGCCGGATTGCACGCAGCAAGGTCTCGTCGCCTTCCAGCGCTTTCAGCGAGGACACGATGCGGTCGTAGCTCTCCCAGTCGCGCGCGGCGCGGCCGATGCCGCCATAGACCACGAGCTCATGCGGCTTCTCGGCCACGTCCGGATCGAGATTGTTCATCAGCATGCGCATCGGCGCCTCGGTCTGCCAGCTCTTGCAGGACATCACGGGGCCGCGGGGAGCACGGATGATGCGGTCGTTGTCGAGGCGTTTGGACATGGCAGGAACTCTTCAGTTGTATTGATCGATCAACCAAATTCGACGGTCGTCCCCGCGAAAGCGGGGACGACCAAATATAACCTAGCTGCCGAGCGCCGGAAGTACGTCATGACCGACCGCCTCGATCAATGCGCCGGATGTCACCATCTCGGTTGCGGTCGCGATGTCGGGCGCCATCTTGCGATCGGTTTCGAGCCTGCGCACATGCTTGCGAAGCAGCGCGCGCGCCCGATCGAGAGCCGGACTCGAAGTCAGGGGGCTGTGGAAATCGCAGCCCTGCGCCGCTGCCAGCCACTCGATGCCGACGATGTTGGCGGCATTGTCGACCATCTGCAACAGCCGGCGCGAACCATGAGCGGCCATCGAGACGTGGTCCTCCTGGTTGGCCGAGGTCGGGATCGAATCCACGCTCGCCGGCATCGCCATCTGCTTGTTTTCGGAAACCAGCGCCGCCGCCGTCACCTGCGCGATCATGAAGCCGGAATTCAGCCCCGGCTGCGGCGTCAGAAATGCCGGCAGGCCGGACAGAACCGGATCCGTCAGCATGGCTATGCGGCGCTCGGCGATCGAGCCGATCTCGCAGATCGCCAGCGCCAGCATGTCGGCGGCGAACGCGACCGGCTCGGCGTGGAAATTGCCGCCCGAGATCACCTCGCCGTCGTCCATCACCAGCGGATTGTCGGAAACGCCATTCGCCTCGATCGCAAGCGTGGCCGCGGCCTGCCGCATCACGTCGAGGGCCGCCCCCATCACCTGCGGCTGGCAGCGCAGGCAATACGGGTCCTGGATGCGGTCGTCGAGTGTGCGATGCGAGGCCCGGATGGCGCTGCCCTGCATCAGCGTGCGCAGCGCGGCCGCGACATCGATCTGGCCGCGATGGCCGCGCAAGGTTTGTATGCGCGCATCGAACGGCGTATCGGAGCCGCGCGCGGCATCGGTCGAAAGTGCGCCGGTGATCAGCCCGGACTGGAAAACGCGTTCGGTCGCAAACAGGGCGTGGAGCGCATGCGCGGTCGAGAATTGTGTGCCGTTCAGAAGCGCGAGCCCTTCCTTCGGCGCGAGCACCACCGGCTCCAGCCCGGCGCGGCCGAGCGCATAAACCGCGGGCATGCGCTCGCCGCCATAGAAGGCGTCGCCTTCGCCGATCATGCTGGCTGCGAGATGGGCGAGCGGCGCCAGATCGCCCGACGCGCCGACCGAGCCGCGCGAAGGAACGACCGGGATCACGTTACCCGTCAGCATGCCGTGCAGCAGCTTCATGGTCTCGCGCCGCACGCCCGAGGCGCCGCGGCCGAGACTGACGAGCTTCAGCGCCATCATCAGCCGGACGATGGGAGCCGAGACTTGTTCGCCGACACCGGCAGCGTGCGACAGCACCAGATTTCGTTGCAGCGTCTCGAGATCGCGATCCGCGATCCGCACATTGGCGAGCTTGCCGAAGCCGGTATTGATGCCGTAGACGGCTTCGCCTTTCGCAACGATCGCGGCCACCGTCGCGGCGGCGCGGTCGACTTTCGCGAATACCTCGGGCGAGAGCGAAAGGGTGCCGCCGCGCGCCAGCCTGCGCCAATCCGACAGCGACAGCGCGTCGCCCGAAAATGTCACTCGGTCCGTCATTTGCCGTGCCACACCCGTGCATGCAGCGGATTGAAGCCGAGCCGGTAGACCAGTTCGGCCGGCCGTTCGATATTCCAGATCGCAAGGTCGCAGGATTTTCCGGTCTCGATGGTGCCGACGGTCTCCAGTTTGCCGAGCGCGCGCGCGGCTTCGCGGGTGACGCCGGCGATGCATTCTTCCACGGTGAGGCGGAACAGCGTTGCCGCCATGTTCATCGTCAGGAGCAGCGAGGTGACCGGCGAGGTGCCGGGATTGCAGTCGGTGGCGATTGCAATATGTGCCTTGTGCCGGCGCAAGACTTCGACCGGCGGAAGCTGTTTCTCGCGCAGCACATAGAAGGCACCAGGCAGCAGCACCGCCACGGTACCGGACTGCGCCATCGCGGCGATGCCGGTCTCGTCGGTATATTCGAGATGATCGGCGGAAAGCGCGTCGTAGCGAGCCGCCAGCGCGGCGCCATGCAGGTTGGAAAGCTGGTCGGCATGCAGCTTGACCGGCAGACCGCTCGCCTTCGCCACATCGAAAACGCGGGCAACCTGTTCAGGCGAAAAGGCGATGCCTTCGCAGAAAGCATCGACCGCGTCTGCCAGCCCCGCCTGTCCGATCTGCGGGATCATGGCGCAGACCTTTGCGATGAAGGCGTCCTTGTCCTGTATCTCGGGCGGCATGGCATGGGCGCCGAGAAAACTCGTGATCACGTCGACCTTGCGCTCGCGCCCAAGTCTGCGGGCGGCGCGCAATATCTTGGTCTCGGTGACGAGGTCGAGGCCATAGCCCGACTTGATTTCTATCGTCGTGACTCCTTCGGCGATCAACGCGTCGAGCCGCGGCAATGCCTGCGCGACAAGCTGATCTTCGCTCGCCGCGCGGGTCGACTTCACGGTCGAGACGATGCCGCCGCCGGCCCGCGCGATCTCCTCGTAGCTTGCGCCCTTCAGCCGCAATTCGAATTCATGGGCGCGGTCGCCGCCATAGACCAGATGGGTGTGGCAATCGATCAGTCCCGGCGTGATCCAGCGGCCGCCAAGCTTGACGATTTCCGGCGCATCGGAGCCCGCCGGCAATTCGCTTTCCGGGCCGACAAAGGCGATCCTGCCGTCCTTCGCGGCGACCGCGCCGGCAATTTCTCCCAAACCTTGCCGCTGCGGCGAGAGTGTCGCTATCCGGGCGTCACGCCAGATTTTGTCAAAATGCATAAGCTTCTCTATATCGGCCGTGAAGGCCCCAAGTAAGGGCCAACGTCGAGCGAGGCACCCTTGCGCGCGTATTTGCTTGAAAAGGCTCTGCTTCCGTCAGGCTGGGCGGACAATGTGCTGGTCGAGGTCGACGACAGCGGCAATATCGCGAGCGTCGGACCGGGCGAAATCACGGCCGGCGCCGAGAAGGTCGCGGGCATCGCGTTGCCGGGTCTGCCGAACCTGCATTGCCACGCCTTCCAGAAGGGCATGGCCGGGCTTGCAGAACGGCGCGGCCCTGCCAATGACAGCTTCTGGACCTGGCGCGAGGTGATGTACCGCTTCCTCGCCGCACTGACGCCGGACGATGTCGAGGCGATCGCCGCTTTTGCCTATGTCGAGATGCTGGAGGCCGGCTTCACCCGGGTCGGCGAATTCCATTATCTGCATCACGGCATCGGCGGGGTGCCCTATGCCGATCCCGGCGAGATGGCGGCACGAATCGCGGCAGCTAGCGTTGCGGCCGGCATCGGGCTGACGCTGTTGCCGTCGCTCTATACTTACGGCGGCTTCGGCAAAGCCCCGCCCAGTCCCGGACAGGCGCGGTTCCTCAATTCGACCGACCGGTTTCTCACGCTGATGGCGCGGACGCGCGAGATTGTTGCCATCGTGCCGCGAGCTAATTTCGGCATCGCGCCGCATTCGCTGCGGGCGGTCTCGCCCGAACAATTGCGCGAGGTGGTGGCGGCGTTTCCGCAAGTGCCGGTGCATATCCATGCCGCCGAGCAGACCAAAGAGGTCGAGGACTGTCTCGCAACGCTTGGTACACGGCCGGTGCAATGGCTGCTCGATCACGCCGGTATCGACAAGCGCTGGTGCCTGATCCACGCCACCCACATGACCGACGGCGAGACGCGGCGGCTCGCGCATGCAGGCGCCGTGGCGGGACTTTGCCCGCTCACCGAAGGCAGTCTCGGCGACGGCATCTTCAACGGCGAGATGTTTCTCGCGAGCGGAGGCCGCTTCGGCATCGGCACCGATTCCAACATTCAGATCGATACGGCGGCGGAGTTGCGCCAGCTCGAATATTCGCAGCGCCTGCGGCATCGCGGACGCAATCTGATGACCTTGGTCGAGGGCGAATCCACCGGCCGTTCGCTTTACTTGAATGCGCTGAAGGGCGGCGCACAGGCGCTCGGCGGTGGTATCGGCGCGATCGAGACAGGCCGCCGAGCCGATATCGTGGTGCTGAATGCCGATCATCCGGACCTTGCCGGCGCGAGCGGCGACATGGTGCTCGATGTCTATGTGTTCTCGGCCGGACGCGGCCTGATCGACCGGGTGATGGCCGGCGGCGTGCCGGTCGTCGTCGCTGGCCGCCATCGCGCGCGCGATCTGATCGCCGCGAAATACCGCGAGACCGTTGCGCGGCTGGCGCGGTCCTGATGCAATGATCATTCAGGGAGGACGAAGATGCTTTCCCGAATTGTTGCGACGGTAATTGCTTCCAGTCTGCTCGCTATTTCCTTCAGCGCATCCGCGCTGGATCAGCGCTTCACCGACGCCAACGGCGATCTGGTCGCCGATGCGCCCAAGGACCCGAAGCTTTTCGTCGATCCGCCAGTGCTGATCTTTTCCTATACGCCGGTCGAGGACCCTGCGGTCTATGCCAAGGTCTGGGATGGATTTATCCGGCACATGGAAAAAGTCACCGGCAAGAAAGTGCAGTTCTTCCCGGTCCAGTCCAACGCGGCGCAGCTTGAGGCAATGCGCGCCGGACGCCTGCATGTCGCGGGCTTCAATACCGGTTCGAATCCGCTGGCGGTGAATTGCTCAGGCTTCGTGCCGTTCACGATGATGGCCTCGCTCACCAACGAATATGGCTACGAATTCGAAATCATCACCTGGCCCGGCAGCGGCGTGACGAAGGTCGAAGACCTGAAGGGCAGGAAGGTCGCCTTCACCGCGCAGACATCGAATTCCGGCTTCAAGGCGCCGGCGGCGCTGCTGCAACAGAAATTCGGTCTGGTTGCCGGCAAGGACTTCGATCTGGTCTTTTCCGGCAAGCACGACAATTCGATCATCGGCGTGGTCAACAAGGATTATCCGGTCGCGGCGGTCGCCAATTCGGTGATTCAGCGCATGACGGCACGCAACGTGATCCGGAAGAATCAGTTCGTTTCGCTTTACAAGTCGCAGACCTTCCCGACCACGGGCTATGGGTACGTGTACAACCTGCATCCGAAACTGGTGGAAAAGGTGAAAGAGGCATTTTTCACGTTCCA
Organism: uncultured Pseudomonadota bacterium; assembly: GCA_963804015.1. Lineage (GTDB taxonomy): Bacteria > Pseudomonadota > Alphaproteobacteria > Rhizobiales > Xanthobacteraceae > Pseudorhodoplanes. The sequence goes on from CAWDOW010000011.1 coordinate 493,615, forward strand.
ATGGGAAGGCTCCGACCTTCTCAAGGAATTCGGAACCGCCGAGCCGCCGCAGCAGAAATTCATCCCGATTACCTACAAGGAACACTGGCAGATCGTGCGCGACGTCGATGCCGCGATGGGCGTCAAATACGACTGCAAGGGCTGACCGCGGCCGGGCGCCGGCTGGCACGATCCCAAGCCGGTTTCAAGCCGTGGGGTGGCCCTTGCGAAGGGTCGCAAATCTGTAATGATCCTTGCCTAGCTGAGCCTGTTTGGCCGGCCAGGACCGCTTCAACAGGCGCAACCTGCGGAACCGACCGGCTCAGCTCAAGGGAGGTCTTTCCGATGCGTTTGCGTTCATTCGCATGTGCCGTCGCGGCTCTGTTGCTCGCGAACCTGCCGTTTTCCGCCTATGCGCTCGATCAGCGCTTCACCGATGCCGACGGCGACATGGTCGCCGATGTGCCGAAAGACCCGAAACAATGGGTCGATCCCCCGGTGTTGATCTTCTCCTATACCCCGGTCGAGGACCCCGCGGTCTACGCCAAGGTCTGGGACGGCTTCATCCGGCACATGGAGAAGGTCACCGGCAAGAAGGTGCAGTTCTTCCCGGTCCAGTCCAACGCCGCGCAGCTTGAAGCGATGCGCGCCGGCCGCCTGCATGTCGCGGGCTTCAACACCGGCTCCAATCCGCTCGCCGTGAATTGCGCGGGCTTCGTGCCGTTCGCGCTGATGTCGTCGAAGGACGGCCAGTACGGTTACGAGATGGAGATCATCACCTTTCCCGGCAGCGGCGTGACAAAGATGGAGGACATCAAGGGAAAGAAGATGGCCTTCACCTCGCAGACATCGAATTCCGGCTATCGCGCCCCCTCGGCGCTCTTGAAGCAGAATTACAATCTCGAAGCCGGCAAGGATTACGAGCCGGTGTTTTCCGGCAAGCACGACAATTCGGTGATCGGTGTCGCCAACAAGGATTATCCGGCCGCCGCGATCGCCAACGAGGTCATGCAGCGCATCATCGAGCGCGGCGTGGTGAAGAAGGATCAGATCGTCACCATCTACAAGTCGAAGACCTTTCCGACCACCGGCTACGGCATGGTCTACAACCTGAAGCCCGAGCTCGCGGCCAAGGTGAAGGAAGCCTTCTTCACTTTCCCCTGGGACGGTTCCGAGCTCGCAAAGGAATTCGGCAAGACCACGCCGCCGATGCAGAAGTTCCTGCCGATCAATTACAAGGAGCATTGGCAGGCGGTGCGCGAGATCGACGAAGCCATGGGCGTAAAATACGACTGCAAGGGCTGATTCTAGTGGAGCGGATTTGACATTCGCGATCCATCCGGCCGCGGGCTCGCAAAGCGAATGTCAAATCCAAAGCTCCACTAGACCATACACTTGCTGGTGTCCTTCGAATCCGAAGTCCGCTCACGAGCAAGCCTCATATCGATGCGGACTTCGGATTCGGAACACCAGCCGATGCTGCGTATCGAGGGGCTGACCAAGCGCTACAAGACCGGCGACATGGCGCTGAAGGGCGTCGATCTCGCCGTTCCGGCTGGCGAGGTAATCGGCCTGATCGGTCCCTCGGGTGCCGGCAAGTCCACGTTGATCCGATGCATCAATCGGCTGGTCGAGCCCACGGCCGGCCGGATCTTCCTGAACGAACGCGAAGTGACCGGCCTGAGCCGCCGCGATCTGCGCAAGATGCGCCGGCGCATGGGCATGATCTTTCAGGAATTCGCGCTCGTGGAACGCCTGACGGTGATGGAGAATGTACTGTCGGGGCGGCTCGGTTATGTACCGTTCTGGCGGAGCTTCGCCCGCCGCTTTCCGCCTGAAGATGTGCGCAATGCATTTGCGACGCTGGATCGCGTCGGCCTGATCGATCATGTCGACAAGCGCGCCGATGCGCTCTCCGGCGGCCAGCGCCAGCGCGTCGGCATCGCGCGCGCGCTGCAGCAGGAACCGGAATTGCTGCTGGTGGACGAGCCGACCGCGAGCCTCGATCCGAAGACCTCGCGCCAGATCATGCGGCTGATCGGGGAAGTCTGCGCCGAACGCAATCTGGCGGCGGTGGTCAATATCCACGACGTCGCGCTGGCGCAGATGTTCTTGAAGCGCATCGTGGGGCTGCGCGCGGGCTCTATCGTCTATGACGGCCCGTCGGACGGGCTCACGCCCGAAGTGCTGACGCGCATCTATGGCGAGGAGGACTGGACCGAAGACCGGCCCGAAGGACGAGGACGACGAGGAGATGGCCACGAAAAGCGTCAAGCAGCCGGTCGCGGTCTGGATCCCGATGGGTGCGGCGACTTACCCCTCCACCTGGCGCAGACCGCCGCTGATCAAGAGCGCGGCTTGCGCTGGATCATCTATGGCGGCGCGCTGCTCTATGTGATCGTCGCCGTCGGCGCCATCGACGTGAACTGGGCGCGGCTCGCCGAAGGCACCGCGCGCGGCGCCCGCCTGCTCACCGGATTCTCCAGCCGAATTTCACCTCGCGCTGGAGCGACATCGTGCAGGGCATGCAGGAAAGCCTGACCATGACCGTGACTTCCACGGTGGTCGGCATCCTGATCTCGATCCCGATCGGCATCGGCGCGGCGCGCAATCTCTCGCCGCTGCCGATCTATCTGGTCTGCCGCGCCATCATCGCGGTGTCGCGCACGCTTTCAGGAGGTCATCGTTGCAATTCTGTTCGTCGCCATGGTCGGCTTCGGGCCGTTCGCCGGCTTTCTCACGCTGTCGTTTGCGACGATCGGATTTCTCGCCAAGCTCCTCGCCGAAGACATCGAGGATATCGATGCCGGTCAGGCGGAAGCCATTCGCGCCACCGGCGCTTCCTGGCTGCAGCTTGTCAATTATGCGGTGCAGCCGCAGGTGATGCCGCGGCTGATCGGGCTGTCGATGTATCGCATCGATATCAATTTCCGCGAATCTGCCGTGGTCGGCATTGTCGGCGCCGGCGGCATCGGGGCCACGCTCAACACCGCGCTCAACCGCTACGAATACGACACCGCCGCTGCGATTCTGATCATCATCATCGTGATCGTGATGTTCGCGGAATATTCCTCGAGCGTGATCCGCAAGAGGATTCAGTAATGCCGGTGATCCAGACCGTCGATGGAACACCGCTCTGGCGCCGCCGCACCACGCGGCAGGAATTGTTGCGCTGGTTCGGCTGGCTGTGTCTGGTCGCGCTGTTCGTGTTCTGCTGGCAGGTGATGACCAAGGACACGATCTGGGCCTTCGTCCTGGATGCGCCGACCCAGGCCGCCGATATCGGCTCGCGCATGGTGCCGCCGCGCTGGTCCTACTTGAACGAATTATGGCGACCGCTCTGGGATACGCTGGCGATCGCGACGCTCGGCACGCTGCTCGGCGATCATTCTCGCGGTGCCGATTGCGTTTCTCGCCGCCCGCAATACCACGCCGAGCGAATGGCTGGTGCGACCGGTCAGCCTTGCTCGTCATCGTGTCGTCGCGTTCGATCAATTCGCTGATCTGGGCGCTGCTGCTGGTGACGATCCTCGGTCCCGGCGTGCTGGCGGGGATCGTCGCCATCGCGCTGCGCTCGATCGGCTTCATCGGCAAGCTGCTCTATGAGGCGATCGAGGAGATCGACACCGCGCAGGTCGAGGCGATCGAGGCGTCGGGCGCGTCACGCGCACAGGTGATGGATTACGGCATCGTGCCGCAGATCATGCCGGCCTTTGCCGGCATCGCGGTGTTTCGCTGGGACATCAATATCCGCGAATCCGCGGTGGTCGGCCTGGTCGGCGCCGGCGGCATCGGACTCAACCTTGAGGCCTCGCTCTCGACACTGGCCTGGACGCAGGTGAGCCTTCTGCTGCTGGTGATCCTGTCGACCGTACTGGTGAGCGAATGGGTCTCGGCCAAAGTGCGGCACGCGATTATTTGAGACTGGGACAATGCAAAATCCGCCCTTATCCTTCGAGACGCATTGCTTTGCAATGCTCCTCAGGATGAGGGCCGATAGATAACGAAAGTGTCAGGCCGTCACTGCTTCTCCAGCCCGGCCTTCTCGGCGACTTCTTTCCACAGCTTCACCTGGCTGCGGACCTTGTCCGTCACCTCTGCGGGCGTGCTCGACACCGGCACGCCGCCGAGGCCCTTCAACTTCTCGGCAACAGCAGGCGCGGCGATCGCCTTGCGCAATTCCGCATTCAGCTTGTCGACGATCGGCTTCGCGACGCCTTTGGTGGTGGCGACGCCGGTCCAGGCCAGGACCTCGAAACCGGGCGCGCCGCTCTCTGCAATGGTCGGTACATTCGGCAATGACGGCCAGCGGCTGGCGCCGGAGACCGCGAGCGCACGGAATTTCCCGGCCTCGATCTGGCCGAAAATCGCTGTCCCCGGCGCGATGATGAAATCGACATTGCTGCCGAGGAGCGCCGTTACAGCGCCGGCATCGCCGCGGAACGGCACATGCACGAACTTCGTCTTCAGCGACACCGCGAACAATTCCGAGCACATATGCTGGCCGGTACCGACGCCGGCAGTGCCGACCGACAGCGCGCCGGGCTTGGTCTTCGCTTCTTTCATGAGATCGTCGATCGACTTGAAGCGGGAAATCGGCGGCGACGACGATGAAGAATGGAAACTCCGTCACCGTCGAGATGAACGAGAAATCCTCGACCGGATCGAAGCCGAGTTGCTTGTTTAGCGCAGGCGAGATCACATGGCCGGTGGTGAACAGAACGAGCGAATAGCCGTCTGCGTCGGCCTTTGCCACGGCATCCGAGGCGAGATTGCCGCCGGCGCCGACCTTCGCCTCGTTGACGATGCTCCAGCCGGCCGATTTCGACAGTTGTTCCGACAGCACGCGCGAGATCGTGTCGGCATTGCCGCCGGGCGCGAAGCCCTGCAGGAAGCGGATCGGACGGTTGGGGTAATCCTGCGCGACGGCGCCGTGACAGCAGAGCATCGCGCCCAAAAGCGCAAAGGCGAAGCGTAGCATGAAGGCCTCCCAATAACCTCTTTGGTCGTTACCGGGAGGCTATCCGAGATGACTCGGCGCTGACAATCTCGATGCCGGCTGTTTGCAGGAAATAGCGCGCCGGCCGGCTTTCGCGGCGGCAAGCGGGATCGTGGGCGCTACATTTCCGTCTTCTTTGCCTGAATCATCCGTTCCAGCAGCACTTCCTTGCGGCGCGCCAGCGCCTGGCGCGAGCGATAGGCGTTGATGGTGATGCGCCGGGCGGGGGAGATCGGCCGCTCCGCGAGCAGGCCCAGCTTTACCTCCATGTCGGCTGCGCCGGCCGGGATCACGGCGATGCCGGCACCGGTCTGCACCATCACCTTGATGGTCTCGACATTGTCGACGATGGCACGGAGGCGCGGGCGCATGCCGAGATCGTTGAACATGGTGGATACGATCTGGCCGTAGCCGATCGACAGCTCGTTCATGATGATCGGCTCTTCCATCAGCAATGCGATGTCGAGCGGCCCCTTTTTTGCGGCCAGCTTGTGCGAGGGATGCAGGATCAGCGACATATCCAGCTCAAAGAGAGGGATGCCGATCAGGCCGGATGGCACGCGATCGGCTGCAACTTCGGTGACGATTCCGAGATCGAGCCGGTCGTCATAAAGGTCATCGAAAATCACGCGCGTCGGCGCGGTCTTGATTTCGAGATGCAGGTTGGCGGGGAAGCTGCCCGGCGGAAACATCCTGGGAAGCAGCACCGGCGCAAGCCCGGACCCGATGCCGATGATCAGCGCCTCGACCCCGACGCCGGAAAGGCGGCGCGCCACGTCGGAAAGGTTCATCAGGTCGGTGACCACGCGCTCGGCTTCGTACAGGAACATGCGGCCGCGTTCGGTCGGCTCGATCCCGCGTCCGGTGCGGCGGAACAGCGCAAAGCCGATCCGCTCCTCCAGGAGCTTCACCTGCTCGGAGACCGCCGATTGGGAAATGCGCAGCCGCCCCGCCGCCTTGGTGAAGCTGCGCTCCTTGGCGACCGCGAGCGCGTATCGGATTTGCCGAAATTCCATGCTGCACTGCTCCCAAACCGGGCAGCCTTTTGTCGAAAAGGCCTAAAAATATGGATTTCTCCAGATAGCCTACACCAAGCTATCGGATTTACCGATATCTCCATCTTGAAATGCTGTTGGACGGGAAGGCGATGTCGACGGACCATACAGGTCGCTCGTGCGGGAATGAGCGGAGCGCGGGCCAGCACCGGAGTTCTCAATGGCGAAGGCCAGTCTGCGCATCGGTATCGATACCGGCGGCACCTTCACCGATATCGTCAGCGTCGATACCGCCTCGGGTGCGGTTTCGGTCACCAAGGTGCCGAGTACGCCGGCCAATCCCGCACTGGGTCTGGTCAATGGTGTCAGGAAAATTCTGGGCGAGATCGGTTCCAGCGAAGACAGCATCGTCGGTCTCGCGCATGGCACCACGGTTGCGACCAATGCGCTGCTTCAGGGCTCGATCGATTCGCTCGGGCTGATCGTCACGTCCGGCTTTCGGCATGTATTGGAAATCGCGCGTCAGGCGGTGCCGGACGGCTACGGCAATTCGTATTTCTGGGTGAAGCCCGAGCGTCCGGTTCCGCTCGAATTGATCCGCGAGGTCGGCGGTCGGCTGAACTTCAAGGGCGAGGAATTGCGCGCGCTCGTCGACGACGACGTGCGCGAGGCCGCGCGCTTCTTCAAGCGAAAGAACATCCGCTCTGTCGGCGTGTGTCTGATCCACGCCTATGCCAATGACGCGCACGAAAAGCGCGTGCTGGAAATCCTGCGCGAGGAATATCCCGATTGCACGATCTCGATTTCCTCGCAGGTGCTGCCGGAATATCGCGAATATGAGCGCACCGTCACGACGCTCGTCGATGCATTCGTGAAGCCCTATATGGATCGTTATTTAAAGCGCGTGAAGGATGCGCTCGGCGATCGCCTCGAGCGACAAGCCGTTCCTGGTGATGCAGTCGAATGGCGGCGTGATGAGCGCAGGCCAGGTGGTCAACAAGCCGATCACCACGGCGCTTTCCGGTCCCGCCGCGGGCGTGCTCGGCAGCGCCGTGATCGCGAAGCTCGCGGGCTTCGACAATATCGTGACGCTCGATGCCGGCGGCACCTCGACCGATCTCAGCTTGATCGAGAGTGGCGTGCCGCATCTCACCAATTCCGGATCGGTCGGGCCATTCCCGGTGCGGATCCCGATGATCGACATCGAGACCATCGGCACCGGCGGCGGCTCGATTGCGTGGGTTTCGCGCGAGGGCCATCTGAAAGTCGGGCCGAAAAGCGCCGGCGCCGATCCTGGACCGATGTGCTATCCGAAGGGCGGCGACCAGCCGACCATTACCGACGCCAATCTGGTGCTCGGGCGGCTGCCGGCGGCATTGATCGGCGGCGGCATCGCGCTCGATATGACGCGGGCGAAAAGCGGCATGGCCGATCTGGCGCAACGCCTCGGCGCCAAAATGACGCCGCTGCAGATGGCGGCCGGCATCATCGAGATCGCCAACTGGAATCAGGCCAATCGCATTCGCCAGATGACGATCCAGCGCGGCATCGATCCGCGCGAGTTCGCTCTGCTTTCGTTCGGTGGTGCGGGTCCAGTGCAATCGGCTGCGGTAGCGCAGCTCATCGGCATGAAGGCGACCATCATTCCGCCGAGCCCCGGCAATCTCGCGGCCTTCGGTCTCCTGGCGGTGGACTGGCGCAACGACCAGATGGTCACGCGCGTGATGGCGGAGGAGAAGATCGACCTCGCCGCGATCGCCGACATTTATGCCGGGCTCGAGGCCGACGCGGTGCGGCGGCTGGAAGCCGATGGCATCGCCAAGGATCGCATCCGGCTCGTGCGCGAAGCGGACCTTCGTTACGCGGGCCAGTCGATGGAAGTGCGCGTCACGGCACCAGGCGGAAAGATCGACCGCGCCTTCATCGATACGCTGATCGATGCCTTCCATGCTGCGCACCGGCGCACCTTCGGCTACGATTACAAGGGCGAGCAGAAGATCGAGATCGTCAATTTTTGCGTTTCCGGCTTCGGCATGATCGAGCGGCCGAGCCTGCCGAAGCTTGCGGTCAGGTCCGGCGCGAAGGCGGAGCCGAAGGGCCAGCGCCCGGTCTATTTCGATGACGGCTTGCGCGACACGCAGGTTTTCGACCGTGCGACGTTGCCGCCCGGTGCGCAGATCGCAGGCCCTGCTATCGTCGAGGAATTCGGCTCGACCAGCGTGGTGTTTCCAGGCCAGGTGCTGACGGTCGACGATCACGGCATCATGGTGATCCGGCAGGGAAAGGGGCAGTGAAACCATGAACATGCAATCGCGCCCCGTCGCCGCCTCGAATACCCATCCCTGGCCGACTGCGCCCAAGCGCAACGTCGCAGGCGACGTCGATCCGATCGTGCTGCAGATCGTGGAAGGCACGCTGAATTCGATCGAGGCCGAGATCGAATATGCGATCGAGCGCACCGCGCGTTCGCCGATGATCCGCGAGGCGCACGACTACCGCGTCGGCCTGTTCGACAAGTTTTCGCGCAAGCTCACCGGCCGATCCTATTCGGCGATGCCGCAGGCGGTGATCCGCGATTATCCGCCGGAGACGATGAAGCCCGGCGACGTCTTCCTGATGAACGACACCTATCTCACCGAAGGCTGTATCGGCCATCTGCCCGACCTGTGCTCGACCGTGCCGGTATTTCATGACGGCGAAGTCGTGGCCTACATCCAGGCCTTCGGCCATCACGACGATATCGGCGGCCGGGTGCCGGGCTCGATGCCGGGCACGGCGACCTCGGTGTTCGAGGAAGGCCTCGCGGTGCCGCCGATCCGCGTCTATTCGCGAAGGCAAGCGCAACGACGAGGCGTTCAAGATCATCCGCCGCAATACGCGGCTGCCGGAAATCCTGTCCGCCGATCTCGATAGCGAGATTCAAGCCTGCATCATGGGCGCGAAGCGCATGGAGGAATTGTTCCAGCGCTTCGGCACGGCGACGGTGGAAGCCTGTTTCCAGGCCATTATCGAGAAATGCCGCAACACCTTCCGCGACGAATTGATGCCGAAAATCGCCGACGGCGACTATGTCTGGCACGATTATGTGGAGCGCGAGGTCGACGGGCAGGTCAAGCTGCACAAGATCGCGCTGAAGATGAAGAAGACGCCCGACAAGATCGTGCTCGACTTCACCGGCACCGATCCGCAGAGCGACGGCCCGCTCAACTGGCCGGCCGACTACGCCGACGGCGTGTTCCTGATCAAATGGATCGCGCCGATCCTGCGCAATCTCGCCGACAGCCCGGAGCGCGCCGCCGAGATCAATGTCAATGAAGGCGTGTGCGAGATATTCGACGTCGTGTTCCCGCCGAAAGGCACGCTGATCACGCCGGTCTGGCCGGCGGCGACCAATGCGCGTTCCTTCGTGCTGCTGCGCTGCCTGTCGCTGCTCGCGGGCGTGGTCGCGCAGGCCGTGGACGGACGCATGCCGGCGGATCAGGAAACCATCCGCTATACCGGCTTCTACGGCACCGATCTCGAGGGCAAGCCGTTTCTCTCCCGTGAGGTGCTGGGCGGCGGGTCGGGCGGGCGCACTTACGCCGACGGCAACGATGCCATCCACATCGTGCCGGATTCGCGCAACCAGCCGGCGGAATTCACCGAAACCAAATTTCCCTTCGTGGTCGAGAAGCTCGCCTTGCGCACGGATTCAGGAGGCGCCGGTCAACGGCGCGGCGGGCTAGGATATGACAAGCATTACCGGGCTCTGGTCGATTGCCACACCATCGTGACTGCCGATCGGGTCAAGCTCGGTTGCTATGGCGTCAATGGCGGTCATGCCGGCCTGCCGTTCGTGGTGACGGTCGATCCGGGCGGTCCGAACGAACGGCGGCTTGGCGGCCTGGTCGATGGCGAGCCGGTGAGAAAAGGCGAGGTGGTGCGGGTCGAGACCACCGGCGGCGGCGGATGGGGCGATGCTCTCGACAGGGAGCCGGAGCTTGTGCTTCGCGACGTATTACAGGGTAAGGTTTCGTCCGCTGCGGCACGGGAGCATTATGGAGTCGTGATCGGAGCGGGGCCGGACGGCGAGCCCTCTGTTCGTGCCGAGGAGACGGCGGCGGCGCGTACGAAACTGCGTGCCGGACGGAAAGGCAAGCGGCCGATGATCGATCGCGGCCTTGAAGAGGAAGTTGCTTAGACGATGGCAATCGACGTTGTAAAAGTTGAGATCAAGAGCGTGATGGATGCCTCGGGGCTCGAGGAATACATCACATCCGGCCGGTTCAAGGCCGACGAGGTGATCGCCGTCATCGGCAAGACCGAGGGCAATGGCGGCGTCAACGACTTCACCCGCATTCTTTCCGATCAGGCGTTCCGCGCGGTGCTGAAGAAGCATGGCACGCGCAGCGATGCCGAGATCAAGCAGGTCCCGATGGTGTGGTCGGGCGGCTGCGACGGGGTGATCACGCCGCATGCCACCGTGTTCGCGCGCAATGCAAAGACCGGCTCGGCCGGCAAACCGCGGCTCGTCATGGGCACGGCGCTGAGCCCGAAAATATTGCCGGAAGATATCGGCCGGCCGGCGATGGTCGAGAAGGTCGCCGAAGGCGTGCGCCTCGCCATGAAGAATGCCGGCATCACCGATCCGCGCGACGTGCATTATGTGCAGACCAAGACGCCGCTGCTGACGATCGAGTCGATCCACGACGCCCATTCGCGCGGCAAGGATGTCGCCTGCGAGGTGCATGACTCGATGGGAGTGTCGAACGGCACCACCGGACTCGGCATCGCGGTCGCGCTCGGCGAGATCAAGATGCCGAAGCCGGAAGATATTTGCCACAACCTCGATCTTTATTCGTCGGTGGCGTCCTGCTCGTCGGGTGTCGAACTCGATCAGGCGCAGATCGTGCTGCTCGGCAACAAGGAAGGTGCCGGCGGCCGCTACAAGATCGGCCATAGCGTCATGAAGGACGCGCTCGATATCGACGGCATCTATGATGCGATCCGCGATGCCGGCCTCGTTCTGCCGGAACGGCCGCGGGCGAGCGACCTCAACGGCAAGCTCGTCAACTGCTTCATGAAATGCGAGGCCGACCGCACCGGGCGGCTGCGCGGCCGGCGCCAGATCATGCTCGACGATTCCGACGTGCATCATCATCGCCATTCCAAGGGCGCGGTCGGCGGCGTCGCGGCTGCCGCGATCGGCGATCCGGCGGTGTTCGTGTCGGTGGACGCGATGCATCAGGGCCCGCAGGGCGGTGGCCCGGTAATTGCTATCGTCGACGTCGGCGAATGAGTACTCGATGTCGACGAACGAGAGTTGCTGTCGGGAAGTACCAGATCGAGGGGAGTTCAAGCCATGTCGATAGTGTCACGTTTCTTCCGAGGCTCCGCGGCCGCGCTCGCGCTGTCGCTTCTCGCCGTCGGCGCAACTTCGGCGCAGGCCCAGGACAAGGTCCGCGTCGGCGTGTTTCCGGTCTCGTCGACCTTGCCGCTGTTCGTTGCGATCGAGCGCGGCTTCTTCAAGGAAAACAATATCGAGGTCGAGATGACGCGGCTGATCGGCGGGCCGCCGAATGTCGCGGCCCTGATCGGCAACCAGATCGACGCTTCGGCGGTTCTCGTCACCATCGAGGGCATGAACGCCAATCTGAAGAAGCCCGGCGTCGCCATGTATATTTCGCTCAACAGCCAGAACGCGAAATACCAGATGGAGCAGTTCGTCGTCCGCAAGGGCCTGGAGATCAAGTCGCTCGCGGACCTGAAGGGCAAGAAGATCATGTCGGCGCCCGGACCGGCCAATGTCTCGATGGCGCGCGCCGCTCTCGCCGCCGCCGGCTTGAAGGAAGGCGATTATCAGCTCGACCAGCTCGATATGGGTCAGCACGTCAACGCCATGACGGCCGGCACCTTCGATGCCGGCTATACGCTGGAGCCGAATGCGACGGTCATGCGCAAGAACGGCGTCGCGACCACCTTCGAGGCCGGGGTCATCGCCAAATACGTGCTGGGCGATCCGAAGGCCAATGCCTGGGTCGGCGGCTGCGCGCTGACGACCGATTTCATCAAGTCGAAGCCCGATGTCGCCAAGCGCTTCACCGCGGCCTGGGGCAAGGCCGTCAAGTTCATCAACGACAATCCCACCGAGGCGCGCAAATATCTGATCAAGAATACGTTCACGCCGGACGATGTCGCGGCCACGGTGCCGCTGGTGCGGTTCGAAATGGTCAGCGACCTGAAGCCTTCGGACATCGCCGATTTCCAGCGCTTCATGGATTTTTCGACGAAGACCGGAATCTTGCTCGGAAAAGGTCGACGTGTCGAAATTTCTGGCCAAGTTCTGATGTGGCGGGCGGCGTGGGACTGATACCATGAATGCGATGGCATCGGTTGTCGGTCCCTATCGCACCGCTTTCGGCCCGGACGGCGATCCGCCCGCGCATATCACCGTGCGCGGGCTGAGCAAGCAATTCCAGGGCGATGTCATCTACGACAGGTTCAATCTGGATATTCCGCGCGGCCGGTTCACCTCCATCTTCGGGCCGAATGGCTGCGGCAAGTCGACCCTGATCAACCTGATCTCCGGCCTGATCCCGGTCGATAGCGGCACCATTCTGTTCGGCGGCAAGACACTGGCGCAAACCCGCATTCGGCTACGTATTCCAGAATTATCGCGAGGCGCTGTTTCCGTGGATGAACGCCTTCGCCAACATCAAATACGCGCTACAATTGCGCAAGGTGCCGGAGCCGGAAGCCACCGATCGGGTCAACAAGCTGGTGGCGAGGCTCGGCGTGAAGATCGACCTCAAGCGCTACCCTTACGAAATGTCGGGCGGGCAGCAGCAGCTCGTGTCGATCATGCGCGCGCTGGTGGTGGAACCGGAGGTGCTGTTTCTGGACGAACCTTTCTCCGCGCTCGACTACGAGATGACCCTGTTCATGCGCGATCAATTGCAGCGCATCTTCGAGGAGACCGGCACTACGATGGTGCTGGTCTCGCATGATCTCGAGGAAGCGGTCTATCTCGCCGATTACGTGCTGCTGCTGTCGCGGCGGCCCGGCCGCATCGCCGATTTCCCCGGTGTGCCGATGGCGCGGCCTCGCAACGACCTGACGCTGTCGCAACCCGACTTCGTCGAGCTCAAGGGGCATTGCCTGCAGATCTTCCAGCGCGAGGTGCACCGGTGACCGGCACACGCGCGGACAAGTTTCTGCCTCTGGTCGGCGTCGTCGGCCTGATTCTCGTCTGGTATATCGGCTATTGGATGCGCATCGTCGATCCGGTGCTGTTGCCGCCGCCCGATGCCGCCTTCAAGGCACTCTGGAAGGGCATGACCGGAGGGCGGCTGCTGTTCGATTTCTGGCAGACCGTGATCCGCACCTTCACAGCGATCGCGGTAGCGAGCATAATCGCTATTCCGCTCGGCATCGTGCTCGGATCGAGCGAGCGGCTCTATCGTTCGGTGGAATTCGTCATCGACTTCTTCCGCTCGACGCCCGCCTCGGCGATGTTTCCGCTGTTCCTCGTCATCTTCGGCGTCGGCAATGCCACCAAGATCTATGTCGCCTCCTTCGGCGCCGCTTTGGTGATCCTGTTCAACGTCGCCTATGGCGTCATGAATGCGCGTAAGACCCGCATCCTGGCCGCGCGCGTGATGGGCGCTTCGCGCTGGCAGGTGATGAAGGATGTGGTGCTGATGGAATCGCTGCCGCAGACCTTCGTGGGCCTGCGCAACGGCGTCTCGCTTGCGCTCGTGATCGTGGTGGTGGCCGAGATGTTCATCGGCTCGGTCGACGGACTCGGCTTCCGGGTGTTCGAGGCGCAGCAGCTTTTCGACATGCCGGATATGTATGCGGCGATCTTTGCCGCCGGCGCGCTGGGCTATGGCCTCAATATTCTCTTTCTCCTGATCGAGAAGAGCTTCGTCCACTGGTCCGGGAAATGACGGCAATTCAGAGCGATCTCTCGCGGCTTTCGGCCGTCGAGCTGCGCGAACTCGTTCGTGCGCGCAAAGCCTCTCCGGTCGAGATTCTCGATGCACATCTGGCCGCGATCGCGCGCCTGAACCCGAAATTCAACGCCATCGTGACGCTGGTCGAGGATCAGGCGCGCGCGGCGGCGAAAAGCGCCGCGGATGGCGACGGCGACGACCTGCCGCTGCACGGATTGCCGGTGGTGATCAAGGATGTGACGCTGACCAAGGGCATCCGCACCACGTTCGGATCGCCGCTCTACAAGGATTTCGTGCCCGACGAGGACGCCGCCGCCGTGGAGCGGCTGCGCAAGGCCGGCGCCATCATCCTCGGCAAGACCAACACGCCGGAATTTGCGACCGGCGCCAACACCGTCAATGAGTTGTTCGGCGCGACCCGCAATCCATGGAATCCCGCGCTCAGCCCGGCCGGATCGTCCGGCGGTTCGGCGGTCGCGGTTGCAGCCGGCATGGTGCCGCTCGCGCAGGGCACCGATTTCGGCTGCTCGATCCGCATCCCGGCGGCGTTTTGCGGCATCGTCGGAATGCGCACGACCGGCGGACTGATCCCCAATCGCGGCATGCGGTTGCCTTGGGACGGCGGCCAGGTGCACGGCCCGCTGGCGCGCAGCGCCGAGGATGCGGCACTGATGCTTGACGGCATGATCGGTCTCGATCCGCTTTGGCCGATTTCCGCGGCGCCTCCCTGGCAAAGCGCGCTCGACATCGTGCGGCGAACGGAAAATGCGAAGGGCCTGCGGATCGCCTATGCGCCGGATATCGCGGGTTTTGGCGTCGACCGCGAGATCGAGGAGATTTCGAGACGCGCCGTGCAGCGCCTGGAGCAGGACGGCGCCATCGTCGAGGTGGTCGATTTCAGCGCCGCCGACGGCTTCAATGCCTACAAGGTGCTGCGCGGCGAATGGATGGTCGGCCAGCAGCTTCAGCGCATCGAGATGCTCGACAGGTTCGGGCCCAATCTCGCCGGCAACGTGAGAGACGGATTGAAGCTCACGGTTCGCGATACCGCGGCGGCGGAAAATCTGCGCGAGACGGTCTGGAAGCGTTTCTGCGATCTGTTCGGCAAGTACGATTTTCTGATCACGCCGGCGGCGCCCGTGCCGCCCTATCCGATCGAGAAGAACTATCCGGACGAGGTCGGCGGTCACAAGCTCGACAATTATATCGACTGGATCGCGCCGGCCTTTCTGGTCACTCTGGTCGGATTCCCCGCGGGCTCGGTGCCGGCCGGACTCACCGGAGCGAAACTGCCGGTAGGATTGCAGATCGTCGGCCCGCGTTTTTCCGAGCCGCAAATTCTCGGCCTTTCGAAGCTCGTGCAGCGCACCAACCCGATCGGCTGGCCGACGCATGCGATCTAGCTTGCGATTGGCTTGCGCGGGCCTTCGTCATTTACCGAAACTTTAAGCAATCCTTGCAGTTTCGCCCCCTTATTAGCTAACTCTAATTGTAGTTTCGCTACTTCATGACGTTGGACCACACCAGTCGAACGCATGACGCTTCATATCGCCCAGCTTCCGAGACTGCTCAAGGAGCGTCGCAGCTCTGCGATCTTCGGCGTCGCCATCATCGCGATGCTGTGGTGCGGCATATCGCTAAAATACTATGAAGACTATCGCGGCGACCTGAAGGACGCGGAGCGCTCCGGCAAGAATTTCGCGATGGCGTTCGAAGAGAATGTGCTGCGCTCGCTCGGCGAGATCGACAAGGCGCTGCTTTATCTGCGCCGCACGATCGAGAGCCGGCGAGAAGGCACCGATTTCCACACCATCGTCAGCACCACCGACGTGCTGAGCGAGATCATCGTGCAGGTCGCCATCATCGACGCCCAGGGCATCATGCGCGCCTCCAATGCCGGGCCGCAGCCCGCGCCGGCGATGGATCTGAGCGACCGCGAGCATTTCCGCGTCCATATGGACAGCACGGAAGACAAGCTGTTCATCTCGAAGCCGGTGGTGGGGCGCGCCAGCGGTAAATGGTCGGTGCAGGTTACCCGCCGCTTCCTCGACCCGAACGGCCGGTTCGCCGGCGTCGTGGTGGCCTCGCTCAACCCAGCGCATTTCACGAACTTCTACAACAATCTCGACTTCGGCTCCTCCGCCTCGATCGCGCTGATCGGTGCCGACGGCATCGTGCGTTCGAGCGGTGGCGGCGACAGCGGCTTCGCGCTCGGCCAGGACCTGAACAATACCGGGACGATGCGTAATCTGACCGACGGCGCCGCGGCGAGCTTTCTGCGGACCGATCCGGACAGCGGAGAAGCAAAGCCTCGTCAATTTTCGCAAGGTGCGCGGCTATCCGCTATGGGTGACCGTCAGCAACAAGCTGCAGGATATCTACCAGAGTTCCTGGTACGACCTGCGGGTCAATGTGCTCGCCGGCCTGCTGCTCACGCTGATCATGATTGCGGCGATCGAGCAGATTTTGCGGACGGAAGCGAAAGCGCGCCAGAAGGCCGATCAGCTCAAGCTCACGCTCGAAAATATGAGCCAGGGCATCATGCTGGTGACCAAGGATTTCGAAATCCCGATCATCAACTCGCGCTGTGCCGAGCTCCTCGACCTTCCGAAAGAGTTCATCAAGTCGCCGCCGCGCTTCGACGAACTGGTCAGCTACCAGGCGCGCGGTGGCGCCGAGGCGAAGCTTGATGAAGCGAAATCGGATCTGCCGGTAGCCCATCAAGCGGCGGACGAGAGCAGCAGCAAGCTCACGATTTCCGAGCGCCAGATGCCGAATGGCAGCGTCATCGAGGTTCGCAGCGGCCACCTGCCGGACGGTAGCTTCATCCAGACCTTCACCGACATTACCAAGCGGCGCGAGGCCGAAGCCTATGTCGCGCGTCTTGCTTCCGAGGATCCGCTGACCGGCCTCGCCAACCGACGCGTCTTCCGAGCGACGCTGGAGTCGATCTGCGCCAGGGCTGGATATGGCCGGCTGCCCAAGGTCGCGGTGCTGTTCATTGATCTTGACCGCTTCAAGACCATCAACGACACCCTCGGCCACCGCGTCGGGGATCTGCTGTTGCAGGCGGTCGCGGATCGGCTGCGCGAATGGATCGCTCCCGAGTATATGCTGGCGCGGCTCGGCGGCGACGAATTCGCCATCATCGTGCCGGAGGTGGAATCGCTTGCCGCGGTGGAAGCTCTCGCCAAGAGCGCAACCGCCCTTGTGCAAACGCCGTTCAGTATCGACGGCTATCAGATGTCAGCGGCGATGAGCATCGGCATCGCGATCGGGCCCCAGGACGGCGCCTCGGCCGACGAGCTTCTGGTGGCGGCCGATCTCGCTCTTTACGCGGTGAAAGCCGAAGGGCGCGGCAATTTCAAATTCTACCACAAGTCGATGAATGCCGACCTGAACGACCGCCGTCAGCTCGAAATGGATCTGCGCGCGGCGATCGAGCGCAACGAACTTGAACTTTATTACCAGCCTCTGATCGACCTGCGCACCAACCAGGTCACCGGCTTCGAGGCGCTGGCGCGCTGGCGCCATCCGGAGCGCGGCAATGTTCCGCCCGCGGTGTTCATACCGGTCGCCGAGGATAGCGGGATGATCGTGGCGATCGGAGAATGGGCGCTGAGCGAGGCCTGCCGTCAGGCGGTCACCTGGCCGGAGCATCTGAAGGTTTCGGTCAATCTGTCGCCGGTGCAATTCCTGGTGCCGAATCTGCCGAGCAAGATCCGGCAGATACTGTCGAAGACCGGGCTGGCACCGCAGCGGCTTGTTCTCGAAATCACCGAACGCATCCTGATGGACAACAGCGCCGAGATCATCCAGAAGCTCGGCAAGCTGAAGAAGCTCGGCGTGCGCATCGCGCTTGACGATTTCGGCACCGGATTCTCCTCGCTCAGCTATCTGCGCAGCTTCCCGTTCGACAAGATCAAGATCGACCGCTCCTTCGTATCCGACCTCGATACCGGCTCGAGCCATGCGGTGATCGTGCAGGCGGTGGTGTCGATCGCGCGCGCCCTCGGCATGACGACAACGGCAGAAGGCGTCGAAACCGAAGAGCAGCGCGTGCTTCTGGCGGCCCTCGGCTATGATCAGGCGCAAGGCTATCTGTTTGGCGCGGCAGTGCCGGCCGAGCAGGTGCCGGCGGTGATCGCGGATTTCGGGCCCGACAAATCGATCGCGGCTTGACGCTTCAGCCGCGGTGCTTCTGCTTGGCTTCGTGCCAGAGCAGCAGAAGTCCGGAGCCGACGACGATCGCGGAGCCGATCAGCAAGCCCAGCGTGGGAACGTCGCCCCACACGAAGTATCCGATCCCGATCGCCCAGACCAGCATCAGGTAATAGAACGGCGACACCGCGGTCGTCGGCGCCAGCAACAGCGAGCGCGTCCAGGCATATTGCGCGACGGCATTGGCGACGCCGCTGAAGCACGAGCATCGCCGCATCCATCGCCGTCGGCATACGGAAGCCGAAGGCGAGCAGGAAGGTGTGGAGGATCGCGATCACCACCATCTGCCACATCAGCAGAGTGACGGCGGATTCGGTCGCCGTCATGCCGCGGACTGCGACCGTCACGCTGCCATACATGATGGCGTTGGCGAGCGCGAACAGCGCACCGATCTGAAGCGAATCGGTGCCGGGACTCGCCACGATCAGCACGCCGCTGAAGCCGGTCAGCAGCACCGCCCAGCGCATCGGAGAGGCGCGTTCCTTGAGCCACAATACCGACAGAAGGGCGGCCCAGAGCGGGGCCGAGAAATTGATCGCTATCGCGCCCGCAAGCGGCATCAGGCTGAATGCGATGACGGTGAAGGTCTGCGAGATCGACTGCGACAGGCCGCGCGCAAAATGCGCGCCCGGCCGCGAGGTCGCAAATACCGACAGGCCTGTGAACGGCAACACCACGGCCGCGCAGACCAGAAGCGAAGCCGCGGAGCGGAAGAACATCACCTCGCCTACCGGATAGATCGCGACCTGCCATTTGGCGATCGCGCTCGAAACCGCGAACAGGAAGGTGGCGAGAACCATATAGAGAATGCCGGCCGGGATATTGTCGAGCGGCTTGGTGAAAGCCCCGGCCGGCCGGGGGGCGCCTCCGGCCGGCCGGTCGGCAAGCAGGCTGTGCTTCTCCACGCTTCCGCTGGGGACGGAATGTTGATGAAGGGCGAGCTTGCCAAGGTGCATGTTGATTCCGTCTGTCAGGCGGCAGCGTCGACGACGCCGCTGATGAGATTGCATTCAAGCAGACGCGGCATCAGATCCAGCGACGTCGCCGGCAGCGCAGTTGCGCACGAACCGAGCGCATCGATATCGTCAAGCATCTGCCGTCGCGCTTCGACGGCTTCGTCGAGCGTCACCGGCTGAAACCCGATCGAGGCACCCGCCTTCAGGCGTCCTAGCGCCGGAATGTCGGCGGAAATCACGCTTGCGATTTTCGGATAGCCGCCGGTGGTCTGGCGGTCGGCCAGCAGCACGATCGGCTGTCCGTCGCCCGGAATTTGGATCGACCCGGGCGCGACTGCGTCCGATATGATATTAGCGCCGCGACTATGCGCGATCGGCCGCCCGGTGAGGCGTAAGCCCATGCGGTTGGAATTGGCGCCGACAACATATTCGGCTTGCGTGAACGCCTCGAATTCCGCGTCGGTGAAGAAATCGCGCTGCGCGCCCGCGACAATTCGCACGCGCCTGGGTGCCGCGAGAGTGAGTGAAGCGAAAGCAAGCTCCGGCATGGCGCTCGCCTGCGCGCAGCGTAGCGGAAGCAGGTCGCCTTCCGCCAGCGCGCGTCCCGCGATGCCGCCGATCCGGCTTCGGATATCGGTCGAGAGGCTGCCGAGCACGGGCTCAATCGCAAACCCACCTTCGATCGCAAGATAGGCGCAGGCGCCGCCTGAAATGCCGCCGATCCGGATGACTTCGCCGCGACGAAGCGTGACGCTGCGCATCGTCTCGATGCGCTGGCCGCTATCCGCGTTACGATCCTCCAGCCTTTCGATCTGTGCATCGCCGCCGGCAACAGCCACGCGCACGGAATCGGCTTCGACCGCAAGTGCGGGCCCGCGATAGAAGATTTCAAGCGCGGCCTCGTCCGGACGGTTGTTCACGAGCGCATTGGCGGCGGCAAGCGCCACCGGATCGAGCGCGCCGCTCACCGGCACGCCGAGATGCTGATAGCCGGTGCGTCCGCGATCCTGGATCGTGGTCAACAGGCCCGGCGAGAGGACGCGCAGCGCGGGTCTCATGCGGCGGCGTCCCAGGTCTCGTGCACGGGATGAATCTCGAAGTTGTCCTCGCGCACGATTTCGAGCCAATGCCGGTAGGCACAGAGCGAAATCGGATCGAAGCGCACCTTGTCGCCGGGCTGCAGCAGCGGCTGCGGATCCGTACCGATGCGCCAGAGCGGAACCGGCGACGCGCCGATCAGATGCCAGCCGCAGGGCGTCTCCTGCGGGAAGATGCAGGTCATGGTCATGGCGATGGCGACGGAGCCGGCCGGCGACTTTCGCTCGCGGCGAGGGTCGGCGCGGCAGCGCAAGCTGTGCCGGCAGGTCGCCGAGATAGGCCTGGCCCGGCAGGAAACCGAGCATGTAGACGTGATAGGTCTCGGCGCTGTGCCGCTCGATTACCTGCGCGGTCGAAAGACCGGTCGCGGCCGCGACTTGCTCGAGATCAGGCGCAAGGCTTGCGTCGTAACAAACCGGCAGTCGCCACAGCCGCCCGGCCAGGTAGCTGTTTTCGGACGCACCAGCAGATTTTCGATCGCCTGCGAAAGCTCGCCAATCGAACGGCGCAGCGGATCGTAATATACCGCGAGCGAGCGAAAGGTCGGAGCGATTTCGATCACGCCGTCAAGTTTGGCCGCTCCGAGCGCGCGCGCCAGCGTCAGGACCTCGCCGTTGATATTGCGGTCGATGCGTTCGCCGAACTCAACGATCAGCGTCGTGTCGCCTGCGGGCTTCAGCCGATAGCCGGACATGACGGGTTCCTTTGAAGCGCCTCATTGTATCTCGTCGGGCAGGAACCACGGTTTCGCGCTGACCCCGCGCTTGAGCGAGTACATGTAGAAGATCGGCATCCGGTCGGGGAACAGACAGCGAAATTCGCTGCCGTTGAACGTAATGAAGACCGCATTCGGGAAGGCCAATTCGACCGCGCGCTTTTCCATCATGTTCATGCGGAAATATTCGGAAGCGCCTTCGCTTGCACTGCCTTCGCCGCGATACCATTTCGCCGCGCATTCCGAGAGCCGTTGCAACGTCATCGGATCGGGATCCGGCATGTCGACAGCTTCGGAACTATCGGCATTCTGCAATGTGCGCACGAGGTCGGTAAGCGGCAATCCGTGAAGCCGCGCGCTTGCGCTTGCACTCGGATCGAGCCGAAATAATCCTTGATTGCCTGCGGCGAATGTCCGTTCAGATTGGCGTGTGTGTCGGTGCAGATGAGCCGGATTGCGGCACCCGGGTCGTAGACGTGGCGGATGCGATCGGCGAGGGCACCAAGATAATCCAGGCTTGCTTCTTCGGGCTTGCCGGTCTCGCGCCTCGGTCCCTTGCCCCAATAGAGCACGAAAGGAACAGGCTCCTTCAGATGCACCGCCCGGCCGATTGCCTGCCGAAGCGACACGAGGTTGTCCGGCTGTTCGCGCTTGAACGACCAGGTGTTGAATGCCTGAAGAATCTTTTCGACCAGTAGTTCTTCGCGAGGCTCGGTATTCGACCGCTCGGCCGGCACGCGCTTTCGCGCGGGATGGCCCCTATCGACAATCTTGAGATTGCGCTGGGCAATTGCGCTCGTTCCGCCCTTGTGAGCGAACGGCGTTGAGGGCGCGCGCGCGGGCGCGACCGCGTCGATTGACGACGGCTTCGGTTGAAACACAGTGGCCTCCGCATTTCCGATGTGCGGCCACTCTGCTTTTCGAGCCTGTCATGGTCAACGAATTCTTAATGTAAACCATGAGGAACGCTGGATTAAGGTTAAATTGGAACTCGAAAATTTGCGTTGCGGGTAATCCGCTCCTCCCACAACCGGGGTGGTTAACCGATTCCTAAAGGTTTTCACCGATTTTCTACCACTGGAATTCGCCTTTTGTGTCTGAGCCTGCGGTCGTTCGACTTCCGTGAAGTCTTTCTCACTCAAGCCGTTAGCTCGTGTCGATTTGGCCCCCGTGGGGGGGACCGAAGAGCAATGGGTTGTGCCATGAATGTTAACGTTGTCCGGCCGGAAGCGGCCACTGAAATGCAAGTTCCGGTCGAAATGGGAAGTTCGGCCGCCGCGCGCGCAGCCTCCGCCCCGACCCAGATCATCTCTTTCGCCATCGGCGACGACCAATATGGCGTCGACATCATGGCGGTGCGCGAGATCAAGGGCTGGTCCGAGATCACCCATCTGCCGCGCCAGCCGGAGTCGGTGCGCGGGGTGCTGAACCTGCGCGGCGCTATCGTCCCGATCATCGATTTGCGCTGCCGCTTCGGACAGGGAATGACCGAAGCGACGCCGATCCATGTCGTGATCATCGTGCAGGTCGGTCCGCGCATGGTCGGTCTCCTCGCCGACCGCGTGCTCGACATCGTGTCTTTCGAATCCCAGCAAGTGCAGCCGGTACCGAAGATCGCGCAGGCTTCGCGCATCGATTTCCTGTGCGGCCTTGTCACGGTCGAGACTGCATTGATCGCGCTGATCGATCTCCCGAACCTGTTGTCGTTGCCGGCGATCGAAGCAGAGCGCGGACAGGCGAACTAGACCGGACTGTTCACCAACGAGAACAAACTCCAGAAGATCAGATCATACGAGATGAATATCGCGCTCAACCAGATGGACCAGGTAACGCGCTGAACGCGGCGCTGGTCGAGGAGAATCTGGCCACCAGGTTGCGGAGGAGCAATCGGCGGCGATGGACGAGCGGGTCAGCTTCGTCCGTGTGGCACCGGGGTGCCGAAGGCCGCATCATCCGTAAGGTCAGATGACGACCGCAAGGCGCGCAGTGCGCGCGCGCGGCAATCCTGTCGGCCGTGGGCAGGGGACCCTCGCAGCCGAGATCGACGATAGCGGGGAGAAGTTTTGACCAAGGAAGGCAGTATGGCCAGAGCCGGACGCAACGCCGCTCCCGCCGATCTTGCATAACGGTTCGGAGCACTCCGATTCGACGCGCGAATTCGTATTCTCGGACGCAGACTTCCGCAGTCTGGTGCAGCTCGCCAAGGACGCAGCCGGCATTTCGCTCGCCGACAACAAGCGCAATCTGGTCTATACGCGCGTTTCGCGACGGCTGCGCGCGCTTGGCTTCAGCACGTTTCGGGAGTATCGCGAGCATCTCGCCGCCAACCAGGAAGAGCTTGAGAGCTTTCATCAACGCGATTTCGACCAATCTCACCAAGTTCTTCCGCGAGTCGCATCATTTCGATCATTTTCGCGACAGCGTGGTGTTGCCGCTTGCCGCCGACGCGGCAGCCGTTTTCGCGTCTGGTCGGCGGGTTGCTCGACCGGTGAAGAACCGTACACCATCGCTACGGTGTTACGGCGCGAGATACGCCGATCCCGATCGCTACGACATCCGTATTCTTGCAACCGATATCGACACCGATGTGCTCGCCAAGGCAGCGAGCGGCGAATATCCGCTGCGCGGGATCGACGATGTACCGCGGCAATATCGCGACTTCTTCGAGCGCGGCAGCCGCGATGCGAACTCGATGTTCGCCACCGAAGCCATCCGTTCGATGATTTCGTTCCGCAGGCTCAATCTGATCGCGCCCTGGCCCTTCGGCGGCAAGTTCGACGTCATTTTTTGCCGCAACGTGATGATCTATTTCGACGCGCCGACCAAGTCCGATCTGATCACGCGCTTCACCGACGCGCTGCGTCCGGGAGGCTTCCTCTACATCGGCCATTCCGAGTCATTGCTCGGCTCGCATCCCGACCTACAACTGGTCGGCCGTACGATCTATCGGAGGAAGTGATGATCGGATCGGCCGTAATTCAGCAACCGCAAGCGGCAACGCGCCCGGCGCCGCCGGGTCGAATAACGGGAAGCGCATCTTCGACCACGCCAGCGGGACCTGGATGGTGAAGATATTTCCGGGCGAATTCTACGTAACGACGAATGCACAGGAGATGCTGGTTACGGTGCTGGGCTCCTGCGTCGCCGCCTGCATCCGCGATCCCAGACGCGGCATCGGCGGCATGAATCATTTCATGCTGCCACAGGGTCGCTCCGGCGGCTGGGGCACCGATGCGCAATCGACGCGTTTCGGGAATTTCGCGATGGAGAAGCTGATCAATGAACTGATGAAAGCCGGATGCGCCCGCGACCAGCTGGAGATCAAGCTGTTCGGCGGCGGCAATGTCACCGACAGCAATATCGCGGTCGGCACCGACAATGCGGAATTCGCGTTGCGCTATCTGGAGGCCGAGGGGCTGCATTGCGTTGCGCAGGATCTGGGCGGTCGCTTTCCGCGCCGCATCCACTATTCGCCGGCCACCGGCAAGGTGGTGCGCCGGCTGCTGGGTCGAGAAATGTCGGGTGCGGTGGCGCACGAGGAGCAGGAGCACGCGAAGAAGATTGCGACGCGTGCGCCGGCGGGTGAAATCGAATTGTTCGATTGATTTGGGGAATGACATGAAAAAACCGGTTCGGGTTCTGATCGTCGATGATTCGGCGCTGATCCGAGAATTGCTGACGACGCTGTTGTCCGCCGATCCCGAAATCGAGGTGGTCGGGAACGGCAGGCGATCCGCTGATCGCGCGCGAGCGTATAAAGGCGCTCAATCCGGACGTGATCACGCTCGACGTCGAAATGCCGAACATGGACGGCCTGACATTCCTGCGCAAGATCATGACGCTGCGGCCGATGCCGGTGATCATGATCTCGACGCTGACCCAGGCCGGCACCGATGTCACGCTCGAGGCACTGGAAATCGGCGCGGTCGATTTCATCGCCAAACCGTCGAACGATGCGGCACATGCGCTGCCACTGCTTGCCGGTGAATTACAGACTAAGGTCAAGGCCGCTGCCCGCATGCGGGTCGCGGGCTCGGGCGGCGGCTCCCGCGCCGTCGCGCCGCGTGCGCAGCGTCAATGCTTCGGGCAAGATCGTTGCTATCGGCGCTTCGACCGGCGGCGTCGAGGCGCTGAAAGTTGTGTTGATGAACCTGCCGTCGGATTGCCCGCCAATTCTCGTGACCCAGCACATGCCGCCGCGCTTTACCGCGGCGTTTGCGCAACGGCTGGATCGCGAATGTCCGATGCGGGTATCGGAGGCGATACACGATGAGCCGATCGAGGCCGGGCATGTCTATATCGCCCCCGGCTCGCATCACCTCGAAATCGCGCGCCACGGCACCCAATTTCGCTGCAGCTTGCATGAGGGACCCACGGTGAGCGGACATCGGCCCTCGGTCGATGTGCTGTTTCGATCGGTTGCGCGCGTCTGTCCGCGCTCGACGGTCGGCGTCATCCTGACCGGCATGGGCAAGGACGGCGCCGACGGCATGCTCGAATTGCGTCTCGCCGGCGGCCGTACCATCGGACAGGACGAAGCGTCGTCGCTGATCTACGGCATGCCGCATGTGGCCTTCGAGCGCGGAGGCGTGATGCGCCAATGCTCGCTCGGCAAGGTCGCCGATTGCATTCTCGATGCCTGCGAGACGAATTTCGAGGCGCAAACCCCCGAGCCGCAGAACCTTCGCGTTTAACCAAGACATCGTGACCAGAGCATTGGATCGCAACCGATGAGCATTTCAGCCGCCACAGCCGACGCCGACACCGCGCTGGTGAAATTGCCGACCATCCTCGATCTCGCCGCTGCTTCAAGTCTGCAGGAAGCGACCTTGCGCGCCCTCGCCGCGAGCGGACGTCTCCGGCTTGATGCCTCGCAAGTTGAGGTGATGCTGGTGCCTTGCCTGCAACTGGTTCTGGCCGCCATGCGCAGCGCCAATGTGTCGGTCGAGCAACCGTCGCAGGCCTTCGAAAGCGCTTTCGCCGATCTAGGGTTCGACCTTCAGGTTCTGGCAGCCGCGGCCACCGCGATGCCGGTTTCGGCGCCGCAAATCGAGCCGCAGGTCGCGACGCCGGTCGAGCTGGCCGCGCGATTTGATGCCGCCTCCTGAAATCGGGACCGGTATCGTTCGCATCCTCACCATCGACAATTCCAAGACGATGCGCGACATGCTGATGCTGACGCTGGCCGATGCCGGATTCGACGTGTTGCAGGCGGTCGACGGGCAGGATGGCGTCGACCTTCTGGAAAAAGAGAACGTCGACCTCATCATCACCGACATCAATATGCCCCGCATGGACGGCTATGAGGTGATCCGTCAACTGCGCAAGCGTCCGGAGCACAAGGCGACGCCGATCCTCGTGCTGACAACCGAAAGCGAGACCGACAAGAAGAATATTGCGCGCGAGGCCGGCGCGACTGGATGGCTGGTGAAGCCGTTCGATCCCGACAAGCTGATCGCGACGGTTCGCAAGGTAGCAGGCTAATTTCCGCACGAGATCAAAGGGATATTCCCATGACGAGTTTGGATCAACTCAAGCACACCTTTTTCGACGAGTGTTCGGAAGGCCTGCAGCAGACCGAGCAGGGCTTGAGCGATATGCGCGACGGGCTCGGCAACGACGAGACCGTCAACGCGGTGTTCCGGGCGGTGCATTCGGTGAAGGGCGGCGCCGGCATCTTCGGATTCGAGGCGCTGGTCGAATTCGCCCATGTATTCGAGACCACGCTGGACGCGGTTCGCCGCGGCGATCTCGCCACTTCCACCGACGTGATGGATACGCTGCTCACCGCGAGCGACGTGTTGTCCGATCTCGTGCAGATGTCGCGTTCCGGCGATTCGGTGCCGCCAGGGTTCGGCAGCGAATGCCGAATGGCGCTGCAAGGGCTGATCGCGAAAGATGGCGGCGGGGGCGGTGCTGACGAAGCTGCCGCGCCGGCGGATTTCGACGACATCGATTTCGTTCCCTTGCGCTTCGATGCTTTCGATGCGTCGGATGAAGCCGGCGGCTCGCGCGTCTATCGGATTGCCTTCCGGCCGAAGCCGGACCTCCTGAAGAACGGCAGCGATCCGCTGCTGCTGCTTCGACAGTTGCGCGAGCTCGGCGAGCTCGAACTTGTCGCAGAAGTCGAACGGCTGCCCGATCTCGCAAGCGTGCAGCCGGAAATCGCCTATCTCGGCTGGACCGGCACGCTGCGCAGTTCCGCCGCGCGCGCCCAGGTCGAGGAGATTTTCGAGTTCGCCGCGGGCGATTGCGAGCTGGAAATCGTCGAAGAAAGCGCGTCAGCGCCCGCGCTGGCTGCTTTCGAGCCCATGCCCGCAGTTGAAATGCCTGCCGCCCGTCATATCGGCCGCCGCCATGCAGGTCGTTGAGATGCCGTCCCCGGCGACGGTCGAAGCCGCGCCGCCGATCGTGCCGTCCGCGCGCCCGCCCAGCGCTCCAGCGCATGCCGCCGAAGAAGCTGCCGGCAAGCCACCGGCGCGGGTTACCAAACCGGCGGCCACCACTACCCGCATCGAACTGGAAAAGATCGATCGCGTCGTCAACATGGTCGGCGAATTGGTGATCGCGCAGGCAATGCTCGGACAGATCGTCCACGATCTTCCGGAAGCGGTGAGCGACCGGCTTTCGCAGATCCTCGATGAAGTCGTACATCACACCCGCGAATTGAAGGACGGGCTGATGTCGATGCGAGCGCAGGCCGTTGGCTCCGTATTCCAGCGCATGCCGCGACTGGTGCGCGAAGTCGCGGGCAAGGTGAACAAGAAGGTCCGGCTCGAGCTTTCCGGCGAGACCACCGAGGTCGACCGTTCCATCATCGAACGGC
The DNA here is from genome assembly GCA_963804015.1 of uncultured Pseudomonadota bacterium. Lineage (GTDB taxonomy): Bacteria > Pseudomonadota > Alphaproteobacteria > Rhizobiales > Xanthobacteraceae > Pseudorhodoplanes. Next base: position 521,338 of record CAWDOW010000011.1, read on the forward strand.
TGGCCGATCCGCTGACGCATATCATCCGCAACTCGGTCGATCACGGTATCGAATTGCCGGCCGACCGGCTCGCTGCCGGCAAGAACGAGGAAGGTGTCGTGCGCCTTTCCGCCGAGCATCGCGGTAGCCGCATCGTGATCGAGATCGCCGATGACGGCGCCGGCGTCAATTCGGAACGAGTGCTGAAGAAGGCGCGCGAGAAAGGCCTGGTCGGCGCCGACGCAACGCTGACCGAGGACGAGATCAACAACCTGATTATGATGCCGGGCTTCTCTACCGCGGAGACGGTTTCGGATATTTCCGGCCGTGGCGTTGGCATGGACGTGGTGCGTACCAACATCCAGGAAATCGGAGGGCGTATCTCGCTGCATTCGGTGCGCGGCAAGGGCATGACAATCCAGCTCTTGCTGCCGCTGACGCTCGCGGTGATGGACGGCATGGTCATCAAGGTCGGCCGCGAGACCTATGTGATGCCGATGTCCGCAATCGTGGAATGCCTGCGGCCGCCGAAATCCTACATCAACAATCTGGTCGGCACCCGCGGCATGCTGCAATTGCGCGGCGAACTGGTGCCGCTGGTCTATCTCGGCGATCTGCTCGACATCAACTCGAACAGCGAGGTATCGGGCGAAAGCGTCGTGCTCATCACCGACGCAGGCGAGGGCATGCGCCTCGGTCTGGTGGCCGATGAATTGTGCGGCCATCAGCAAGTGGTGGTGAAATCGATCGAGGAGAGCTACGGGCCAGTGCCCGGCGTCGCCGCCGCCACCATTCTCGGCAATGGCAGCGTGGCGCTGATCCTCGATGTCGAGAAGCTTTCCGACCTTGCCGGCGACCCGTCTTCGAGGGTCGGCGCCTCGTCCAAGGGAGGCGCAATTGCCAAAGTCGCCTAACAGCAGAAATTCGTCCGGACCGACCGCCTCATCGTGTCGTCCGTTGGTGAGGAGCAGCAACGATGCCTAATGCAGTGGCACTCAAGGTGCTGGTCGTGGATGACCAGGATTCCGTGCGAAAAATGACCTGCCTGACGCTGGAGCAGATGGGTATCCGTCTGATCCATGAGGCCGAGAACGGCGTGAAGGCGATGCAGATCGCCTCGTTGCAGCCACTCGATCTGATCATTTCGGACTATTACATGGACGAGATGGACGGGCTCGACCTGCTGAGGGCGGTGCGCGGGCATCCGGTGGTGCGGCGCTGTCCTTTCATTCTGTTAACCGGTCGGGGAGATCGCGAACTCGTCATCAAGGCCGCTCAGGCCGGTGTTAACAACTATCTGATTAAACCCTTCACCGTCGATATTCTGCGTCAGAAGATCGAGCAGGTGATGGGGAAACTGAGTTAATGCATGGCAATGCCACGCAGCAGCTCGAGCAGGATGCTCCGGCCGGTGACGGCGCGGCACATGGCGGCTTCGCGCCCGAATTGCACCGGCTGCTGAAGGTTCTCTCGACGCTGTTTCTCGACAATGTCCGGCACCTGGAAGACACCGTCTCGCAGGTAACCGATCTCATCACTCGCGATGGGCGTCCGGACAAGGAATTGATCGTCACCCTGCAGAGCTTCGACCGGCTGAAGCAGGAATTCGAAGCCCTTGGCGGCGCGTTGGCTCATTATGCCGACGCAACGCATGGCCCGCTTTCCGGCGAGGAACTGGCGCAATTCGGACGTCAGGTGATCGGTACGATTGCGCTTGCGGACCTGCGGGTGCGGTTGCTCGACCGCCTGCATAGCGACACGCCGCCCCTGGCGACCGCGCTGGCCGATCCGCCCGCCGAAGAAATCGACATCGACGTCGTCTTCTAGAAAACCCGCCCTAGTCCTGCGTGAGATACCGGTTGGCGCGGTCCAGCACGCGTTTCAGGCCGGAAGTCATGTCCGGGAAATGATCCGGGCTCATGCTGCGATAGGGTTCCTTGCGCGCGAGCGTGAGCGCGTCGAGATGGCACTCGATCATGGCCGGATCATAGGGTGCGCCGCTCCGGATCGCTTCCAGCACCCGGCAGAGATTGTCGGACACGAAGGTGAGAAGCGCCAATCCCATCGTAGTGCCGGTATCGCGCAATTGGCAGCAGAGCCGATACATGGCGTCAATCCTGGCTTCTTCGATATTGTCGCCCTTGGCGCTATAGAAGGCGTCAGACAGTTCCTGAAGCTCGCGCTCTACCCAGTCGACGAAATCAGCCTTGTACTCCTCGATCTGCGACTGTGCCTGCGCAATCGCAATATCGCGCGGCACGCCCCCCGGCCGGCGTGCCATCTGCTGGAAGCGCGTATTGACGGCAAAGACGCGAACTTTTTCTGGCTTGTCGCTCATTCGGATTGTCCTGCACGAGCAGCCATGAACAAACTATCAATGTCGCTTTGATCGAGATTGGGTTCGGTTGCGGCGGCGACCTCGATCACCTTGTCGGAGGCCCGCCGTCCGACGCCGGTTGGATAGCCTTCGATCTTGAATCTCCGGTCGGGACCGAAATAAGTCGGGCAATCGATGAACTGGCGGCGATCGAAAGCGATCCAGACCATGCGATCATAGAGCGTGGTCGGCGACATCGGTTTAGCCACGACCATGCTGGCGCCGGCATCGCGCGCCTGTTTGATCGTGGCCTGCTGGGTGTCGCTGGTCATGATCAGGATCGGCAAGGTACGGTTCTCGTCCGCGGAATTGCGCCGGATCGCCTGCGTCACTCCAAGTCCACCCTGCGGCGGCAGTTTGGAATCGCAGATCAGGATGTCGATCTTCTGGTTCAGCAGCGCCGTCAGGACGCCGCTGGCGTCGCCGACCTCCAGGATGCGGTTGGCCCCAAAGCCGCGCAGCATGCCATAGACCACCCGCCGCATATAGGTGCCAGGATCGGCGATCAGGATCGTCAGATCGCGGAGATTGACCGTGCAGTTCTTGAGCCCGGGCTTGTCTTTGTCGGTCGCGACGCTCATGAACCTATGGCCTTGAACCCGGACTCCACCACGTCCCGCCTGCACAGACGGACGGCGAATGGCGGCCAAAGCGCCGCGCATGCTGCCTCCATTAATGACTGATTAGTGATAACGCCGGGTTAACGCATGGGGCGTTCAGTTGGGCCGCCGGGGGCTGCGTCGAGGTCGCGCCACGGGCGATCCCCATGCCGTCCGGGGTCAGGGCGCAACGAGACAAATATCGCTAGGCGCGCTGGGCCGAAAGTCTGGCGGCCTCTATGCCGGCTCGGGCTTCGCGGAACGTAACCAGCCGCCGTTGCGCTTCATCCCACAGAACAAGACGTACGCAGCGGAAGCTTTGCAGCAGGGTCAGCCGGCTCACATCGCGCAATTCCGGATAGTCGCGCAGCACGCGCGGCAGCCGATAATAGGGGATGCGGCTGCAAAGGTGATGCACGTGGTGGATGCCGATATTGGCGGAGAACCAGCGCAGCAATGGCGGCAGGTCGTAATACGAGGAGCCGTGCAGGGCGGCCTCGTGCAGATTCCAGTCGCGGTTCTCCCTCCAGAAGGTCTCCTCGAACTGATGCTGCACATAGAACAGCCACACGCCGAAGGTCGCGGCGAGCAGCATGATCGGCAGATGCACCAGGAAGAAGGCCTGGGCGCCGATCAGCCAGATCAGCAAAGCGGCAATCGCCGCGATTGCTGCGTTGGTCGATGGTGCTGATCCATGGCCGCCAGCCGCCGTTGATCAGCCCGATCGGCAAACGCTGGTGCAGTATGAAAAGATAGCTCGGTCCGATGCCGAACAGCACGATCGGATTGCGATAGAGCCGGTATCGGAGCCGCCCCCAGCGCGAGCGCGCGAAATATTCGCGGACTGTCAGCGTATCGACGTCGCCGACACCGCGGCGATCGAGATTTCCGGAGGTGGCGTGGTGAACGGCGTGACTGCGAGTCCAGAAGTCGTGCGGCGTCATGGTGAGGACGCCGATGACCCGTCCTACCCAGTCGTTGGCCCATCGGCGCGGAAAGAAAGCGCCGTGACCGCAATCGTGCTGGATCATGAACAGTCGAACGAGAAAGCCGGATGCGGGAATTGCGATCAGCAGGGAAGCCCACCACCAGCCGAGCGAATAAACGAACCACGCCGTCGTCCAGAGCGCGGCGAGCGGCAAGGCGGTGATCGCAAGCTCGACCACGGAGCGGCTTCGGCTGGGTTGGCGATAGCGGTTCAGAATCGGGGTCCAGATGCGGGCATTCGGGTCAGCGATGCCGGCATTATGTCCGATGTTCAAAGGGCAGGCTCCAGGTTGTCGACGTCGCACGCCTCATCTACGTGCACCTCGATAAAAAGCGATTTTGACAGGGATTATGCGTAACATGGCCCGTAATCGGGGCTATTCAATGCTCAAACTGCAATTTATGGCGAAAGCATCGGCTCGACGGTAACCACCTGATGGTGGAAGCGGCCTTCGTCGCCGTCGCTACCGGTGCGCAATTCACCGGAGTGGCCTTGGCCTTGCAACCACGAACTTGGAAAGTTCGCCTTTTCAACATTGCCGGACTGTTGGCGGAGGCCCAAAATGCCCGGAACGGGGATGTATCTTGTTGAAATTGCATGACAAAATGATGCAGGCCAGAGCCGTTGCCGGATCATGACGGCGGTTTCTTGGGCAATAGCTGCGGCAATACTAGGCGGGCGAGGTGGAACCGGATGTCGGTCCGTCTGATGCCCTCGGGGGAATAGCGTTCGTGTCGATCCTGGTCGCGCTGCATCACGTCACTGCCTACAAATACGATCGGCTGGTGTCGCTTGGCCCGCAGCTTGTGCGGTTGCGGCCGGCGCCGCATAGCCGCACCGCGATCAAGAGCTATTCGCTGAAGGTCCGGCCGGAGCAGCATTTCATCAACTGGCAGCAGGACCCGCACGGCAATTGGCTGGCGCGCTTCGTCTTTCCCGAGCCCACTAGCGAATTTCGCGTTGAGGTCGATCTCACCGCCGCGATGTCGGTGATCAACCCGTTCGATTTCTTTGTCGAGGCCTATGCCGAGACTTTCCCGTTCACCTATTCGGACGATCTGCGGGTCGATCTTGCGGCCTACCTCACGCCCGGTCCGGTTGGGCCACTGGTCGCGGATTTCATTGCTTCCTTGCCAAGGGGCGAGCAACGAACCATCCCGTTCCTGGTCGATCTGAATCACCGGTTGCAGCAAAGGGTCCGCTACCTCATCCGCATGGAAGCCGGTGTGCAGGAGCCGGAAGAAACGCTCTCGCTCGCATCCGGCTCGTGCCGCGACTCGGCGTGGCTGTTGGTACAGGTGGCGCGCAATCTGGGGCTCGCGGCGCGCTTTGTGTCGGGCTACCTGATTCAACTCAAGGCCGATATCGACCCGCTGGAAGGTCCGAAAGGCACCGACAAGGATTTCTGCGACCTTCATGCCTGGACCGAAATCTATATTCCCGGCGCGGGTTGGATCGGTCTCGATGTGACGTCCGGTCTGCTTTGCGGCGAGGGCCATATCCCGCTTTCGGCGACGCCGCATTATCACTCGGCCGCGCCCATCACCGGCACCGTCGATCCGGCGAATTGCGACTTCTCTTTCCACATGCAGGTGGATCGCATCCACGAGGCGCCGCGCGTCACGCGGCCATTCTCGGACGATGCGTGGAAGAAGCTCGATGCGCTGGGCGACGCGGTCGATCGCGATCTCGTTGCCAACGACGTGCGCCTCACCATGGGCGGCGAGCCGACCTTCGTGTCGATCGACGATCTGGAAGGTGAGGAATGGAATACGGCGGCGGTCGGTCCGACCAAGCGCGCGCTCGCCGATGACCTGATCCGGCGTTTGCGTACCCGCTTCGCGCCCAACGGCTTTCTGCATTACGGGCAGGGCAAGTGGTATCCCGGCGAAAGCCTGCCGCGCTGGGCTTTCGCGCTGTATTGGCGAAAAGACGGCGAGCCGATCTGGGGCGATCCCGCGCTGATCGCGAAAGAGGCGGGCCCCCGCAACGCCAATATCGAGCGGGCCGAGAAATTCACGGTCGATCTCACGACGCGGCTGGGTTTGGGCGAGGACTTCGCGCTGCCGGCCTTCGAGGACCCGACCCATTGGGTGCTGAAGGAAGCTGAGTTGCCGCCGAATGTCGATCCGTCCGATCCCAAGATCGACGATCCGGAAACCCGAGCGCGCATGGTGCGCACCTTCGAGCGCGGCCTGTCCAATCCGTCCGGCTTCGTGCTGCCGATCCAGCGCTGGAATGCGCAGGCGAGCGATCATCGCTGGAAGAGCGAAAGATGGAATCTTGCGGCGCGGCAAGCTGTTTCTGGTACCGGGCGATTCGCCGCTCGGATTCCGGCTGCCGCTCGGCGCGCTGCCCTGGGTGCCGAAGTCGGATTATCCTTACATCCATCCGCAGGATCCGACAGAGCCGCGTTCGCCGCTGCCGACGCATGAGCAATTCGCGCAGATCTATAATGAGGGCGGAGGTTCGGCCGAAGCAAGTGCCGATCGCCAGACCCGCATCGAGCAGGTGGCCGTCGAGGGCGCGGTACGCACCGCGATGTCGATCGAGCCGCGCGACGGCGTGCTCTGCGTGTTCATGCCGCCGGTGGAGAGACTTGAGGATTATCTCGAACTGATCGCGGCGATCGAGCAGGCCGCGCGCGCGACCGGCACGCCCGTCCATATCGAAGGCTATCCGCCGCCGAACGATCCGCGCATGAATGTCATCAAGGTCACGCCCGATCCCGGCGTGATCGAGGTGAACGTGCATCCGGCCGCGAATTGGCGGCAGGCGGTCGACACCACCACCACATTATATGAAGAGGCACGGCAGTCCCGGCTCGGCACCGACAAGTTCATGCTCGACGGCCGTCATGTCGGCACCGGCGGCGGCAATCATGTGGTGCTGGGCGGCGCAGTACCGGCCAATTCACCGTTCCTGCGAAGGCCCGATGTGTTGCGCAGTCTGGTGCTGTATTGGCAGCGCCATCCGTCGTTGTCCTATCTGTTTTCCGGGTTGTTCGTCGGCCCCACCAGTCAGGCGCCGCGCATGGACGAAGCGCGCCATGACGGCCTCTACGAGCTCGAGATCGCGCTCGATCTGATGCCGGAAGGCGAGGCGCATATCGGCCATGGCTGGTCGACCGGCTGTTCCGGAATATTCTGGCCGACGTCACCGGCAATACCCATCGCGCCGAAATCTGCATCGACAAGCTCTATTCGCCGGACGGCCCGACCGGCCGGCTCGGCCTGATCGAATTCCGCTCCTTCGAGATGCCGCCCGATCCGCGCATGTCGCTTGCGCAGCAGCTTCTGATCCGGGCGCTGATTTCCTGGTTCTGGCGCGAGCCGCAATACGGCAAGCTGATCCGCTGGGGCACGACGCTGCACGACCGTTTCATGCTCCCGCATTATGTGTGGGAGGACTTCCTGGGCGTGCTCGCCGATCTGCAGCGGGCGGGCTATGCCTTCGAGCCGGAATGGTTTGTGGCGCAGAAGGAATTCCGTTTCCCGTTCTATGGCGCAGTGGAGTATTCCGGTGTGAAGCTCGAATTGCGGCAGGCACTCGAGCCCTGGCATGTGCTGGCGGAGGAAAGCGCGGGCGGCGGCACCGTGCGCTTCGTCGATTCATCGGTCGAGCGGCTGCAGGTGATGGCGGAGGGCTTCGTGCCCGGTCGCCATATCGTGACCTGCAACGGCCGACGGATGCCGATGACCTCGACCGGCGAATCGGGGCAAGCTGTCGCCGGTGTCCGCTTCAAGGCATGGCAACCCGTGTCGGGCCTGCATCCCACCATACCCGTGCATGCGCCGCTGACCTTCGATCTGGTCGACCTGTGGAATCGCCGCTCGCTCGGCGGCTGCGTCTATCATGTCGCGCATCCGGGCGGGCGCAACTACGACACCTTCCCGGTCAATTCCTACGAAGCCGAGGCGCGGCGGCTGGCGCGTTTCCAGGATCACGGCCACACTGCCGGCATTGTCGATCCGCCGCCGGAGGAGCCGGCCGGTGAATTCCCGTTGACGCTCGACCTGCGCCGGAGCCCGGGCCGATGACCGCCCAAACGTTCGCAGCCAAGCCGGCCGGTTCGGCTTACACGAATTACGCGCCGCTTCCCGGCGTGCCGGACGAATTCGTCGGGCCCGACGGTCAGGCGCGCGGTGCGTGGCGGCAATTCTTCGATCTGCTCGAGGCTGACGACAGCGAGCGCTCGCTCGCCGCTGCCGAACGCCACATGCGCGATATCGGCGTGTCCTATCGCGTGCATGGCGAGGCGCGCGAGCGGCCCTGGCCGATGAGCCGGCTGCCGCTCTTGATCGAGGAAAGCGACTGGCAGGCGATCGTCGCGGGCGTCACCCAGCGCGCCGCGATCATGGAATCGCTGCTCGCCGATGTGTACGGCCCAAACAAGCTGGTCGGCGAGGGCGTGATCCCGGCGGCGGTGGTGGCCGGCAGCCAGGATTATCTGCGTCCGCTGGTCGGCATGAATCCGCCGGGTGGCCGCTGGATGCATCTCTATGCCGCCGATATCGGGCGCGGACCCGACGGCCGCTGGTGGATTCTCGGCGATCGCACGCAGGCGCCCTCGGGCGCTGGCTATGCGCTGGAAAATCGGCTGGTGATGGCACGTGCTCTTCCCGAACGCCTATCGCGGCCTGAATGTGGAGCGGGTGGCACCGTTCTTCCGCGCCTTGCGCTCCTCGCTTGCCGATGCCGCCGAGCGTTCGCAGCCGCGCATCTGCCTGCTGACGCCCGGTCCTTACAGCGAGACCTATTTCGAGCAGGCCTATCTCGCGCGCTATCTCGGCTTCCTTCTGGTCGAGGGCGACGATCTTGTGGTGCACAACAATCTCGCGCATGTGCGCACCATCGCGGGCCTCAAGCGCGCCGACGTGATCTGGCGACGCGTCGATTCCGATTTCATCGACCCGCTCGAACTGAACGGTACGTCCCGCCTCGGCGTGCCCGGTATCATTTCGGCGATGCGTCACGGGCATACGGTGGTGTCGAATGCGCCGGGTTCGGGCTTCGTCGAATCGCGCGCGCTGATGAGCTTCATGCCGCACATCGCCGAATATCTTCTGGGCGAAGAGCTGCGGATGCCGAATATCGCGACCTGGTGGTGCGGCGATCGCGAGGCGCGCGAGGAGGTGCTGGACGATTTCGGCACCATGGCGATTTCCAGCGCTTTCAGCGGCACTGTGCCGGGCTTCGGGACCAGCCAGCAGATTCTGCCGGCGGCCTTGTCGGCCCAGGATCAGGCGCGGCTGCGCGAGGCGATCGAGACGCGCGGCCTCGATTATGTCGGTCAGGAGGTGGTGCAATTGTCGACCACGCCGGTCTCGCATGCCGGCGCGATCGTGCCGCGTCCGTTCGTGCTGCGGGTCTTCGCGGCGGCGACGCCGGACGGCTGGCATGTCATGCCCGGCGCCTTCTGCCGGATTTCCGCGCGTCCCGATGCGCGCGCCATCAGCATGGGCGAGGGCGTGCAATCGGCCGACGTCTGGGTGCTGTCGTCGAAGCCGGTCGGCCACGAGACACTGCTGCCGGCGACCGACGACGTGCCGATCCGCCGCATTCTCGGCAATCTGCCGAGCCGAGCGGCCGACAACCTGTACTGGTATGGCCGCTACCTGGAGCGCGCGGAAGCCACTCATTCGTGTCATCCGATGCCTGTGCGCGCGCAGCCTGGAAATGGATTTGTCCGGCGACGTGACGCGCACCATCACCAAGCTCGGCCATCAGCTCGTCGCCTGGGGTGCGGTCGACAAGGAGAATGCCGACGCCGACACGCTGACCATCGTTCGGCAGGCGCTGAGCGACGAGGATTGCTATGGGTCCGGCCTGTCGGGCGTGCGCATGGCGGGTTATGCGGCCTCGGTGATCCGCGAGCGCATTTCGGTTGATGCCTCGAAGCTTTTGCGCGCGCTCGACCTGCAGCTTTCCGATGTCTCGGACCTGATGTCGGTGGCCGATGTCTATGAGGCGGCGGATCGCGCGCTGCAGACGCTGTCGGCGCTCGCCGGACTCGAGCAGGAGAACATGAATCGCAGCGCCGGCTGGCGCTTCCTCGATACCGGCCTTCGTATCGAACGCGCCATCAATACCTGCCGGCTGGCGCGCTATTTCGCGCCCGAAGACGCGACCGCCGACGACCTCGACGTGATGCTGGACCTGATCGATTCGCAGATCACCTATCGCTCGCGCTATCTGACCGGCGTCGCCTTGATGCCGGTGCGCGACATGGCGCTGCTCGATCCTTACAATCCGCGCTCGGTCGGGTTTCAGGTGCAGACCCTGCAGCAGCATCTGTCGACGTTGCCGAGCCTGCGCAACGACGGCATTCCCGAAGAGCCGCAGCGGATGATCGAGCGGCTTGCCACCGAGATCGCCACCTCCGAGGCGCGCGATCTCGACGCCACCATCATCCTCGCGCTCGAGCAGAAAGTTTCGAACTTTGCGCAGGCCGTGGCCAATCGCTATTTTCTCCGCCGTCCTGAAATGACGGTGGCGCCCGCTGCGAGCGGCCTTGCGTGATCTATCGTATCCGGCATCTGACCGCGTATTCCTACGATACGCCCGTTGCGTCTGCGACGCTTGCCTTGCGCGTCACGCCGCGCGACAGTGCATCGCACAACGCACGATCTCGCATAATCTCGACGTGTCGCCGGCGCCGGCATCGGTCGTGTTCGAGCGCGATTTCTACGGCAATGCGGTGAATGTCGTGACGATCGAGGAATCGCATACCGAGCTTGCCATCAACGCCACCGCCGAGGTCGAGGTATCGTATCGCGCGCCGCCTGCGGGACCCGGCACGGACTGGCAGAAAGTCGCCGATGCCGCCCTGCACAGCCATGATCTGTCGCCGCAGGCGCCGGCGCATTTCATGTTTGCAAGCCCGCGCATCCAGTTGTCCGCCGACGTGACGCGCTATGCGCGCGAAAGCTTCAAGCCGGCTCGCGGCATCATCGAGGCGGCGCGCGATCTCATGACACGGATCAAGCGCGAATTCGCCTATGAGCCGGAATCGACGGAAATCTGGACGCCGCTTTCCCAGGCCTTCGCGGCACGGCGCGGCGTCTGTCAGGATTTCGCGCATATCATGATCGCAGGCCTGCGCGGGCTCGGGGTGCCGGCGGCCTATGTCAGCGGCTATCTGCGCACCGTGCCGCCGCCCGGCAAGGAGCGTCTGGAGGGCGCCGACGCGACCCATGCCTGGGTTTCGGTCTGGTGCGGGGCGGATGTCGGCTGGCTCGGCTTCGATCCGACCAATGCGATCGATACCGGCGACGATCACATTGCGCTCGCGATCGGCCGCGATTTCTCGGATGTCTCGCCGGTCTATGGCGTTTTCGTGGGGTCCGGCGCCAACGAATTGCGGGTCGAGGTCGACGTCATCCCGCTGCCGCACGAAAAGGCGGCTTGAGACAGGGAACCGGTACCCGCGGTCATTCGTTCTATCCCGTTGGCGGCGTCAAGGCAGGCAGCGTTTCATGCGGCTTTTCGAGTGTCAGGCATGCGGGCAGGCGCTCTATTTCGAGAATGTGCTGTGTGAAAGCTGCGGGCGAAAGCTCGGCTATCTGCCGAAGCTGTCCACGCTCTCCGCTCTTGAGCCCGACGGCGAAAAGTGGCGCGCGCTCGCCGATGCCGGCGCGCGTGTATCGCTATTGCGCAAATGTCGCCCATGAAAGCTGCAACTGGCTGATCGCCGACGACAGCGACGAGCCATTTTGTCTCGCCTGCCGCCACAACCGCACGATTCCGAATCTCTCGGAGCCGCGCAACCTTGCTGCTATGGCGCAAGATCGAACTGGCCAAGCACCGGCTGTTCTACAGTCTGTTGCGCTTCCGGCTGCCGCTGATCGCGAAGGCACGGACCGAGCGGACTGGTCTTCGATTTTCTCGTTGCCGAGGGCCAGCCGGTCATGACCGGCCATCTCGACGGCACCATTACCATCAACATTACCGAGGCCGACGACGCGCATCGCGAAAAGCAGCGCGGTGAGATGGGTGAGCCATACCGGACTTTGCTCGGTCATTTCCGGCACGAGATTGCTCATTATTACTGGGACCGGATCGTGCGCGACCACACCGCGATCGACCGGTTCCGCGACGTGTTCGGCGACGAGCGCTGCGATTATGGCGAGGCGCTGAAGCGGCATTACGCGCAAGGCGCGCCGGCCGACTGGTCGCAGAATTTCGTCACCTCCTATGCAAGCTCGCACCCATGGGAGGATTTCGCGGAAACCTGGGCGCATTATTTCCATATCGTCGATACGCTCGAGACCGCGTCGGCTTTTGGCGTGCGCATTCGCCCGCGCATTTCGACGGGAACCGATCTCGCGACCTCGGTCGATTTCGACCCGTATCGTGCGAACATGGAACGGCTGATCGAATCCTGGCTGCCGCTGACCTTCGCCTTCAATTCGATCAACCGCAGCATGGGGCTGAGCGACCTTTATCCGTTCGTGCTCAGTCCCGCGATCATCCTGAAGCTGTCCTTTATCCACGAGCAGATCCATCGTCGCTCGCTCGGAGACGAGCCCAATGAAGAGGCGGCACTGAAGGCGATGGCGGCCGGATTGAAGAAGGCGGTTGCAGCACCGGTCAGCAATTAGCGTCGCTGGAATTGCGCGCGGCCTTGCTCTAACGTCGCTCAATCCGAGCGAGAGGCCGACATCGCCATGTCCGCGATCCGCTGCTTCATTCTCGCGCTGTTGGGCGCAAGCGCTTCTGGCCGGACCGGCTCTGGCTGAACGGCGGGTCGCGCTTGCGATCGGCAATGCGAATTACGCGTCTGTCAATCCGCCTGAAAAATCCGATCAACGACGCGACCGGCGTGGCGCAAGATGTTGCGCGGCCTCGGCTTCGAAGTGACGCTCGTCACCGATCTCGACAAGGCGAATTTCGAACAGAAGATTTTCGCCTTCGCGAATTCGCTTCCCGGCGCCAGTGCCGCGGTGTTCTATTATGCCGGCCACGGCATGCAGGTCGACGGGCGCAATTACATGGTGCCGGTCGATGCGAAGATCAACGACGAGGCCGATCTTGCCGTTCGAACTCGTGGCGATGGACATCGTCCTGCAACGGCTCGCGCATCATCGCATCACCAATATCGTGATCCTCGATGCCTGCCGCGACAATCCGCTCGGTGACGAACTTTCGAAGAAGCTCGGCGAGCGTTCGAAGGCGGTGGCACCGGGGCTCGCCACTGTCGATGCCGGCATTCGGAATGGTGATTTCGTTCTCGACCAGGCCGTTCCACACCGCGCTCGATGGCGACGGCGACCACAGTCCTTATTCCGAGTGCGCTGATCAGCAACATCCCGGCGCAGAATGTCGAAGTCCTCGAAATGCTGCGCCGCGTTAGCAGGGATGTGCATGACCGCGACCAGCGAGGAGCAGGAGCCCTGGGAGCACTTCTCGCTGGTCGACCATTTCTTTTTCAAGCCGGGCGCCGAAGGCGAGGGGTCGTCACTGGGATAACGCAATGCCGTCCCAGCCGATCCGCAGCGCGATCGTAAGGACGGCGGCTCATCGGCTGCGATCATCCGCAACGGCAAGCCGCCGGTGCATCCTTGCGATATCGTTGCCGGCAGCGCGAGCGATCCGGAACGCGTGACCGACGGCAAGTCGTTCGGCGAGTATGAACGGGGCCGAGGGCGTCAAGGCCTGTCGCGCCGCGCTTGCGACCTATCCGAATACGCCGCGTTTCGAATTTCAGCTCGCGCGCTCGCTGCACAAGGTCCGAGCAATATGGTGAAGCCGCTGCGCTCTATCGCAAGCCTGGTGCAGCGCGGTTATTTCGCCGCGCTTACCAATTACGGCTGGATGCTGAATAACGGTCACGGCGTTCCGAAGAACCAGAAGGAAGCCGTACGGCTGTATCTGCTTGCCGCGCAGCAGGGCGACAATTTCGGCATGTTCAACACCGCGATGGCCTATGACAGCGGCGAAGGCCTGCCTTACAACCCGGCGCAGGCCGCGCACTGGATCTATGCGGCGCTTCGGCTCGGCCACGGCTATTCGATCGAGCAGATGAGCAATTCGGCGAATGGCTGGACGCGCGATTTTCGCGTCGAGTTGCAGCGTTTGTTGAAGCGTGCCGGCGCCTATGACGGACCGGCCGATGGCAATTTCGGACCAGACGATGGCGCGCGCGGTTCGCATGGTGCAGACATTGCCGTTCGCGCCGAAGCCCGGCGGCGAGGTGCCGAAGCAGCGGTTCGATCCGAAATCCATTCCGGTGAATTCCCCGCCGCCTCGTTGATGGCACAGCGGATCAGCGCGGCGCCGGCGAGTTGGCAGGAATATTCTTCGGATCGAAACGCCGGATCGGACCGCCGGGATTGTTGTCGTTCGGCGCTCGCGCATTCATCGGTGGCCCGCTGTCGCGATTGAACCGGAGGCGGGGCAATATCCGACGGTCCCTGTGAATTCAGCGGCAATGAGCCGGGGTCGAAACGCGGCGCCTGCGTGTTCACGGGCGCATTGCGGGGATCGAAACGTCCCTCCTGCTGACCGCCATCGCGCCGGTCACGGCCTTCCCGGCGGTCGCGACGATCGTCGGTCGGTCGCGCGGCGGCCCGCGATCCTCGCTGCCTTCAGGGTCATTGCGGCTCTGCTGGCTGTCACGGATATCTTCGCCGGTGGCGCACAGCACATAGCGCACGTCGCATTCGCCGCCGCCCTTCTCGCGCTCGCAATAATCCCAGGTATTCTTCGATGCCATGTCGACCGAATCGCCGACACTGGTAAAGGCCTGAGTGAAGTTGGTGCGCGAGCGGCGATAGCGTTCGCTGTAGCGTGTGACTGCAAAGCCCAGACAATTCGGAGCCGCAACCGACGACACCTTGAAGTCCGCGCGCGAACGCCGCTGCAATTGCTCGATTGCGCCAAGTTCCGCGTTACGCCGTGTACCGCCCGTGACGGCGGCGTAGTTGCCATATCCGTCGAAGGCGAAGGTGACCCAGGGTGTTCCGGCCGGCGTCACGAAAAGTTTCTCCAGCGTCTGTTTGGTCAATTGACCGGTCTCCGGCAGCTTCGCCCATTTCTGGAATTGGGTGAGTGCCTGGATGGTCTCCTGAGTCATCTGACCGTTCAGATCGGCCATGCGTAATCCAAAATCGTAGAGCCGCTGCTGGACGCGCAGGAGAATGTCCGGCGACGCCTGAAAGATGTCGCCGCCGGTCTCGCCGGCGCAGGCGCCGCCACCGGCGCCGCTTTCGTCGACCACGGCGTTGGTCCAAGCATAGAATGGTTGTTCGACCTTGGCAGGGTCCGAGCGAAGGATGGCGCCGACCTTCACGGTCGAGACCGATCCTGTCGGGCTATCGGCTTGATCGAGCTTGCAACGCAGGATTACGATGTCGCCGGCGGCTGGACGCAGGCAGATCTCGCTCTGCAGCCGTCCGGCGACCTCCATCAGGTTTTGCGCCTTGCCGCTGTCGCCACCCGCGCGCGCTTTCTGCGCACGCGCCACGATCGGAATGATAAGGCCGACGCTGGCGCGATCCCGGCAAAGGAAGGGAAGCTTGTCGCCTTCGAGTGCGCCGTTGATGCGTACCATATTGTCGCCTTGCGCGAATGCCGCGCCGGCAGCCGCAAGCGTTACGGCAAGCAACGTGACCGAACGCACAGCCATGACAAAACGTGATCCTTGCTAGTTCCGGCGGTAAGTCTAGGTTCAAACGCCAGCTGTAGCAAGTTACCGCCCGCAAGGATTGAAGCGCCTGGAGGGAACTTCCTCCAACTCGTCGCACAGGCTCGCTGTTCGCCTCCCCCGAAGCGAGATGATGCTCAGTTTCCGCGTGCGAGGGCGTTCAGGCGAAGCGGTGCCTCCTGCGAGCCGAGATCGCGGGCGCGCTCGTACCAATGCGCCGCCTTGGCGTTATCGGGTACGAGTCCCTTGACCTTGTGACGCGCCAGCACCGCCGGATCGTAGGTCGCAGCCAGTGCGAGCGCCGAGGCCGCATCGCCGGCATCGGCGGCGCGCTCGAGCACGCCGCGCGCGCCGGCAAAATCGCCGACCGCGATGAAATCGTTGCCCTGCTTGCGGAGAAGTTCGATCTCTTCGGCAGCCAGCGGACGCGAGGCGACACCGTTGGTCGGGCTTTCATTCGCGGTCGCTCTTCCCGCCGGGCCGTGCCAAATCACGGGCTGGGCCCGGTTCGGCGCTTCCGCCGCGGGCGGTGCGATCGGCACCATGACGGTTTCCCGTTGCGGCTGCGCCTCCGGCGCGCGTGCCGGAAGTGGATTATCGTTTCTGGCCGCGCTGCGGGGCTCCGGCAGCGCCGGCGCAAGACCGGCGGTAGCCAGTTTCTGCGTCGGGGCGCCGAAACTATCGTGCTCCTTTGCGACCACGACCGGCTCGGTCCGAACCGCGATCGGTGCAATCGGTTCGTCGCGTGCGAGCACCGGTCGACCCTCGCTGAATACGGCTGAGGCATTGCTCGACAATCCGGCCAGCGGCCCGCTGATGCCGTCGACGAGGCGCTGGCGCATATCCGGCAATGCGAACAGCGCGACCGCGGCGGCTCCGCTTGCCGCGAATCCGAAGCGCAGCAAAAGATTGGCCGAACCACTCCGCCGTCGCGGACGCGCCTTCGGCCAGGGCTCGTCGAACTGGATCGGTTCCATCGACGGCGCCAAAAAGGCCGGCATCGCGCGGTGTTCTTCGACAAAGGGGTCGGGTTCGGCACGCGCCGTCTCACGTGCCGAATGCTGCGCCACCTGTTGCGCGACCTGCTGCAGGACCTGTTGCACGCGCATCGCCTCGTAATAGCGGTGCTCGGGAGAGTGACGTTCCTCCTTCAGGCTCGGCTCTTCCAGCGTGTCGATCGTTCGCAATGGCAGCCCGTCCGGGGGATTGTCCGGCTCGATTTGCGATAACCTGGCCGAAGAATCGGGCGCGGCCTCCGTCGGCAATTCCGGAGCGGCCGGTTCGGGCGATGCCTTCTCGGCCGGTTTATCCGGCTGCTGCGACGGATGGTCGTGCTGGGCGGCGATCATCGCGCGCAGGCTGATCTCGATCTCGTCCAGAATTTTCGCATCGTGCTCGGATTCGATCGCGGCTGGCCTCGGCCTGTTCGGCAGAGCCGGATCGCCGTCGGCCGAGAGCGGGCCGGAGTTGGTCTGCTCGCGCGCATGCTTGGGTGCATAGGGCGAAACCAGATCGTAATCGAGTGGCTGCGGGCTTGGGGTACTCATGACGCTACTCCTTGATACACTTCACAACGACCCGGCGGCTTGCATGCCGTCTGTTTGTCTCACTTCTTGCGCTTGCTGCGCACGGGCTGTTGTGGCGCCACCTCCTTGGTGCTTTCGTTTCTGGCGGCGCGCGCTTCCTGCTGCTCGCGCCATTGCAGGAATTCGGCGAACAGCGCATCGCGGCTTTGCGGCGTGCGCTGCGCGTCGCGCTTGGAATCGGCCCGCGCCAGATAGCTCTGGAATTCGCGATTGAGTTCGGCCGACTGGCCTGCGGGTGCCGGGGTGTAGAGTTTCTGCAATTCGCGCTCCGCAACCTCGAGCCGTGTCCAGCCGGGCACCGTGGCCGCCAGATTCACGTCGCGCCATTTCGGGTGGAAGGGCGGCTTCTGGAATTTGTTCCAGTTGGCAAACATGCGCTCGACCAATCGCTCGATGCGCTTTTGGCGTTCGGAGCCTTTTGGCCAGTTGAAGGCGGCGAGCACCGCCGGCACCGCGATGGTCTCGACCTTGTTCTGCCCCTCGGGCATCAGGTTCGGATATTGCTCGCGCGAGAACTCGCCGACCGTGTAATAATCGGAAAATTTCTTGGAGAACGGGATCGACAACAGATGCAGCCCGGCATCGGCCGGGATCTTCGAGAAGAAGTCGATTGGCTTTCCGACCAGACGAACCAGTGCTGCGATCTCACCGGACTTGAGCTTTTCCAGGCCGCTCGAGGTGTCGATATTGGCCTGCTCGACCTGGATGCCGAGCCGCTGAAACACCAAGGTGCCGGTGAGGCTCGATCCGGCACCGGCCGGACCGAAGCTGACCTTCTTGCCACGCAGATCCTCGATGGTGCGGATGTCGCGACGCGCGAGGATATGCACTTCCGAGACCGGCAGCCGGATGATGTAGTGGATGCGATTCTGCAGGTTCCAGATTTTGCGTTCGGTCTTGAAATACTCGAACACGTCCGATTGCGTCACCGCGACATCGACACCGCGCAGATAGAGCAGGTCATCGACATTGGAAGCCGCGCCGTAGGTCACCATCGGCAGTACGCGCAGATTGTCGCCGTCGTCCAGCGCCTTCGCCAGTTCGTCGGCGAAGGTCATGTAGCTGCCGGACATCAGGCCGCCGGCCACGCCGACGGTCCACGCATTTCTCTTTTCCTTGATCGAGGCTTCGGTATTTCCGGCCTGCTTCAGCGAGTCCGGGATCGCCTGGCTGAAAGCGGGCGGCGCCGCCAATTGTGCGAGCGCCGCCATGACGAAAGCGGCTGCTGCCGCGGTCGGGATACGCATTACAAACCTCCCCCTGAACAGCGGCCTCAGCCGCAGGAAACGTCGACTTTGCATGGTTGAAAGACAAGGCGACCGCCGCTGCACGAATGCCGCGCGTACGTTCTGCTGCTTGCTCGAATATTCCGGAATCGCTTCGCGCCGCGTGTAAACGCGCTTTGCCTGGAACCTCTCGTCGCCGTCCCCTGCGACACGCCCCGCATTTGACCCCCATCAGGTCGTCCGACCGAAACATTTCGTTCGATCCGGACGGATGAACTCGCCAATTTCGAACGTTCATTCCCGGCTTCGTCGACCGCTTCAGCGCGATCGCTGTAGCGGCTCGTCCACAGTTGAAAACTTTCTGTGGATTAATGTCATGAATGAGGCAGAAGTGATTTCGCGTGATCGGTACGTGATCGGGTGTGAGCCGGTATCGTTGCCGCGTCGCAACGACAATGTTGCGCTTGTGCAATCGCAAGGTAGCGACGTAGCGATGCGTGGTAGCGACGTATTGACGTCGTGGTAGCGGCGTAGCGCGAGCGCATGGAAGGGCGGTCTGATATTTTTTTTCGTTTTCGCGCGAATTGGTGTTGCGATCGCGTGCGAAAGCGGTCGTCAGCGTGACCTTATTGCGTCCGCCGGCATCGGAGTATGCCGGCGGCTCGCGAAAACGCTTCACGCCGTGAAGGGTGTCTGCTTCTCGAAAGCATGATTCGCGGCGCCGAGGAGGTAGTAATTTGGCGCCTGTTCCGGCGGCATGCCCAACACGATGGTCTTGTGGAATTTGCGATAGTCGCCCCGGAATGTTCCGCCGTTCCAGACGTATTTGAGCATCGCCGTGAAGGCTCCGTTGAACGGGCTATCCTGACATCCGGAGATCAGCAGGGCGGTGGCTTTCACCTTGTCCTCTGCATTCTTCAGTTTCGGGTCGGTCGCGATGTCGTCGTAGAATTTCTGGTGCGCGAGATAGGTTCGCTGCAGAATCTCCGTCGGCGCAGCGCGCGGCCTGCGCTGTGGGTCGAAGGTGCGCGTCGCCATCCTGTTGACCTTGATGACGCTGCCACTGTGGCAGGAGTCGGACAGGATCAGGATGCGAACCCCCGCCGCGAACTGCCCGAAGACGTAAAAAAGCTCATTGTCGACAAGCTGGCCGTCATACAGGCACCAGATTTCATCGAGGCCGTCGGGTTCCTCTGAATTCTTGTCCGGGACCTGTCCGCCATGACCGGAATAGGTGATGAAGAATATGTCGCCGGATTTCATCTTCGTCGCCGCATCGGCGATCTTGTCCGTGATGGCCTTGCGGGTGGCGGCTTTCGTCAGCAGTAGGGTCGGCGTGAAGTCCTTTGACGTTGCGAGCTGCGTCATGTCCTTGGCGTCAAATTCGCAAGCCAGAAGCGGGCCGCTCCATCCTTGGTAATGGGCCGGATCAACCTCGTTGAGACCGATGTGAAGCGATAACGCGTTTGCCATGGCGTTTGGTGCCTCAGTTGCTTACCCGTAAAAGTTGTATAAATGAAACTCACAATTCAATCGCAAAAAACGATATGCCTTGCAAAAATGCGAGGAAGTCGGATCTCTCGATCGATCCGGCGCTGAGGCAACTCGGCACAAGCGTAGATCCGACCGCCGATCCCGATCCCCTGGCACATTGGCGCCGCCTTCTTGCGCGCGGCGGCCACGATGGCTTGCGTCATCGAAGCGGTCGTGTTCGGGTTGACGATATGAAGCCACACCAAGGATGGTCTCCCGAATGTGCGAAGCGTCGTGGCTTCCGGCACGAAAGGTCAATTCGGTCCGATGCACAACCTTGCGCATAACCTCAGCATCGATCCCGACCGGCTGTGGGACGCCATCATGGAGACGGCAGCTATTGGTGTGACCGCCAAGCGCAGCGGATGAGCGCCCCGGCCGATAGCGCAAGCGCCGCGGGTGACGACTTGTTCGGCCATCCGCGCGGCCTTTCCTATCTGTTTGCGACCGAGATGTGGGAACGCTTCTCCTATTACGGGATGCGCGCGTTGCTCGTGCTTTACATGGTCAAGCATCTGCTACAGCCCGAGCGCGCCGAGCAGGTCGTGGGCTACGCGACGTTGAAAGGCGGGTTGGAATTGCTGTTCGGGCCGCTCGGGGCGCAGCCGATTTCGTCACATATCTACGGTTTCTACACGGCCTTCGTCTATCTCACGCCCGTTTTCGGCGGCCTGCTTGCCGACCGGCTGCTAGGGCAGCGCCGCACCGTGATGCTCGGTGCCGCATTGATGGCGATCGGACATTTCATGATGGTGTTCGAGCCGCTTTTTCTGTTCGCGCTGCTGGTGCTGATCCTCGGCAATGGTGCTTTCAAGCCCAATATCTCGACTCAGGTGGGCGGCCTCTATGCGCCGGGCGACCGGCGGCGCGACCGCGCCTTCTCGATCTTCTATGTCGGGATCAATATAGGCGCGTTCTTCTCGCCGCTGGTCTGCGGGACGCTCGGCGAAATGTTCGGCTGGCATTACGGTTTTGCCGCTGCGGGCGTCGGCATGCTGATCGGACTTGCGATCTATCTCGCGGGGCGGGGCGCGCTGCCGCCGGACGAAGCCACTGGACGCACGAGCGCGCCGAAGCGTCGGCTCGATGCCGGAGAGTGGCGCGCGATTGTCACGATCGCCGTGCTGTTCCTGCCGGTGACATTATTCTGGGCAACCTATGAGCAGGCCGGCAACACGATTTCGCTTTGGGCCGACGCGCACACTGACCGCTCGATCAATCTCTTATTTTGGCATGGCGAAATTCCGACCACCTGGTTCCAAGCTTTCAATCCGTTCATGATCTTTGCTTTCACACCGTTTGTGATCGCGCTCTGGACCTGGCAGGCGAAACGCGGTCGCGAGCCTTCGACGGTGTTCAAGATGGCGCTTGGCTGTTTCGGCGTCGCGCTCGCCAATCTGATTCTGGTTGTGGCGGCGTGGCTGACGGGAACCGAGAAGGCGAATTGGCTATGGTTATTCGCCTTTTTCGTCGTGCTCACGCTGGGTGAGCTTTATCTGTCTCCGATCGGACTGTCGCTCGTCACCAAGATCGCGCCGGCCCGGCTGATTTCGACGTTGATGGGGTTTTGGCTCGGCACGAGCTTCATCGGCAACTTTCTTGCGGGCTATCTCGGCAGCTTTTGGAGCAGCATGGACAAGAGCATGTTCTTTACCATGATCGCCGCCATCGCAGCCTTCGCCGGTGTTGCGATTTGGGCATTCGAACGGCCGCTGCGACCGATATTGAAGGATTGATGCGGTGCGGAACCGCTCTGCTGCCAGAAGCCGTTCAGCAAACCGTGAAAGAAAGGCCTGCCCCGGACGCAGAAAAAGCTGATAGGGTGTAAGTTGGAGCGCTCGCCCCCTCAACAGGCTCCACCAGGGTAGGAGAATCTGATGCAAAAGATCGTGACGATCAGCGCCGTCGTGGCAAGTCTTGCCGTTGCGGCCATCGCTTTGCCCGGCAGCGCCGAAGCGCGCTTCGGCGCAGGAATTGCCGCCGACGCAGCGACGGTTTCCGGCAGCAATGTTCAGCCTGTCTATTATTACGGCTATCGGCGACCGTATTACTACGCTCCGCGCTATTATGCGCCGCGCTATTATGCGCCGCGCTATTACGCACCCCGCTATTATCGCTACTATTGATAGCCGGTAATCGTGACGGCAGAAGCGCCGGGCGGATATCCGCCCGGCGCTTTTCTTTTTTCTAGCCCACCTTCTTCACGGGCGGAATCTTCCAGGAGCCATTGATGATCGAGGGGCTCTTCTCGTTCGGCCAGTACATCCGCAGCATCAGGATGAACTTGCCGGTAGGCGCCGGCAGCCAGTTCGATTCCTTGTCCTTCCCGGGCGAGTCCTTCTGGATGTAGAGATCGGTCGAGCCGTCCGGATTGGCTTTCAGATTTTGCCGCGCGACTGATCGAGTAACGGTTGATCGGATTTGCCACGAAGAAGTAATTCGCGTCGTACATGGTGATCGACCAGAAGCCGCTTACCGGCGGCATCTGACCTTTCGGAAACCGGATGACATATTTGTTGGCGCCGTCATAGGTGCGGTCATCGCCGTCCTTCATCGAGGTCGGATAGACCGCATCCTGCGGACGGTTGGCGCCGAGCCCGATGGCGGTGACGAGCGCGCGCATCAGATAGTCGGTGCCGTAGATGCCGGTCTTGGTGGTGAAGCCCCAGCCGTTCTCGTCCTTGACGTCCTTGTTGACCTTGAACTGGAGCATGATCCGGTCTTGCGAGACTTCCGGAATGCGCTTTGCGAAATCGGCCTTCAGCTTGCTCGGCATCGAAATCCTTGCCTGGCGACGATGCCGATCTTCTGCGAATTTCGTGAGTCTGCGGTGCGTCGGCAGCGGTCGGCGGATTGTCCTTCATCAGCTTGCAGAGCAGCGTGAAATACTCCTCCGCGCTCATCCGATTGACCTGCTCGCGCACGGCGGTCTTCATGTCGATCGAGGAATCGACCGTTCCGGCTGGCGGCGTATAGGGCTTGCCGTAGGAACTGAGCGGGACGAGCTTGAACTCGTCCTGCAGCTTGTGCACCGCCGCGTAGTCTTCCGGCGTGCCGGTGCAATAGATGCGGCCGAGCAGCCAGACGATGCTGGTCGGCGATTTGTATTCCTTGACGCCGGCCGGCAGCGTGCCTTTCCATCCCGGCCCGGTGATCGCATAGGTCTGCGCCTTGGTTCCGGTGGTGCGCTTGCCGGGTACCTGAAACACGGTGGTCCAGCCGTCCAGCATCGGCATCAGGTAATAGCGGTCCTTCATGTCGGGGATGCTCAGCACCCAGGGCTCCTTGCCGACATCGAAGAAGGCGGTGGTGTAGAGCGTGTCGGCATTCGGGGCCGTGACGTCGCGAAACGATGAATTCGGATATTCGCGCAGCTTGATGATCTGCCCCATCGGCGCCTTGGTGCCTACCGGCGCCGCCACGTTGGTGATGACGCGCCGCGTCATTTCCATCGTCACCAGCGGATAGCCGAAGACGTAGGCGTCGGTGGCGAGCCAGAAGTCGTCCAGGCCTTCGCCGATACCGAGGAAGGAGCCAAGCTCTGCGCGGCTTGACGTTGCGAGCGCCGTGCCGGCGAAAAGACTGAGGCCGCCCAATGCGGCTGAACGACGCGTAACCTTCATCGATGTATCTCCAACGATAATTTTGATGTTTGCAAGCAAGACCATCGAAATTTTGCGCGCGAAAGGTGTTTGAGCCTATGCAAAATCCGTCGGCTCATTCTCAAAATCGCGCGACCGCCCGCGCCCGATGAATTCGATAGCACCTTGCTATCCCGGCCGACGGTACTCATGGACGAAACGCCGGCCCGGCTGTTTGGGCGCAAATGCCGCCGGACATCAATGCCGGAACTCTCAATTGTCTGCCTGACAGGGGACGGAGCCGCTCGCGCCGTCGCGCCTTCGCTGCCGCCTATGACGAGTTGGTCGAAGGTTGAAATCGCTGGATTGCGGTGAGGTCGGACTCAGTTACGCTGCGATCACGCCGCGTTGATCGAATCGAATGTAACGCATCCGAGCCCCTTCGCGAATAACAGGCATGAAGGCTCAATGGTGAGCTTCACCAAGCCCCGATCCGAAGGAGATCCGCCATGTGCATTCTCAAATCCGCTTTCATCGCGTCCGCTCTCGTCTTCAGCGTTGCCGCCACAAATGCATACGGCAACGAAGATCTGATCAGCGGCTATCACGGCAACACCGCGGCCGTGCGGAACTATTCGCCTGCTCCGCGCCTTGCGATCTCCGGCGAAGCGCGCGGCTCCTTCGCCCAGGCTCGAGCGATGCATCAGCCGGCGGTGGCGAAGACGAATCCGTTGCTCGACATGTTTCACGGCCTGATGGTTCGCTAAACGACAACATGTCTGGCGTAGGAATTCGTGCGGTCATGGTTCGATGCCGGCGGAGCTTCAGCGCTCCGCCGGCTTACTTGTTTTGGGTGTGCAAGTGAAAAATGTCTGAAATGCCAAGTATAGCGCAACGCTATTGCTTCAATTCACTGACGATATTTCAAAGCAAGAACGCGACACGCCATGTTGGCTTGGACGCTCAATGACGAGCGCAGATTAGTCCGAAGGAGACTTATCATGACGATCCTCAAATCCGCTCTTGCTGCCGCAGCCCTCGTTGCCACCATTGCCGCCGCGAATGCGTTCGGTGTCGAAGATCTGCAGACCGGCTATCACGGCAATACTCCGACCGCGCGCTCATACTCCGTCACGTCGCACTATGTGTCGCCGTCGGCTCGTGGTGCGTTCGCGCGGTCCCACCGTTAGGGCGCCAAGGTGCTCGGAATATTCGGCATTGGAGCCGGCGGGATATCCCGCCGACTCAGCAACAACTGTCTCAACTCCAGACAGCTTTGCGCCAGCGCGGCTTGACCGGGACTTGAGCACAAGCAAAGCTGATACGTGTCAGGAACGTTTCACGCTGATGAATAGTGAATTATTTGCGGCAATCAAAGCGATGTAAACTCTAAATGCTCATGCCCGCAACGGGCCTCATTTGCGGTGTTAGACACCCGAAATGGGGGTCCCACAATGCAATATGTGCTCGTGAAGAGAGAAGATTGCTATGTCATCGAAGTGGCGGGGCAGGGCATTATGAAATTCAAAAGCAGGCGAAAAGCCGAAGAACTGGTTGCTGCGGTTTCGAATAGCAGCTCTAATGTTGTTGAAAATGGTGCTCGCCCGGAACGCAAAGTTCGCGACGCCTGAGAGGCGGCTGGACGGTGGCGGCCGCGCCGCCTTCGCGCGAAGAACTTGAATGTCGCGGAGGCGCAGGCGCAAATACGCCTGGGCCTGCCCGAAGGCAGGAGCTAACGAGGCCACGTCCCGGCCTCCGCGACACGTCGTCTGTCACCTATGCGGAAATCCGCCCCGGAACGCACACCCCGTGCGTGGGAAGGGTGACCGTGCAGGCAGGTTTCCTGACTCGCGGGTCTCTGTCTTGCCTCCGCCTTCCCGGGCGCAAGCCCAGTGGCACGTTGGAGAAAGACTCACCGCTTACAGTTGCGGGGGCAGCTCCGGGTTTGGCAGCTTGGTAAGGGCCGCCGCACCGGATTCCCTTGCTGATCCAAAGTGGGATCAGGATCCTGCACGCCCGCATTCAATTCGATAGGCGATGACGTGTCAATTGCCGTCGCTGGTGTAGCAGGCTGTTGAATAAGATCCCGAAATCGATTTTGATGATTGAACCATGGCGAAGGTTGTCATCGTTTGCTGGCAGGATATTCCGTCCCTCGTCGAGGTGCGGGACGGCGCGTCCGTGTCCAAGCAGCAGCTCAGTGCCCGCTTTCAAGAGTTGATCGACATTGTTGCGATGCGCAAAAAGCTGGTCGGCTCGGATGCCTATCTCGAACAATGGAACAGACGAAAGGACGCCGAACGGCCCGGCGACGTCCATGCTGTGGCGGCCGCGGTCGCAGCGGAACTGGAAGGAAAATACGAAGAGATCAGAGCGGCGGCGATTGCGCAGATCAAAGAGGTCTGAGCCGTCGGCTGCGAGACGTTGTGCTGGTCTTGAGTTGTGTTTGCGATACAATTGATTTCCTTGCGGCATCGTTCGTTCGAACCCGACCGCTCCCGGCCTGACCGGCCTTCAATTCCCGGCCGGCCTTTCCCCAAGTTTCAGAACATACGCGATTCGCCCTCCGAAAGGGCGGCAGGACTGCCTTGGATGAATGACGTTTCCGGAATGAGCGGGTCTGACAGTCATTCCCGCCCTGTCGTCGTGACCGCGCTCGGGTTCACGCAAATCCTAGGCTACGGCACATCATTCTATCTGCTCGCGGTGCTCGCGGCGCCGATCGCCAGGGAGACCGGCTGGGACTTGCCGCGAGATAGCCGCCGGACTGTCGATCGGATTGTTTATCGGCGGTCTCGCCGCGCCGATGATCGGCCGCTTGGTGGACGGATTCGGCGGGCGCCCCGTGCTTGCCTTCGGTTCAATCTGCTTTGCTGTCGGACTGGGCGGTCTCGGAACGGCAACCAATATCGTCGTCTACTGGCTCGCCTGGTGTGTGATCGGCCTCGGCATGGCCGCAGGGCTTTACGATGCGGCCTTTTCCGCACTCGGGCGCTGGTACCGGGAGGACGCGCGGCCGCTGATCACGACCGTGACGCTGTGGGGAGGATTTGCGTCGACCTTGTGCTGGCCGCTCAGCGCCTATCTGGTCGCCAATGTCGGCTGGCGCTGGACCTGCCTGATTTTCGCGGGCGCCCATCTGTTGCTCGCGCTGCCGCTTCATGTGTGGCTCATGCCGCGCAATCGGAGCGCCGCGGCCGCAGGCCACGATCGCGGCAACGGACGTGTCCACGCTCGCGGAACGTCGGCTTCTGTTTGTTCTGATGGCGGTCACCATGATGCTTTCCTCGATCATCGTGACCGTCGTCTCGGTTCATCTCATTCCGGTATTGCAAGGTTACGGTTATTCGGCCGCCGCCGCCGTCGCGCTCGGCGCGCTGATCGGCCCGAGCCAGGTCGCCGGACGTGTTCGCGGAACTTGCGATCGGGCGCCGTGTGCATCCGGTCTGGTCGACGCTCGCTGCCGGCCTGATGATGGGCGCCGGCACCGCCATGCTCACCTTCAGCGTGGAGATGGCTGCAATCGCAATCGTGATTTACGCGATGGGAGCCGGCGTGAGCTACATCGTGCGAGGCACGCTTCCGCTCGTTATGTTCGGTGCCGACGGCTATGCGACATTGATGGGAAAGCTGGTTTTTCCAAGTCTGATCGCGCAGGCTCTGGCGCCCTGGGTTGCGGCTCTGGCGCTGGCGCGTTGGGGCGACGGAGTGCTGTTTCCGATGCTGATGGCGCTCGCGCTCGCCAATATTATCGCGGTCGTCGCCATGCTGGCGTCGCGGCGGTCCTTGCCCTGACGGTCAGCTCCGCGGCCGGGTCGCCAACTGACCCGGTGCCTGATCGGAATCGTTGACCCGCAGACGGCTCTCTGCCAGTTCGCCGACCGTTTCGAGGATCGGATAGGCCACCGAAGTGAGATGGCCGCTGATGCGTTTGAGGTCGCGAATGACATCGAGATGAATGGCGCTGGTCTCGATCGATTCGCGCCGCGCCTCGCGAAGCCGCGTGTAGTGGCTGTCGGCGGCCGCGACTTCGGCATTGCGCATCGCCGCCTTCTCGGCCAGCAGTCGGCGCGCGAGCGCGACATCGCGCGTGGCAAACACGTTGAAAGCGAGCCGCATGTTGTCCATGACGCGACCATGCAGCTTGCGCAGATCGTCCAATCCCTCGTCGGAGAATGTGTAGCGGTTCTTGATCATCTTGGCGGCAAGTTCCATCAGGTTCTTGTCGATGATGTCGCCGATATGCTCGAGGTTCGTATTGAAGGTGAGGATCTCGACATAGCGACGGCTTTCCTCCTCGGTCAGTTCGCCGGTCGAGACCTTGACCAGATAGAGCTTGATGGCCTCGTGCAGGGAATCGACGATATTGTCGCTTCGCTCGACCTCCTTCATCAGTCGCTGATCGGACTTTTCGAACACGACCAGCGCCTCGCGCAGCATGTTCTCCACATGTCCGCCGAGATTGAGCGTTTCGCGCATTGCGCAGGCAAGCGCCTCGGATGGCGTGTCGATCACGTTGGCTTCAAGATGACGCGGCTTTGCGACGTCTGCGGGCTTGGCGGGATCGGGCAGGACGCACTCGGTCAGCTTCGCCACCAGACCGGTGAGCGGCAGAAAGATCAGCTGCGACCACGATGTTGAAGCCGATGTGGAAATTGACGACCAGCCTCCCGGGGTCCGAACTCAGCAGGGAGAACAATTCGGCCGCGGGTCCAACGACAAACAGGGCCGGGACGGCGAGCGCAGTTCGCATTCCGAGATTGCCGAGCGCGACACGCCGCGCGCCGACCGGCGACCCGGACAGCGCGACCAGAGGGCGCAATCGCGCCGCCGACATTGGCGCCGAGAACGAGCGCGAGTGTAAGCGGAGCCGGAAGCGCGCCGGTTGCCGCAAGCGACATGATCAGCAGCACGATCGAAAGGCTGGAATGGGCGAACCAGGTGATCAGGATGGTCACCAGGAACCCCAGGATCGGCTCGCCAGCGAGGCCGGACAGCAGCGAGCGGAACGTGGCCGAATCGCGTAACGGCTCGGCCGCAATCCCGATATGCGTCAGCGCCAGCAGCATTATGCCGATGCCGAGCACGATGCGGCCGAGCCCGCGCGTCTTGTCGTTGCCCGACGACATGAAAATGATAGACGCCCGCACCGACCAGCACGGTCCAGAACCACTTCACGTCGAGCGAGAATATCTGCGCAGCAACCGATGTCCCGATATCGGCGCCGAGCATTGCGGCGAGCGCAACCGGCAATTCGATCAGGCCGCGCGAGGCGAAGGAGGCAAGCAGAAGCGCCGTCGCGGTCGAGCTTTGCAGGATGGTAGTCGTGACCAAGCCGGCGCCCAGCGCGCCGATTCGGCTCTTCCCGTAATCTCCGAGCAGACCGCGCAAGGCCGGCCCGAAATTCCGGGTCATGCCGGTGCGGACCATCCGCACGCCCCAGAGCAAGAGCGCGACGCTGCCGACGAGCGAAATGACGATCTGCGTTCCGCTCACGATGCCACCTGTCTGCGCGATGCGGGCCGACGGGTCCCGAGGATGCCGGCCGCCTCGACCATCTCGCCGATGAACTGCTCCTGCTTGAACGCCATCACATGCACGCCGGATATCCCGTGGATGCCGCTGACTTCCTGCATGATCTCGATGCAGATCCGCCGGCCTTCTTCCTTGGGCTTGGCGGCGCCTTCGAGCCGTCGGATGATATCGTCCGGGATATGGACGCCCGGAACGTGCGAGCGCATCCATCGCGCGGCGCCGGGCGAGGCGAGAGGACCGACCCCGATGAGGATATGAACTTGCCGGTCGAGCCCGATGTCGCGCACGCGACTTCATGAATTCCCGCAGCCGCTGCATGTCGAAGCAATATTGTGTCTGGATGAACTGTGCGCCGGCCTCGACCTTCTTCTTCAGCCGCGCCACGC
The DNA here is from genome assembly GCA_963804015.1 of uncultured Pseudomonadota bacterium. Taxonomy (GTDB): domain Bacteria; phylum Pseudomonadota; class Alphaproteobacteria; order Rhizobiales; family Xanthobacteraceae; genus Pseudorhodoplanes. The sequence goes on from CAWDOW010000011.1 coordinate 550,775, forward strand.
GCATCTCGAGCGGCAGCGAGGAGGGGTTTTCGGCCGCGCCCAGGAAGATGTTCGGCGCCGATTTGATGGCGGCGGCCGGACAGGTAGCGTTTCTCGTCGCGCATCGTTCGCAGCATCGAGAGCAGGGCAATGCTGTCGAGGTCGAATACCGGTCGCGCCTCCGGATGATCGCCGGTCTGGACGCCGTCTCCTGTCAGACAAAGAATATTGGTGATGCCGAGGGCCGAGGCGCCCAGGACGTCGCCCTGAATGGCGATGCGGTTGCGGTCGCGGCAGGATATCTGCATGACCGGGCAATGGCCTTCGCGCTTCAGGAGCAAGCTGACCGCCAGGCTCGATATGTGGACATTGGCGCCGGACGCGTCGGTCGCATTGATGCAGTCGACGTAACCGTCGAGACCGCGGACCCGCTCATAGACATCCGCCGGGTCGGCGGAGTCCGGCGGAGACATCTCCGCGGTGACCACAAATTGACGGTCCCGCAGCAAAGCTTCGAGCGTCGATGTCGCTTCGTTCGCTGCTTCGGTCGATGCCGCGTTTGACCCGATGGCGGAGCGGGCGCCATTTTGCGCCGGCATTGCGATTGATTTGGCGGGCGCGTTCATGCCTGCCCTCGCACGGCGTTCTCGCGCGCAACCCGCAGCCAGGACGAGCGCCCCCACAGTCTGTTATCCAAGGCGGCGTTCGCCATGGCTTGCCGTTCGTATCTCCCGATCCGGCGATTTCCTTCATGCGCCTCGATCCAGACGCAGCGCATTGCCGGAACAACCTCGCAATTTCCGTCCGCGCGCACGCCGCCGCAGGGGCCGTTACGGATATTCTTCGGACAATTCATCGGGCATGACATGCCGGTATTCGACAAGGCGCATTGTCCGCACATCCGGCAATCGAAGAAGAAGCCTTTGAGTACGCGCTCGATCGCGGCGACAGGGCGCTCGATGCGCTCGATATCCGACGAATGAGAAAAGCGGATCGGCCGCGACCAGGATTTTTTCAAAAGCGCCGTAGAGGCGATCCAGCAAGCGTGCCTGTCTGACGGACCAGCGCCTCATCGCGTACATGGCGATGCGCCTTCCGACATGGCGAGGCGAGCGGGCACCTGCGACACGATTGCACGCGCCGTCGCGCGCGCGCGATGCTGCAACAAAACAATGTGCAACAGGATGAGACGTCGGCAGGAAAATGCATGCGGTCAGCCCCGTTGCGGCTTCAAGCAAAGCCGCAATTTCAAGGTGAAGGGGCTGACGCGGTTGGACCGCCAGCAAAGCCCGCAAATCAAGGACCAATCGGCCTTTGCTGCTAAGCAGCATTTCGCAGCCAAACGTCCGAGATCGCAATATTTCGCGCTTTTCTTGATCTCGGTCAAGCATCGCCACGGACGTGGCTCGATCGGTATGTCGATCTCGTGAATTGCGCGGTGTCGACCAAGGCAGCGGCGTCTGTATCGCGCGGTCCATGCCGCCATAAATGACTTGACGATTCCTGTTTGGCGGCATTGAATTTACGATGATGCAATCAAGCGTCCACGGACGCGATTGCAATCAGGGCTTCAGACGACGGACCCCCGTCCCAGCCCTTTGTCTCTGGTCGAGACGCTTGGCTCGATTCAGGTAGCAAAGGGCATTGTTTGATCAAGGGGGGACTTTCAGTCGGCACGCAAACACAACAATAGCGTCTCTGAACCGCAAGGAGCCGAAACGACTCCGCGTGGTCATTAGCTGGCCTTTACACGCCAGCCAGAACGCATGCCGACGCGATTCCATCTGTCCAATCTTGGTCCCCGAATGGATGTAACAAGGGGGGCTTATGCTGAAAGTTGAGAATCTGACGAAGTCATTCGGAGGCCTCGTCGCCGTCAACAATGTCTCTTTCACAGTGCCGACCGGACAGATGGTCGGCATCATCGGACGTTCCGGCGCTGGCAAGTCGACGCTGCTGCGCATGATCAACCGGCTGACCGACCCGACTTCCGGCCGCATTCTTTGCGATGAAGGTTTCGACACCGAAGTCGATGTCGCCACTCTCAAGGGCCGACGGGTTCGCGAGTGGCGCGCGCAATGCGCGATGGTGTTTCAGCAGTTCAATCTGGTTCCGCGCCTGCAGGTGATGACCAACGTGCTGATGGGCCGCATCAGCTATCACTCGACGCTTCCGACCCTGCTGATGATGTTCTCCGATCGCGACCGCGCATTGACGATCCGCGCCTGCAGCGCCTCGACATGGTCTCGCATGCTCTGCATCGTGCAGACGAACTTGTCCGGCGGCCAGCAGCAGCGTGTTGCGATCGCCCGCGCGCTGGTGCAGGAGCCGAAAATCCTGCTCGCTGACGAGCCGATCGCCTCGCTCGATCTGCGCAATGCCACCATCGTCATGGACGCGTTGCGCCGGATCAACAAGGAAGACGGCATCACGGTGATCAGCAATCTGCATCTGTTGCAGACCGCGAAGGATTATTGCGACCGCATCATCGGCATGCGCAAGGGCGAGATCGTGTTCGACGGCCTGCCGAGCCAGCTTTCGGATTCGCTTGCGCGCGAATTGTATGGTGCGGGCGAGGGCGTCACCGAGGAGGATGTGACGCTCGACTTCAAGGCGACCCAGGCGGATACGCCGGCTGCACCGCCGATGGCGCGCACCGGTACCGACAAATAGATCGTCACCACTGCCGACCGGGCGGGCAACGTCCGGCGTATCGAACCAAGACGACTCAGGTGGAGGAAACAGCAATGATCAGGAGTCATCTTGCAAGGCTCGTCGGATTGGCCGCCCTCGTTGCGCTGTTGCCAGTCGCGGCATCGTCGGACGAATTCATCGGCGGCTGGCAGAAGAAGTTTCCGGTCGTCAAGTATGGCGTGATCCCGGTCGAAACCCAGAGCAACACGATGAAGGGCATGGACGACTTCATCAGGCACGCCGAGAAGGAAACCGGCGTGAAGTGGGAACTCTACACCGCGACCGACTATTCCGGCGTGATGAATGCGCTGATCGCCGGCCAGATCCATGTCGCCTGGCTCTCCGGCTTCAGCTATTGCCAGACCCATATGGACAGCAAGGGCGGCGTCGAGGCGCTGGTCGCAGCGCAAGAGCCCGATGGCTCGATGGGCTACAGCGCCGTCATCGTCGTGAAGGCCGACAGCCCCTACAAGACCTTCGAGGACCTCAAGGGCAAAGTCGTCGCGCGTACCGATCCGCTGTCCGGTTCCGGCTACCTGATCCCGACCGCCGCGTTTCGGCAGATGGGCAAGCCGGTCGACGAATACTACAAGAGCCCGCTGTCGGGCGGTCATCCGCAAGGCGTGCTCGGTGTTCTCAAGGGCACCTATGACGGCACGTTCACCTGGACGTCGAAGAACGACAATATCGGCAATCTGCGCCAGATGATGAACCGCGGAATGCTCAAGCGCGAAGATATCCGCGTGGTCTGGACCTCTCCGCCGCTGCCGTCGCCGCCGATCGTCATCCGCAAGGATCTGCCGCTCGAGATGCGGGCCGATATCGAAAAGCTGTTCGTGCGTCTGAAGGACCACGACATGAAGCTCGCCGAATCGGTGGCGCAGGGAAAGACCAACGGCCTCGTGCGCGTCTATCACGAGGACTACAACCTGATGTGCCAGGCGGCGAGGGACGAACGCGAAGCGCGTCGCAAGAAGATAGCGGCGATCGAAAAATCGCGGACGCGGGGTTGGCCCGCGTCCGCCACTCAATTTCGAAGCGTGGACAATCGATGACCGTGACGGAATTCACCCCCAATCAGGCGACGCGCCAACGCGACGCCGTCGCGATATTCGAGCAGCAATATGCAGTCTATCGTCGGCAGAAGAGGATGTACGCGATCCTGTTCTGGATCGGGTTCGTCGCCTGCGTGGTCGCGGCGCGGCATCACGGCGAAGTTCAATGTCTTCACGCTGATCGAGGGGCTGCCGCGCACCACCGACTTTCTGCGCCAGATGGTGCCGCCCATTCATCTGACGACGTTCGCCCATGATATCGGCGAATGGTACTGGGGCTTCGGCAAATGGATGGACAGTCTCCTCAATACCTTGCTGATGGCCTATCTCGCCACCGTGCTCGGCACGGTGATCGGCGGCGCGCTCAGCTTCTTTGCCGCGCGAAATTTGGCGCAAAATTATCTGATCTATTGGGTCACGCGCCGCGTGCTCGAGATCGCGCGTACCGTGCCCGACATCGTATGGGCCCTGCTGTTCGTGCTTGCATTCGGCATCGGGCCGCTTCCGGGCGTGCTGGCGATCACCGTGCACACGATCGGCGCGCAGGGGAAATTGTTCGCCGAGGTCAACGAGAATATCAGCCAGCTCCCGCTCGACGGCGTTCGCGCCGCGGGCGGAAACTGGTTTCACGAGATGCGCTTTGGCGTGTTGCCGCAGGTACTGCCCAATTTCATGGGCTACGCCTTCTGGCGCGTCGAGCTGAACGTGCGCAGCGCCACCATCGTCGGCTTTGTCGGCGCCGGCGGCATCGGCCACGATCTTTTCACGTCGATCCAGCTTCTTTATTTCGCCGATGCCGGCGCGATCCTTCTGATCGTCGTCATCACCATCATGCTGATCGACATGATCAGCGAGCATTTCCGTCATCGCGTGATCGGAAAAGCCAGCTTCTCGCATTGAGGCAGCAATCATGACGGCTCGATTTGCAACTCTGACGGATGCCGACATCGCTGCGGAAAAGGCGAAATTCCCGCGTGCATTTTCGCCGCCGATCCAGGAGCGCATTGCCTTCTGGATCAAATGGGGTGGCGGAGCGCTGTTGACGCTTTATTGCCTGTATCGCTTCAACTTCCTGTCCGGCGACTTCCTGCACGGGATGGGCAAGTTCGGTTCGGTCGTGATCGGCGAGATGTTTCCTCCGACCGGTTGGGAGAACCTGCCGCTGTTCCTGCGCGTGATCGGCGAAACCATCGCGATGGCGTTCATGGGGACGCTGCTGGGCGCGGTGGTTGCCTTCCCTCTGAGTTTCCTGGCGTCGAAAAACATGACGCGCTCGCGACCGCTGCAATTCGGCACCCGGCGCTTTGCCGACTTGCTGCGCTCCTTCGACTACCTGATCTGGGCGCTGATCTTCGTGCGCGCGATCGGCCTTGGGCCGCTCGCCGGTATCATGGCGATCGCCATCGTCGAGACCGGCACCTTCATCAAGCTCTATTCCGAAGCGATCGAGAATCTCGACCGCAAGCAGGTTGACGGCGTGACTGCCGCGGGCGGCAATGGGCTGCAGCGCATCCGGTTCGGGGTGTTGCCGCAGGTGCTGCCGATGATGCTGTCGAACACGCTCTATATGTTCGAGCACAATGTACGCTCGGCCTCGATTCTCGGCATCGTCGGCGCGGGCGGCATCGGCTTCCTGCTTGCGGACCGATTGCGCGCCTATGAGCTGCAGGAGGCCTGCCTGATCATCATTCTGGTGGTGTTGACGGTCTATGCCATCGACTATCTGTCCCAGGTTCTGCGCTATTATCTGATCGGCGCGGAGGAGCGCACGCCTCCGGCCGACGATGCGGAACCGAGATGAATTCGAACGGCTTCGATTGACGACCGACCGCCGTTTTGGAATATCTGGCTTAGGTGCTGGCGCAGCGTTTCTGCGTTGCACACATGACCGGGCTTTTTGTCGGCCGCATGCGGCCTGTAAGCCCTTTCCTGGTCACGCGATTCCGGCAGGAATCGCGAAGGGCAGCTTATGTTTCCGCTACAGGATTATGGGTCCGGCGCTGCGCCACGCGAGCATGCCGCGGACGCGAGATCGCGCGCGGTTGCCGGTGCGACTTTCGGCGTTTTCACGCCACGCGGCATCGCGATTCGCCCCGAACAGATGCTCAGGATCATGGGCTATCGCGCCGGAGCGCCGATACGGCCAGCCGTGCGGCGCATGGCCGAGCGGATCGCCGAGCTTGCCGCGGCTGCGATGACGCCGGTCGTTCATCATTGCCGCATCGCCATCGAGCGTTGCGACGCGGAGGGGCTCGTGCTTGCAGACGGCACCGCCTTTCACGGGCCGGTCTTCGCCAAGCATCTGGCGGATTGCCGAGAAGCGATAGCCTTCATCATGACGCTCGGCAGCAGGTTCGATTCAACGCAGAAGAATCTGTCCGATTCCGACAATCTGCTCGATGCGGTTTTTCTCGAAACCGCCGGATGGGTCGCGATCGAGGAGGCGACGCGCCTTTTCACGCAACAGGCTCGCAAGGCTGCGCTTGTTCGACGGTCTCGAGCTCTCGCGTCGGCTGGCGCCGGGCTACGTATTCCGCGTCGGCGATCGCAAGGTGGACTGGCCGCTCGAGGAGCAGACGGCGTTCTTCGAAATATTCGAAGGAATCAAGCTTCCGGTCGAGTTGCTGGAGGAAGCTGTGCGATGATGCCGAAAATGTCGCGCACCGGATTTTTCGGACTTCGGCCATGCGCCGAACGAAACCACGACGCATAGGCAAGAGAGCCATTATCGGAGCGGGGAATGACAGAAAAAGTGTTCGATATCATCGGTGAGAACTTCAACGCCACTCGCCGGCTGAAGCCGACGTCTCCCCGCGTCGTGCAGGAAGGCGGCAAGGCGGGCGTGTCCTATGCCGGGCCGGATGGCTCCAAGCGCCTCCTCGACATCACCGATATCTGGCCGGCCGATCCGGCTAAGCTGCGCACGTTTCAAATCCCGCATGTCGCCCATGCGGTGCGCACGCAAAACGTCGACTATCTCGCCTGGGTCATCAACTCACAGGTCGCCGCCGGCGCCAACATCATCGATCTGTGCGTCGACGAGATCGCGGTCGACCCCGCCATCCGTCACAAGACCATGATCTGGCTGATACCGGTCGCGCAAAAGATCACCGATGCGATTCTCGCGATCGATTCATCCGATCCGGAAACCATCACCGCGGGCTTGAGCGTGCACGATTCCAGCAAGAGCCGCGCGGCCATCAACTCGGTCAATCTGGAAGACGGTCGTCAGGATCTGATCAAGCTCGCGAAGGAAAAGAATGCGCTGCTGTTTGCCAATGCCAGTGGCCGCGACGGCATGCCGAAGGACGAGCACGAGCGCGTGCAGAATCTCCGCGAATTGATGGAGATGATGGACGGCGCCGGTATCGCGGTGACCGACCGCTATCTCGATCCGCTGGCCTTTCCGGCCTCGACCGGCGGCGCATTCGGCACTCATTATCTCGAAGCGGTACGCGAAATCCGGCGCCTCTATCCCGAAGTGCATATCTTCGGCGGCCATAGCAACACGTCGTTCGGCCTGCCGCAGCGCAAGATCATGAATAACGCTTTCATCATCCTGTCGATCCTCGCCGGTTGCGACACGCTGATGATCGATCCGGTCATGAATCCGCCGAAGGACTTTATCGAGTTCAAGCTCGGAGCCGATGTCGTCCTCGGCAAGGACGAGTTCGCGATGCGTTACATGGCGGCTTTCCGCGCTCCCGCCCGCACCCAGGCAGCCGCCTGCGGGCGGCGGGCTGAGACGCTTCCATGGCCAAGACCGTCGCGATCACTTTCGTCGATCCTGCGGGCGGCCGGACGATTGCGACCAAGGTCGTCCCGCAGGGCTCGATGGTGCTGGATGCCGCGCTGGAAGCAGGGATCGACGTCGCGGCTACCTGCGGCCGCCGCGGCCGGTGCCGGTCGTGCCGTGTCAAGGCGATTTCCGGCGAGATCACGCCGCCGACCCTGCAGGACACGCTGCAACTCGGCCAGGACGCAGTGCACGAGCGCTTCCGGCTGTCCTGCCAGATGCCAGCGGTCGCGGATTGCTCGATCGCAGCGATGCCGCCGAGAAGCGAGGCCGGTCATCAGATCCTGTCGGACCTCGGCGTGTTCTCGGCCGGCGAACACGAGCTCGATTCCGGCGTCCAGAAGTTCTACATCCAGGCCAAGGCGCCGCAGGACGAGAACCATCAAACCTCGGATATCGAGGAAATCCTGTCCTGTCTGCCGCCCGAAACGTCACGCGAGCAATCGCTAGAGGTGCTGCGGCGGCTGCCGACCATCCTGCGCGCGGAGCTTGGCCGGGTCACGGTAACGACCTTCCGCGATCAGATCATCGACATCGAACCGGGAGACACGTCCGAACGCATCTATGGTATGGCGTTCGATGTCGGCACCACGAGTGTGGTGGGATCGCTCGTCGATCTGCGGACCGGCGAACAGCTCGCGTCCGTGGGTGCGGTCAATCCGCAGGCAATCTACGGCGGCGACCTGATGTCGCGCATCGCCTATGCTCAATTCGACGCCAAGAAATTGCAGACGCTGCGCGCGCGCATCCTCAACCAGCTTAACGAATTCATCGACACGGCGACCGAGCAGGCCAGGATATTGCCCGAACACATCTACAAGATCGTGATCGTCGGCAACACTTGTATGCATCACATCTGCCTCGGCATCGACACGAGCTATGTCGGACTTGCGCCCTATGCGCCCGTGGTGCGCGATCCGATCGTGGTGCCGGCGTGGGAATTGCCGATCAAGCGCGCACCGAATGCCTGGGTTTGCTTCCTGCCGATCGTCGCGGGCTTTGTCGGTGCCGATACGATTGCCGGCATCATTGCGACCCGCATCTACGAAAGCGACGAATTTCGTCTGCTCGTCGATATCGGTACCAATGGCGAGGTCGTGCTGGGCTCGAAGGAGCGGCTTCTGGTCTGCTCGGCGCCGGCCGGCCCGACCTTCGAGGGTGGGCAGGTCAAGCACGGTATGCGCGGGCGCGGTCGGCGCCATCGAGAAGGTCGAGATCGACGATGACGTACATTGCCAGGTGATCGGCGACGTGCCCGCCATCGGCATCTGCGGATCGGGACTGATCGACGCCGCCGCAAAGATGCTTGAGGCCGGCGTGATCGATCCGGCCGGGCGGCTCTGGCGCGACGCGGTCGGCCCGCTGCCGGAAAAATTAAGCGCGCGCATCGTCAAGGATGACGGCGGCCGCGCCTTTGTGCTGGTGCCGCGCGATGAGAGCGGCCGAGACGAAGCAGTGTTGCTGACCCAGAACGACATCCGTCAGCTTCAACTCGCCAAGGCCGCGATCTATGGCGGCGTGATGATGCTGCAACAGGTGCTCGGTGTGCCCGGACGAGTTGATCGAGGAAGTGATGATGTCGGGCGGCTTCGGCAATTACGTGAATATCGAGAGCGCGGTCGCGATCCGGCTGCTGCCTCCGGTGCCGCTTGAACGGATCAATTATGTCGGCAACGCCGCATTGCTGGGTGCGCAGCTTGCGCTGATTTCGGAAACCGAACGCTCACGCGCATTCGACATCGCGCGCCGCATCGAGCATGTCGCGCTTGCGACGCGAATGGAGTTCCAGGATATTTTTGTCGGTGCGTGTCAGTTTTCCAAGCCGGGAGGCAAGAAAAGCGCGGCGACGGAGCGGACTGCGAAGGCGGCATCGACCGCCTGAATTGCTTCAGTAAGAATTGCTTTTGGCCGTTTCGGCGGCGGCGTCCTGCGTCGGAATTCGGCTTTCGCGTCGTGCGCGCGCGAGCCAGACACGAGCTTGCGAGCGCTCGATACCGAAATGAGCGGCTACTGCGTCCTCCTCGTAACCGATTGATTCGCCGATGGATTCCAGCTCATTCAGGAAGATTGCATAGAGGTCCGTCTGGGCCGAGATGGATGGGCTCGGCGCGGATAGCTCGGACACATTCTCGTCCAGCGGCGGGCGCGATGTCGCGCGCTCGAGCAGAAACTGGGTCAGGCTCGGACTGGATTCGACATTGTGCTTGGTGATCGGCAGCAAGCCAAGATGCAGCAAGCGCATTGTTACCGGATGAGGCGCTGATGCCAGCTCGAACAAAGGCGGGCACCCAGCCGTGTTTGCGGTTTTCGTCCGCCCCGGACCAGATGCCCCCGGTCTGGCGCGTCTCCACGATGATGGCTGCGTCCGACAGCCCGTATTGATACCGGTTCGCACGCATCGCATTGGCGACGGTGAATCGCGTGTCCGGCGTGAAGGGAGTAGCCAGGGTGATGCGGTTCGCCGACAGGGCGTCGCGGTAGCGTTTGCTGATTACTGCCTTCTCGAGACTATCGGAGAGCACGCAAATGGCGCGACCGCCAGCTGCAAGCGCCGCAGACACCGCTTCGCGATCGATGCCACGCATGTCGCTTGAAATTACGACCAGCCCTTCCGAGCCGGCGCGCGCGCCGGTCGCGCGAGCGAAATCATGCGCTTCGTCTGCACTGTCGCGCGAGCCCACAATGCAGATGCCGCCTTGATCCAGCGCCTCGGGTCGGCCGGCACCGAACAGGAGCGGCAGGCATGCGGTCTTGAGACGCTGACGCAGCCGCGCGGGAAAGGCCGCTTCGCGCTCCGCCATGGCCCAGATCCCGAGCGCGCCGCAATGATCGATCAGGCGTTCCGCATCGGCAAGACGCGACAGCAAGGTCAACAACCGGTCGGCACCGACATAGGCGCGCAGTACGATTCGTGCGTTCGGCTTCAGCAGATCGGCCAGCGAAGCGCTTCTTGCATCGAGCCATTGCGCCAGATTGTGATATTCGGATGGAGACAACGGCCGTGGACCGGTGGTCGACTGATTGAACCGCGTGGTCAGCAGCAAGGTTGCCTTGGTGATTGCGCCGGTTTCCATAGGCTCGGTCATCGGCATCAATCCGAGCCGGACGGCCGGAATGGGTCGGAGGTGATCTCGGAGGTCACCAGCGGTGTGAGCCGTCCGCAAAAGCGGTTCTTTCCGGCTTCGATTAACCTGTCGACTTCGCTCGCGGAGAATGCCAGCGCCTCGCGTCGTGTCTGCAGAGCCTCCCAAATCGCGGGTGGCATCAGAAACGAAGTGATCAGATCGTCGGTCAGCACAGGCCGCACACCTGGCGGCCACATCAGCAAACCTTTCCCGACCAGCCGGGCCAGCAGGGACTCACTGCAATTGCCGATGCAGGAGCGGGCTCCGGTCACTAGAAGGTATTCGAGCGCCTGACGTTCATCGTCAGGCAGTTGCGTCCAGACCTGGTCGATGTCGCGCGCGATGCTGGTGCCCTCGCGCTCGTCGAGCCGGCGCTCCAATGCCTGATCCCGTTCCTTGACATAGGCCTCGTGGCGGCCTGCATCCCAGAGGCGGATGCGCGTGCTGCTCATTGTTCTCCTCCGCGGCGGACAACAATCATCGAAAGTTGCGAATATATCAATCCGGCTCCGTTCCGGTGTGTGGTTGCTTTTTTCATGTTGCGATGCGTTCGGCCCGATGTCGCGTCGGCCGAGGCCGAGGGATGAACTTGACGCCCGCGCGATGCTGAAGAAAAATGGCTCCGCAAGCGAAATTGCTTGCATTAGGGCCGGCGATGGGGCCCTTATAGCTCCATAATCGGGCTTCCCGGCACGGCGTCTTCCGGTCCTCAAGGGCCACCCGCCAAGACCAACAGCCCGCTTCGTCTCAGATCGGTGCGATTTGCTGCGCGCTCGACGTGCATCGCATCGCCGCGAAGCGTTCCGGGGGAAGCCGAATGTCACGATTCAAGTACGACAAATACGATTTCAGCGCGGGTGTCGCGCAATACAAGGCCATCATGGATGGCAAGGAGGCCGCATTTGCGCCCGCAACTACCCAGATGGCCGAGTTCTGCATGAAATATGGCGGACATAACGGTCGGAAATTCTTCAGCGATCCGGAATTATTCGTTCGCGGGAATCTCGACGTCCAGCAGGAATTCGGTTTCGACGTGCCCGATATGGTCTGGGACGTCTATTCGGTTGAGGCCGAGGCGCTCGGCGGCGACATGGCGTGGTTCGACGATCTCTATCCCGCGCTCGACAACACGCGCGCATTGATCACCAACGAGATGGAATTGGCGCGGATGAAGGCGCCGGACCCGTTCAAGACGGGCCGCATGCCGTGGGTGCTCGAAGTGCTTCAACTCTGTCACGAGCTTACGGGCTTTGCCCATCACATTCATTACTGCGCGCCGATTAATCTATGCGCGCAGGTGATGCAGTTCGAGAAGATGGTGGTGGCCATCGCCGAGCGGCCGAAATTCGTCCACAAGGTGATGGACTGGCTGGTCGAGGAGGTGCTCGCTCCCTACATCAACGCCTATTTCAAAGTGGTGCCGGGTGCCGAGATCGCAAATGGCAAGGACGCCGTCGGCTCGCTGCCGTTCATCACCGAAGAGATGGTGCACGAATTCTCCTTGCCGTATCTCGAAAAGCTGCGAAAGCTGACCGGCAATCGCCGCGGCCTGCGCTGCGACAATTGGTGGGGAGACGCCTTTGCCGCGGACGCCGAGGCATATTGGGACATTAAGCTTCAGGTCACGCCGCAATATCTGAAGGTGCAGGACCCCGATTGCTTCCGCGTTGGAACAGAGCGGATTCGGCGATATGCGGACAGGAAGGGCTGCGCTCTTTCGTTTGGTGTTGGTACCCTGCTTCTTCAGAAAGGCACGCGCGAAGACATCACTCGTCGCGTGCATGAGTATATGGAAGTCGGGTCCCGCGGACCGCACGGCAAGAAGTTCTTCCTGTATTTCTGCAGCTTCAGCGCGCAGACGCCGGTAGAGAATGTGCGCACCGCGATCGAAGCGGTGAAGATGTTCCGTCGGGGCGAACTGCCCTATGCCGGAGAGGTACTGAGCGGTCCGGGCGGTGTCGCAGCCGAGATGGCCGGCGGCAAGGGCTTCATGGGCATGAGTACCGGCTCGGATGCCGACAAAGAGAAGGCCAAGGGCATTCTCGCCGCGGCCGCCAGCGGCCGCAAACCGATCTTTCAGGGTATCTATGATTCGATCATGGAGTTCGACGGCGTCACCTGCGCCGAGCTTGTGCAGCAGGCACTCGATCAGGACGAAACGCCGAACGACATTCTGGACGAAGGCCTGATCCCGCCGATGGGTGAAGTCGGCGATCTGTTCGCGGCCGGCGAATTCTTCGTCCCTGAAATGCTGATGGCGGCGAAGGCCATGAAGCAGGGGCTGGAAGTCCTGCGGCCGATCATCACCGCCAAGAAATCAAAGCCGAAAGGCGTCATCGTGACGGCCACGGTATTCGGCGATCTGCATGACATCGGCAAGAATCTGGTCGGCATGATGCTGGAAGGCGCCGGCTTCAAGGTCGTCGATCTCGGCGTCAACGTGAAGGCGGAGATGATTATCGAGACTGCCAAGAAGGTCGAGGCCGATGTGATCGGGCTTTCCGCGTTGCTCACCACCACGATGCCGTTCATGAAGCTGATCGTGGAGCAGATCAAGAAAGAGGGGATGGCGATCCCGGTGATCTGCGGGGGCGCGCCGGTGTCGCGCGAATTTGCGTCTGAGATCGGCGCCAACGGCTATGGCGACAACGCCCCGGAGGCGGTCGAGCTTTGCAAGCGGCTGGTCTCCGAGCGTGTGCTTGCGTGACCCATGAGCGCGGCATGTCCTCGACGACGGAAATCCTGAGAGAGCAGTATGCGGCGCTGCCGTTTCGACGACGCGCCGATGGCTCTGTCGAGGTGCTGCTGATAACGTCGCGCAGGACCGGACGTTGGATCATCCCGAAGGGCTGGCCGGCAATCGGTATGAAGCCGTTTGAACTTGCTGCGCGCGAAGCGATGGAAGAGGGCGGTGTCGTCGGAAGGGTCAACGAACGGCCGATCGGAAGTTACCAGCACAAAAAGAAACTTAGCGACGGGACTTCGGTACGCTGCAGGGTGGATATATTCGCTCTGGAAGTAGATTCTCAGATGCCCGCCTGGCCCGAATGCCATCAACGGGTGACGAAGTGGTTCATACTGGACGCCGCGGCCAAGACCGTTCGCGAACCGGAATTGAAGTCCGTCATTCTGGATCTCAATAGGCTGGTTATCGATGATGTTTAAGAGCGTCGCGGCGATGCGGTCATCTGAGGATGATTGAAGCGACGCACTATTTTTGTCGGCAGCGCGCCTCGGAATGCAATGGCGGTGGAACAACCCTTCCGCAATTTTAGGTTTTCCGCCCCTTAGCCAATTACCTCATTCACGATCTGCTCGGCCAGAAGCGGTGCCATAGAATACTTGCCCACGTTGACCGAAAAATAGCTGCCCAGTCGTTGAATTCCAAACGAGTCGCGCTTGTGCAATCCGGAGTTCAATTTGGAAAGAGGGCCTTTGCCACGCGCGACAACCCAGCCGCCCTGGACGTTCCACGCGTGCGCCGCTTCCTTTAGCCGGGCAATGTCGGGAATGAATTCAGCCAGGGCCCTGACTGTCAAATTTGTAATGGCGAGTTTTCTTTCTGTGCTCACTCGCGGAGCTTCGGGCGCAAAGCGCGCTATCTCGTCGACCAGCAATCCTGTTGGGTACCACGAAAGGTAAAGCGAACTTCCATAATTTTTGAAGTCGCCGAACGGACCAGTGACAATGATAAAATTCGGCAGTTCGCACGCGTCAATCTGGGCGAACGCAGATACGCGATATCGATAGGACAATAGCGGCGACGACAAGCCTTGCTTCGCATCGATCGCAGGCCTGCCCTCCCACAGCGCGTTTACGACAACGTCGAACCCATCAGTCACCCCTTTATCGGTAACGACCGACCATTTCGAATCATGCCTGACTACGTCGGTGGCCCTCTCGCCGAACCGGCCTTCAATCCGGCCTTCGGTTTCGACTCGCCCGACCAGCTGGTCAGCTACCCAATTGGTATCGATTGATTGTTCGGGGGTGGTGCAGGCGGCCGAAATGGATGGATGATCGGTTATCGCGCGAAATTGTCGCTCGCTAAGCTGCTCGGGGGGCGAAGTGTTAATGCCAGCCTCGCGACTGAGCGCCCAGACCGCTTTCAGGTATTGAAATGCGTCACCAGGCTGCACCACGCTATCGACGTGGCTGAGCAAAAGGTCCGGCCCGCGCGTCATTCGCTCAATAGCGGGCCTTTCGATCAGGGAAGATACGATTCGGTCGAAACTGCTGGCGCCCGGCAGAAGTCGTCGGGCTGTGGCCAAGGTGTTGTCGGCTGCGTAGATATATCCTTGGTGAATCTTCCCTTCGTTCCAACGGCCAGCGCAGCTCATCGGTTCAGGTTGTGCGTCAAACAGCGAGACGCTCAGCCCTCGCCGCGCAGACAGTAATGCTGTACAGGTGCCCAGCATTCCAGCACCAAGGATAGCTATGCGGCCCTGCCTTCTCAACCTCTGATCCCCTTATGAAGGCATTATAGTGTAGTCCGCTGGATCGTATTTGCCGCTTGTCAAAACGAGAAGCCTCGCGTCTGACGAGCAATATGTCTGCTGGCTCCACACATTTGGTTTCAAGTGGATTGCCTGCCGTTCATTCAGCACAAACTCCTCCGCGCGTCCATGATGCTGAACAACTACAAGAATTACACCGGCCATGCATAATAGCAGCTGATCGCTGCTGCGACGTGAATGGCCGCCGCGCGTCGTTCCCGGTGGGACATCAGATATGAAAAACAAGTGAGCGGGTCTGAACGGCAACTGGTCAAAATCGACCGGACAGAGGTTCCCGCGCCCGTCAGAAATCTTTTCAAACTCGAAGCGGACTACATCGGGACCAAAGCTGGTATTGATCTGTGTAACTCGTGCCATTTTGCGCTATATGAGCCACTCAATATTGGCTATCTCGCTAGAGGCACCAGCTTGGATTCGGGCAAAGCAGATGTCTCAACCAGAAAATCCTCATAGGTATGCCGGCCTACAATGGCAAGGCTTTCATCGCCGAGACGCTGGCATCCATCAGAGCTCAGCGCTGCGTGGATTATAGAGTCCTTATCTCGATCGATGGAAATGATCGTGAGACCGCAGATCATTGCCGGCCGTTCCTCTCTGATCCGCGCTTCGAAATTCAGATGCAACAGCAGAGATTGGGTTGGGAAGGGAACTTCAATTGGCTCCTGTCGCGGTCTGAATGCGAGTTTTTTTGCTATTGGCAGCAAGACGATCTCACGACCGAAGATTACCTCGAAGCGCTCTTGCTGGCCTCGCACAATTGTCCAGCGGCAGTGTGCTATTACAGCGATATCGAATGGTTCGGAGAAACTAAAGGCACCTACATCGAGGAATCCGTAACGGGATTACCCGTCAGCCGGGCGCTTTCGATCTTTGAAAAATTGAACGGCATCCCGAACAGGGGGCTTATTCGCCGGTCTGCGATCGAACGCGCCGGGCCGGTGGCAAGCAACAACTTCGAAAGCGCTTTCGAGGAATATGTTTGGATCGCCAAGCTCGCGCGCGAAGGAAATCTTCTGCGGGTTCCTGGACCCACTTATTTCAAACGGGCGCACGTCAATGCGACCAGCTTCAAATGGCATCGCAAGTCGCGCGCTTGGAAACGGGAGGTTTGGATCGAATTTGGACTGGGAATGCTCGAAACCGTCTGGCCTTTGATCCGGCCGGAAGATCGGCTCACAACATTTGGAATTGTGCTCAATCGGCTGTGCGATGCGCGCAAAGATCGGTTCATGCTTTATGACGGCGCCACCGTGCCATTCGCCTTCGACTTTCTCGAAGTTGGGCTTAAAGAATTCCCCGTGCCCGAGCTTTCGCGGATGTTGCATTCGCGGGAACGCGCTCCGCGATTTGCAGGAGAACTTGGCGGAAACGTCATGGACGCCGTTGCCGATTGGATTTCAACCGGACAAATCGCCCCCTCTTGATACTGGACGCGTCGTAAAATTCGATTTTGGTGCGGCTGGAGTCGATCTTCTTGGCGAGGGCTGGTCGACAGCAGAAGATTGGGGGACATGGAGCAATGAGCAAATGGCTATCATCAGGTTGCCTCCGAACCGCGACAATATCTTGAAACTAAGCTTCGTTGCGTTTGGCAAGCAGGGTTCAAACCCAACCATCGACGTCGTTGGCGATCGACATCGGATCGCTTCCTGGCGGGTCCCGGCGCTCGCGCTCGTTACCAAGGAGCTGGCGGTTCCCGCCAATGTCGAAAATATTGAGTTCAAGATGCCGGATGCGATTTCTCCCGCTGCCATTGAGCTCAATCAAGATGAGCGCCTGTTGGGAATAGGCCTAGTTTCCCTCGAACTAAGAAGCTGAGCTCGCGGTCGTGAAAAATGATCAGGGGAAATCAATGGGGCCGTCGAAGCCGTCGCCTCCTATTTCAGCGCGGCGACGGTGAGCGGCATGTTCGAGCGGAAACAGATACGCAAGGGAGCAAGGGAGCAAGGGAGCAAGGGAGCAAGGGAGCAAGGGAGCAAGGGAGCAAGGGAGCAAGGGAGCAAGGGAGCAAGGGAGCAAGGGAGCAAGTTGTCGCGAGGCGCGTCAGGCGCGCGGCGCCAACGGCTTGATGTGGATGTTCGTTTCCTGCGTGTGTAATATGTTGAGGCATGAGATCAGGACATTGAAGAGCATGAAAGAAGATCACTTTATGCCGCCCGCGGGTGCATTCACGCGCACGGTGCGCATTCGTTTTTCTCATTGCGATCCGGCCGGAATTGTCTACTTTCCGCAATACTTCGACATGTTCAATGGGCTCATTGAGGATTGGTATACTGAAGAACTTAGAGTGAATTACGCAGAACTGATCCTGCACGATCAGCATGGCTTCCCATTCGTCCACATTGATACGGATTTCAAAGTTCCGAGTCGAATGGGAGACCAATTGGATTTAACATTGTTGATCGAGAAGATTGGCAGATCGTCCCTCAGTCTTATTATTGTTGGCCATCATGAGGGGATCGAACGTCTGCGTGCTCGAACGGTTACAGCGATGATGTCGCTAGCGTCGCGTCGCTCGGTCGAGATGCCAATCAGCCTGCGTCGGGCATTCGAGGCATATGCATTAAAGGCAGCCGGACGCTAGCTGGTTCTATTCCTTTGGCTGTATATGCTGGCGCGCCGCGAATGCAGTTCGCGAAAATCAACTTGCGAGCGCTCGACGGCGGTACGCCCACGCATGCAGCGTGGGAGCAGCCCGACATTATTCGATGTGTTGGGAGACGCTTTGGTTTCGTGACGACGCGCCGGTGCTTTGCGCGGATTGGCTCAACCGCAGAAGCAAACGGATTGCCAACCAAAATAGCATCAACACCAGGGCAAATGCGACCAGCGGCGCGGCCATTGCCAATAGCGGAATCAAAAAGGCGCCTCCCAACTCCGCAGTGGCGATGACCGGATTGCCGACGCCACCGGTGAAGACGGTCGATTTGGCTCGCAACGTTGTTGTGAGACTCTGCGTCAGGCCGGCGGCGCCACCGCCAGCAACGATCGCCGCAGTCCATTTTAGTGTCGGGGGCAGGTCGGTGATGACCGCCGCCGACAAAATCGTCCCTGCGACGAGGGCGGCCGGTGCGGCCAAGGTGTCGAGCAGATTATCGATGCCTGGAATGTAATAGGCGATGATCTCAACAAGTGCCGCAACACTGAGCATGATCAGCGCAGCCGGGGAAGCGAGCCACGCGAAGTTGTCGCCCAGCGGCAAATGACCAACGTAAGCCGCACCGCTCGTAATCAGCATGGGCACGAACACCCGAAAGCCGATCGCCGCGGCAAGCACGACACCGAGCATGATGGATAATGTGAGATCGAAGTTCGACATCGGCATGATCCAAGCAGGAGATCAGGAGGCAGCGCATTCAAGCGGTGGCAAGCTCGTCATGGCCGCCGATACCGAGCTTGATATCGGAAAGATGATACCCGAATTGATCCTCGAAATATGCTACCGGTGCTAACAGAAGGCCGGCTTGCCAACTCCGCCTGGCGGCCGATCTATTTCAAAGATCGCCCACAAAGCGTAAAGCGATCGTGCGAGAAAGCGTGACTTAGACGGCCTACGCGGTCGGGGCCCCAGAAACCCCACCGTCCCAGCGCGGGGACGACCTCTGGCGGGCATGGTTTGTCTACGGTTCGCTTCGGGCGAATGAGTTATCTCCCATCTGATGGCCGTTGCGAATTTATCCCCCGAATGTACAACTCTACCCGAGCCGGATCATGCGAGCGGCCAACCGAAACGGCGGCGCCGAGTGCCGATAGAAATGCGCACCTATAGTAGCACGGTTGGCTCTTAGGCTCGGCAACGATTGATTCGATAGCGCCTTGCTATCTCCTTCGATGGTAATCGTTCGCGAATAGCAAATCTTAAAGACCGCCAGCCTCGCAAACTGCAAGAAAATGAAAAAAAGCCTCAAAAAGTCGATGACCGGCTTGAGCCCGCAATTGTCCTCCTATCGGGAGCAGAGCCGCCGGCGCCGACCGGACTTCGCCGCCGCCTATGACGATTTGGTCGGACGGCTGGAATCGCTGGATCGCGGCGAAATCGGACCGAAGATCGGCGATCCGATGCCGGTCTTTGCTTTGCCCGACGAAAGCGGGAGCCTTGTGTCGCTGCCGTCACTCCTGCGATCGGGCCCGCTCGTTATCAGCTTCAATCGCGGACATTGGTGTCCGTATTGCAGGCTGGAATTGCGGTCGCTTGCGGCAAATCACGACCGGATCAGGCGGCTCGGCGCCAACGTCGTATCGATCATGCCGGACAGCGCACAATTCACCGCCGACTATGCGAAGTCGAACGATCTTCCGTTTCCGGTGTTGAGCGACATCGATCTCGGCTATTCGCTTTCGCTTGGCCTGATCTTCTGGGTGGGTGTCGAGGTCCAGCGGCTTTATCGGGAAGTCGGTATCGCGCTCGAAAAATATCACGGCAATGACAGCTATTTCTTGCCGATGGCGGCGAAATTCGTCGTCGGCCACGACGGACTCGTCAAGGCGCGCCAGGTCAACATCGAGTTTCGCGAGCGCATGGAGCCGGATGCGATCGTCTCGGTGCTCGAACAGCAGCGCGGCTGAAACCGATCGCCCGGGAGGATAGCGACACGCTATCGCAACAATTCTCGCACGATATTTCAAACCTCGCGCGAGAGCCTTCAGATCTTCCCTCAACGCTCAATGGCGAGCGTTTCAAATGGGAGACATCCGATGTCACACAAAGTCAAGACCATCACGTCACTCGCGATCGCGGCGGCACTCACCTCGGCGCTTGCGAGCGTCGTGGTTCGACGCACGGCGCAGGCGGCCGGCAAGGAGAAATGCTACGGCGTTTCGCTGAAGGGCCAGAACGATTGCGCGGCCGGCGCCGGCACGACTTGCGCGGCGACCTCCAAGGTCGATTACCAGGGCAATGCCTGGAAGCTCGTCGACAAGGGCACTTGCGTGACCACGCAGACGCCGTTCGGACCGGGCTCGCTCGCCGAAATCAAGCGTCCGTCTTGAGGGAGGTAACGGCGGAAGCCGGCGCCTGCCGGTTTCCGCCTCGCCTCGCGGTGAAGGCATGACAAAACCGTCGCAATCGACGAGTTAGGCTGGCATCCGCGCGGTCGGTCGGCGCGGGCTCAAACACGAGCATGCCGCGGACATTTTCGACGGCACCCAGAACGCTCGATTTCTTCGAGATTCACGCGGAAAACTACATGGGCGCGGGCGGCCCGCCGCATCATCTGCTGCATCGCATCCGGGCCGATTATCCGCTTTCGATGCATGGCGTCGGCCTGTCGATCGGCGGCGCGGGCCCGCTCGATCGCGAGCATCTTCTGCGTTTGCAGCGACTTGTCGGGACCTATCGATCCGGCCTTGTTCTCCGAACATCTGGCCTGGTCGTCGCATGACGGCGTTTTTCTGAACGACCTGCTGCCGCTGCCCTATAACGACACGACGCTCGCCCATGTCTGCGCGCATATCGACGAGGTCCAGGACACGCTCGGGCATGCGGATGCTGCTCGAGAACCCGTCGACCTATGTGGCCTTCGCGGCGAGCACCATGAGCGAGATCGAATTTCTGCGCGCGGTGGTCAAGCGCACCGGCTGCGGGCTGCTGCTCGACGTCAACAATGTCTACGTGTCCTCGGTCAATCACGGCTTCGATGCCGCGGCCTATATCGACGCGTTTCCGATCGAGCATGTCGGCGAATTCCATCTCGCCGGCTTTGCCGAGGATCGCGACAGCGACGGCGCGCGGCTGCTGATCGACGCGCATGGCTGCCCGGTCAGCGAAGCGGTATGGCGGCTGTATCGGCGCGTGCTCGATCGCGCGATCCGATGCGCCGACCCTGATCGAATGGGACAACGACGTGCCGGCATTTCCGGTGCTTGCGGCGCGAAGCGGAGCGGCGCGCGTGCCATGCGCCCAGCCTATGCGGGCGAGCGACCGAACATGGCGGCAGCGTGACGCCATGATCGCCGATCCCGATCGAAAACAGTCACGCGCGTCTGCAGCGCAGCTTTGCCGATGCGATCCTGTCCGACGACGCGCCGATCCCGGCGACCGTTCAATTGGCGTCGGGGCCTGCGACCACGAGCCGCTTCGGCGTCTATCGCAACAATGTCATGGCGAGCCTGATCAACGCGCTCGCCGCGCGCTATCCGGTGGCGCGCAAGATCCTGTGGCCCGACACGTTCGACGGTGCCGCGCGCCTGTTCGTGACCATGCAGCCGCCGCGCTCGCCGGTGCTTCTGCATTATGGCGAGGGCCTTCCCGCAATTCCTGCGCACGATCGGGCGGGGTGCCGCGGCGGAATATGTCGCCGATATTGCCGAGCTCGAAGCCGCGCGCACGCGCGCCTATCACGCAGCAGACGCAATGCCGCTTCCAGGCGAAGCTTTCGCCAGGCTTTCGCCGGACTGCGCTGTCCAATCTGCGCTTGAAGCTGCATCCCTCGATCACGCTGCTGCGGTCGCGCTTTCCGGTGGTTTCGGTTTGGGAGGCCAGCGCAAGCAACGATGGATGTCGGCGTCTGGAAAGCGGAGGCGGCACTGATCGCTGCGTCCGCATCTCGAAGTTGAGGTGTGGCGTCTGCCGCCGGGCGGCTACGAGTTCTTTTCGGCGCTTGCCGAAGGCAAGACCATCGGCTGCGGCGATCGAGGACGCGATAGCGAGCGCCGGCAATTTCGATCTTGCCGCGAGCTTCGACATCATGATTTGTGCCGGCGTCGTATCCATCGCTGGAGACGCTAGATCGACCGATCGTCGATTCTATCTCGTCTGAAAAACAGAGGTTTTCCGGCCTCGCACGCGACGATAGCCATCGTGCATCGAGCAGATAGGCAATGCAGTCTTGTTCGCCGCGCATCGTGGCTGTAGCAATGGATTTTGAGGAGAGCACCATGAGCGACGCTGAAAATTTCATCCAAGCCTCGGGTGGTCATTGTCGGCGGCGGCTTCGGCGGATTGTCGGTCGCCACGGGCCTCGCCGGTCAACCGTTCGAGGTCACGCTGATCGACCGCAACAATCATCATCTGTTTCAGCCGCTGCTCTACCAGGTCGCGACCGCGGGCCTTTCGCCGGCCGACATCGCCTCTCCGATTCGCAACATTCTGCAGCGGCCAGCGCAACGCCAGGGTGATGCTGGCCGAAGTCACCGGCATCGATCTCAAGAGCCGGCGAAGTCGTAACCGACAGCCGCCGCGTGACAGTTACGACTATCTCGTGCTCGCGACCGGCGCGCGCCACGCCTATTTCGGCCGACGACGATTGGGCGTTCTATGCGCCCGGCCTGAAATCGATCGACGATGCCACCTATCTGCGCCGCCGCATCCTGATGGCATTCGAGCGTGCGGAGAACCGAGGACGACGCCGAGGAGCGCCGCCGCCTGATGACCTTCGCGGTGATCGGCGGTGGACCGACCGGCGTCGAGATGGCCGGCGCCATCGCCGAACTGGCGAAGCGCGCGCTCGCTGCCGACTTTCATTCGCATCGATTCGCGCTGCGCACGCGTCATCCTGGTCGAGGCGGCGCCGCGCGTGCTGACGCCCTTCACCGAGGAATTGTCGGAGAAAGCGCGCCGTTCGCTCGAACAGCTCGGTGTCGAGGTGCGCCTCGGCCAGGCGGTCAGCGAGTGCAGTTGCGAGGGCATCCGCGTCGGCGGCGACTATATTCCGACCCGCACCATCATCTGGGCCGCCGGCGTGATGGCCTCCCCGGCGGGCCGCTGGCTTCGCGCGCGAGACCGATCGTGCCGGCCGCGTGAAGGTGCGCGCCGACCTGTCGGTGCCCGGCCATCCCGATATCTTCGTGATCGGCGATACCGCAGCCGCGATGGCAGCGGACGGCACGCCGCTGCCCGGCGTGGCCCCGGTCGCCAAGCAACAGGGCAGTATGTGGCGCGCACCCTGATCGCGCGCAGGCAGGGCCAGAACGTCCCGGCCTTCCGCTATCGCGACTTCGGGTCGCTCGCCACCATCGGGCGCAAGCGGGCGATCGCGCAGATGGGCCGGCTGCATCTGTCCGGCCTGCCGGCGTGGCTGCTCTGGAGCCTCGCACACATCTATTTCTTGATCGGCTTTCGAAACCGCTTCACGGTCGCGCTCAATTGGGGCTGGAGCTACATTACCTTCAGCGCGGCAGCCGGCTGATTACCGGCTTGCATGCGCGACCCTACGAGAACGTGACCGGCGCGCCGCGAATGGAGCTTCACTCGAAGGCAGGCTGACTAGGGCAAGTTGACCAACAAGGCTGATGCATCGACCCGGGGAGAGGTCGCCGCAGATGGAAATGCACCAGGTCCGATATTTTCTGGCGGTCGCGCGCACGCTCAATTTCACGCGCGCCGCGGAAGAATGTCAACGTCGCGCAGCCTTCGCTGACGCGCGCGATCAAGCTGCTGGAAGGCGAGCTTGGCGGCGACCTGTTCCGGCGCGAGCGGCCGCGTGCCATGCTGACGCCGCTCGGCGAGCGGATGTATCCCCTGCTCAAGCAATGCTACGACAGCGCGCAGAGCGCACGCGCGCTTGCCGCACTGATCAACGATGGCGAGGTCGGCGCGCTCAAGCTCGCGGTATCGAGCAGCATCGAGCTCGGGCTGATCATGTCGCACGTCAACGAGCTGCGCAAAAGCGTCGACGAGATCGAGCTCAAGATATTGCGCGGCACCGGGCCGCAACTCGTCGAATATCATGAAATCCGGCGAGGCCGAGCTTGCGATCGCGGCTTCGATCGGCGAGGCCTGGGACCGGCTCGACACCTGGAAGCTGTTCGACGAATCCTTCGACATGGTGTTCAGCCGCGCTCATCGTCTGGCGAGCCACGAGCACATCACGCTCGACGATCTCAAGGCGGAGCGCTTTCTGCTGCGCAGCCATTGCGAGAAGGGCGCCGACCTTGCCGCCATGTTGCGGACCAATGGCCTGAATGCCGACCATCGGCACGAGGTCTCGTCGGATCAGGATCTGCTGGCGCTGCTGGAGGCCAATATCGGCATCGGCTTTCTGCCGCGCACCGTCAATGCACCGCAATCGCTGGTTCGCCTGTCGGTCGACGGCATCGAGCTTGGCCGCACGGTCTGCCTCTATGGCGTCGCCGGCCGCCAGCGCACGCCGATCGCCGCCACCTTCATGAAGATGCTGCGCGCGGCGAAATGGCCGAGAAAGGCGAAGTGAGGGTTTCTCCAACGTCATTCCGGGGCGCGAACTGAAGGTGAGCGAACCCGTGATCCAGCGGCAGTCCTGGAATTTTTATCCGGATTCCAGTTTCATCCGCCTTCGCCTGGCGGCTTCGGCGGACGCCCGGAATGACGGAGATGGCTACTTCAGCGCCGCGATCAGATCTTCGATCGCCATGCGCTTGCGATAATCGGGATCGACGAAACGCGCCTTGATGCGGCCGTCCTGCCCCACGACGAAGGTCGCCGGGATCGGCAACATCCAGCTGTCGTTGCCGTGATATTTCGGCAGTGCATGGCCGCGGGCGAGGATGTATTCTTCCATCTCCTTGCCGACCCAGATCGCCAGATTGAGCGACATGGCGTAGCCGTTGTCCATGTCGGACAGGATCGGAAAGTTCGCTCTGGAATCGGCCTTCATCTCGGCTGCAAACTGCTCGCGATCCGGCACGATCGCGACCATGCGGGCGCCGGCGGCTTCCACCCGCGACTGCGCGCGTGCCAGCGTGTTGATGCTGATGCGGCACCAGGGACACCAATGACCGCGATGGAAGGTCACGATCGCGGGGCCACGTTGCAGCAGACTTTGCAGGCTGACGAGATGACCGTTCTCGTCGGGCAGAACGAAGGGTGGCATCGGGTCGCCGGGCTTGGGCGCGTTCTCGCCGGCATCGTGCTGTTTCAGCCGGGTGACCAGCCGGTCGATGGTGGCGACGAAATCCGGCGTCAGCCTTTGCATCGCCTCGGCCAGCACGCCGAGCCGCTCGCTCATCGAACCGTCGAGTTCGCGGGCCTGTTCGAAGGCGTGCCGGAGGTCGGTTGCGGCGCTCGTCATGATGCGGCTTCTGATGTCGAAATGTTCGGCGGCGACATTCGATTGATAGGCGATCGCGGTTCGGATTTTCACAGCCGATTTCGGGCCGGCGACGATAGCCGCCCTCTATGGTTTCGCGTCCGGTCGGGGCGTTGGACAAAAAGGGCGCCCCGCCTGGGGCTGGCGGGGCGCCGCGATGTGACGGAACGGGGGAGGGGCATGCCGTCACATATGCTTGTCGTTCGGATCGGCGCGCACGTCGCCGATGAACAGGGTCACCGGCTTGTCGCTGAGATTTTTCCACCAATGCGAGGTGCCGAGCTTCTCGGCGCGGATGTCGCCGGCCTTGTGGTGGATCGGGCCCGCGCAATTGCTGGCGAATTCGAGGATCTCGCCTTCGGCGACATAGATCAGCGCCGGGCGGTCGTCGTGGCTGTGCCACGGCACTACGCCGCCGGGCTGGATCACCATCTTGCGGAAGCGAAGTTCGCGGCCCTTGATCTTGGCTTTTTCCTTGCCGAGATCGATGGCGCCGAGCGTGGTATCGGTGACGCCGAAGGCCTCCACTTCACCATTTCGCGGGCATTGGGTTTGGACTTGTCGGCCGGGCATTCGCCCGCCTGAGCGGCAAACGAGAAGCCGAGCGAAGCGACAACGGTGGCGACGGTGACCGAACGAAGCCGGTCGTGGTCGAGAGTGAAGATCGACATGCTTGTCTCCTGTCTGATGTTGCGGCGGCTGGTTCGAGCCGTCCTGTGCAGCGATGATGAAGCGCGCTTCTTCGTGGAGGAAATGCCGGAACGCTTTGATGTCGATAGCAAAGCGCTATTCCGGCATTTCGGTTGTCAGGATTTCACGCTCGATGTGATCGAGGCGATCACCATCGACGGTCGAGGCGATCCCGTTGCGGATCAAATGATCGAGCGAGATCGCACCCGGTCCGCGTGCGACGATCAGCAGCAGCAGGGCGAACCACAGGAGATGCTCCGGCCAGCCGCCGGGAATGACGAAGAGCTGGATCACCAGCGTCATGCCAGAGCAGATCCGAGCGCGGAAAGCCGCGTGGCGAGACCGATCACCAGCAGGATCGGAAAGACATGCTCGCCGATGGTGGCGAGATAGGCCGCCAGATCCGGCGGCAGTAGCGGCACTTTGTACTCTTCGCGGAACAGATAGAACGTCTCCTCGCGAAGCGCGAAGCCGTTCACCTTGGTCTGGCCGGAACGCCAGAAGATGTCGGCGATCGCGACGCGGGCCGCGAGCAGCACCAGACTTTGCGGAATGCGTTCGGCGAGGTTTCGGCCCTTTTCCAGGATCCTCCAGGTATTCGCGCGCCTGCATGAGTGTCTCCTGTGCGTTGGATTTCGGATGGCGCCATCGAAGCCGAAGTCCGCGACGCATCGGAAATACCGATCGGGAATCTCCGCCATAGCCGCGCGTCTATCGCGCCGCTGCCGCGGCCGCGTCAGCCCAGCCGCTCGCTATCGTCTCTCTAGCCAACCGGCATTTCCGCGCGGTTCGCCGACCGGGCAGGGTTGCAGCAACAAGGCGCCCGTGCGTGGCGCTGCACGCAAACCGGAAGGGTCAGACCATGAACATGCAATCGCCGCTACCGCTCGAACAGATGCCCGCGCATGCTCGAAGGCAAGGTCTCGCTCGTCACCGGCTCGACCAGCGGCATCGGGCTCGGCATCGCGCGCGCACTGGCGGCGGCCGGCTCCGCCGTGGTGCTCAACGGCTTCGGCAAGCCCGAGGATGTCGCGGAAGCGCAGGCGCGGGTGATTTCCGAATTCGGCGTCGAGGTGCGCTATTCGCCGGCCGACATGTCGAAGGCCTCCGCAATCGCCGACCTGATCGCGATGACGCTCGACGAATTTCGGCCGGCTCGACATTCTCGTGAACAATGCCGGCATTCAGCATGTCGCGCCGCTCGAGCAATTTCCGGTCGAGAAATGGGATGCGATTCTGGCGATCAATCTGTCGTCGGCCTTCCACACCACGCGCGCCGCGCTTGCCTTCGATGCGCAGGAACAATTTCGGCCGCATCATCAACATCGCCTCCGCGCATGGGCTCGTCGCCTCGCCGTTCAAGTCCGCCTATGTGGCGGCCAAGCACGGCATCATCGGTCTCACCAAGGTGACCGCGCTCGAGACCGCCGAAGCCAACATCACCTGCAACGCCATCTGCCCGGGCTATGTCTATACGCCGCTGGTCGAGGCGCAGATCGAAGGCCAGGCCAAGGCGCACAACATCCCGCGCGAGCAGGTGATCCGCGACGTGCTGCTGGCGCAGCAGCCCAACAAGCGGTTCGCGACCGTCGAGGAACTCGGCGCGCTGTCGGTATTTCTGGCGAGCGACGCGGCGTCGTCGATCACCGGCATCGCCTTGCCGGTCGACGGCGGCTGGACCGCGCATTGAAGGGGAGGGTGACATGGACAACGTTTCGAAAATCTCGGACGCGCGGCAGAGCAGCATGCGCGACCGGCAGATCGTGCTGGTGCTGCAGGGCGGCGGCGCGCTCGGCGCCTATCACGCCGGCGTCTATCACGCGCTGCACCAGCACGGCATCGAGCCGGACTGGATCATCGGCACCTCGATCGGCGCCATCAATGCGAGCCTGATCGCCGGCAATCCGAGCGAGCAGCGGCTCGACGCGCTCAAGGAATTCTGGAAGCGGATGGCCTACAAGCCGCCCTTCGGCGTGCCGACCTGGACCGGATTGCCCGACACGCATCGCCTATTGGCAGACGCTGCTGCGCGGCATTCCGGATTTCTTCAAGCCCAATCCCGGCGCCTTTCTCGGCACCCATGTGCCGCTCGGCGTCGACAATGCCGGCTTCTATTCGACCGCTCCGCTGGAAAAGACCTTGCTGGAACTGGTCGATTTCAGACTCGTCAATACCTGCACGCCGCGGCTCACCGTCGGCGCCGCCCATGTGCGGACCAGCGCGATGAAATATTTCGACAGCCGCGACGGCGAGATCGGCGTCAAGCATATCCTGGCCTCCGGTGCGCTGCCGCCGGCCTTTCCGGCCGTGCGCATCGACGGCGAGCTCTATTGGGACGGCGGCATTCTCTCCAACACGCCGACCGAGGCGATCTTCGACGACAATCCGCGCAAGGAATTCGCTGATCTTCGCGGCGCATCTCTGGAATCCGATGGGCGAGGAACCGCGCACCATCTGGGACGTGCTGAACCGCCAGAAGGACATCCAGTATTCGAGCCGGGTCGCGAGCCACATCGCGCGCCAGCGGCAGATGCATCGCCTGCGGCACATCATCAACGATCTCGCGCGGATGTTGCCCGAGGACGTGCGCCGGCAGCCGCAGGTGCGCGAACTCACGGCCTATGGCTGCCCGACCACCATGCATGTGGTGCGGCTTCTTGCGCCACAAATCGAGAATGAGAACCACACCAAGGATGTCGATTTCAGCCCGTCGAGCATTCGCACAGCGCTGGGAGGCCGGCTACGCCAACACGGTGCGCGCGCTCGAACAGGCGCCCTGGGAGAGCGAATTCGATCCGCTCGAAGGCGTGATCCTGCACGAGTCGATCGTCGAAATGATGGAAGCGGCCGAATAGGCCGTCTCCAGCAACATCGGAGGTGTCGCCATGTCGGAAATGACTCAGACAATGCCGGCCGGCATGCCGGTGCGAAGCGACGCGCTGCGTGACCTGTGGCGAAACCTCATCATCGGGCTGATCGCGTTTCTCACCGTGGTCGATCTGTTCGCGACCCAGGCGATCCTGCCGTCGCTCGCGCAAGCCTATGACGTGACGCCGGCGGCGATGGGCCTTGCGGTCAATGCCTCGACGCTCGGCATGGCAGTTGCCGGGCTCGCGGTCGCCTTCTTCAGCCGCCATATCAACCGGCGCCTCGGCATTCTGATTGCCTTGTGCGTGCTCGCCGATCCCGACCGCTTTGCTGGCAACGGCGCCCGATCTCACCAGCTTCACGATCCTGCGCATCGTGCAGGGGCTCTGCATGGCGTCGGCCTTCACGCTGACGCTCGCCTATCTCGGCGAGGAATGCAGCGCCATGGCCGCGGGCGGTGCCTTCGCGGCCTATATCACCGGCAATGTCGCGAGCAATCTGATCGGCCGCCTGATCTCGGCCGGCGTCGCCGACCATCTCGGACTTGCCGCCAATTTCTATTTCTTCGCCGCGCTCAACCTCGCGGGCGCCGTGCTGGTCTATTTCACGATCCGCTCGACCATGCCGATGGCGCCGATGAACGAGCTCGGATGTCGCCCTTCGGCGCGTGGACGACGCATCTGCGCAATCGGCCGCTGCGCGCCGCCTTCGGCATCGGCTTCTGCATCCTGTTCGCGTTCATCGGCACCTTCACCTATGTCAATTTCGTGCTGGTGCGCGAGCCGCTGTCGCTCGCGCCGATGGCGCTGGGCCTCGTCTATTTCGTCTTCCTTCCGTCGGTCCTGACGACGCCCTTTGCCGGGCAAGGCGGTGCAGCGCTTCGGCACGCAGCCGACCTTCTGGAGTGCGCTGGCACTGGCGGGATTGGGCCTGCCGCTGTTGCTGTTGCCGAATCTTCCGGCGGTGATCGCTCGGGCTGATGCTGGTCGGCATCGGCACCTTCTTCGCGCAGGCGGCGGCGACCGGTTTCGTCGGCCGTGCTGCCACCGCCGATCGCGGTTCCGCCAGCGGCATCTATCTCGCCTGTTACTTTCTCGGCGGCCTCGTCGGCAGCGCGATCCTCGGTCAATTGTTCGATCGATTCGGCTGGGCCGCTTGCGTCGGCGGTATTGCGCTGTCTCTGGTGGTTGCGTCGGCGCTCGCATTCCGGCTCAAGCTGGCGCGATGAGCGCACACGATCATGCCCCGTTGATCGATGCGGAAGCAACGCAACCGGCCTGCTTCGCGAAGAACCGGCCTGCCGCTCTCGTCGGATGGGGTATTGGAAGTTGTTGCGCGCGGTGAGCGGAATGGGTGAGCGACGTTAAGGGCTCTTGGTGGCTTTTTCCAGAAAATCGACCAAGGCCCGCCGGTCCTCCGCCGAAGTGATGCGTTGCTCGGGCATCTTTGTGCCGGGGGTGTATTCCATCGGGCCTCTTTCGAATAACGCAGCAACCGTTTCCTTGGTCCAGACAATATCCATCAGCCGCAGCGCCGGCGAAAAGTTGTAGCCGGGCAGTGTCGCGATGCGACGGCCGAAAATTCGGTACAGCGTCGGACCCGCGCGGTTGCCTTCGTCCGGCGTGAGGGCGTGACAGGCGACGCAGGCCTTGAACACCTCGGCGCCCGGATCGCCGGCATACGCGGCCAGCGGATTATCGTTATCATTCGCCGCGACCGCGCCGATATGGTCGCCTGTCGACGCATCCCAGCGCCGAACCAGCCGGTCGGTGCCGCCCGTGAGCAGAGTCTTGTTGTCGTTGAAGAACGCAACCGACCAGACCGGAAGGCCCGGACCGACCAGGGTGCGCAGGATCTTGCGCTGCTCGCGCTCGATCACCGCGACCGAGCCGCGAATGCCCGCCGCAGCCACCAGCGATCCATCGGGCGAAACCGCAATTGAAATGACTGGTCCGTTGGTGAACTCAATTTCGCCTCGCTGCTGACCATCGAGACCAATGAAGAAGATGCGTCCGTCGGCGCTTCCCGCGACAATCTCGCCATTCGCCGTCACGGCGACCGCGTTGAGCGGCGTCGGCAGGGTTAGCGTCTGCGGCTCGCCGCCATCGAGCGGCCAAATGCGGATCGTCTGATCATAGGATACGCTGACGAGCGATTTCCCATCGCGCGTGAAAACGACGCCGTTCACATTCTGATTGTGACCTTCGAGGATACGCGTTTCACCACCCGCGAGTGGCCAGAGGCGGATGGTGCGGTCCCAGGACGCGGATGCGATGGTGCTTGCCGTCCGACGAGACCGCGAGTGAGACGATCGGCGCGGTATGTCCTTCAAAGGTGCGCTCCGGAACAGGATTTCCGTTCCGCCATATCGCGATCTTGCCGTCCTCGCCGGCGGTCGCCTGCAGGTCGCCATCGACGATCGCGACCGCATTCACGGCGCCCACATGAAAGCGTAGAACTTGTTCAGCGGTATTTCGTGTCAGCGACCAGCGGATCGCGGACGTATCGAAGCTTCCGGAAATCGCAGCTCTGTCCGTCGGCGCTGACGGCAACCGCACGTACCGGTCCGCCATGGCCGCGCAATTGTGCGTGCGCGAGGTTCGTCGCGAGCATCAATCCGATTGCAATAAGGCAAAGCCGACGCGCAAGAAACATTGCGATGTCAGTTCCTGTGCTTCTCTTCGCGCTCGCGCAGATAGTCTTCCGTGGTGCGAGGCGCCGGGCGTCCCGGCGCGCCATAGGGATCGAAGTCGTCCTCGGTCATCGCGATCACGCGGCAGTCGTCGCACATCTTCAGCACCTCGAGACGCTTGGCGTTGCCCTTGAACATCCAGTGCTTGCCTTCGAGCTTGGCGGTGACGCGCTCGATCGTGCTTTTCACGCCGAAGGGCTTGTCACAGCGGATGCAATGGAACGGCTCTTCTTGCTTCACGATGCGCGCCGGCGCAATGGCTGCGCGGAAGTCGATTTGCGGCTTGAGTTCGATCACCTTTTCCGGGCAGGTCGCGACGCACAGCCCGCATTGCACGCAGGCATCCTCGGTAAATTTCAGCATCGGCCTTTCGGGATCGGCCGACAGGGCGCCGGTCGGGCAGGCCGACACGCAGGCAAGACAGAGCGTGCAACCTTCGACCTTGACCTCGACGCTGCCGAACGGGGCCCCCGCAGGCAGCGCGATGACGTCGACCGGCGCAGGCGCCGTGCGATGCAGTTCGCGCAAGGCGAAACGCTGCACGTCGCGCTTGTCGCCGACCGGGAGGAAGGATGCGGGTCGCGGGTTGGTCTCGCCGATGGCGATATCCTGCAAGGCTTCGCGCAATGCATCGGGATCGTCGGTTTCGATGGTTGCGACCTTGCCGGAGCCGAAACCGAGCCCCGAGAGGATCGGTTCCGCGAGCTCGATGGTGCGGCGCAGCCCGGTGACATCGTGCCGGGGTTTCGCGCGCAGCAGGAACCGAATCGCCGCGGCGCCATAGGCGAACGACGCGGCAATCGCTTCCAGTCCAACCTGGGTGACTTCGTTGACCTCGAGCGGCAGCATATTCGCCGGCAAGCCGTCGCCATAGCGCGCCAGCGCGTCGATCAGTTCAGTGCCGTGTGCCCGGTCGTGAAACAGCAGTACCGGATGACTGCCGCCGGCCGTCGCGATAGGTTGCGAGCATGCGTTCGCAAGCGCGCGCATGAGAAGATCCGGCGGCGGCAGCGCGTAGGACGCGGCGCCGGTCGGACAGACCGCCGCGCATTGTCCGCATCCGGCGCAGATATGCGGATCGATCGCCACATGATCGCCGGCGGGCTCGATCGCGCCGGCCGGGCAGAGGTCGAGACAGCGGCGGCATCCGACGATGGCGCGAGCGCGAATGTGCGCACAGATTTCCTTGAATTCGATGAAGCGCGGCTTGTCGAAGGTGCCGACCAGATCGCGCGCCTTCATCACCGCGCGCAGGATCGCGGCCGGATCGCCGCGGATCGGCTCGCAGATAGCCTTCGCGCAAGTCGGATGCGGGGAACAGGGGGGTGCCGCCCGACAGGTCGAGGACGATGTCGCAATGCGACATCGCGCCGTTGCGGGGAGCTGCCGAAAGTCAGCGCAGAACGCGAGGACGGCGCGGCTGGGCAAAGTCGTCGACGGCAAGCTCGAACGCGCCGAGATAGCCCTTGGCGGCTCGGATCGTTCCCTTGACCACGGGAAACTCGGTCGTGCGCCGCGGCGGCGAGATTTTCCGGCCGCGATATCAGCACGGTGACGTCGAGATGATCCTTCAGCAGATCGGCCGCCTCGATCGCCTTCTCGTCCGTCCGTAGATCAGGACGACGCCTCGCTGTCGAAGGTGACGAACGGAATGTCGGGCATGCGGCTCTGCCGCAGCCGCGAGCAAGCGCCGCCATTTTGGGCGCAGCCTTCGCGGCATCCTTCGACCAGCCGGCATTCTCGCGAATGTTGACGAAGCCGATTGCGCGCGTCGCTCGGTCTCGCGCGATTTCGGAAAAGAGCGGCGCTTCCTGCGTGCAGGCAACGATGATCGGGTCGCCGGCCCGCCGGCGAGCTTGCGGAAACGGTCGAGCTCGGCTCGGCAGAATTGGCGGCCGGAGGCCAAATCCGCGCCGGGGCAGGCGCGGCGCAATGCATCGATATCGAGCGGCATGGTGTCTTCGCACGAACACACCACGATCTGCCGCTTTTGCTCGGCCATTCAGGCTCCGAATTCGCGCGCGCGCCCCGCTTGACCTTGGCCACCCGATGCGACGTGGCCATATGCGCTCAGATAGCTTATAACTATCCAAAACTAAAGAGTAGGGTACCGTTAGGGCAATGGCAGCAGCCACGCGAACACGTATGCCGACCGCGACGGCGCCGAAATCGACTTGCCGCCGCCGTTCCGCCTCGTGACGCTTGCGCGAAGTCGGCGACGCCTTCGCGCATGCCGCAGACGCATGCGGCGGAGCACGGCGCCGGCACATTGGTTTATGTCGGCCGGTTCGATCTCGCGGAATTTGCGGTGGTGCTGGAACCGGACGAGCCGCTGCGCATTGCGCGCCGCACATTTTATGCCGTGCATGACGGCGCTGGCCGATGCGCTGACGCGTATTGGCGCCGCCGGAAACCGCCGATCGTGATTGACTGGCCGGACACGATCCGGGTCAATCTCGGTCTGGTCGGCGGCGGACGGCTGGCATGGCCGGCGAATGCCGATGAGAACGAAGCCGCCGGCATGGCTGGTGTTCGGCGCGATGATCCGCCTCGTGTCGATGGCCGAAGGCGAAGCCGGTCTGCGACCTGCTGACCTCGGCGCTCGAAGAGGAAGGCTTCGAAAGCGTTGCTGCCGACCGCATGGTCGAGGCCTTTGCGCGGCATCTGATGGTTGCACTCGATACCTGGCAGGAGCGTGGATTTTCCGGCGGTCGCGAAGGAATATCTTCCGTATCTCGCAGCCGATGCCGAAAAGGGCGTGCGGCGCGACATCGACGAGAACGGCGATCTGCTGATCCGACGCATGGGCAAAGTCGACGTCGAGCGCCGCAAGCTTCTTCCCGCCCTGATGCAGCCCGCCTGGTTCGATCCGAAGACACGAGGGCCGCGCGCGTGAAGTTGCTGCGCACGATACGGCTCGATCCTTCCGACACTTTCGTGTTCGAGCGCGCGGCCGAGCCCGGCGAATGGGCGGTGACCGGCAGCTTCATGTTTGCCGATGCGGATCCCGCAAGGCGTTGCAGGGCAAGCAGCGAACCGCGTTCCGGTCCGGCTTTCTCGGTGTCGAATCGCTCGGCTGGTCGACGCTGGTGCAGATCGTCGAAGCAACGCCGGAGGACCGCGCGCAAGTGGTGGCGAAGCTGGCGCAGCGGCTCATGCAGAATTTCGGCGCGCCCGATCTTGCCTCGGCGCGTCTAGCGGCGGAGGAGGAAGTGAGCTTTGCGCAATCGCTTTGCTACGCAGGCCGCCGATACCCTGATCGCGCTGCACCGGAATTTCGAGAATGGCGAGTTGCGCGAGGCGTTCCGAACCTTGCGACCGCGCGACGGCGCGAAGGCCGATGCGCGCCTTTTCGTTCCTCGATGTCGAAGGCGAGGAAGAAACCGCCGAAGAAAGAATCGATCTTCTCAATCTCGCGCAGGAGGCCCGCAAGTGAAGGATTTCTGGCTTGCCTGCGGCCACCATCTGCTCGATCGCGACGCGGGCGGCGGGCTCGTGGTCACCGACGACTTCCTGAAGGTCTATCTGGCGCGGCCGGAGCTCGCACCGCCGCCGGACGCCTGCGCAGTCGAGAAGACCCTGCATGCGGCGCTGCTCGCTGAACCCGCGCCGCCGCGTGACAAAGGACGAGATCGCCGCGATCGCGGATGCCGACGCGCGCGAGAACTGGACTTTGATGATCGCTTTCCGCGATCACCTGGTGCGGCACCGGACTCTCGAGGCCGCCTATGTGGACCTCGTGCGCAACGGCACCGGCTCGACGCCACCCATATTCGTCAATCAGCTCGTGCATGTCATCCTGCGCAATGTGCTGGATGGCTGCGACGACCCGCTCGTGCTGCGTGCTGCGGAGATATTCTTCCGCCCGCAACGGCTGACGCTGCATGAAGGATCGCTGATCGCTGCCGATGAGGAAACCATCGGCGGCACCGGCTCGACGCCCGCTTCGCCGCTGGTGTCGATGCTTGGAATTCCGGCGCAAGCCGATATCGACGTCCTGAACGAGGACAATGCGCATCTTTACTGGGAGCACAGCGACCTGTTCCACACCGCGATCGATCTGACGGCGGGACGCCCCGGCCTTGCGGCGCTCGCAATGGTGATCGAGCGCTGGATCGCGCATGTGATGGCGATCGACGTGACGGTCGAGCCGCTGGCCGAAATGCGCGATGTCGACCTGAAATGGTATGTCGGGCTCGACGCGGAAGCGACCCGCATCGGCAATAGCCTCTGGAACGGGGAGGAACTCGACGACGCGGCACGAGCGCAGGTGGTTGGCCTCTTCCGCATGACATTCCGCGACCCACATATCGTTCTGGAGCAGGTCGGCGGCGAGCCGGTCTATCTGATCCTGGCGATGTCGCAGAACAAGATTATCCGCATGAAGCCGCAAAATCTGATCACCGGCCTTCCGATACGCCAACTCGACTCGGTGTCATGAGCACTCCGCTCGCCCAGATCACGCTCGGCGTCATCGTTACCCGGCGCAAGGCTGCAAGCCAGTGGATCGATTACACTTGGCAGCCGACGGCGTTCCTGCTCGGTCAGCCGGAAACCCCGGCCTGGACACGATTGTCGGACAACGGCGACACCGCGACCTTTTATGCCGGCAGCGCGGCGCTCGAATTGTTTCGCGGGGAGACCGGCAATTATCGCGACAATCTCGCCGGCGACAATTCGCTCTGGGTCAGTACTGCGGCCCGGCCGCAGGCGAATTTCCCTATGAACTTGCCAAAGTGACCGCCGATCCGACCGAAGCCGAAGCTTATGCCGGTGCCGGCGATCAATATCGTCGAAATTCTGCCGATGCCGGATATGCTTGCGCGATCTTGTCGCCGCTTTCGTCGCGGAACATCATGTCGAGCAGCCGTTCTTCAAGCGCAAGCGCGATCGCGCCGATCCGGAAGCGCTTGCACCGCGCCGGCCGTCGCGTTTAGGCGATAAGCGAACGTCATGACCGAGAAAGACGATTTTCTGTCGCGCTGGTCGCGCCGCAAGCAAGAGGCGGCGAGAGAGGCAAAGCTTCCGCGAAACGACGAAGCGCCGGCAGGCGGCGCTGAACAATCCGCTACAGGCGACCGCGCCCGAACAAGCCCGCGCTCGCACAGCAAGCACCCGAAGCAGAGCCGGCTTTTCGATCTCAGCAAATTGCCGTCGCTCGATTCGATCGGCCCGGACAGCGACATCCGCCTGTTCATGCAGCCAGGCGTGCCGGCATCGCTATCGCATGCGGCGCTTCGTCGCGCATGGTCGGCCGATCCCGGCGATTCGGGACTTTATCGGGCTTTCCGAGAACGCATGGGACTTCACAAAACCTGAAACCATCGCGGGATTTGGCCCGCTATTGCCGGTCGACGACGTGAAGCGATTGCTATCGCAAATTTTGAAGGATGAGAGCGATCTGCTTGGCAGCGAAGACGAGCCGTCGCAAACCGCATTGCAGCAACCGGAAACGGCGGAGGAGACGACAGTGTCGACGACGCAAATCGCTACCAGCGAACAGAATTTCGAGGGCGCGGATTCGGAACCCGAACCGCGACGATGATGCCGCATCGCGCTGCACACAAAGATAATCTTGCACCGCAGCAAGAGGGGTCGACCGAAGTCGAGTCACGCGAAACCTTCCAAGCCCCGTCACGGCGGCGCGCTTCCGACCTAGTCCATTGGTCAGTGTGGCAAATTCCCGCTCCATAGCCTCAAACTATTGACCCATTCCAATCTAGGAGCCTATTGTTTTGAAGGCTTCCGATCTGGAAGCAAATTGCTCACTTTTTCGGCAGGTCAATGCGCGACGTTGGACTCGAAGAAGCAATCCGGGCGGCCGGTGGCGTCACCGAACTAGCTCGTCGCATCGGTATTTCGCAACCGTCCGTTTCGAACTGGGATCGCGTTCCGGCCGAGCGCGTGATCGCGGTTGAGCAGCGCAACAAAGGTGGGCCGTGCGATCCTGCGGCCCGATCTCTATGGCGAGACGCGTGACCGCGACGTCGATGAGATCGATCAGGCGCGCGCGCAGGAATATGCACTCTTGTCCGCCCTGCTGGCGCGGACGCCGGACGCCGCTCTGCTCAAGATGCTGACGCAATTGAAGGGCGATGCAACGCCGCTCGGTATCGCTCATGTCGAACTCGCCGAAGCCGCAACGCAAACCGAGTCCGCAAGCGGTCGAACGCGAGTTCTTCAATCTCTTCATCGGCGTCGGCCGCGGCGAGCTGCTGCCCTACGGCTCCTATTATCTCACCGGCTTTCTGCACGAGCGCCCGCTCGCGCGCCTGCGCGAGGATCTTATCGTCAATCGGCATCGAGCGTAGCGACGGCAACAAGGAGCCGGAGGATCACGCGGCGCTGTTGTGCGAGATCATGTCCGGGCTCGCGGCACGGCGGTTTCCTGCGCGCCGCCGGCACCGACCAGCTCATCTTCGAACGCCATCTCGCGCCTTGGATCGGCCGCTTCTTCGCCGATCTCGAACAGGCGCGAGGAAGCGGATTTCTACCGGCAGCGTTGGAACGCTCGGCCGGGTATTCGTGGAAATCGAGACCGAAGCCTTCGCGCTGCCGACGTGAGCGCGAAGCAAGAGACCATGGAGGAGACGGCGATGAAACAAGACGACAAGAAGGCAATCGGACGTCGCGATGTCCTGCGTGCGCTTGGCGCCGGGGCGGGCGTGGCCGTGACCGCTGCTGCGCCGCTCGCAACGCCGGCGCACTGCCGGACAGCGAAAACAACGATGAGAAGCGCAAGGCTCGCTACCAAGCCAATTCCAAGGACGTCCAGACCTATTACCGGGTCAACCGGTATCCGAGCTGAGGGAGGCAGGCCGTGCTGATCAAAAGGACAGAACGCGAGAAGCGCCGCGGCAGCCTTGCCGCCTCGCTTGGCAATCAATCGGTCGGCGGCCTCGATCGCCGCACCTTCCTGCGCCGTTCGGGTCTCGCCGCAGGCGGCCTCGCGACGGTGGGAGCGCTGCCGCTTGCCGGCGATGCGCAAGGCCGAAGCCGCAGGCACGATGCCGACCGGCGCCGCGCATCACCATCCGCAAGAATATCTGCACACATTGCTCGGTCGGCTGCACCGTGATGGCCGAAGTGCAGAACGGCGTCTGGGTCGGTCAGGAGCCCGGCTGGGATTCGCCGATCAATCGCGGCTCGCATTGCGCCAAGGGCGCCTCGGTGCGCGAGCTCGTGCATGGCGATCGTCGTCTGAAATACCCGATGAAGCTCGTCAACGGCCAGTGGACAGCGGATTTCCTGGGACGATCGCGATCAACGAGATCGGCGACAAGCTGATGGAAATCCGCGGCAAGTCCGGGCCCGATTCGGTCTACTGGCTCGGCTCGGCGAAGTTCTCCAACGAAGGCTGCCTATCTGAACCGCAAACTCGCGGCATTCTGGGGCACCAACAACGTCGATCACCAGGCGCGTATCTGCCATTCGACGACCGTCGCGGGCGTAGCCAATACCTGGGGCTACGGCGCGATGACCAACAGCTACAACGACATCCGCAACGCCAAGACCATGATCATCATGGGCGGCAATCCGGCGGAAGCGCATCCGGTCTCGCTGCAGCACCTGCTCGAAGGCAAGGAACTGCAGACAGGCGAACTATGATCGTGATCGATCCGCGCATGACCCGCACCGCCGCGCATGCGACGGAATATGTGCGCATCCGTCCGGCACCGACATTCCGGTGATCTACGGAATGCTCTGGCACATCTTCAAGAACGGCTGGGAGGACAAGCAGTTCATCCAGCAGCGCGTCTACGGCATGGACGACATCCGCAAGGAAGTCGAGAAGTGGACTCCGGAAGAAGTCGAGCGCGTGACCGGCGTGCCCGGCAGCGCAGCTCGAGCGCGTCGCCAAGATGTTCGCGACTCGAGAAGCCCGTCGACGCTGATCTGGTGCATGGGCGCGACCCAGCACACGGTCGGCACCGCCAACGTGCGCGCGTTCTGCATCGCTGCTGCTGGCCACCGGCAATGTCGGCGGCTTCGGCACCGGCGCCAACATCTTCCGCGGCCATTGCAACGTGCAGGGCGCAACCGATCTCGGCCTCGATATCGTGACGCTGCCGCTCTATTACGGCCTCGTCGAAGGCGCCTGGCGGCATTGGTCCCGCGTCTGGGAGGTCGACTATTCGTGGTTCGAAGGCCGCTTCGACACCGTCACCGGCGCCGACGGCAAACCGGTGAAGATGATGAACGCCGCCCGGCATTCCGTCGACGCGCTGGTTCGATGCGACGCTGCTGCCGAAGGAGCAGGTCTCGCAGAAGGACAACGTCAAGGCGATGTTCGTCATGGGGCATGGCGGCAACACCGTCACCCGCATGCCGGAAGTCGCCGAAGGGCATGGAGAAGCTCGAGCTTCTGGTCGTGGCCGATCCGCATCCGACCACCTGGGCTGTGCTTTCGCGAGCGCAAGAACGGCACCTATCTCCTGCCGATTTGCACTCAGTTCGAGACGTCGGGCTCGCGCACGGCCTCGAACCGCTCGCTCCAGTGGGGCGAGCAGATCGTCAAGCCGATCTTCGAATCGAAGAACGACTACGAGGTGATGTATCTGCTCGCCAAGAAGCTCGGCTTCGCCGACCTGATGTTCAAGAACATCAAGGTCGAGAACAACCTGCCGGTGCCGGAAGACATTCTGCGCGAAATCAATCGCGGTGGATGGTCGACCGGCTATTGCGGCCAGTCGCCCGAGCGCCTGAAGGTGCACATGGCCAACCAGAAGGACTTCGATCTGCGTCACGCTGCGGGCGAAGGACGGGCCGGCCAAGGGCGACTATTACGGGCTGCCATGGCCGTGCTGGGGCACGCCGGAACTCAAGCATCCCGGCACCCATCAGCTCTACAATACCAATCTCTCATGTCATGGATGGCGGCGGCACGTTCCGCGCTCGCTTTGGCGTGGAGCGCGTGATCAAGACCAAGGTGCTGGAGAACGGGCACGAGGTCGACAAGGAGGTCAAGCACAATCTGCTTGCCGAAGGCTCCTATTCGCTAGGACTCCGAAATCAAGGACGGCTATCCGGAATTCACCTCGGCGTGCTGAAGAAGCTCGGCTGGGACACGGATCTCACGGAAGCCGAACTGGCGGTGATCCAGAAGATCAATCCCGCCAATCCCGATGCCGTGGCCTGGTCGATCGATCTGTCCGGCGGCATCCAGCGCGTGGCGATGAAGCACGGCTGCATTCACTACGGCAACGGCAAGGCGCGTGCGAATGCGTTCGGACTTGCCGGATGCCATTCCGGTGCATCGCGAGCCGATCTACACGCCGCGTCCGGATCTCGTCGCGAAATATCCGACGCTGCCGAATGCGCGGCAGTTCCGCCTGCCGAATATCGGCTTCGACGTCCAGAAGGCCGCGGTCGACAAGGGCATTGCCAAGCAATTCCCGCTCGATCCTCACCTCCGGCCGCCTGGTCGAATATGAAGGCGGCGGCGAAGAAACTCGCTCCAACAAGTGGCTCGCCGAGCTTGCAGCAGGACATGTTCGTCGAGATCAATCCGCAGGATGCCGCCGAGCGCGGCATCAAGGACGGCGGCTGGGTCTGGGTGACTGGCGCGGAGAACGAATCGAAAGCCCGCATGAAGGCGCTGGTGACCGAACGTGTCGGCAAGGGCGTGACCTGGTGTCCGTTCCACTTCGCCGGCTGGTTCCAGGGCGTCGATCAGCGCAGCAAATATCCGAAGGGCGCCGATCCGATCGTGCTCGGCGAGAGCGTCAACACGCTCACCACCTACGGCTACGATCCGGTGACCGGCATGCAAGAACCCAAAGCCACGCTCTGTCAGATCCGCGCGGCATAAGGAGACGCAACAATGGCTCGTATGAAATTTCTTTGCGACGCCGATCGTTGCATCGAGTGCAACGCTTGCGTCACCGCCTGCAAGAACGAAAACGAAGTGCCGTGGGGCATCAATCGTCGGCGTGTCGTCACCATCAATGACGGCAAGCCGGGCGAGCGCTCGGTGTCGATGGCCTGCATGCATTGCACCGACGCGCCTTGCGCGGCGGTGTGCCCGGTGAACTGCTTCTACACGACCGCGGACGCCGTCGTGCTTCACTCGAAGGACCTCTGCATCGGCTGCGGCTATTGCTTCTACGCGTGCCCGTTCGGCGCGCCGCAATATCCCCGCGTCGGCAATTTCGGTTCGCGCGGCAAGATGGACAAGTGCACCTTCTGCGCCGGCGGTCCGGAAGCCGACGGCTCGCAGGCCGAGTTCGACAAGTACGGCGCCAACCGCCTGGCCGAGGGCAAGCTGCCGCTCTGCGCGGAGATGTGCTCGACCAAGTCGCTGCTCGCGGGCGATGGCGAGATCATCGCGCAGATCTACAAGGAGCGCGTGGTGAAGCGCGGTTACGGCTCCGGCGCCTGGGGCTGGAAGACGGCCTACAAGGAAACCATCGCTTCCTGATTTCCGCGAGATGCGCGGCCGGGAGCTCTTCCGGCCGCCAGTCTCATGGCAACAACAGAAAATGGGAGAGGCGGGGATGAGAAAGTCTACGATCCACATGCGCATGGCGATCGGCGCGCTCGTGATGCTTTGCATTGTCGCTTTTGCCGCGCCGCTCAGCGCGCAGGACCGCAATCCGGACGGATCGGTGAACCCGAACGCCAGCGCGGTGAATGAGCAGCAGCTCCTTCAGGAGCTGAACAGGATCCAGGGCCGCGTCACGATCCCGGACAAGAAGGAGGGCGTGCTTATTCAGCCCGCGGGCCGCGAGTGGCGCGAATTCCACCAGGTCACGCTGCTACTGGATCGGTGGCGGTTGCGATCATCGGCATGCTGGCTCTGCTGGTGGGCTTCTATTTGATCCGCGGGATGGTGAAAATCCAGAACGGTCGATCCGGACGCACTATCGTGCGCTTCAATGCGTTCGAGCGTTTCGTGCATTGGATGACGGCGACCTGCTTCATCGTGCTTGCCGTTTCGGGGCTGAACATCACGTTCGGCAAGGCATTGCTGCTGCCGATCATGGGTGAGGCCGCTTTCGCCGGCTGGTCGCAATGGGGAAAATACGCACATAACTATCTGAGCTTCCCCTTCACCATCGGCGTCGTTCTGATCTTCCTGATGTGGATCGGCGGCAACATCCCGAACCGCGTCGATGTCGAATGGCTCAAGCGTGGCGGCGGCATCATCGGCAACGATCATCCGCCGGCCTATCGCTTCAACGCCGGTCAGAAGATGATCTATTGGATTGTCGTTCTCGGCGGCACTGCGGTCGCGGTCAGCGGCTATATCCTGATGTTCCCGTTCTATGGCGGCCTCACCATCGCCGGAATGCAGGTCGCTCAGATCGTGCACAGCATCGTGGCCGTGCTGTTCATCGCCGCCATGCTGGCGCACATCTATATCGGCACGATCGGCATGGAGGGCGCCTTCGAGGCAATGGGCAACGGCGAAGTCGACGTGAACTGGGCCAAGCAGCATCACAGCCTGTGGCTCGCCGAAGAGGAGAACCGTCGCATTGCCGGAGCGCGAGCGACCCCGAGTGCGACGCCAGCCGAATAACGGCTCGAGATTGATCCAAAATAAAAACGTCCGGCGAAATCGCCGGGCGTTTTTGTTTGTGCCGCCTTGACGCAGCGAAGGCCGGTCCCGTCAGGAGCAGGTTGGCGCATCACTGGCGCCAAAATCGATCATGATCCATTGTAGCGTGGTCGAAACGTCGCAGTCGTCGGCGAGATTGCTCGCGCCTGTTGGCATCGCCATACCGTGCCCTCCGGGCGCGGCGCGACTGGAAAGCCTGCGATAGGTCCAGCTCTGCTTGATTCGGGCGCCCTCGGTCGTATAGGCGACACCGCTGAGGCGCTGGGCCACACTGGTCGCGAAATACCCGGCCACGGCGATTACGACAATGGCCAAACATGCGGCAAGGAAAGCGCGCATTCGAAAAGTCCTCCCCGGTCGCGCATAGGCTAATCCTATGTCACGCAGCACATTAGAATGATTATGGCTCGATGCAAAGCGGTCCGGCGACCAACAGGCCGATTGCATTTAAAGCCGGTGACGCGCGGGAATCGGCAGATCCCGGCCAACGACGGCATGAATCAATGCGGACTTCAGCGCGCCCGGATTTTTGCGGCTGCCTCAACCCGCCCGGCCGTAAATGTTCACAGCTTCCTGCTGATCCAGGCGCACGGAAGAGCCCGCTTCAGCATTGGCGATGCTTTGCTGGATCGAACTCAGCCCGTAAGCCCAGCCCAATCCGAGAACCGCGGCCGTGGCCACCGAAAGTATGAAGATGCGCATGTTCGCTCCTTAAGGACTCTGTTGCTTCGCCCCTCCACTTCGCTCCTGCTTGGCCATGCACGTAGGCAGAGCGGGTAAGAGGCACTAGCCAGACACACGCCATCGTTACGGCTGGGTTCGTAACGCTTGGCTTCGCGCCGATTGTCGCAAGGCTGCCGGATTGCCGGTACGCTCGGCAACTTTCGCGGATCTAGCTTTTTGGCTTCGGTTGTTTGGCATCCTGTGGACAGTCTGAGCGCGCTTCAACCGATTCTCCATCTCTTTGCACAGTCGGCGCCGCCGATTTTTCGTGGCCCTCAGCCGACGGAAGGATGGCGCTCTTCTCGACCGCCTGCGCATCCGACGATGCTGAACCCGACGTCGAGTTCTGCGCGTCACTTGCTGGGCAATTGGTCAGATCCCTGGAGGCGTCGCCGCCTGGAGAGGATGATTGAGCCGCTGCGGAGCCCAGAGTGAGCATCAGCATAATTGGTGCGACAAGAATTTTCACGGCGTTCTCCAATCTGGCCAACTTTGACGCTCGCGTAATTCATGTCGCGAGAACGCCTTGGCG
Source organism: uncultured Pseudomonadota bacterium (assembly GCA_963804015.1). Classification (GTDB taxonomy): domain Bacteria; phylum Pseudomonadota; class Alphaproteobacteria; order Rhizobiales; family Xanthobacteraceae; genus Pseudorhodoplanes. The sequence goes on from CAWDOW010000011.1 coordinate 595,010, forward strand.
GAGACAGCGTCCGCCATGGCTGCGTTGTTAATTCGAACCACGCGCATTGGTTCCATGCCACCAGCCGGTGCTGGCATAGTCACCAATTTCGGGCGGAATGCTCAACCTGCCGCAGCGGCGGCTATTTGCTCTCGCGCTTGATAGTTCGACTTGTCGATGTCGCCAGCGCCATCCCCGTCATGCGCTCTTGTCGCTCGCGTTCGGGTAGAACAATTGTTCTCCATTTATTTTATAGTCGGAAATCGCCTTTTGTCCTTCCGGCGAAACCAGCCAATCGATGAATTGCTGTCCGAATTCCTTCTTTACGCTCGGATGCCTCTGCGGATTAACCAGGATGACTCCGTATTGGTTGAACAGCCGCTTGTCGGCTTCGACAGCAATCACGAGATCGCCGCGGTTCTTGAAGGAAAGCCAGGTACCGCGGTCAGCGAGCACATAGGCGTTCGACGCGGAAGCGGTATTGAGCGCGGCTCCCATTCCTTGTCCGATCTCCTTGTACCAAGGACCTTTCTCCTTTGCGATATCGATACCGGCGGCTTTCCAGAGATTGAGTTCAGCCTGGTGAGTGCCGGATTTATCGCCGCGTGAAATAAACGCGACATTTTTTTCCTTTATCGCTTTGAGCGCGGCGAGGATGTCCCTCGTTCCCTTTATGCCGGCCGGATCGCTTCCGGGCCCGATCAGGATAAAATCGTTGTACATGACGGGTTCGCGCTTGACGCCGAAGCCTTCGGCGACAAACGCTTCCTCCGCCGGTTTGGCGTGAACGAACACGACATCGGCATCGCCGCGGCGCCCGGTATCGAGTGCCTGGCCGGTTCCCTGTGCGACGACCCTGACGGTAATTCCCGTCTTGGCCTTGAAGAGCGGCAGAATATGGCTGAACAACCCCGAGTCTTGGGTCGACGTAGTCGAGGCGACCACGATTGATTGTTCCTGGGCAAAAGCGGAGCCGGTGAAGGCAACGCTGGCGGCGATCGCAATCAGGTGACGGCGGGTCAACATCTCAATTCCTCCCGGTTCGTTCAGACGAGTAGTTCTCCGACGATGAACTTCCTTGCTGCGTCGGTCCTGGGTGCGTTGAAAAAGGTCGATGCCGCATCCGTTTCAATCACGCGGCCTCGGTGCAGCATCACGATTTCACCGGCCAGCCTGCGTGCCCCGCCAATGTCATGGGTCGACATGACAACTTTGATGCCCCGCTGACTGACGGCACGAATGACATCCTCGAACGCTTTGGTGGCTGCCGGGTCGAGACTTGCGGTCGGCTCATCAAGAAATAGAACGGCGGGATCGCGAGCGAGCGCACGCGCAAGCGCAAGCCGTTGCTGCTCGCCGCCGGACAATCGGCGGGCAGGGCGACTGGCGAAATGTTCGAGCCCGACGAGTGCCAGAGCGTCGTGTATGCGATGCGTTTGTTCCGCACGCGGTATACCGGCGATGTTCAAAGCGTAACGGATATTGCTGCTTACGCTGCGTCTCAGCATCACTGGCCGCTGGAACATGATGGCCCGCCGCAACGGTGGGACGTCGGTTCGCCCGCCCCAAGTTATGCTTCCCTGAGATGGCGATACCAATCCCATTGCCGCCCGAAGCAACGTAGTTTTTCCCGAGCCGTTCGGACCGATCAATACGGTCAAGGGGCCTGACATCAAGGTGAGATCGATTCGCTCGAGGAGCGTCACCGCGCCGGCCACGACCGTCACGTTTTCAAACCTGATCGGCAGATCCGAGGACGGCGCGCGCATGTTCATCCCGCCAATCGCTCACCAGCCCGCTGTGCGCTCCAGGCCAGTGCGTTGATCACAATCACTATCGCTATCAGCACAATGCCGAGTCCGACCGCCAGGGGCAGGTCACCCTTCGACGTCTCCAACGCGATCGCAGTCGTCATCGTGCGGGTGAAGCCTTCGATATTGCCGCCGACGATGATGATCGCACCGACCTCCGCGGCCGCACGTCCAAAGCCGGCAAGCAGCGCCGTGACCAGGCTGAAACGTGCGTCCCAGACCAGCGTTGCCACCCTTTTCGCAGGGCCGACATTCATCGCGGTGAGTTCGTCCCGATATTCGATCCACAGATCCTCGATGACCTGACGCGTTAGTGCAGCAACAATCGGTGTGACTAATATCGTTTGCGCGACGATCATGGCTGTTGGCGTGAACAAGAGCCCCCACGACCCGAGCGGTCCCGAGCGGGACAGAGCCAGGAAAACGGCCAATCCGACCACGACAGGCGGCAGGCCCATCAGGGCGTTGAGCACGACGACCGTGGCTTGCCGCCCTGGAAATCGGGTGAGGGCAATCAGGGCGCCAAACGGCACGCCAATGAGTGCGGCGAGCCCTACCGCAGACAAGCTGACCAGTAGCGACAGCCGGACGATAGCGAACAGCGTGGGATCGCCGGACAGCACGAGATCGAGCGCGGAAGCGTTTTCGGGCATCATTCTGCAATATTGCGCAGGGCACCCTGAAATGGTCAAATTCGTAATTGGTTCATAACAGTGCAGGAAAACGGCCATGCAGGAACTGCTGACCACTGAGGAGGCGGCTGAGTTTCTTCGGCTTTCGGAGCGCAAGCTTTACGAACTGGTCGCGAAAAGTGCCGTGCCCTGCACGAAGGTGACCGGCAAATGGCTTTTTCCTCGTGCCGCGCTCAACCGTTGGATCTCGGCGGATTTGGGCCCTGCCTCGATGTCACGGGCCGCCGCACCTCCGATCGTCGGCGGCAGCCACGATCCGCTTTTGGAATGGGCGCTTCGTGAGAGCGGGTGTGGGCTGGCCAGCCTTCCGGAAGGCAGCGAAGAAGGACTTGGACGGCTGACCCGTGACGAGGTCCTGATCGCCGCAATCCACCTGCACGCGCTTGATGAGGATGCGGAGCAGACAAATATTGCGGCGGTCGCCAATGCTCCACATCTGCAGAATGCCGTGGTGATCGCGTTTGCGCGGCGGGAGCAAGGCATAATGGTCGCGCCGGGCAATCCATTGAAACTTGGCGATATGGCCTCGGTCGCCAAGTCTGGCGCGCGCGTGGCGCAGCGCCCCCGCGGCGCCGGCGCGCAATTGTTGCTGATGAAACTGCTCGCCCGAGCCGGTATCGCGAGCGACGAGCTTGCGCTTCAAAAGTCGATTTGTCCGACAGGAGATGAGATCGGCCATGCGGTCCGATCAGGACGGGCCGATTGCGGGATTGCAACTCGCTCCGTTGCGCGCGCGGCAGGACTTGATTTTGTGCCGCTGACGTGGGAGCGTTTCGATCTTGTTCTAAGGCAACACGACTATTTCCTGCCAGGCCCGCAGGTTTTTTTCAATTTCCTGCGTTCCAGTTCCTTGCACGACAGAGGCGCGGAATTAGGTGGCTATGATACAGCCGATATAGGCGCCGTACGATTGGTGAATTGACCGCGCGCGATCGCGCCCCCGTAGCGAGCATCGAGAGGCCGCTACGGGTTTGCGCGATCGGACGCGATCAGTCGAGACCTTCCGACTTCGAACGCGGATTGTAAGGCTGCGATGCAAAGCCGGGAATGCTGTCGGGATCATCGAAATCCCAGGCATTCTCATTGAGTTCGTTGATCGTGCCCAAACCGAGATTGCGAAGATCGCGAACGCTTGAAAGCGAGTCGTCGACCGGGCCCGGGCCAGTCGGGGCCACACCGGTGGTCATGATGCCCGGCCCAGCGGCAGGCGCCAGATTCCGGGCGAGAGGACTTTCCGCGCGAGCGGGCTGCGCGGTTCCGAAGAAGGTGAATACCAAAATCGTGGCCCAACAAGGCAACGGATTTGGAAGTCGGGATTTTTGGGCAACCATCAGTGTCTCCTGAGGTTGGGAGGGACACTGACGTCATTAATCCGGTGACCTGCCGTTGAATGTGAAGCGGCTCACGTCCGGCTCAAAGATTGCTGGTTGTGCTGGGCCGCGGAGTGTTCGCGCTACGTCCCGCCGGAAGATGTCATCGATCGTGGTGAGCGGGGTGGCCGCTTTATGATCGCGCGGCAAGCATACGGAGCGCCTTCGTTCCGAACGTCAAGGGTCAACGACGAACGACAGGCGGCAGAGGGTGAAGAACGAAGCTCGAACCCGGAGTTGGATGCGCGGAATAGGCGGGGCGGACGCGCGCAAAAAAATGGCGGAGAGAGAGGAACTGTAATCTAACATTCTCCTCTGTAGCCCCGCGTAATCCAGCGAACCTTAACGTAGTCGGCACAGGAGGAACTGTCATCCTCGCGACAGTTAGCCAAATATTGGCAATGTATTACACAATTTAAGCGTGGCGCTCCCCACGAGCGTTGGCGAGATCAGCTCGCTTTTCGCAGGCGTCACAGAGAGTGGGCGGCAACGAGGGCAGGCGCGGTAGTAACGCTCCTTGGTCCAGTGATGTTCTCCTTAGTGAACCGTTGGATCAAAATTATGGGCGACCCGGATCGCTTGCGCTGCCAAGCACTAATACTCGATGCGATCAGGATCGGTAGAACGAGGATGCTTTCGTCGCTGCTCGTGCGCAGCGCCTGCGTGCTTGCCCAATTCCCACCCGATCGCTTTCAGGTTCGACTCCGCCCAGTCCACCGATTCCTGGTCGGTCACGGTCGCGATAGAGTTGTTCCAGCGATTATACCAGCCGGCAAGGCTGATGACCGCAAGCATCTCGACAATCTGGCGGTCGGAGTAATGTGTGCGTAACTCGGCAAAATGCTTAGGCTCGACCGCGTTCGGCACCAGGGATGCGTCTCGCGCCAACCGCAATGCCGCCTTTTCCGCCGCACTGAATTCCGTCGATTGTTCGAAGGTCCAGATGTCGCGGATGCGGTCCTCGTCGACGCCCATCATGTGCAGCGTGTAGGCGCCATGCGCCTGGCAATGCTGACAACCGCCGGCGATGCTCGCCATCGTGAAAATCTCGCTGCGGATCTGTCGGCTCAGATTGTTCTCGGCGACCATCACCCGTTCGACCAGAGTCTGGAAGGTCTCCATCAATTCGGGCCAGCAGAAAATCTCCAGATTCTGTCTGTTCTGGTACGTGTCATCCGCCATGTCGACATTCTCCGTCCGCAGCATGATTGCGAATGCGCAGCCTGCACCGCTTAAAGGTCGACTTCGATCTCGCTGCCGGCCTGCGCGCCTCGCGAGCAGCACAGGATCATCCTCTGTTCACGTTCCTTCTTGCTCAGGACGTGATCGCGATGCTCGACCTCGCCGGACAGCACCTTTACGGCGCAAACGCCGCAGATTCCGTCGGAGCATTTCGTGTCCACGACGATGCCCATCTCGGCGAGCACGTCGGTTGCCCGCTTGTCGGCGGGAATCTCGATCTGCTTGCCGCTGCGCGCCAGTTTCAGCGTGAACGGCTCGTTCACATAATCCGGCGGCTCGGGAACGGTGAAATATTCGCGGTGCAGCGCCTCTTCCGGCCAGCCCTTTGGCATCGGCGATCGCGAACAGCCCGTCCATGTAGCGCGGCGATCCGCATGTATAGAGATGAAACCCGTCCTGATAGCGCGGCAGCAGAGCCGTCGAAATCGGCACGCGCGCCTTCGTCCTTCATGTGCAGCCGCACGCGGTTGTGCCACGGCACCTGCGACAGGTCCGACATGAACGCGGCCGACGGACGGCTGCGGGCGCTGTAATGCAGTTCGAAATCGCGGCCCAGTTCATGCAGCCGGTGCGCCATGGTGAGCATCGGCGTGATGCCGATGCCGCCGGCAAACAGGAACGACTTCGTCGCATCCTCGTCGCAGCGGGAAGTGGTTGCGCGGCGGCGAGATGAAGACGCGCCGTCCCTCGCGGAACGCGCGCAGCATCAGCATCGAGCCGCCGCGGCCTTGCGGCTCGCGCTGAACGCCGAGCACATATTTGGAATTGTCGGCGGGGTTGCCGGCCAGACTGTATTGCCGCAGATATTCCGGCGCGATCACGACGTCGACATGCGCGCCGGCGTCGAATTTCGGCAGATTCGCCGCCATTGGCTGCAACGAATTCGAAACGCGCGATATCCTCGGCCATGTCCTCGCGTCGCTTCAGGATCACCGGAAAGACCGGCGGCGGTCCGTCCGGCATCTTGAATTGCGGCACGAGGCCAGCGGTTTCGCCGCGCGCGATCCGCGCCTTGTGTTCGTCCGGCGACAGCATCGCACGATAGCGTTCGATGCCCGCCTCGCGGTTGACCGGGAAGGGCACCGGGTAGGGCGGCGGCATCACGTCGGCGGGGTAGACCGCGAGCGTCTGATCCTCGTATTTGAGGTCGAGTTCGCGGTTGAGCCCGCGGGCATGGGTCGCCTTCGCGCGCTTGTGCTGGCCGGTGGCGCGATCGAGATCGATGTCCCACCACCATTTCTTGACCGGATTGATGCCGCCGCGACCGAGGCGATCGTCCAAGCCATGCAATCCAGCGCGCCGCGCCCGGAAAGCGCATCGCCACCCAGCGGAACGCCGCTTCGGAAAACAGCCCTTCCAGATTCCACGGGCAGGTCTTCATGCAGCGGCCGCACATCGCGCCGCCCTGATTGGTGATCCGGTAGCGCGCGCATTTTTCCGCGTCCGACTTCCAGATCTCGTAGCCGTTATACATCAGCTTCGGTCCGGCGGTGATCGCACCCGACGGACATTCGCGCGCGCATTTGTTGCAATTGTTGCAGAAGGTCTGCAGCCCGAAGTCGAGCGGCTTGTCGTAGCGTGAAGGGCAGGTCGGTGGTGACGATGCCCGATTTGAGCCGCGGCCCGAGATAGGGATTGAGGATCACCTCGCCGATGCGCGAAACTTCGCCCAGTCCGGACAGCAGCAGCAGCGGCGGCTGCAGCACGTCGCCATCCAGCACGGTATGCACGCGCGCCGAATAGCCGAGCCTGCGAATCTGCTCGGCGATCACGCCACCCAGAAGCGAGAAGCGCAGATAGGCGCGCATGCTTTGCGCAACGGAAATCCAGTCGTCGCCGCTCGCGCCCTCGAAGGTCTCGTGCCCCTGGTCGTAGAGCATCGACATCGCGTTCTTGTGGTACGGCTTCATCACGTTGCCGGCAGCATCGTGGCTGTAATAGGCCCATTCCGGACAGCGCGAGAGCCCGACCGCGTCGGTGGCCATGTAGTAGGAGGCGGCCTTCACATTCGCGGCGTTGCGCCGCGGGATCGGCGACCGACGCCGAGACCGGTCCGCGCGCCTCGCCGAATTGCAGCAGCAGCAGCGCGCCGAGCGCACGCCGCGCGCAGGCGCCGATGGCGGATTTCTGCACATAGAAGCCGCCCTTGGCGTTGTTCTGCATCTCCTTGCCCATGTCGCCGAACACGGCGCGGGCAAAGAAATCGGCGCGCTTGGGAAAGCGCGGCACGCGCGGCTCGTCGATGAAGGTCGTGGTCTCGTCGCGCCGGTTCAGCTTTTCGAACGGATAGGCGCCGAGATGGAACGGGCGCCGGCTATACGGCACATTGTTGAAGGCATTCTTGGCGGTGCCCTTGCCGAGCCACCAGGCGGGTCCGTGGCTGCGGAGCCGGTCGGCGAAACGCGGCGCGGCGAGCGGCAGGTCGGGTGCAAGCGCGAGCGTCGTCGTCACGGCGGCGAGGCCGAAGCGGCGCCCGACATAGGGATTTTCGATTGCGTCGACCATCTGCGGTGACATGCGCAAGCCCCGCCGCGACCGCGAGCTTGTTCAGATCGACGTCGCTGCTGGTCACCGTATGCGCACGCGCCTCATAGCCGAGCAGGCGGATATAGCTCGACAGCAGGATCGCTGTATTGGCCGCGAGCAGGCCGGCGCGCTGCGCCTGGCTGTCCATGAACCAGTCGGTGCCGGGTTCGGAAGGCGTCGGATCGCGGGTATATTCGACCAGGAAGACCAGCGCGTGGGTGTGATGCGGGATCGGCCCCAGCGTCTTGCGCGCGGAGTCCAGCACGTCGGCATAGATCACATCGATGCCGGCGGCGAAGCTCTTGGGCTGACCTTTCTCCAGTTCGGCCACCAGGACCGGCAGGCTCGGATTGCGGATCGGCGTGTCGAGCAGAGTCGCTTCCGGCAACGGCGGCGACGCCGACCATGGTGGCGTCGTAGTAATAGCCGGCCGCCTTCAGATGATCGGAGCGCTCCTGCGGGTCGTCCGGAATCTCCGCGGGTATCGGCGTGACCGCGCCGTCCCGCACCACGTCGAACATGCCGATATAGCGCGTCATCGCGTTGACGAGCGATTCCGGATTGTGCGGGTCGTCGAACGAGACCGGCGCCATCTTCGGAACCGCTGCAAGGTCGGGCAGCACCGGCGACCGGCGCAGCCGTTCCAGCGGGTAGGGTCCGAGATGAACCGGGCGATTCTTGTACGAGAACAGCTTCATTGTTGCGGTTTGAATCCTGATGCTTTGACCGCCGGCGCCCAGCGGGCGCTGTCCGCGTCGCGGAAGGCGGCGAGTTCTTCGGGGCTCGACGTTCTCGGGACCATATTCAAACCCAGGACCTTCGCCTTGGTTGCTGGGTCCGCAAGGCCATCGACAATGATCTTATTGAGCCGCTTGACGGTCTCGGCCGGCGTCTTGGCTGGTGCATAGACCGCATACCATCCCTGGCCTTCGGCGTTGATGCCGGCCTCCTTCATGGTCGGAACGTCAGGCAGGAGCGGCGATCGCTCGTTGCCCGATGTCGCGATCACGCGCGCCTTGCCGCCGCGATGCAGTTCAAGCGCATCGCCGAGCGGAACCACGGCGATCGGAATCTGTCCGCCGAGCAGGTCGGTCATGACCGCTCCCGATCCGCGATAGCTGACATGCTTGAGGTCCAGCCCGGTGCCGGTTGCGACCATGACCGCGAAGAAATGGCCAAGGCCTCCAGCACCTGGCGAACCGTAATTGGCCTGCGAAGGATTGGCCTTCGCCCAGGCGATCAGTTCCTTGACCGTCTTGATGTCGTTCTTCGACGAAACCGCGAGCGCGACGTCGAAGGTGGCAATCAAGGATATTGGCGTGAGATCGCGGACTGGATCGTATTCGAGGGTTGGGTAAGAATGTGGATAGATCGCAACCGGCGGGTTCGGCACAAACAGCAGCGTTGTGCCGTCCGGCTCAGCTGTCACGACCGATTTGACGCCGATTGTCCCGGCAGCACCCGTGCGGTTTTCGACGATCACCGACGCTGATAGACCAGCATTCAGCTTCTCGGCCACGATCCGGGCCATGGTGTCTCCACCACTTCCCGCAGCGAATGGATAAATCAAGCGAACCGTGTTTTGGTTCTGCGCGCGTGCGCTGGGCACGGCTGTCGCTCCCAGCAACACGGCCGCGCCCTTCAGAACCGACCGTCGGCTTGGACGTTCAACCCGCATTGCATCCTCCCTTGAGTTGTCGCTCCGCCTTTTGCGGCGGTTGGGGAAATAATGACTTCACAACGGGATCGGGGGAAAGCAGAATAGACCAGAGGTCCGTACAGTGGACCACAAACCGGAACCTATTAATCCGGCTTTTGGAACGGCTGATGGCTGAGCCACAGACACCGCAGACGGTGCATGCATTGGAGCGGGGGCTTTCACTGCTTGCGGCAATCAACGAATTTTCGCCGGCAAGCCTTTCAATGCTGGTCGATGCCACGGGCCTGCCCAAGGCGACGATCGTCCGCCTGCTTCATACGCTCAGAGCGGCAGGCTATGTCGAGCGTGCCGAGAACAAGGGCTACCGGCTGCTGCCCCGGGTCCGCGATCTGTTCAGTTCGATCGATCGAGAGAGCGCACCCACACTCACCATTCGCCGTATGCTCAACGACTTTGCGACCATCGTGAAATGGCCGGCGGAATTCATGGTGCGGGAAGGCGCAACCATGGTCATCGAGGTGTCCAACCGCGACAGCGCGCCGATCAATCTGCGGCGGTTCGAGCATGTGCGATTTCCGCTTCTGCACTCCGCTTCGGGTATCGCACTTCTCGCCTGGTCGAAACCGCGGCGACGTGAGGACGTTATCCGATCAGCCCTCATGCAGGAAAAGCTTTCTGAACGAATCGACGTCGCGAAAGCCACGCGACGTCGTATCTCCGAGGCGTTGGCGCGGGGTTACGGCCTTCAAGACTACAACACCCCGATCGAAGGAACGCGAGCGATTTCAGTCCCGGTGTTTTCGGGCGACACGGCAGTTGCCGCAATGGCGCTGATTTTTCTGCGCGACGCGCTGCCTCAAAGCCAGGTCGACAACGTACTGCTCCCAAAGCTGAAGGAGATCGCCAACAGTATCGGCCTGCAATACACCACGCTACTGGACGGGCGATAGACGAGCATGAATCGCATCGTGACTTTCGCGGCAGTTCGATGATGTCTCAGCCGAAAGAGATTGTGCTCGTCGGCGCTGGCCATGCTCACGTCATTGCCTTGCACCGATTTGGCCGCAAGCCCATCCCGGGCACTCGTCTAACCTTGGTCAGCCGCGATCTTTTTACTCCTTATTCGGGGATGCTGCCTGGTCTTGTCGCCGGACATTATCGATACGACGATGCCCATATCGATGTCAGACCGCTCGCTCAGTTTTCGGGTGCTCGGTTGGTTCGTGACGAGGCCATCGGAATCGATCTTGTCAGTCGGACCGTGACCTGCAAGGGGCAAGGTCCGGTACCGTTCGATATCTTGTCCCTCGATATCGGCTCGGCGCCGAATACCGCCGCTGTGCCGGGGGCCACCGAACATGCCACCGCCATCAAGCCCATTGACCGGTTCCTGACCCGATTTGAAGCGCTCGTCTCGCGAACGATTGAGCGCGAAGGGAAGGCGCATATTGCCGTGGTTGGGGCAGGGGCCGGCGGCGTCGAACTTCTGCTGTCCGTGAAGTCGCGTCTAAAGTCCAAGATCGCGCGCGCCGGACTCGACCCCGCAGGCTTGTCATTCACGCTATTGTCCGACGCAGCGGACATACTGCCTGCTTTCCCGACGGGCTTCAGGAGGCGATTTCGAACGATCCTTTTGTCACGCGGTATCGAGGTCGTTACGAACGCCAGAGTTGTTCGGGTCGAAAGTGGACGCCTATATCTGGAGCGGGGCGAGCAGATAGAAGCGGACGCTATCCTCTGGGCGACCCAAGCGGCACCGTTCCGATGGTTGTCGGAAACTGGGCTGCCTGTCGACGCGAGCGGGTTCCTGCGTGTCGACGAGCATTTGCGGGTTGTCGGTCATGACAATATCTTCGCTGCCGGTGATACGATGGCGTTCGAACCGCGCAGCCTGCCGAAGTCGGGCGTCTATGCCGTTCGTGCGGGGCCGGTGCTGGCTGAAAATATACGTCGTGCGGTGGACGGACGGCGGCTCGTGAAATTCCAGCCGCAAAAGCAAGCGCTATATCTTCTTTCGACAGGCGAGAGATATGCGGTAGGCACGCGCAATGGCGTCACGGTGAGCGGGCATTGGGTCTGGCGTTGGAAGGATTGGCTTGATCGACGTTTCATGGAGAGGTTCAAGCATTTGTCCGAGAAGCCTTGCGCCGGCAGCATGACGCAATCCGACAGCGACACCCAGGGTTGAGCCGTCGCGACAAGATCGGGTTGCCGAAAGGTTGGTTGGCCGGAGATGATTTCTGTGTGCGAACGCGCAGCTTTCACTGCTTTTCCGGGTCAGAGCTATGATTAGCGTAATCGTTCCCACATTCAATGCGGCTCGCACGCTTCGCAGCACATTGGAGATACTGGCGCCTTACCGACCTCGGCTTATCAAGGAGGTCCTCATTGCAGACGGTGGCTCGAGCGATGGAACAGCCGAAATCGCGGCAAGCCTCGGCTGCGCTGTCGTCCGCTCCCGAAAAGGTCGTGGCGGGCAGCTGCGCGACGGAGCTTTTGCCGCCAAGCAGGAATGGCTGCTCTTCCTGCATGCGGATACCTGCCTGAGCGGTGACTGGGCGAATGCGCTTGTCTCGTTTTCGGGACAGGTCCGATTCAGGCAGGTCGCAGGTGTGTTTTCTTTTGGTCTCGACGACGATGATCTGAGAGCGCGCTTGCTCGAGCATCTGGTCGCTCTTCGTGTGCGATTATTGGCGCTGCCCTATGGGGACCAAGGTCTGTTCATATCACGCGCGCTTTACGATGAGATCGGAGGCTTCTCGGACATCCCGCTGATGGAGGACGTAGATATCGTCCGCCGGATCGGCAGGCGCCGCCTGAGGGTACTTCCCGCATCCGTTGTCACGAGTGCCGAGAAATATCGGCATAACGGATATCTCTTTCGCAGCGCGAGAAATCTGATCTGTCTTGGCCTTTACTTTCTGGGAGTGTCTCCTGCGAAGATTGTCAAAATGTATGACTAAATCGCGGCCGAGACCTCTTGTGATCCTGATGGTGAAGGCGCCTCTGCCTGGGAAGGTCAAAACTCGTCTTTCCAGGCGGATTGGCTCGACCGAGGCTTTGCGCTTCTACCGGGTGACGACGGATCGGTTGATCCGAAATCTCGCGCGCGACACACGGTGGCAACTGGTGTTGGCGGTTTCGCCGGACAACCGACGCTGCGCAAGGTTCTGGCCGATGAGCCTGCCAAGGCTCGCGCAAGGTGCAGGCGGGCTCGGAGAACGTATGGCGCGTCTTCTGCAGGCGCCGCCGGGCCGTCCGATCATAGTGATCGGGTCGGACATCCCCGGCGTCAAAGCCTGTCATGTCGCAAACGCCCTGAAAAAAGTTACCGGAACGAATCTCGTGCTCGGGCCATCGGGGGACGGCGGGTTCTGGCTGATTGCGCGACATGCGCGGCCGCTCACACGCCGGATATTCGACAATGTCCGCTGGTCGACCGAGTTCGCATTGGCCGATACGACTCGGATCTGGCAGCGGTCGGTCGAACTAGCGACATGCCTGCGCGACGTCGACACGGTCGAAGACTATTGGCAGTGGCGCCGGAAGTTGTTGTGAAGCTCGGCGCTGGATTGAAAATCACGGACAAAGTGGGAGGATGATTGCAGGCGAAGTTGGCTGTCGTGCGAATCATGCCTCGGTACCGGCAAGCCGGCTCGTTCTTGTACTTTCGCGCGAAGCTTCAGCCGGAGCGCTCGCTGCCTTGGCGGGACTGCAGGATGACTTTCCGAGGACACAGAATCTGGCGCAATTGGGATGATTGAGCCAGACGCGCCGCGCAGACTCCTTCAACGTCTGACCCAATTCGAATTGTGAATCGTAAGCAAGCAACGTGCAGGCCAGGACGACAGGGCGATCGGTCCCCTTGCGTTTCACGACCATGCGCGATTGCGAGCACATGAGATCCTGTGGCGATGAACCCAGAATATCCCAGCACTTCTCCGTAATCTCGGGCACGTCGACGCGTGGCTCCATCTCAGGAAAAAGAACAAGACGCTCGAGGCTGTTCACGTCGATATCGATGTCATGCTCGGCAAACAGCCGTGCATATCCCGCGCGCTGGCTCTCAAGCGGCTCCCCCCACATCGTCCGGCCGGCGACGGAGATATTGAAGCCGGAACGGGCAAGCCAGGTCAGACCCTGCATGGTGGGAGCGAATGTCCCGGCGCCGCGCTCCTCCTCATGACGCTCCGGCGTGAAATGATCCAGCGACACTCTCAGTCTAAGCCGATCTTCGTAACGCGCCTTGACCTCCAGAAGCCTGGCCTTCGAGCGTTGCATCGGGCGCATCGCGTTGGTCAATACGAGAACATCATGCTCACGAGAGAGGGCATCTTCGAGCATCGCGAAAAAGCCCGGATTCATGAATGGTTCACCGCCGGTGAATCCGATTTCCAGCCGACCAAGATGGCCGTGATCAATTTCGTCCAGAAACGTCGATACCTCGCCGGGCAAAAGGTAAGACAATTGATCCTTTCGGGGGCCAGAGTCGATGTAGCAGTTGCGGCAGGCGATGTTGCAAAGCGTTCCGGTATTGAACCAGAGCGTCTTCAACCCGTCGAAGTCGACGGAAGCGCGCTTTTCGCCTGTTGCCGTTACTTCGGGCTGGCGGAACTTTCGTGCGTCGAGCCTTGGCGCTGATGCGATCTGCTGGGCGGCCACAATGTTATGGCTTTCGCTGCCCGTGGCCGTCGAGTTTGAATCTGCAGCTGGGCGGGCTTTTTCCAGACCACGGTCCCGCCCTCGAGTCTCCGGCCGCGTGCGCGAATCTCTGCGAGTGGGAGAATATCGCAGCTCGGCCATAATCCGCTCGAAAGTGCGAAAGCATACCCATCGGGGAGTCCCGCGCGCAGCATCTTTTCGGCGGCAGTAACGTGATCGTAGGCGAGTGAGCAATGTTCGATTGCGAGTCCGGCAGCAATGCGGCTGATGATGGTGTACCAGACGCGGGGCGTTCCGTCGTTGGCGGGCATTCCGATTGCGCCCGCATTGTGCCAGAGATATCCGGAGATGGACTGCGTGAACGGCAGCCCGCAATGCCCTCCGATAACGCCGTGAACGCCGGCGTCTTCGATCTCTTTCAGCTTGAGGTCGTGTCCGGTGGAGGCGAATACGAACCGGTTGATTTTTCCAAAACTGCCGTGAACCACCGCGAGGCGAATTCCGTCGAGATCGAGGACCAGACGCTCGGGGAGGCTTGCCATCCACAGTCGGTCGTCGGCATCCAATTGACCGGCTGCATGTCGGAACCATGCCTCCGAAAGACGCGAGCAATCGCTGCCCTCCGGAAATCCGCAGCCGCAATCCACTGAATTGCCGCCGAGACTTTCCTCGCAATTCCCCTTGACGATATGCCGAACCCTGTCCCGAACAAGCGCCACAGTCTCTGCGGCGTCCGCCGCATAGGCTACGATGTCGCCGGTGCAGATCAGCCGCTCGGGCGTGAAGCCGAGACGATCTGCTTCGCCGAGCAAAGCCCTCGTTGCCTCAAGGTTGCTGTAGGGTCCGCCGAATACGAGGATCGGCTCTGAGATCCGAACGACTTTCATTGCTCTGCGATCGCGAACGTGTGACCACCTGTGTCCGATGTAGTGTAGCCACTCATTTCGTGGCGGCAACCGCGATGCGCGCAAATATCGCGTCGAGCTCGCCGGCAAGTGACTTCAGCGCGTCCTTTCCCTCGTCCAGATAGGGAGCGAACACAGTGCTCGGTGTCTTGTAGGACAACGTTGCCGTCCCATCCGGATTCTCGGTGACGTAGAAGCGAATTGGTGCTTCGATTCCGGCAGGAACGCTGGCGGCCAGCATGCGCCTTGCAAAGTCGTTGCGATAGACGCCGACAATCCGGTTTCCGGGTATCGTGAAGCCGGCGGCCTTGGCAGCATCGGACGCACTCGCGGCCGTGACGAGCCCCATTTTTTCGGCTTTGACGGCTGCCTCAAGGCGCTCGACGAGAGCCGAGAACGACAGCTTGGTGTCGATGACGGACCAGCCAGCGCGTGGGCCAACAGTTCCGGCGCTACCGGTAGACACCATCAAAAACACAGTCAGCGAAGCGAGCGTGAAACGTAGCATGTCTTAACTCCTGCGTTCGATGAAACGGCTGGTGGGAGTGGAGTTCAATCGAGCCTGTCGCCGCGTGCCGTCGTTTTTGGAGACCGGTAAAATGGCGGCGCGTCTGTCCAATTCGCGATCAAGCGCCTCAATCTGCTCGAAAAGAGAGATATCAAGGGATGACATGAGTTCCAGGCGTGTGTCTTCGAACGCGTCCTCGTCTGGATGCGTCGATTGCCACCCCTGCAGCAACAGGTCGCGATCCATCAGAAGCTGCTCGATCTGAGGTCGGAACAGGACGAACATTGCGGTCAGCCATCGGTCAACCGGAGAATCGACGAAGCGTCGAATTGCAAAGCGGTCGATTTTGGGAATTACGTCGGCAGCTTTGCGCCAAGCCTCCCCGGTCACCCAGCGATTGGTCGTAAAGAGCCTGACCGGGAACCCGGAGGGCGTCATTGAGATGCCGACGAGGTGAGTCAATTGCGGCTGTGACACGCAACCGGGTTTGAGTCGATGCGTCTCTCGAATGTCCATGAAGGTGTGGAAGTGCCCAAAATCGGCCTGCTCCCTGCCGTCGGGTGCATGAGCATGAAAGTAATACTGGCATGCCGAGTGTTCGTCGTAGACGTCCCCGTCCGGGTAATGATCCCACTCCAAGAAGGCGTCGGCGTCGCGCAGAAGATCCAAAACGAGATTGCTGGCCGAGGCTCCCAGCTCCTCGATACAGCGAACGATCTCGGTGCCGGCATGAGCCATACTTGCGAGCCGCGCATCCGGAAGGTTGGCAAGGTGATCTTGAGGAGTCATGGCGCCGGCCTGAACAGACATGGCTTTGGCCGGCGATTGCGCGAGGCGTCCGCCGGCCATTGCGAGATATGGAAAAGGCTTCCCTTGGGCTATTTCTTTCGCGGCGCACACGGATTTGCAGCGCAAGGATTCTTTGCCTTCTTGGCCGCGGGCGCGCAGGGATTTCCCGCCTTTTGAGCCTTCGGCGCGCACGGCTTGCAACCGCGCCGCGCGGCCGGGGCACATGGGTTGGTTTGCGCGCGAGACGCCACCGGAGCGGCCGCCACGAGCCCGCCAATCGCGGTAATTGCGCCGAGTGTTCGCAGAGATTTCTTGAGGGCAGACATTTCTATTTCTCCTTGAGCCAGTCTTTTCAACGGCTTTCGGCAAACCAGGCTCAATTGCGGCCTTGTAAGAGTTGCACGAGGCAAAACGCATTCCTGCCCGCCAGCCGTTACGATGAGTTCGTGGAGGGCGGCAAAAAGGTTACGCGGCGTCGGCGATCCGCATGGGAGCGGCGCTTCTGGTACATTCGCTCGGATGCAAGGCTAAAGGTCGTTGAGACAGGCCAGGAACCGCAATGCCGGCTCGCTGAGCCAATCGATATTTCCTGAAGCGTATCCGACCACAAGTCCCGAACGTGAAACGAGGTGAGTGATCGGCATGCCGTAGAGAGCGAATGGAGCCTTGTGCGGATTGTCGCGGTTTGCGAAGCCCACAAACTCGTGCGGGTCGAGAAATATAGGAAGCTCCCGCAATCCACTGGCCGTCTTGTAACGATCCACGACGCTGCGATTTCCCTTGTCGTGCGAGACCGCGAGGATGCGAAGGTCGGGAATCCGGCGTGATTGGAGCAAGCGATCCAGGATCGGCAATTCCCGGCGGCAGGGCTGGCACCACGTGGCCCAGAAATTGACGAGGATGGGCTTGCCCCGAAGCGACGCGAGATCCAGGTGGCCACCTTCAAGGCGGAACAGCGTGACTGGAGGCAGCACGCGCGGGGCACGGAAGATTACTACCGGAAGTTCGCCTTTTAGTAGTGCCTTCGTTAAGCAGTCTTGCGACGCCACCGCTGGCCGGCTTATGGATGCGACGAAAAGTGCTGCAGCCGATCCCAGAATGTTGCGCCTGGTCGGGTCGGAAAGCGTTTCAAGAAAGGTCGACAATTCGGTTTCCGCGGTTGTCGAGTCCATGTGTGATCGACAGGCCTCCACAGGAAAACCTGAGGCAAGTCAACATTTGCTTTCACCTGTGATTGATTTCGTTCAAGGCCCACACGAAGTTACAAGGGCACGTTCGTTCCGGGCGTGGGCCGATCGGTCGAAGGTCTGAGATGGCGCAAGTAAGGCATGATAGCGACAAACTTGCCGCGCTGATGAAGGCGGGCCAGGACGGAGATAAACGCGCCTATGCTCAGCTGCTTGCGGAAATCGCGCCGATCGTTCGCCGCGTTATCCGCCGCGAGCGGCCCTTTATCGACAAGGAGGACGTGGAAGACATCGTTCAGGATGTTCTGATTTCGGTGCACTCGGTCCGGCAGACCTACGATCCTGAGCGGCCGTTCCTTCCCTGGCTCATCGCCATTGCGCGAAATCGCATGATCGACAGCGGTCGGCGCCATGTGCGCCGAGCAGCCCATGAGGTTCGGGTGGAGGCGCCGCCTGTAACCTTTTCCGACCCAGACGCGAATTTCGAGAAGGCAGATTACGGCGATCCGGAGGAATTGAGGCGAGCGATCGGTTTGCTCCCCGCCGGGCAGCGCGAAGCGATCGAATTGCTGAAATTGAAGGAGATGTCGCTGAAGGAAGCGTCGGCAGTCAGTGGGTCCAGTATTGCGGCACTGAAGGTGTCGGTGCACCGGGCGGTGTTGACGTTGCGTAAGACGCTCAAGAAGGAATGATATGATGGAAACCGATCGGCTTATAGAGCGGTTGGCGGAGTCGTCGGGTTCGATCCGGCCGCTGGCGCGCCCATGGCGGCGTACGGCGATTTGGCTGGCGGTGGCCATTCCCTATGTGGCGTTGGTCGTGCTCGTGATGGCGCCGCGAAGTGACCTCCTTGCCAAATTCGCAGACACTCGTTTCGTCATCGAATTGCTCGCCGCGTTTGCGACCGGGGTCAGCGCCGCCTATGCGGCCTTTGCAACAACCATTCCCGGTTATGATCGGAAGTTGGTCATTCTTCCCCTGCTGCCGCTTTCGATCTGGCTCGCGAGTCTGGGGCAGGGCTGCTTGTCCAGCTTGGCCCAGACCGGTTCTTTCGGTCCCGGCTTCAAGATCGATCTGTTCTGTTTCCCGGCCATCGTGCTCGTGGGGATCATTCCCGCGGTCGCCATCGCTGTCATGCTTCGGCGGGGAGCGCCGCTCGTGCCGTATCTGACCGCGGCTCTTGGAGGATTGGCGGCGGCGGGGCTCGGCAGTTTCGGTTTGAGGCTGTTTCATCCGCAGGATGCCAGCCTCATGATCCTGGTATGGCAGTTTGGGACTGTTGTTCTGCTGACCTGCATTTCCGGCGCTTTCGGGCGGTATCTGCTCAATTGGCGCAACGTGTTGGATCCAAGCCGTCGCGCAGCCGGTATTTGATCTTTGCATTGCATCCGGTCCCCGCGTCAAACCGTTCCGCATCCCCACGACAGCCGCAGACCCTACCTGACCCTCGCTCCGAGACGACCTGTTTCACATCGCTGTGAAGCCGGTAACTCTTCTGGCCTGCATGACGAACCCTCGGAAGGTCAAGCTTGGTGGCCTAATCGTCGAGGATAAGAACATGTCAAAGAACTTCACACCGTTGCACCGCCGAAAGCTGCTGCAATTGGCGCTGGGTGCGAGCGTCATCGTTTCGTCTTTGTCCGCCTTGCCAGCGGTGTCCGTCGCATATGATGAGGGCTCAAAGGCCGCGATCAACGTCGACAACGCCGACATCGCTCTGCACGGCTACGATCCGGTTGCCTATTTCACGGCAGGCAAGCCGACGACCGGGGACAAGCAGTTCTCTGCAAAATATGATGGGGCGACGTACTATTTCGCCAGCGCCGCCAATCGCAGCGAATTCGAAAAGAACCCGGCGAAGTATGCACCGGCCTTCGGCGGCTTTTGCGCGATGGGTGCAGCGCTCGGCAAGAAGCTTGACGGTGATCCTGCGTATTGGCGCATCGTCGACGGCAAGCTCTATCTGAATGTCGGGGCGCCGGCTCAAAAGCGTTGGCTGGAAGACATCCCCGGAAACCTCACAAAGGCCAACGCGAACTGGCCGCAGATCCGGGGCAAGGCGCCAAAGGAGCTTTAGTCTCCCCCGAGCGTTTTTCGGGCTCCGCGCGCTACGTCCTCCAGCGTATGCGGAGCCCGGGAGCTCATTGCCATTGCCCTGTACAGCAAGACGAAAGATAGTCGTGACCTTGATACGACCCTCTGAGCGAGCGAGTGTCTCGGATGACCACACTGGGCGACGTGCAAGCTTGCGTCTTCGATGCATACGGGACATTGTTTGATTTTGCCTCCGCGGCACGCAGTTGCCGGGTGGAAATCGGCGATGATTTCGAAAGGCTGACGGTCCTGTGGCGCGACAAGCAGCTGCAGTACACGTGGCTGCGTGCAGCGCAAGAGCGGCATGCGGACTTTTGGCAGGTCACGGGTGATGCGCTCGACTTCGCCATGGAGACGCTGGGCCTGCAGCGGGCGGACCTTCGCGATCGGCTGATGGCGCTGTATCTCACGCTTGATGCGTTTCCGGAGGTTCCGGCCGTATTGCGTCGCCTCAAGGCCGCCGATCTGCGTCTGGCCATTCTGTCGAACGGCACCCCTCAGATGCTCGAGCGGGTCGTCAATAACGCAGGGCTCGGTGGCGGCTTGTTCGATGCGGTTCTCTCGGTTGAAGAAGTTGGCGTCTACAAGCCGAACCGAAATGTTTATCAGCTGGCTGTGGACCGACTTCGCCTTCCGAAGGAGAACATTTGCTTCCTTTCGTCCAATGCCTGGGATGCTTACGCTGCATCGGCGTTCGGGATGCAGGTGGTCTGGTGCAACCGCTATGGACAGCGACGTGAGCGCCTTCCGGGGAATCCGAACGGTGAGATCAAGAGCCTTGACGAATTGCCGGCACTGCTGGGAATCGCATGAGCATCTCCACGTCAGCGGATCACGAGGTGATTTCCAAAATTGTGGCCTGGCTTCAATGCGCCGTCTCCGATGGGATTCCGCGCCGCTCATTTTATGTAGCGCTGATCGTCGGGACGATCCTCAACGTGATCAATCAGGGCGATGCGCTGTTGGGCTACACGGACGTGAATTGGGCCAAAATGCTGCTGACCTATTGCGTACCCTATCTCGTCGCCACGTACGGCGCTGTGTCGTACAAATTGCGTGAGCGACCAGATACAGGCGAGACTGACAAGCTGCGCTAGGAATGCCACTTCGAAAGAAGGCTGCGACGCGCTCATGCCCTCAAACTATCGCATGGCAACATGGCAGCTGAGGAGAGCATGTGTGAACAATGCGTCTTCCAATTTGCCATCTTCGGTCAGCCGGTGGCCGGTACGAGCCGATGGCCGGACATTGGTCTTTCGGCTGTGCGCAATGCTTTTGACTCTGGGCTTAGTTGCGACTGTCGCAGCTCCGGCCGGAGCCGAGATTGCGCAGCTGGCAGCAGAGCTGGAGAACCGACTTCAGTCGCCTGACCGTACCGCCGTCCGAGATCGTGGCCGGCGGTCCGCCACGCGACGGGATTCCACCGATCGACAAACCGCACTTCGAAGCGGTGGCCCGCACCAAACGATATGCGGATCGCGAGCCCGTCATCGCGCTGTCGGTCGGCTCGGAGACCCGGGCGTATCCGCTGAGCGTTTTGACCTGGCACGAAATCGTCAATGACGTGGTTGGCGGTCAATCCGTTGCTGTCACCTATTGTCCTTTGTGCAATGCGTCGGTTGTGTTCGACAGAACACTCGGCGGTGAGGTGCTGACCTTCGGCACAACCGGTCTGCTGCGGAACTCCGATCTGATCATGTACGACCGCCAGACCGAGAGCTGGTGGCAGCAATTCACAGGGGAGGCGATTGCAGGCAAGTTCGCCGGCGAGTCGCTGGTCATGCTTCCGTCCCGGGTCGTCTCTTTCGCGGAATTCCGTGAGAAGAATCCGAATTCGGATGTCCTCGTTCCGGCCAATCCGGCTTTGCGTCCATACGGGAAGAATCCTTACGTCGCTTACGATACGCGCGCCGAGCCTTACGCGCTCTTCGAAGGACGCCTTCCGGACGGGATCGATCCGATGGCCCGCGTCGTCGTAGTGCCGCGAGGAGAGCGGCCCATAGCGGTGTCGCTCGCTTTCTGCGTGAGCGCGGCAGAATGACGATCGACGGCGTCGAGCTGTCCTGGACGGAAGGGGTTGCGTCTGCTCTTGACCAGGATCGGATCGCGGAGGGCCGCGAGGTTGGCGCGGTATCGATCGTCGAGTCCGCATCCCGACGCCCGCTTGCGCATCACGTAACCTTCGCCTTTGTCGCGTTCGCATTTCATCCGGAGCTTCCGATTCTGACCGAGGCCGGTCTTGCTGAAATTGAGGCCCCGATCCGAGTCCAAGCGATGAACATCTCCGTGTCGCTGCGATGAATGAGCGCTTCGATCTCTGCGTCATTGGAGGAGGCTCCGGCGGGCTTTCTGTTGCCGCCGGTGCCGCGCAGATGGGCGCAAAGGTCGCGCTTGTCGAACGCGACCGGATGGGCGGCGATTGTCTGAATACTGGCTGCGTCCCCTCGAAGGCACTGATCGCCGCCGCGCAGCGCGCGCAGTCAATGCGGGATAGCGACCGGTTCGGGATATCGAGCATCTCCCCGGAGGTTCATTTCGACCGGGTGCACGCGCATGTTCATTCCGTCATCGCTGCAATCGCGCCGCATGACAGCGTCGAGCGGTTCACCGGTCTCGGCGTCAAAGTCATTCGCGCCGAAGGACGCTTTGTGAGACCGGACATGTTGATTGCCGGTGACGTGCTGATCCGAGCCCGGCGATTTGTGATTGCAACCGGATCGCGACCTGCCATTCCGCAGATCCCCGGTCTGGATCGTTCCGGTTATTTGACAAACGAGACGATTTTCGAACTTCGCGAGCGGCCGGACCATCTGATCATCGTTGGAGGCGGTCCGATCGGCGTGGAGCTCGCCCAGGCTTTTCGCAGACTTGGCTCTGCCGTCACCCTGGTCGAGCGCTTCGAAATCCTGCCTCGCGACGAACCCGAGGCCGTTGCAATTGTAAGAGAGGCGCTTCGGAAAGAAGGAGTCGAGCTGTTCGAGAACGCAGAGGTTTCATCGGTCGCTCGCAGCGACGGCAACGTTGTTGCGGCCATCCGGACGGACGGCGGCGGCGTTCGCCAATTGTCCGGCACGCATATCCTTGTTTCTGCGGGCCGTATGCCCGACCTCGACAGTCTCAATCTGTCCGCAGCAGGAATTGATTACGGCCCTACAGGTATCAAGGTCGACGGGCGGCTGCGAACGACCAACAAGAAGGTCTTTGCGATCGGCGATGTTTGCGGCGGACCGCAATTTACTCATATCGCTGGATATCAAGCTGGTATCGTCATCCGCAATGCGCTGTTCTCGCTGCCCGCGAAAGTGAATTACAATGCGCTGCCGTGGGTCACTTATACAGATCCGGAGCTGGCGCATGTGGGTCTCACCGAAGCACAGGCGCGTGCAGAGGGATATTCAGTATCGATCCTGATCGAGCCATTGCGCGCGAACGACAGAGCCCAGGCGGAACGAACGACGAACGGTCTCGCCAAGATCATCGTCGGCGCCCGAGGCCGAATTCTCGGTGCCACTCTGGTGGCGCCACATGCCGGTGAGCTGATCGGAATATGGGGCCTGGCGATCGGGCAGCGCCTGAAACTGTCGGCGATTGCCGCCATGATCGCGCCCTATCCGACGTTGTCGGAGATGTCGAAAAAAGTGGCGGGTCAGTATTTCACGCCCACCCTTTATGGCGATCGAATGAGGACGGTGGTTCGAACAATTCAGCGCCTGTTGCCTTGAGTCCAGCGGAAGATCGCGCAATGACGGCCGTGCCGGAATGTCAACGTTCACGCTGGAAGCGCCTCGCCCTTGATCGGCGCGTCTGGCTCGCTATCGCGATCTTTGCCGCGATCGCCAGCCTCCATCTCGCTGGTGTCGGCGAACTTCTTTCCGTCGATACGCTTCGGTCCTACCGGAAGATATTGGTCGATTTGGTGAATAGACATGCTATTGCGGCCGCAGCTCTTTATATGGCCATCTACGTTCTCGCTACCGCGCTTTCTATTCCCGGCGCAGTCGTGCTCACGCTGTCGGGCGGATTTCTTTTCGGTGCGGTTTACGGCGCAGCTTTGGCCGTTGCCGGTGCGACGATTGGCGCGACGGCATTGTTTCTCATTGCGCGAAATCTGATGGACGGCCGCACCCTGGATACCTTCGGTCCAAGAGCAGCTGCGCTCGGTGAGGGCCTTCGCAAGAACGCGTGGTCGTATTTGCTTGTGCTGCGCCTGGTTCCTCTCTTTCCGTTTTTCCTCGTCAACATCGTGCCTGCCCTTGTGGGCGTGCGATTGAAGGTGTTCGTGTTGACGACCATTTTCGGGATCATCCCTGGAACTGTGGTTTACAGTGTTGCGGGTGCGGGACTTGGAGCGGTCTTCGACACCGGTCAGGAATTCTCCGTGGGAACTGTCCTGTCACCGCAGGTGCTTGTGGCGCTTGGCGGACTGGCCGTGCTTGCCTTGGTCGCAATACCGATCCGAGCAAGATTTGGTGGAAACCATTGAGGCAGCTGTCGCAGATTGCCTAACGCGACTCGGTCAAGTGGCCCGAGGCACGACAGAGGTATTTTCCGGAGGCTCGATGAATACAATCTCGGGTCTTTTGACCGGAGTACAAGTACTGAGGTCCGGAGAAAAAGGGCCGTCAGAGAACGATTTTGAAGCCAGCAGCCAACACGCCAGTACCGAGGTCCGGTACAGAAACGTCCAGTGCCAGCGGTTAAACGCAGCTGCACCGAAATGGAGAGACGTCGGTTGTTTTAGGTAATGGCGGAGCATGCAGTCGTGTGCGAACCCGTCTCCACCCGCGTTTCCCTGATAACCGGGAAAATACAGGGAATTTCGACCATTTTGGCTACTTCGAGCGCAGAGACGCGGGAGAATATCAGGTGATTACAGCAACTTACAGACGAATTCCCTATCGGGATGAACAGGGAATTTAAACTCGATATCAGGGAAGGAATTTGACGAATCAGGGAGCCGTTCGTAAGCGTCGAATCCTCACACACTTGTCCGAACACTCATGAGCACGATCTGTTCTCGCCCTCGATTTCTAAATCAGGAGAGAACGGATGGCGAGCGAACAACAACCGTGGAAGCGTCAGCGTGAGGACTTCTGGCGAGCGCATCATGAGGCGTGGAAGCGTAGCGACTTGAATCAGCGGCAATATTGCGAGTTTCACGGCCTGCCGCAGAAGGCATTCGAGAACTGGCGCCAGATATTCAGGCTCGAACCGGAGCCCCCACAGCGCAAGTTGCTCTATCGGCGCCGGCCAATAAGACCTCCCCTAAGTCCGCCCGTTAGTCCTCCCCTAAGTCCGGGGGCTTATCCCTCCTCGCAACCGGCGGCTCCCATTGTTCAGCGGCCGCGCGAGGGTCATCGGCGCCGGTTCAGCGACGCAGACAAGCGATGGATTCTCCAGGAGGCAGCGCGACCGGGCGCGAGTGCCTCGGAGGTGGCGCGCCGGTATGGCGTCGCTCAGCGTCTTCTGCGTCGATGGAAGCAGGAGCTGACGGAGACAGCCCTGACCTTTGCCACAGTGCAGATCACCGATGCGGCTGCGCCGTCCTGTACCGCTTCGACCGTCTACGAGGAGGCCCTGTCATGACGCTGCTTCCTCCGAATGTAAGGGTGCATCTGGCTTTGAGCTACATCGATATGCGCAAGGGTATCGATGGTCTCGCCATGCTGGTGCAGGGCGAGCTGCGGCAAGATCCGTTTTCCGGCCATCTGTTCGTGTTTCGGGGCCGCAGCCGCGCCAACCTCATCAAGATCGTATACTGGGACGGCACTGGATTTTGTTTGTTCACCAAGCGTCTCGAACACGGCGTCTTCCTATGGCCTCCGAGCATCGAGCCCGGCGAGACGCTATCGCTGAACTCGGCGCAGCTGTCGCTGCTGATCGATGGTGTCGATTGGCGAGCGCCGGAACAGCGGTGGCGACCGGCGGTGGCGGGATGATCGCTGCGGCGGATTGACTCAACACCACGTTGCCGGGTGAAGCGATCTGCGAGTCAGCGTATCTTCCCGATCATGGACATCGATCTTGCCACTCTGCCGGACGATGTGGAGACGCTGCAGAATCTGGTGCGCTCGCTCGCGGCCGAGCGCGCCAGCCTCAGCGAAGCAAAGGCCGAGATCGAGCGGCTCAACCTCATCATCAAGAAGCTGCAGCGCAGCCAGTTCGGCCGACGTGCGGAGCGAATCGATGACGATCAACTGCAGCTCAGCCTCGAAGACCTCAACACCGACCTTGCGCGCGTCGAAGCCAGCCTTCCGCTTCCCACAGCCGAGACCGAGACGCCGAAGGCACAGTGTGAGCGGCCGAGCCTCCCAGCGCACCTGGCCCGCGAGCACGTTCATCTCGATGTGGAACATGAGGCCTGCCCCTGCTGTGGCGGCCCGCTTCATCCGATCGGCGAGACCGTCAGCGAGATGCTCGATCATGTGCCGGCGCGGCTTCGGGTGATCCGCATCCGCCGGCCACGCTATGGCTGCCGCGCCTGCGGGACCATCCACCAGGCACCGGCTCCGGAGCGCCCGATCGCCAAGGGTCTGGCCACGCCCGGCCTCCTCGCTCACGTTCTGGTTTCCAAATACTGCGACCACCTTCCGCTATACCGCCAGAGCCAGATATTCGCGCGGCAAGGTGTCGAGCTCGATCGATCGACGTTGGCTAACTGGGTCGGCGGCGCCGTCTGGTGGTTGGAGCCGCTGCAGGCGCGACTCGCCGAGCATGTGTTCGCCTCGCAGACGTTGTTCGCCGACGACACACCGATCCCGGTGCTCGATCCTGGCCGAGGCCGCACCAAGACCGGACGGCTCTGGGTCTATGCTCGCGATGATCGACCGTGGAATGGACCCGAGCCGCCGGCGGCGGTTTATTTCTACAGTCCTGATCGCCGCGCCGAGCGTCCCGCCGCGCATCTCGAAGGATTCCGGGGCACTCTGCAGGTCGACGGTTATCCCGGTTTTGAGCGGCTGACCGACCGCGGCTACATCATGCTGGCAGCCTGCTGGGCCCATGCCCGAAGGAAGTTTTACGAGGTGCACGAGGCTACCGCCTCACCGATTGCGGCCGAAGCGCTCAAGCACATCGCTGAACTCTATGCGATCGAGGCGACCATCCGAGGCCAACCGGCCCAGGCACGACAAGCCACACGAAGCATCAAGTCGCTGCCGCTGGTCCAGGCCATAAAGATCTGGCTCGAAGCACAGCTTAAACGGATCCCACCAAAAGGCGGCTTGGCCGACGCGATCCGTTACGCACTGACCCGCTGGGAAGCTCTCTGCCGGTTCCTGGATGACGGCCGCATCGAGCTCGACAACAACACCGTCGAACGCGCCATCCGGCCGATCGCGCTCGGCCGCAAAAACCATCTGTTCGCCGGCTCAGATGGCGGCGCGATCCGCTGGGCGGTCGTTGCCTCGCTCATGGCCACAGCTAAGCTCAACGATGTCGAGCCGTTTGCCTACCTCAAGGACGTGCTGGAGCGCATGTCCAGCGGCCATCCCATGAGCGGCCTCGACGAACTCCTGCCATGGAATTGGGCCCGATCAAGCGCCGCGGCCTGAGCTACGTGTTAGAAATGGACGGTTACGGTCGAACAGCGAAGCGCAAACACGCGAGGATCGGGCGTCTTGAGGTAAGGACGCATGCGGCATCTGGTGCGCCAGCCCACCATCAGGCTGATGACGTACGCCCCGTGGAGAATCACTTGAATTTCGGCAGGCTAATTATTTTATTGGTTTGGTGGATATGATTCTAAACGATTCTGGGAGGTCAATGCTGACGTTTCGCGGACGGTGTCCGTGGGGCGGGACGGCCGGCGGTGCCGGATCTATCTTTGCAGAGGCG
Organism: uncultured Pseudomonadota bacterium; assembly: GCA_963804015.1. Classification (GTDB taxonomy): domain Bacteria; phylum Pseudomonadota; class Alphaproteobacteria; order Rhizobiales; family Xanthobacteraceae; genus Pseudorhodoplanes. The sequence goes on from CAWDOW010000011.1 coordinate 622,271, forward strand.
TCTGTTGGAGCGGTGCTCACGATGCCGATGCGATCAGGCCTGCAGGCGGTGCCTGCCGGAGAGGGACTGGCGGTGCCAGCGACCCAGCAATAACCGAAAGCGGCCGGTGGCCGATGCACGGTGAGCGCTTGCAGCAAGTCTGCGGGTTTTTTCGAGCCTGAGCTTTCTCACAACCTGATCTGTAACACGTAAGGCTTGTGCGTGAGCGCACAGCCTTCAGCGAATGGAGAAGCTTATGCTCAGCATAAGGATGACGGCTATTGGCGCGCTCAAGCCGAATGCGCGTAACGCCCGGACGCACTCGAAGAAGCAAGTTTGTCAGATCGCCGACTCTATCCAGGCCTTCGGGTTCCTGGTGCCGGTGCTTGTCGATGAGAACGGCCTGATCGTCGCGGGTCATGGCCGTTACGAGGCCGCGCGGCTTCTTGGCCTTGAGACGGTACCCGCGATCGAGGTGACTGGGCTATCAGAGGCCAAACGCCGTGCCCTGGCGCTGGCCGATAACAAGGTGGCGGCAAATGCCGGCTGGGACCGCGCGCGCTTGGCGATCGAGCTTCCAGAGCTCGCCGAGCTCCTGGTGCTCGACGGGCTGGACATTGCGGTCACCGGCTTTGCGGCCGTGGAGATCGACCAGCTGGTGGTCGACTTCGAAGAGGACAATCGCGAAGACAAACTCGACCCCGCATGGACCAATGCGGTGGTGGTGACCAAGCCCGGTGATCTTTGGCAGCTTGGATCACATCGGCTGCTCTGCGGCGATGCGCGCGATCCAAGCGATCTGGCCCGCCTGATGGATGGCGGGGCGGCCGCCATGGCCTTCCTGGATCCGCCCTATAACGTGCGGGTCCGTGACATCGTCGGGCGCGGGCGGGTCAAGCACCCAGAATTCGCGATGGCATCCGGCGAACTCTCGCGAGATGGGTTCCTCGCGTTCCTTGGCGATGCATTCACGAAATCCGCTGCCGTCTCCAAGGAAGGCGCAGTCCATTATGTGTGCATGGACTGGCGCCACATCGGCGAGCTGACCAAGGCTGGCGGCGACGTTTATGGGACGATGCTCAACCTCGTGGTCTGGGTCAAGACCAATGCGGGCCAGGGTTCCTTCTACCGAAGCCAGCATGAGCTGATCGGGGTCTTCCGGGTTGGGACGAGGCCGCATCTCAACAATATCGAGCTGGGTCGTCATGGTCGTTCCCGCTCTAATGTCTGGCACTATGCCGGCGTCAATACCTTCCGCGCCGGACGCCTCGACGATCTGAAGTCGCACCCAACCGTCAAGCCGGTAGCGTTGGTCGCCGACGCGATCAAGGACGTGACCCGTCGCGGCGACATCGTGCTCGATACCTTCAGCGGCTCTGGGACGACCCTGCTGGCGGCGGAGCGGGTGGGCCGCAAAGCCTACGCGCTCGAGCTCGAGCCCCGCTTTGTCGATGTCGCCATCCGGCGGTGGCAGGCCTTCACCGGCCGCGATGCCGTCCATGCAGAGACCGGGCTGAGCTTCGACGAAACCCCACCTCCCGTGCCTGCGCAAGCGGCACGGACAAATGGCATCTGAGGGAGCCAGTCCATGACCAAGAAAACTTCCAATGAGGCCCGCGACCGCGACAACAAGGACTCTACGCGTCCCTATGAGGTGGGCTACGGCCAACCTCCGGTCGCCACCCGCTTCAAGCCGGGTCAATCCGGCAATCCAAAGGGCCGGCCGAAGCAAAAGCGCAATCTGCGGACCGAGGTTCGAGAGGAGCTGGACAAACCCATCGCCCTTCGGGAGGGCGATCGCACGCGTATGGTAACAAAGCAGAATGCGATCATTGCGATGCTGATCAATGCCACGATGAAGGGCGATCAGAAGGCTTGCAATTCGCTTCTGAGCATCATGCGGGCGGTTGGCTTGGCTGACGAAGCCCCGGAGACCAACTCCAACGAGCCCATGACGGCTAATGATGCCGAGCTCGTTGCGGATTTCATCAAGCGCAATACGCCCGGAAAATCCGGTGAGCCGAGCGGCGGCGGAGACTAACCATGAAACACGATCCCAACCTGGTCGCGGCAATTCTTCGCCGCGATCTGTACTCCTTCACTAAGGAGGCATTCCCGGTCGTAGCTCCGGGAGTGCCCTTCACGCCAAACTGGCACCTGGAAGCGATAGCTCATGCACTGACGCAGGTGCTGCATGGACAGAGCCGACGATTGATCATCACGGTGCCGCCCCGAAGCCTGAAGTCGATTTCCGCTTCGGTCGCCTTCCCGGCCTTTATCCTCGGGCATGACCCGAGGCGGCGGATTATCTGCGTGTCGTATTCAGAGGCCCTTGCCCGCAAGCACGCCAACGATACCCGTGCGGTCATGCGATCGCGCTTGTATTCTCGGTTGTTCCCGGCAACGCGAATCAGCGCCGCCAAGGATACCGAGCTGGAATTCGCCACCACACGCGGGGGCAATCGGCTCGCAACCTCGGTGGGCGGCACGCTCACCGGCCGCGGCGGCAATTTTGTCATCATCGATGATCCGATGAAGCCGCAAGAGGCTTATTCAGAAGCAACGCGCGACAGCGTCAAGCAATGGTTTTCCAACACCTTGCTGACCCGCCTGGATGACAAGACCCAGGACGCCATCGTCGTGGTCATGCAGCGGCTGCATGTGGATGATCTGGTCGGATATCTGCTGGAGCAAGGCGGCTGGGCCCATCTCAATCTGCCAGCAATTGCCGAGACCGACAGTCGGATCGCGTTGAGCCCGACGCGATCGCATCTGCGCCGCGCTGGCGATCTTCTCCATCCGGAGCGGGAGCCACGCGAAGTTCTGGACCAACTCAGACGCTCCATGGGTTCGCTCGACTTCTCAGCGCAATATCAGCAGGAGCCGGTCGCCGATGGCGGCAATCTGATCAAGTGGAAGTGGTTCCAGTTCTACGACAAGGCGCCCGGCCGACAACCTGGCGATAGGATCATCGTCAGCTGGGATACCGCCATGAGTTCGAGCGAGCTTGCGAGCTATTCTGTGTGCGTCGTGCTCCACGTTCGTGGCGAGACGGTCTTTGTCCTCGATGTGCTGCGCAAGCGGCTTGAATATCCTGACCTGCGTCGCGCGGTCCTGGACATGCACCGCCGCTGGCGCAATTTCGTCAATGACTACGCTCTATTGATCGAGGACAAGGGCTCCGGCATGTCGCTGATCCAGGATCTGAAGCGCGAGAATATCCGTGCCATCGCCGTGGCTCCGAACGGCGACAAGGCCATGCGCATGAATGCGCAAACCGCGCGCATCGAGGCTGGTGCCGTTAATTTGCCGCGCAATGCGCCTTGGATGGATGAATTCCGGCGCGAGATCCTGGCATTCCCCGCCGGCCGTCATAACGATCAGGTCGATGCCTTCTCACAGGGGCTCAATCGCGCGTTTGAAAAGGTCCGCAGATACGGCACCTTCTTGGTCCAAGGTTATTGCTGAGACGCTGTTTTCAAATAGCCGCGCGCGTTACGGCGAGCGCCCGCGGCATCAATCATTCGTTAGCCGCGATCCTTCGGTCGAGCAGATTGGAGTTCTGCGATCTCACTGATGACGTCGAATGCCATGGCGCGCATCCGCCGCCGCACTTCTGGCGACATACTGTCAGCTAGATCAACGACCGCAACCGCAGAGATAATGTCCATGATTGGTCCGCGCGGAGGCACCCGCACCAGTTGACCGTTGACGAAGACGTAGCCGGGGCCGTGGACGCACCAAAGACTTTTTGAATTTCTTCAGGAATTGTCTTGGGTAGTACTGGTGCTTGTAGTTGCTCGATGTTAGCAATCCCCACGGATCGACCATAAGTGGCGAGATGAAGGTCCTGACCGCCCCACGCGTTAGCGCCAATTCGAAGATCAGTGCAATGAAGTCGCGCACACGCGCAGTTACAGATATTTCCTAGGGGCCTGCGCAAAACTTCTCGATCGAGCGTTTGTCAGGGAGAAGCGCATACTAGGGGTCAAAACCCAATAAACCCATTGCAGGATGGATTGGTCCTGATTTCTCAGCTGCGGTGATCTGGAGCGGAGACTATGAGGCGCAATGCTTCTTGGCTGGGCGTGATCAATGGCGGCGGATCGCGCCGTATTTTCCAGTCGCCAATTCTGCTCTCGATGTTTGGGTGCGAAAAAGCAGACGAGAGCGTCTTCAAACAGGCTGAAAAGTTCGGGCATTTACCACACAATACGACAAGCTGACCCCCAACTATCGCGCATCGGTCAGCCTTGCCAGCTTATCGATCTCGCTGGAATTCGTCATTGCTGCACCCTTGGAGGATAATGTGAAGATGAATATAGCTTCGGGTGGTTAGGGCATCTTGACGACTATCAATTGCCGCCGTTTTCACCGACACCAGACAAAGCGCCGCACGCCAATGAGCCCGATTTCAGCCTCGCCGGCATGGGTTGCCGCGAAGGCGCGGCCGGCGGCGGTGGCAGCTTCCGCATCGAGCCCGGCCGCTGGCGGAACCCAGAAGCGGAAGCGCCGAACGGGCGTGCCGCGCGTTGCGAACACCGCCACCCAACCTTCGCCGGCCGTCAGCTCCGGCCGCTGTGCGGCGAGGTGGTTGCACGGCACGCCAGGATTAGGCCCCTCCGCCTCGACCGGATCGAAGAAGAACAGCCGGCGCAGCGGGTCCTTTTCGCTGAGAGCCTGTTCAGTTTCGGCCCGATGGCCCGCCATGGGATCGCGTGTCGCATCTTGGCTGATCTGGGCCGCGGCAATACCGCTGGCGACCGTGGCGAGTATTGTCGCAGAGATGACGGCACGTAACGCGGAGAGGAAGGCGGACACCTGAACCGACATACACCGGATCATTGTCGGGATACCCTTGAATGTTGAGCCGAAAGCAACCGCGCCTGCAACTTAAGTGCAATCAGAGTTTGGTCAGATTTCGCTTCCGCACTTACAACGAGAAAGCATTCATTCACGATTTACATCTTTCAACTAATTTTCATATCGCGCAACGACCATATTTCGAACCCATGACCACAAGCATTGAAGAAATCGAGCGGACCATGTCGCTCGCAAAGATTGCTATTGGGCAAATTAAAGCTGCTAAACTACCGGCGAGCCCAAGCAATTATGCATTCTGGTATTCCCAGGCAATCGGTTCAAATCGATCTCGGAACGAGGCGCCTGCGAGTGGGGCGTCTTCCAGAGAAGACGCTCGATCACTGCAGTTAATCGGGGATCAAAGTTCCGAAGTCGATTGTCACACGACTGACAGATTCTCTGATTTGGGCCGCAGAGTTTCAGAAGAACTCGGTCGCGTCACGGAGATGGTTGACGCAGCTATTGGAGACGTCAGTGATCGGTTTGGAAGCCTAAGACGTGCTTCGGAAGAGCTTCCGATAGCAGATCGAGAGAGTTTAAAGACCATAGTCACGAGCTTAGTGCAGTCCGCGAAAGAAATGGAAGAGGCCAATCGACGGCTTGAATCCAACCTGAGAATCTCAAAGCAGCAAATTGGAAATTTGCAGCAAGATCTGAAAAAGGCGAGCTCGGAGGCTCTCACCGATCCGCTAACCTCCTTGGGTAATCGAATGTTGTTTGATAGGGAGCTTTCTCGCTTAATTCGGCAATCCAGTGTTCCGGATGGCCAAGTGTCACTTCTTATGGTGGACATCGATCATTTCAAGAACATCAACAACTCGTATGGCCACCAAATTGGAGATCAAGTAATCCGACTGGTGGCTGCAAATATTCAGAAACATCTAAAGGGTGGCGATATAGGTACACGGTATGGCGGAGAAGAGTTCGCCGTGATTTTGGATAGGACCGGCTTAAGCGAAGCGTTTTCTATCGCCGAGCAAATCAGACGGTCTGCATCGGTCCGCGAATTCAGAAAGCGGACCACAGGAAAATCGATGGGCCGGATCACGATATCCGTTGGCGTCGCTTCAATGCAGTTAGGCGACACCCCCCAAAGTCTTACGGATCGAGCCGACAAGTGTCTTTACGAGGCAAAACGCAGCGGACGAAATTGTGTGATCTGTTCAATTAAAAACACTCCCGTTAGTCTCTAGCTCGACCGCTACGAACCGCCCCAAAGTCGAGAGACACGAATGCGCATGAACGAACTGAGGGAGTTCGACCGCCGCGGTCTCAATCTTGAAGTCGTGGCGATGGGGTCGATACGCTGCATCGTGACTGATCTATCGCGGTCGGGAGCGCGATTGCGATGCGATCGCCGACTTCCAAATCTATTTTATATCGCTCTGAAACCTCAGTTGAAACGCTGGTGCAAAGTCATTTGGCGCAAAAGGGACCAAGTCGGAGTATCTTTCGTGCATGCTCCGAAAAGCGTTTCCAAAGCTGAGTTGTATCGGTGACTTTTCGTGCCGGACAAGGGGACTGAACCGCCCCTGTTCCGAGTCAAATTGGCCGGATTCATCATCAATACGTTCGGATATGATTTTCGGGAAAGACAGGCCTTCTTCGCAACTTTCCATACGACTTCATAGCGAGAGTAGGATAACGTTTGCGATAGGAATACCCTAGTAGTGACGTCGGTCACATCAAGGCAATTTCTGACGCTTTGGCCGATCCCGGGCGCTGAACTCGACATCCAGGATCGCAAGGAACTGCGAAATCGTCGTTGGCAAATGGCGGCCGGCGAGGACTCCGAAATCCATCGAACATTGATTTAGCACACGATCGGCGAGCGGGATCGACACAACTTCGCCTTGCCGGAGTTCGCGCTGGAAAGAATTTCCGGGCAAGAACGTGACCCCGGCGCCGGAGCGCGCGAACCCGCGCAGAGCCTCAATCGAGTTCGTCTCGAGCGCGGGAACAAGCGATTCACCGAGCCGGCGGCACTGTTCGTCTATCAGCCGCCTGATGCCGAAGCCGCTTTCTGGCACCGCAATCGGCATCGACAAGACTTCCCTGAGAGCAACCTTTCGCCGGCCGGCCAACGGATTGTGCGGGTGCACGAGTGCCATCAGCGGATCGCGAAACCGCCGCACGAATCTGACAGCCGCGTCCGGCTGCGCGTGAAAAGACACGCCAATGTCGACCCTGTTGTCGCGAACGGCCGCAACCACATGGTCGGTACCGAGCGTGACGAGATTGAAGCGAATTCCTGGATGCCGAGCTCGGAACTTGGCAATTACGCTTGTAATGCTGTCGGCCACCACCCCTTCGACGGTTGCAATGCGGATCACGCCGCGTCGCAGGCCGCGCAGTTCCTCGAGATCGGCGCGCATGCGCTCGGACTCGAGCGTGACCGCCTGAGCGTAGCGCGCATAGATTTCGCCGGCGGCCGTCAGCGCCATGCCGCGCGGCCGCCGCTCGAACAGAGGAACTCCAAGTTCGCCTTCGAGATTCTGGATCTGGCGGCTCAGCGCCGACGGCACGACATTGAGGCGCGCGCTTGCCACCCGGATCGAGCCGCACCGGACCACTTCCAGAAAATATCGCGTCGGCGTCTGTGACATTGGAGCTTCGGGAACGACCGTTCTCCATATACGAACAGACATAAGAGCTGGATTCAATGGGCCCCTTGCATATGGTGAACCTAGGCTTGGAAAACCGCGTAACTAAAGCGTTGCCAAAACGAGAACGCACAGGCCAATTCTTTGCGCTTGTCCGCTCACTCGCGGGCGCACATTCTTGGCACACGCCGATGATCCCACTGCGTGGCCGTTTGGAGGAATGCCAGTCATGACACGATATCGCCGTTTGCTTGTTGCAGTTGTTGCTGCCCTGGGCGCAGCCCTGATCGCGGGATCGGCCGCGCAAGCCCAGGACGTCATCAAGGTCGGCGCGCCGCTGCCGCTAACCGGTCCGCTCTCGCCCGAGGGCATCAAGCAGCAGCGCGGCTATAATCTCTGGGCCGAAACCGCGAACGCAAAGGGCGGCATCAAGGCCGGCGGCAAGACCTACAAGGTCGAGATCGTCTACGTCGACTACGCTTCCAACACGCCGCGCGCGGTGCAATCCGCCGAGCGTCTGATCACCGAAGACAAGGTCAACTTCCTGTTCTCGCCGTTCGGATCAGGCGCGGCTAAGGCCGCATCGAGCGTTTCGGAGAAATACGGCATCCCGACCATCGCCGCGACCGCATCGTCGGAACAGGTCTACGACCAGGGCTACAAGTATCTGTTCGGCACCTTCACGCCCAACCAGACCCTCACCGAGCCGCTGGGCGACATCGTCGCCGGCAAGAACAAGGACGATCAAGCGCGTCGCCATCCTGGCGCGCAACGACCTGTTCCCGCTCGCAATCGCGCAGGAAATGGAGAAATCTGCGAAGAAGCGCGGTCTCGAGGTCGTCACCTTCGAGCGCTACGCGATCGGTGCGCTGGATCATGGCGCCGCCATCACGCAGATGCGAGCCGCGCAGTCCCGACTGGGTGTTCGCCACCGGCTACATCAATGACCTGATCCTGATCCGCAAGCAGATGAACGAACTCGGCTTGCGTCCGCACGATCGTCACCATGATCGCAGGTCCCGCCTATCGCGAGTTTATCGAAGCAGCGGGTCCGCTGGCCGACAATGTGTCGAGCGCGGCCTGGTGGCATCCGGCTGTGCGCTACAATGGCAAGGATGTGTTCGGCTCGACCGAGGCCTTCAACAAGGCTTGGGACACGAAATACAAGGGTGAGGCGGATTACGCCGAGGCTTCGGCCGCTGCCGCGGGCGCGATCCTGCAGCTTGCGATCGAGAAGGCCAATTCGATCGATCCCAAGCAAGGTCCGCGATGCGCTAGCAGCGATGGATACCGAGACCTTCTTACGGCAAGGTGAAGTTCGGGCCGACCGGCCAGATCACCTCGCTTGAGCCGCCGGTATTCCAGATCCAGGGCGGCAAGCCGGTGGTCATCCATCCGGCGGCGATCAAGCAGAGCGACTTCCGCTTCATCGGTAAGTAGGCGCACGCCAGGATGCGGCCGCACTTGCTGCCGCATCCGCATCTCAAGGCTTCTAGGCGTCCGCGGGTAGCCGACCATGATTTATGCGCAGATCTTGGCCAACGGCCTTGTGCTGGGCGGGCTTTATGCCTGCATCGCCGTCGGTTTTTCGCTGGTCTGGGGTGTCCTGAACGTCATCAATATCCTGCACGGCACCTTCATCGTGCTCGGATCCTATGTCGCTCTTTTCGCTTATCAATTATGGCGGCATTCATCCGTTCGTGTCGGTCATCATCGCAGGCGGCCTGCTCTATGTCTTGGGCTATGCGATTCAGAAAGGGCTGGTCAACCGCGTCATCACCGCGCCGGTCCTGATCACGCTGACGCTCACCTTCGGTCTCGATCTGGTTCTCAACAACGCGATGCTGGTGGCGTTCACGGCCGATTACCGCAAGATCAACCTCGCTCACCCTCTGGGTTCGTTCGATTTCGGCCCGATTTTCCTGCCGGGCGACCGAGTTGCCGCGATGGCGCTCGCCATATTGCTGACGCTGCTCCTTTACTGGCTGCTGCGTGACACCCGTATCGGGCGTGCGATCGTGGCCGTGCGCATGGATCGCGATGCGGCGGCGCTCATGGGAGTCGATGTCAGCCGCGTCAATGCTGTGACCTTCGGGATCGGCGCGCTTGATGGCGGGCGCGGCCGGCGCATTGCTCAGCATTGTTTACCCGATTTCGCCTCTTAACTCATCGCTGTTTCTCGGCAAGGCCTTTGTCGTCTGCGTCCTCGGTGGGCTTGGCAGCGTGCCCGGAGCGCTGATCGGCGGCCTCGTGCTCGGCATCGTCGAAAGCTTCGGCTCATTCTGGTTTGGACCGGAGCACGCGGTGACGATCTCGTTCGCGCTACTCCTGTTTCTCCTGTTTGTCCGACCCAGCGGGCTACTCGGCAAGCGAGGATACGAATGAGAGACTGGCTGATCCTGGCAGCCGGAACGCTCGTTGCTTGCTGCGTTTGCGCTGAGCGGCAACAACTACCTGCTCCGGCTCGCCACCATCGTCTGCATGTATGCGACGCTGGCGCAGTCCTGGAATTTCATCGGCGGGATGACCGGATATCCATCATTCGCTACCGCAGCGTTTTTCGGTTTCGGCGCCTACACTTCGGGCGTGCTGCAAAGTCACGGGGTGCCGATGATCGCGGCCTGGGGCACTGGCGGGTCTCGCCGCGATCGCGTTTGCGGGCTTCATCGGCGGCGCGATCCTGCATCTGCGCGGGCATTACTTCGCTATCGCGAGCCTGATCATCGCCGAGATGCTGCGTGAGATCGTCAACACCACGCCGGATCTGACCGGCGGCGGCATGGGGCTCAATCTGCCGATCCTGAGACTGTCGGTGACCGCGCAGGCGCAATTCTTCTTTCTGGTCATGCTGGCGCTTGCGGTTCTGGCGACCGCGACGGCGATCGTTGTGCAGAACAGCAAGCTCGGCTTCGGGCTGCGCTGCATCCAGCAGAACGAGGACGCAGCCAACATCCTCGGCATCAACGCCTATGCCTACAAGACCAGCGCCTTCATGCTGTCGGCGATCTATGTCGGGATTGCCGGCGCTATCTACGCCTCCTGGGTGAATTATATCGAGCCGCCGGATGTGTTCGACATTCTGCTCGCCGTGAAGCCGCTGGTGATGGTGCTGCTCGGCGGGATCGGCACGATCTTCGGACCGGTGCTCGGCGCCATCGTGCTGCTGACGTTCGAGGAATTGGTCTGGCGCAACTTCCTGACGGTGCATGCGGCAGCGCTCGGGATCATCATCATCGTGCTGGTCCTGTTCCTGCCGAACGGATTGCTGTCGCTCGTTCGCGAGAAGTGGTCGCGCCGCGGAGCCAAAGCGTGACGACACTGCTCGAACTCAAGAACGTGTCGCGCCGGTTCGGCGGCCTCAATGCCGTCAACGACGTCAGCCTCACGGTTGCCGAAGGCGAGATGCTCGGGCTGATCGGTCCGAATGGCGCCGGCAAGACGACCCTGATCAACCTGATCACCGGCGGTTCATCCGGCGACCGCAGGGCGCGTAATCTTCGAGCGGGCGCGATATCACGCGGCTGCGGCCCGTATCAGATCGCGCGACTCGGGCTCGCCCGCACCTTCCAGATCGTGCAGCCGTTTCCCGAAAATGACGGTGCTGGAGAATGTCGCGGCCGGCGCGTTGTTCGCCGGCAATGCCGCACAGCCTCGCCGAGGCACACGCGCAGGCTCGCGATCATCTGCAGTTCACCGGACTCGCCGGCTTCGCGGACAAGTCCGCAGCCACGCTGACGCTCGCACAGCGCAAGCGTCTGGAACTGGCCAAGGGTCTCGCCATGAAGCCGCGTCTGCTGATGCTGGACGAGGTCAATGCCGGCCTCAACCCGTCCGAGATCGACGACGCGCTGGCGATGATCCGCAAGGTCGCGGAGCGCGGCGTCACCATCATCGTGATCGAGCATCTGATGAAAGTCGTGATGTCGATCTCGCAGCGGATTGCGGTGCTGCATCATGGCCAGCTGATTGCCGACGGCGAACCGAACGCCGTATTGCGCGACCCGAAGGTGATCGAAGCCTATCTCGGTTCGAAATTCGCGGCCGCTCATGCCGGAGGAGCCGCATGAGCGAACACGCCGAAGCTTCTCGTATCGCATCTGCAGGCCGGCTACGGCGACGTGCAGGTGCTTTGGGATATCTCGCTCGAGGTCAAGGCCGGCGAGCTTGTCTGCCTGATCGGCTCGAACGGCGCCGGCAAAACCACCTTTCTGCGCTGCCTGTCCGGGATTGTGAGGGCCACTTCCGGCACCATCGCCGTGGACGGCCGCGACATGACGAATGCGCCGTCGGCGGCGCTGGTCCAGGCCGGTGTCGCTCATGTGCCGGAGGGACGCCGCCTGTTTTCGGCGATGAGCGTGCGCGACAATCTCCTGATGGGCGCCTATCTGCGCGACGACAAGGACGCGATCGCCGCCGACCTGGAGCGCGTCTACGCGATGTTTCCGATTCTCGCGGACCGGCGCCGGCAGGACGCCGGAACCCTGTCCGGCGGCGAACAGCAGATGTGCGCGATCGGACGCGGCCTGATGGCGGCGCCGAGCCTTCTGATGATCGATGAATTGTCGCTTGGTCTTGCGCCGCGCGCGGTCGAACTCCTGATCGAGCGACTGCGCGACATCAATCGCAGCGGCGTCGCGATCCTGCTGGTCGAGCAGGACGTGATGAACGCGCTCGAGCTTGCGGATCGCGGATACGTCATCAATCGCGGTCAGGTCAGCATGTCTGGAGCCTCCTCAAGCGCTCGCTCGCCGACCCGGCCATCCGCGAAGCCTATATGGGCCTGTGATTGAAATGGCTGCATCAGCGAAATTTGGAGACTGAAAGAATGAGCACGATCGATTTCGAGCCGGGCGGCTATCGTTTCATCAAGGGCCCGTTTCAGTATTCGGCCGGCGTTGCGGCCTTGCCGGGCTTTCGACTGGTGCGTGTCATGTTTCGCAGTCCGGTGCCGCTCGACGAGGGCTTTTCGCGAGTCGAAGCGATCATCAAGGCCGCCGGCCGACCACTGACGTCCTTCGCGGCCTGCGAATTGCGGTCGCCAGCGCCATTCACCGAAGACGGCTTCAAGGCCTTCAATCAGATCTATGTCGGCACGCTGTCGCGCTGGGGCATCTTCGACGGCACCACCAATCCGGTTGCGCGCAGCAATGTCTGTCCGGAGATCACACGCTCCCGCCACGCCGTCCTTTCACGCCTTCACCTATACCGAGCCCGGCGACGTCGCGGGACAGGTCGACTCGTCGTCGCCGGCAGCGGCGAGGCACAGGAAGGTCACGCAACCTACGCGAGCACGTCGTCCGGCTCGGCGACGTGAGCGCCGATGGTCTGCGCGAGAAGGCGCGCTGGGTGCTGGGAGAGATGGAGCGGCGGCTCGGACTGCTCGGTGCGTCGTGGGCAGACACGACCGCGGCACAGGTCTATACCGTGCACGACCTGCATCCGTTCCTCGGCGACGAGATCGTGCGGCGCGGCGCCGCGCCGCTGCGGCCTAACCTGGCATTTCTGCCGGCCGCCGGTGGTCGACCTCGAATACGAGATGGATTGCCGCGGCGTGGCCGAGGAGCGCGTTGTGTAAGGGAGGGCCACCCTCGACGGTGTGCAGCCACTGCCAGAGTTATTCGAAGTCTATAGTCGGCCGCTCGCGTGTATGCGCGGCGGGAGAACCCTGCATGATCGTCGGTGACAACGGCCCGGAGCTCACCTCAAACGCCATCCTGGCCTGGCAGGAACGCGGCGTCGAATGACACTATGGTCTGCCCTCTTTGAAGCGGTTCTCCCTAATGTATGGCTTATGCGTGATGGAGGACTGAAGAATGTCGAGGAAGAGACACACGGCTGAGGAGATCGTCACAAATCTGCGGCAGGTTGACGTGCTGACCTCGCAAGGGCGGCCGGTCGCAGACGCGATTCATTCGCGTACCCCAATGACATAATCTATTTTAGCCGGAAACGTTCTACGTGATGCTGAGGCCAGACCTGAAACGCTGGTGCAAGGTTATCTGGCGAAGGCGCACTTAGGTCGGCGTGAAGTTCATTCCTGATCCAGAAGCGAAGACGGCAGTTGCGAAGCAAACCGCCCATCTCTAGTTCGTCTGGCACGCATTTACTGCCTCGAAACTAATCCGCTCTAACTTTCAGACATTCGGCAGCATTCCTGTTTTGCGTAGCCGCCGTAAGTATTGAGCCCGGCCGCCCCCCAAAAGCGGCCGGGTTTCCTTTTCAGCTATTCGAATGCTTGTTTGTTCTCGCTTTGCACGAGATTTGGGCCCCGAGTTCCGTAACAATTCGATAATCCAAACTCAGCTGAAGTCTTAAGATTTCGTGTTGCGCCGCCATCTTTCAGCAAGAGCGAGTCTATCACAAGGTCGATACCACCGCCTTGGAGAGCGGCCTGACGCCGATCAATCTGATCGTCTGGACCAAAACCAATGGCGGGTTGGGAAGTTTGTAGAGGAGTCAGCACGAGCTATTCCCGCTCTACAAGAAGGGCTCGGCGCCGCACGTCAACAACATTGAGCTGGGCAAGGATGGCCGCTGGCGTTCAAATGTCTGGAATTATCCCGGCGCATCAAGCATCAGTTCGGACAGCCGGAAGGGGCTGGTGTCAATCGGCGACCTTTGATCTCTTGTTCGCCTTCTTGGTTCTAGGCCACGGCCGACGACAACTGTTGTGGATTGAGGTGACCCGGCATCCGACGGCGGCATGGCTGGCCCGGCAGATTACCGAAGCCTTTCCTTGGGCATCAGCCCCGACTTATCTGGTGCGCGACAATGATCGTGTCTACGGGCATGTCTTTACGTCCCGGGTCAAGGCCATGGGTATTCGCGATCGGCCAATCTCGCCTGGATCTCCGTGGCAAAATGGCATTGCGGAACGTCTGATCGGCACATTGCGTCGCGAGTGCTTGGATCACATGCTGATCTTTGGCGAGGCGCACCTGCGGCGGATACTTTCCGCCTATGCAGCCTATTACAATCAAGCGCGGCCGCACATGGCATTGCAGAAAGATGCGCCTCTGCATCGAGCCGTCCAGCGATCTGGAGCCATTGTCGGCGTCCCGATATTGGCCGGATTACATCATCAATACGTTCGGATATGATTTTCGGAAAGGACAGCGATTTCAGTCAGGGGATCGTCAATCGCATCAGGCTGGCGGAATGGGATAACCGTGGTATCTCTCGTCATGGCGTATCGCTCCTTTCGGGGAGGTTCTGGCAGGCTTTGACACCCGCCGCGATACGCCGCCTTCACTCAACTGTCGTCACCCTGAATTCCGGCATAGCTCCCGCGCAGCACTGAAGGTGTCCAATGAATGACCCTGCTGAACTGACAACCGCGCAAGAGTATGGCGAACTATTACGGAAACTAGGACCACCACCATTCGAGTCCGGGGCAGATGCAAACATTTGGGGACTACTCTTCGGCGCCTTGTTTTGGTTGCACCGAGCAGAGTGGCTCATGACCAAGCTCCCTGAGAAAATTCCAGCCGAGTTTTCCACAGAACGCGTATAAAAAATGTTTTAAACAGTGTCAAAAGTTCAAACGGTGTCAGAAGCGATCTCGGCGAAATGGAAAACTTAGATGTCGCATGGCTCTCACATTACTATCTGAACTCTGCCCGCTTAAGAACGGCATTCGGATTTGAGAATACGCTTGCTAAGTTTTTTAGCGAAACGGACGGCAAAAAAACACTTATTGCAGATAGGCTGTCGCTACTAAAAGGCTTCGTGGCAACAATCGAACAAAAACACAGTAGCCTCTATGGATTGGTTGTTGAACTCGCAGTTGAATTCGGCAAATCAAGACGCAAAAATCCTGCAGAACTCGGAAAGTTTCGAGAATGTGCTAAGGACAATTTCTGAGCTCTCGCAATCGCGCGCATTTTTACTTCACTTCATTTGGGAGCGCGTCAACGAGTTCAAACACCGTTCTTCAAGTATCTCTCTGCAAAAAACGAAACCTGATTTTGAAACCGACGTGCGCGCCATCGGGCCGCGCTGTCGATTGCAATCGATTTCTGGAGTGAGGTGCGCCAGCTTACCACTGACGCATGCGCAGTGGCTGACGAGTAACCTCGTTGCTTCGCCGAGCAGAGGATCGTGCGCTCCCGCGCATTGTTAGCCACTGTTAATTTTGGGCACAAACGAATTGCGACGCGTCGCCGCGAAGGAGGCTTCTATGTGTCGGAATTTGCGCAACCGAGTCGCATGACTTTGTGATCGGTAATTGGCGCCGGGCACCTAATTTCGAGCTGCCAAAAGCCGAGAAATTTAGCTGAACAAAGATGATCGGCTGCTCCTGAAATGAGCCACAAGATTGCTCAGCTTCTGCTGGACTTTGCTGCGACAGGAAGCATGTGTGGCGCCGGAAAGGAGGTGCCGTCGCATTCTTAGTCTTTGGCTTCGCTGCATCAAATCCCTGCGCGGCTGTCCGAAACGCCCCAGGCAGGATGTAATCAGACCTCCGGGTCTCAAGTTCCCCGCCAGCGCCCTTAGGGTCTCCGCGGGGCTTCGGTCGTGACAGCGCGTGATGCCGTCGCAACTCGAAGGAGATCCGGAATGACCAAGAACAAAGTTAGCAAAACCGCGAAGCCGATCACAAACTCGGCGAAAACCTCGAAAAAGTCCCGCGCGGTTCCGAAGGGACGAGCGTCAATCGGAGCGCGGCGCCGAGCACGCCAAGGGCAAAAAGCCGGCAGCCTGAAACGAGAATCTACAAGTCAAAAAGCGGGAAAGGCAGCCGCCGGCGACTCGGCCGAGACGTCGCCAGGCTCGGACCAGGCGGCAGCAAAAAGGGCCGCAGCGTCCGGTGGTGCCAAAGTCCCAGCGACCTCGCAGCCTCGCAATTCCAAGCAGGAGGCGGTGATCGCGCTTTTGAAGCGGCCGAAAGGCACGACGATCGACGCGATCATGAAGGCGACCGGCTGGCAGCAGCACTCGGTGCGCGGGTTCTTTTCCGGTGTGGTGCGAAAGAAGCTTCGGCTGAATCTCGTCTCCGAGAAGATCGAAAGCGGTCGCGTCTATCGAATTGCGTCGAAAGCGTGCCGCCGGGAAAGCTCGTCGTAAGGCCGCGTGAAACGATGCGCGGCCAATTCGACGAGCGCGCACTGGAAATCGAGATCGCGCGCTTGCGCGATCTCGAACTCCCAGAACTCCGGGCCGTGTGGCAGAAGCACTACGGCAGCGTCGCCCCCAAGACGGTGCGCCGGAAAATCCTCATTCTGTCGATCGCCTGGCGCATTCAGGCCGATGCCCTCGGCGGCCTGAAACCCGCCACCCGCAAGCAATTGCGTCAGGTAGCTGAGGCTGCCCGGGCCGGAACGGCCGTCCCGGTGCGCGCGGTTCCCCGCACCAGGACCGGTACGAGGCTTATGCGGGTCTGGCAGGGGAAGACCCACACCGTGACGGTTCTCGGCGACGGCTTCGAATGGCAGGGCGCCCGCTATCGATCGCTTTCTCAGATCGCCCGGCTCATCACGGGCACTCGCTGGAACGGGCCGGTGTTCTTCGGCGTGAAGCCGAGATCGCCCGGTCCCGCAGTGGATGCTCGGTCGAAACTTGCCAGGCGGAGGGCGGTCGATGCGTGATCCCGCCCGCAAGCGCACCTTTCGCTGCGCGATCTACACCCGGAAATCGTCCGAGGAGGGCCTGGAACAGGATTTCAACTCGCTTCAGGCCCAGCGCGAGGCCTGTGAGGCCTATATCACCAGCCAGCGGCACGAAGGCTGGAAAGCTCTGTCCGCCGCCTACGATGACGGCGCCTATTCCGGCGGGACCATGGAGCGCCCGGCCCTGAAACAGCTTCTCGCCGATATCGGCGCGGGCAAGGTCGATATCGTCGTCGTATATAAAGTCGACCGTCTGACCCGATCGCTGATGGATTTCGCCAAGATCGTCGAAATCTTCGACCGGCAGAGCGTTTCGTTCGTGTCGGTCACGCAAGCTTTCAATACCACGAGCTCGATGGGGCGGCTGACGCTCAACGTGCTGCTCTCGTTCGCCCAATTCGAGCGCGAAGTCACCGGCGAGCGCATTCGCGATAAAATCGCCGCCTCGAAGAAGAAGGGACTCTGGATGGGCGGGTTCGTGCCGCTCGGCTATCGGCCGGACCAGCGCACCTTGGTGATCCATGAAAAAGAAGCCGAGATCGTCCGAACGATCTTCAAGCTCTATTGCGAAACCGGCTCCGTCGCCAAGGTCGAGGCCGAACTGGTCCGCCGTGGCATCCGCCGCCCGAAATCCAAGGCGATCACCAGCGGGCGGACCTATGGAGGGCGAGCATTCACCCGCGGAGAAATCTACAAGCTCCTGTCCAATCCCGTCTACGTCGGCGAGATCGGGCACAAGGGGCAACGCTACGACGGCCAGCACCCTGCAATCATCGACCCGAAGACTTGGGCGCTGGCTCGGACGCGTCTGGCGACCAATACCCATGCCCGTCACATCCAGCTCGGCGCGAAAGACCCGAGTTTGTTGGCGGGGCTTCTTTTTGATGACACCGGCACCCGGCTGACGCCGACCCATACCAACCGGCAAGGGAAGCGCTATCGCTACTACGCGAAACCATCACCTCAGCCGCACAAGCGTGGACGTCCGCGCGAAGCGGATCGCGGCTGGCGCATTCCCGCCCCCGAGATCGAGAAGGCGACCGTCGATCTGCTGATCAAGCACCTCACCGACCAGCAGTGGGTTCTCAAGACCTGCGGCACCGGTGACGGGACGATCAGGGCAGGGCGGATAGTCATCGCCAAGGCTAAAGACCTCGCCGGCCGTCTTCGCTCGGAAAGCCGGGGACCGCTGCGCGAGTTGCTGCTGATGCTGCTGTCTCGGGTCACGCTCAGCGAGTCGGAGATCCGCGTTGAGATTCGTCGGAAGGGCCTTGCGGCGACTTGGACATGTTGAACCGGCTCACGACGGCAGCATCGGAGCGTCCGACTGGTCGGATCTGGATGCTGAAACGGGTGACGGCTCTGGTGATCAGACCGCGATTACAGTTGTTCTGCCGATCAAATTGCGCCGTCGCGGGCTCGAAACGAAGCTCATTCTGGATGCGCCCGGCGGTGAGAAACCAGGAGAGCCGGATCCGGCTCTGGTCAAGATGATCGCGAACGCCCATCAATGGTGGGAGGATTTGGTCGCGGGTCGGTTTCCGACCATGCGCGCGCTCGCGCAGGCGTATGATAAAGACGAGCGTTACGTCGCTCGCGTCCTCCAGCTTGCTTTCCTCGCACCAGCCATAGTGGACGCGATCTTGGCCGGCAGTCATCCCATTGAAATGACGGCTCAGGAACTGATCACTCTGCCGGAGGTGCCTGCGAGTTGGGCTTCCCAGGTGACGCTGCTTGTCGGCTCGTCAGGCTCATAACCTGAAGGTCGCTGGTTCAAATCCAGCCCCCGCAAAGTAAATCAAAATCGCCTTCGGCGTGAGGGCCCATAATTGCCTTGCGGACTTCGCGGCAACCGCTCCCGCGCGCCGGATCTCGAAAGGTAGAGGAAGTTGCCGGCTATGACATGACCCTTCTGCAGAACGTCAACCAGATCGGAATTGATTGTGGCTTCTTCGACAATGCTCTCGCGACTCATTGCAACAACCACGGCAAACCCTTCTGTGCGCCCTGGCAAAAGGCACCAAAGCAGCTCGCTTCCCGGTCTTGTTTCCGTTTCTAGGGGATCGATGCTCTTAAAATCAAAGAAGACTGGTTTCGTGCTTTGAAGCCAGGTCACAGGAAAGCACTCATCGGGAAACGCCAGAAGAAACGCTCCGTCTTGCGCTTTCCTAAATTGCGGGAAACTTTTGGCGAAACGTTTATAATCATTCTTTCGATGACCGACATCAACGACCCAGACCATGTTTTTATAAAATGCCTCGCGGGCAGCCCGCTCCTGCGGGTCTAGTGGTGAGTGCTGGAATTCGATCACAAGACCATGACCGGTGCGCACATCCGCGATGTGCTTTTCGCCGGTTCGAGAATCAAACAGAATCATCTCCTGCCATTCGACCGGGAATTTGGCTTTCCAGACGCGATGCCACTGCGTTTCCTCCCACCAGATATCGCACTCTTTCTTGGAAACATGCGCCCAGTGCCAAGCCCGATGCTTGCCGCATCTGGCTGTCACGGGTTGCTTGCATCCGGGACATAATCCTTTGAGCTTAGGAGCAGCCAAGTTGCGCTGGTTATTAACAAGAGCAATTAGCAAATGCCGCCTCCAACGAGCGCCTCAAGTTGCGGTTGCAGGAGTTAGAGTTGAGTAGATTCAAATCTGTTCCGAGTTCGAACACTGCCATTAATTGGAGGCATTGATGAAACCTATTCGCTACCAATGACCCGAAACCGCATGGCGCGTATTTCCATAAGGTAGGTCTCAACGCCTGCCAAAAGGTGCAAGCCTTCATTGGTGATTGCCTTTCGCGAAAGGCCCGGTTGGACGATGCGGACGTCGAACTCATAGCGAAAATCCTGCCAGCTTGCCTTTAGCTTCTTAAGGAACGCCGCGGCGCCTTGCTCGAAACGGGAGCTCTGGCCTTTGCCGAGACGCAGTTTCTCCCGCTTCAACATATGAGTGAACATTCTGTTGGGACGATCACGCCAGCGGGCCGATTTCTGGGCCTGCCCGCAAACTTCGTATAGGTCCTTGACGCGAGCACTTGGCGTTGCAGCACTCGAATATTTGCAATGAGAGAACGTGACCTGAACCAGGCCTTCGGTTACGCGAAGCGAAACGACGTCCGCGATTTCGCCAGCGCCGTCATCGTCGAAGACGACATCGTACGATTGTCCATCGGTAAGCAGCATGTCGATCACCCGCCGCTGCACTGAATCTGGGCGTTTCTGGGGACCCTGTGCCTCCGCCCGGAAATTGGTCTTCGACCAATCCCACGCCTCGGTGCGATCAGCGGGGTAGGGCTCGACCGCCACATCTTCCGGCAAAGCATAGAGATGGCTGTAGATCAGAAGCGAGCCGTCACCGAAGTCGATCTGGGGCGAGTCTTCGCCGAACGATTCGGACAAGATCTTCACCTTACCCCCCACCCTGATGGTAGTTTTGGGCCCGCTGCGCTGAGGGTAGCGGGCGCCTCCTTCGGAGAAAACGATCTCGAACTCCGCGGTATGAGCATCGCTGCGTACCGTGAAGCGCAGGGGGCCTGTCCGTTCATTGTTCAGCAGCTCGATATCGCATTCGGCGAAGAGCACCAGAAGACAGAAGAGACCAGCACCCAGGTCCGGATGAGGCAGCATGCGTCGAAGGCTATCGTCCCATCTGCTTAATGGCAGAAACCACTTTGCGAAGCCATTTTTTGCTTCCGCTCGGTCGCCGATATCTGCCACGAATTCCTGCCCACGCGACGCCACGCGAAGTTCCGTCTGGCTCAGCGGCAAACGGGATCGCGCTTGACATGTCATTCTGGGCAATGCGCCGAGCGGAAATAACAAATGCCGTACTGCTCAGCATGAGCATTCGCTGATAAAAGGGCAACGATATGGGCAGAACACGGTAGAAATGACTTAATAGGCCGCAGATCCGGCCCTGGTGAAGATGATCGCGAACGCGCATCAGTGGTGGGAGGATTTGGTCGCGGGTCGGTTTCCGACGATGCGCGCGCTCGCGCAAGCGTACAATAAAGACGAGCGGTACGTTGCCCGCAAGCCAGTCGATTCAGGTCTGGTGGGCGGTCGAAGACGATGCGCGGACCGAAGACAACGCCGCTGTCGAGCCACGATCCGCCATGCCCTGACCGAATGTGGCGATGCCAGACCCCGATGCGACGGGCCGGCTCTCCCGCGTGAAGGCTGCCTTTTTTCTTATTGTATGGGAGGCGGCAGGGGGCTAGCCTGATCGGGCGCATATTTAACGGGATAGAAAAAACGCATTCATTCAGGCTGTTTTGATTTAGCGAGGCGCCCATGGCCAGTCTCAAGGCGTGGTACTTTCGGAATCCGGATCTTGCGCGCGAGACTTCTGCAGCGGCTGTTTCCAGCTTGCTTTTGATGCTTTTGCCAGACGCGGCGCCAGCAAGCCCGTCCCGGTCCTATGCGTATCTGGCATCAGCAAATAACGCGAAATCTGCTGCAGAGCGATGTGAAAACGAAAGTTACGATGTAGCCATTCAAGCCTGCTCGGAGGTCATTCGAAATGATAGGCGGGCAGCATGGGCTTACAACAATCGCGGACTTGAGTTGCGAAAAAAGCATGTGCTTGAAAAAGCAATTTCTGATTTTAGCGAAGCGATACGATTGAAGCCCGACTTTGCTGAGGCTTACTACAATCGTGGACGCACCCAAGGTGCGGACACTAGCGACGCAATTGTAGATTGCGATGAAGCAATCAAAATCAATCCGAAATACGCAGAGGCTTACAATAGCCGCGGAGATGCATGGGAAAAGAGAGGCGAGGTAAACAGGGCAATTGCCGATTACCAGAAGGCGATCCGGGTAAATCCTAACTTCGAATTAGCGAAACTCAATCTCAAGACTCTGTTGAGTGCGCAAGCGCGGGAGCAGACGAATGTTGCTGCGCAGCCCGCACCACAACGGCAAGCCGCATTTCCACAAGTGGTGTCGGCAAGCATGTCCTGCCAGTCCTATGCGGATTTCGCGGTTCAGCAGTTCAGATCGAAATCGCTGCTGCAATGCGACGGCGGACAGCAGGAATGGTGGCGCGACGATTACCGGTATCATTACGACTGGTGCGCAAGCCTTCCCGCCAATTCCGCGCTGCCGATCAAAGGGATCGCCGATCGCGAAAAGGTGCTCGCGAAATGCGAAGCCATCGATACCGCGCAGCGTGATCCGCTTCCGCCGGAGACCGCATCGCCGCCGCAGGTCGCCCAGTCGCAGGCGGTGCCTTCTGCGCCTGCCCAGACTTCGCCGGCAGCGGCCGTTGCGGGCTGGACGAAACACGATGTGACCATTCCGCTTAAATCGCATCCCGACGAGCCGGCCAAGGGCACACTCGGAATTCGCACCGGACCTCGATCGGAAGACCTGATCGGAGTCCTCAAGCCCGGCCAGACTGGCGGCGTATTCGTGATGGGGCATAGCGTCGATAGACTGCTCCAGATGATGATGACGCTGAGCCGCAAGTCGTGGGATATCGTCGATAGCCCATCCATGGGTCTGCTCCAGCGCGGCGACATCATAACGGTCGCTGCCGGGCGCGCGGTCAGCGGCAATTCCGACCTTTTGTCGGTGGTCCGCGCTTCTACCCCGGGTACGCCAATGAAACTGGAAGTCTGGCGCTATCGCGACGGCCTGCAGCAATTGGAAAGCGCGCTCTGGCAACGGGCGCAGTCAAACGATGCGGGCGCCACCTTCGTGCTGGGCGTTTTCGAGCAAAACCCCGCGCAGGGCGTGCCGAATTATGAAAGAGCGTTTGCATTCTTTCACCGGGCCGCCGCGCTCGGTCATCTGCGCGCCATGGAGTTTGCCGCTTTTGCCTACCGGACCGGACGCGGCGCGGACAAGAATCCGGCCGAGGCGGAAAAGTGGTACCGGCGCAGCGCCGAACGCGGATCGGCTGACGGAATGTTCAATCTCGCGCTGCTGATGTCCGAGGGACAACCGGGCCAGGCCACACAGGCGGAAGCCTTCCGGCTGATGGAGCGCGCTGCGTCGCGCGGGCTGCTCGTGGCTTATTACCAGCTTGCAAAATATTCCGACATCGGCCACGGCACGGCGCGTAACCCGGCTGCCGGCGCGCAGCATTTGTTTGACGCCGTCCGCAAGGGCAGCGTCGCCTCTCTCACGGGCTTTCCGCGGGACTCAACCGGCTGGAAGCCGAGTACGGAGTTTGTTGCGGCACTGCAGAGGCTGCTGCGCGATGCCAGCGTTTATCACGGTCCCCTTGACGGCACGCTCGGCCCCGAGGTGATTGCGGGCCTCACCCGCTTGCAGAAAGGCGGGACGCCATGAAATTGCTTGTGTCCCTCATCCGTCCTGCATTGGCGATCGCCGTTCTGCTCGCAGCGACAAGCGCCGCGAGCTCCGACCCCTGCCAGCAGTTGCAAGGGCAACTGGCGGCGGAAAGGCAAAAGATCGTCGACGCCAGTACCATCATCGAGAATCCCTATGCGGGATTGAAATCATCGGATTATCCTGGCTGGTTTGACACTGACCGAGCTGTGCGCGCGCGCGAAGCGGCAGCGAGGGATGATGTATCCAAAGCGGTGCGGGAGCAGGACCGTATTCGCCGCGAAATGGATATCGAACGTTGCGCGCCCAAACTCCGCCCGGCGCGCGCGAGGCCGGAAACGCCTCCGGTTCCGATACTGGATGTCCCACGCCGTCCGCAGCAGCAGGCCGCCGCGCCATCCGACAATCTGCCGCCGCTTCCATCGCCCCCGGGCTCTGAGAGCGTAAAGCCATCGCCGCGCGAAAGCCTGCCGCCATTGCCGCCGCCGGTTCAAAGTGTTGCGCTGCCGGAACGGCCGCCGTCTCCGCCTCCGGCAGTCGCGGACCTTCCGCCGGCGCCGGGCGCGCCAGCGGATCCTGCTGTCAGCACGCCAGTGATTCGTGCGCCAGTCATTCGTGCGCCGGTTGTTCGCGTGCCGCCGATAGAGCTCCCGCAAGTCCGCGCGCCTCCGGTGCAGATCCCGGTCGTGCGGGCTCCGCCGATCGAAATTCCGCAAGTGCGCGCGCCACCGGTGAGCGCCCCGGTGATCCGGGCGCCGACAATCCGTGCGCCGCAAATCGAGGCGCCGAATATTCGCGGACCTCGCGTCGGAACGCCCAACCGCCGGCCGGCTCCGGTGCTTACGCCTGACCGGCCGCCGCCGAACACGCGCGTGGTTTCCCGTCCCCGGCATCCGACCATGGGCGGCGGGCGGGTCGCGCCTCGATCCACCGCAACCGTGATCAGGGTTCAGCCGCGTGTCCACAGACCGCCGCCAATGGCGCGAGCGGCGCCGCAAGCGCGGCCACGGATGCCGGCACAGCCGGTATGGACCCGGGTACAGGGGCAGCGCAGACGATGACGGAAGCGGAGGCAGATTGACGGATCGTCCAGGCTAATAAAGCCTGCTGAAAACGGTCTCAATTGAGGGGATGCGACAACGCCTTGGCACGCCAATAGCACATGACAAGGTGCAAGGTGCTTGAAATCAACACGTTAGGGTATGCTCAATTCACCCTCATAACCTGAAGGTCGCTGGTTCAAATCCAGCCCCCGCAACCAAATAGCGCCGCCAAGTCAATGACTTGGCGGCGTTTTTATTTTCGCGATTATATTGCGACCGGCTCCAGGAAGCACTGTGGAAGCAAGAGGGTGCGTAATCGTAAGTAAATCAAAGGGTTGGCGCGTAGGAAGCCTCGAACATCAACGTGGTTTTGATCAAACCGATTGCGATGATCGCTGACTAGGACGCAGCCGCAGCCGGATAGACACCAGCTGAACGAAAGCGGGATAGTTGGCCGCCAGGTTATCATTAGCGGTTGCGACCCGACGACAGTGCTTGATCTTGTTGAAGATCCGTTCGACCAAGTTGCGGGCGCGATAGAGATGCGGGCTGAAGCAGATCGGCTCGCTGCGATTGATCGAGGTGGAATATTGGCCAGCGCGACCTTCTTTGCAGCAACGGCCCTGATTTCGCTCCGGGGTGAGATCGACACCCGGATCGACCGGGCGGCATGACTGCGAATTACATTGTCCGGGCCCGCGCGAACGAGGTTATCGAATAGGCAAATGTCGGCTTGTGGCACGTCGCTGCAGAACTAACGGGCTGATTTGAAGTCCGGTTTTTGGGGTGGTCCGGACGTGGCCAGACGTTGGCGACGTTTTGACCCGAAACGGACATGGCGTGACCGCTGGAACTTGGTAGATTAGACCCCGCTGGCACCGCCTGAGGGGAATATGAAGCGACGCGGTAGAACTAGTGGCAGCTCACCGAAGAAGCTGCCCACGAAAAGCACGAGAACTCCGCGCACAACTCAGGCCAAGCGCAGTTCGTCGCTTTCGTCGGAAGAACTTCAGCGGCAAATCGCTGATCTTACGCACGAATTGAAGGAAGCCCGGGATCAGCAAGCAGCTACCGCCAACGTGCTCAGGATAATCAGTGGTTCGACATTTGATTTGCAATCTGTCCTAGACACCCTCGTGGAAGCGGCGGCAAGGTTGTGTGAAGCCGATCATGCTTGGTTGTTCAGGCGGGACGGCCAGATTCTGCACTGGGTTGCGAGCTTCGGTTATGGTTCCGAAGCGCACAACCGACTGCGGGACTTCTTCAAGACGAAAGTAGTCTTAGTTGAACAAGGCAGCGTGACTGGTCGTGCAGTACTGGAGGGAAAAGCAGTTCAAGTCCCTGATGTGCTGGCGGACCCAGAATATACCTATGGCGATGCACAAAAGGTCGGCGGTTACAGAGCTGCTCTCGGTGTGCCGCTCCTGAGTGCGGGTGAGGTCGTAGGCGTGATCTTCGTAAGTAAAGTTGTGCCAGAGCCATTTCGTGAAAAGCAAATCGCATTGGTGACGACTTTTGCAGATCAGGCCGTGATCGCGATCGAGAATACCCGGCTGTTGAAGGAATTGCGCCAGCGCACCGACGACCTGACCGAGTCGTTGCACCAGCAAACCGCGACTGCTGACGTGCTGAAAGTGATCAGCCGCTCGACGTTCGACCTGGAAGTGGTGCTCAACACCTTATCGGAATCGGCAGCACGTCTGTGCGACGGGCACATATCCTGGATTTTTCGGCGTGATGGCGAGGTTTTGCGTTGGGCGGCGAGCTACGGGCATACGCCCGAGGCGCACACGCGGATCAGGGACTATTTCAGGCCATTGGTAGTGCCAATCGACCGCAGCAGCGTTGTTGGGCGTGCCGCATCGGAGGCGGCCGTGGTGCATCTTTCGGACGTGCTGACGGATCCCGAATACAGGTGGCAAAATGCGCAAAAAATCGGCGGTTATCGCGCCGCACTTGGCGCTCCTCTTGTGCGAGAAGGAAGAGTAGTCGGCGCACTTTTTGTCGCAAAGACGACCACCAAACCGTTCACCGAAAAGCAGATCGAGCTGGTCACGACTTTCGCCGACCAGGCCGCGATCGCGATCGAGAACGTGCGTCTGTTCGAAAGCGTAGAAGCCCGCACCCGCGAACTGGCGAAGTCGCTGGAGGACTTGCGGACCGCGCAGGACCGCCTGGTCCAGACCGAAAAGCTCGCCTCGCTTGGCCAACTGACCGCCGGCATCGCGCACGAGATCAAGAACCCGCTCAATTTCGTCAACAATTTCTCGGCCGTCTCGGTCGAACTCATCGATGAATTGCGCGAGGCGCTCGCCGGCGCACATCTCGACAACAAGCTGCGCGCCGAGATCAACGAGATCGCCGATATGCTGCAAGGCAACCTCGACAAGGTCGTGCAGCACGGCAAACGCGCCGACTCGATCGTCAAGAACATGCTGTTGCATTCGCGTCAGGGCTCCGGGGAGCACCGGCCGGTCGATATCAATGCCTCTGGTCGAGGAGAGCCTCAATCTCGCCTATCACGGGGCGCGGGCCGAGAAGCAGGGCTTCAATATCACGTTGGAAAGGTCCTTCGACCCGGCTGCCGGTGAGGTCGATGTGTTCCCGCAGGAGATCACCCGGGTACTGCTCAATCTGATCTCGAATGGGTTCTACGCTGCGACCAAGCGCAAGGCGGAAGCCAGTGGCGGCGACTATGAGCCCACCCTCGCTGCCGCGACCAAAAACCTCGGCGACAGTGTCGAAATCAGTATCCGCGACAACGGCACCGGAATTCCGCCTGAGGTCAAGGAAAAGATGTTCAATCCGTTCTTCACAACC
Source organism: uncultured Pseudomonadota bacterium (assembly GCA_963804015.1). Classification (GTDB taxonomy): domain Bacteria; phylum Pseudomonadota; class Alphaproteobacteria; order Rhizobiales; family Xanthobacteraceae; genus Pseudorhodoplanes. The sequence goes on from CAWDOW010000011.1 coordinate 649,490, forward strand.
AAGCCGGCCGGTGAAGGGACCGGCCTTGGCCTGTCGTTAAGCCACGATATCATCGTCAAGCAACATGCCGGGTCTATCGAGGTCGATACGCAGCCCGGCGAGTACACGGAATTCAGGATCATTCTCCCGCGCGGGGCTGCCACTATCGCCAAGTCTGGAGGACGCCCGTGAAACCGCTCATTCTCGTGGTTGATGACGAGCCCGATGTCGAGGTTCTGTTCCGTCAGCAGTTCCGACGCGACCTGCGCGATGGCCGCTTCAATATGGAATTTGCGCAGTCCGCTCTGGCAGCTCTGCAATGCGTCAACAACGCTGGGGATGCCTCGCTGATCTTGATCCTGTCGGACATCAACATGCCGGGGATGAGCGGGCTTGAGCTTCTGCCCAAGGCCAAGGCGTTGCGGCCGGATGTCCCGGTTATCATGATCACGGCCTATGGAGACGCCGAGACCAAGCGCAAGGCGTTGGAGAACGGTGCCGACGCGCTGCTGACGAAGCCGATCGACTTCAATTCGCTCCGGGGCGAGATCGACACCCGGATCGACCGGGCGGCGTGACCGCGCATCACGTTTGCTGCGGTGCATGAGTCCGGTTGTGGCACATCGCGTCAGATCGCTGCGACGCGGAATTTGGTCGCTATCGGGGCATAGCGGACATCGAGCAATCGGTCAGCCCAGCAGATTTGTGGGTTCACGGCTTGGGGCGTCCATGATCCGGCCCCAGAACCGCCGCCAGCGAACGAAGCGGTATGCACCGGCCCCAGCTGGGGAAGGCTGGAGCCGGTCAAATCCGTTCCCGAGCATCGTTCAGGCTTTGGCGAGATACGGAACTGTTCCGGCCAAATCGGTATCGTCGATCAGTTGAAAGCGGCTTTCGCTGCCGCTCCGGCGAGCTGCGGCATAGCGGATGTAGGCGGGATCGGTAACGAAGGATTCTGCTGCTTTTGCCGACGGGAAAGCCATGATCGCGATCAGCGACGTATCCAGCGGCGCGCCTTCCAACGTCTTCACATTGCCGCTGCGCGACAGATATTTGCCGCCGTGCTTATGCACGATGTCGTGGACGTAGGCAGCGTAGTCCGGCACCCAATTGTCGTCTGTCACCTTGATGTCTGCGATCAAAAACGCGGTCATGTCGTGTCTCTCCTGGTTTGATATTGGCCTCCGCCTGAATGGGAGGTCTGATCCCGGCTTGCCAGAAGTGCGTCGCGGCGCGCCAGTTCAGGAAGTGAAGCGGGCTGATACTGAGACTGAACTGGCCGAGAGGACACGCCTCAGCTTACGAGCTTTTGCTCTTTCGCAAAGGGACTGAGACCAAGCCAGCTTTGCATGGCCGTGGCGAGCTGCCGGTTGCCGGTCAACATCATGCGACGGTTAGCGATTGCGGCGCGAACGGTATCGAGCCCCATCCAGATTGCCGTCATGGTCCGGAGATCGACCGACACATACAGATCGACGTCGAAGCCCGGATCAATCGAGCAGAGATCGACGCTTTCCTTGGGATCGACGATCAGCCACCACGACCGTTGCGTCGGTGGCAGCTCAGGATAACTGAACCGTACCACGCTGCGCTGCTCCGGCATCGGCGTCGTGTTCAGATTGCGCCGCATATCCCACATCAGCAGCTGGACGTCGAGATGCTGCAGCGACAAATGCGAATCGATGCGGCGCTGGCCCCAAAGGCCGAAAGCCTCGACGATCGGCCCGAGTTCGCGTCCGGCCGCGGTCAGTTGATATTCGAAGACGCCACGTTCCGAACCCGATTTACGGGTCACGATGCCGGCCGACTCGAGTTCCTTTAACCGCTGCGATAGCAATGCTGGCGACATCCGAGGCACGCCGCGGCGCAGCTCGTTGAAGCGCGTCGAGCCGGCTATGAGTTCGCGGAGCAGGACCACGGTCCAGCGTGTGCACAATATTTCGGCGGCCATGGCGACCGGGCAGAACTGTCTATAGCTGCCGATGGTCATGCTTTCCTCCGAGGCAGGCAAGATAGGGAACCTAAGGCTAAAACGAGGGGGAGCCTAGTTCAGATTTCTGTATCGGCCCGCTTCACTTCCTGAACTGGCCGCCCATCGCCGGGATCGATATTCAACCGAGATCGCGAGCAGGAGCTTGTCGGCACGACATGTGTTGCCTCGCGCGCCGGCATTCCGCCGACATCGCACGACCGCACACCGGCAGCTCTCAAATGAAAGGAATACCCTATGAATAGCACGGCACACAGGATCACCGCGGCGCTTTGTACTTTCGCCCTGGGTTTCGGCACAATGCCCGTTTCCGCCGCCAACCTGACCCGCAGCATTGAGGTCAACGCCGCGCCCTCGGCGGTGTGGTCGGTGATCGGTTCATTCTGCGCCATCAAGGACTGGTTGCCGCCGGTCGGCATGTGCATCGAAGACGGCAAGTCCCCGCCGACCCGGACGCTAGTCACCAAGGACGGCAAGGCGTCATTCGTGGAGACGCAGACCGCGCGCAACGAGAAGGAATACAGCTATTCTTACGCCTTCGTATCGAGTCCGTTGCCGGTCACAAATTACAAGTCCACGATCAAGGTCACGGCAAAAGGTGACGGCGTTTCCGTCGTCACCTGGACCGGCACCTACACGCCGGATTCCGGCAAGGAAAAGCATGCGTTTGACGCCCTGAACGGCGTCTACGAAGCTGGCCTGGCCGATATCCAAGCAAGGTTTAGCAAGTAAACGCCTCCCCGGCGCTTATCGGCGGACCGGCTATTTGGCTTGGCTTGGCCTGCTATCGATGTGCTCCGCAGCTCTATTTTTGGAGAAGTAACGTGACCTTATCGCCGAGCATTTTAAGACAAGTGGAGCTGCGGCGTGCCGCGACGCTGTGTCCAATTGATCGCGCGGCCCTGGCTGATTGCATTTGCCCTAGTGCCCGCGATGCTCATGGGGTCCGCATTGGCACAGCAGGAATATCCGCCGTTGAGTCGTGCGCTCACCGTCGAGCGATTGCCGGGGCAGCCAGTCTATTATGTGGTGGGTCAGCCTGGGATACCCGGCAAAGATAACGAGGGCCACACGTCGAATGCGGGCTTCGTCGTAACGTCGCAGGGCGTGGTCGTATTCGACGCTTTAGGAACGCCGAGCCTGGGTTGGGACCTCCTCCAGCAGATTTCGAAAGATCAGCGATCAACCGATACGCTACATTGTCGTCAGTCATTATCACGCCGATCACATTTACGGACTGCAGGCATTCAAAGACCATAGTCCCGGCGCCGTCATCGTCGCCCAGGAGCGAGCCAGCGAATATCAGGAGAACGAACAGACCGCGGATGAAAGAGCCAATCAGAGGCTGGACCAACGTCGGGAAGCGTTGTTTCCCTGGGTCGATCGCAATACACGCGTCGTTCCGCCCGATATCACCTTTCAACAACGGGTCGTGCTCAACCTCGGCGGGAGGCGTTTCGTACTGATTAACGCGGGGCCGGGACATTCGGCGAGCGACATCATGATGATGGTCGAACCTGACGGCGTGCTGTTCGCTGGCGACATCGTTCAGAACGGCCGCATTCCGTTCATGAACAGCGACGATGTCGATACGGCCAGTTGGTTGAGGGCGCTCGCCGACGTCGAGGCGCTTGATCCAAAATTCATTATCCCTGGCCACGGCAGACCGTCGAGCGCCGCCAAGCAAGCGATCGCGTTCACTCGCGACTACATCGAATATGTACGTGGCTGAGATGGGTAAAGCGGTGGAGAACTGGATCGATTTTGATGCCGCCTATGAGCAGATCGATTGGTCGAAATACAAGACTATGCCTGCATTCAGCAGCAACAATCGAGGCAATGCCTATAGGATCTTTTTGGAACTTGAGCAATCGCAGCTCAAGAATGGGATTCCGCCGAAGTAGTTAGGCTTGTACCGATTCTCGCCTGCAAGGCACTGAGAGCAGGAGCACAAGGGCGCCCATGCGTTGGGTTGCGCTCTGATCTTTAGTAGACCTTATTTCACCTCGATCGTCACTTTCGGGATTCGTCCTGTGAAGCGCGACTTCGCTTCTGCTCCGACCGCCTCGACCACTGGTGTTCCAAGGCCGATGCCGACATCAGCGATCTGCCGAGAGAGTCCGGACTGCGTACGGTCGATCCCCCCTTCTGCGATCTTCTCGCCGTCGACGAACAGGGTTCCGTTCCCGCCCTTCCCAGGTCCGCCCCCATCATAAGCGAACTCAAAACGGACGCATAGCCGACATGGCGGGACCTGCTGCGGGCCTCGTTCCGGTAGCGAATGACCCAACTGCGACATCAGCCGAAATATTGCAGTAGCGAAGCCAGTTCAGCCCTCTTCCAAGATCTGCGATTGCTAGGACTCTTCCAGTTCGTGCGTCTTTCATCTGAAACGCAGATTGTCCCGCGATAGCTGGCTAACAGAAGTGCAGCCCATGAGCTTCATGTCCCGCAATATTTCAGCTTTCATTAGGTCGAGTGCCCACTCAACGCCAGCTTGGCCGGCCGCAGCCAAAGGATAGAGATAGTAGCGACCGACTCCAACCGCCTTGGCGCCAATAGAGAGGGCCTTCAGGACATGACTCCCACGCTGAACTCCCCCGTCCATGAGAACATCGATCCGATCACCTACGGCATCAACGATTTCGGCCAGCTGGTCGAATGATGCGCGCGAGCCGTCCAGCTGCCGGCCACCATGGTTGGAGACAACGATCCCGGTACAGCCGATCTCTACGGCGCGTTTAGCATCGGCCGCAGACATGACGCCCTTAAGGCAGAATTGGCCATCCCATTGTCTCACCATCTCCGTGACATCGTCCCAGTTCATGGATGGGTCGAGCATTTCCGTGAGATAGTGACCGATCGAGAGCGCATCTCCGTGCATGCCGATGTGCTCTTCAAGTTGGGGCAGCCTGAACGGCTCATGAGTGAAGTAGTTGAAAGCCCAGTTGGGTTTTATCGCAAATTGCAGTATTCCAGCGAGCGTCAGCCTGAGCGGAATAGAAAAACCCGTACGCAGATCGCGTTCGCGGTTGCCGCCCGTGATGCTGTCGACGGTCAGCATCATGATTTCGATACCGGCGTCCTTGGCTCGCTGCAGCATGGCCCGGTTGAGGCCACGATCCTTATGAAAATAGAATTGGTAAATTTGCGGCGTATCGTGGGCCTTGCGCAGTTCCTCAAGACTCGTCGTACCCAGCGAGGAGACGCCGAACATCGTGCCGTATTTCGCAGCCGCCGCCGCGACTGCGCGTTCGCCTTCATGGTGAAAAAGACGTTGCAAGGCTGTGGGAGAGCAATAGACCGGTAGAGCGAGCTTCTGACCCATTACCGTGACCGACAGGTCAACGTTCTCAACGCCGCGCAAGACGTTTGGTACGAGGTCGCAACTCTCGAAAGCTTTCGTATTGCGCTGATAGGTCACTTCGTCGTCGGCAGCGCCGTCAATATAGTTGAATATTGGACCGGGCAGCCGTTGTTCTGCTAAGAGCCGGAAATCGTGGAAGTTGTGACAGTTGCGCAATTGCATTGGTTGCACCCGAATCGACTTTGGCGTTTGAGATTCCTTTGCTGGCCAGCGTATAGAAGTGGCTTGGCGGCTACCATGTCTCTCTCGTCGGAACGCTAAGCCTGTTCAAGTCTGCTTTCAGGCTGCCAGAAGCCTCGACATCGCTGAACTGCGCCAAAAGCGACAATCCTGACCCTGAGCCCCTTACGAGTGACGATTTCATTGGCCGCTTCGGGCGCTGATGATAGGGTCATTATGTCATCTGGCGAAATCATATGGGTACTGACCTCGCGGGACCGTCCAACGGCGGTGTCGCTCTCGAAGTTGAGGCTGCCGAGCTTGAGCACCAGCTTCTTGGAATGCTGGAGTTCTGCCCGGCGGCGGTCTTGATCGTGGACGAGGCCGGGCGCTTGCTGTTTCACAACGCGCGGCTCCGGGAAATACTCGGTTATCGCAAGGAGGAACTTAAGTTCATCGAAACGAGCACGTTCTGGAACGATGTCGAGCAGCGCGCCCGGATCATCCAATCTCTGCACGAGAAGGGCGGTCAACTCATCAACGAGCGTGTCATCTGGCGAACCGAAAGCGGCCGCCCAGTCCAACTGCTGCTTTCCTATGTGCAGGTCGCGTACCAGGGCGGACAGATCGGCTTTGCCGGAGCTAAGCGCGTTGTGTGGGTTTACGATATCAGCGCCCTCGTTCAACACGAGACGCAGGTGGTTGAACAGGAACGTCAGCTTCGGGAAATCCTGGACTATTGCCCGGCCGCGGTTGGCGTCGTTGACGAAGAGGGGCGCATCCTCTTCCATAATCGGCGCATGCGTGACCTGCTGGGCTATGATCAGCGCGAACTGAATCTGTTCGACACCAAGCTTTTTTGGCAAGACCTCGGCCATCGCGAACGTATTGTCGAAGTGCTGCGCACTCGGGGCGGCCAGCTGCTCAACGAAGAGGTCGTCTGGAAAGCCAAAAGCGGCGACGCGCTCACGCTTCTGATCTCCTACGTGCAAGTGGCCTATGCTGGCGGACATGTCGCGGTGGCCGGCGGCAAGCGGCTATTTTGGCTCTACGACATCACGCCGCTGCGGCGTGCCGAGCAGGCCCGATTGCGCAGCGAGCAACGGCTCGCCGAGGCGATTGAGAGCATCTCGGAAGGCTTCGCCTGCTATGACGGTGAGGACCGGCTGGTCATCAGCAACTCGTGCTACCGCAATCTGCTTTACCCCGGTCTTGACATCAATCTAAGTGTGGGCACGACATTCGAGAGCATCATCCGTAGGGCTGCCGAGCGCGGCGATGTCAAGGATGCAGAAGGCCGTGTCGAGGAATGGATTGCGGAACGGCTGGGACAGCATCGCAATCCAGGCGAGCCGCAGGTGCAGCGCCGCGGCAACGGCAACTGGGTAATGGTCAGCGAGCGCCGTACCGAGGACGGCGGCACCGTCGCAGTCTATTCCGATATCACGGAGTTGAAGCAACGCGAGCAGGACCTCACGGAAAAGTCCGCGGCGCTGGCCGCATTATCGTCGAAACTCGCAAAATATCTCGCGCCGCAAGTCTACGATTCGATCTTCACCGGCCAGCAAGATGTCAAGATTGTCAGCAAGCGCAAGAAGCTGACGGTCTGCTTCTCCGACCTCGTCGGCTTCACCGAGATCACCGAAAAGATGGAGTCGGAAGACCTCACGCAGCTGCTCAATCACTATCTCACCGAAATGTCGAAGATCGCGCTCCAATACGGCGCGACAATCGACAAATATGTAGGCGATGCCATCGTCATGTTCTTTGGCGACCCAACCACGCTGGGCGTGAAGCAGGATGCATTGGCTTGCGTCCAGATGGCCATCGCAATGCAACAGCGGGTCGGCGAACTGGCACGGGAATGGCGGGGCGGCGGTATCGAGACGCCCCTGCGCTGCCGGATCGGTATCCATACCGGTTATTGCACGGTCGGCAATTTCGGCAGCGAAGACCGTATGGACTACACCATGGTCGGCGGCACCGTGAATCTTGCGTCACGGCTCGAGCACGAAGCGGCGCCCGGCGGCGTGTTGATTTCGTTCGAAACCTACGCACATGTGAAGGATGAGATGCGCTGCGAGGAGTGCGGCCACGTGCAGGTAAAGGGCATCGTGCAGCCGGTCGCGACCTATGCAGTTCTCGGGTCGAGGCAAGACGCAGACCGGAGCACCGCCGCGCATTTGCGGCTGGAGATCGATCCGGAGCGAATGACCGAGGAGGAGCGCAAGGCGGCGGCAGACCAGCTGCGCCGCGCGCTCGAATTGCTGGAGAAGATGGCCAAGCCTGACGAGTGAGCGGTAATGCGCATGTTTGCTTGT
>CAWDOW010000012.1:0-280719 GCA_963804015.1 uncultured Pseudomonadota bacterium
TTTTGCAGCAACCTGTGGACCGGCGAGATCGCCAAACTCACGACGTTGAAAAAGCCGAAGCGGCACTTCGTCCTGATCACGCGCAAGCGGCCGACGCGGGAGCACGATCACACGATCGAGCGGCTGCGCGGTGAGGCGGCCGTCGCTCATTCCGGTTTCGACATTTTTCGCACAGAAATTTCCGAACGCGCCGCAATCGCCGAGGCGCTGGGCAAGATCAACGAATGGCCGTCCTTTTCCCAGAAATGGAAGGACGGCACCGCCGCGATGCTTGAAGAACTGGTTTCCGAGGTGGAGGAGGCTGTACATGGCTCTTGATCTGGATGCGTTCGAGACCTGGCGCGCGATCGCGAAGGAACCGGAAGTCTTCGCGCCGATCAAAGCGGATGCGGCGAAGGCCGCGCGTAGCCTAGTCGTCAAATATCTCAAATCGAAGGCGGTCGATCTCGGGCGCGCCGCGGACATCCGCAAGGCGCTCGGCAAGGAGACCTTCGGTCTGATCCTGGACGGCATGAAGGACGCCGAAGTGAAATCTCTGGTCACGCGTTTCGACAAGCACAATGCCGAGGCCAAGGTGGCGACCGCCGAATGGCGTCGGCGGCACCTGCTCGATCTGGTCCGCGGCGAGCGGGCGCCTGCCGTCAAATCGGCAAAGCCAGCGAAGCGAAGTACGGCGCCGCGCGGAGGCAGGAAAAAGGACGAAAATGCCGACGCGCATGTTTCCGCCGGCGCCGTGCGAAAGCGCTAGACGCGGCTGCAAGTGAATTGCGGCTCACGCATAGGCCAGCCAGCCGCGCCAGGTGAAGGCCGCGTAGAACAGGCTCGCGTCCGAGAAGCCCGCCGCGCGCAGGATCGCTTCGTCCTGCTCCGGCGTCAGCATGCTGAGATGCGCCTCGACCTTGGCGCGCATCGGCTCGACCGCAGCCGGATCGACGCCCGAGGCGACCGCAAACGCGGCATAGCGCGACAGCCAGATCGCGCGCTCGTCCCTGCCTTGCGGGAAACTCGAATGCGCGGCGACGAAGGGCGCACCCGGCCTCAGTCGACACCGGATCTCGCGCAGCGTGTGCAGGCGTTCGTCAGGCGGCAGGAAATGCAGCGTCAGAAGGCAAGTTGCCGCATCGAACGGCCCATCCGGCGCGATATCGATCAGACCTTCGTGCAGGCGCACACGGGGCGCGTGCGCGCCGATCGTGCGTTGTGCCAGCGCAAGCATTTCCGGAGACGGATCGACGCCGTCGAAGGTCCAGCCGCCATGCATGTCGGCGAGCCCCTTCAGCTCGAGCCCGCCGCCGGCGCCGAGCACCAGAATGCGCGCATCTTTCGGCGCGCGTTCGGCCAGCAGAATGCCGGTCATCGTGTGCAGATCGGCGAAGCCTGGCACGAAGCGGCGCGGCCCTTCGGTATAGCGCTCGACCGCCTGCGGATCGCGAAACGGTGCAAGCAATTCGCTCATGACGCCGCTCGCGATGCATCGGTGTTGCGGGCCGCAAGGAGCTGCGTGAAGTGGTCGCTCAGCGCCGCAAGCGTCACGTCGCCCAGCCGGGACAGCAGCATCGCCTCGGCGTCGCGAAATGCCCGATCGAGCGACGCATTGACGGCCCGCTCGACCAGACATTGCGGGGCTTGCGTGCGATGGCCGATCGCCAGCAGCGACGGACAGCCCAACGCGTCATAGACGTCGCGCAGCGTGACCTTGGACAGGTCGCAGGCCAGCGTCCAGCCGCCGCCATGGCCGCGTTCGGAACGCACATAGCCGTGCTCGCGCAAGCCGGCCATCACCCGCCGCACCACCACGGGATTGGTGCCCATCGCTTTCGCCAGCGATTCGCTGGTCGCAGTGACCTTGGTCTGCGCCATGTGCAGCAGGACGTGCAGAACGCCGGATAATCGACTGTCGTATCTCATGTAACAATACATGTTACAAAACCATGGTCTTGGCAAGCCGGAAGCACGAGGCGGGGCGCGGAACAATTTTTTAGACATAAAGAAATCTTTATATCCTTATTGCGCCCCTCCCGGCAGCCTGCTATAGGCAAGCTCGGATAGCGGGCCGCAGGCGCGGCCCGCAGCCTTTTCCTCACCCGCCATCTGGCACCAGCCATCCGGCCGAAAGCGTCAAGGGAGCGTCATGACCGCAGCAACCGCCAAGAAACCCGGCTTTTCCGATTACATCGTCGCCGATATCGGGCTGGCCGATTTCGGCCGCAAGGAAATCTCGCTCGCCGAAACCGAAATGCCGGGCCTGATGGCGACGCGCGAGGAATACGGGCCGAAGCAGCCGCTGAAGGGCGCGCGTATCGCGGGCTCGCTGCACATGACGATCCAGACCGCGGTGCTGATCGAGACGCTGGCAGCGCTGGGCGCCGATATCCGCTGGGTGTCGTGCAACATCTATTCGACCCAGGACCATGCCGCCGCCGCGATCGCGGCCGCCGGCATTCCGGTCTTCGCGGTCAAGGGCGAGACGCTCAAGGATTACTGGGATTACACCGCCAAGCTGTTCGACTGGCATGGCGGCGGCTATCCGAACATGATCCTCGACGACGGCGGCGACGCCACCATGCTGGTGCATAACGGGGTTCGCGCCGAAAAGGGCGACACCGCATTTCTCGACAAGCCCGGCTCCGAGGAAGAGGAAGTTTTCTTCGCGCTGATCAAGCGGCTCCTGAAAGAGAAGCCGAAGGGCTGGTTCGGCGAGATCGCCAAGAGCATCAAGGGCGTCTCCGAAGAGACCACCACCGGCGTGCATCGTCTGTACGAAATGCAGAAGGCCGGCACGCTGCTGTGGCCCGCCATCAACGTCAACGACAGCGTCACCAAGTCGAAATTCGACAATCTCTATGGCTGCCGCGAGTCGCTGGTCGACGGCATCCGCCGCGGCACCGACGTGATGATGTCGGGCAAGGTCGCGATGGTCGCGGGCTTCGGCGATGTCGGCAAGGGCTCGGCGGCTTCGCTGCGCCAGGCCGGCTGCCGCGTCATGGTGTCGGAAATCGATCCGATCTGCGCTCTGCAGGCCGCGATGGAAGGCTATCAGGTCGTGACCATGGAAGATGCGGCTCCGATCGCCGACATCTTCGTCACCGCCACCGGCAACAAGGACATCATCACCATCGAGCATATGCGCGCGATGAAGGATCGTGCCATCGTCTGCAACATCGGCCATTTCGACAACGAGATCCAGATCGCCTCGCTGAAGAACCTGAAATGGACCAACATCAAGCCGCAGGTGGACGAGATCGAGTTTCCCGACAAGCATCGCATCATCATGCTGTCGGAAGGCCGTCTGGTGAATCTCGGCAACGCCATGGGTCACCCGAGCTTCGTGATGTCGGCGTCCTTCACCAACCAGACGCTGGCGCAGATCGAACTCTACGCCAACAACAAGGACGGCAAGTACAAGAAGGAAGTCTACGTGCTGCCGAAGTCGCTGGACGAGAAGGTGGCGCGGCTGCATCTCGCCAAGATCGGCGTGAAGCTTACCGAACTGCGCAAGGATCAGGCCGATTATATCGGCGTGAAGCAGGAAGGCCCGTTCAAGGCGGATCATTACCGGTATTGAGTTCGGCTGTCCCAAAGCCGCGAAATGCAAATGGCCGGGCTTTGCCCGGCCATTTTTGCTTTCACCACTGCCGGATTGCCAAGTCGTGATCGAGCGGGGGCTTGCACAGCAACGCCGGCGGCTGTCTGCTCGCAACACCACGCTGACCGCTTCCGAGGACCCCATGGATCAACGAACCCGCCCGGCCCCGAGGCTTGCGCCGCTCGCGCCCGAAACCACGCCCGAGTTGAAGGAACAATTCGACGCCACGCAGAAGCGCATGGGCTTTGTCCCCAACAGCATGCTGATCATGCAGCGCGATCCGAAATTGACGCGCGCTTTCGCGCAGATGTCGGGCGCCATCTGGAGACCCGGACAGCAAGGTCGATGTCAAGCTGAAGCGACTGATTTCGCACGTGGCGAGCCGGTCCGCCGGTTGCAAATACTGCATGGCGCATACGGCGGACGGCGCCCACAAGCTCGGCGTCGACCAGCAGAAGCTGGATGAGGTCTGGAGCTATCAGACGAGCCCGCTCTATAGCGCGGCCGAACGCGCCGCGCTCGATGTCGCGGTGGCGGCCGGTTGCGTGCCGAATGCGGTGACCGACGAGATGTTCATGGAGTTGCGCAAGCACTGGAGCGACGAGCAGGTGGTCGAGATCGTCGGTGTGATTGCGATGTTCGGCTTCCTCAATCGCTGGAACGACACTTTCGCCACCCCGCTGGAGGACGAGCCGCTGCATTTCGGCGAAACTCATCTCGCGTCGCAGGGCTGGGACGCCGGCAAGCATCTGCGCTGACGCAACGCGATGGGACGCCTGCTCTTCCTTTTCCTTGCGTTGCCGGCACTCGTAGCGCCCGCTTGCGCGGAGTGGCGGGCGGACATCGTGCCGGCTACCGGGCCCACAATCGCAATCGAGACGCTCGGCAAGGAGGCGCTGGTCAGGATCGGAGACAAATTTCTTCGCGTTGCGCCCGACACCATCGAGCTCAAGCCTGCCACGATACCGCAAAAGCCTGCTCTTCCCGATGGCGCGCTGCCCGATACACGCATTGCAGCCGGCCGCACGATCACTCGCGCCTGGCTGGCGGAGCCGACCGGGCGCTACCGGCACGGCGTGCTTGGCGACGCCATCGAAGCCGGCAGTCTCGTGATCGAAACCAGGGAGGGAAAGCGGCACACGCTTAGACTCGGGCCGGATGCCGTGTTCGAGGACCTCGAACCGCGTATCGCCGAAATCGGCGGCGTCGAGCGGATCGTGGTCGTGAAGTCCTATCTTGATCGCGGCTCCGCGCTTGCGGTGATCGACGGTGACACCGCGACGATTGCGGAGGAATCGCCGCCGATCGGACACGGCAATGCCTGGCGCAATCCGGCCGGCATCGCCGATTACGACGGCGACGGAACGATCGATATCGCCGCGGTCCGCCAACCGCACGTCGTCGGCCAGCTCGAATTGTGGAGCTGGCGCAACGGCAAGCTGGTAAAGACCTTCGATCTGACCGATGTCTGCAACCACGTCATCGGTTCGCGAGCCATTCGCATGAGCGCCACCGCCGATTTTGACGGCGATGGCCGGCCCGATCTCGCAATCCCCGACTTCAGCCGGAGCGCGCTACGGCTGATCGCGTTTGCGCCGAGGGTTCGGGACATCGCGCGCATAAAACTTCCCGCTCGGATCGTCACCGATATCGCCGTGGTTCCATTCCGCGATCGTATCGCCTTGATTGCCGGGCTGGAGAACGGGAGGCTGGCTCTGGTTCATTTCCGGCCGTGACATAACGCGTTCGTGAAGCACGCTGCCCCTGTATCGAACGCATCTGCGATGACGATATTCCCTGGATCGTCTCCTGCAATCAATGCTTTACGGGAAAAAACGCGCTGTCTTGCGTCGCGCCGCCACAGCGCCTTCGCATGTAACATTCTCATACTTTCCAGCGAATTCCCCGGGTGAATCACTCATCAATGGGACCTGTGATGCTGAACAGACGTAACCTTCTTGCGGTGCTGGGGCTCGCCCTCGCGCTTTCCGTCGCCTCGACCGCTTTTGCGCGGGGCAAGAAGCCCTTTGATCAAGCCGCATTCGAAGCGGCGCAGGCCGGCGGCAAGCCGATCCTGATCGACGTGTCGGCACCCTGGTGCCCAACCTGCAAGGCGCAGGCGCCGATCCTGTCGAAGCTGAGGGGCGACCCGCGCTTCAAGAACATGGTGGCGTTCGACATCGACTACAATTCGCAGAAAGACCTTCTCCGGAAATTTAACGTGCGGCAGCAGAGCACGCTTGTCGTGTTCAAGGGCAAGCAGGAGGTGGGACGTTCGACCGGCGACACCAATCCGGCTTCGATCGAGGCACTGCTGGCCAAGGGAAACTAGCCTGCCATGGCGAGCATCGGCCTCGCCTTGCTGGCAGGCTTGCTGTCGGTGCTCTCGCCCTGCGTGTTGCCGCTGATCCCGATCGTGATCGGGGCTGCGACCGGCGAGCACAGATACGGACCCGCGGCACTGGCCGGAGGCCTCGCGCTCTCGTTCGTGACCATCGGCCTGTTCGTCGCGACCATCGGCTTCTCGCTCGGCCTCGATCAGGATGTCTTCCGCGCCGTCGCGGCATTTCTGCTGATCGCGATCGGCGGCGCCTTGCTGGCGCCGCGGCTGCAGATGCAGCTCGCTGCGGCCGCAGGTCCGGTCGGCAACTGGATGCAGGCGCAGGCCGGCGACATGCCCGGCCGCGGACTGGGCAGGCAATTCGCGGTCGGGCTTCTGCTCGGTGCGGTCTGGAGTCCCTGCGTCGGACCGACACTCGGCGCGGCCTCGCTTCTGGCGGCGCGCGCGGAGAATCTCGGCTTCGTCGCGCTCACCATGTTTGCCTTCGGGATCGGCGCGGCGCTGCCGCTGCTGCTGATCGGCATGATGTCGCGGGAGGCGCTGACGCGTTGGCGCGGCCGCATGCTCGCGGCCGGGAACGGCGGCAAGGCGATCATGGGCGCGATCCTGATCGTGGCAGGAATCCTGATTCTGACGGGACTCGACAAGCGGCTGGAAGCGATCCTGGTCGAGGCGTCGCCCGCCTGGCTGACCGAACTGACGACGAAATTCTAAAACCTCACAGCCTCAACTGCACCAGCACCAGATCGAGCGGCTTGCCGAATTTCTCTCCGACGCCGGGCATCCGGCCGGTCTGTTCGAAGCCCATGGTTTCGTGCAAAGCGAGCGACGCGTAATTGCTGCCGTCGATCGCCCCCACCATCACCCGCTTGCCCATCCGCCGCGCCTCCTCGATCAGCGCCGCCAGCAGCATTCTGCCGATGCCGCGGCCCTGCGCCTCGTCCAGCACATAGAGGGAATGTTCCACCGTCATCCGGTAGCCGTCGAACGGGCGGAACTCGCCGAAAGAGCCATAGCCCAGCACCTTGCCCTCGTCGGCCACCAGCACCGGAAATCCGGCCTGCCGGCGCGTGGTGAACCAAGCCTGGCGGCCGGCAAGATCGGACGGCGCCTCGTTCCAGATCGCGGTGGTTTTCATGACTGCGTCGTTATAGATCGCGAGAATCGCGGCCAGATCGCCTTCCGTCGCCGGCCGGATTGTCGGCATTCCACGCCTCCCCAAATTCCCACTTTTTCGGCCCGTTATCGTTGCTTGTAGGCCTATTCCCCGGATGCTATCCCGCCCGCCATGACAGCGGCAACAATCGACAATATCCGCAATTTCTCCATCGTCGCGCATATCGACCACGGCAAGAGCACCCTCGCCGACCGGCTGATCCAGCTCACCGGCGGCCTCGACGAGCGCGAGATGGCCGGAAAGGAGCAGGTGCTCGATTCGATGGATATCGAGCGCGAGCGTGGCATCACCATCAAGGCGCAGACCGTGCGCCTGAAATACCGCGCCAAGGACGGCAAGGATTATATCCTCAACCTGATCGACACGCCGGGGCATGTGGATTTCGCCTATGAGGTGAACCGTTCGCTCGCGGCCTGCGAGGGCTCGCTCCTGGTGGTCGACGCCAGCCAGGGCGTCGAGGCGCAGACGCTCGCCAACGTCTATCAGGCGATCGACAACAACCACGATATCGTCCCGGTGCTGAACAAGGTCGATCTACCGGCGGCCGAGCCGGAAAAGGTCAAGCAGCAGATCGAGGACGTGATCGGCATCGATGCCTCCGACGCGATCCCGATTTCGGCCAAGACCGGCATCGGAATTCCCGATGTGCTGGAAGCGATCGTGCATCGCCTGCCGTCGCCGAAGGGCGACCGCAACGCGCCACTGAAGGCGCTGCTGGTCGATTCCTGGTACGACGCCTATCTCGGCGTCATCGTGCTGGTGCGCATCGTCGACGGCACGATGAAGGAAGGCGACCAGATCAAGATGATGCGGACCGGCGCGGAATATAACGTCGACCGCGTCGGCGTGTTCACGCCCAAGAAGACCGAAGTGAAGGAACTGGGCCCCGGCGAGATCGGCTTTCTCACCGCCTCGATCAAGGAAGTGGCCGACACCAAAGTCGGCGACACGCTGACCAATGCGAAGAAGCCAACGTCAGAGCCGCTGCCGGGCTTCAAGCCGGCGATCCCGGTGGTGTTCTGCGGGCTGTTCCCGGTCGACGCTGCGCAATTCGAAGACCTGCGTGCCGCGATGGGCAAGCTGCGTCTCAATGACGCCAGCTTCTCGTTCGAGATGGAGACCTCCGCCGCGCTCGGCTTCGGCTTCCGCTGCGGCTTCTTAGGTTTGCTGCATCTCGAAATCATCCAGGAGCGGCTGGAGCGCGAATTCAATCTCGACCTGATCGCGACCGCGCCGAGCGTGATCTACAAGATGACGCTGACCGACGGCAGCCATATCGAGATCCACAATCCGGTCGACATGCCGGACGTGGTGAAGATCGAGGAAATCCAGGAGCCCTGGATCGAGGCGACGATTCTCACGCCCGACGACTATCTCGGTTCGGTGCTGAAGCTGTGCCAGGACCGGCGCGGCAATCAGAAAGAGCTGACCTATGTCGGCAACCGCGCGATGGTGAAATACGACCTGCCGCTGAACGAGGTGGTGTTCGATTTCTACGACCGGCTCAAGTCGGTGTCCAAGGGCTATGCCTCTTTCGACTATCATCTGACCGATTATCGCCCGTCCGACCTCGTGAAGATGCAGATCCTGGTCAATGCCGAGCCGGTCGATGCGCTGGCGATGCTAGTGCATAAGACGCGCGCCGAAGGCCGCGGCCGCGCCATGGTAGAGAAGCTGAAGGAGCTGATCCCGCCGCACATGTTCCAGGTGCCGATCCAGGCCGCGCTCGGCGGCAAGGTGATCGCGCGCGAGACCGTGCGTGCGTTGCGGAAAGACGTAACGGCCAAATGTTACGGCGGCGACGCCACGCGCAAACGAAAACTTCTGGAGAAGCAGAAGGAAGGCAAGAAGAAGATGCGCCAATACGGGAAGGTGGACATCCCGCAGGAGGCTTTTATTGCGGCTCTGAAGGTGGATGTGTAGGTTTTTCCCTCTCCCACTTAACTCAAGCGCCGATGCCGTTCTTCTCAAGATCAATCATCCGCACGATCATGGCTCGGCGGGGATCGTAAGGCAGGTCCTCAAATCCCCATCGGGCATAGAAAGCGCGGACGTCTTCGTCGATGGGATGGGTGATGATGCCGAAGCTTGCGACTTCGCGAGAGGCCCTGAGCGCCGTGCGCAGCGCGAAAAGCAACAGCGAGCGCGCATGCCCGCGGCCTTGATGGTCCTTATGGATCGCAAGTTGGCCAAGCAGCGTCGCAGGGATCGGGTCTGGCCGGTTGCGCTGGTGGGCCTTTGACAAATAGGCGCGCTCGATCTGCGCGGCGCTCAGAACTCACAAAGCCGACGACATGGCCGTTCGCGATGTCGCAGATCACGTTGGTTCTGGATATGTCGGCGACGTGATTGGTCCAGCCGTGCCGCCGAAACCAGTGATTTAGAGAGTTCCGACCGCAGTCGAAGTGATTGCGGTCGTCCGTTTCGGCAAGCGGACGCGGCGCGGTTACGTCTGCCACGTCGGTTTCTTGCCGGCGAGTTCCTTGAGTGCCGCGCTCTCCTGCGGCAGACGCTTGGCCCAGGCTTCGAAAGCCTTCCAATCCTTGGCAGGGATGGTGACGATACGCCGCTCGAGGATGTCGCCCTCGGCAGCATCGAGGGCCTTGCGACGAATGAAGTCGCTCAGGCTCGTGCGTGCGAGTTCGGATGCCGCCTCGAGAAGAGCGCGCTCCTCCTCGCTGACGCGAACGCTCAGTACCGAAGTCGACATCGGGAATGGTCCTGTTGTGTCGTCATGTGTATGACAATAGCATACATCAGGAAAGAGACAAGAGGCTGCAAGCAATAATGACTTTATTCCTATTTCCTGCTAACCACCATTCCACTTGATGGAGCGCCGGGAGGCGCTGGGCCCTGCCTTATTGGGCCCGCGCGCCTCCCAAAGGAAAGTCGTGCACGGCTTTCTTTTGCGAGGCGCGATCACCGCGCCGAAGGGAAAATCGGCGCGCTGCGCCTCCTCGATCGCCATGCGCATGAAGCGCTCGTCGTCGGCCTTCGAAGGCTGCGCGGCCTGCGCGCCCGATGCGACCGCGATGCAGGCGAGCCCCGGCCAGCACGAAGCGGCGGGTCGGATGGCGACAGGTGCAATCAGAACCAGAGGGCTGCAGATGAAGCACGCGCGTTCCTCCCCATGGCCGGCCGAAATGGCGGGCGAGAGCGATCCCCGGCTCAGCTTTTCCGTTTCGGATCCATGGTCAATATAGATTTGCTTCCCAATTCCTGCCTCCAGCAGGCCGCGTCGATGGCGGCGCCGGCAATGGACGCGCGAAGGCGGTCAATATCGCACGGCATTGACCTTCGGATCGGCGGTCTCGGCGCGCCGCCTGCCCGTTTCCTGAATATTCTTCTCCGCCCATGCCGAAAGTTTTGCGAGATAGATCGCCATATTGTGATCGGCAATGTTGCGAAATCTGAACGACGTCACGAGGCTCCAAAGTCCCCAAACGGTACGCCAGATTTTCTGAAAGAGGTTCGGCGATCGGCGCGACGGAGAAACGCCAAGCCTGCCGAAATAGCGGGTGTCGCCGACATGGCGGTATCCGAGAATTGCCGGCGGCACGGCGGGGACCAGATCGACGCCGTTGGTGATGCGGTAAAGCGGCGCCTTCACGAACAGGTCGAATGAGCTGTCGCCGGCGCGCGGGCAGCCGAAGGTGTAGCAGGCGGCAATGCTGTCGCGCACATCCGGATCTTCATGGTTGGCAAGTTCGGCGGTCGCCATCAACGCCAATGCACCGCCGAGCGAATGCCCGGCAATGTAGACCGGCCGTTTCTTTTCCTTCAGCGCCGATAGGACGAAATCGAAGATCGTGTCCCGGATCGGCCAATAGGCCTGAAAGAATCCGGTATGCACACGCGTGCCGCCCTGAAGCGCGACAAAGCTTGCATTGAGGTTCGTCCACCAATCCAGACCGTCCTGCGTGCCGCGGAACACCACAACCAATATGTCGTCGCCCTGAGCCACGAACCCCGCGGTGCCGACATCGCGATCGATCAGGCCCTTGCAACCGCGAAACCCGTCGCCACAAATCGCGTCGTTGAATTTCGCCCACGCCGCATCGTCGCTGTCGAACAATTCGTAGGCGCGGTAAGCGAGCTTCGCCATCAGCAACGCGGTGCGATCGGAATAGGCGGCGCGGAAAGTCGGAATATTCTTCAGATCATCGGGCGTGAATAATCCTATACCGTTCATGTCCGCCTCTGGGTCGGGAACGATAGACGCCTCAAGATGTCACAGGCCCGGCTTCGGACGGCAAATCAATTTTCAGCAAGCCGGGCCGCAGCCGGACGCGGCTTGCCTTGCAAGATCGCAATTGAAGGAATGCGGGCACGCGCCCGCACTTCGGTGCGATGATCAGCGAAAATTCGAATGCTCCAGCGGCTGCGGCAATCCCGCCGCAAGCGTCGGTGCCCCGATACGCGGCAGCGATTGCAGATGCGCGCGCGCGGCGTTCCTGGCTTCCTCATAGCGCGCCGCGGCGCAATCCCGGGCCTCGCGCGAATCCAGTGCATGGCCATGCCTCGCCGCGAAGCGCACATCGGCGCGCGTGAGCCCGATATCCTTCAGGATGCGCTCGTCGGCGCGCAGCAGCAGGTCGAGTTCGCTCCGGAGGCGATGCGCCAGCACGATGCGCTCGCGCCACAGGCGAAGGCGGCGGGTGACGCGCTTGGCGACCAGTTTCAAATGACGCGCCAGATAATTGCTGCGTTCGGCACGGACGCAGGCGTTCAGGGTCGTGGTCAGCATGGCAGTCTCCGAGTTTACGCGCGGGTTATGCCGTTCGACCTCTGCCCAGGTCGCGATGATCAAGTCGCTGTGATCCGTTCGGCATTCCGGCTTGCATGTTGAAAGGCCGGGCCAAAAAACCCGGTGCGGCTTATGCAGCATCGGCTGCGAACCCTTGGTCGCGGGACGGTCCAAAAAGGTTCAAGCCAAATCGAAACCTTGGTGAACCGGGCGGCGTTAGCGGTTTTTCAGCGCAGGAGATACGCGATGCCGCGCGGAGACAAATCGAGCTACACGACCAAGCAAAAGCGCCAGGCCCGCCACATCGAGGAAGGCTATGAGGATCGCGGCGTATCCGAAAACGAATCCGCGCGGCGCGCCTGGGCGACCGTCAACAAGGAAACCGGCGGCGGCAAGAAGAGCGGATCGGGACGCGGCAAGCCGGTCTCGCACGCATCCGCCCGCAAGGGCGGGCGGATCGGCGGCCGCGCCGCGGCGTCACGGACGGCGGCAGCGCGTTCGCGTTCGGCCAAAAAGGCGGCGCGAAAGCGCCGCTGAAGCAGGCTTAGTCGGCTTTCGGTTCCGCCGCTTTCGGCGCGGCGGTCGGTTCCGCGGCCAGTTCTGCCGTACGCGCGCGGCTTGAGGACGGCTCGATGATGATGCGGGTATTGCCCATGCCGTGCTTGCGCACGAGGTCGAACAGGATCGCCGCATTGTTCGGATGCAGACGCACGCAACCTTTCGAGGCGCGCTGGCCGAGCTTCTTGACCTGATTGGTGCCGTGAATGGCGTAATGGCCGTGAAAAAAGATCGAGTACGGCATCGGCGCCATGTTGAACAGTCGCGAATGCCAGGTGCGCTCCATCCGCTGCGGCTTGAAGGTGCCGCGCGGCGGGCCGCCGGCAAGGCCGGTCGAGACCACGAAATTGTGCTTGAGCTGGCCGTCTACAAAGACCTGCATGCGCTGCGCCGACTTGTCGACGCGCACCTCGATTGCGGCCTGCGCCGCGCCGTTGAACACTAGCATGGAAAACAAAGCGATAATGAAAGGCCGTATCGGCATCGTCATATCCCTTTAATGCATCGTATCGTCCGCAATGTCGCCTGCCAACGCGCCGCCGGCCGGCTGCGGGGTGCGATATAGCAGCCGCCGGTAAAGATTATGTGGGCGGCGCGATCCAAATATCAGGCACCCGTTACCGGCCTGGAATTACAGATAAAAACCAGCGCGCTATTTGCAAACCGGACTGCGTCACCATGCCGTAAACGCGGCCCATCCGGCGGCTGACAAATCGGAACGAGCACGATAAAAACAGGCCCCATGAAACGCAGCATGAAACGCAGCCGTGTCGTTCTGCCGATCGTCCTGCTGGCCGCCTGGTGCGGCGCAGCTTTTGCGCAGGACAAAGGCAGCGTCGACCCGCAACCGCTGCCGCCGCTCGCCAATCCGAACGACCCCAAAGTTCCAGCCAAGGAATTGTTCGGCCGCGCACCGACGCCGGCCAACCTGCAGGCGCGAGCCATCGGCTTCTATTCCAAGGGCTGCCTCGCCGGCGGCATCGCGCTGCCGGTGAACGGGCCGACCTGGCAGGTCATGCGGCTGTCCCGCAATCGCAACTGGGGCCATCCGGAACTGGTTCAGATGCTGGAGCGGCTGGCCGCCAAGGCGCCGAAGGTCGGCTGGAACGGATTGCTGGTCGGCGACATGGCGCAGGCGCGCGGCGGCCCGATGATGACGGGACACGCGAGCCATCAGGTCGGGCTCGACGCCGATATCTGGCTGACGCCGATGCCGGACCGCGAGTTGACGCGGCTCGAACGCGAGGAAATGTCGGCGACCAATGTGGTGCGTGACGACTGGCTCGACGTCGACACCAAGCTGTGGACGCCGGCACATTTCCAGATCATCCGCGCCGCGGCGCAGGACCCGAAGGTCGAGCGCATCCTGGTCAATCCGGCGATCAAGAAGGCACTCTGCCGCGAGGCCGGCAACGACCGATCCTGGCTGCATAAGGTGCGGCCCTGGTATTATCACAACTACCATTTCCACATTCGCATCGGATGTCCGGCGGACAGCCCAACCTGCAAGGGTCAGCCGCCTGCGGGCGAAGACGACGGCTGCGGCGCAGAGCTAAAGACCTGGCTGACGGCCAAGCTGCTGAAGCCGGAACCCACCGGCGAGCCGCCGAAAGCAGCGCGCAATCACATCAAGCTGTCCGACCTGCCGCAGGAATGCCGCGGCGTGTTGCAGGCGCAGTAAAAATCAAATCGGCAGCACGTTGGTGTATTTCACCTGCTCGAGCGCGAAGCTCGATTCGATCGAGGCGATGCCGTCGAGCCGCGTCAGCTTCTGCTTTCAGGAAGTGCTCATAGGCGCCGAGGTCGGCGACCACGACGCGCAGCAGATAATCGCGCGGCCCGGTCATCAGGTAGCATTCCAGCACTTCCGGCCAGCGCGCGATCGCCTTGGCCGAATTTCGTCGAGCGCCTCCTCGCGCTGGCTCTCGAGCTTGATCGAGACGAACACGCAGACCGGCAGCCCGACCTTCTGCTGGTTCAGCACCGCGACATAGCGCGAGATGACGCCGGCCTTTTCCAGCATGCGCACGCGGCGCAGACAGGGCGACGGCGACAGTCCGACCTTGTCGGCAAGCGTCGGCAAGGCTGATGCGGCCGTCCTCCTGCAGCGCCGCGAGAATTTTGCGGTCGATGGCGTCGAGCGGCCATTTTGGACGATCCTGCTAATTCTAGGTCCTAAATTAGCGGAATATGCCAATATTGGTCAAACTATTGGGGTGAATTGAAGCCCCTGCCATCGCCGCCTGTGCGAGACTTATGTCCATCCGCAGAGCGCCGCAAGGATCGCGTCATGGCAAGCCGTGATAGTGCCCGCATCGACATCCTGTCCGAGCTGGAGAAGAAGGTGCTGTGGCTCGCGAGCTGGACCATCCACAACGCCAACCACCTGCGCGACAATGTCGACGGGCTGAAGGTCGGCGGCCATCAGGCCTCGTCCGCCTCGCTCGCCACCATCATGACCGCGCTCTATTTCGACGTGCTGCGTCCGCAGGACCGCGTCGCGGTCAAGCCGCATGCCTCGCCGATCTTCCACGCCATCCAGTATCTGCTCGGCAAGCAGACCCGCGAGAAGCTCGAGAATTTCCGCGGCTACAAGGGCGCGCAGAGCTATCCCTCGCGCACCAAGGACATCGACGACGTCGATTTCTCCACCGGCTCGGTCGGGCTCGGCGTCGCGCAGACGCTGTTCTCCTCGCTGGTGCAGGACTATGTGCACGCGCACGGCTGGGCCAAGGACAAGCCGGAAGGCCGCATGATCGCGCTGGTCGGCGACGCCGAGCTCGACGAAGGCAATATCTTCGAGGCGCTGCTCGACGGCTGGAAGCAGGGCGCTGCGCAATTGCTGGTGGATCGTCGACTACAACCGCCAGAGCCTCGACGCCGTGGTGCGCGAAGGCTTGTGGGAGCGCTACGAGCAATTGTTCCGCAATTTCGGCTGGGACGTGGTGATCGTGAAATACGGCTCGCTGCAGCAGGCCGCGTTCCGCGAGCCGGGCGGCGACAAGCTGCAGGCCTGGATCGATGCCTGCCCGAACCAGCTCTATTCCGCGCTGGTGTTTCAGGGCGGCGCGGCCTGGCGCAAGCGCCTGCATCGACGAGATCGGCGACCAGGGCGCCGGTCACCGCGCTGATCGAGAAGCGCTCGGACGACGAACTGGCGCGGCTGATGAACAATCTCGGCGGCCACGACCTGCCGGCGCTGATCGAGGCCTTCGACAGCATCGAGCACGACCGGCCGGTCTGCTTCATCTGCTACACGGTGAAGGGCTTCGGCCTGCCGATGGCCGGCCACAAGGACAACCATGCCGGCCTGATGACGCCGGCGCAGATGGAGACCTTCCGCGCGCAGAACCATGTGCGGCCGGGCCACGAATGGGACAAGTTCGAGGGCCTGACGCTTGCCGCCCGACGACCCTGCAGACCTTCCTCGACAAGGTGCCGTTCGCGCAGCGCAAGCGCCGCAAAAGCCCGCGCCGCGGATCGACGTGCCGGCGGAGCTTTCGGTGCCGATCCAGCCGGTGATGTCGACGCAGGCCGGCTTCGGCACATCTGCTGAACGAGATCGGCAAGGCCAAGA
Organism: uncultured Pseudomonadota bacterium; assembly: GCA_963804015.1. Classification (GTDB taxonomy): domain Bacteria; phylum Pseudomonadota; class Alphaproteobacteria; order Rhizobiales; family Xanthobacteraceae; genus Pseudorhodoplanes. The sequence continues at coordinate 15,987 of CAWDOW010000012.1, forward strand.
CCGACTTCGCCGCGCGCATCGTCACCACCTCGCCGGACGTGACGGTCTCGACCAATCTCGGCGCCTGGGTGAACCGGCGCGGCCTGTTCGCCCGCGACGACCTCGGCCGACACCTTCAAGGACGAGCGCATCCCCTCGACCTTCGCCTGGGAATTCTCGCCGAAGGGCCAGCATATCGAGCTCGGCATCGCCGAGATGAACCTGTTCATCCTGCTGTCGGCGCTCGGGCTGTCGCATGCGATCGACGGCGAGCGGCTGCTGCCGATCGGCACGCTCTACGATCCCTTCATCGCGCGCGGCCTCGATGCGCTGAACTATGCCTGCTACCAGGACGCCCGCTTCATCGTGGTGGCGACGCCGTCCGGCATCACGCTGGCGCCGGAGGGCGGCGCGCATCAGTCGATCGCGCAGCCGCTGATCGGCATGGCGCAGGACGGGCTCGCCGTCGTTCGAGCCGGCCTTCGTCGACGAACTCGCCGTCGATCCTGCGCTTCGCGTTCGACTACATCCAGAAGGACGGCGACGCGCGCCGCTTCCGAGCGCAACTGGCTGCGCGACGAGACCGGCGGCTCGGTCTATCTGCGGCTCTCGACCCGTCCGGTCGAGCAGCCGCAGCGCGCCGATGACCGACGAACTGAAGCAAGGCATCGTCGACGGCGCCTATTGGCTGCGCAAGCCCGGCCCGAATGCGCAGGTCGTCGTCGCCTATACCGGCGCGATCGCGCCGGAGGCGATCCAGGCGATCGGCCTGATGGCCGAGGACCGCCGCGACGTCGGGCTGCTCGCCGTCACCTCGGCCGACCGGCTCAATGCCGGCTGGACCGCGGCGCAGCGCGCGCGCGAACGCGGGCTCGTGCACGCGCGCTCGCATATCGAGCGGCTGCTCGACGACGTGCCCGCCGCATTGCGGCATCGTCACCGTGCTCGACGGCCATCCGGCGACGCTGTCCTGGCTCGGCGCGGTGCATGGCCACCGCGTGCGCGGGCTCGGCGTCGAGCATTTCGGCCAGACCGGCTCGCTGCCGGATCTCTACCGCCATTACGGCATCGATGCGAATGCGATCATCGCGGCGGCGCAGGGTCTCACCGCGGGTCGGCCGATCCGTTACCTCAAGGCGCTGCCTTGAGCTTCAGCGCCGGAACGGCAGCGTCACCAATGCCGCCTGGATGATCGCCAGCGCGAACACGATTACGAATGCGATGACCGTAATCGCAATCGAGTAATGCAGCACCTTGTTGCGCGGCGGGCCCATCAGCGGCGGCAGACCGGTCCACAACAGGCGAAGCGCATAGAGCCCGAGCAGCGTGAGAAAGCGCAGGCCCGGCACCAGCAGCACGATTCCGAGCAGCCAGATCGGCGTATAGGAATAGACCGTGAGTTTCAGCGCATTGCTGAAGTTGCGCTGCGCGCCGAACACGGGCGCCATCACGTCGGTCGCCAGCGCGGTCAGATACACGATCGCGAACGAGAACAGATAGCTGATCAAGGCCTTGATCACGCCGGTCGGCAGCGAATCGTGGAAGCGCCCGGCCGATACCTCGGTGCCGACATAGGTCGAGCCGATATAACCCGCGATCGCCGGAATCAGCGCCAGGATCGCGACATAGCGCAGCATCGGCCGCAGATCGGCGGGATCGGAGGCGATCAGCGGCCATTCCGTGCGCGGTTCGATCAGCAGATTGCGGATGCGAACGATCAGTCGGCGGCAATTGCCGCTCGCGCCGGCCGGATCTCGGATTGCTGGGCTTGATCTGAAACATCAAAGCTAGTGTCCCGGATCCGAAGTCCGTTTCATTCCGCGGCTTGTTCGTGAGCGGACTTCAGATTCGAAGGACACTAGCAAACCTTATGATTCTAGTGTGGGTTGGTTCGGAAATCCGCTTGATGATGGTGCGGCAAGAATGAAGCGGATTTCCGAACCACCACACTAGCGATTCTATATTTGTAGTGCGGCTTTGGATGTGACGTTCCTATCACGGACTCGCTGCGGATACTGATAGGAACGTCAAATCCGCCGCACTAGCGCGCATCCTGCACGATCATCATCGCGCCCTTCTCGGCGATCATCATGGTCGGCGAATTGGTGTTGCCGGAGGTAATGGTCGGCATTACCGAGGCATCGATCACCCGCAGGTTTTGCAGCCCGATCAGCCGCAGCCTTTCGTCCACCACCGCCATCCTGTCATCCTTTCGCCCCATCTTGGCGGTGCCGACGGGATGGAAGATGGTGGTGCCGATATCGCCCGCAGCTTTCGCGAGCGAAGCCTCGTCGTCGCTGCGCACCTGTTCGCCCGGCAGGTATTCCACCGGCTTGAATTGCTGAAGCGCCGGCTGCGCCACGATACGGCGCGCGACCCGGATCGAATCGACCGCCACCTGCCGGTCCTCCGGCGTCGAAAGATAATTCGGCTGGATCATCGGCTTGTCGGCCGGATCGGTCGAGCGCAGCCGCACATGACCGCGGCTGGTCGGCCGCAGATTGGCGACGCTGGTGGTGAAGGCCGGAAAGTCGTGCAGCGGATCGCCGAATTTGTCGAGCGAGAGCGGCTGCACATGGAACTGGATATTGGCGCGCTCCTGATGCGGGATCGGAGCGCGTGAAGGCGCCAAGCTGCGAGGGCGCCATGGTCAGCGGTCCGCGCCGGCGCAAGGCATAGTCGATCCCCATCAGCGCGCGATTGAACAGCGACTTGTAAGTCTCGTTCAGGGTGGTGACGCCGGTGACCTTGTGGATGAGCCGCAATTGCAGATGGTCCTGCAAATTCTCGCCGACGCCCGGCTTCTCCAGCACCGTCGCGATGCCGTGCTCGGCAAGCTGCGCCGCAGGCCCAATGCCCGACAGCAGCAGCAACTGCACCGAGCCGATCGCACCCGCCGACAGGATCACTTCGCCACGGCAGCGCGCGAGCCTGGTCTCGCCATTCTGCACGAAGCGGATGCCGGTTGCGCGCGTGCCTTCGAACTCGATCTTCTCGACCAGACAGCCGGTCTCGACGCGCAGATTGCTCCGTCCCATCGCGGGTTTGAGAAAGCCGCGCGCCGAGGACCAGCGCCGTCCCAGCTTCTGGTTGACGTGGAAATAGCCGCAGCCCTCGTTGTCGCCGGTATTGAAATCGTCGGATTTGGGGATGCCGGCCTGCGCCGCGGCTTCGCGGAACGCGTCGGTGATGTCCCAGCGCAGGCGCGGATATTCCACGCGCCATTCGCCGCCCTTGGCGTGATGTTCGCTGTCACCGAGGAAATGATCGAGCTGCTTCCTGAACAACGGCTTGACGTCGTCCCAGCCCCAGCCGGTGAGGCCGAGCTGGCGCCAATGGTCGTAATCGCCCGCCTGCCCGCGCATATAGATCATGGCGTTGATGGCGGAGCAGCCGCCCAGCACCTTGCCGCGCGGATAGGCGAGCGAGCGGCCGTTCAGCCCCGGCACGGCTTCGGTGCGGAACATCCAGTCCGAGCGCGGATTGCCGATCGCGAACAGATAGCCGACCGGAATGTGGAACCAGATCCAGTTATCGCGGCCGCCGGCTTCCAGCAGCAGCACCTTCTTGCCCGGATCGGCGGAGAGCCGGTTGGCCAGCACGCAGCCGGCCGAGCCCGCGCCGACGATGATGTAGTCGTAATCGCCCTCCAGCGTCGTGACGGCGGCCATGAATTCCCCCGGCATTTTTTCCAGTTTGCTGCCTTGAATCGCCGGTGGCAACCGGCGACAGTCCCCGATGGATTTGCTTAATCATTACGCGTGGCGCGCCCCGGGCGCCGGGCTCGTCTAATCCCTTTGGCCGCTTTGCCTTCCAGCCGCTGGCTTGATAGACTGGTTTGGTGATCGCGACGCGCTGAGCGCGCCTCGCGCCGATCGGAACGGCGGTTCCGGCACAGTCCATCCCCCTGAAAACCGGCCCTGCCGCGGAGAACCGCCATGCTCAGACGCAATTTCAATGCCGCCATGCTCGCCCTGATTGCAGGCGCGATCTGGCTTGCACCCCAGACCTGCCTTGCCCAGGAAAAGACCCTCACCGTTTTCGCCGCCGCCTCGATGAAAAATGCGCTGGACGACATCAACGCAGCCTTCACCAAGAAGACCGGCGTAAAGGTCGTCGCAAGTTACGCCGCGAGCTCGGCGCTGATGAAGCAGATCGAATCCGGCGCGCCGGCCGACATCTTCGCTTCCGCCGACCTCGACTGGATGAATTACGGCTCGCAAAAGAAAGTCATCAAGGACGACACCCGCATCAATCTGCTCGGCAACAAGCTGGTGCTGATCGCGCCGAAGGATTCCAAGCTCGGCAATGTCACCATCGGCCAGGGCTTCGATCTCGCCAGGCTGGCGGGCGACGGCCGCATCGCTACCGGAGAAGTGAGATCGGTGCCGGTCGGCAAATATGCCAAGGCGGCGCTGGAGAAACTCGGGGCCTGGAGCGCGGCGGAACAGAAATTCGCCATGGCCGACAATGTCCGGGCGGCGCTGACGCTGGTGTCGCGCGGCGAGGCGCCGCTCGGCATCGTCTACGAGACCGACGCCAAGGTCGATCCGGGCGTAAAGATCATCGCGGCCTTCCCGGCCGATTCGCACGAGCCGATCACCTATCCGGTGGCGGCGACCGTCGCAGCCAAGCCGGAAGCGGCCGATTATCTCGCCTTCCTGCGCGGTGCGGCCTCCAGGGACATATTCGAGAAATACGGCTTCACCTTCCTGATCAAGCCAGTCTCCTGAATCGGCTGTGACCTGCAGGCCCGAACGTGTTCGAATTGACTCCGGAAGAATGGACGGCGATCCATCTGTCGCTGCGGATCGCCGTCGTCGCGACGGCGGTCGCGCTTCCCTTCGGCATCGCGGTGGCATGGCTGCTCGCGCGCAAGGATTTCTGGGGCAAGTCGCTGCTCGACGGACTGATCGTGCTGCCTCTGGTGCTGCCGCCGGTCGTAACCGGCTATCTGCTCCTGATCTGGTTCGGCCGGCGCGGGCCGGTCGGCTCGCTTCTTTATGAAGTCTTCGGCATTGTATTTTCGTTCCGCTGGACCGGCGCCGCGCTTGCGTGCGGGATCATGGCGTTTCCGCTGCTGGTGCGTCCGATCCGGCTGTCCTTTGAGGCGATCGACAAGCGACTGGAAGATGCGGCATCGACGCTTGGCGCCAGCCCATTCTGGCGCTTCGTCACGGTGACGCTGCCGCTTGCGCTGCCCGGCATCGTCGCCGGAACCATTCTCTGCTTCGCCAAAGCGCTCGGAGAGTTTGGCGCCACCATCACCTTCGTATCCAATATTCCGGGCGAGACGCAGACGATATCGGCTGCGATCTACACCTATACGCAGGTGCCGGGCGGCGACGCCGCGGCGTTGCGGCTCGTCCTGGTCGCCATCGTGATCGCCCTCGCGGCGCTGCTGGCTTCCGAAATGCTCGCGCGACGTGCGACGCGTCGACTGCACGGAGAGTGAGCATGCTCGCGCTCGATGTTAAAAAACGGGTCGGCGATCTCGCACTAAGCGTGTCGTTCGAAAGCGGCGGTCCGGTCACCGGGCTATTCGGCCCCTCCGGCTCGGGCAAGACCACGCTGGTCAATCTGATAGCAGGACTTGGGCGCCCGGACGACGGCCGCATCGTCCTGGACGACATCGTCTTGTTCGATCGCGGAAAGGGCATCGACATGCCGGCGCATCTGCGCCGCATCGGCTATGTGTTCCAGGAAGGCCGACTGTTTCCGCATCTGAGCGTTCGCAAGAACCTCGATTTTGGGCGCTGGATGGCCGGTGTCTCGCGCGACCCAGCCGAGCTGGCGCGCGTTGTCGCCATGCTCGACATCGAGCCGCTGCTGGAGCGCCGCCCAGGCAAGCTCTCGGGCGGCGAGCGTCAGCGCGTCGCTATCGGCCGCGCGCTGATGTTGAAGCCACGTCTTCTGCTGCTCGACGAGCCGCTGGCCTCGCTCGACCCCGCTCGCAAGAGCGAGATCATGCCGTATCTGATTCGGCTGCGCGACGAGGTCGGCATCCCGATGGTCTATGTCAGCCATTATGCGCGCGAGCTGAAGCGCATTGCCAACGTGGTGGTTCGGCTGGATTCCGGCCGCGTGACCGCAATCGGCGGACCCGACATCCTGACGCGGGCAGACGAGGCGGCTTTCGTCTAAGCTGCGAAAATGTTCGAGCGCATCGTCTGCCTGACCGAAGAGACCGTGGAGACGCTGTATCTCCTCGGCGAGGATCGCCGCATCGTCGGCGTGTCGGGCTATGCTGTGCGCCCGCCGCGGGTGCGCAAGGAAAAGCCGCGCGTTTCCGCCTTCATCAGCGCCGACCTGCCGAAGATTCTCGCGCTCGAGCCCGACCTCGTTCTTGCCTTCTCCGATCTGCAGGCCGACATCGTCGCCGAACTGATCCGCGCCGGGATCGAGGTTCATGCCTTCAATCAGCGCGACCTTGCCGGCATCCTTGCGATGATCGAAACGCTCGGCGCGCTCGTCGATGCGAAGGATAAGGCGAACGGCGCTCGCGCGATCGCTGCAGGCAAAGCTCGATTCGCGTGAAAACCGCCTCGGCAAGTCTCCGGCACAGGCCGCGCGTCTATTTCGAGGAATGGGACGAGCCGATGATTTCCGGCATCCGCTGGGTGTCGGAACTGATCGAGATCGCCGGCGGCGTCGATGTTTTTCCCGAACTGTCCAGAATGAAATCCGCGACAGAACGCATCGTCACGCCGGACGCCGTGATCGCGCGCGGCTCCCGACATCATCATCGGCTCCTGGTGCGGCAAGAAATTCGTGCCCGCGAAGGTCAAGGCACGTCCGGGCTTCGATGCCGTCCCTGCGGTGCGCAACGACTGGCTGCGCGAGATCAAGTCGCCCTGATCCTGCAGCCGGGGCCCGCCGCGCTCACCGATGGCCTCGATGCCATCGTTGCGATCGTCCGCGAATGGCAAGAGCATCATGCCGAAAAGCGCAAAGCGGTTTTCGGATAACATGATGCTCAAAGAAATCAGCGGGGCGGCAATTTCGCCATCTCGTCCGCCATGTAATCGAAGGCCGCGATCAGGGCCGGGCCGCCGCACATGGTGTAGCGCGTCGGCAGCGCGACGCGCCGCTCCGGCGGATAGAGGTCGCGCATCGCCGGATGAACGAGAAACATCGCGCCCTGATCGGTCGCCGCCCGCGGCGGATCTTTCAGGAAAACCAGGTCGGGCTTCAAGCATCAGAAACTTCTCCAGCGGGATGAAGCCGCCATAGCCGGCGGGCGCGCCAGCGGGCGGCTTCAGCCCCGCTTCCGACAGCAGGGTGGCGGCGAGGCTCGACGGTCCCTGCGTATAGCCGCCGCGCTCGACGACCAGTGCCGTCTCGCCGCCCTTGCGCGCGGCGGCTGCAAGCCGCGAACGAGCCCGCTCGAGATCGGCGAGCAGCTTCTCGCCGCGCTCCTTTTGGCCGAGCAATTCGGCCATCTCGCGAATCTGCTTGCGCGCCGAATCGAGGTCGCTGACAAAGCCGGTTTCCACCACCCGCAGACCCTGCGAGGTCAGCATCCGCCGCGTCATCGAGCGGTCATTGGGTCCGACAAAGACGAGGTCGGGCTGCAAGGCGATGGTGGATTCGGCCTGCCAGTCGAGCTTGCGGAAAGCGCGCGCCTTGTCGGCAACGACCGACAGGGCAGGCATCGGCGGCATAGGGCGAAAGCCCCGCAATCTGCGACGGATCGGCCAAGCGCCAGCACCAGCTGGTCGGCGCACAGGTTGAACGACACCACCCGTTTCGGCGCAGCCTGCGGCATGCCCTGCGCCTGCGCCGCGCCATGCACAGAGCCATGCACAGCGCAATCCGGCCCAACATTGTCATTTCGAGCGCCATCCGGGCATAGTCCGCAAGGTGCGATGATCCGTCCATGCAAGCGATAACGAAATCCGGTCTCCGGCTCAATGCGGCGCTTGCCCTTCTGGTGCTCGCGCTGATGGTCGTTTCTCTGGTGGTCGGACCGGCCGGGCTGCCGGTGCGCACGGCGCTGGAAGCCCTGTTGAGTGGCGACGGCCCGGCCGCGATCATCGTTCGCGAAATCCGGCTGCCTCGTACGATGCTGGCCGTGCTGATCGGGGCGACGCTCGGACTTTCGGGCGCCGCCTTGCAGGGCCTGTTCCGCAATCCGCTGGCCGAGCCCGCCTTGTTTGGCGCGCCGCAGGCGGCTGCCGCCACCTCGTCCTTCGCCATTGCATTCGGATTTTTTTCGGCAACCTCGATGATGATCCCGGTCTTCGGGATTCTCGGCGCACTGGCTTCTGTGGGCGCGCTGGTATTGATCGCCGGCAAACGCACGAGCCTTACCGTGATCCTGCTGGCCGGACTTGCGCTCGCCAGCTTCGCCGGCGCCATGACCGCGCTCATTCTCAATCTCGCGCCCAATCCCTTCATCGCGCTGGAAGTCGCGTTCTGGCTGCTGGGCTCTCTGGAAGACCGTTCGCGCGATCATCTTCTGATCGCGGCCCCCTTCATGTTCGCGGGCTGGGTCATCCTGCTTTCGAATGCTCGCGCCTTCCGCGCGCTCACGCTCGGCGAGGATGCCGCGATCTCGCTCGGCGTCGACCTGCAGCGAACGCGCCTTGCGGTTGTGATCGGCACCGCCTTCGGCGTCGGAGCCTCCGTCGCGGTGGCGGGCTCGATCGGCTTTGTCGGGCTGGTCGCGCCTCATCTCGTGCGCCGCTACGTGCAATCCGATCCGACGCGCGTGATGCTGCCGAGCGCGCTGGCCGGCGCGGCTTTGCTGCTCGCTGCCGATATCGCGGTGCGTCTCGTGCCGTCCGCGATCGAGCTCAAGGTCGGCGTGGTCACGGCCCTGATCGGGGTACCGTTCTTTCTTGCGATGATTTTCGGCGAGCGACGATTTCTCGAAGGCGAAACGGCATGACCGATCCGCTTCTCGTTGCGCGCGAAATCTCGGTTCGTCTCGGCGGCCGCACGATCGTGGACAATATCGGCGTCACGCTGAACGCCGGCGAATTCGTGGCCCTGGTCGGGCCGAACGGCGCCGGCAAGACCACGCTGATCAAGGCTTTGGCCGGCCTCGTCCCGTCGTTCGGAAAGGTCGAGATCGAAGGCCGCGATCGCGCCACAATGAAGGCGCGAGAGCGCGCGCAGAAGCTCGCCTATCTGCCGCAAGGCCACGACTTCTCCTGGCCGCTGCCCGCCGCCGAGATCGTGGCGCTTGGCCGCTATCCGCATGCCGATCCGTTCTCGCCGGTCTCGACCGACGACCGGCAGGCGGTGGCGCGGCGCTCGAACTTACCGGGACAAAGCAATTCGCAACGCGCATCGTGACGACGCTGTCCGGCGGCGAGCGGGCACGAGTGGCACTCGCGCGCGTGCTGGCGACGCAGGCGAAAATCGTGCTGGCCGACGAGCCAACCATGTCGCTCGACCCGCGTCATCAATTCGTGGTCATGGAAATCCTGCGCTGGACCACGCGAACGGGGGGTACCGTGCTCGCGGTCGTCCATGATCTGGCGCTCGCCGTCCGCTATGCCGATCGGGTCATGATCCTCGACAAGGGCCGGGTCGCCGCAGAAGGAAAGCCGGAGGAGACCCTTAATCCCGAGCGTATCGCCAATATCTTCGGCGTCGAGGCCGACATGGTGAAGCTCGGCGACGTTACCGTGCCGCTGGTGCGGCGGCCGCTCTAACCCACCGCCCGCTTCAGCCACTCGATCATCCGCCGCCACCACGGCTGCGGCTCCTCCTCCGCGAGTTGCAAGCCGACCGTGACTACCTTGCCATCCTTCACGCGATGCGCGACCAGCGCGACATCGCCCATGCGCACGCTGTCGCCGGGATGCGGCACCCTGCCAAGACGCTTCGCGAAGATTTCGGATACGGTAATTTCCTGTTGGTCCGGCGCGACGCTCAGACCGTAGATATCCGAGAGCGCGCCAAGCGTCGCATCGCCGCCGACGAAGAAATCGCCGATCAGTTGCGGATCGGGAGACGAGGGCGGCGGGAGATTCGCGAAGAAGCGGTCGAGCGCCGCGGCCTTTTCCTGCGGCGCCAACAGATAGACATGATCGCCTTCGTGCAGGCCGCGCGCCTCCTCCGGCGTCATCACCTTTTCGTCGCGCACCACGAGCGCAAGCTTTGCCCAGGACGGCAGGATGCCGCCGCGCAAATAGGGACTGCCGGGCGTGACCGGATAGCCGACCAGTTCCTGCGTGCGCTGGCCCGGCAGATCGAGTTCGATGCGCGGCTGGAACGCATCAGACCGCTTCTTTGCGATACGCAACCAGCGCGCCGCGGGCGCAATGGTCCAGCCTTGCACCAGAAGCGACACCAGCACGACGATGAAGCCGACATCGAAATAGATCTGCGCGTTTTTCAGCCCCACAAGCAGCGGCATCGATGCAAGGAAAAAGCCGACCGCGCCGCGCAGGCCTACCCATGAAATGAACAGCTTCTCTCGCACCGAAAAGCGGAAGGGCCATAGCGAGAGGAAGACGGCGGCCGGGCGCGCCACCAGCATCAGCGTCAAGGCGACGGCGAGCGCCGGCAAGAGCTGCTCCGGAAACCGCTGCGGCCATGCCAGCAGGCCGAACAGCACGAACATCGCGATCTGGGCGAGCCATGTGGCAGCATCGAGAAAGGCGATGATCGCGGTCCGGGCACGCATCGCGCGGTTGCCGACGATCAGGCCGGCGAGATAGACGGCCAGAAAGCCCGAGGCATGGATCGACTGACACAGGCCGAAGGTCACGATCGCCCCGGTGGCGACGAACGGCGCGTGCAGCCCCTGCGGCAATTCCAGGCGGTTGAGCACCGCAACGATGGCGACGCCACCCGCCACCCCGATCATGGTTCCGAGCGCCGCCTCGCGCACCAGCACGAGCGCGATTTCGAACGGCGGCTTCTGCCCCTGCAGCAGGATCTCGACCAGCACCAGCGTCAGGAACACCGCGAACGGATCGTTGGTGCCGGATTCCACTTCGATGGTGGCGGCGACCCGAGGCCGCACCCGCAGGCCCCGTGCATGCATCAGGAAGAACACCGCCGCGGCGTCGGTCGAGGCGACCGCCGCCCCCATCAGAAGCCCTTCGAGCGGGGTCAGGTTGAACGCGTAGACCGCGGCCGGGGCCACCAGCGCCGAGGTGACGAGGACGCCCACGGTTGCGAGCGTACCCGCCGGCGCCAGCACGCTGCGAAAGGTCTGAAAGCGCGTCCGCAGGCCGCCGTCGAACAGGATCAGCGCCAGCGCGATCGAGCCGACAATGAAGACCAGCCGTATGTCGTCGAAATGCAGACCGCCGGGACCGGATTTGCCCGCCAGCATGCCGACCAGGATGAAGATGAGCAGCAGCGGCGCCCCGAAGCGGAGCGCGATCAGGCTCGACAGGATGCCCGCGAGCGCCAGCAGAGCCCCGAGCAGAATGACGATATTGATGCTGTCGAGGGCGCTCATGGTCTCCGGTCTCGTCCCATAGGAGGGCATGAGCGGCGAATCGGCAACTCCAAATGTGCGGGCGCCGAAACGTGTCCGAAGAACCTTTGGGTTATCTGTCGGGAATGCCTTCGATCATCGCCTTGGCGATTTCGTGCTCGCCCATCACCACCTCGTTCGCGCCGTGCTTGAGGAGATGCGCGGTTTCCTCCTCCGAATGCGAGCGCGCGATGATCTTGAGTTGCGGATTGGCCTTGCGGCCGAGATCGACCGCGGTGCCGCCCTCGAAAGCATCGGGGATCGCGACCAGCAGGCAGCGCGCGGCCGGCAGGTTGGCGGCGGCCAGCACGTTCTTGTCGCCTACATTGCCGACAATGGTCTCGATGCCGCGCTGATTCAGCGGCGCCAGCGAATTGACCTCGGTATCGATCACCAGGAGCGGGATATCCGCGCCCATCAGCCGGTTGCCGATGAAACGCCCGACCCGGCCATAGCCGATCAGAACCACGTGGTTCTGCAATTGCGTCCTGGGAATAGGCTCTCGCGCCGGTGTCGGCGCGGCCGGCTGCTGCGTCTTCGCCCGCCTCGCCTCGAGCCGCGCCAGATAGCGATCGAGCATCGCAAAGAATATCGGATTGAGGAGGATCGACAGGATCGCGCCGGCCAGAACCAGGTCGCGGCCGCGCTCCGGAAGCAGCGCGAGGCTGACGCCGAGACCGGCCAGGATGAACGAGAATTCGCCGATCTGCGCGAGGCTCGCCAAGATCGTCAGTGCGGTCGGCACCGGATGGCGGAACAGCCGCACGATCATGTAAGCCGCGATCGACTTGCCGAGCACGATGATGAGCAGCGTCGCGATCACCGGCAACGGCTCGCGCCACAGTATGGTCGGATCGAACAGCATGCCGACCGAGACGAAGAACAGTACGGCGAACGCATCACGCAGCGGCAGCGTCTCCTGCGCCGCGCGCTGGCTCAGCTCGGACTCGGCCAGGATCATGCCGGCGAAGAAGGCGCCGAGCGCGAACGAGACGTCGAACAGCGTCGCCGCGCCATAGGCGACGCCGAGCGCGATCGCCAGCACCGCGAGGCGGAACAATTCGCGCGACCCGGTATGCGCGACATAATGCATGATCCACGGAATCACCCGTTTTCCGATAATCAGCATCACGACGACGAAGGCGGCGATCTTTCCGAGCGTGAACAACAGCGGCAGAAGCAGGGCCTGAAGGCCGGCATTCTGCGTAGCGCTGCCTTTCAGCACATCGGCCGCCACCGGCAGCAGCACCAGCGTCAGCACCATCGCGATATCTTCGACGATCAGCCAGCCGACCGCGATGCGGCCGCGTTCGGTCTCGACCAGCCGCCGCTCCTGAAGAGCGCGCAGCAGAACCACGGTGGAGGCGACCGACAGCGCAAGACCGAAGACCAGGCCCGCTCCCATCGACCAGCCCATGAAATGCGCAAGGCCCATGCCGAGCGCGGTCGCAACCGCGATCTGGACCACCGCGCCCGGGATCGCGATGGCCTTCACCTTCAACAGGTCATCGAGCGAAAAATGCAGTCCGACGCCGAACATCAGCAAAATCACGCCGATTTCGGCGAGCTGATCGGCGATCTTCTGATCGGCCACGAATCCGGGCGTGAACGGCCCGATCAGGATGCCGGCGAGCAGATAGCCTACCAGCGGGGAAACACGCAGGCGCTGGGCCAGCGCGCCGAAACCGAAGGCGAGCACAAGACCGGCGACGAGAGTGGAGAGTAGCGGCGTGTCATGATGCATGGATCATGTCTTAGCCGCTCAATTCCGGCATGTGCAGATGTCGAGCCGGAGTTGCGACGACGTGTAGCGCCGCCGCCTGCCGAGGCAAGAAGATGCCTAAAATGCGACCTTGTCGCCGCCCTTCAGCGACAGGATTTCGCGGGCCTCGTCGGGCGTCGCGACCTCGAGGCCGAGCCCTTCGAGAATCTTGCGGGCCTGCGTCACCTGCGCCGCATTACTCTCCGCCAGCTTGCCCGGCCCGACCCAGAGCGAATCCTCCAGGCCGACGCGGACATTGCCGCCCATCGCCGCGGCGATGGCGGCGACCCGCATCTGGTTCGCGCCCGCACCCAGCACCGACCAGTGGTAATTGTCGCCAAGCAGCCGGTCCGCCGTGCGCCGCATCTGCAAGACGTCCTCCGGATGCCCGCCGATGCCGCCGAGAATGCCGAACACCGATTGCACGAAGATCGGCGGCTTGATGATGCCGCGATCGAGGAAATGCTTCAGGGTATAGAGATGACCGATGTCGTAGCACTCGACCTCGAAGCGGGTGCCGTTCTCGGCGCAGGTGGTGAGAATATATTCGATATCGGCGAAGGTGTTCTTGAACATGCCCTTGCGCGAACCTTCGAGATAGGGCTCCTCCCAGTCGTGCTTGAACTGGCCCTTGTAGCGCGGGATCATCGGATAGAGCCCGAAATTCATCGTGCCCATATTGAGTGAGGCGACTTCCGGCTTGAAGGTCGCAGCCGGTTTCACGCGCTCCTCGATCGACATGGTCGGTGCGCCGCCGGTGGTGATGTTCACCACCACATTGGAACGCTGCTTGATCACCTTGAGAAACGGGGCAAAGGCTTCGGGGGTCTGGTCGGGGCGGCCGTCCTGCGGGTTGCGCGCGTGCAGATGCACGATCGCAGCACCGGCTTCGGCTGCACCGATCGCGGCATCGGCGATCTCCTGCGCGGTCACCGGCAGATGCGGCGACATCGACGGCGTATGGATCGAGCCGGTAACGGCGCAGGTGATGATGACTTTGCGGGCTTTCGCCATGTTTGCAACCCCGGACTTCTATCGTTTCGGAATGGGCCGGGATTGAGCACGTCGCAGCGTGCATTCGTCAAGCGTCAAACCTCGCGCAGCCGCAGCAGCAGCCGCTCGACATCGCCCGCATTGTGGTACAGTCCAAATCCGACCCGCAGCCTGGTGCCGCGTACATCGACCACGATGTTCTTTTGCTTCAGACGCGCCTGCCATTCCGCCGCATCCGGATGTTCGAAGGTGAGGAAATTGCCGCGCGACTTTTCGCTTGGCGGCACCACCAGCCGGGCCGGATCGAAAATACCGATCGGCAATCCGGCAAGGAACATTTCCTGCAGCGCGATCGCATGGGCGTGGATTTTCGCGGCATCGAGCTTGTGCGCGCTCATCCATCGCAAGCTCGCGCGCTGGCGATACAGCCCGCTCGGGTCGAAGGTCGCGCCCATGAACCGCATGCCGTCGGTTGCGTAGCCGACTTTATTCTGCGGCCCCGACAGCGTCGCGAAGCTTGCATACCAGCCGGTGTTGCGCGGGCGTGGTGCAAACCCCGGCGGGCAATGCATGAAGCAGGCGCCTTCGCCCGCCATCGCATATTTGTAGCCGCCGGCAAGATAGAAGGCGCGGCCGGCGATGCGCGACAGATCCACCGGCAGCGCCAGGAAGGCATGATAGCCGTCGATCACCACCAGCCGCCCTGGCGCCGAAACCGCGTCCACCAGGGCATCGATGCCGGGTAACGCGTAGCCGGAATTGAAGAAGACCTGGCTCACGAACACCATGTCGGGCACATGCGCGCCGGCGGCATCGGCGATACGCGCCGGCAAGTTTGCAAACGGCTCGGTCGGGACCGCCACAATGTCCAGCAGACCGTCTTCCGCCAGCCGCTCGGTCTGGCGCCGGAAACTGTGGAACTCGCCATCGGTGGTTACGATGCGCGGAGCGCGGTCGAACGGCAGCGCGGACAAGAGCCGGTTGACCATTTCAAACGTGTTGGTTGCCGGCACCAGCGTCGCCGGATCGGGCAGCGACAGGTTCTGCGCGATGCCGCGCGCCACGTCGGGCCAGACCTCGCCCAGCACCCGCGACCATTTCTCGTCCACCAGCAGCGCGGTATCGTCCCAGAGCGCAAGCTGCGCGTCGCGGGTCACATCCGGCCAATAGGCATGGCTGTGCGCGGCAAAATGCAGCCGGTCCGGATCGGCGTTGCGGAAGCGGGAGAATTCGGCAACCAGGTCGAGTGGCACGTGCGATGCATTACCTTTTCCCGCTCGTCCCCGCCAACGGGTCCGCGCAAAGCGCGGCCCGATGACAGGCTCCGGCGGGGACCCAGAGGCCAAAGACTAGATTCCCGCTTTCGCGGGAATGAGCGGATAGATAGGTTGATACGGAATGGATCGGATTTCAAATCGAACTGTAAAAGTGTGGCATGAACGAGAAACAACCCCAAAGCCGCATCAGCGAGGACATGCATGTCGATCTCGCCGGGCAGATGACCTATGGCGATTATCTGCAACTCAAGACGCTGTTCGCGGCCAAGAAACCGCTCACCGACAAGCACGACGAGCACCTGTTCATCATCATCCATCACGTCCACGAATTGTGGCTGAACCTGATGGCGCATGAACTGGAATCGGCGGTCGCCAATATCGATCGGGACCAGTTGCCGCCCGCCTTCAAGTCGATGGCGCGAATGACCCGCATCCTCGAACAGATGATCCGTGCCTGGGACGTGCTCTCCACCATGACGCCGTCGGATTATCTGGAATTCCGTTCTTCGCTCGGCCAGTCCTCCGGCTTCCAGTCGTTTCAGTATCGAATGGTCGAATTCCGGCTGGGAGCGAAGGACCCTAAGATGTTGCTGCCGCACCGCCACGATGCGGAAATATATGAGCGGCTGAAACAGGCGCTCGACGCGCCGAGCCTTTACGACGTCTCGCTGATGCTGTTGAAGCGCCGGGGCTTCGCCATTCCAGACAGCGTGGTGAAACGCGACTTCTCGATCCGTCACGTGCCCAACGATGCGGTGCGCGATGCCTGGCTCACTATCTATCGCAATTCCAAGAAATATTTCGATCTGTACGAACTGGCCGAGGAACTGGTCGATCTGGAGGACTGGTTCCAGCAATGGCGCTTCCGCCACATGAAGACGGTCGAGCGCATCATCGGCTACAAGCGCGGCACCGGCGGCTCGAGCGGGGTCGGCTTCCTGAAGTCGGCGCTCGACCATTCGTTCTTCCCCGAATTATGGGCGGTGCGGACCGAACTGTGACCGCGCGGCGGCACCCGGGTACGGTAACCCTTCATTAACGATGATGATCATGGGTAAGGCGGTCTTAATCCGCCGCAAATCGATCACTGTTCTCATGCCAATGGGAATGGTGGGGAAGGTTCTTCGTATGCGTTCGCGTGCCGGATGGAGGGCGTGCGCGCCCGTAATCGGGCGCGCGGCGATGTTCGCGCTGGCAACGCTGTCGCTCGTGGCCTGCGCCAGCATCGACCGCATCCAATATACGCAGCAGGAGCAGGAACTTGCGATCGTGCCCGGCTTTCCGGACGCACGGGTCTGGGCGGACGATCCGTCGCTCGCCCGACGCGACCCGGTCATCAACTTGCGGACCTCGCGCGAGCGTCCCGTCATCCTCGCCCTGTCCGGCGGCGGCGCCGATGGCGCCTTTGGCGCCGGCCTGCTGAACGGCTGGACCCAGCGCGGCGACCGCCCGCAATTTTCGATCGTCACCGGCGCCAGCGCCGGCGCGCTCATTGCGCCTTTTGCCTTTCTTGGCTCGCGCTATGACGAGGTGCTGGCCAATGTGTTTTCCAGCGGCGCCTTCAAGGACTTCCTGCAATTCGAAGGCATCGGCGGATTGTTCGGTCCCGGCCTGTTCGCGGCGGGACCCTTGCGCGAATTGATCGCCAAGCACGTGACCCCGCAGGTATTGGTCGAGATCGCCGGGCAACATCGCAACGGCCGCAAGTTGTATGTCGTCACCACCAATCTCGATGCGCAGCGCACCGCGATCTGGGACATGGGCCGCATCGCTTCCAGCCCCGATCCCGCCGCGCTCGAATTGTTCCGGCGCGTGATCGAGGCCTCCGCCAGCATTCCCGGCATTTTCTCTCCGGTGCTGATCGACGTCGAGGCACAGGGCAAACGCTTCGCCGAAATGCATGTCGACGGCGGCGTCACCGCCAACGTGCTGGTGGTGCCGGAAGCGCTCATGCTCGCCAACCGGCCGATCCTGCCGAGCGGGGTGCGGCCGCGCATCTACGTCATCATCAACGGCAAGCTCGGACCCAATTTTGAGGTGGTGCGGCCGACCTCGGTGCGCATCGCGATCCGCGCCTTCGAGACCTCCGTGCGCGCCAACACCCGCAATACGCTGCTGGCGTCCTACGAATTCATTCGCCGGCGCAACTGGGACCTCACGCTCGCAGCCATCAGCGACAGCTTCCCCTCGCAGGAAAAGCCGGGCTTCGACACCGCCTATATGAAGGGCCTGTTCGAATTCGGCATGGAACAGGGTCGGACCGGCGCCGCCTGGCGCCGCGGCCCGGGCTCGGACGCGCCGCCGCCGGTGCGCGTGCCGCGCTCGGATCGGGTGGCGCAGCAACAGCCGCAGGCTCAGCCGGCGCAATAGCGGCGCTTGTTATCGCTTCACTGCCGCGAGGAAATCGAAGTCGCAGCCCTCGTCGGCCTGCTGCACATGCTCGCGATAGAGCTTCGCATAGCCGCGCTGCGCGTCTTCGGGAATGGCAGGCGCCTTCCATCCCTTGCGCCGCTTCTCGAGTTCGGCGTCGCTCACCAGCAATTCAAGTTTGCGGGCCGCGACATCTAGCCTGATCCGATCGCCGGTCTTCACCAGCGCGAGCGGTCCGCCGATCGCCAATTCCGGCGAGATATGCAGCACGATAGTGCCGAAGGCGGTGCCGCTCATGCGCGCATCCGACATCCGCACCATGTCCTTCACGCCCTTCTGCGCGAGCTTCTTCGGGATCGGGATATAGCCGGCCTCCGGCATGCCGGGCGCGCCGATCGGGCCGGCATTGCGCATCACGATCACATCGTTCTCGCCGATCTCGAGCGCGGGATCGTCGATGCGCGTCGTCATGTCCTCGACCAATTCGAACACCAAAGCACGGCCTTCATGCTGCATCAGCCTGGGCGAGGCCGCGGCCTGCTTGATGACCGCGCCGCGCGGCGCGAGATTGCCGCGCAGGATCGCCATGCCGCCTTCCTTCTTCAGCGGCGCATTGCGCGGCTTGATCACGGTCTGGCCCGGCACGTCCTCGAAAACCTTCATCGCGTCGCCAAGCGTGCCACCCATCACATGCTTCGCCTCGAGCTTCAGCAGGTCCTTCAATTCCTGCATCAGCCGCGGCACGCCGCCGGCATAGTGGAAATGCTCCATGTAATGATCGCCGGACGGTTTGAGGTCGACCAACACCGGCGTCTTCCTGCCGATCTCGTCATACTCTTCCAGCGTCAGCGGCGTAGCGGTGCGGCCGGCAATGGCGGAGAGATGCACCACACCATTGGTCGAGCCGCCGATCGCCTGCAGCATCACGATCGCGTTGTGAAGCGCGTCCTTTGTCATGATTTCCGAGGGCTTCGGTCCGCCCTTGGTCATCTCGGCGGCGCGTTTGCCGGTGGCTTCGGCAATGCGAATGCGGTCGGCATGCACGGCGGGTGTGGTGGCGGCGCCCGGCACGGTCATGCCCATCGCCTCCATCATGCAGGCGATCGTGGATGCCGTTCCCATCACGCCGCAGGTGCCGATCGAGGGCACCAGGCGCTCGTTCGCCACCTCTATATCTTCGCCGCTGATGCGACCGCCGCGAAACTCGCCCCAGAGCCTGCGGCAATCGGTACAGGCGCCCAGCACCTCGCCCTTGAAATGGCCGACCAGCATGGGACCGACCGGCAGAACGATGGCCGGGCGATCCGCGCTCACCGCGGCCATCACCTGCGCTGGCGTGGTCTTGTCGCAGCCACCGATCAATACCACCGAGTCGACCGGCAGCGCGCGGATCATCTCCTCGGTGTCCATCGCCATCAGATTGCGCAGGAACATCGAGGTCGGATAGGCGAAGCTCTCGTGGATCGAGATGGTCGGGAACACCATCGGCATGGCGCCCGCGAGCATCGCGCCGCGCTTCACCGCCTCGATCAGCTGCGGCACATTGCCGTGGCAGGGGTTGAAATCGGAATAGGTATTGGTGATGCCGACGATCGGACGATCCAGCGCGTCGTCGGAATATCCCATGCCCTTGATGAAGGCCTTACGCAGGAACAGCGAGAAATCCTTGTCGCCGTAGCTGGTCAGCCCCTTGCGCATTCCTGAAGCCACACCGCGCTCCCTCAATTTCCGCTCGTCCCCGCACCCGGATCGGCGCTTCGCGCCGTCCGAGTGTAAACTCCAGCGGGGACCCAGTCCTTCTGGATTCCCGCCTTCGCGGGAATGAGCGGAGCTCGGGGCTGTCTATGAACTAAGCGGCACCGACGCAATGCCTGCGGGACCGCCCTACTCCACCGTGATGTTGCCTTTTTTCACAGTGTCGGACCATGTCGCCGCTTCCCCCTGGAGGCTTTCGGCAAACTGCTCCGGCGACTCCTTCGGAATCACCAGGCCGAGCGCCTTGAAGCGTTCCACCACATTGGGCTCGCGCAGGGCCAGTTGCACCGCCTCGCGGATTTTCTTGATAACCTCATCCGGCGTCCCCGCCGGTGCCGCCATGCCCCACCAGTTTGCGCCGGTAAAGCCCGGCAATCCGCTCTCAATCAGCGTCGGCACATCGGGCAGTTCCGACAGCCGCTGGTCGGTCGCGACCGCAAGCGCGGTGAACTTTCCCTCCTTGAGATGGCCGATTCCGGCGGCCAGCCCGACCGTGAAAAGCTGGATGTCATTCTGCAGGAGCGCCATCGCCGCCTGCGGCGAGCCGCGATAGGGGATGTGCTGCATGTCGAGCCCGCGCACCTGCTTCACACGCTCCAGCAGCAGATGATTGACCGTGCCGGGCGCCGGCGATCCGAAATTGACCTTGCCCGGATTGGCTTTCACATAGACCA
Organism: uncultured Pseudomonadota bacterium; assembly: GCA_963804015.1. GTDB lineage: Bacteria > Pseudomonadota > Alphaproteobacteria > Rhizobiales > Xanthobacteraceae > Pseudorhodoplanes. Next base: position 36,243 of record CAWDOW010000012.1, read on the forward strand.
TGAACTCGGCGAAGTTTTTCGCCGGTACTGCCGGCGTGGAAAACAGCACCAGCGGCACGTCCGCGAGCTTGGCCACCGGCACCAGCGCGGTCAGCGGGTCGACCGGCATCTTCATGGTGAACTGGTTGATGACGAAATTGTTGGTCGCGGTCACCACCAGCGTGTAGCCGTCCGGCGGCGATTTCGCGACCTCGACCACGCCGATATTGCCCGCGGCGCCGGGCTTCGCCTCGACGATCAGTTTCTGCCCGAACTTCTCTTCCATCTTCGGCGCCAGCAGGCGCACGATGCCCTCGGAGACGCCGCCCGCGGTATAGGTCAGCACCACGCGGATCGGCTTGTTGGGAAATTCCTGCGCTGCGCAGGAAAGCGCCGATATCGACAACAGCAAGCCGGCGGTAGCAAAGCGCACAAAGCCGAAACGACGCATGACTCTCTCCCGATCGTCAGTTCACAGCCAAAGCTACTCCAAGTAGTCGTCCGCAAATTTTCTTCATAGCGGTCTATTCAGAATCTTATTTTCGATGTTTCAGAATTTCGGAAACAATTGCTTGTCGGCGAGCCAGCGCGACATCTGCAGCCTTTGCTTGCGCGAGCCGGACAGGAAGGAGGAATGCTCCTTCTTGTTCGGCCAGACATGATCCGGCGTCACCGCCATCCGCACCAGCACCTCGTCCTTGGTCACGTTGAACACCATCAGATCCTGCGCCAGCGACAGCGGACCCTGCCAGCCCTTGCGCACGTCGCGCTCCATCTCGCCCGCGGTGTCGAAATCGTTGAAGAAGTGATAGATCGCGGCGTGACGCGGCTGAATCTGCGCGAATACATGTCCGACCTCGCTCGGCGCGGTATGCGCGATGGTGCCGATGCCGCGCGCCATCTTTTCATCGTAGCCCGAGCGCGACATCAGTTGCGAAACCGTATTGAAGGCCTCGTGCACCACGAGGTCGGCACCTTTCGCGTTGTCGACCATGAACTGGCTCGGCGTGGTATCGCCGGAAAATACGAAGCAGAGCCCGTTCCATTCGAGCCTGAGGCTCACCGGACCGTCATAGATATGGACCGCCGGGAAGCTTTTGATGACGACGCCGTTCTTGTCGTAGATCACGCCGGTCTTGCTGAAATCGAATTCATGCACCTCGACCTCGGCGCCGGCATCCGGCAGCAGCCCGTGGCGGGTATCGGTATCCCACGCAAAGGATTCGACCTGCTTCTCGACAAAATGCCGCGTGCCGTATTTGGGCTCCGGACCTGAGGGGCCGTACACCACCAGCGGCTTGGAACGGCCGCCGGCCCAGCTTCCGATCCACACCTGCGCGAAATCGCCGACATGATCGGCATGCAGATGGGTCGCGAAGAACGCGGTGACGTCCTGATGCGGGATTTCCAGCGCGGTGAAATTCACCTGCGAGCCGGAGCCGAAATCCCAGATGAACTTGTCGCCGTTGCCGAGCTCGATCAGCCAGGAGCAATTGGCCTGCGCGCGGCGCACGAACGGCCGGCCGGTGCCGAGCGCGATGATGCGCATCTCGTCAGGCGCCAGTTCCTCGGTATTGGGGAAATAATAGTCGCGCTTCGCGCTCATCGCCGTTTACGCCTCTTTTTGCTTGCAGTTCTCGCTGCCTGGCGGTCATGCCGCCCGATCACTCCGCCTCCAGATCGGCCACGTCCGCCATCATGAGCGTATTCGCCTTGATCCGGCGAAGCACGCGCATCAGCGTCTCGAATTCCTGCGCGTCCACGCCTTTCAGCACATTGCGGTAATGGCGTTGCGCGAGCGGAAGCGTTGCTTCGAAGGTCTTGCGGCCATGCTCCGACAATCTGATCGCGAGCGCGCGCCGATCGTCCGGCAATGGCTCGCGCTCCACCAGCTTTGCCTTCGCCATCTCATCGAGCAACCGCCCAAGGCTCGAGCGATCCAGCACGGCAAGCTGCGCGATCTCGCCGATGGTCTGGCCGTCCTTCTGATGCAGCGCCGAGAGTGCACGCCACATCGGCACCGACACGCCGAATTCGCGCAACGCACGCGCGAAATTGAGCTGGTTCTGCCGCTGGATGGCGGCGAAGTAATGCATCGGATAATCGGTCAGCCGATAAGGCGGCTGACCGAGGGTCGACTCCGAGACCGGATCGCTTCCCTGCAAAGGGGAGGAGCGCTGGCGCCGGGATTTGGTCTGACCCTGAAGGTTTGACATCGGATTTATAATACAAGTATTATATTCTTATACAATAGCCGTCGGAGGTCTGCCGCCTCTGGTTGATTCTCCTCAACTGCTCCATGACGCGGCGCGCCTATTCATGTGCTGTGAGCAGCCTGCTACCACCCTGTATTGCCGAGCTCGGCAATTCCGCCGCGTGCCAGAAATGCACCGGCCAAAGTCGCATGTTTGGTGGCTTTCCTTGCCATTCACGCGTGCTCGTCCGCGGCCAGCACGCCTTTTTGCAGACGGATATTACAACCCATGTCCATTGGGTGCGGAACGGTCTGTTGCGGCTCTACCAGACGCTCGCCAATGGCAAGCGCCAGATCGTGGGTTTTGCCTTTCCCGGAGAATTCGTCGATCTCGCCGCCGAACGCGAATACCGCTTCGGCGCCCAGGCGGTAACCGACAGCGAGCTTCGCACCATGCCGCGTGCCGAATTCAGAGCCGCGGCTCGCGCGCATCCGCAATTCTCATTTCAGCTTTTCGTCGCGGTTTCCGGCATGCTCAATCGCAGTTCGGAGCTTGCTCTGACCGTCGGTCAGCGCACCGCCGAAGCCAGCCTCGCGGCTTTCCTGATCGAGATGCACCGGCGCGTCACCGCCGGAGATCCGGAACGGCGCGATATCTTCCTGCCTATGCCGCGTACCGATGTCGCGGATTATCTCGGCCTTACGCCCGAGACGATTTCGCGCGTATTCACGCGGTTTGCGGATCGTGGGATCATCTCCTTGCACAAGAGACGCGGCATCCGCTTTTCGGCATTGGGAGCGCTGCAAAGACTGGCCGAAGGTTTCCCGCCGGACAGCTCGCTGAACAAGGCCGGCTGACGCTGATCGCCGGGCGGGTGAGCGAATGGAAGCCTTTCCGTTCGTCCGGGCGCGCGCTTTATTTTGCACGCGATCTCGCGCCGGGCGGTCGTTTTGCAGGGTCGGTCGCGGACGAAATCTCGTCGGCAGCTCGGCGCAAACATCCGATCAGCCGCTCGGTTGCCGGCGAAAGACTTCGCCCGCGCACCCGCATTGCCGATAGCGGCGCCGCCATGCGCAAAGTCTCGAGCGGAAGCCGCTTCAACAGACGCAGTCGCTCGAAATAGGCCGTGATGTCCTCCGACAGCACCCACAGCATGTTGCGGGCATTCATCAGGCTGACATTGGTCTGGATCGAGGAAGATTCGATCATGCAATGCCGAGGTCTGCGCTTCACGCGCCGGAAGATGCGCTCGATGCCTGCACGCATCGGAGTGCCCATCTGCGGCAGAATCCAGTCCTGCTCGGCCAGGCTCGTCCAGCTCACCGAAGTCGCGCGCGCCAGCGGATGCTGCGGGCCGGCAACGATCTGAACGGCCGGATCGTAAAGCTCGTCGAGCACGAAATCGCGGTCGACCAAAGCCGGCTCGACACGGCCGACGACGAGATCGAGCCGGCCGTCGCGCAGCATCGCGAAATGCTCCTCCATCGCGCCTTCGCGCATGTTGACGGCGATATCCGGCGCCTGATCGAGCAGCAAGGCGAGCGTGCGCGGCATCAGCGCATAGCAGGCGCCGATCCCCGCCCCGATCGCGACCACGCCGGACAACCCGCCCTCGATCGCCTCGATATCGGCCTGGGCGCGGTCGAGATTGCCAATAAGATTTGCGGCATGGCGGATCAACGCCTGCCCGGCGGCGGTCGGCCGAAGCGAGCGACCCGCCTTCTCGAACAGGTCGATGGCAAGATCGTCGGATAAGGCGCCAAGCAGCCTGGACGCGGCCGGTTGCGACAGTCGCGCCGCGCGCGCTGCCGCGCTCAGCGTCGGCGCACGCTCCAGCGCCGCCAGCAATTCGAGTTGCCGCAGCCGTGCGCGGCGGCGCAGGGTCTGTGCGCCGGATTTGGGCTTTTTCGACATATGCCGATTATGATATGAATTTCTGCCGATAATTCATTTGATAAAGATACGTCGATTTTCCAGAATCGTCACAACCCGACCATTCCATAAAGATCGGGCATTCGCGCGAGCCTGTTTCCGAAATCCGCTAACCTACGGGTCCAGCTGTTCTTTCTCTCCGACGGACCCGGAAAACGCATGGCAAAACCGGTACCTTTCATCGAGAGATTCGGACTTTGGACGCCGAACCAGGCGCGCCGCGCGCGCGAGCTGAAAGGCGTGGTCGCCAAGAAAAAGCTCCGGCTCATTCGCATGGTCTGGTCGGACACCCACGGCCATGCCCGCACCAAGGAAGTGACGATCCCGGCTTTCCTGTCGGCGCTGACCAGCGGCTACAACATCAATGTCGCGACCACGACGCTCGACGCCTCCGGCGCGCGCACCTTCGCCTCCTTCACGGATGGCGGCGGCATGGGGTTGCAGGAGATGACCGGCTCGCCGAATCTCACCATCGTGCCGGACCCTGCAACTTTTCGCGTCCTGCCCTGGGCACCCGGCATCGGCTGGGTATTGTGCGACGAATATTTCAATACCGGCATCCCGTTCCACTTCTCGCCGCGGCAGATCCTGAAGAAGCAATTGGCGCGGCTGAAGCAGCAGAAGCGCGGGCTCCATGTCGGGCTCGAGGTCGAGTGGTATCTCCTGCGGGTGCCGGACGACCGGCTTCAGCCCGACAACATCAACGCGATCGGCATGAAGGGAAAGCCGATCCGCACGATCCCGGTCGAGACCGGCTATTCGTATCACTCCGAATCCAATTTCGACATCATGCAGCCGGTCCTGTCGGCGCTTTGCGAGCATTTCGAGGCGATCGACCTGCCGCTGCGCTCGATCGAAAACGAATGGGGACCGGGTCAGGTCGAATGCACCTTTGCGCCCAGAGATGCGCTCACCACTGCCGACAACCTGATTCTATTCCGCAGCGCGACGCGCCAGATCACGCGCCGCATGGGCTATCTTGCAAGCTTCATGGCAAGGCCCGCGATCGCCGGCTTCTGCGCCAGCGGCTGGCATCTACATCAGTCGATGACCGACGCGGCGGGAAACAAGAACCTGTTCGCGCCGGAGAAGAAAGGCGAGCCGCTGACGCCGCTCGGCATGCATTACCTCGCCGGCCTCCTGCGACATGCACAAGCCGCGACTCCTTTCACGACGCCGACCGTCAACGGCTATCGCCGCTACAAGCCGAACTCGCTCGCGCCCGACCGCGCCACCTGGGCTTACGATCATCGCGGCGTGATGGCGCGCGTCCTGGGGGCGCCCGGCGATCCGGCGACTCGGATCGAGAACCGGATCGGCGAGCCTTCGGCGAACCCTTATCTCTATATCGCGGCGCAGCTCGTCTCCGGCCTCGACGGCATCGCGAACAAGCACGAGCCGGGACCGCAGGAACTGAACCCGTACAATTCCTCCTTTCCGCTATTGCCGAAGTCGCTGGAGGAGGCGCTTGCAGCGCTCGAGAGCTCGAAACTCTTCCGCGAGCAATTCGGCGAGACCTTCATGCGCTATTTCACAGCCTTCAAGCGCACCGAACTCGGCCGCTTCGATGCCTGGAAGCGCGAACACGGCGTCAGCGGAAATCCGGCGGACGAACCGACGGAGTGGGAGCAGAACGAGTATTTCGATTTTTTCTGACCGACACGCACAGCAAAGGACCTGAGCCATGCTGGAAAAAACCACCGCGCTGCTGCGCAACGCCTATGTCGCACCGCCCTATGACTATGACGAACTGGTGCAGCGCGACCGCGTCCATCAGCTGATTTATACCGATCCCGCGATCTTCACCGCCGAAATGACGCACGTCTTCGGTGCGGTCTGGGTCTATCTCGCTCACGAGAGCCAGATCCCCAACAACGACGACTTCATCACCGCCAAGCTCGGCCTGCGCCCGATCATCGTGCTGCGCGATTCGCAAGGCGTGATTCGCGCGCTCTATAATCGCTGCACCCATCGCGGCACGACATTGTGCCGGCTGGAAAAAGGCAATTCCAACGTCTTCCGCTGCCCCTATCACGGCTGGACCTTCAACAATAACGGCACCGTCCGCAACGTGCCGTGGCCGGACGGCTATGCCAACGACGTCACCGAGACGCGCTTCAACGCCGCGCAGATTCCGCGCGTCGAATCCTATCGCGGCTTCATCTTCGGCACCCTCAACATGGATGCGCCCTCGCTTACGGATTATCTCGGCGGCGTGAAGGGCCCGCTCGACGAATGGCTCGACCGCCATCCCGGCGGCAAGGTCGCGATCTGCGAGGCCAATCGCCTGAAATACAACGGCAACTGGAAGCTCGCCTACGACAATTCCTGCGACGGCTATCATGTCGTGTTCTCGCATCGCTCGCTGCTCGACATGGAGAACCGGCTGGTGGCGGAAGCCGACAAGGGCATGTCCTATTACAAGGGCCGCCCCGACGAGGCGCCGATGTACATGAAGTATTTCGGCAACGGTCATCACTTCAAGGACAAGCGCCCGAACATGGAGATCAGGCCGGGCGCGATGTGGGCGGTGGAAAGCCCGCATCCGGGCATGGAGCATTACGAGGCCGAGCTTCGGCGCCGCCTTGGTTCACGCGCGCCGGAAGCGCTCGATCTCGCTTCTTCCGAGCCGGTCAACATCAACATCTTTCCCAACCTTTCGATCCTCGGAAACCATCTGCAGGTGTTCGAGCCCTTGAGCGTCACCGAAACCAACACGATCTGGTACGGCACCGCCGTGGTCGACGACGAAGGCGTCTGGGGCGACGAACTGCATCTGATCAATGCGCTTCGCATGCGCACGCAGGAGGGCTTCCCGAATTTCGGCGAGGTCGACGATCTCGCCAATTTCGAGGAGATCCAGCGCGGGCTTGCGGCCTTCGAGGACGAATGGGTCTACATGCATCGCGGCATGGATATTCCGGGCCGAACCGTCGATCTCGGCGATGGCGTCCTGAAGGCGCCGGCGACCGACGAGATGTTCATGCGCGAATATATCCAGGAATGGAAACGGCTGATGCAGACCGAGCCGAATATCCAGATTCGGCGGGAGCCGTAACATGACCGCAGCCCTGAAGCACGATCCGCACAAGACCTCGTTCTACATCACCGACGCGCTGTACGAGCAGATCATCGCTGACTTCTCGACCTGGCAGCGCGACGATTTTGTCATCCACGACCTGGCCGAGCGCGACCTGTTCCGTGGTCTGCTGGAACACGAAGCGCGTCTGCTCGATCAGGATCGTCTGGAAGACTGGCTGCAATTGTTCACGCCCGAATGCGTCTACTGGATTCCCTCGACGCCGACCGGCGGCGATCCGCGCAAGGAGATCGCCATCACCTTCGACGACCGGCGGCGGCTGGAGGACCGCGTCTATCGGCTGCGCACCGGCTATGCCTGGTCGCAGAAACCGAAATCGCGCACCGTCCGCATGGTGAGCAATGTCGAGGTGTTCGATGCCGGCCGCACCGACACCCGCATGGTGCGATCGAACGTAATGATCGCGGAATTCCGCGGCTTCGAGACCCGCTGCCTTTATGGCTGGCTCGGCCACCGCTATGTGAGGCAGGACGGCGCATGGCGGATTGCGGCGCGCCAGCTCAACCTGATCGATTGCGACCAGTGCATCCGCAATCCGAGCATCGTGTTGTAGCCCCGGACTAGTTGAACTTCGCCTGCACGGTCTTTCCGGCAGGCGGAGTAATCTGCACCACGCCCTTCGGCTGCGCCGGCAAAGCAGCGGCCGCCTTGCCGGCGAGCCGCGAGCCCTCGACAGCCTCCAGCACGATGCGCTGACTTTTTCCATCGACCGACAGGATCGCGACGCCGTTGTAACCGGCGAGCGGCATCTGCTTGTTGTGGTGGTCGATCAGATAGACCGACACCGTGTCGTCCTTCGCTACCAGCTCGACATGAAAATTGCCGGCCTGGACGAGCCGGCCGCCATTGAGCGGCTTGGCGTCGTGGGTCAGCGCCGGTGTCGCCAGTAGCACAAATCCAATCGAAACAAGTGTCGCAAGCTTCATCGTCTTTCTCCTCTTTGATTCAATAGGAAGCCGCCGCCGCGACCCGGGAATCGGATTGCGCGGCTGCTTTCAGCCGCTCCACCGCGTTGCGGCCGAAGGCCAGCACCAGCAGCGGCGTCACGAAGGCATCGAGCAGGGTCGCGCTGATCAGCCCGCCGAAGATCGTGACCGCGACCGGATGCAGGATTTCCTTGCCCGGGCTCGCGGCATCGATCAGCAGCGGCACCAGCGCGACGCCGGCCGCGAGCGCCGTCATCAGCACCGGCGTCATCCGCTCCAGGCATGCCGCGCGTCACGAGTTCGCGACCGAACGGCATGCCCTCATGCAGATGCGAGGTTGATGATGTGGCTGATCTTGAGGATGCCGTTGCGCGCCGCGATGCCGGTCAGCGTGATGAAGCCGATCATGCTCGCGACCGACAGCGGCTGCCCGGCCAGCCAGAGCGCCGCCACCGAGCCGATCAGCGCCAGCGGCACGCTGCCCATGATGATCAGCGACAAGCACGGCCGAGCGATAGCGGCTGTAGAGAATCGCGAAGATCAGCGCCAGCGACACCAGCGACAGCAGCCCGATGGTGCGCGCCGCCTGTTCCTGCGCCTGGAAGGTGCCTTCGAGGCTGACGAAGGTGCCCTCGGGCAGACTGCGTTTCGCTGCAGTCACGCCGCGGATGCCGTCCACGATCCTGCGCCATGTCGGCGGTGCCGTCGCTGTTGGCGAGCACCACCAGACGCCGCCGTCCGTTCTCGCGCAGAATCTGGTTCGGCCCGTCGGTCTCCTTGATCTCGGCCACCTGGCGCGCCGGAATCCAGCCCGAGGGCGTTTCGATCAGGAGATCGCCAAGCCCCTGCGTGGTGCGCAGACCTGTCCGGCAGCCGCATCACCACGTCGAAGCGGCGATAGCCGTCGATCGACGCGCGACACCACGCGCCCGTTCGACAGCCGGCTGAGCTGCTCGATCACCGCCGCCGGCTGCACGCCGTAGAGCGCGGCGCGCCGGTAATCGACGCGGATTTCGAGTTGCGGAATGCGCACCTGCTTCTCGACCTGCAGATCGGTCGAGGCCGGGAATGCCGGCGAGCTTCGCCCGCAGTTCCTCGGCCGTGGCGCGCATGGCGTCGAGATCGTCGCCGAAAATCTTCAGCGCGATCTCGGCGCGGACGCCGGACAGCATGTGATCGAGCCGGTGCGAGATCGGCTGGCCGACATTGATCGACAGCGGCAGCACCGACGAGCCGCGAGCGGATGTCGGCGACGATCTCGGTCTTCGGCGCGACCGAACGAGTTCGAGATCGACGTCGATCTCGCTCGAATGCACGCCTTCGGCATGCTCGTCGAGTTCGGCGCGGCCGGTGCGGCGGCCGACCGATTTCACCTCCGGCACCTCCATGCATCAGCCGCTCGGCGATGATGCCGACGCGGTTGGATTCGGCGAGCGAGATGCCCGGATTGAAATGCACCTGATGGTGAAGGTGCCCTCGTTGAAGGGCGGCAGGAACGCGCGCGGCAGCTGCAAGGCGCCGCAAGCGCTGCCGCGATCACCGCGGCGAGCGTGACGCCAAGAATGAGCCGCGGATGCGCATAGGCGCCGTGCGAGCGCCGCGCGCGATAGCCGCGCTTCAGCACGCGCACCAGCCACGCTCTCGTGCTGGTCCAGGCGCTTCAGGCCCGGCAGCAGGTAATAGGCCATGACCGGCGTCAGCGTGATCGAGACCACAAGGCTCGCCAGGATCGAGACGATGTAGGCCTGCCCGAGCGGCGCGAACAGCCGGCCCTCGATGCCGGACAGCGCGAACAGCGGCACGAACACCAGCACGATGATCACGGTCGCATAGACGATGCCGGAGCGCACCTCCTGCGACGCGCTGACCACGACGTCGAACACCGGACGCGGATTGCCGAGCGCGCGGTTCTCGCGCAGGCGCCGGAAGATGTTCTCGACGTCGACCACGGCGTCGTCGACCAGTTCGCCGATGGCGATGGCGATGCCGCCGAGCGTCATGGTGTTGATCGACAGCCCGGCAAAATAGAACACCACGGCGGTGATCAGGATCGAGACCGGAATCGCGGTCAGCGAGATGACGGTGGTGCGCCAGTTCAGGAGGAACGCGAACAGCACCACGGCCACGACCACGAAGGCTTCCAGCAGCACCGTCTGCACGTTGCGGATCGAGGTCTCGATGAAATTGGCCTGCCGGAAGATCAGATTGTCGGCCTTGATGCCGTGCGGCAGACTGGCGTTGAGCTCCGTCGAGCGCGGCCTCGACCTGCGCGCGTCAGCGTGATGGTGTCGACATGCGGCTGCTTCTCGACCGAGACGATCACCGCCGGCGTTGCCCATGATAGCCGGCTGTCGCCGCGCTTGGTACGCGCCGCGAATTCGACGGTCGCGACCTGATGCAGGAAGACCGGCCGGCCGTCGATGCTGCGCCACCACGATATTGCGCAGGTCGTCGAGGCTGGTGGTGCGGCCGATATTGCGGATCAGATATTCGCGCGAATTGAGATCGGTGAAGCCGCCGCCGGCATTGGCGCCGAACGACGCCAGCGCCTTCTCGATCTGCTCATAGCCGATCGCCAAGCGCGCGCAAGGCCGGCGGCTGCGGCGAGACGCGATATTGCCGCACCTCGCCGCCGATCGGGATCACCTGCGCGACGCCGGGAATGCCGAGCAGGCGCGGCCGAATGGTGAAATCGGCAGTCTCGCGCAATTCCATCGGCGTGGCGCGCTCGCCGGTCACCGCGACCATGCATGATCTGGCCCATGATCGAGCAGATCGGCCCCATCATCGGCACGACGTTGGCGGGCAATTGCTCGCGCATCAGGTTCAGCCGCTCGGCGACCAGCTGCCGGTTGCGATAGATGTCGGTGCCGCCAGTCGAATTCGACATAGACGAACGACAGGCCGACACCGGAGACCGAACGCACGCGCGTCACGCCCGGCACGCCGTTCATCTGCGTTTCGATCGGGAAGCTGACCAGCAGTTCGACTTCCGGCGGCGCCAGACCCTCCGCCTCGGTCATGATGGTGACGACCTGCTTGTTGAGGTCGGGCAGCACATCGACCGGCAGGCGGGTGACGCTGTAGGCGCCGAACGCCATCAGTGCCGCGCTCAGCGCCAGCACCAGCATGCGGTTGCGCAGCGATTGGGTGACGAGGAAGGTGAACATCGTGCCGCCTCCTCAGCGCACGTGATCGAGCAGTTCGGCGCCCTGCACGACCACGCGCCTGCCGGGCTCGAGCCCGGCGGCGACGAGACGCGCTCGCCGTCGAGCGGCTCGGTCCGCACCGCGCGCGGCTCGAAACGCTCGGCGCTGGTATGCTCGAACACGAAATCCTGGCCGTTGGCGGCGCGCACCACCGCATTGCGCGGCACCGCGATCCCGGTCCTCTCCTCGCCGGTCTCGGTGAACACGGTGACGAATTGCCCGGCGCGCAGGCCTTTGGTGTCGCCTTCGACCGCGAAATGCACCGGGATCGACTGGCTGCGATCGGCGAGCCCGGAACCGCGGAACACAAGCTTTAGCGGCGAGCCGTTGCCGGTCTTGGCGGAAGCGCGGCCGGAGCCTGCAATCGCGTCGAAGCTCAGCGCCTCGATCCAGAGCCTGCCCGGCGTGACGATCTGGAACACGACCGCGTTGCTCTGCGCGATCTGGCCGGTGACCGGCGTGCCTTCGGCGATCACACCCGACACCGGCGCGATCAGCGGCACCGGTTCGCGGCGCATGGTGTCGAGCGCGGTCCTGCGGTCGCGCAGGCCTTCGAGTTCGAGCTTGGTGTCCTCGACCTGGGTGCGCGCGACCGCGCCCGAGGCGACCAGCGATTCGTAGCGCGCGAGCCTGCGCTGCACGATCGAGATCTGCTGGTCGAGTTCGCCCTGTTTCTGGCGCATGTCGGAGACGTCGATCGCCTGCATCGGCGGCGTGACAAAGGCCAGCACGTCGCCCTGCTTGACCGGCGTGCCGAGCCGCGGAAAGCCGCCCGGCGGCGGCGACAGCATGCCGCCGACCGCGGTCTGCACATAGCCGCTCGCATTCGGATCGGGGATGACGCGGCCCGGCAATTCCACCGAAGGCGCGAAACTGCCGGCTTCGGTCAGGATGGTGCGCAGCCCGAAAATGCGCTGGATCGGCTTCGGCACGAACACGCTGCCGTCGGCTTCGCGCTGCGCGCGCTGATCGCTGCCCACCTGCGCGGGCTTCGGCTCGTCGCCATGGCCTTCATGCGCCTTCGCAGCGTCGGCAACAAGAATGGCCGCGCCAATCAGCATGGCTGCAACGGCACCGCGACGGCGGCGCAGGGTCCAGACCAGTGCCGCCGCCTAATGCGAAGCCGGCAATCCCGCGCTCCAGGGCGAATGCGTCAACGGCTCGAACCATCTCGAAGCCGGATTGCCATTTGCCGTCTGCAATTCCGGAACGTCGATACTGATTGGCAGAATGTCGCTGTCGTCGCCCGTACGTGACGGTGACGATCAGATCGATATGCCCGCCTTTGGCAAGGAACGGGGCATCGAGCCGGTAGATGCCATTGCCGAGCGGCGTCGCAGTCTTCGGCCCGTCGGGCGTTTCGATCTCGACGGAAGCCTTTTCGACTCGGCGCATTGCTGCGATAATCGTCGACATAGAGCGTCAGCGTTCCCGCCTGCGCCACCGCGACCAGCTCGAATTTTTCGGAATGCGCTTCGCCGCGCGGCGATACACTCGCGGGCGCGGCCGGCGCTTGCGAAACGTCGATCGTGACCCTCATGCGCGAGCAGCGTGCCGGATTTGCGATCGAGATCAGCGCCGCCGCAGCAAGCGCCGATATGGTGTGGCGTAACATGGAAATCATCCTTCGCCGATGAACGGAATCGATCGGCCGCGCGTATCGGATACGCGGCCGCTGCGCGTCAGGAACGCGCGACGTCGTTCAGGCGAAGGATCTGGGTGGGCGTGGAGGGCCGTCGGTGCCAAGTCCCGGCGGCATTGCCGCGTCGAAGGTCAGTCGCGGCGCTTTGGCCGGCGGGCTGAATTCCGTAACGAATGCCGGCGACAGCGCGTTACAGCAGGCCGAGCAATGCCCGTTGCCGCAACAATCGCGATCCGCGCAGCCATCGATTCCGTGATGGTGCGTGGTGGAAGGCGCATGCATGCGCGCTTCACACGACCGTCCGGCTCGCGGCGTTAACCTTTGCATCGGCACGAGGCCGCCTGGGATTGCTGAACGTTGACCGACGCATGCAAATGGCCGGCATGCGCCAGCGCGCTCGAAGGCGCGAACGCAACCAGCGACAGCACTCCAAGCGCTGCAAATAGGCTCAAAAATCGCGACGGCGCGGTCATGGCGCGCTTCTACACCGAAGCCGCCGCGACCGCAAATTACCGGCTTTCGGCTTCAGGAACCGGGGCGGCGCAACACGTGATAGCTGAGCTCGTCCGGGTTCATGAGGTCCGGCACCTTCCAGCCGTCGAGATCGTATTCCGCCATGCATTGCTCGGCGAAACCCTTGAACTTGTCGGCATTGCCCGAGGCCATCGCGCCGAACAGGCAATAGCGCCGGATCTCCTCGGTCGAGCCGCCGTAATTGATCTCGTACAACTCGTGCCGGCCGCCGAATTCGCTGCCGAGACAATCCCAAAGAAGCTTCAGCAGCTTCACTCGCTGCTCGGCCTCAACGCCGTCGGAGCCGCGCAGATACTGGTCGAGATAGCGGCGGATTTCCGGATTTTTGAAGTCGCGCGCATGCGAATTGAGATAGATCAGCCCGGATGCGACCGTCTGCTCGATGATGTATTTGACCTTGCTGTAGGCCATCGTCGCGATGATGGCGTAGGCATTGCCCGGATCCATGTTCGGCAACAGATAATCGCCGATCCAGGGCTTGGGATCGCGCACCATCGCGTCCGACAGCGCCCAGAACAGATTGCGCCAGGCGATCACCTCGCCGACATTCGCCTGCACGCCGCGATAATCCTTGGTGCCGGCGACTTCGGTCGCCTTCAGCAGCAGACCGGCGATGAAATCGAGCTTCACCGCCAGCCGCGTGCACCCATGCACGACGAAGCGCGGCAGAAAGCCGGTGCGCGGAAAAAAATTGTTCGCCTTCTCGACGTCTCCGTAAACGAACACGTTCTCCCAGGGGATCAGCACCTGGTCGAGGATGAAGACCGCGTCGTTTTCATCGAGCCGGCTGGATAAGCGGGTAATCGAACGGGCTGCCCATCACCGTCGAGGTCATTTCGTAGGACGTGCGGCAGATGAATTTCACGCCGGGCGCATTGGTCGGAATGATGAAGACGGCGGCGAATTTCTTGTCCTGCACCGGGATCAGGCCGTGATGGGCGACGAAGGTGTAATTCGTCAGCACCGAGCCGGTCGCCACCACCTTGGCGCCGGACACGATCAGGCCGGCATCGGTTTCCTTCTCGACGTGACAGCAGACATCGCCGACTTCGTTCGGCGGCTTGTCGCGGTCGACCGGCGGATGGATGATGGCGTGATTGACGAACGGCACGCGCTCCTGGCTGAACTGGTACCAGCGCTTCGCATTGTCCTGCCACGGATCGTAGAAGTCGGCATTGGCACCCAGCGTCGCCGAGGAACGCTGCCTTGTAGTCCGGGCGCGCGGCCCATCCAGCCATAGGTGAGCTTCGCCCATTCCGCGATCGCGTCGCGGCCGGCGAGCATTTCGGCGGACAGTCTTTGGCGCCTTGAAGAACGCGTGCGTCATGCCGCCATTGCCGGTATCGGTCGGCACCAGCAGCTTGTCCTTGTGTTTCGGGTCATGCAGCGCATCGTAAAGCCGCGCGACCATGCGCGCGGTATTGCGGAAAGCCGGATGCGTGGTGACGTCGTCGACGCGCTCGCCGTAGATGAAGATTTCGCGCCCGTCGCGCAGCGATTCCAGATATTCCGCGCCGTTCATCGGCCGCGAGACTTTGACTTTTCCGGTGGTTGCGGGATCGGCCGCAAAAGCCGCCTTGTCGTCGCGGAGCGCCCCCTGAGACATCTTCCATTCCTCCCGAAATGGCCGCGTTTTGCCGCGGCTCCCGCGGCGTCGGGTGTTTTGCGCCCCGAAACCGGTTCGTCGGTAACGATATGGAAGCGATAATGTCGTGGCAAGCGAATGGCTGCGACCATGCGGACCTGTAATCTGCATGCGTTGCCGGACTACCATGCCAACTTGCTTGCACAGTGAAAGGAGACGGCAGGCGAAATGACGATCAGCGTTCGACCGGTGGCGGAAGGGGGAGATTCGATCACCCATTCCCCGTTTTGGATCATGCGCCCCGCACTCGGCGGCGTGCCGCTGCTGCTCGCCTTCCTCGCGCTGGAATGGCTCAGCTCCATCCACGAATTCATGAGCGTGCCGATTACGCCGTGGAATCCCGGTCTCGGCGTCGTCTTCGCTTTCATGCTGCTGTCCGGCCCGATCTACGGACTGGTGCTGTTTGCCGGCGTTATCGCCGCCGAGCTCCTGGTGCTGCGAACCGACCTGCAATGGCCGATCATCGTGGCGCTCGCAGCCATCATCGCCCTGGTCTATGGCGCGGCGGCAATGGTGACGCGGCGGGTGCTGCGGCTGGATACCGGTCTCTATCATGTGCGCGACCTGTTCATCCTGCTGGCGAGCGGAATTGCCGCGGCCGTCGCCACCGCGGTGCTGGTCGCGCTGGTGCTGCTGCTCGACGACCGGATCGCGCTCGACAATGTGCTGGTGGCGGCGACGCCGCTTCTGGTCGGCGACGCCATCGGCATCGCGGTGATGACGCCGCTCACATTGCGCCTCGTCATGCTGCTGCAGGGACGCGCCTCGCTGTCCGGCTATTCGCGACACCTGACGGCGGAGATCGCGCTTTACGTCGCGCTCGCCTGCGCCGCGCTCTTGATCATTTTCGGCAGTGGAGGAACCGGGGGCCTCAAATATTTTTATCTGCTGTTCGTACCGGTGGTGGTCGCGGCCGTGCGGCATGGCTTCGACGGGGCCTGCATATCGCTTGCGGTGACCCAATTCGCGCTGGTCGGACTGATGCATCGCTTCGGCTACGACGCGCAGGCCTTTACCGAAATGCAGACTCTCATGCTGGTACTGACCGGTACCGGGCTTGTGGTCGGCGCGGTCGTGAGCGAGCGAAAGCAGACCGCGGAGCTGGTGCAGCTCGCCGAGGAGAGGCTGCGCGAGAAGGAAGCCGATGCCGCCCGCGCCGCGCGGTTCAGTCTGGTCAGCGGCATGGCCTCGGCGCTGGCGCATGAGATCAACCAGCCGATGACCGCTGCGCGCGCGCTCGCGCGGTCGGTGCAGCATCTGCTCGAAAGTGCCGCGCCCGACCTGCCGCGAGCCAGGGGCAATATCGGCAATGCCATTGCGCAGATCGACCATGCCGGCGGCGTGGTGCGGCGCATGCGCGATTTTCTGCGCCGCGGCGGTCCGCATGTCTCCACCTTCGATGTCCGGACGATGCTCGACGACACCATGGAGCTGGCGCGGCCGGACGCAGCCGCGCGCGGCATCGAACTCGTGCTGTCCGCCGACACGGAGCTTCCGTCCGCGCATGGCGACCGGATTCAGCTTCAGCAGGTTCTTCTCAATCTCGTCCGCAATGCCACCGAGGCCATCGCAGCCGCTTCGCAGAGCGGCGGCCGGGTGGATGTCGGCGCGGTCACGCTGCCATCGCGTATCGAATTCAGCGTGCGCGACAACGGGCCCGGGATCGCGCCGGAGATCGCCGACAAATTGTTCGAGCCGCTCACCACCTCGCGCCAGCAGGGATTGGGGCTCGGGCTTTCCATCAGCCAGGGAATCGTGGAATCACATGGCGGCCGCATTTGGCTGCATTCGCGCGAGGAAGGCGCGACCGAATTCCGCTTCTCGCTTCCGCTCGAGACCGCCTCGCGATGAACGCGCCTGCTCCATCTTTCGTGATCGATGACCAGGAATCCGTCCGCCACGCGATCGGCGAAATGCTGAGCGTGTTCGGCTTTGCGGTCGAGACCTTCGATTCCGCGACGCAGTTTCTCGACAATGTCGAGCCGGACCGCGCCGGCTGCGTGGTCGCCGATGTGCGCATGCCCGGCATGGACGGCATCGCGCTGGTGACCGAGATGGCGCGCCGCGGGATGGCGATGCCGGCGATCCTGATTTCGGGACATGCCGACGTGCCGATGGCGGTTGCCGGCATCAAGGCCGGCGCCGAGGATTTCATCGAGAAGCCGGTCGACGACGCGATGCTGGTCGCCGCCATCAATCGTGCGCTTGCGCGCGCGTTCACCGACCGCGAATCGCAGCAAGCCGCTCGACGATCTCGGCATACGCTTCAGCCGGCTGACGCCGCGGCAGATCGAAATCTTCGATCTGGTCGCCGGCGGCTTCACCAGCCAGGCGATCGGCGCCAAGCTCGATCTCTCGACCCGCACGGTCGAGAGCTATCGCGCTCAGGTGATGGAGAAGATGCAGGCGGAAAGCGTCGCCGTGCTGGTGCGTCAGGCCATCCGCCTGAAGCGGATCGAGCCATAACCCTTCCACCGGCACCGTAGTTCTACCGACTCGATCGTTGCGGATGCACGGCCGCTTGGCCCGTCGATTAATGTCGCGACCTCGGCGCGCAGCATGGCGCGCTCGCAGCGGAGCGGCAGATGGCACGCGGCCTACGCGGTCACGACTCGAACGCAGACGTTGTCGTCGCGGATCGATATTCCGCTGACAGCGGCGCTGCTCGCGGTTCCCGTCGTCGCCGCCCTCGCTTCTACGCCGCCGCATCTGCAAATGCCCGCCATGTCGGCATTCGCCATGCTCGCCGCGGTGGCGGTTGCGGCGCTCGCCTTCGTCACGCGCGCCGACCGCAGAGCCGGTGCGATCACGCTGTGGGATTTCGCCGGCGCCTGCGCGCTGATCGGAATCGCCGCCGGCATGTTCAGCCAGCAGCAGCACGTCATCTCAATTCTTCGGTGTCGCCATCGCGGCACCGTAGCAAGGAGCAAACATCCAGGCCGGGCCCCTCTGGCAACCCTGCTTCGGGTTGCGATGTCGGACTGGAAATTCCGAGAAATCCGAGAGAGGAGCCCGGCCTTGTTCGACCTCGTCACTCCGCAGGTTCTCGCCGCCTTTTTCCAGGTCATCATGATCGACCTGGTGCTCGCCGGCGACAACGCCATCGTCATCGGCCTCGCCGCCGCCGGACTGCCGGCACATCAACGCACGCAAGCCATCCTGATCGGCATCGCCGCGGCGACCGGGTTGCGCGTGGTATTCGCGCTGATGACGACGCAGCTCCTGCAGATCGTCGGTCTGCTGTTCGCCGGCGGCGTGTTGCTGCTCTGGGTGTGCTGGAAGATGTGGCGCGAGCTTTCGACCTCGCATGCGGTAGAAGTCGAAGCGCTGGAAGCGGTCAGCGGTCGAAGACATCAATGCCGACGGCACCATTTCCAGCGGCGGCGGCGGTTCGGGCAAGACTTTCGCGCAGGCCGCCTGGCAGATCGTGATCGCCGACGTCTCGATGTCGCTCGATAACGTGCTGGCCGTCGCAGGCGCCGCCCGCGATCATCCTTATGTCCTGATCTTCGGTCTGGTGCTGTCGATCGCCCTGATGGGCATCGCGGCGAGCTTCATCGCCAAGCTGTTGAACCGGCATCGCTGGATCGCCTATGTCGGCCTTGCCATCATTCTCTATGTGGCCGGCGACATGATCTATCGCGGCTTCTTCGAGGTGCTGCCGATGGCCACGGCATTCCTGCAAGGCTAGGCAATCCAGCCATCAATTCGATTGCACCCACGGCATTTGAGGTGCCAATAGGTTCCCGAGAAATTCGGGCGGGGGCGGACTTCGGAGGCAATGGCGGACAAGAAAGTGCTGATCGTGGGCGCAGGCCTTGGCGGGCTTGCCGCGGCATCCTGTCTGATGAAGGCCGGTTTCGACGTAGAGGTGTACGAACAGTCGCCGATACTCGCGGAAGTTGGTGCCGGTATCCAGATGAGCGCCAATCCCATGCACGTGCTGCGCTATCTCGGACTGGACGCTGAAGTATCCGCGCTGGGCGTGCAGGCCCGGCGCCTATGTGTTCCGGTTGCACGATACCGGCGAGGTGATCCAGGAATTCGCGCTGTCGGCCGAGCACGAGCGCCAGCATGGCGCACCCTATGTCCAGCTTCATCGCGCCGACCTGCACGAATTGCTGGCCGCGACCGCGCGCAAGCTCAAGTCCGACGTGATCCGGCTGAGCCGCCGCGCGACCGGCTTCACCGAGACCGAAGCGGCGTCACGCTGCATTTCGCCGACGGCTCGACCGAGCAAGGCGACATCCTGGTCGGCGCCGACGGCCTGAAGTCCACCATCGCCCGCCAGATCGTCGGCGAGGTTCCGGCGACCTATACCGGCGATGCCGCCTGGCGCATCACCGTGCCGGTCGAACGGCTGCCGAAGCCGTTCCTGCCGCAGGTCATGTCGGTGTTCATGGGACCGGGCGGCCACGCGGTCTGCTATTACCTGCGCGGCGGCGCGCTGCTGAATTTCGTCGGCATCATCGAAACCGAGCTGGCGGCGGAGGAATCCTGGACCCAGAAATTTCCCTGGGAGCAGCTCAAGGCCGATTATGACGGCTGGCATCCGGCGATCCAGACCATCATCGACGCCGCCGATCGCGACCAATGCTATCGCTGGTCGCTGCATAACCGTCCGCCGGTCCGCAACTGGAGCACGAAGCGCGCCACCATCCTCGGCGATTCCGCGCATGCGACCCTGCCCTATCTGGCGCAGGGCGCGGCGATGGCGATCGAGGACGGCGCGGTGCTGGCCCGCGCATTGCGTCAGGAGAGCGACATCGCCGAGGGACTCGATCTCTATCAGCGCAATCGCGTCGACCGCACCGCGCGCATCGTCGAACAATCGACGCAGAACCGCTGGCTGTTTCATCTGCCGTCGCAAGAAGCGATGCGCGAAGAATTCTCCAAGCGTAACCAGGGCGAAGAGCGCAATCGCTGGCTCTATTCCTACAATCCGCTGACGGTTCCGCTGACGTGACGATACGTGGCAAAGCCGGGCTGATCCCCTACAAGCTGCCGCAGGCAGTGGGCGGATCGGGCGTTGCTGCCGTCGATGTGATCGTCGTCGAACTGACCGATAAGGATGGCGCAAGCGGGCTCGGCTTCACTTATGTGCTCGGCGGCAATGGCGGCGTGGTGTTCAAGGCGGCGCAGGAGCAGGTCGCGCGTTTCGTCGATGGACAAGCATCGCCGCCGCCGCCCGCCCTCTGGCGCAAGATCGCTTCGAGCTTCAATCGCACCGGCGCCGGTCCGAATTTGATCGCGCTCGGCGCCATCGATGTCGCGGCCTGGGATCTTTTCGCCCGGCGGCTGAAGCTTCCGCTCGGTGTCGCGATGGGTGGCGAGCTGCGCGCGGTGGCGGTCTATGGCAGCGGCGGCTTCAATACCGTGCAGCCGGCGGAAGAAGCGGCCGAGATCGCCGCCGAACAGGCGGCGCGCGGCTTAAGCGCGGTCAAGCCGCGGGTGAAGGGCGCACGCTCCGACGCCGATGTGATCGCCGCTGTGCGCAAAACGATCCCCGCTCATGTGCAGGTGATGGCGGACGCGAACGAGAAATGCGACCTCACCCAGGCGCTCTGGCTGATGTCGCTCGCTCGCGATCACGGATCTGCTGTTCGTCGAGGAGCCATTGCCGGCGTATGCGCTGGAAGGCTATCGCAGGCTCACGTCATCCGGTGCCGCTATCGCCACCGGCGAGCATCTGCAAATGCGCGCGAGCTTCCTGCCTTTCATAAGCGAGCGCATCGCCGCCGTGATCCAGCCCGACCTCGCCATGGTCGGCGGACTGACGCCGGTGTTGGAGCTTTCGGCGCTTGCGGAAGCCTTCGACGCGACCGTGTCGCCGCATTTCCTGCCCGGCCTGTTCGCGCATGTCGCGGCGGCTGCGCCGTCCGTGCGCTGGCTCGAGGAATTTCCGCTGCTGGAGCCACTATTCGACGGCTGGCCCGTGATCGCGCGCGACGGCACCATGACCGCATCGGCTTCGCCGGGACATGGGCTGACCTTGAACGAGCGTTATCGCAACGAAATCGTCTGGTAACGGAGGCCGGGATGAGCGACCTGCGCATCCGGCCGATGAAAACGAATGAAATCTCCATCGCCATCGATTGGGCGGCGGAGGAGGGCTGGAATCCCGGTCTTGCAGATGCCGCCTGTTTCGCGACCGTCGACCCGGAAGGCTTTCTGATCGGCGAGATCGGCGGCATTCCGGCCGCCACGATTTCCTGCGTCAATTACGACTCGCATTTCGCTTTTCTCGGCTTCTACATCGTGCGCCCGGAGCTTCGCGGCCGCGGCTACGGATTTCGGATCTGGAATGCGGCGATGGCGCATGCCGGTTCGCGCGTCATCGGGCTTGACGGCGTCGTGGCGCAGCAGCGCAACTACGAAAAGTCCGGCTTCAATCACGCTTACGCGAATATTCGTTATGGCGGTATCGTCACTGCATCGGTTGCCGCATTTGCCGATATCGTCGATCTCGTCGACATTCCATCGGCCCGCATCGAATCGAGCGATGCCGCGGTCTTTCCTGCGCCACGGCCAAACTTCCTGCGCTCATGGATCGACACGCCCGGACATGTCGGCCGTGCTGTCGTTCGCAATGGCGTGCTTGCCGGATGGGGCGTAATTCGTCCTTGCCGGAACGGTTTCAAAATCGGCCCGCTGGTCGCCGAGGACCGCGCCGCCGCGGAGGCGGTGCTTGCAGCCTTGCTGACTTCAGCCAATCGCGCCGAAATTTTCCTCGATGTACCGTCCGTCAACAAGGACGCGATCGACCTGGCGGCGGACCTTGGGCTGCTACCCGTATTCGAAACCGCGCGCATGTATACCGGCACTATTGCGTCGCTGCGGCTCGAGCGGGTGTTCGGCGTTACGACCTTCGAACTGGGATAGGCAGCGCGCAAAAAAACAAAAGAACCCGGCCTCGTGAGAGACCGGGTTCTGTTCGCCGAAATGGCGAGGGGTCACACCGGCGATATTAGTAGCCGCCGTAGTAAGACCGATAGCCGTAGCCGTAGGACGGACGATAGCAATCGTAGCAGTAGCTCTTGTAGCTATAGCCATACGAACGATAGCCGTAGCCGTAGTAACCAGCCGAGGCGGCGGTCGGGGCAAACGCGGCAGCGATGGCGGAAGCGGCAACGAGGCCGAGGATGGTCTTGCGGATCATGGTTCTCTCTCCGGTTTGAAGATGTGACTCCCTCACATCATGAACGTCAGTCGCGCGGGCACCGGAACAGGTTCGAGACCTTTCGAAAAATAGCGTGGGTGAGGTCACGCTGCCGTGACGGCCGGCGCGTACGGACACCAATATGGCGGAATCAAAACCCGGCCTCTTTCGAGGCCGGGCTTGCGCCGGAACCGGCGATTTTCGGTGTCACACAGGGGAGATGGAAACTCACACCTGTAGGACGTGTCCTACAGTGGCTTAGTAGCCGCCGTAGTACGAGCGATAGCCGTAGCCGTAAGACGGCTTGTAGTAGTTGTAGCTGTAGCCGTAGCTGTAGGACGGCGCGTAGTACGAGCGGTAGCCGCCGTAGTAATGGGCCGAAGCGGCAGTCGGGGCCAGCGCGGCAGCGATGGCGGAAGCGGCGACGAGGCCGAGAATGGTCTTGCGGATCATGGTTCTCTCTCCTTTTGTTCGATGTGACACCCTCACATCATGCCAATTTGTCGCGCCGTGCCCGGATTCGGTTCGGAGGCGGGCTGCAGGAATTGGAGAGAATTCGATCACGCCGCCGACATCGAAGAAAGGCTCAGCAAATTCAGCTATTTGCGGCCGAGTCCACGGCCCTGGTCATCGCCTCGATGGCGGCGTCAGGCGGTAATCCGGCTTCGCGAACCAGCGTCCGCCAGGTGAAATAGCTCAAGGCCAGCCGCAGCATCGCCCGCTGCGCCGGGCTCAATCCGGCTCCCAGCACGTCGTTATAGGCGGCCATGAGCGGCCCGAATCGCAATTCGCTGATTTCCTTGGTCAGGCAGTGATACTCGGCGTCGCGAAATACGCAGGCGGCCAGTTCGGCATTGCGCCCATACCAGCCATAGACCGCAAACAGGCCGGTCCGCAGCCGCTGCCGCGGGTCGTCAATGCTCCGCCAGACGGCGGCTTCCGGCAACGGATCGCGCTCTTCCACCAGCGCCGAGCAGGCCATGAAGAGGCTCCGCTCTTCGGGAAAATGCGCATAGAGCGTGTGCCGCTGAACGCCGGCTCGCTCGGCGATCATGCTGATGGTCGTTCGCGCCGGGCCAACGCTGCCATGCAGATCGACGGCGGCTTCGACGATGCGCCGGCGGGTTTCCGCCTGCTGCTCGGCTCGGCGTTTGAGGGTGTAGGTTCGTGTCATCACAATTTGATTACACTAAATTGTGCATTCAATATTGACAAGTGTCAAAATTTCGATACACAATTATGTGCCTTTAAATTTTAGCGATACAACGTCCTGGAGACGCATATGGAAACCCGGATCAGTGAAATCGCGGACGGCATCTATCGGCTGTCGACCTTTGTCCCGAACATGGCCCCGCCCGCAGGCTTCACCTACAACCAGTTCCTGGTTCTCGGCGACGAGCCGCTGATGTTCCACACCGGCTTGCGCAAGATGTTCCAGTTCAACCGCAATGCGCTCAGCCGCATCATCCCGCCCGAACGTCTGCGCTGGATTGCCTTCGGTCACTTCGAGTCAGACGAATGTGGCGCGATGAACGAATGGCTTTCGATCGCGCCACAGGCGCAGGCGGCGCACGGACAGACCGGCTGCATGGTGTCGCTCAACGACTTCGCCGATCGCGCGCCGCGCATTCTCGCCGACAATGAGGTGATCGATCTCGGCGGCGGCAAGCGCGTGCGCTACATCGACACGCCGCATACGCCGCATGGCTGGGACGCCGGCGTGTTGTTCGAGGAATTGACGCAAACGCTAATGTGCGGTGACTTGTTCACCCAGCTTGGCGATGACCCGTCGTTGACCGGCGGCGATGTCGTCGGGCCGGCGATCGCGGCGGAGGATATGTTCCAGTACTCCGCTCTCAATCCCGGCATGGGCACAACCATTCGCGGGCTAGCAAAGCTTTCACCGCGCACGCTCGCCCTGATGCATGGTCCGTCTTTTCTGGGAGACGGCGCAGCGGCGTTGCGCGCGCTGGGAGACGATTACGACCGCCGCATTTCCGATCGCTGGCTCGGCATCAATTCGAGCCGGGCGGTCTGACGGCTGGTCAGACTTCGACCGTGAGAGCCGCCTGCCCCGCAGAGATCGACGTCGTCATCGGACCAATAGCCGCTGTTGAGATTTTGGCTGGCGGGGATGAGTTGCAGGTCATGCCGCGCAAGGCAAGACGCCGAATAAAATGGCGTTATTGGCGGTTTCGATCGAGCTCGACACCATATTTACTAAGAATTTTTTCGAGCAGGCGTTTAGTGCCGGCCTCCGGATTTGTCGCCGACGCTTCATAAGCTTCATCTACCAATTCATCAAATTCTGATTTTCCAAGCAATCGACGGATGTCAGATATGCCGATCCCGAGTTCGCTGCTAATCGCCTTCATAACTTGAAGTTTCCACCGGCGCCGCAATGCATTTTTCGTGAGTGACCCTGTCTCTCGATTGAGACGCATGGCGATATCAGAGCTGTGATGACCGTAAGGCTTCGTGGCCGAAGCCTTACTCAAAGCTAGATCATCGGTTGATTTTGAGACCATTATGCTTTTCGCGCCGACTGGGCGTCAGGCGAGCACCGAAGTCGCCCGCTACTAAACCTAAGATGTAACCTCCATGCACCAAAGAGCGATGGCGTTATAGCGGCTAGGCGCAAAGGATGCGTGAGCGCCGCGGCGCGAACGCCGTGCGTGCCCATGTCAGCAAGTGCAAAATTGAAGAATTACCGAGGGAGAATGTCATGATCAAACTCGTCGCCGCTGGCCTTGTTCTCGCTGTTGTCTCCTCTGCACACGCCATGCCGCTGGCCCCCGCTCCGCAGCAAGATACGTCGGTGATCCCGGTTCGAGAAGCGTGTGGTGCCGGCTTCACTCGTGTCAACGGCGTCTGCGTGCGCACGCCTGCCAGGGCGGCCGTCCGGCGAGGCGCCGTGCGCCGCTGACGCTGCGTCCCTCTGCGACGACCGACTACGAGGCGCGTCTATCGATCCAGGTGCGCAACGATTGCGGCCTATATACGTAGATCGACGGAATAGACTGTCCAAGGCAGTTGCAAGTCCGAAGGACAGAAATGTTTTCTTCGAGTCCGACGATAGCATCGACGAGGACAATCCTGTCCTCGTCGAAGTGGCGAGGTCCGCTTTGGATTGCCAGGAGCGGACCGACGAAGCGCTTTTGCCAGCAAACCATTTGAAGGACAGCTAGCTTGCGCTTCACACTGACGCCGTTGTCAGCGAACGAAAGCAAAGTTGGCGCCCTTTGGGCTTCGATTGGGAGGCCAACCTTGGCCCGCAATTATTTTTTTTATTTATCAATTAGTTAAATGAACATATTGGCGGAGAGGGAGGGATTCGAACCCCCGATACCCTTGCGAGTATGCCGCATTTCGAGTGCGGTGCTTTCAACCACTCAGCCACCTCTCCGCGGGGGCCGAACCGGGCGAATTGCCCATTCAGGGGGCGTTACTTAGCCGCGCAAGGTTAACGAAACAAGGCCAATGGTCCTAATACCCCCGCTGCCCGCCTGTCGGATACGCTCGCTGAAAATCGGGATATCGAGCCCGCAAATGCCGAACCGGGCCAGATAACCCATCAGAAAGTCGTTGACCCCCATCCGGTGCAACGTCACCACGTCGCCCGCCAGCAAAGCCTTCTTCTCCTCCGGCGTCAGCCGGTAGCGCGCGCTCGCAGCTTGCGGATCGGCCTTCATAGCGGCGCGGAAGGCATGGTCGCGCAACGTCTCGCGGCAAAGCCGGTCAAGTTCCAGCACGCTCATTCCTGCCCCCAGCGCCAGCCCGCATAGGCGTGGCCGTTTTCCATCTGCTTGTCGAGAAAGTCGGGTTTTCGGCCATCGGTGAAAGCCAGCATCGCGATCCAGTTCAGCAATTCGCCGCCGACATTGCCAGCCGCCTGCATGCGGTGTTCGGTCGCCACCGCGATCAATCCCTCGGTGTCGCCCGCCGCGAGATAACCGCAGACCTCGTGCACCCAGTCGGGGTCCGGCACGCCGTCGGTAAAGCCCGGCCGGATGCGCGGACCGAACACTTCGAGCGAGAAGCTGCCGGTGCCGATGATCGCGACGCGCAGATCGTCGTCCTGGGCTTCAAGGGTCTTGCGGATCTGCCTGCCGAGTTCGAAGCAGCGCTGCGCGGACGGCAGGGGCGGGACATGGCCGCTGATGAAGAACGGAATCACCGGCCATTTCATATCCGGATTCACGAAATGCAGCGGCACCATCACCGAATGATCGACCGAGAAATCGCGCAAGGTCGCGATGTCGTAGCCCGCGCGCACGCCTCGATCGCGGATCGCAGTCGCGAGCTTCGGCATCGATGGCACGTCGTAGACCTTCATGCCGCCGCGCGGCTCGTCGTTCGGCCCGCGAAATCCTTCGTCGATACCGATCGCGAGGATCGGGAAATTGTCGAAGAAGAAGGTGTTGTAGTGATCGGTATCGAAGATCACGATCACGTCCGGCCTGGCGGCGGCAAGCGAGTCGCGGGCCTTGCCGAACATGATTCCGGTCGGCGAGGACGGACCCTCCTCTTCCACCTTTGAAGGGAAGAAGGGCGTATGCGGCAATCCGTATGCCGCGACGACTTTGGCCAAGAGACACTCTCCTCCTGTTTCTTCGTCATTGCCGCGCGTGACCCGGCAATCCATCTTGCCAGGAAGACGGACCCGCGGGTCAAGCCCGCGGGTGACAGATCACTAGTGTCCTGAATCCGAAGTTCGCATGACTATGCGGCAACCTCCGTTGCGAACTTCGGATTCGAAAAACACTGGCAAGCCTATGATTCTTGGTGTGGTGTGGTGTGGTTCGAAAGTCCGCTTGACGAACCCGCGACAATATTGAAGCGGACTTCCAAACCACCACACTAGTTCGCCTTGATCCCCGCCGCCTTCACAAGTTCCGCATTGGATACGATCTCCCGACCGATCAGGTTGCGGAATTCGTCCGCGCTCATCTTGATCGAATCGGCGCCGAGCTTGGAAAGCTTCTCGGCAACCACCGGATTGGCAAGCGCCGCCGCGATTTCCTTGTGCAGCCGTTCCAGGATCGGGGCCGGTGTCTTCGATGGCGCGAACACGCCGATCCAGAAATTGTATTCGGAATTCGGAAAGTCGGCCTCCACCGTTGTCGGCACGTCCGGCAGCGCGGAGGCACGCTGCGACGACGACACCGCGATGGCCTTGAGCTTGCCGTCGTTGATCAGTCCTCGTGCGGGCGCGAGCGGGGTGAAATAGAAATCGATCCGGTCGGCGATGATTTCGCGCAAGGCCTCCGGCGCGCCCTTGAACGGCACATGCTGCGCCTTGAAATTCGCCGCGATCAGAAAACGCTCGGCATTCACATGCGAGGCACTGCCGGCACCCGCCGAGGCGTAGTTCTGGTTGCCGGACTTCGCCTTGCCCGCATCCACCAGATCCTTCACCGACTTGTATTTCTCCGGCGCGACCACCAGCACATTTGCGAGATTGGCGAGCGGGATGATCGCGGCAAAATCCTTTTCGGTGTCATAGGGCAGAACGGCGAAGGTCGATGGCGTGATGGTGTGCGACGACGAATTGACGAGCAACGTATAGCCGTCCGGATCGGCCTTCGCGACCGCATTGGCGCCGAGCGTGCCGCTTGCACCCAGCCGGTTGTCGATCAGGAAGGTCTGCCCGATCTGATTGCCGACCTGCTCGAACACCGCACGTGCGATCACGTCGGTCGCGCTGCCGGCGGTGAATGGAATGACCACCTTGATCTGCTGGGCGGCCGGGCCAGATTTGGGCGTGGGCGACGGCAGCCGGCAATGTCAGCAGCAAGGCTGACAAGAATCGCAAATAGAACACCAGAACCTCCCTGTATTTTTTTGTCTTGGGCTTGAATTACACGCTGGCGAAAGCCGTGTCAGCTTTCGGCTGGACTGCTCAATCGACACCTGGCCGTGGTGAAAAGCCGCATGCCCGCACATGCGCTTGAACGGATATGTCGTTTCGGCGGCGAAATCATAAAGCCTTTACAAATCGCCACTATCAGGAGCGCAGCATTCCCGGCGATCGAGACTGACGTGACTCAGCGGCGAATTAGCGTTGACACCAAGCTTAACCTGACGGTCGCATTTCCTCTCGTGCTCGCATTCGTTGCCTCGACCGCCGCCTATATCGCGATCGGAGAGGTTTCCCGTGACGCTGCGCTGGCCGTTTCGAGCGCCCGCCTCCAGCAGGAAGCCAACGAATTCTCCGCAGCGGTCGACCGGATCGACCGTCTCATGGTTCAGCCCGGCTCGCAGCAGCAGGTGGCCGCGCGCATCGATCCCGAAATCGTCCGCCTGCTGGCGATGGCGCCCGCTCTCGCTAATTCGATGCGCACCATCGATCCGGGCATGGCCGAGCGGATGACGCAGGATCTGCAGGGTCTCGACCAGTTCGTTCTTTCGACCATGCTGGCACGCGGAAACATCACGGAAGCCAACCAGATGCTTTCGCCGATGATTGGAAGCTTTGCGGAAGCGGCCACGAAATTCGCAGGCCAGTTGCGCATGGTGCCGAACGATGGCGCCGCCACCAGGGCGGAGCGCTTATCTGCCCGGGCCGGCGATCTGGTCGCAAGGGTGCTGACCTATTCCGGCGCACCGGATCCGGACTCCTTCGAGGCGACGCGTAAAACGGTGTCGGAATTCGCCGACGAGATCGAGGCGGGCGTCCAGTTCCTGAAAGCCGCCGGCGCCGCCGACCGCATGAGCGGCCGCGAAGCCGAAAGCGCGCGCGCGAAAATCTACGGCGCGGTGATGCAGCTCGGTTCGTCCACCGAGCGCTTCGGGTCGCTGCAGGCGCGCGTGACCAGCACGCTCGATCACGCACAGGCCGCGGTGAGAATGCTGAAAGCGGGAAACGAGCTTCGTTCCAGCAGTCTGCTCGAACGAATATCGTCGCACGCCAATCTGATCACGCTGGGTGCGGTGCTCACCCTGCTCGCCGGCATCGGCATCGCGATCGGAGCCCCGTTGTTCGTGCGCCAAGCGATCGGCAGGCCGCTCGGGCGATTGCAACACGCAATGACGAGCCTGGCGCAGGGAGACACGGCCTGCGAGATTCCGGAAATCGACCGCAGCGATGCGATCGGCGGCATGGCGCGGTCGGTGCTGGTGTTTCGCAACGGCATGCAGGAAGCCGAACAATTGCGATCCGACAAGGCCGCGATCCAGCTGCAGGCGGCCCAGCAGCAGCGCGCCGATCTGCACCGGATCGCGGGACGGTTTCAGGACGCCGTCGGCAGCATGATCGACACCGTGTCCTCGGCCTCGACCGAGTTGGAAGCCGCGGCCGGATCGCTCACCGGAATCGCGGAACGCACCCAAAAGCTGTCGGTAACGGCGGCGGCGAGCTTCGATCAGACCTCCTCGAACGTGCGCGTGGTGGCGGCAACCACCGACAATCTCGATTCTTCCATCGTCGAAATCGCACGGCAGGCGCACGAATCGAGCCGGATCGCGGCGGCCGCCGTGCAGCAGGCCAAGGCGACCGACGCGCATATTGCGAGACTTGCAGCATCCGCCGACCGCATCGGCGATGTTGTGAAGCTGATTTCGGCGATCGCGAGCCAGACCAACATGCTGGCGCTGAACGCGACCATCGAGGCCGCGCGCGCCGGCAATGCCGGGCGTGGATTTGCCGTGGTCGCGCAGGAGGTCAAGGCGCTCGCCGCGCGCACGGCTGCGGCCACCGACGAGATCGGTCAGCAGATCGCCGGCATGCAGACGATGACCAAGGAGTCGGTCGACGCCATTCGCCAGATCAACAGCACCATCGATCGCGTCGCCGATGTCGCATCGATTATACTTGCCGCGGTCGAGGAGCAGCAGGTCGCGACTGCCTCGATCGCACGCAACCTTCAACAGGCGACGCAAGGCGCGAGCGCGGTTTCCGACAGTATCGCCGATGTCAGCCGCGGCGCTGCCGCCACCGATACGGCATCGGCATCGGTGCTGGCCTCGGCCCGCGCTCTCGCCGGCGAGAGCGCGCGGCTGAAACGCGAAGTCGAAAAATTCCTCAGCACCGTCCGCGCGGCATAGCTTCGCCGTTAGAGTCCGAACAACCCCTCCGCATTCTTCCCCGAAATCCGCTTCGCCTGATCGGCCGGCAGCGCGTTGACGCGCGCGAGGCATCCGATCATGTCGCCGATATTATGCGGATAATCCGAGCCGTAGAGCACGCGATCGGGCGAGCCCGCGACCGAGATGCAAAGCTCGAGCGCGCGCGGGTCGTACACCACCGTGTCGTACCAGATGCGCTGCAGATAGGTGGACGGCTTGTCCTTGATCACCTCGGCGCAGCCCGGGATCATCTCCCAGCAGCGATCGAGCCGGCCTGAAAGATAAGGCAGCGTGGCGCCGCCATGCGAGGCGATCAGCTTGATGTTCGGGTATTTGTCGAGGAAACCCGAATAGATCATGCGCGCGAAGGCGAGCGTGGTGTCGCACATGAAGCCGATCGGCGGGATCATGTTGAACTCGTCCATGTGCTGTTCGCGCACGCCCTGCGGCGCACCGGGATGGACGAGAACGGGCAGGCCCAGCTTGTCGATGTCCGCCCACACCGGCGCAAACTTCGGGTCGGTCAGATCCTCGCCGTCGATATTGGCGATCACCATGACGCCGACGGCGCCAAGCCTCACGCAGCGCGCAAGCTCGGCGGTTGCGTCATCGGCATATTGAAACGGCAGCGAGGCGAACCAGCGGATACGGTCCGGCTTGGCGCGCTGCTGCTCGGCCATCGAATCGTTGACGATTTGCGCGGCCTTGAGCGCCACTTCACGCCCGCCCCAATAGGCATTGGGGCAGGTCAGCGAGACGATCGCCACATCCACCTTCGCTTCGTCCATCTTCTTGATGCGAAGCTCATAGTCCCACATCCCGGGAAACAGCGTCATGAACGGCGCATCGTAGAGATGCACGGCGTCCTGGCCCGCCTTGGTTTTCTTCAGCGTGTATTTGCCGGTGCCGTTGGCGCGCAGCAATTCGAGATAATCCAGTGTCAACATGTGAGTATGGACGTCGATAACGGGCATGGGTGTTTCCTGGCGTTTCCTCAAGGCTTGATATGTCGTGCGGCATGGCCGCCGCCCCCGAATTGCCTTTTTCATCGGCCCGATGTCGTCCGGCCGCTAGCGGGGGTTAGCTCGATGCGTATCTCATTCGACCTTGTGCGCCAACAATGGCAGCGCAAGCTGATCATTTTGGCCGCCATTGCGATCGGCATCGGCGTGGTGCTGACGAGCCGGCCGTCCTGGTCGGAAGGCAGCTTCCTGCATGAGGCGGTCGAGCGCAGCGGCCTGTTCTTGATCCTGATCGCCATCATCGGCCGCACCTGGTGCGCGATGTATATCGGCGGCCGCAAGCTTGCGGCGCTGGTGACCGACGGGCCCTATTCGATCTCGCGCAATCCGCTTTATGTGTTCTCATCGATGGCCGCTTTCGGTGTCGGCGCCCAGCTTGGCAGCCTGGTGCTCGCTTCGGTCTGCGCCCTGGTCTCTCTCGCCATCTTCTGGCTGGTGGTGAGCCACGAGGAGCAGGCACTGGCCCGGAAATTCCCGGCGGAATTCCAAGCCTACCGCGCCCGGGTGCCGCGGTTCCTGCCCGATCCCTGCCTGTGGCAGGACGCCGACACGCTTCTGGTACGCCCGGCGCTGGTACACCGGACCTTCTGGGACGCCATGCTGTTCCTTTTGGCGGCGGCGGCCATGAAGGGCGTTGAGGGCTTCCGGGACGCCCTGCCGATCGGGCCCCTCCTGCGCCTCTATTGAGCCCCCCATTTCCTTGACTTTACGGCCTTGGGCCCCCATAAACCCGCCCAACGGCCGGGCCCCTTGGGGGCCCTTTTCGTGCTTTTTCAAGCGCGTGGCCGGACACCCTTTGCAATGCAAAGATCGCAAGACTGGAAAAAGCCGGTCCGGCTCGTCCGAGCACCGGGAAACGAACACGAGGACAAGAACGATGTTCGCAGTCATCAAGACCGGCGGCCTGCAATATTCGGTCGCCGAGGACCAGAAGGTCCGGATCGGCCGTATCGAGGGCGAACCGGGCCAGATCGTGCAGATCGGCAATGTGCTGATGCTGGGCGGCGACAAGCCGCAATTGGGCACTCCATTGGTGTCGGGCGCCTCGGTGGCGGTCGAGATCATCGAGCAGAGCCGCGGCGCCAAGGTCATCGCCTTCAAGAAGCGCCGCCGCCAGAATTCACGCCGCAAACGCGGCCACCGGCAGGAATATACCGTCGTCCGGATCTCCGAGATCCTGACCGGCGGGGCCTCGCCGACCAAGGGTCCGAAGCCTAAGCCGGAGCGCAAGCCTGCGCCGGTCGCGGCCGAAGGCGAAGACAGCGAGGCCAAGCCCGCGGCAAAGAAAAAAGCCGCCGCGAAAAAGCCCGCTGCCAAGGCGAAAGCCAAGGCGCCGGCCAAAAAGCCGGCAGCGAAGAAGAAAAAGGCCTGAGCTGTAACGGCGCGCCGAAAAAGTTGAGATGATTCCGTCAAGGAATCGGGTTAAGAGAATTTCGAACGAAGGGTTTTGAGCCATGGCTCACAAGAAAGCAGGCGGTTCCTCCCGCAACGGGCGCGACTCCAAGGGTCGCCGGCTCGGCCTGAAGCTGTTCGGCGGGCAGATTGCCATTCCGGGCAATATCATCGCGCGCCAGCGCGGCACCACCTGGCACGCTGGCGAGAATGTCGGCATGGGCACGGATCATACGCTGTTCGCAATGACCATGGGTCGCGTTGAGTTCAAGACTAAAGGCAAAGGCCGCACATACGTCTCGGTTGTACCGATGACGGAGGCTGCGGCGGAATAGACGGCGAATCTCAAACGAGGTCCGCCGGTTCACAAGTCGAACCCGGCGGCCCCGATGGGCTCCAATTTGAGGGGGAGACGGGTGAACCGGCTCCCCCTCAAAGTTTTTTCAAAGGAGCCTGAGCCATGACCTGTCTGGAACTTGAAAGCCGAAGCTATCGGGAAGGCTGTATCCCCGTCCTCGAGACCGAGCGGCTGATTCTGCGCGCGCCGACACTCGAGGACGCTAAGCACGTAGCCGCGCTCGCCAACGACAAACGCATCGCGGAGAACACGCGACGCATTCCTCATCCCTATTCGCGCGCCGACGCCGAGGATTTCATCGCCGCCGCCAATCTGCCCAAGGCAGAAACCGGCAAGAGCGAGATCAAGAGCGAGATCAAGAGCGAGATCCGGGGCGAGATCAACTTCCTGATCGCGACCCGTGATGGCGTACCGCTCGGCGCCTGCGGCATTGCAGGTTATGACGAGGCCGCGCCCGAGATCGGCTATTGGCTCGGGACCAAATTCTGGAACCGTGGTTTCGGAACCGAAGCCGTGCGCGCGCTGATCGATTTCGCCTTCACCGAGCTCGAGCATGACAGCCTGTCGGCCGGTGCCCGCGTCACCAATCCGGCCTCCCGCCGCATATTGGAAAAGTGCGGCTTCCAGTGGACCGGCGTCGGCCTCGTGCGCATTCAGGCGCTGAACTCCTCGGCGCCGATCGACCGCTTCCGGCTCGACCGGGGCTTGTGGACGTCGCTGCGCTCCTGGAGCGCCGTGAAAAGAGTGTCCTAGGACCCAATCAAGGGACCGTCAAAAACGATCAAGGGACCGTCAAAAACGCGCGCGGGGTGAGCCACCTGCCCCGCGCCATTCCCCTTCAGGAGGGTGGAAATTTTCCACTTTCCGAGGTATGGACAGGCATGCCTAAGCGGGATGTCTACCGGACGCTCGTGTCGGCGGATATCTCGTGAACAGGGGAATTGACGTGGCTACAGGTACCGTGAAGTGGTTCAATGCGACCAAGGGTTATGGCTTCATCCAGCCCGGCGGTGGCGGCAAGGATGTATTCGTGCACATTTCCGCAGTGCAGCGGGCGGGCCTGACCGGTCTGAACGAAGGCCAGCAGATCGAATACGAAATCGTGTCAAACCGCGGACGTGAATCGGCCGAGAATCTGAAGGTGCGGTAGTCGATTTCAGCCGATTTCGGCCGAAACGAAATTCGTAAAGTTTGAAGCCCGGCTTTCCAGCCGGGCTTTTTGTTTGGCGCTATGCCGCGGCGCGGCGTGGCAGACAGGCTTCCGCAATCGCCGCGAGATGGCGGTGATCGGTGCCGCAGCAGCCCCCCAGGATGTTGAAGCGGGTGCCGAGCGCGCCGCGCAGGCTCGCATAGCGGCGGCCGAGATCGACCGGATCGCCGGTATCGAGATCGGGCGAATTGTCGAGCTCGGCGTGGCTTCGCATCGACGAATTGGCCCGCAGGCCGCGGATGCGGGCGACCCAGCTTTCGCCGCGCGCGAGCGCGCCTTCGAAATGCGTCGGATGCGCGCAATTGATCATGTAATAGGCCGGCGCGCCGGAGGTCGCGGCATCGGTTTCTTCGATCGCTTGCCGCAACGTCTCGCCGCTCGGCAGCCGGCCATCGGTTTCGGTGGTGAACGAGATCACTACCGGCATGCCGGCATCCTTCGCCGCGAGCGCAATGCCGATCGCCTCGCCGGAATGCGTCATGGTGAAGGCGCTGACCAGATCGGCCTCGGTGTCGGCGAACAGCTCGGTCTGGAATGCGTGATAGTCACGTGCCTGTTGTCCGCTCATCATCTGGTCGGGAAAATAACCGTCGCCGCGCGGCCCGATATTGCCGCTGATCGGCATCGGACTTTGCGGGGTTTCGAATTCATCGCGCAAGCCGCTCAGCAATGCGATGCTCTTGCGATTCAGATCGGACAGTTGATCGCGCGACAGCCCGAGCTTGTCGCCCCAATCGGGACTGGCGCGCCAGGATGCGCTTTCGAGCACGAAGCCTGCATGCTGCGCCCGCGCAATCTCGATATGACGCACGAAATAGTCTCGCAGGCGCTTTTCGCCTTGCTTCGTCGCATGCAACGTGATGGACGCCATGAACGGCAGTTCGATGCCGTCATGAAAAATCAGCGTAGTCTCGAGCCCGCTATCGGTGAGAAAGGGATGCTCGCCAAGTTGCGGCAATTTGGCGCGATACTTCGCCATCGGTAGCTCCATAAGAAAATGGGAAAATCCGCCGGCGCGAACGCCGCGCCCGGTCGGGGCGGAAACTAGCGATTGTGCGCTTCAGGCCTAGCAGCATCGTGGTATAGTCGATCGACATTTGAGAAAATACTTTGGACGCAACGACTTGACGTGAAATTCCAGCCGGTCGCGCTTTCTGCTGGCGGCCGAAAAGCACCTTCACTGGACTTTGGGTAAAGTCACGCATGCTTGATGGAACCGCACGCAAGGGCTCGGATACCCGCGAACGGCTGCTCGCCA
This sequence comes from uncultured Pseudomonadota bacterium, assembly GCA_963804015.1. GTDB lineage: Bacteria > Pseudomonadota > Alphaproteobacteria > Rhizobiales > Xanthobacteraceae > Pseudorhodoplanes. The sequence continues at coordinate 71,871 of CAWDOW010000012.1, forward strand.
TCGCCGAGGAAGCGGTGCTCGCCAAAGGATTTGCCGGCACCTCGATCGAGGAACTGATCGCGGCGGCCGGCATCACCAAAAGCGGCTTCTTCTACCATTTCAAGGACAAGGGCGATCTCGCGAAAGCGCTGCTGCTGCGCTATCTCGAACGGGACCGTCAGGTGCTGGATGAACTGTTCAATCGCGCCGACGAACTGAACGAGGACCCGCTGCACGGCTTCCTGGTCGGCCTGAAGCTGTTCGCCGAGATGATGGCGAACATGACCGAGGTACATCCGGGATGCCTGGCGGCGTCCTTCGTCTATCAGGACCAGTTGTTCAATCGCGAAGTGCGCGAACTGAATGCCGAAGGAATTCTCCGCTGGCGGCACCGGTTCCGCGAACGCTTCGATGAGATTGCTGCGAAATATCCGCCCCGCGACGGCGTCGATCTCGACGCGCTCGCCGACATGGCGGCGACACTGATCGAGGGCGCGCTGATCCTGTCGCGTGCCTTGCGCGATCCCTCGATCCCGCCGAAGCAGGTGCTGCTTTATCGCGATCTGGTGCGGAGTGTGTTCTCACAATAGTCATTCCGGGACGGCGCAAAGCGCCGGGCCCGGAATCCGGAGACACCCGAAGGTGTGAATGGATTCCGGGTTCGCTGCTTGGCAGCGCCCCGGAATGACGAGAGGCTCAATGATGCTTGTGCCCGCCGCCGCCCGCGGGAGCGCCGCCGCCGACCGGACCAACGCGATATTCGACCTCGACCTTGCCGGCCTTCTCGAACACCAGCGTGCCCTTCACGGTCTGGCCCTCCTTCAGGCCTGACTTCAGACCCATGAACATGACGTGATAGCCGCCGGGCTTGAGTTCGACGGTCTCGCCCGGCTTGACCTCGAGCCCCTTGGACAATTCGCGCATCTTCATCACGCCGCCATCCATTGCCATCTCGTGGATCTCGAACCGGCCCGCGAACGGTACCGTGCCGCCGATCAGACGGTCGGGCTCAGCTCCGTTGTTGGTGATCTTCATGAAGGCGCCCGCGACCTGCGCGCCGCCCGGTGTCGCACGCGCCCAGGGCGCTTCGATGGTCAGCGCGCCGGCCTTGAACACATTCGCGACGGGAGCCGCGGCAGAACCCGCACCATGCCCCGCTTGCTGCGCGAGAATGATGACCGCCGGTGCCGGCGCCTTCAGCGCATGCGCATCCTGTCCGCGAGCCGGGATCTCGATCCAGCGCGCCTCACCCTTCTCGCATTCCTGCGTGACCGGAAAGTAGAGCGGGCCGGGCTTGAGGTCGCCCGCGAGGAAGCTTGCGAAAACGAATTCGTCGTAATGCTCGTCCGGCAGCTTGCCGCCACTCCAGGCGATTTCCTTCACGCCTTCCGACAATTGCTGGCCGTGAAAGTAAGCATAGGAGCGGCCATAGGCGCCCTTCATGGTCTCGATCTGCCAGCCGGCTTTCGGCATCGGCTTCACCGCGATCACGCCTTGCGGGATTTGCGCGCGCACTTTCAGCGTCGGCGAGCCGTCGCAACCATGCGGCACTCTCAGCACCGCCTTGTAGCTCGTGCCCGCGCGCGCCTCGCGCGTCTCGAGCGTGACATGGGCGAACAGTGCGGTGGAGATCAGCGGCAGGGTAAGAATCCCCGAGACCAGGGACATGGAAAGCTTGCGAGACATGATTGTGCTCCGCGAGAGACAGCGTGTGATGAAAGGGAGGTCCTGCGCCGGAGCGCAGACTTCACACGGTCAGCGGAGGGGCGCGTGCAGGTCCGGATCGCGACGGGATTGGCGCACCCGGCGCGTCGATTCTTGCAGGTGAGAATTGCGAGAGCTGCGAGACCCACAGCATCGGCTCGCAGGCCGGCTCCGGCAGGATGGTAGCAGCCCCGGATTGGACGCACAGCACGCAATGCAATTTGCCGGAGACGGGAACCGGCGCGCCGCTGTCATCACCCGCGGGTGTCCCGGCATTGCCGCTGCCGAAGCAGATGACCTGGCCGAAATCGACCCCTTGCGCGCCGGCGGGCAGCGGGGCGAACGCCGCAAACAGGGTCTGCAACGCAATGGTATAGGCCGCGATCAGCCCGATCGCCGCCCGGATGCGTGTGCGTGGAAAGACGCCTGCCATGTGGCCTCGATATCAAATGATCGCGGCCAGCGCCACCGCGAAGGCGCACCTATTTGTGCCCTGTTCCCGCGGGAGACGCGCAATTACAGGCACCATGTCCTATATTGCGGCCATGAAATTCCTCGACGAAGCCAAGATCTATATCCAGTCCGGCGCCGGCGGGAACGGCTGCGTGTCGTTCCGGCGCGAGAAGTTCATCGAGTTCGGCGGCCCCAATGGCGGCGATGGCGGTCGCGGCGGCGACGTGATTGCGCGCGCGGTCGAGGGCCTCAACACCCTGATCGACTATCGTTTCCAGCAGCACCACAAGGCGGAGCGCGGCGGCAATGGCATGGGCAAGGATCGCCATGGCGCCAACGGCAAGGACATCGTCCTGAAGGTGCCGGTCGGCACCCAGATCTACGACGAGGATCAGGAGACCCTGCTCGCCGATCTGGATCGGGTCGGCGAAGAGGTGGTGCTGGCCCGTGGCGGCAATGGCGGCTTCGGCAATGCGCATTTCAAGTCCTCGACCAACCGTGCTCCGCGCCACGCCAATCCGGGACAGCCGGCCGAAGAACGCACGATCTGGCTGCATCTGAAACTGATCGCGGATGCGGGGCTCGTCGGATTGCCGAATGCCGGCAAGTCGACATTTCTGTCGGCGGTCAGCGCGGCCAAGCCGAAGATCGCCGACTACCCGTTCACCACGCTGCATCCGCAGCTCGGCGTGTTCGCCGTCGACGGCCGCGAATTCGTGATGGCGGATCTGCCCGGCCTGATCGAAGGCGCGCATGAAGGCGCGGGGCTCGGCGACCGTTTCCTCGGCCATGTCGAGCGCTGCCGGGTGCTGCTGCATCTGGTCGACGGCACCTCCGAGGATGCCGGCGCGGCCTACCGGACCGTGCGCAAGGAGCTCGAAGCCTATGGCGAAGGATTGTCAGAAAAGCCCGAAATCGTCGCGCTGTCGAAATGCGATGCCATGACCGAGGAGCAGATCGAGGCGCAGGTAAAGACGCTGAAGAAGGCGGCGAAGAAAACGCCTTTGGTGCTTTCCGCGCAGTCGAAACAGGGTGTGCCGGAGGCCTTGCGGGCGCTGCTGCACGTGATCGACAAGGCGCGGCAGCAGGAAGAACCCGCGCCGGAGGAAGTGCAGGCCTGGCAGCCGTGATTGCAGGATAGCCGATCCTGTGAGACAGAACGGCGAAGTCTCGTGTCCCGGGCGCAGCGCAGAGCGAAGCTTTGCGCTGCAGAACCGGGACCCAGGCAAAGAATGGGTCCCGGCCTGGCGGCGCATCGCTGACGCGAGCCGCCGCATCCGGGACACGAGATTTGAGCAGCCTCGATGTCTACGAAAAAGAACACCCCCTCCCTCACCGATTTCCGCCGTATCGTCGTCAAGGTCGGCTCGTCGCTGCTGGTCGACGCGAAGGCCGGCAGGCTGCGCGCGGAGTGGCTCGCGGCCCTGTGCGAGGACATCGCCTGGCTGCATCGGGACAAACGCGACATTCTGGCGGTGTCATCGGGCGCGATTGCGCTCGGCCGTTCGGTGCTGAATCTGCGCCGCGGCGCCCTCGCGCTCGAGGATTCGCAGGCCGCCGCCGCCGTCGGCCAGATCGAGCTGGCGCGGGTCTGGGCGCAGATGCTTCAGTCGCATGGCATTACCGCAGGCCAGATTCTCGTCACGCTGGGCGATACCGAGGAGCGCCGCCGCTATCTCAATGCGCGTTCGACCATCGACAAACTGCTCGAATGGAAGAGCGTGCCGGTGATCAACGAGAACGACACCGTCGCAACTACCGAAATCCGCTATGGCGACAATGACCGGCTCGCCGCCCGTGTCGCCTCGATGATGAGTGCGGATCTGCTGGTGCTGCTTTCCGATATCGACGGACTGTATGACGCCCCTCCCGGCGGCGCCGTGCAGGCCAATCTCGTGCCGCTGGTCGAGCGCATCACGCCGGAGATCGAGAGCATGGCGGGGGCTTCCGGCTCCGAACTCTCGCGCGGCGGCATGGTCACCAAGATCGAGGCCGGCAAGATCGCGACCAATGCCGGCACCCACATGGTAATCGCGTCGGGCAAGACGCTGCATCCCTTGCGCGCGATTGCAGATGGCGCGCGCTGCACCTGGTTTCTCACGCCCGCCAATCCCGTCACCGCGCGCAAGCGATGGATCGCGGGCTCGCTCGAACCGAAGGGTATCCTGCATATCGATGCCGGCGCCGTCGCCGCCTTGCGCCGCGGCGCGAGCCTGTTGCCGGCCGGCGTTAAGAGATGCGACGGCGCTTTCCAGCGCGGCGATGCGGTGGTGATCCGTTCGCTCGAAGGCGTCGAGATCGGCCGCGGACTGGTCGCCTATGACGCCACCGACGCCGCCCGGATCGTCGGGCAATCCTCGGCGGAAATCCTTTCAATATCTGGGCTTTTCGGGCCGCACCGAGATCGTGCACCGGGACGACCTCGTGCTCACGGGCGCGTGAGTCTTCGATCGCGAATAAACTTCGCTAACCACCTGAAATCACGGGCCGACGCGGATGCCGATAGACCCGGCTTTCTGCGATCGCATTAAGGCTCTCCATAAAGTTTTCGAGGAAATTGCTCGCGTTGTTCAAACAATCAGGGAAGCCGTCATGACCGTTCTGCACAAATTCCTCCGCGACGAATCCGGCGCGACCGCCATCGAATACGGTCTGATCGCCGCCGGTATTTCGGTTGCCATCATCGCCGTGGTGCAAGGCCTCGGCACCAAACTCGTGTCCACCTTCACGAGCGTGAAAGATGCGTTGAAGTGAGCGCTTCCGCCGCGATCGCTTCATGTGCGGGCGTTGCCGCAAAGACGCGTTTTCTGCACGCGAACCGATTTCTGCTTCGCCTGAAAGCGCTTCAGTTGTTGCAAATCTGCAATGGTCTTGTGGCGCAAAAGTCTCGTTGCAAATCTGTCGCGTGAATTCGATCAATTGTGGCGGGACTCCATGATACCGCACGCATTCAGGCTGCCGCGACTAGTCTTCGCTTCGGTGGAGTGGCGTACGGGGTCGCTGTAATGCCGGCCGTCCACCGGCCGGATGAGTTGCGTTTGCGTTTAGACGGACGGTTCGATTGGCCGTTTGCCTCCTCAAGGCGGGTGCTCCCTCACAGACCGGTGCCCGCCGGCGGCTCGATCGAATGGCTGGGGGCGATTCTTCGTCCGGTACGCCGCCACCCGATCACGATGATCTTGGATCGCGTCGATCCGGAATCAATCGTGATCGATTCTGGAAGTATGGCGTCGATGATAACGAGACATCCCGGATGCCTCCCGGGGTGTCTCGTTATTTAACCGGAAAATCGAAATAGCTGTTCGGGAACGGCTCGTTGTTCAGCGTGAAGTGCCACCATTCCTTGGAATAGGGAATGAAGCCGCGCGCGCGCATCGCATTGGCAAGCAGCAATCGATTGGCGCGCGCCTGCGGGCTCACCTGTCCGCTCACGCTCGAACGGTAAGACAGCAGATCGAAATGCGTGCCCATGTCGAGTTCGCGCTGATCGGGCAAGGTCACCAGCGTCAGATCGACCGTCGAGCCGCGCGAATGCCCGGAGCGCGACGCGATAAAGCCCTCGCGAAACAGCGCGCGCTTGTCGATGTCGGGATAGAATTCCGCCTTGGTGCTGCTGTCGGGATCGCGCGCCCAGCGCACGAAATGATGCACGGCGCGCTTGGGACGGTAGCAATCGAACACCTTCAGCCCGAGATTGCGGGGGGCCAGGTCGCGCTGCACAGCGGCGAGCGCCGCCGCCGCCTGCTGCGTCAGGATGCAAACCGGTGCCTCATAACCGTCGACGCGCGCACCCACGAAATTGGCGGTGCCGAAATAGCGCATGTCGACGACAAGTCCCGGCACCAGGCTCGTGGCATCGACGAAAGCAGCGGGTCGGGTAGCCGAGGGATTTTGGGCGTCCACGCGCGATCCTGGAAAGAGGACGAGTGCCGCAACGACGAGCCCTGAAAGCGTTGCACGAATCGCGCGCTGCATCATGCGAGCTTGCCGGTTCTGCGTTAATTCTTCAATCTTTACAGTTACATCCAAAGGTGCATCCGCTGCATGGCTGCGGCCCGGCAGGCCGCCTGCCGCTCGCCCGCCAATGGCTTACGTGTTAGACGTCAACCAAATGATCCAACGCCGATCCGTCATGGCCGCACCGCTCCAAACGCCCGATTCCGGCTCCAGTATCGCCGGCCTGATGCAGGATATGGGCCTGCGCGCCCGCAAGGCCGCGCATCTGCTGGCGCTCGCGCCGCGCGCGCAGAAGGACAAGGCGCTGCTGTCGATGGCGAAGGCGATCCGCGCAACCCAGCGCGAAATCCTGGCCGCGAACCAGGGCGACCTCGACCGAAGCCAGAGCCGCCGGCGTGAGCGGGTCGTTCCTCGATCGCCTGACGCTCGACCGCGCCCGCATCGAGGCGATGGCGAAGGGGCTCGAGGTCGTTGCCCGGCTGAAAGACCCGGTCGGAATTGTGATGGAAAAATGGAAACGCCCGAACGGCATGACCATCGAGCGCGTGCGCACGCCGATCGGTGTCATCGGCGTGATCTATGAGAGCCGGCCCAATGTCACCGCCGATGCCGGCGCACTTTGTCTCAAGGCCGGCAATGCTGCGATCCTGCGCGGCGGATCGGATTCGCACCGATCCTCGCGCGCCATTCACGCCGCGATGACGGAAGGGCCTTCGCATCGCGCGGCTGCCGGAAGATGCGATCCAGCTCGTTCCGGTGCGCGACCGCGACGCCGTCGGCGAAATGCTGTCGGGTCTCAACGGCAATATCGATGTGATCGTGCCGCGCGGCGGCAGGAGTCTGGTGGAGCGCGTGCAGCAGGAAGCGCGCGTGCCGGTCTTCGCGCATCTCGAAGGCATCTGCCATGTCTATATCGACAAGAAGGCCAAGCCGGAAATGGCGAAGTCGATTGCGATGAATGCGAAGTTGCGCCGCACCGGCGTTTGCGGCGCGGCCGAAACCTTGCTGATCGACAAGGCGGCACCGGAAAAAGTCTACAAGCCCGCGATCGAGGCCCTGCTCGATGCCGGCTGCGAGGTGCGCGGCGATGCAGCGCTACAGAAGATCGATTCGCGCATCAAGCCTGCGACCGAACAGGATTTCGGCAAGGAGTTTCTCGACGCCATCATCGCCGTCAAGGTCGTGGACGGCGTCGACGGTGCGATGACGCATATCGAGAGATTTGGCTCGCACCATACCGACGCGATCGTCACCCAGGACAAGTCCGCGGCGGCGCGCTTCCTCAACGAAGTCGATTCCGCGATCGTGCTGCACAATGCCTCGACGCAATTCGCCGATGGCGGCGAGTTCGGTTTCGGCGCCGAGATCGGCATCGCCACCGGGCGCATGCATGCGCGCGGACCGGTCGGGGTCGAGCAGCTCACCTCGTTCAAATATCGCGTCCGCGGCAACGGGCAAATCCGGCCGTGATCTTTCTCTTGTCGCCCCCGCGAAAGCGGGGGCCCACAGCCACAGCTCCGGAATATGGGTCCCCGCTTTCGCGGGGACGACTCCATGAGCGATTCCCCCGCCGGACCCTTGTAAAGAGCGTGACCAAGCCCCGCGTCACCCTGCCCCCGCACGGTCCGGGCATGCGCATCGGGCTGCTCGGCGGCTCGTTCAATCCGCCGCATGACGCGCATCGCGCGATCAGCCTCTACGCGATGAAGCGCCTTCAGCTCGACCGCGTCTGGTGGATCGTCACCCCCGGCAATCCGCTCAAGGACGCGCGCGAATTGCCGCCGCTGGAGGCGCGCATCGAGCAATGCATCAAACTCGCCGATCACCCGCGCATCGACGTCACCGGCTTTGAAGCCGTCATCGGCACGAAATATTCATGCGATACCATCGCCTGGCTGAAGCGGGATGCTCCGGAAACCCATTTCGTCTGGCTCATGGGCGCCGACAATCTCAAGGACTTCCACCGCTGGAAGAACTGGCGCGAAATTTTCATGATGCTGCCGATCGCAGTCGCCGACCGCGGCGGCTTGAGCCTGCGGGCGGGTTCCGGCGCCGCCGCCATGACCTTCGCCCGCGCCCGCATCCCCGAAAACAAAGCCTCGCTGCTGCCGACCCTGCCGCCGCCGGCCTGGGTCTATCTGCACGGGGTCAAATCCGACCTGTCCTCGACCGCGCTTCGGGAGGCCAGGAATCGCGATTTGGAGCAAGGCGCGGAACGCGATGACGGTTGAATCTATTTACCACTCGTGCCTACACTTATCCGTGCTGAGTCCCCATCTCTGCCGGGTGTAACCGTAAGAAGGAAAGGACCACTGACAACACAAGTCATCGCGCGGTCTCGTGCCACAGCCGTACCGCGATCCGTTTCCGAGGTGCGTGACGCCTCGCAAACGCTGCAGCTTGTCCTCGACCGTCTCGATGAGATGAAGGCGGAGGACATCGTCACCATAGACCTCACCGGAAAAACCTCGTTCGCAGACCAGATGGTGGTGGCCTCCGGCCGCTCCAGCCGGCATGTCGGCGCGGTTGCGGACGATGTGGTCGAACAACTCAAGAAATCCGGTGTGAAGGGCATCCGCGTCGAGGGCCAGCCGCATTGCGACTGGGTCCTGATCGATGCGGGCGACGTGATCGTGCACGTTTTCCGCCCGGAAGTCCGCGATTTCTACGCGATCGAGAAGATGTGGGCGGGTGGCAAAGGCCAAAAAGGGCAAGAGTCGTCCCAGCGTCGATCGAGCTAGAAGTGGCGTAACCGATGCGCGTGCTGGTGCTCGCGGTCGGCCGCATGAAGTCTGCAGAAGGCGAGCTTGCCGCGCGCTATCTGAAGCGCGCCGCTCAGGTCGGCCGCAATATCGGCATTCGCACGATCGAAATCATCGAGATCAAGGAAAGCCGCGCCCAGGATGCCGAGCGCCGCAAGCTCGAGGAATCAATCGCGCTTGCCAACGTGATTCCCGACGGCGCCGCCCTGGTGATTCTGGACGAACGCGGCGAGGCGCTCGGCAGCGGCGCGTTCGCGGAGCGGCTTGCGCAATGGCGCGATGGCGGACAATCGGCGGTGGTATTTGTGATCGGCGGGGCGGATGGCGTCGCCGAAAGCTTGCGTTCGAAGACCAAAGCCACATTAAGTTTTGGCAATGCGACCTGGCCCCATCAATTGGCCCGCATCATGCTTTTGGAACAGCTGTACCGGGCTGTCACAATCCTTTCGGGACACCCATATCACCGCGAATGAAAAGCGTGCCCGGCAGGAAAAGCGGCACAAGAAGGCCGCGATTCCTTGCCACATTCGGGACCCAATGATCGCAGCACCCATCAAATCGCTCGCCAACCGGCACATTCTCGCCGGGGCAGCAATTTTTGCGCTTCTGCAGGGTTGCGGGCCGATTTTTGCCCAGACTGCTTTCGCCCAGGCGCCCGTCCCCGGTTCCGGCGGAACCGAACAGCCCGCGCTGAAGGGAAATCTCGGCAGCGACAACGAGATCCTGCGGGCACGCGAGCAGGAGCTCGCCGCCGCGCGCGCCGAAATGAAGCGCAACGCCGAGACCGAGTTGAAGCTGCGCGCCGAGATCGAATCGCTTGGCGACGACCGGCGCAAACTGAATACCGCGCTGATCGGCACTGCCGCCCGCATCCGCGAGGTCGAAGTGAGAATGACCGCGACCGAAGCGCGGATGCAGCCGCTCGAGCGGCAAGAAAAGGATTTGCGCCATTCGCTGGACGAGCGGCGCGAGGTGATCGCGGAAATTCTCGCGGCACTTCAGCGGATGGGACGGCGGCCGCCGCCGGCCTTGCTGGTCAGCCCGGAAGACGCCGCCAAGGCCGTACGCAGCGCGATCGTGCTTGGCGCCGTAGTGCCGGAAATGCGGGCGCGCGCCGACCGGCTCGCCACCGACCTCACCGAAATGCAGAAGCTGCGGGCCGAGATCGCGGCCGAGCGCAGCAAACTTTCGACCGACCTCAAGGCGCTGTCCGAAGAACAAAGGCGGATGACGCTCCTGGTCGACGAACGCCAGAAGCAGCAGGCCGAATCCGAAAAGGCGCTCGAGGCGCAGCGCGGTCAGGCCGGGTTGCTGGCGCGGCAGGTGGACAACCTGCGCGATCTGGTGGCGAGGCTCGAAGCGGGCCTCGACAACGCCACTCGGGCGGCCCGCCTGGGCCCGCCGTCAGCAGATCAAAAGAGCGCGAGCAAGCCCGCTTTGGCGGCGCTCAGCGATCCCGGGCGGCTGTCGCCGGCCTTGGCCTTCGGTTCCGCGCGTGGCGTACTGCCGATGCCGGTAAACGGGGTCAGAATCCGGGATTTCGGTGCCGCCGACGGTATCGGCGGCTCGGAACGCGGTATTTCGGTCGCCACCCGCGCCGGCGCCCAGGTCACCACCCCATGCGACGGCTGGGTAGTCTATGCCGGGCCGTTCCGGTCCTACGGGCAACTCTTGATCCTGAATGCCGGCGACGGGTATCATGTCGTCCTTGCGGGGATGGACCGTATTTCCGTCGACATCGGCCAGTTTGTACTGACTGGCGAACCTGTCGCGGTGATGGGGAGCGGCATGGCGCAGGTAGCAGCCGCTTCTCCGGTGGGGACCAGCCAGCCGGTGCTTTACGTGGAATTTCGCAAGGACGGGGCTCCCGTCGATCCCGGCCCGTGGTGGGCCAAAAATGAAAGTGAGAAGGTCCGCGGATGATGCGCAAGACATTCCTCGTTCTCCTGGGTGCCGCCGCAGGCGCAGCACTCACCCTCGTCGCGGTACAGCCGCGCATCATGTTCGCCGGCATGAGCGCGAAGGCGGCGGCTTCGACCGACACCTATCGCAACCTCAACCTGTTCGGCGACGTGTTCGAGCGCGTGCGCTCCGATTATGTCGAACGGCCGGATGATTCGAAGCTCGTGGAAACGGCGATCAACGGCATGCTGGCCGGCCTCGATCCGCATTCGAGCTTCATGGATTCCAAGAGCTTCCGCGACATGCAGGTGCAGACCCGCGGCGAGTTCGGCGGTCTCGGCATCGAAGTGACGATGGAAGACGGCCTCGTGAAGGTGGTCTCGCCGATCGACGAGACGCCTGCCGCCAAGGCCGGCATCCAGGCCAACGACATCATCACCCATCTCGACGACGAAGCGGTGCAGGGCCTGACCCTGAATCAGGCGGTCGAAAAGATGCGCGGGCCGGTCAACACCAAGATCAAGCTGCGCGTGATGCGCAAGGGTCAGGACAAGCCGGTCGAGATTTCGATCACCCGCGACATCATCCGCGTGCGGGCGGTGCGCTCCAATCAGCAGGGCGACGACGTCGCCTATATCAAGCTCACTCAGTTCAACGAGCAGACCACCGACGGGCTGAAGAAGGCGATCGCCGACCTCACCGCGCAGATCCCGGCCGACAAGCTGAAGGGCTATCATCATCGACCTTCGCAACAATCCGGGCGGCTTGCTCGATCAGGCGATCTCGGTCTCCGACGTGTTCCTGGAGCGCGGCGAGATCGTTTCGACCCGCGGCCGCAATGTCGAGGAGACGCAGCGCTTCAACGCACGCGCCGGCGACCTCACCAAGGGCAAGCCGATAATCGTGCTGGTCAATGGCGGCTCGGCTTCGGCCTCCGAAATCGTGGCCGGCGCGCTGCAGGACCACAAGCGGGCGACCGTGCTCGGCACGCGCTCGTTCGGCAAGGGCTCGGTGCAGACCATCATTCCGCTCGGCGCCGGCAATGGTGCGCTGCGACTGACCACGGCGCGCTATTACACGCCGTCGGGCAAGTCGATCCAGGCCAAGGGCATCGTGCCCGACATCGAGGTGCTGCAGGATGTGCCGGACGAGTTGAAGGCGCGCTCCGACACCAAGGGCGAATCCTCGCTGCGCGGCCATCTGAAGGCCGACGGCGAAGAGCAGACCGGCTCGCAATCCTACATCCCGCCGGACCCGAAGGACGACAAGGCGCTCAAGATGGCGGCCGACCTGTTGCGCGGCACCGTCACCAATTCGGCCTTCCCGCCCAGCGGCAAGCGCGCGGACCTGCCGAAGCAGTAAGCCGAAGCGGCTGAGAATGAACAGAGGCGGGGCGGCTTTCGGGCCGCCCCGTTTTCTTTTCAACTCGCTTCACTCTCCCCCTGCAAGGGGGAGGTCGACCGCCGAAGTGCAACGAAGGCGGTCGGGTGGGGTCTTTCGTAGACGATCAATAGACCCCCTCCCCAACCCTGCCCTTTCAGGGGGAGTGAGGGAGTAACGGAGGCCGAATCGGGCGCCGTGCTAGAATCGCGCGCATGATTCGCGAGTGACCCCGCCGCCGTGGATGACCTGAACACCCCGCTCGGCCAAGAAAGCAAATCTCAGCCCCGCCGGCTGTTCTCGGCGCAGCTTGCCGCCCAGGGCGTGGCCGGCCTGCTCGGCCTTGCCGTGCTCGGCTTCGTGGCATGGGCTGCCCTGGTCCGCGATCCGCTCGGCGGGGAGCCCACCGCTTCCGCGCCGGTCGCCACCGCGCAGTCGGCGGATGCGGGCGCCGGAAAGCAGCCGCCGGTTCCCGACGCGCCGGTCCAGCAGGCCCCGCCGGCCCAGCCCGACAAGGCGCCGCCCGGCAGCCAAACCATCACCATCATCGACGGCTCGAGCGGCAAGCGACAGGATGTGCTGATTCCGGCCTCCGGCGAGGGCGCCAGGCGAAGCGCTGCCGATCCGCGCTTGCTCGAGACTTCGCGGCATGGACCGATCCCGAAAGTCGGCCCCGACGGCACCCGCCCGGCAGACGTCTATTCGAAGAAGAACGCCTCGGAAAAGGCCAATCCCGACGGGCCCCAGGTCGCGATCGTGATCGGCGGGCTCGGCGTCAGCGCCGCCTCGACCGCCGACGCGCTCTCCAAGCTGCCGCCCAATGTCACCTTCGCGTTCACGCCCTATGGCAGCGACCTCGACAATCTGGTCGGGCGGGCGCGCGACAAGGGCCATGAAATCCTGCTGCAAGTGCCGATGGAGCCGCACGATTATCCCGACAACGATCCCGGCCCGCAGACCCTGCTTTCCTCGCTTTCGGCCGATCAGAATGTCGACCGCCTGCACTGGCTGTTCAGCCGCATGCAGGGCTATGTCGGCATTTCCAATTTCATGGGCGCGCGCTTCACCGCGTCCGACGCGGCACTGGCGCCGGTTCTGCGCGAGGTGTCGCGGCGCGGCCTGATCTATGTCGATGACGGCTCCTCGCCGCGCAGCCAGGCCGCCCAGATTGCGGGCGCCAACAGGCTGCCTTTCGCCAAGGCCGATGTTGTGATCGACGCGGTGCCGAGCGCGGCCGAGATCGACAATGCGCTGAAGCGGCTGGAATCGGCGGCGCGCGACCGCGGCATGGCGGTCGGCTTCTCCTCATCCCTGCCCGCCAGCATCGACCGTATCGCCAAATGGGCCAAGGCCGCACAGGGCCGCGGCATCGTGCTGGTGCCTATCACCAAGCTTGCGATCAAGTCCGGATCGAGTTGATCGCCACTCCGGTCGTCCCCGGCCATCTTGCAAATGACATCGCCGCCCGGCAAAAAAGCGGGCATGGCCAAGCAAAAATACGAAGACCTGCCCTATCGCGCTTGCGTCGGCATGATGGTGCTGAACAAGGAAGGCCGCGTCTTTATCGGGCGCAGGCTCGGCGGGCCCGAGCACACCGACGACGATCACGTCTGGCAGATGCCGCAGGGCGGCGTCGACGAGGGCGAGGATTTATATCGCGCCGCCTTGCGCGAACTTGCGGAGGAGACCAGCATCCATTCGGTGACCAAGCTCGGCGAGATTGCCGACTGGCTCACCTACGACATTCCGAGCCAGATCGCGACCAGGGCCTGGAAGGGGAAATATCGCGGCCAGATGCAGAAATGGTACGCGTTCCGCTTCACCGGCAACGAAAAGGAAATCAATATTCTGCAACCGGTCGGCGGCCACAAGCCGGAATTCGTCGAATGGCGCTGGGAGCCGATGCGGAATCTTCCGTCGCTGATCATTCCGTTCAAGCGTGCGGTCTACGAGCAGGTGGTGAGGGAATTTTCGAGATTCTCGAAGTGATGTTCGGATGATTGGATGACATCCCGGTTCCCGCGCCTTGCCGCCGTTTTGCTGGCGATGCTGATCGGCACTTGCGCGCATGCCGAGGACGACAAGGTCGAGACCGCAAACGCGACTTACGAAATACGCCCCAACCCGAAGAACGAGGACATCAAGTGCGTGTTCAAGGGCAGTACGCGGCTCCTGTGCATCGAGCGCGATCTCGTGAGCTTCGGCAAGCCGGTCAGAACCAGGGATTACACCCTGATCCCGGTCTATGACGATTGCGGCGGCTCGGCCTGCGGCCGCTCGGAGACCACGCTGCTGATTGAGAAAGGCAGCGAAACCAGAATCGACCGCACACTGAAACGTTTCTGTGTCGAGTGCCAGGACAAGTTCGAAGCGAAGGCCGACGCGAACGAGGTTGCGATCGCGCTCGATCGTCAGCGCGGACATCAATTCAGCGCCACCTTCAGGGACGGCAAGATCGCGGTCGCCAAGAAGCCGCTCGATCCGAAAGAACCGCTCTCGGACGACGATTGCACCTATCTCTACGAAGACCTGCTCGATACCTGCATCGGGACGCGCGGGCAATGCCGCAATGTCTCGTCGCGGCTGCCGGGCGCCAACAGACGCTCGGTCGCGTTCATGGAGAACTATTATGCGGCGTTCCCGGTCGACAAGGTGTCGGCCGCCTGCGACGCAGTCTGTTCAAGCCAGAAGAAGCCCGCCCGTGCGGGTTTCGACAAGGACGTTTGCCGGCGATAATCGCTATTCCCAACAAAAAAGCCGGGCAAGGCCCGGCTTTTTTGTTCCATCCCGCATCGCCCTCAATGCATCGCGGTTCCCTGCATCTGCATCCGTATGGTCTTGAAGTGATCGAGGCGGGTGATCGTCTTGTCGAGCAGCGCGCCCGGCTCGAGCTTCGCCATCTTCGTCTCGATTTCCTGGATATGGGAATCGAGCAGTCCCTGGTCGAATTCCTCCGCCATCACCGCGTTGTCGGCGAGCACCGTCAGGCCCGAGGCCGACACCTCGGCGAAACCTCCGAGAATGATGACCTTCACCTCGCCGCCCTCACGCTTGATGGTGAGAACGCCCGGCCGCAGCGACGTCACCATCGGCGCGTGCCCGGCCAGCACGCCGAAATCGCCTTCGGAACCCGGAACATCGACCTGATCGACTTCACCGGAAAGGAGAAGCCGCTCGGGAGAAACGAGATCGAAATGAAACGTGGCCATGTGAAATCTCTCTTTTTGCCGTTCCGGCCGTGCGCGAAGCGCGAGAGCCGAAATCCATAACCACCGAACTCAATTTGAGGCGCTGTGGGTATGGGTCCCCGCTTTCGCGGGGACGACGATAATCGGATTACGCGGCCTCCGCCGCGAGCTTCTTGCCCTTCTCGACCGCCTCTTCGATGGTGCCGACCATGTAGAAGGCGGCTTCCGGCAGATAGTCGTACTTGCCTTCCACCAGACCCTTGAAGCCCTTGATGGTGTCCTGCAGGTCGACCAGCTTGCCGGGCGAGCCGGTGAACACTTCGGCGACATGGAACGGCTGCGACAGGAAGCGCTCGATCTTGCGGGCGCGCGCCACTGTCACCTTGTCCTCTTCGGACAGTTCGTCCATGCCCAGAATGGCGATGATGTCCTGGAGTGCCTTGTAGCGCTGCAGCACCTGCTGCACCGAACGCGCCACGTTGTAATGCTCTTCGCCGACGACCAGCGGAGACAGCATGCGCGAGGTCGAGTCGAGCGGGTCCACCGCCGGATAGATGCCCTTCGCCGCGATGTCGCGCGACAGCACGGTGGTCGCATCCAGATGGGCGAACGAGGTGGCCGGCGCCGGATCGGTCAAGTCGTCGGCCGGAACGTAAATGGCCTGCACCGAGGTGATCGAGCCTTTGGTGGTGGTGGTGATGCGCTCCTGCAGCGCGCCCATGTCGGTCGCCAGCGTCGGCTGATAACCCACCGCCGAGGGGATGCGGCCAAGCAGCGCCGACACTTCCGAACCCGCCTGGGTGAAGCGGAAGATGTTGTCGACGAAGAACAGCACGTCTTGGCCCTGATCGCGGAAATATTCCGAAACCGTCAGACCGGTCAGGCCGACGCGGGCGCGCGCTCCGGGCGGCTCGTTCATCTGGCCGAACACCAGCGCGCATTTGGAGCCTTCGGTCGACCCCGCATGCGGATCCTTGTTGACGCCGGATTCGATGAACTCGTGATAGAGATCGTTGCCTTCGCGGGTGCGCTCGCCGACGCCGGCGAATACCGAATAGCCGCCATGCGCCTTGGCGACGTTGTTGATCAGTTCCTGAATCAGCACGGTCTTGCCGACGCCGGCGCCGCCGAACAGGCCGATCTTGCCGCCCTTGGCATACGGCGCGAGCAGGTCCACCACCTTGATGCCGGTGACGAGAATTTCCGCTTCGGTCGATTGCTCGGTGTAGCTCGGCGCCTCCGCATGGATCGGGCGCTTGCCGTCCGACTTGACCGGGCCGGCTTCGTCGATCGGCTCGCCGATGACGTTGATGATGCGGCCGAGCAGACCGGGGCCGACCGGCACCGCGATCGGAAGCCCGGTGTCGGTGACCTCCTGTCCGCGCACAAGGCCTTCGGTCACGTCCATGGCGATGGTACGAACCGTCGATTCGCCGAGATGCTGCGCAACCTCGAGCACCAGGCGGTTGCCGCCGTTATTGGTCTCGAGCGAATTCAGGATCGCCGGCAGATTGCCCTCGAACTGCACGTCGACGACCGCGCCGATCACCTGCGTGATCTTGCCGGTCTTGTTGGGTTTTCCTGCGGTGGCTGGTGTGGCCATGTCGATCTCCTTGAATCTCTCGGTCAAACGGCGGTCAGCGTGACCGGCACGTTGTTGCGCGTGGCGCGCGAATAGGGGCAAATCTTGTGGGCGTCCTCGATCAGCGCCTGCAGCTTGGCCTTGTCGGCACCCGGCAGCGCGACCTTGATCTCAGCCTTGAAGCCGAAGCTGATCTCATCCTTGTCCATCGACAGCGCGACGGTGACGCGCGCATCCTGGCCATCGAGACCGTGCTTCTTGGCAAGCGCGAGGATCGCCTGGCCGAAACACGACGACCATCCGAGCACGAAAAGCTGCTCCGGATTGTGGCCTTCGCCGTTGCCGCCGAATTCCTTCTGCAGGCCCATGGCGAGCGCAAGGCCGCCATTGTCCAGAATGGCGCGACCGTTGCGGCCGCCCTTCGTCGTCGCGGATATCGAGTAAGCCATGCGCGGATCTCCTCTACAGCGCCTCGGCGCCGGAGATGATCTCGATCAGTTCCTTCGTGATCATCGCCTGACGGGTGCGGTTATAGGTGATGGTCTGCTTGCGAATCATGTCGCCGGCGTTGCGGGTCGCATTGTCCATCGCCGACATCTGCGAGCCGTAGAACGAGGCATTGTTCTCGAGCAGCGCGCGGAAAATCTGGGTCGCGACATAGCGCGGCAGACAGCTCGTCAAGAATTTCCTCTTCCTCGGGCTCGTATTCGTAGGCGGCGGAGGCCGTTCCGGTTTCGGCTGCGGCCTCGAATTTGGGCGGGATGATCTGCTGCGCAGTCGGGAATCTGCGCGATGACCGACTTGAACCGCGCGTAGAACAGGGTCGCGACGTCGAACTCGCCGCGATCGTACATGTCGATCACCTTGTTGGCGATCTCGGCACCATTGGAATAGCCGAGCGTGCGCACGCCGCGCAGCTCGATGCGCTCGACGATGTTCTTTTCGTAATTGCGGCGAAGCTGCTCGTAGCCCTTCTTGCCGACGGTGAGGATTTTCACCTCCTTGCCCTCGGACTGGCAGCCGATTGATGTGCTCGCGCGCCAGGCGCACGATCGATGAATTGAAGGCGCCGGCCAGTCCGCGCTCGCCGGTCGCCACGACCAGCAAATGAACCTTGTCGCTGCCGGTGCCAGCGAGCAGCTTCGGCGCAGTGCCGGAGTCAGCCATCCCCGATGCGATATTCTTCATCACCGCTTCCATCCGCTCCGCGAAGGGTCGCGCCGCCTCGGCGGCGGCCTGCGCGCGGCGCAGCTTGGACGCCGCAACCATTTGCATGGCCTTGGTGATCTTCTGCGTCGCCTTGGTGGCGGCGATGCGCACGCGCATGTCTTTGAGGCTGGCCATTGGTCTCGAACCTAAAACCTTGCTCCGTTGTCCCCTCCCCCGCCGGCGGGGGAGGGTTAGGGAGGGGGCATCTCGAATTCAGCCGCCCCCACCCGACCGGCCGCTGGCCGGTCGGCCTCCCCCGCAAGCGGGGGAGGTAAAGAGAAAACTTAAGCGAACGACCTCGCGTAACCGTCCACGATGCCCTTCAGCTTGTCGGCCGACGCATCGTCGAGGTCACGCGTGTCGCGAATCTTGTTCAACAGATCGACATGCTTGCTGCGCAGCAGGCCGAGCAGCCCGTTCTCGAATTCCTTGACCTTGCTGACCGGAAGCGCGTCGAGATAGCCGTTCACACCGGCATAGATCACCGCGACCTGCTCTTCCATCTTCAGCGGCGAGAACTGCGACTGCTTGAGCAATTCGGTCAGACGCGAACCGCGCGCCAGCAGACGCTGGGTGGTCGCATCGAGGTCGGAGCCGAACTGCGCGAACGCCGCCATCTCCCGGTACTGGGCCAATTCGCCCTTGATCTTGCCGGCGACCTTTTTCATCGCCTTGGTCTGCGCGGAAGAACCCACGCGCGACACCGAGAGACCCACATTCACCGCCGGACGGATGCCCTGATAGAACAGGTCGGTCTCCAGGAAGATCTGGCCGTCGGTGATCGAAATCACGTTGGTCGGAATATAGGCCGACACGTCGTTGGCCTGGGTCTCGATCACCGGCAAAGCAGTAAGCGAACCCGCGCCCATCGCGTCGTTCATCTTGGCGGCGCGCTCCAGCAGGCGCGAATGCAGATAGAACACGTCGCCGGGATAGGCTTCGCGGCCGGGCGGACGGCGCAGCAACAGCGACATCTGGCGATAGGCGACGGCCTGCTTCGACAGATCGTCATAGATGATCACGGCATGCATGCCGTTGTCGCGGAAATACTCGCCCATGGTGCAGCCGGTGAACGGCGGCAGATGTATTGCATCGGCGCCGGATCGGAGGCGGTGGCGGCGACCACGATCGAATATTCGAGCGCGCCCTGCTCTTCCAGCACCTTCACGAATTGCGCGACGGTCGAGCGCTTCTGGCCGATCGCGACATAGACGCAGTACAGCTTGATCTTCTCGTCCGGCTGCGCGTTGAGCGGCTTCTGGTTGAGGATGGTGTCGAGCGCGATCGCGGTCTTGCCGGTCTGACGGTCGCCGATGATCAGCTCGCGCTGGCCGCGGCCGATCGGGATCAGGGCATCGATCGCCTTCAGGCCGGTCGCCATCGGCTCATGCACCGACTTGCGCGGAATGATGCCGGGCGCCTTGACGTCGACGCGCATGCGCTTGTCGGCCTTGATCGGGCCCTTGCCGTCGATCGGATTGCCGAGCGCGTCGACCACGCGGCCGAGCAGGCCCTTGCCGACCGGCGCGTCCACGATGGCGCGGGTGCGCTTGACGGTCTGGCCTTCCTTGATCTCGCGGTCGGCGCCGAAAATAACGATACCGACGTTGTCGGTTTCGAGATTGAGCGCCATGCCGCGCGTGCCGTTCTCGAACTCGACCATCTCGCCGGCCTGCACATTGTCGAGGCCGTAGACGCGGGCGATGCCGTCGCCGACCGACAGCACCTGGCCGACTTCGGAGACTTCCGCCTCCTGTCCGAAATTCTTGATCTGATCCTTCAGGATCGCGGAAATTTCTGCGGCGCGGATGTCCATCAGCGAGCCTCTTTCATGGCGGTCTTGATCGAATTGAGTTTGGTGCGGAGCGAGGTATCGACCATGCGGCTGCCGAGCTTGACCACGAGGCCGCCGATGATGGCCGGGATCGACCTCGACGTTGAGATCGACGTCCTTGCCGGTCACGGCGTTGAGCGCGTCTCTTCAGCGACGGCAGATGCGCGTCGGAGAGCGGCTCGGCGACGGTGACGCTGGCCGAAACTTCGCCCTTGTGCCTGGCCACCAGTGGCGCGGAACGCCCTGATGATGTCGCGGAAGCGCGAACAGGCGCCGGTTGGAGGCGACAAGCTTGATGAAATTGGCGGAGACACCGTCGATCCCGGCCTGCTTGAGCATCGGCATCGAGCGCCTTGACCTGCTCGTCGGCGGCGAAGACCGGGCTGCGCACCAGCCGGTTCAGGTCGTCGCTGCCGGCAATCAGTTCGTCGAACCGGTCGAGATCGGCCCGGATCTTGTCGAGCGCCTTGTCCTCGAGCGCGAGGTCGAAAAGCGCGGTGGCATAACGCCCCGCCACGCCCGGCAACAATCGGTTGTTCGCTTGCCATTGACCCTTTGAGCGCTCGTGACTGTCCGCAAGCCTGATGCCGTCGCGAAGCGACGGCACAAACCATTGGAATTCAAGGGGAATTCCGATCTTCGCCGGACGTCACGGGAGGCCAGCCCCGCGACCTTTGGCCCCTGCAAAATCGAGGCGGTTGCTAACACGCCAGTAACGGCGGTGCAACATAGCCGGACAAGCCGAATCGATCCGAAAAACCGCGCTTTTCGGCGCGCCTTTCGTCGCAAGCCGGAATGCCCGTCGACCGGCTAGCCTATCTGCGAGGCGAGGACGGCCTCCGCGATCCGACCCCACCCCGGCAGGGACGACCCTGCCCAACTTGTATCGGAGACGCCGGCATGTCCGCGTCCAAGTCGCCTGGCTTTATCTCCTGATTGCCGGACTGTTCGAGATCGGCTGGGCGATCGGCCTCAAATACACCGACGGCTTCTCACGGCTCTGGCCCTCGCTCGGCACGCTCGCAGCCATGATCGTCAAGCGTGACCTTTCTCGGGCTCGCGCATGAAGACGCTGCCGGTCGGCACCGCCTACGCGGTCTGGACCGGCATCGGCGCCGTCGGCACCGTGATCCTCGGCATCGTGCTGTTCGGGGAGCCCGCCACGGCGCTGCGGCTGGGCTGTGTCGGCGCTGATCGTGGCCGGCATTGTGGGCCTCAAGCTCGTCACCTGACGCAATTGATGACCGGCGCTCGCAAAGACGCGGCATCGAAATCTGCGCAAGTCGGATCGAGGCTAGCAAGTCCTAGCGACTCTGCCCGGAGATCGAATGACGCGACTGCGCCTGCGGGCCACCGCAGCGAACCGACTTTTGCCGACCTGTTCACCCCGAAGCTGATCACGGTCCTGCGCGAGGGCTACGGGCTGGACGGCCTGCGCGCCGACGCGCTCGCGGGCCTGACGGTCGCCATCGTGGCGCTGCCGCTGTCGATGGCGATCGCGATCGGCGCCGGCCTCGAGCCCCGAGCGCGGGCTCTATGCCGCCATCGTCGGCGGCTTCCTGATTTCGCTGCTGGGCGGCAGCCGCTTCCAGATCGGCGGGCCGGCCGCCGCCTTTATCGGGCTCGTCGCGGTGACCGTGCAGCGCCACGGCTATGACGGACTGATGCTCGCGACCCTGATGGCCGGGCTCTTGCTGCTCGTCGATCGGCTTTCTGCGGCTCGGGCACCTACATCAAGTATATCCCCTATCCGGTGACGGTCGGCTTCACCGCCGGCATCGCCGTCATCATCCTGATCATCGCAGGTCCGCGACCTGTTCGGCCTGAAGCTCGCGAGCGACCCGCCGGAAACCCTGCACAAGGTCGAAGGCGCTGTGGCAGGCGATCGGCACCGTCAATCCGGTCACCGTCGGACTTTCGGTTTTCTCGGTCGCGGCGATCGTCATTCTGAGACGGCTGCGGCCGAACTGGCCGACGCTGCTGATCGCGGTCGCCGCCGCGACCCTGATCGCCTATTTTTTCGGACTGAATGTGGAGACCATCGGCTCGCGCTTCGGCGCGATCCAGTCCGGCATGCCGGCACCCGCGCTGCCTGCCCTTCAGCCTCGAGAAGATCCGGGCGGTGGCGCCCGACGCGGTCGCCATCGCAATTCTCGGCGCCATCGAATCGCTGCTCTCCGCCGTCGTCGCCGACGGCATGTCGGGACGACGCCATCGCTCGAACAGCGAATTGGTCGCGCAGGGCGTCGGCAATATCGCCGCTGCGGTCAGCGGCGGCATGCCGGTGACCGGCACGATCGCACGTACCGCAACCAATATCCGCGCCGGCGCGCGCGGCCCGGTCGCCGGCATGCTGCATTCGCTTTACCTGCTGATCTTCGTCCTCGTCGCGATGCCGCTGGTCGCCTATATCCCGCTCGCGGCGCTCGCCGGCGTGCTGGTGGTCGTCGCCTGGGCATGGCCGACAAGGCCGAGTTCGGCTTGCTGCTGCGCACCTCGCTCGCCGACGCGGTGGTGCTGCTTTCGACTTTCCTGCTCACGGTGTTCGTCGATCTGCTCACCGGCATCGGCGTCGGCGTGCTGCTCGGCTCGTTCCTGTTCATGCACCGCATGGCGGAAGCGATCGACGTGCAGGGCGGCGCCAAGCTTCGTCCGCGACGACGTCGCCGACGACGAGAACGGGCGGCCCGGCCTATCGCGGCCAGACGATGCCGGGCGACGTCATGGTCTATCGCATCAGCGGCGCGTTCTTCTTCGGCGCCACCGCGCGCGTGAACCTGATGCTCGATCGCGTGGTCCATCCGCCGCGCGTCTTCATCCTCGATTTCTACCGACGTGCCGTTCATCGACATCACCGCGTCGGCGGCGCTCGAACGCTTCGTGCAGCGGCTGCACAAGGCCGACACCAAGGTGTATTTCGCGGGCGTGCGGCCGCATGTGCGCCGCGCCTTCGGATTGCCGGGCCTGCGCGGCCGCTCGGTGCGCTATGTCGCAAGCGTCGAGAAGGCGCTGGCCTGCCGCGCAAGGCCACGCGCGGAATAGGGCATTGAAGCCCGATGACTCAATTCATCGACCTCGCGCCCTCCTGGACCACTCTCGCCGTCGCGATCCCGACGCTCGCCATCGCCTACATCATCTTCGGCATTGCCGGCTTCGGCACCGCGCTGATCGCAGCGCCCGTGCTGGCGCAGATCATGCCGGTCGCAACCATCGTGCCGCTGCTGGCGCTTGCTTGATTGCCTGGCCGCCATCGTCAACGGCGTGACGCTGAGCGACAAGATCGCAAAGCGCGAGATGATGTGGCTCGTGCCGCTGATGATCGCCGGCAGTTCCTGGTCGGCGCGATGGCTGCTGCTGGTCATTCCGGCGAAGCCGATGATGCTGGCGCTCGGCATTTTCGTCGTCGGTTACGCGCTCTGTGCGCTGTTCACGCCCATCATTCGCGCGTCGGATTGAAGCAATTCCTGGGTCGTTCCGTTCGGCCTGATCGGCGGCGTGTTCAGCGCGATGTTCGGCAGCGGCGGCTTCATTTATGCGATGTATCTGAGCCGGCGTCTCGACGACAAGGATGCCATGCGCGCGACCCAGAGCGCGCTGATCGCGCTCTCCACCTTCACGCGGGTCGTCATTTTCGCGCTCGCGGGCATTTACACGATCTGAAGCTTCTCGCTGCTCGCGCTGCTGCTGGTGCCGGTCGATGCTGATCGGCCTCTATGCCGGCCACCACATCACGCTGCACATGACGCGCGAGCAATTCCTGCGCGTCCTGAGCCTCGTACTGATCGCGACCGGAACGACGCTGATCCTGCGCGCAGTGACCGGCGGGATGGGAGTGGCGGCACCGGCTTGATGGAGATCAAAATAAAAAGCCTTGGTCGGATTGTATGGTATATTTTAAAGCCCCTAAACGCGTCATGACGGGAGCGAAAGAATGCGGCGCTTCATTTCAGCTCTGACGCTGGCCGCCGGCCTCTGCGCGATCCAACCGGCATTCGCTCAGGTCGGCCAGACCAAGGTCGTGCGCGCCGATCCGCAACGGGGTGCCACGCTGGCGCAAAGATGGTGCGCCTCCTGCCATATCGTTTCCTATACGCAGCCGAAGGGCAGCGATGGCACGCCGTCGTTTCGAGAGATTGCCGACCGGGCCGACTTTACCGTCGAGAAGCTGGTCTTCTTTCTGCTGTATCCGCATCCGATGATGCCGGGCATGTCGCTCAGTCGGGACGAGGCGCGCGATCTGGCCGCCTATATCGATGCGCAGCGATAGCAAGGGCCCGCCAATGCGGGCAGAGGCGCTCGTGCGGTTCGATGACAAAAGAGCCAGACCAGACGACAAATAAAGCGGCATCCGAAGGCGAAGCCGCCGGAACGCCGCGGCCGCCATTCCTGTGGCCGTTATTCGCTGCGACTTCGGCCGTCGATCTGACGGCATCCATTTTCAAATTCTGGAGCGATATGTCGTCGGCCGGACCGCAAGCCGATGCCAACGAGATCGCGCCGGAATGGGCGACGCCGAATTGGATGCGGCTGGAATTGCCGACCATGCGCTTGCGCGACTTCTCGACCGGCGATGCCGGACAGGCGACCCTGATCTGCGCGCCTTTTGCGCTGCATTTGGCGACGATTGCCGATTTCGCGACGGGCCATAGCGTGGTGCAAAGCCTGCTGGAGAATGGCCGGTCGCGATTGCTGGTCACCGACTGGCGATCGGCGAGCCCGGAAATGCGTTTCCTTTCGATCGACAGCTATCTGGCCGACCTCAACGTCGCGATCGACGAGATCGGCGCGCCGGTCGATCTGATCGGATTGTGCCAGGGCGGCTGGATGGCCCTTCTCTATGCCGCGCGCTTTCCGCACAAGGTCCGGCGGCTGGTGCTGGTCGGCGCCCCGGTCGATGTGCGGGCGGCCTCGTCAAACCTGACACGCACCGTCGCAGGGCTCCCGATGAGCACATTCGATGCGTTGGTCCGCGCCGGCGAGGGCCGCGTCCTTGGAGAAAATGCCCTGAAATTATGGGGTCCCTCGCTGCTGGCAAGCGAAACCGATCGCGTCATGCAGGAAGCGCCCGACACCGGCGATGGCCGTGTCGCCGAACTCGAGCATCGCTTCGATCGCTGGTATGCCTGCGTCGTGGATCTGCCCGGCACGTATTATCTGCAGGTGGCCCACGATCTGTTCAAGGAGAACCAGATCGCCGAAGGCCGCTTCGTTGCCCTGGGCCATCGCATCGATTTGAAAACCTTGCGCACGCCGATGTTTCTTCTGGCCGGCCGCGACGACGAGATCGTTCATCCCGAGCAGCTATTCGCTACCGCGCGGCTGGTCGGGACGCCGAAACATTGCATCGAGACGGAGCTCGCGCCATGCAGCCATCTCAGCCTGTTTCTCGGTGCGCGAACGATAGAAGGCGCCTGGCGGCGCATCGCGCAATGGCTCCTGGCCGATCTCGACGGCGCGCAAGAGACCCGCATCGCCGAAGCCCGCGGAACCGACGGTTACTTGGCGTAGCCCTGCGAGCGGAGCCATTGCACCCGGCGGTCGCCGTTGAGCCAATCGTCAGCGTCGGCCTTGCTGGTGAGACCCTTGATGATGCGGTCCTCCACGCCGGGATACTCGGCGAGAATTTCCCAGTCATCCTCGGCGACGCGCCGGAGCTTGAAAGAAACTTTTTGTTTTGCCATCCGCCCTTATGGCGGGCGGCGTTCAAAAAGTCGACACCGAAAGCAGCCTCCACGGAGGCGGCCGGCTGCGGCTTGTCAAATCCGCTCTACTAGATGTTCCCGCTCGGCCTGAAGATACCAAGCCGCCTTTGCGCCGCTTCAGGCATGTCCGGCACGCCGATTTGCCGGCCCATGAAACTG
Organism: uncultured Pseudomonadota bacterium; assembly: GCA_963804015.1. Taxonomy (GTDB): domain Bacteria; phylum Pseudomonadota; class Alphaproteobacteria; order Rhizobiales; family Xanthobacteraceae; genus Pseudorhodoplanes. Next base: position 97,682 of record CAWDOW010000012.1, read on the forward strand.
GTCCACGGCGTCTCGGCAAGCGGTTGAAGTCCTGCGAAATTCCAGAACTGCTTTTCTGTCATGTCGATTTCGGTGACATCGTTGTCCAGGATCCACGAGCGAAACGTACTCAATCGAGCCTGCTCTGCTTCGGCAAACATCTTCGGCGGCAGCGATTTGCGCATTTGTTTGCTCCTGGGCCGCACAGACTACAATGTGCCGCATTAAGGAAGGCTTATGCTTTGGTTCCATTTCTCTCCATCGCGTCACATAAGCACATTGCGACCTGAAATGGCCTGACCGGTCGTATGATGATTGAGCTGGATCAAGACCGATCGTTGCGAAACTGGATGTATGGATTATCTATCGTGGCGGTGCCGATATGTTGCAGTCCCTCAAGTCAACAGCGTTGTCCGCCGTCGCCGAACGAGAACCTCGCGCGTCCGGCGCATTGAATGCCGCCGATCGGTCGATCCACGCGGCGATCGCGAAATTCACCGCTGGCTTGTCACCGGCCGCACTGGCCGGATCCTATCTGGATTGGATCACCCATCTGGCAGCGTCTCCCGGCAAGCAGATGGAACTGGCGGAAACGCGCTTGCGCGATTCCGCAAGTCTGTTGGCTCACATATGGCAATGCTCGTGTGGTGGCGGCACCGAGCCTTGCATCCAGCCCTTGCCGCAGGATCGCCGTTTCGTTGACGCCGCGTGGCAACAATGGCCCTACAATCTGATTTATCAAAGCTTCCTGCTGCAGGAAAAATGGTGGCACGACGCGACCACGACAATTCGCGGCGTGACCAAGCAACACGAGAATGCCGTCGAATTTGCCGCGCGGCAGAGTCTCGATTTCTTCGCACCCTCGAACTTTCTGTTGACCAATCCCGAGCTGCAACGCCAGACGCTTCAGCAAGGCGGGGCCAACCTTGTTCGGGGAGCAAAAAATTTTCTTGAAGATTGGCGGCGCACGCTCGATGGCAAAAAGCCGATCGGTACCGAAGATTTCATGGTCGGGCGCGATGTCGCGATCACGCCGGGCAAGGTCATTTTTCGAAACCGTCTGATCGAACTCATTCAATATGCGCCCGCCACCGAGCAGGTGCGGCCCGAGCCGATCCTGATCGTGCCGGCATGGATCATGAAGTATTACATCCTCGATCTGTCGCCCCGGAATTCGCTGGTCAAATACCTCACCGAGCAGGGCTTCACGGTTTTCATGATCTCCTGGAGGAATCCGGGGCCGAGGATCGCGACCTCGGCATGGACGATTATCGAAAGCTCGGCGTGATGTCGGCGCTGGATGCGGTGTCCGCTGTTATTCCGAAGCAGCCGATCCACGCCGTCGGCTATTGCATCGGCGGCACTCTGCTTTCCATCGCAGCAGCCGCGATGGCCCGGAACGACGACAAAAGAATTGGGTCCCTGACGCTGTTTGCCGCGCAAACCGATTTTCATGAAGCCGGGGAGCTGATGTTATTTATCAACGAGAGTCAGATCGCGTTCCTGGAAGACATGATGTGGGAACAGGGATTTCTCGACTCCAAGCAAATGGCCGGCACGTTCCAGTTGCTGCGCTCGAACGACCTCATCTGGTCGCGCCACCTGCATGAATATCTGATGGGCGAGCGAAGCCCGATGACCGATCTCATGGCCTGGAATGCCGACGCCACGCGCATGCCCTATCGGATGCATTCCGAATATCTTCGCCATCTGTACCTCAACAACGATCTGGCCGAGGGCCGGTGTCAGGTCGGCGACAAACCGGTGGCTCTGAGCGACATTCGGGCGCCGGTCTTCATGGTGGGTACGACATGGGATCATGTCGCGCCCTGGCGCTCGGTCTACAAGCTTCACCTCATGGCCGACACCGAGATTACCTTCCTGCTCACCACAGGCGGCCACAATGCCGGCATCGTTTCGGAGCCTGGCCGGGGCAATCGCAGCTATCAGGTCATGACCACCGGCAGTGCCGACCGCTACGTCGATCCGGACGCCTGGACGGCCGCCGCCCCGAGCAAGCAAGGATCGTGGTGGCCCGAATGGAGCGCGTGGCTGAAGGCGCATTCCGGTGCGCCGTCGGCGCCGCCCGTCATGGGTGCGCCGCAGGCCGGATATCCGGTGCTGGCGGACGCGCCCGGCACCTATGTGTTCCAGCCATAGCGCTGCGGATCGCAGCGCCGATGGACGGCAAGACCGGTCACCGCTCCACCTCGCCCATGCTTCGCGGCACCAGCAGCGCCGAACCCGCCGCCGGCGGATCTGCCGGACCGAGATTGTTGATGCTGACGATCGCCCAGGCCGGCGCATTCATGCGCGCAGCAAATCCTTCCACGGTTTCGTCGGCGCCCAATGCTCCACGAACCGCACTGTCCCACAGCACGATCGGGACATCCGGCGGCACCACGTAGCGCATGGTCAGCGGGGTGACATAGGCGATCGGCGCAGGGCCGGCCCTGACCTGGCGACCGCGCGCAGGCGCCGGCGACTGCATGCGCGCGCGCAACGCGATCGCGATCTTGTCTGCGACCAGCGTGTGCAGGACCGGCGACTTGTCGAGCGTGATATGAATGATCTCGCGCCGCTCCCGCAGATCGACATTGACGATGCGGCCTCTGAAATCCGTTGGCGCCCCGCATTTCGCCGCCGCCGATCAGATTGGTCTTCTGATACAGATTGATGAACAGCTCGACATTGTCCGGCACCCGGCCGGCGAGCGGCGTCGGATCGAAGCCGAACATCAGCGCCACCGGCACATTGGATGCCTTGAGATATTCGGCGACCGCGATCGCCGAATCCGCGCCGGAAGAATGGCCGATCAGGACAATGGGCGCGGGCGCGCGGCGATAATTCGCGATGATCTCGCCGGCGAGATTGCCGGGCGCATACATGGAGTTCACGGTCGCCTCGACGCCGCGCTCCTTGATGCGCGCCGACAGATCGTAGAAGCCGAGCGAGAACACCTCGCCGACCAGGCCGCGCAGCAAATAGACATGGCCCGGAACGCTGCCCGCCGCGGCGCGCGGCGCGGAAGTCGTGACCGAATCGATGCCCGCGCTGCTGCATCCGGCGACCGCCAGAGTAAGGCCCAAAATCGGGACGATGAAATCCGCGCGCCGGCACATCCGCGATCACGCTGGTGGCGGGATTGGTGGTTGCAGCCCTGCTTTTATCCGAGTTTTGCCGGACCTGGCAGGGGTGTCCTTGCAATCGGGGTTCCACGAGCCCGCTCATGGCCGGGCGCGCGAAAGCGGCAACATGAAACGGCGTGGCAACTCGCTCGCTGCCACGCATAACCAGCCTGAAAGCCAGTAAATACCTTCTGCTTGCACGGCATTTGTCTGCGCACCGTTACTCGCCGTTCAGTACCAGCGACGATAAATGGAGTGACGTGCGATGCCATCCCTGACGGCGAAGTCGATCTCCGAACGAACGAGCCCGATATCCTTGAGCTCGCGATCACTCATCGACTGCAATTGCGCCATGGCAATTCGTTCGGCTTTCCAGGTCTTGAAAGCCGTCAACCAGCGCCTGAAGGCATGAACCATGCCTTCGACACAAGCTTCTCCTGGTCGGCTCGGTGCCGCTGAACGCGTCCGCGGTATCACGATCATGGTCATCGCTTCAATTCCCTGTGATGTTCGCTCGGATGCCGAAGCCGCCGCGTCTGCGGCGTCTTCTTCTCGGGCTCACATAGTCGGAGGTCAGACGCGATTGAATGGCGAAGACGCCGGATTTCTTGCTCGATACACCGGCGCGGATTTCCGCCTGACAATTCGATTTTTTAGATTGCGCTATCGGTTCGCGCGGCGCCACGTCGCCGGCGCTACACCGAAGTCCTTCTTGAAGGCGCGGGAGAATGCGGCCTCCGATTCATAGCCGACCGTCCCGGCGATCTGTGCGAGCGACAGACTTGAATTTCGCAGCTTCTGGGCCGCGACCTGCATGCGCCAGCTCGCGAGATAATGCATGGGCGGCACGCCGATCAGACGAATGAAGCGATCGGCCAACGCGGATCGCGACAGGCCGACCTCGCGGCCAAGGTCGTCGACGGTCCAGCGCCTGGTCACGTCATTGTGCAACAGCGCCAGCGCCCGCGCGACATAGGGCTCGCGCAGGCCCGCCAGCCATCCGGACTGGCTTTCCGGCAAGGACTCGGCGTGCCGCCGCACCGTCTCCACAAACAGCAATTCCGAGAGCTTCGCGAGCACCGTCTCCGACCCCGGACGCCCGGCCGCGACTTCCTCGGCCGCATATTGAAAGGTCGAGCGGATCCATTCCGCGGCCGCTCCTTCCCTGACAGTCAGTTTCAGCAAGGCCGGCAAGGTCGAAAGCACCGGATTTGCCTCGGCCCGCGCACAGCCAAGGAAGCCGCATATCATCTGCGTGCGTTCGCCGTTGCCGCCGTGGTGAATCGAGTACAGCCCGCCCCCGGCTGGCGGCTGGACGATGTCACGGCCCAGCGCCGGAGGCAGCTTCAAATCGCTGCCCATCAGATGCGGATCGTTGCGCGGGAGGATGACGATTTCGCCGGGACCGATCACGTGACTCTCCGTGGTCCCGTCTTCGACGCGGATGTGGAGCTCACCCTCGATCACGTAGTGATAGACAATCAAATGCGATGCCGGCCCAAGTGTCGGCCCGCAATGTTCGCGCGGAATCGCGTGCGGCGATACACCACGGCGCAAAGAAGTCGGCGTGCAGAAATACGCCGCCGGTCAATTGCGCGACCCTCAAGACGTCGGATAGGGCGTCCATATCCGCCTTTTACCAAGTTCAGGCGTTCCGGTCATGCGTTTCGGCGTGCCGATCATAGACCCTCGGGAGCCCAACAAGGATTGTCGCGTTAGCTAACGAACTCATTTCCGGCACACAGTCTCCAGGGAGACGAAGCATGAATGCGATCAGCAAGATTTCAGAAACCGACCGTTATGCGCGCGCCGTTCAAACATCCAAGCGGGTGCGTTGGGATATCGAGAAGGACGTGATCCGGGGGCGCCGCTTCGATACCGTCCACAAATTCCTGCCGGACGGTCTCTCGCTCGCGAAGCAATTCACAACCTTGATCCGCCGACGAGAAGCGCTTCGTCGGCCAGATCCAGGGCCGCACCTACGCCAACATCTTCGGTCTGGTCGAGCGCTTCATCAATGCCAAGGTTCTGGAGCTGAGTCATGAACACTGGTTCGGCGACCAGATCGCGCTCGAGGCTCTGGTTCGTTTCAGCGACGAGGAACTGAAGCATCAGGCACTGTTCCGCCGCATCGATGCCATGATCGGCGAGGTGCTGCCCGACGGCTATCGCTTCGACATCGATCCCAACGGCGTCGCCCGCGCGGTGCTCGGCAAGAGCACGTGGGCGGTGCTGGCGTTGACGCTCGATATCGAGTTGTTCACGCAGCTCCACTATCGCGAGAGCATCGAGCCGGATTCCGGCCTTTCGGAATTGTTCAAGGACGTGTTCCTCTATCACTGGAAGGAGGAAAGCCAGCACGCCATCCTCGACGAGCTCGAATGGGTGCGTCACGACGCCGGCCTGACGGCGGAGCAGCGCGACCGCGCGGTCGACGAGTTCATCGAACTGGTCGCGGCGGTGGACGGGATCCTGCAGGCGCAGGCCAAGGCCGACGCGGAGTACTTCGTCGGCCAGTTGCGGCCGCGCGGTCGACGCCGCCGAGGCGCGCGCGATCGAGGCTGCGTTTCTCAAGGCCTATCGCTGGCAATACATCCACTCGGGCGCCCAGCCATCCTCACTTCGGCAAGGTGCTGTCGAGCCTGATCACCGAAGAGCAGGGTCAGCGCATTCAGGCCGCGCTCGCCACGCTCGGATAATCCGCCTCAAACGCAAGCAAGCAAAACGGAGATTTAACATGCTCGACAAAACCAGGACTACGGAACCGACCTTGGTCAATGGCATCAACGTTGACGATCTGCTGGCGCTGGTCGAACGCGTCAAGGCCAACGCCGCTCAAGGCGAAACCCGCTGGCGAGTGGCGACGACCTGGCAGGGCCAGACGCGGAGCCGCGCGCAGATCGAGGGCTTTCGCATCGGCGGCGAGCAAGTGGAGCGCCGATTCTCCATCGATATCGACGAGCCCAATGAACTCGGCGGGTCGAACCTTTTCGCAAACCCTCAGGAACATCTGCTGGCGGCGCTGAACGCCTGCATGACGGTGGGCTATGTCGCGCAGTGCGCGTTGCGCGGCATCAAACTCGAAAAACTGGAGATCGAAACCGAGGGCGAGATCGACCTCCGCGGCTTTCTCGGCATCGATCCCAATGTGCCGGCAGGCTACGAAACTCTGCGCTACATCGTTCGCATCAAGGGCAGCGCGACCCGCGAAGAGTTCTACGAGATCCACAAGGCGGTCATGGCGACTTCGCCCAACTTCTACAACGTGGCGCGGCCCGTGCGCCTCACACCGACGCTTGTCGTCGAGTGATCCAGGATCGGAGCTGGGAGGTCCCTGAGAAGGCTGGGACCTCCAGTGCAGCTTCACGGCTCGTCCTCACGGAAATTGCGGTCGAAGAAGGTATTGTGGACGGCTCTCCAAAATCGCAGCGGCAGTATATGCGCCCTCTCCCCTTGAGGGAGAGGGCAGCTCGGAATCCGCCGCACACGATAACAGGTGAGGGGTAACGATCTTGAAGTAAGCCTCACCCGCCACGACTCGCTAAACCCTTCGCGCAGCCCTCTCCTTCAAGAGCCTGCGCCCGGGCGCGCGCAAGCGCGGCCCGGATGGGAGAGGGCGCAGTTTCCGGCGCCTCGTTCGCGGCAAACCATCGCTCACACGTCAGAAAACACAGGTCGAAGTTGCGCGGCGACTTGATCAGGAGACGAAAGCGATACCGCCCGCGCACCACCGCGAGCGGCGCTTCGGAGGCGCCCAGCACGCGCACGCTTTCGTCGAGTGGCGAGGCCGCGGCGAAGGCGGCGCTCATGGGTCACGAGCGGGAAAAGCTGGATTCAATCAATGACTTAGACAGGCATTGAATCCTATTAAGCAATCAACTATATTGATTTTGGCAGCCAAGCGCCGGAACTACCCAGAGCATTCCTTTGGATTGCAGGCGAGCAATCGCAATCATGGGCCGGGGGGCTGCCACTTTATTTATATAGATCAACGAACCTCATTTGTTCCTGGGAGAGCGATGGCATCTCTTCCAGCCGAGGCACCAATTTAACTCCGTAACTGAAGAAATTTCGGTTCTGACGGTAGGTGACGCGACGAATGCTTTCAGCATATCGCGATTCACAATTGCCAAATCGATCCGGCTCGATACCGCATGCGATAGACGAGGCAACTATATCTACGATCTGCAATCCCGCTCGCACCGAATGATCTTGGGCCTTGATCCCATCAATATCGATCACCGGCCAGTGTATTTTAACGCTTGAATCCTGCTTCAATCTCAGAAGGTAATCTCGAAAATCCGGATAGGACATACCTCCACGACGAGAAAAAGTGATTTTGACTTGCCCGTTCTCGCCGGCCGCAGGTCGGTTGTCGCGACAAAACCATGAAATACGCTCTATCAAGTATCGCGTTAGATAAAAGTAAAGTTGGTTTTTCTGAGTATAAATTCCTGGCTGAATCGTTCGCTTATTTGAGATCACGCTCATCACGCGCAACGGAAATTGTCCGACAGATTGCGCTGCCACAATGCGCTGCTGATGGGTAAGATTTTCAAAGTGGAGGACTCTAGTTTTTTTCTCAGGCATCTTCGCGAGAATGCTGTCTCGCCAACCAACGACTTCGCCTTCGCGACTTGCTCGATAGACGCACGCCGAGATGACAAGCCAAGATGTCTGACCTCCCTGCTGCCCGGGTTCTCGAAATTTCCCCAATCCATCGTCGCCGGATTCATCTATCAAAGCTACAAAGCTGTGCGACATCTTCAAAAACTTTTCGAAATGCGCCTTGAACAACTGGTGTCTTGAATATCGGTTGTATTCACCGGTGAATTGCAACTTACACGATTTCTGTCAATGGGCCCCTGAGAATCTCTAAAAAAAACTCTGCGGATCGATATCCACTTCCAGCTTCAGGCTGCCCCGCGTCTTCGGCGCGTTGGCGATCCAGCCGCGCATGTAATGCGACAGATCGAATTGGCGCGACGACTTGATCAGGAGGCGAAAGCGATAGCGACCGCGCACCACCGCGAGCGGCGCTTCCGCCGGTCCCAGCACGCGCACGCTTTCGTCGAGTGGCGAGGCCGCGGCGAGCTTCCTCGCAAAGCTTTCGGTCTCGTGCTTGTCGGCGCCCGACACCACGAGCGCCGCGAGCCGCCCGAAGGGCGGATAGGCGGTCTTCTCGCGCGAAGCGATCTCGGCATCGTAGAAGGCCGCGCGGTCACCGGAAATCAGCGCGCGCATCACCGGATGCTCCGGCTGATGCGTCTGCAGAAATCCGAGGCCCCGGCCGGCTTCGCGCCCGGCGCGGCCGGCGACCTGATGCAGAAGCTGGAAGGTGCGCTCGGCGGCGCGCGGATCGCCATTGGCAAGGCCGAGATCGGCATCGACGATGCCGACCAGATTGAGCTTCGGGAAATGATGGCCCTTCGCCACCAGTTGCGTGCCGATGATGATGTCGAACCTGCCTTCGGCGACGCCGTCGAGCTCTTCACGCAATCTTTCGACCGATTCCATCAGGTCGCTCGACAGGACGATGCTGCGCGCATCGGAAAACAGGTTCGCCACCTCTTCCTGCAGGCGCTCGACGCCGGGGCCGATGGCGGCGAAGGAATCCTTGGCCTCGCATTTCGGGCAGACCGGCGGCAGCGGCATCGAGAAGCCGCAATGGTGGCAGACGAGCCTGCGCTTGAACCTATGATCGACCAGCCAGGCATCGCAATGGCCGCAGGCGATGCGATAGCCGCAGGAGCGGCACAATGTCAGCGGCGCGTAACCGCGACGATTGAGGAACAGCAGCGCCTGCTCCTTTCGTTCGAGCGCGGTCCTCACCGCTTCCGCGAGCCGCGGCGCGATGAAGCGTCCGCGCGCGGGGCCTTGCGTGCGCAGATCGATCGCCTCGACATGTGGCAGATGCTGGCCGCCGAACCGCTCCGGCAAGGGCAGCCGCCGGTAGCGGCCGCGCCGCGCATTGACTTCGGTTTCGACCGAGGGCGTGGCCGACGACAGGATCACCGGAATTTTGCCAAGATGCGCGCGTACGATGGCCATGTCGCGCGCGTGATAATGCACGCCGTCTTCCTGCTTGTAGGCGGGATCGTGTTCTTCATCGACCACGATCAGACCGAGATCGACGTAGGGCAAGAACAACGCCGACCTCGCGCCGACAACCACCGACACTTCACCAGAACAAAGCGCCGACCATGTGCGAGCACGCTTGCGCGGTGCGAGCTGCGAATGCCATTCGGCGGGGTGCACGCCGAAGCGCTGTTCGAAACGGTTCAGGAATTGGGTCGTCAGCGCGATTTCCGGCATCAGGATAAGTGTCTGACGCTGCTTGCGGATATTGTCCGCCACCGCCTCGAAATAGACTTCGGTCTTGCCCGAGCCGGTGACGCCGTCGATCAGCGTTGCGGAAAATCCGCCCGCCCGCATGGTTTCGCGCAAGGCGTTCACGGCGGTCTGCTGGCCTTCCGCAAAATCCGGCAAAAGATGATCCGGATCAGGTACTTGCGCGACCGGCTCGGGCGGCAGAAGGAGCGTCTCGAGCGTGCCTTCGTCGATCAGTCCGTCGATCACGCCGGCGGAAACGGACGCCTCCTGCGCGATATCCGCCTTGGTGCGAACCATCTGATCCGCAAGCAGTTTCAGAACCCGCGCGCGCGCCGCGGTCATGCGCTGCGGCGCAGGTCCCGCGAGCCGCACGCCGGTACGTTCGCGCGCGGGCCCGAGATGCTGGCCCATGCGCAGCGCCATGTTGAGCACGGTGCCGCGCGCCCCGAGCGTGTAATCCGAAACCCAATCAATAAATTGCCGCAGCTCTTCGCGCAGCGGCGGCACCTCGAGTTTGGCGTCTATATCCTTGAGTTCTATTATGTAATCCCGGCGCGGCGGTGCCGGCGCCCCAGACCACGCCGACATACTCGTTGGGGCCCAGGGGCACCGCCACCACGTCCCCGGGCGAGAGCGAAAGCCCAGCCGGGACGCGGTAGGTATAGGCGCGGTCCAGTGCCACTGGCACAAGGACATCTACGGTTTTCGGAGCCATATGGCTTGGACACTCGCCCGATTCCGGGCCCTTAAGGAAGGGTGAAGGGTGGCGGTGAGATAAGGCAGATATGCCAGAACACCACGACGTCGGACCGATGTCTGCCGATCTGTTCGCCGAACTGGCGCGATGGTCGGCGTTCCTCGGCGACCAGAAAAGAATGTCGCCAAAAACTCTCGAGGCCTATCGCCGCGACGTGACCCAGTTCCTTCTATTTATGACGGAACATCTCGGAGAAAAGCCCTCGCTTGCAACTCTTGCTACTCTCGCGCCGCAGGATGTGCGCGCCTTCATGGCGCAGCGCCGCTCGCACGGCATCGGCGCGCGCACGCTGATGCGCCAGCTCGCCGGTGTACGTTCGTTCGCGCGCTTCCTCGAACGCAACGGCAAGGGCAAGGTCGGTGCGCTCAATGCGGTGCGCGCCCCCAAGATCGCAAAGACCCTGCCGAAGCCGCTGGCGGTGCCGTCGGCAAAACGCATCGCCGACACCGATCTGCGCGCCGGCGAGGAGCGCGAGCCCTGGATTTTCGCGCGCGACGCCGCGGTGATGGCGCTGCTTTACGGATCGGGACTTCGCATTTCCGAAGCGCTCGGCCTTTCGCGCAAGGACGTGCCGGCTCCCGGCAAGGGGCATGGCTCGGGCGACACGCTGATCGTCACCGGCAAGGGCAACAAGACCCGCATGGTGCCGGTGCTGCCGCAGGTGCTGGCGCTGATCGAAGATTACGTAAAGCTCTGCCCCTACGATCTGCCGGACGACGGTCCGCTGTTCCTCGGCGCCAAGGGCGGGCCATTGTCGCCGCGCATCATCCAGCTCACGATGGAACGGCTGCGCGGCGCGCTGAGCCTGCCGGACACAGCGACGCCGCACGCTTTGCGCCATTCCTTCGCGACGCATCTGCTCTCGCGCGGCGGCGATCTGCGCGCGATCCAGGAATTGCTCGGCCATGCCTCGCTGTCGACGACACAGATCTATACTGCGGTCGACACCGAGCGGCTGCTCGACGCCTATAACGCCGCGCATCCGCGCGCGTGAATCCGCTTGCCTGCCGGACCCGCGGCTTGCAAAGTTCTTGCAAAGCTCAAGCCTTGCCGTTGTTCGGGTTCACACCATGCGAAGGATCTGTGCGGCGATCGGCTTGACGATGCTTGGCATCGCGCCCGCCAATGCCAGCGCGGGCCTGAGCTGCGAAGCCGCCGACAAGACAATCAAGCTTGCGCTTGAAGCCGGCGTCAGCCGGGGCCTGGGTGACGACTTTTTCAGCTTCAAGGCGGAGCTGGAAATCCTGACTCCCGGCGCCCCGAAGGATTTCCGCAAGGTGGCGTTCGGCAAGGACAGCCTGACCCAGCGCTGGCACGACAGCCGCAATCTCAAGCTGCGGATCTATCGCGAGCGCGAGGGAGAGCTGCACGGCTATGTCGATCTCGTCATCGAAGCCTGGCCGCGCAAGGAGTCCGACGACATCGAATTTCGCGGCGGCTACACGCTGACGATTTTCGACATGGGCGCGAAGTATGCCGGCACCAAAAAGGACCCCGAGGGCAAAACCACCACCTTGAAAGGCCGCGTGACCTGCTCGGTCGGCTGATCTCGCATTTGCCGCCGCCCTTGCGAAAATTTCCGTCCCGGCACATCGTCGTTCGAGAATCTTTTCCGGGGGAGCCACCATGAGTCACGGCGTCCATGCCGTTCAGCACGAGGTCGAGCACAAGATCGAGCACGAGGAAGGCCATCACGGCGGCCATGATCCCGTCGGCACGACGCTCTCCCAGAACAAGAAGATCGCGCTGCTGATCGCGGTGATCGCCTTGTGCCTCGCCTTCTCCGAGACGCTCGGCAAGAGCGCGCAGACCTCGGCGCTGAATTATCAGATCGAAGTCTTCCAATCTCTGGAATTTCTTCCAGGCCAAGAGCATCCGCCGCACCAATACGATTGTCGCGGGCGAGGCGGCCAAGGTGGAGCTGGACACCACCAATGACGAGGCGCGCAAGGCGGCGCTGAAGAAGCAGATCGACGAGTGGGAAAAGACCTCGGCGCGCTATCGCTCCGAGCCGGAAGCCGGCGGCGGCAAGGGCGAAGGCACCACCGAATTGGCAAAACGTGCCATTGCCGAAGCGCACAAACGCGACGATGCGCTGGCGAAATATCATCATTACGAGGTGGCGTCGGCGGCATTCCAGATCGCGATCGTGCTGGCTTCGGCGGCCGTCATCACCGGCATGCTGGTGCTGACCTATGTATCCGGAGGGCTCGCGCTGCTCGGACTCGCCTTCATGGCGATCGGCCTGTTCGCGCCGCACGCGGTGCATCTGTTTTGAACTTCTCGTTCCTCGCTGAGATGTGACCTGGTTTGAGTTGATGCAGGCGCGTCAGACTGGCTCTGCTCCCTCCCCGTTGGGGAGAGGGTTGGGGTGAGGGGGCTCAGATCTCTCGTTAGACCTAAACCCTCACCCGACTGCCTCGCTTTGCTTCGGCAGTCGACCTCTCCCAATGGGAGAGGTGAACCGAGCCCGCTGCAAGCACCGATTTAAGTTCAAAGCTATCTTACGCTACCGCCGGCTGCGCAGATTGCGCAGCAATGCGCCGACGACATTGGAATAATCGTCGGACCAGACCCGTTGCGACGGATCGCGCTCGAATACCGGCCAGTATGACGACCTGGCGAGCGCGCCGAAATCCTGCTCGCCGCGCGCAATCGCGGCCACCCGTGGCACCCAGAGATAGCGATCGGCATCCTCTTCCACATCGCCGCCGTCATAGACTCGCGCGATCAGTCCATTGGCCTCGGCGATGCCGGCGACCACCGAGGCGAGTTCGAGATTCTTGTTGGAGATGTGCATCGCGATCAGCCCGTCCGGCTTCAGCTTGCGCAGATAGAGCGCCATCGCCTCGCGTGTCAGCAGATGGACCGGAATTGCAGCGCCAATAAAGGCGTCGATCACGATCAGGTCGTAGCTGGCATCCGGCGCGTCGGCGATCTTGAGCCGGGCGTCGCCGATCACGATCGGAGCGTCCGGCGCGCATTCCGGCACGAAGCTGAACAGCTTCGGGTCGGACGCAATCCGCACGATATCCGGATCGATCTCGTAATAGGTGAGCTTGTCGCCCGGTCGGCGCTGACAGGCGAGCGAGCCGGTGCCGAGGCCGATCACCGCATAATCGATCGGCCCCTGCTTCTTCGCCTGCACCGCCTTGAACACCTGATCGATGCCGGCGCCTTCGAAGAATTCGGAAATCATTTCCGGCCGGCCCTTGATCAGGTTGCCGTCCTCGTCACGGACATGCTGGGTGCCCTGACTGGTGGTGCCGTGCCACAGACCGCGATACTGGCCGTCCGAGGAATCCACCACGCTCAGTACGCCGAAGAAATTGCGCACCAGATGGATGGTCTGATTGTCGCGGAAGGACTGACTCACCAGGAATATGACCGCGATGATGGCCGCGAAGGACAAAGGCGCCTGCCAGAAATGCACGGTCAGGCCGATCAGGAGGCCGATCACGACATAGAGCAGGCTCTGATCGGGCCGCAGATCGAACGCGATTGCCGCGACCAGCAGCAGCAATCCCACGGCGAGCGCCACGAACAGCGCATATTGCCCGCCGCCGCGTTTCGGCCAGGCCAGGCCCGGGCGGCACAACACCGCCAGCAAGAGCAGCAGTGGATATTCGGCGATCCAGTTGAACACATGCGGCGCCACCAGACCGGTCGCGATGCCGCCGATGGTGCCGCCGACCGAGATCCACATGTAATAGCCGGTCAGGTAACGCGCGGGCGGACGCCTGCGCGCAAGCTCGCCGTGGCACATCAGCACGCAGACGAAGAACACGCTCAGATGCAGCGCAATCGAGGCCACGATCGATTCGATCGGCCCGAGCACGAAGGCCGCGACCAGCGCCAGAATGAAGAGCGGCTGCACCTTGACCACGAGCGCGTGCGGAATGAGCGGACGGGTCTGAAACACGATCACAAAGGTGATCAGATAAAGCGCAAGCGGCAGCACCCAGAGCAGCGGCACCGCCGCGACGTCTGTCGCGATATGCGCGGTGACCGCAATCAGCAGGCCGGACGGAACCGCAGTGAGGAAAACCCACCAGGCGATGTCGCCCCAGCCGGGCGCAGCCGCCGCTTCCGATGCTGCCGTTTCATGGCTCGCGGCGCTCCCCGGATAGCGCAGCATCAGCATGCCGCAAGCCGCGATCAAAACGATCAGGACATAGAAGCCGACGGTCCAAACCCAGGTCTGCGCGCCGAGCCGGATGAACGGCTCGATCGCGACCGGATAGGAGATCAGTGCAAGAAAGCTGCCGGCATTGCTGGCCGCGTAGAGAAAATACGGGTCTTTCGCAGCCGGATGCGAGCTGCGCGCAAACCACGCCTGCAACAGCGGCCCGTTGGCAGAGAGTGCGAAGAACGGCAGCCCGATCGAAGCCGCAAACAGGCCGAGCAGCCACAATGCCTCGCCCGATTGCGGCGGCGGACCGAAGCCCTGCGCGATGTGCAGCGGCAGCATGAAACAGGCAAATACGCTCACCGCGACATGGACGATGAGCGACAGCCGTCCGGGCGCAAGGCGTGTGATCAGATGCGCGTAGGCATAGCCCGCCAGCAGAGCGGTCTGGAAGAAAACCAGTGCCACCGACCAGACCGCGGCGGCGCCGCCGAGCTGCGGCAGCACCATCTTGGTGAACATCGGCTGCACGGCGAACAGCAGCGCAGCGCTGACAAAGATCGCCGCGACGAAAGTCGCGAGCAGCCCGTGGAAAGGGGCGGCTTCGGACGACGCTGCGTCGGAGGTCTGAGACTCGGAGGTCATGCAATGATGTGCGGGGCCGGTCGTGCCGTTGTCCCCGCAGTTTCGTCACTCCGCGATGTATCGCAAGCCTCGCTCCGTGCGCGATCGCGCGACGCAATCATGCCGAACTGATGCAGTTTTGCTGCCGCTTCCGCTCACGGCGGCGGCACGCACCAGTCCCAATAGCCCTGATCCTCAGCCGAACTGGTCCAGAACCAGCACAGATTGTCCGCCGGAGGCGCGGGCGCTGCGCTGACCGCGATGATGGTGCCGAGCGTCACGCCGGCGATCGCCGTGCCGTACCAGGTGCGATTGACCCAGGGACGGACGCCACGGACATGCACGTTGACGTTGCGGTTGATGTTGACGTTGCCGCCCATGCCACCCATCCCGCCCATACCGCCCTGGATGTTGCCACCCATTCCGCCCATGCCACCCATACCGCCGCCACCCATTCCACCCATGCCGCCGCCACCCATTCCACCCATGCCGCCGCCACCCATTCCGCCCATACCGCCGCCACCCATACCACCCATACCGCCGCCACCCATACCGCCCATACCGCCGCCACCCATGCCGCCGCCACCCATTCCGCCACCGCCACCCATGCCGCCGCCACCCATTCCACCACCCATGCCACCACCACCCATACCGCCGCCCATGCCACCCATCTGCGCGAGCACGATGTGGTCGGCATTTGCAGGTGCTTTACCCGCGACAGGCCAGGCCGAGCCGGTGTCGACGGCTGCAACGGTCGCAGCGGTGGCAAGCAGAACCGTGAAAAGTTTTTTGGATTGGCGCACGCGTCCCTCCCGGGTTGCCCAGCAGCATTCGCTGATGCCGAACCGAAACGGTATCACATTTTGCGATGTGTTACAGGGGTTGCGTTGCCGGACTGCGGCCGGCCTCTAGACCCGCACCATGCCACCGTCGACGTAAAGCGTCTGGCCGGTCATGAAAGCCGAGTCGTCGCTCGCGAGAAACGACACCACGCCTGCGAGATCGCCCGGCACCTGTACGCGGCGGATCGCCTGCGATTTCGCGATCTGCTCGAATTCCTCGTCCATGTCCTTGCGTCCGGGCCGCGGCATGCGGCCTTCGGTGCCCGGCGTGCGCGTCAGACTCGGCGAGATCGCATTCACCGTCACGCCGTGATTGGCAAGCTCGGTCGCGAGCGCGCGCGTGAAGCCGATCACGCCGCCCTTGCTCGCGATGTAATGGGTGTAGCCGGACGCCACCATGTTGAAGGTGGAGGACGACAGGTTGATCACACGGCCCCATCCACGCCGCTTCATGCCGGGCGCGAAGGCGCGCGTGACCAGAAACACCGCGTCGAGATTGAGCGCCATCACGCGCCGCCAGTCGGCGAAGGTCAGTTGCTCGAATGGCTGGATCGGATAGATGCCGGCATTGTTGATGAGGATGTCGCAGCGGCCGAAGCGGCGATCCACGTCCGCCGCAAGACGGGATACCGATTCTTCCGAGGTGATGTCGCAGATGACGGGCACAGCCTCGCGCCCGGCCGACTGCACCAGCTTCGCGGTATCGTCGCAGGACTGAAGATCGACCAGCACGACATGCGCGCCGTCTTCGGCAAGGCGTTTTGCGAAGGCCTGACCGAGACCGCCGGCCGCGCCGGTGATCAGGGCGATCTTGTCTTTTGCGGTCATCTGCGCCTCCACTGACGACTAGTGCCGTCTAACCCACCCGCCGGTCAATCTCGGCCAGCGCCTGCTTCAGCCGCGGCAGCGCGAATTCCAGAAAGCGGCGCAGCTTGAGCGGCGGCAGCGCCTGGGCCGGATGCACCAGATGGACCGGCAACGGTTCGAGCTCGAATTCCTTCAGCACGATCTTCAGGCGCTTGTCCTTCACCGCGTTCGCCGCCTGATAGGACAAAACCTGCGTCAGCCCGACGCCCGCCAACGCGGCATCGAGGGCGGCTTCGGCGGTGTTGACCGCAAGCCGCGCGCGGATCGGGATCGACCGGACGGCGCGGCGCTTGGGCGCGAACGGCCATGAGGTCACGGCATGGCTGCCGAAAGTAATGCAGGGAAGCGCCGCAAGATCGGCGGGCGATGTCGGGGTGCCATGCCTGGCGAGAAAATCCGGGCTGGCGCAAACCACGCGCCGCACAAAGCCGGCGCGCGATGCGATCATGGCGCTGTCGTCGAGCGAGCCGATGCGGACCGCCATTTCGAGCTGATCGCCGACGAGATCGGCGTTGCGGTCCGACAGCGCGAGCTGCACGTTGATATCCGGGAAGTTTTCGAGGAACGCGTTGACGATCGGCAGCACGTGCAGGCGGCCGAACACGATCGGCGCCGCGATCGCAAGATCGCCGCGGGGTTTGAGATATTCGCCGGCGGCGGCGCGCTCGGCCTCGGCGACCTGTTCGAGGATCTTCTTCGAAGCCGCGAGATAGGCGGCGCCGGCATCGGTGAGGGTGAGCTTGCGCGTGGTGCGAACGAGCAGGCGCGCGTTCAGCCGCGCTTCCAGTTCCGCCACCTTGCGGCTCACCGTCGGCAGCGGCACGCCGAGCCTGCGGCCGGCGGCGGTGAAGCTGCCGGCTTCCACCGCGGCCACCAGGATCGACATCGCTTCCAGCCGGTCCATTTATCCTCTCAATATTCGAGAGAGTTATTCCAAGCAATACTGGATTATCTATCCAACTAACAGGCCCTATTTTCGGCGAAACGAATGGAGAGGGCCATGGCCTACGGATTTCTCGACATCGCCGCGACACCGGGCGTCAAGGCCGCGCAGGCCGAAAACGGCAGCGCTCATCTGTGGACCGACTTCAAGGGCCATCGCACCTTTGACCGTTTCACCGAGAACGAGGTGGCGTTCCTGGCCGAACGCGACAGCTTCTATCTGGCCACCGTGTCGGAAACCGGCTGGCCCTATGTGCAGCATCGCGGCGGGCCGCGCGGCTTCCTGCGCGTGCTCGACGACAGAACGCTCGCCTTCGCGGACTTCGCCGGCAACCGGCAATATATCAGCCTTGGCAATCTCGGCGCCGATGGCCGCGTGTCGCTGATCCTGATGGACTACGCCAATCGCCGCCGGCTGAAGATTTTCGCGCATGCGCAGGTGAAGAGCCTTAGCGACAATCCCGAACTTGCGGAGAAGCTCGCGACGCCCGGCTATCGCGGCCGGGCCGAACGTCTGTTCGTGCTGCATCTCGATGCATTCGACTGGAATTGCCCGCAACATATCGCGCGGCGCTTCGACGAGGCCGATGTGGTGCAGGCGGTCGGATTGCTCCAGACGCGGATCGAAAAGCTGGAAGCGGAGAACAAGGCGCTGCGGGAGAACGCGAGCCAACAGCCGGCGTGACGCGGGCGGTCTCAGTCGATCTTTTCAATGCCTGCCTTCTTCACGAGATCGCCCCAACGATCGATCTCGGTCTTGACGAAGGCGGCAAGACCGTCCGGCGTGCCGGGGAAAGGCTCTCCGCCGACCTTTTCGAAGAAGGCGCGGGTCTCCGCATCGTTGGTAATCTCGTTGAACTGCGCGGCAATGCGATCGACCACCGCGCGCGGGGTTTTTGCCGGCAGCGCCACCGCGAACCAGGACACCAGTTCGAAATCCGGTATGCCCGCCTCCTTCATGGTCGGAATATCCGGAGCGGTGGTGAGCCGTTGCGGCGTCGTGACCGCCAGACCGCGCAGCTTGCCGGACTTCACGTGCGGCAGGCCCGCCACCACGTCGGCGAACATGAAATCGACCTGACCGCCCAGCATGTCGGTGACGGCAGCGGGCACGCTGCGATACGGCACATGCTGGGTGTCCGTGCCGGTGCGCAGCTTCAGGATTTCGCCCGACGCGCGACCGGCGAAATTGCCGCTGGCAAAATTATACTTGCCCGGATTCTTGCGAAGAAGTTCGACCAGTTCGCCGACCGACTTGACGTCATGCTTCCCGGGATTGACCAGCAGCACCATGCCCCAGCGTGAAAGCGTGGTGACCGGTGCGAGGTCGTTGACCGGATCGAACGGCATCTTGTTGAGCAGATGCATGTTCACGCTCAGCACCGGATTTGGCGTGATCAGGATGGTAGTTCCGTCCGGGTTGGCGCGCACCACGTCCTGCGCGGCGAGATTGCCGTAGACGCCGACCTTGTTGACCACCACATGCGGCTGCCCGCTCTTCTTTTGCAGCCTGTCGGCATAATAGCGCGCGATGCTGTCGACACCGGTGCCGGCGCCGTATCCCACGAGAACCTCCACCCGCTGCGGGGCGGCGCTGCCGCCGGATTGAGCGCAAGCCGGCTGCGCAAACATCAGCGCGATCGCAGTGACCGCCACGGCAACGAATGGTCTCATCGACATATCCTCATCCATACAGCCCTTCAGGCAGGTCTCTTGTTGCAACCTGCTCCGCGAAATTGGCACGGGCAAAGGCCGGGCGCGCCCGCAGCCTCGCATACCAACCCGCGACCGCCGGCCAGTCGCGCCCGAGATCGTAGTCAGGAAAGCTCGCGAGTCGATGGACAAAAGGTGCAATGTTGATGTCCGCCAGAGAATACGCATCCCCTGCGAGCCACGTTTCGCGTGCGAGTGTTTCCTGCATGCGGGCCAGCATGTTGCGCAGGTCCGCATCGGCGGCCGCCAGCTCGGCCGCGGGAATGCCGTTTCGGGCGGCATCGCGCCAGCGGCGCGCGGTCTCCGGGTTCGGCATCCGCCGCACCGCGGCGTCGATCTCGGCCTGCGGCAACGATTGCAGGAACGGCCTCATATTTCGCTGGAAGCTCGGCTTCTTGATCGCGAGCGTCGGCACCTCATCGACAAAGCGATTCCATGCCGCCACACGCGCGCGCCGCTTCGCGTCCGCCGGCCGCAGCGGCCTTTCCGGAAAGGCGTCTTCGATGTAATCGTTGATGATCGTCGACTCGCGCACCACGAATCCGTCATGCACGAGGACTGGCACTACGCCATCCGGATTGATGGCGAGAAAATCCGGCGCAAGCTGCTCGAAGCGGCGCAGGTTGAGGACGACGCCCTCGTAGACGAGGTCTTTCTCGGCCAGCGCAAGACGCACCTTTTGCGAGCAGGTGGATGCCCATGCATGATAGAGACGCAGCATTACGGTTGAAGCCCGGTGCGCTCACATATGGATTGCGCGATTGTCGACCGCCAGCGCTGCTTCCTTCACCGCCTCGTTCAGCGTCGGATGGGCGTGGCAGGTGCGCGCGATGTCTTCGGACGACGCACCGAACTCCATCGCGAGTGCTGCTTCCGCGATCATGGTGCCGGCATCCGGCCCGACGATATGCACGCCGAGCACGCGATCGGTCTTGGCGTCGGCAACGATCTTCACGAAGCCTTCGGTGGTGTGATTGACCTTGGCGCGCGCATTGGCGGTGAACGGAAACTTGCCGACGTTATAGGCGATGCCGGCCTGCTTCAATTCGTCCTCGGATTTTCCGACCGAGGCGATTTCCGGATAAGTGTAAACCACGTTCGGGATCGCGTCGTAATTCACGTGACCCGCCTGCCCAGCGAGGATTTCGGCAACCGCGACGCCTTCGTCCTCCGCCTTGTGCGCCAGCATCGGCGCCGCGGATCGCGTCGCCGATGGCATAGATGCCCTTCACATTGGTCTGGAAGTGATCGTCGACCGCGACGCGGCCGCGCTCGTCGAGCGCGACACCGGCTTCCTTCAGGCCGAGGCCTTCGGTGAACGGCACCCGGCCGATCGAAACCAGCACCACATCGGCTTCCAGCGTTTCGGCGGCGCCGCCTTTCGCCGGCTCAACCTTGGCCTTCAGCTTCTTGCCGGAAGCGTCCACGCCGGTGACCTTGGAGCCGAGCTTGAAGATCATGCCCTGTTTCTCGAACAGCCGCTGGGTCTGCTTGCAAACTTCCGAATCCATGCCCGGCAGCACGCGATCGAGGAATTCCACCACGGTCACTTCCGAGCCGAGACGGCGCCACACCGAGCCGAGTTCAAGACCGATCACGCCGGCGCCGATCACCAGGAGCTTCTCCGGCACCTTGTCGAGCGCGAGCGCGCCGGTGGACGAGACAATGCGTTTCTCGTCGATCTCGATATCCTTGAGCTTCGCGACATCGGAGCCGGTCGCGATCACGATGTTCTTGGTCTCCAGCATCTGCGCCTTGCCGTCGGCAGATTTCACCTCGACCGTGCCGGGCGCGGCGATGCGGCCAATGCCGGTGAAGGACATCGATCTTGTTCTTCTTGAACAGGAATTCGACGCCCTTGACGTTGCCGGACACGCCTTCGTCCTTGAACGCCATCATCTGCCTTCAGATCGAGCTTGGGCTTGCTCACGCCGATGCCCATCCTGGCGAAGCCGTGACCGGCTTCCTCGAACAATTCGGAGGCATGCAGCAGCGCCTTCGAGGGGATGCAGCCGATATTCAGGCAGGTGCCGCCGGGCGTGGCGCGCTTTTCGACCACCGCCACTTTCATGCCGAGCTGGGCCGCGCGAATGGCGCAGACATAGCCGCCGGGGCCGGTACCGATGACGATGAGATCGTAAGCCATGGACTTCAACTTTCCTTCTCAACCGGGTTCGAACACCGTCATCGCAACGGTGTCAGTGTCTCGTGTCCGCGACCGGCATCCCACAGCCCGCTCAACGTTCCGTCGGGATTGATGGCGTAGAGCATCGGCATGGCGCTGCCCCAGTCGACGATCAGCAGATTTCCTTCGCGCGTGCCGGCGCCGCTATAGCTCGTCGCGCCTGTCTGCCAGGCAAACAGATAGCGCTCGCCGCGCCGGGTGACATTCACCGTGCCCACATAGGGCTTGCCGTTCGGGTTCATCCCCTGCGTTGTGTATTTCCCCTGCGGCGGCGGCGCCGGCTTGTCGTCGAGCGGAGCGAACAATTCAAGCCGGTCGGCCGCCGAGCCGTCGGCCCATTCACCCTCCAGCAAGCCGTCGCGGCCAAAGGTGTAAAGCACCGGATGCTTCTGATTCCAGTTCACCACCAGCATTTTTCCGGCAAGCTCGGCGGTGCCGAGAAACTTGTCTTTCGTGATCCACCAGGTGAACTGCGCCTTGTCACCGCGCGGCACCACCGTCGCCATTCCGAAATATTTTGTCCCGCTCGGATTGGTGCCGATCTCCCGATAGATGCCGGCAAGCGAAGCGAGATGCTTCTGCGCCGCATCGCCGGCAAGGCCCGCTTGCGGCGAGGCCGGCACGCTCGCGTCCAAAGCGGCCTTCGGACGAAAGACGAAATCGCCGAAAAACGAGGACGACAGCCACGGCGTCTGGGCACCGCCGGTTTCCTGGTAGACACCCTTCAGAGTGCGCTTGAAAGTATCCTCGATCGACAATCCGGTGGTGCGGATCGCCTGCACCAGATGCTTGGTATAGGGGCTGTTGCGGCCGTCACCGTCGAGCGCGACCGCGCCCGGCGAAGTGGAATAGGACAGGAACAGGCTCGCGTTGGTGTCGATGCGGGTAAGACCGCGCGAGCCGGCATCGGCAGGAAACGGATTGTCGCGGCACGCGTCCAGAATGACCACATTGAGGCCCGCGCGCGACCTGGCCATGGCATCGACCGCCTCGCTGGCGCTGACCGCGCTGCGCTTCATTTCGGCGGCGTCGGCAAAGCCACCATCCACCGGCAGCAGATAATTTTCGCCGCCAAGCTGCACGCCATGGCCCGCGAAATAAAACAGGCCGACGCCGCCTTTGGATTGCAGCTTTCCGGCAAAGGCGCCGATCGCTTCCCGCAGGCTGCGGCGGTCGGCGTTGAGCCGCAGATCGACATCGAAGCCGGCTTCGCGCAAGGCGGAGGCCACCGCCTTTGCATCGTTGCCCGGATTGACCAGCGGCGCGGTGGAATAGTCGGAATTGCCGACCACCAAAGCGGTCCGCGCCGTTGCGCCGCCCAGCACGGTGAACACGAGGAAAAGCGCCACCGCGATCGAGCGGCAAACCGCCTTCGCTGTCCCAGTCTCCATCCGCGCCACTCCACAGGCGAGACGATGCGTCCCGCCGGGCCACCCTGCGTCCGCTGCGGCCGCCTTACAGATCCAGAACCAGCCGCGCCGGGTCTTCCAGCACGTCCTTCACCCGCACCAGGAACGTCACCGCCTCGCGGCCGTCGACGATGCGGTGATCGTAGGAAAGCGCCAGATACATCATCGGACGGATTTCGACCTTGCCCGCGATCGCAATCGGCCGTTCCTGGATCTTGTGCATGCCGAGGATGCCGGATTGCGGCGCGTTCAGGATCGGCGTCGACATCAGCGAGCCATAGACGCCGCCATTCGAGATGGTGAAGGTGCCGCCCTGCATTTCCTCGATCTTGAGCTGGCCGTCGCGCGCGCGCTTGCCGGCGTCGGCAATGTCCTTCTCGATCTGCGCCAGCGACTTGTGATCGCAATCGCGGATCACCGGCACCACCAGACCCTTCTCGGTGCCGACCGCGACGCCGATGTGATAGTAATTCTTGTAGATGATGTCGCCGCCGTCGATCTCGGCATTGACCGCGGGGATGTCCTTCAGCGCCTGCACGCAGGCGCGCACGAAGAAGCCCATGAAGCCGAGCTTCACGCCGTGCTTCTTCTCGAACGCATCCTTGTAATGGTTGCGCATCTCCATCACCGCCTTCATGTCGACCTCGTTGAAGGTCGTCAGCATGGCGGCGGTGTTCTGCGCATCCTTCAGGCGGCGCGCGATGGTCTGGCGCAGCCGCGTCATCTTCACGCGCTCCTCGCGCGACGGCATCGTCAGCCGGCGACGGCGCGCGCACCTGCACGGCGGCAGCGGTCGATTGCACGGGCGTCGGCGCGGAAGCCGCGCGCTCGATCGCGGCCATCATGTCGCCCTTGGTGACGCGGCCGTCCTTGCCGGAGCCCGCGACGGTCGAGGGATCGACGCCGGATTCGGCCGACATCTTGCGCACCGACGGCGGGACCGGCATGTCGCCCGCCGGCTTTCGGCGTTGCGATTTCCGCTTGTCCTGCGGCGCGGCTTGATCTCTTCGGCGCCGGCCTTGATCGGCGCGGTGGTGCTCTGCTTCTTGTCGGGCGCGCCCGTGGTGGCGGCCGCGGTCGGGCACCGGCCGCGCCTTCCTTGATCTGACCGAGCAGCGCGCCGACCGCGACCGTTTCGCCATCCTTCGCCGCGATCGTCGGCGAGCACGCCGGCGGCGGGCGCCGGCACTTCGATCGTCACCTTGTCGGTCTCGAGCTCGACCAACGGCTCGTCGACGGCGACGGCATCGCCCGGCTTCTTGAACCACTTGCCGATGGTCGCCTCGGTGACGGATTCGCCGAGGGTGGGAACGCGGATGTCGGTCATCGTTCAGTCTTTCGATCTTTTCTTCATCCTCGCCTGGAGGGCGAGCGTCGGCGAGCATCGAACGTCGTGGATGCTCGGCACAGGGCTGGGCATGACGGCGGAAAGAACTTCTAGCCCAGCGCCTCATCCAGAAACTGCTTGAGCTGCGCATTGTGTTTGGACATCTGCCCGACCGCGGTGGAGGCCGCGGCGGGACGGCCGGCATAGCGCGGACGGCGATGCTTGGCCTGAATCTGGTTCAGCACCCATTCGACGAAGGTGTCGACGAAGAACCAGGCGCCCATGTTGCGCGGCTCTTCCTGACACCAGACGATCTCGGCCTGCTTGAAGCGGGACAATTCCTGCACCAGCGCCTTGGTCGGGAACGGATAGAGCTGCTCGACGCGCAGGATATAGATGTCGTCGATGCCGCGCTTCTCGCGCTCGTCGTAGAGATCGAAATAGACCTTGCCGGAGCACAGGATGACGCGGCGGATCTTGTCGTCGGCGACCAGCTTGATCTTCTCGCCCTTCAGCACCTGCGCATCGTCCCACAGCAGGCGATGGAAGATCGTGTCGGCGCCGAGTTCGTCGAGCCGCGACACCGCGCGCTTGTGGCGCAGCAGCGACTTCGGCGTCATCAGGATCAGCGGCTTTCGGATCTCGCGCCGCAATTGCCGGCGCAGGATGTGGAAGTAATTGGCCGGCGTCGTGCAATTGGCGACCTGCATGTTGTCTTCGGCGCACATCTGCAGGAAACGCTCGAGCCGCGCCGAGGAATGCTCCGGCCCCTGCCCTTCATAGCCATGCGGCAGCAGGCAGACGAGGCCGGACATGCGCAGCCATTTGCGCTCGCCCGACGAGATGAACTGGTCGAACACCACCTGCGCGCCGTTGGCGAAATCGCCGAACTGCGCTTCCCAGAGCGTCAGCGCGTTCGGCTCCGCGGTCGAATAGCCGTATTCGTAGCCGAGCACGGCCTCTTCCGAGAGCATCGAGTTCAGCACCTCGTAGCGCGCCTGGCTGTCGCTCAGATGATTGAACGGCGTGTAGCGCGCCTCGGTGCGCTGATCGAACAGCACGGTATGGCGCTGCGAGAAGGTGCCGCGCTCGGAATCCTGCCCCGAGAGCCGAACCCGATGACCGTTCGAGCAGCAGCGTGCAGAAGGCGAGCGCCTCGCCGGTCGCCCAGTCGATGCCTTCGCCGGTCTCGATCGCCTTCCGCCGGTTTTCCAGGAAGCGCGCGATGGTGCGATGAACCTGGAAATCGTCCGGCACCCTGGTGATCTTCTCGCCGATCTCCTTCAGTTCGCGATGTCGACGCCGGTGACGCCGCGGCGCGGATCGTCGCCTTCGGTGCCGGCCTTCATGCCGGACCAGCGGCCGTCGAGCCAGTCGGCCTTGTTGGGCTTGTAGCCCTGGCCGGCTTCCATCTCCGCTTCGAGACGATGGCGCCAGTCGGCGCGCATCTTGTCGACTTCGCCTTCGGTGACGACCTGCTCGGCGATCAGCTTCTTGGCGTAGATGTCGAGCGTCGACGGATGCGAGCGGATCTTCTGGTACATCAGCGGCTGGGTGAAGGCCGGCTCGTCGCCCTCGTTGTGACCGAATCTGCGATAGCAGAACATGTCGATCACGACCGGCTTGGCGAATTTCTGCCGATACTCGGTCGCGACCTTGGCCGCGAACACCACCGCTTCCGGATCGTCGCCGTTGACGTGGAAGATCAGCGCCTCGATCATCTTCGCCACGTCGGACGGATAGGGCGAGGAGCGCGAATAGCGCGGATAGGTGGTGAAGCCGATCTGGTTGTTGACGATGAAATGCAGGCTGCCGCCGGTGCGGTAGCCTTTCAGCTCCGACAGTCCGAAGCATTCCGCGACCACGCCCTGACCGGCAAAGGCGGCGTCGCCGTGGATCAAGCAGCGGCATCGCCATGGTGCGGTCTTCCGGGGTCGCGCCGAGCTGATCCTGCTTGGCGCGCACCTTGCCCAGCACCACCGGATCGACGATTTCGAGATGCGACGGATTCGGCGTCAGCGACAGATGCACCTTGTTGCCGTCGAACTCGCGGTCCGACGACGCACCGAGATGGTACTTCACGTCGCCGGAGCCTTCGACCTCGTCGGGGGTCGCGGAGCCGCCCTTGAATTCGTGGAACAGCACGCGATGCGGCTTGCCCATCACCTGCGTCAGCACGTTCAGCCGGCCGCGATGCGCCATGCCGAACACGATTTCCTTCACGCCGAGATTGCCGCCGCGCTTGATGATCTGTTCGAGCGCGGGGATCAGCGATTCGGCGCCGTCGAGGCCGAAGCGCTTGGTGCCGGTATATTTGACGTCCAGAAACTTCTCGAAGCCTTCGGCCTCGACCAGCTTGTTCAGGATCGCGCGCTTGCCTTCGCGGGTGAAGGCGATCTCCTTGTCCTTGCCTTCGATGCGCTCCTGGATCCACGCCTTCTGCGCCGGATCGGAGATGTGCATGAACTCGACGCCGAGCGTCTGGCAATAGGTGCGGCGCAGGATCGCGACGATCTCGCGCATGGTCGCGAATTCGAGACCCAGCACCTTGTCGAGATAGATCTTGCGGTCCATGTCGGCTTCGGTGAAGCCGTAGGAGCGCGGATCGAGCTCCTGCTCGTTCTTCTCCGGCTCGAGTTCGAGCGGATCGAGCTTGGCGTGGAAATGGCCGCGGATGCGGTAGGCGCGGATCAGCATCAGCGCGTGGATCGAATCGCGCGTCGCCTGCAGCACGTCGGCGGAGGTGAGCTCGATGCCGCTCTTCTGCGCCTTGCCCTTGATCTTGTCGCCGAGCAGCCTTTTCGGTCTCGGCCCAGTTGCCGTCGAGCGCTGCGATCAGTTCGCCGTTGCCGATCTGCGGCCAGCCCGGCTTCTTCCAGGACGCGCCCTTGCGCGTTCTTGGTGACGCTCGCCGGATCGTCCTTCAGGCTCTGGAAGAACGACTGCCACTGCGCATCGACCGAAGCCGGATCGGCTTCGTAGCGGGCATAGAGGTCTTCGATATAGGCGGCGTTGCCGCCGTACAGAAACGAGGTGAGAGCAAATGCTGCGTTCGCGTCCTGGCGAGACATGCTGGGCGTCCTAGGATCCTGATGGTGGATCGATGGCGTTCTGAGGTCGTGGCTGACCACCAAAGGCGACCATTTCGGGTCGAATCGGCTGGAAAATGCGTCCCGGCAGGGATCCTTTTACAGATAAGAACGCGGCTCGGCCACGGTTAGATGACAATGAAATGAATTTGAATTCAGTTATTCTGGTCGGTGAGAATTTCAGCAGAAGTGCCGGATGCCACAACGAGAAAGGCTCCGGCCGCCGCCGGAGCCTTTCTGCAAATCGGCCCTTCACATATCCGTATTTCGTCGAAGGCGGTCAGCCCTTCAGCACCTCGACCAGCGTCTTGCCGACGCGGGCCGGCGACGGCGACACCTTGATGCCGGCCGATTCCATCGCGGCGATCTTCGATTCCGCATCGCCCTTGCCGCCGGAAATGATCGCGCCGGCATGGCCCATGCGGCGGCCGGGAGGCGCGGTGCGGCCGGCGATGAAGCCGACCATCGGCTTCTTGCGGCCCTTGCGCGCCTCGTCCTTCAGAAACTGCGCGGCGTCTTCCTCGGCCGAGCCGCCGATCTCGCCGATCATGATGATGGCTTCGGTCTTCGGATCGGCGAGAAACATCTCCAGCACGTCGATGAATTCGGTGCCCTTCACCGGATCGCCGCCGATGCCGACCGCCGTGGTCTGGCCGAGGCCCTCGCGCGAGGTCTGGAACACCGCCTCATAGGTCAGCGTGCCGGAGCGCGACACGATGCCGACCTTGCCGGGCTTGAAGATGTTGCCCGGCATGATGCCGATCTTGCATTCGCCGGCGGTCATCACGCCCGGGCAATTCGGCCCGATCAGCCGCGACTTCGATCCGCACAGCGAGCGCTTCACCTTGACCATGTCCATCACCGGAATGCCTTCGGTGATGCAGACGATCAGCGGCACTTCCGCGTCGATCGCCTCGCAGATCGCGTCGGCGGCGCCGGGCGGCGGCACGTAGATCACGCTCGCATCGGCGCCGGTCTTGGCGACCGCCTCGGCGACGGTGTCGAACACCGGCAGATTGAGATGCGTGGTGCCGCCTTTGCCGGGCGACGTGCCGCCGACCATCTTGGTGCCGTAGGCGAGCGCCTGTTCGGAATGGAAGGTGCCGTTCTTGCCGGTGAAGCCCTGGCAGATGACCTTGGTGTTCTTGTCGATGAGGATGGACATCACGCGGCCTTTTTCACTGCGGCGACAATCTTCTGCGCGGCGTCGTCGAGATCGTCGGCGGGCAGCACGTTGAGGCCCGATTCCTTGATGATCTTCTTGCCGAGATCGACATTGGTGCCTTCGAGCCGCACCACCAGCGGCACCTTGAGGCCGACTTCCTTCACCGCGGCGACCACGCCCTCGGCGATGATGTCGCATTTCATGATGCCGCCGAAGATGTTGACCAGGATGCCCTTCACCTTCGGATCGGAGGTGATGATCTTGAACGCCGCCGCCACCTTTTCCTTGGTGGCGCCGCCGCCGACATCGAGGAAGTTCGCGGGCTCCGCGCCGTAGAGCTTGATGATGTCCATGGTCGCCATCGCGAGGCCGGCGCCGTTCACCATGCAGCCGATCGAACCGTCGAGCGCGATGTAGTTGAGATCGTATTTCGAGGCCTCGATTTCCTTCTCGTCCTCTTCGGTCTCGTCGCGCAGCGCGAACACGTCTGGATGGCGGAACAGCGCGTTGTCGTCGAAGCCGATCTTGGCGTCGAGGCAGATCAGCTTGTTGTCCTTGGTCACGACCAGCGGATTGATCTCGAGCAGGCTCATGTCCTTCTCGGTGAAGGCCTTGTAGAGCTTGGTCAGCAGCGGGCTCATCTGCTTCTGCAGATCGGCGTCGAGACCGAGCGCCTTCGAGACGCGGCGCACGTGATGCGGGCAGATATTGGTCGACCGGATCGACGGTGATGGTGAGGATCTTCTCCGGCGTGTCGTGCGCGACTTCCTCGATATTCATGCCGCCTTCGGTCGAGACCACGATGGCGACGCGCGAGGTGACGCGATCGACCAGCATCGACAGGTAGAATTCCTTCGCGATCGCCGAGCCGTCTTCGATGTAGAGGCGGTTGACCTGCTTGCCCTTGGGGCCGGTCTGATGCGTGACCAGCGTCGAGCCGAGGATGCGCTTGGCTTCCTTCTCCACGTCCTCCAGCGATTTGACGACCTTGACGCCGCCGGCCTTGCCGCGGCCGCCGGCGTGAATCTGCGCCTTCACCACCCAGACCGGGCCGGGCAATTCCTTGGCGGCCTTCACCGCTTCATCGACGGTGAAGGCGGCGATGCCCTTCGGCACCGGCACGCCGAATTCGCGCAGCACCGCCTTGCCCTGGTATTCGTGGATATTCATTCGACTTCCCCCAAGACCGGCAGCAGGCTGCGCTGCTTCGCTCTCTTACTTCGTCAGATCGGGCGCGATCTTCTTGCAGGCATCGACGAGCTGCTGCACCGAGATCGCCGACTTGTCGAACATTTCGCGCTCGGCCGAAGTGAGGTCGATTTCGACGACGCGCTCGACGCCCTTCGCGCCGATCACCACCGGCACGCCGACATACATGTCCTTCACGCCGTATTCGCCGTTGAGCCAGGCGGCGCAGGGCAACACGCGCTTCTTGTCCTTCAGGATAGCTTTCCGCCATCGCGATCGCCGACGAGGCCGGCGCGTAGAAGGCCGAGCCGGTCTTGAGCAGGTTGACGATCTCGGCGCCGCCATTGCGGGTGCGCACGACGATGTCGTCGAGCCGCTTTTCGGTGGTCCAGCCCATCTTGATCAGGTCCGGCAGCGGAATGCCGGCGACGGTGGAATAGCGGATCAGCGGCACCATGGTGTCGCCATGGCCGCCGAGCACGAAGGCGGTGACGTCTTCCACCGAGACGTTGAATTCGTCGGCCAGGAAATAGCGGAAGCGCGCCGAGTCGAGCACGCCCGCCATGCCGACCACCATGTTGCGCGGCAGGCCGGAGTATTTCTGCAGCGCCCACACCATCGCGTCGAGCGGATTGGTGATGCAGATCACGAACGCATTGGGCGCGTATTTGCTTGATGCCGGTGCCGACCTGCTCCATGACCTTGAGATTGATGCCGAGCAGATCGTCGCGGCTCATGCCGGGCTTGCGCGGCACGCCGGCGGTGACGATGCAGACCGAGGCGCCCTCGATCGCGTCGTAGGAATTGGTGCCCGACATGCGGGAATCGAAGCCGTCGACCGGCGACGACTGCGGCGAGATCGAGCGACTTGCCCTGCGGAATGCCTTCCGCGATGTCGAACATCACGACGTCGCCGAGCTCACGCAATCCGATGAGGTGGGCGAGCGTTCCGCCGATCTGGCCGGAGCCGATCAAAGCAATCTTGGGACGCGCCATTTGGGAATGAACCTTTATGCGCTGGAAGAGACCGCGAGAAGCGCGGCCGGGCGGTGGTTAACGTGTCCGGCCGTTGGCGACAAGCAGGCGTTAGGCGAACAGCGCATGGCTCAGTCCCGATGGCTGATATACATTATTCCAGCGGTATCCGGCTTTGCCAAGGGCGAAGACGCGCCACCATACACAAATCGACGCTGCGATGCACAAGAGGCGCTGCGGGTGCGAACCATTATTTGCTCATCCCTCCAGGGCGCGATTCCAAGGCGCGCGGCGGGCATCCGCAGGCGGTGTAACGTACCCGCCAGGCGCGAACGCGGAATGACAACTAAGGTATCGACGATCTCGCGTCTGCGCACGAAGTCCGGATCGCGCCGCGACCGCGGGCATCCATAGGTATCGGACCAATACGCTCAGGAATACGCGACCCTGCGCCTCAAACCGGTTGAAATGCTCGCGGCAAGGGGGCTCGTGGCGATGACACTCAACTGGCGTGGACTCACAAGTCGCATCAGGTCGTCGCTCTGGTTCGTACCGTTTGTCGCGATACCGCTGGAGCTGATCGCGACCCGCATCCTGCACCTTCTCGATCCGCGGCTCGGCTGGAAATTCCTGGACCTCGCGACGCCCGGCGCACAGGCGATGCTCCAGGCGATCGTATCGGCGAACCTGTCGTTCCTGGTTTTTACCTTCGCATCGCTGCTGGTCGCGATTCAGGTTGCCAGTGCGCAGCTCAGCCCGCGAATCATCGCAACCGCCTTGCTCAGCGATCGCACGATCAAATACTGCGTCGGCATCTTCGTCTTCACCTTGCTGTTTTCGATCAGCGCGCAAAACCGGATCGAAAAGGAGGTCAGCCAGCTCGTGGCTTTCGTGGCCGCCTCGCTGGGCATCATCTGTTTTGCGGCCTTCTTCTATCTGATCGACCATGCCTCCCGGCTGCTTCGGCCAGTCAGCATATTGTCGCTGGTCGGAAACAAGGGACTCGACGTCATCGCAAAGGTTTATCCCGAACCGAGCCTCGGTCCGGGCATTCGCGAAAGCCGGCATGACGCGCGAGGCGAACCGAGCGCCATTGTCGCGCACACCGGCAGTTCCGGCATCGTGGTGTCCGTGGACATCCCCGTATTGATGGCTGAAGCCAAACGCGGGCAGGTTGTCATCGAGTTTGCGCCGCAGGTCGGCGACTTCGTTGCGTTCGGCGAGCCGCTCTTCCTGATCTACGGCGATCGTGCAGTCGACGCGGACGACTGCGGGACGCGGTCGACCTCGGATCCGAGCGCACGATGGAGCAGGATCCGACCTTCGCGTTCCGGATCACCATCGACATTGCATTGCGGGCGCTGTCCGCCGCCATCAACGATCCCACGACTGCGGTGCTGGCCATCGATCAGCTTCATCGCATGCTGCGCGCCGTTGGCGAGCAGCATCTGCGCACCGACGAACTGCGCGATGAGCAAGGCAGGCTGCGCGTCATCTTCCGGACCCCGAACTGGGAAGACTTCGTCTATCTGACCTTCCGGGAGATTCGCCGCAGCGGCTCCGGCAATTTTCAGGTGGTACGCCGGCTGCGCGCGATGATCGACAACCTGCTGCAAACGCTTCCGGCGCACCGGCTGCCGGCGATCGCGGAAGAGCTCAAGCTGCTCGATCGCGAGATCGAGCAGAAATTCCCTTATCCCGAAGACCTGGCGCTTGCCCGTATTGGCGATCCGCAGGGCTTGGGCGGACGCTCAGGCGTCACACCCTGATATCCTGGTCATGGACAAAGACATGCCTGAACCCAGATCTTCCGCCCGCGCCCAGTTGAAAACGCCAAAGGCCGCGGCGATCGCCGGAATTGTGTTCGCGGTCCTGCTGACGACGATATTCGCGCTGTTCCGGAGCGCGGTGCCCGGCAGCCCAACGGAATCCGGCGAATGGCTCGCCCATGACTGGCGCAAAGCAGCCTTCGGCCTCAACCTCATTCCCTTCGCCGGCGTCGCTTTTCTCTGGTTTATCGGCGTGCTGCGGGATCGGCTGGGGGCGAAGGAAGACCAATTCTTCGCGACCGTGTTTTTCGGAAGCGCCCTGCTGTTCATGGCCATGCTGTTCACCGCCGCCTCGCTGGTCGGCGCCCTGATCATCATAGGCTCGTCATCGGAAGCGGCCGCGTTGATCGATTCGCAGACATTCCACTTCGCGCGTGCGACGTCCTACATCCTGGTCAATATCTACGCTGCGAAGATCGCAACCGTCTTCATGGTGTCGACGTCGACTCTGGTGATCTATACGAACATCGCGCCGCGCTGGATTGCGATCCTCGGATATGCGCTCGCTCTTGCCCTACTCGCAGGAAGCTATTTCGTGACCTGGGCCATCATCGTATTGCCGCTCTGGGTCCTGCTGATCAGCATCGCCATCCTGACCGACAATCTTCGCGCGCGGCCGCAGGCGTGAGTGCGAGGTCCGGTCAGGTATCGATGATCTCGCCGCTGCGCACCGAATCCGCGTCGCGGCGCGGGCCGTGCGGCAACGCCAGGTAGCTCTGCGATCCCATCTCGATCAGCCGCGACACCGTGCGCTGGAATTCGAACAGCTCGAGACCCTCGTCGGCGACATAAAGCTCATGCGGCAATGCGTTGGCCGACGCGATCAGCTTCACCGCGTTGTCGTAGAGCGTGTCGATCAGAATGATGAAGCGCTTGGCCTCGTTGCGCTGGCCAAAGCGCATGACCGGAATGTCGTCGATCAGGAGCGTATGGAATTCGTGCGCCAGCCGAATGAAATCCGCCGAGCCCAGCGGCAGGACGCATAAATCCGGAAACGAGAAGCGCGCCGCCCCCATCGCCGCCTGCGGCACATGCAGCTTGTGGCCCTTGACGGTGAGAGACATCGGCGAAGGCGGCTGGCCGAGCGTCATGCGCGACCAGGCATGATCGAGCTGCGGCACGCGCGGCAGTGTCCGCCGGCACATACCAGACCTTGCCTTTGACCAGCTTTTCCAGCCGGAAATCGGTGCGCGCATCGAGCCGCACCACCTCCATCCGCTCGTGCAGCATCTTGATGAAGGGCAGGAACAGCGCGCGATTGAGACCGTCCTGGTAGAGATCGTCCGGCGCCACATTCGAGGTCGCCACCACGACCACGCCGCGATTGAAAAGCTGCGTGAACAGCCGGCCGAGGATCATCGCGTCGGCAATGTCGGTGACGTGGAATTCGTCGAAGCAGAGCAGCCAGGTGTCCTCCGCGATCGCTTCGCCGGTGAGCACGATCGCGTCCTCGTCGACAATCTCGCCGGCCTTGGCTTTCTTGCGGAATTCGAAAATGCGCTCGTGCACCTCCTGCATGAATTCATGGAAATGCACGCGCCGCTTCTTCTGCACGCGGCTCGCGTCGTAGAACAGGTCCATCAGCATGGTCTTGCCGCGCCCGACCTTGCCGTAGATGTAGAGGCCCTTCAGCGTCGCCTGTTTCTCGCGATTGCCGAACAGCCAGCCGAGCGAGGACGATTTCGAGGCGCGCCGATAATCCGCAAGCCGCTCTTCGAGGGCGTCGAGTTTTTCGACCGCAGCAAACTGCGCGGCGTCGGGCGCGATCGCGCCTTCCGCAAGAAGTTCGGCGTAGCGGGAGGCGACGGACGAAATCATGCCGGGATTGGGACCAGAGGCAGGGCGGCGCAGCCATAACCGCGGCAGCGACGCCGCTGCAAGGCAAGGTTTGCGTGGTTAACGAAGGTTTAAGCTGCCGGCCATTCGGCGCATGGCCGCTGCCTGTTTTTGCGGCTTGGCCTTGTCTTAAATTTGCTGCATCGCAGCATTAGATAACGCCCGCATTCGATTCGCGAGTGCTGTCTCTGGGAGGGGACGCTTTCAGGAGGTCTGCCGACGCAAATGTCAGGAGACCACAATGAGCCTGCAAGACCCGCTGCCCGATAGCGGCCTGATCCGCAAAATGTGGATCGGCGAAGCCGCACGCTACCGCAACCACCTGCTGCGTCTGGACGCGGAAAGCCGTCACCGCCGTTTCGGCGGCGGCGTATCGGACGCCTATATCCGCAATTACGTCGACCTCTTCGATGTGGCTCGATGCCGTCGTGCACGGCTTCTTCGTCGACGGGACGCTGCGCGGAGCCGCCGAATTGCGCCCGATCGACGGCCGGCTGTCGAAGCAGGCCGAGGCCGCCTTCAGCGTGGAAAAGGACTGGCAGAGCCACGGCGTCGGCTCGGCCCTGCTCGAGCGCACGCTGCTGACCGCCCGCAATCGCGGCGTCGCGCATCTGCACATGGCCTGCCTCTCCGACAATCGCCGGATGCAGCAACTGGCCCGCAAATTCGACGCCGAATTGACCTTCGATTTCGGCAGCGTGGTCGGCGAGGTGGAATCGCCGCATCCCACGCCGCTGTCGGTGGTGCGCGAATGGGTGTCGGACGGACATGGTTTCGCAACCGCTATCCTGGATGCGCAATCCCGGATGCTGAAGGTCACCTGACGTTAACGTCTCGGTACCGATTGAGGCCTTACCCTTTTCCGTCTTCACCCTGAGGAGCCCGCAAGGCGGGCGTCTCGAAGGGCGAGGACGGCCCCATCCTTCGAGACGCATTGCTACGCAATGCTCCTCAGGGTGAGGCGCACAAGGGCAGAGGTGCGCAATGATCGCGGACGGCTTCGACATCAGGGTACTTGCAGCCTGCGGCATCGAGGATCACCACGCGCATCTGCTTCGCCTCGATTATCTCGACCGCTGCCTGTTCTTCTCGGTCGGCAATGACGACCGCGCGGTCGACGCGCATTGTTTGCGGCTTCTGGCTTCGCAGGCGATCGTGATCGGCGCCTATGACGAGGGCCGCTTGCGCGCCGAGCGTCGAGATCATTCCGGACCGCGCCGCGCGCACCGGGCTTGCGACGCTGATCGCGGAGCCCGACTTTCAATCCGACGCGCTGGCGGGCGCCCTGATGTCGCGGGCGCAGACCGAAGCCGTCAAGCACGGCCTCGGCCGCATCGATTTCGTCGGCATGACCGGCACGCCGCAGACAATGCGCGCTCAGATCGCGCGCTTCGCCTGAGCGGTCTCGAGCGGATAAGCCGCTTCCACCACATACGGCCCGCCACCGACCGAGTCGCGCGACGAATAGAGCACGAAGCGTTCGACGCGGAACGGCGCCGAGCGGAACGAACCGCGCTCGCTCAGATAATCCGCGACCTGCCGGCTGGATGAGATCTCGCAGCCGCGCCAGCGTGACATGCGGGGTGTATTTGCGGCCCTCGGGCGCAAGCCCGACGCGCTGCATCAGCCGGTCATGCTCGGCCTGCAGATCCATCAGCGCCTGCGAGGGCGCGACATTCGCCACCACCGCGCGCGGCTTGCGGCCGCCGAAGGACGACACGCCATCGAGCCGCAATTCGAACGCCGCGCGGCTGACACGGTCGAGCATCGAGGCCACGTCATGGGCGACCGTCACGTCGACATCGCCGATGAAGCGCAAGGTGATGTGATAGTTTTCCGGATCGATCCAGCGCGCGCCCGGAAGGCCGCCGCGCAGGAAGGTCAGCGTCTGCGCGACATCGGCGGGAATCTCGATCGCGGTGAACAGGCGCGGCATCGAGAACCTCCCAATTCTGCTCTCACGTTTTTGGCGTCCGTGGGAGCGTCGACATGACGGTTGCGTGACAAATTCTCGGCAACCTCAGCTTCGCTACTTGACGGGATTCGCGACGCTTACGCAAGACCATTACGATCCGCGCCGCGTGCGCAGACCGTGCGACAGCTCCTCCGCCTTCGGCAGGATGCCCGTAACGATCGCATCGACGCCCGCAGCATTCGGATGCACGCCGTCGCGCAGCGACAGTTTTGCCTGCGCGGCGACGCCGTCGAGGAAGAACGGATAGAATACCACGTCGTATTTTTTTGCGAGTTCCTCATAGAGCGTGTCGAAGGCATCGGCATAATTCACGCCCATATTGGGGGCGGCGCGCATGCCGCACAGAAGGACCGCGATGTTGCGTTCCTTCAACTTGGCGAGGATGGCGTCGAGCGACTTTTTCGTGACGGCGGGATCGATGCCGCGCAGCATGTCGTTGGCGCCGAGTTCGAGAATGACGCCGTCGGTGCCTTCGGGAATCGACCAGTCGAGCCGCGACAATCCGCCCGAGGAGGTGTCGCCCGACACGCCGGCATTCTCGATTTCGATCTTCACGCCCCTGGCCTTGAGCGCGCGTTCGAGCTTGGCGGGGAAGGCATCTTGTGCCGGAAGGCCGTAGACCGGCGGTGAGCGAATCTCCGAACGCCACTATCTTCAGCGGCGCGTCGGCCCGCGCCGCGTGCGGCAAGGCCGCAAGGCCAAGCAGCGCCGCAAACGCAATCCGGCCCGCAAGTCGCCGGACCTGAATTATCCTGCCTGGATTGCCCCTGTCTGGATTATCGCTTTCATCGCACCATATGATTTTGGCCGGCCCAAACCTGAATTTGCCATATCGTCCTGCGATTCAACAATTTCAATGCAGAAACAAGTTTCGATGCAGCAACAAAACTTTACAAACGGCCCGGCGGTTGCGCTGTCCGGGGTCAATCTTTCGCTCGGACAGGGCGCGGCGCGCGTTCATATCCTGAAGGATATCGACCTCGATATCGGCAAAGGCGAGGCGATCGGCCTGGTCGGGCCGTCCGGCTCCGGCAAGTCGACCTTGCTGATGGTGCTTGCAGGCCTCGAACGCGCCGATACCGGCTCCATCAAGGTTGCGGGCGAGGACCTGACCAGGCTCAGCGAAGATGCGCTGGCGCGCTTTCGCGGCCGCAATGTCGGCATCGTATTTCAATCCTTTCATCTGATCCCGACCATGACCGCGCTCGAGAATGTCGCGGTGCCGCTCGAACTTGCCGGCGTCGTCGATGCCCATGAACGCGCGGCGTCGGAACTGGCCGGCGTCGGCCTTGCGGAGCGGCTGTCGCATTATCCGGCGCAATTGTCGGGCGGCGAGCAGCAGCGCGTGGCTTTGGCGCGCGCGCTCGCGCCGAACCCCGCGATTCTCGTCGCCGACGAGCCGACCGGCAATCTCGACGAGAAGACCGGACAGCAGGTTATCGAGCTTCTGTTCCGCGGTCATGTCGATCGCGGCATGACGCTGATCCTGGTGACGCACGATTCGCAGCTCGCGCGGCGCTGCGGCCGCGTGGTGCGGCTGCGGTCCGGTCGCATCGAAAACGAATCCTTGCGCGAGGCCGCGAGCGCATGAGCGAGGCTGCCTCGCGCGGATTGCCGCTGCCGCTTCGTTTCGCGATCCGCGAAATGCGCGCCGGATTGCGCGGCTTCTATGTGCTGGTGCTTTGCATCGCGCTCGGCGTGATGGCGATCGCCGGGATCGGCTCGCTGTCGGATAGTCTGGCCGGCGGGCTCGCGCGCGAGGGCCGCACCATTCTCGGCGGCGACGTCTCGTTCGCGCTGACCCATCGCGAGACCAGCGACGACGAACGCGCCTTCCTCGACAGAGAGCGGCAAGGTATCGGCCGCCGCCACCATGCGCGCGATGGCGCGCACGGCCGACGAGCGCAGCGCGCTGGTCGAGATCAAGGCGGTCGACAAGACTTATCCGCTATTCGGCAACATCGTGCTCGAACCGGAGCTTCCGCTCGACCAGGCTCATCGCCGAGCGCGGCGGCGTGTTCGGCGCGGCGGTCGACGTGGCCTTGCTGACGCGGCTCGATCTGAAGGTCGGCGATCGCATCAGCGTCGGCTCTGCCCCGATCGAGATTCGCGCCGTGCTTCGCAGCGAGCCCGACAAGCTGGCCGGCGGCATCGGCTTCGGTCCACGCCTTCTCATCAGCATCGAGGCGGTGCGCGCGACCGGCCTGATCCAGCCCGGCAGTCTGGTGCGCTGGCTCTATCGCGTGCAGGTTCCGGACAACGACGCCACCGATCGCGCCGCCAAGGCGCTGATCGAGGACGCCGAGAAGACAGTTTCCGGAAGCCGGCTGGGAAATCCGCTCGCGCGACAATGCCTCCCCGCAGCTCGAACGCAATATCGAGCGCTTCACGCAGTTCCTCACCCTGGTCGGGCTGACCGCGCTGCTGGTCGGCGGCGTCGGCGTGGCCAATGCGGTGCGCAGCCATCTCGATCGCAGGCGCGACACCATCGCCACCATGAAATCGCTCGGCGCCACCGGCGGGCGCGTGTTCGCGATCTATCTCGTGCAGGTGATGGCGATTGCCGCGATCGGCACCGTGATCGGGCTTGTGATCGGCGCGGCCTTGCCGTTCGCGATCGACTGGGCCTTCGGCGCCATCCTGCCGCTGCCGATCGAGCCCGCCCTGCAGCCCGTACGAACTGGCGCTCGCAGCGCTGTTCGGACTGCTGACGGCGCTCGCCTTCGCGGTCTGGCCGCTCGGCCGCGCCCATGACATTCCGGTCTCGGCGCTGTTCCGCGACGCGGTCGCCGGCGTGCGACGCTGGCCGCGCAAGCCGCTATGTCGCGGGCGCGACCGCGGTGACGCTTGCTGCTGGCGGGGCTCGCCATCGCGCTCGCCTATGACAAGCGCATCGCCGCGATCTTCGTCGCCGCGGCGGCGGTGACCTTCGTGATGCTGCGGGTGGTCGCGGCGCTGATCATGTGGGGGCGCGGCGAAATTGCCCCGTGCGCGCGCTCACCGCGCTGCGGCTCGCGATCGCCAATATCCACCGGCCCGGCGCGCTGACGCCGTCGGTCGTGCTGTCGCTCGGCCTGGGACTCGCGGTGCTGGTGATCGTGGTGCAGATCGACGGCAATCTGCGCCGACAATTCCAGCAATCCCTGCCCGACAAGTCGCCGGCCTTCTTCTTCGTCGACATCCAGAACAGCGAGGCGCCGCAATTCGACGCCTTCATCCACAAGACGGCGCCGGAGCGCCGCGTCGAACGCGTGCCGATGCTGCGCGGGCGCATCGTGTCGGCGAACGGCATCCGTGCGGAGGACCTGAAGCCGTCGCCGCAGGCGGCCTGGGCGCTGCAAAGCGACCGCGGCGTCACCTATGCGCAGACGATCCCGGCGGGTTCGCAGATGGTGGCGGGCGAATGGTGGCCTGCGGACTATTCCGGCCCGCCGCTGCTCTCGATGGAGAAGCGGATCGCCGACGGCCTCGGCCTGAAGGTCGGCGACACGCTCACCGTCAACGTGCTCGGCCGCAACATCACGGCGCGGATCGCCAATCTGCGCATCGTCGACTGGCAGACGCTGGGCATCAATTTCGTGCTGGTCTATTCGCCCAACACCTTCCGCGGCGCGCCGCACACGCACATTGCGACCCTGACTTTCCCGCGCGACACCAGCGCGCAGCGGGACGCCGTGATCCTGCGCGACGTGGCGGGGGCGTTCCCGGCGGTCACTACCGTGCGCGTCAAGGACGCGCTGGAAGCGGTCGGCTCGGTAGTCAACAATCTGGTGCTCGGCATCCGCGGGGCGAGCATGATCACCCTGATCGCGGCGGCTCTGGTGCTGGCGGGCGCGCTGGCGGCGAGCCACCAGAACCGCGTCTATGACGCGATCATCCTGAAGACGCTGGGCGCCACCCGCGGGCGGCTGATCGCAGCCTACGGCCTCGAATATGCGCTGCTCGGCGTCGTCACCGGAATATTCGGCGTCGTGGCGGGCTCGCTCGCGGCCTGGCTCGTTGTCACCCGCGTCATGAATCTGGCCTTCGTCTGGCTGCCGATCCCGGCCCTGACGGCGGCGCTCGTCGCGCTGGCGGTGACGGTCGTTTTCGGGCTCGCGGGCACCTTCACCGCGCTCGGCCAGAAACCGGCCACAGTGCTGCGAAATCTCTAGAATTTGCGACATTCCGCCGCGTCGAACGGTCGAAACTGCGACGATGCAGCCAGATTATCTTTACCGCGAACAGGTGTAACATCGCTTCGACTTTGCCAAAGAGGCGGATGCGCGGTTGCGCATCGGGCGAAGATTTTGGGCGACATAGCCGGGCAATACGCCAAAGCCGGGCGACAATCATGGGAGTTCGATGATGTCGGACTTTGATCGTAACGCGGCCACTATCGACAGGGCCGGACGCGCGACCTCGGCGGTCATCGACCAGGGGCTGCGCGCGTATATGCTGCGCGTTTACAATTACATGACTCTTGGGCTTGCGATCACAGGACTCGCGGCCCTGGGCATTTTCATGCTGTCGACGACGACCGATCCGGCGCTGGCTGGCAAAGTCGCGCGCGCCGGCGCCGAAGTACCGGCGCAGATCCGCGGCGGGATGTATCTCACGCCGTTCGGCGTCACGCTGTTTCTGACCTATCTCAAATGGGTGATCATCGTGTCGCCGCTGGCGCTGGTTTTTGCGATCAGCTTCCTGATCGAGCGCATGCGACCGGCCACTGCGCAATTGCTGTTCTGGCTGTTCTCGGCGCTGATGGGCGTCTCGCTCAGCTCGATCTTCATGGTCTATACGCAGACCTCGATCACCCGGGTGTTCTTCATCACCGCGGCGACCTTCGGCGCACTCAGCCTGTGGGGCTACACCACCAAGCGGGATATTTCCGGCTGGGGCTCGTTCCTGTTCATGGGCCTGATCGGCGTCATTCTCGGCTCGCTGGTCAACCTGATCTGGCCGAACGGCATGATGCAGTTTGTCGTGTCGGTCGTCGGCGTCCTTGTCTTTGCAGGCCTCACCGCCTACGACACCCAGCGGCTGAAGAACGAATATGTCTACGGCCAGCTCGAAGGCGACAGCAGCGAACGTTCCGCGATCATGGGGGCGCTCTCGCTCTACCTGAACTTCATCAACCTGTTCACGCTGCTGCTGCAATTGCTGGGGCAGCGCGAGGACTGACCGGCCTTTCCGGCTCCATTTTTACCAAAAACCTTAAGGCCCCGGACGGTCCGGGGCCTTTAACTTTTGGCAATCTTGCGGTGCGGTAGATGGAACGGCGCTGGAAAAGCGCCTTCCGCCACCTTACATTCCGCGCATCTCGACCGTCCGGCCAAACCGGGCGGGCAAACCGGCCCGGCGGTAACCGGGCGCTTGAGAGGGGATACCCATGTCGGACTTCGACCGGAATGTTGCAGCCGATCGCGGCGGCTACGCCGGCAGTGCCGTTGCCTACGATGCCGGCCTGCGCGCGCACATGATCCGCGTCTACAACTATATGGCTTCCGCCGTCGCGCTGACCGGCGTCGTGGCCTATCTCACCTTCACGATGTCGGTGGTGACCAATTCCGCCGGCGCCATCACCGGCTTCACGCCGCTCGGACAAACCCTGTTCGGCGGCCTGTTCATGTGGGTGCTGATCCTGGCGCCGCTGGCGATGGTGTTCTTCCTGAGCTTCAAGATCAACTCGCTCGACGCCGGCGTCGCGCGGCTGTTGTTCTTCATCTATGCGGGCGTGCTCGGGATTTCGCTTGCGACCATCTTCATCGCCTATACACAGGCCTCGATCGCACGCGTGTTCTTCATCTCGGCCGCCGCCTTCGGTGCGTTGAGCCTTTACGGCTACACCACCAAGCGCGACCTGTCGGCGATGGGCGCGTTCATGGTGATGGGCCTGATCGGCATCATCATCGCGAGCCTGGTCAACCTGTTCCTGAAATCGAGCGGCCTCGATTTCGCGATCTCGGTGATCGGCGTGCTGGTGTTCGCGGGCCTGACCGCCTGGGACACCCAGAAGATCAAGGACATGTATGACGTCTCGGACGACAGCCAGTCGGCCGGACGCAAGGCGGTGATGGGCGCGCTGTCGCTCTATCTCGACTTCATCAACCTGTTCCTGATGCTGCTGCGCCTGTTCGGCGACCGCCGCTAAAGCCGAGCGCAAGGACTTGAGGATTGAACGCCCCGGCCCCTGCCGGGGCGTTTTCTTTTGATGGTATATTGCGCTGGCCCGCCTCGATCCGATCCGACATGCCCTCCAACATCGTCATCCGCCCCGCCCGTCCCGCCGATGTCCACGACATCACAGCGATCTATTCGCATGCGGTCGAGCACGGGACGGCCTCGTTCGAGATCGAGCCGCCGAGCGAAGCCGAAATGGCGACACGCCAGAAAATGCTGCTGGATGGCGGCTTTCCGTATCTGGTCGCCGACGCCGGCGGCGTGATCGCGGGCTATGCCTATGCCGGGCCTTACCGGCCGCGCATCGCCTATCGCTACACGGTGGAGGACAGCGTCTATGTGCATCCGCGCGCGGCACGGCGCGGCATCGGTCGCATGCTGCTGACCGAATTGATTGCGCAGGCGCAGGCGCGAGGATTTCGTCAGATGGTGGCGATGATCGGCGATTCGGCGCAATTGCCGTCGATCGAGCTGCACCGGGCGCTGGGCTTTTCAAAGGTCGGAACGCTCGAACAGATCGGCTTCAAGCATGGCCGCTGGCTCGATTCCGTGCTGATGCAACGTGCGCTCGGCGAAGGGGCCGAAACGTTGCCGTAGCCTGGCGGCTATCCTCCCACCAGACTGAGGCGCTTGTCGAACACCCGCAGCACGCGATCCAGTTCATGGCCGCGGCGCATGATCAGGCCGGTCGCGGAGATCACGCTATAGGCGCCCTGCCGGCGTGCCAGCTTCGGGTCCTTCTCGATGCGATAAATCGGGACTTCGGAGGCGCGGCGGAAGATCGAAAACACCGCGCGGTCTTTCAGGAAATCGATGGCGTAATCGCGCCACTCGCCGTCGGCGACCATCCGGCCGTAAACATTCAAAATCCGGTCGAGTTCGCGACGCTCGAAGGTGACCTGGTTGACGGGGGCGTACGCGGCTCCGGAAATCGCGCCCCCGCGCTGCTCGCTCGGTTCGGTATCGCCCGTCAAGCTCATGGGCGCCTCCTCTTGCAACTCGTTCTATGACAGCTTCATGATTGCCGCTGGCGGCGGCGACCGCAAGGTCTCACCGACCGCGGGCCGCGACGATTTGCACGTCAGGAAATTGCAAATCAGGTCGGCCGCGTTGCGGGATCGCGCCGTTATGACGCACTCACGGCCTCGTGCAACGAACCACAATAAGGCCCAAATTCGGTCCTGCACTCGCCCCTAAGGGTTGAGATATCTGGGTCCAAGACCCGGTCCCGGAGAGTTCCGGATTCCTCAGCCCCCCAGCCCCCCGGGGCTTGAAAGGATCGGGTCAATTGTACCGCGTACGGTTCAATCCCCATTTTCTTTAGGCCGGCTCCGCGCCGGCCTTTTTTTATGATCGTGTCCGGGAGGACGGCGGCGCGGTCAGTTCGACGGGGCCTGCGATGACGCCGTCGCTATCGCCGCACCAAAAATATTGCCAGGCGTATCGGGCTTGCCGCCCTGCACCACCACCGCAAAGGTATCGATTTCGCCTTCGCTCATGATCTCCGACAGCGGCTTGGAGAATTTGAGTGGCTGGCCGTTCCACTCGCCGAGTTTCACCCAGCCGCGCACGACATTGGTGTAGGTGATGGTGTGACCCTTGTTCTCGCCGCGGCCAATCTGTACCGGCACTTGTTTGCTGATCGGACACAGCCACACTTCACCGGACTGACCGGGATTTTTGGCGGCAGGCACGTCGACATGAAGGCTGCCGTCGGCGATTGCGGCCTGAACCGCAATCAGCGGGTTCTGGTTACCGTTGCGAGCGCTCTTCACCGCGCGCTCGATCGCACCCTTGTCGCTGCCCAGCACATGCGCAACACCGTTGATCACGATCTGCGGCGTATAGACCGCGCGATCGCCGCGCGTGCCGGCATAGGCGCGCTGACGCCTGGCATGCCCCGGAAGCGCGAGCGTGTCCTTCCAGCCGAGATAATCCCAATAATCGACGGCCAGACTCATCGTGAGAATGGCGGGATCCTTTGCGAGCTCGCTGAGCAGCTTGTCGGCAGCCGGACATGACGAGCAGCCCTGGCTCGTGAACAGCTCCACCAGCACGCGCTGCTCCGCACGCGCATCGAGCGCCGGCAAAGAAAAAGTGAGCGCAGCAAGCGCAACGATGAGACGGGCATTGAGAGTATCAAGGCGCATGCGCAATCCAGATTTCTTGCCAGATTTCTCGGATGTCGAGCGGCCGCGGTACCCCCCTGTCCCCGGCGCCGCAAGTGATAACGTCGCCTGCGGCTCCCGGCCATTCACTTCGAGGTGACAGGGTTCCGCACTCGCGACAGGCGAGCTAACATGACTTTTCGCGCA
Source organism: uncultured Pseudomonadota bacterium (assembly GCA_963804015.1). Taxonomy (GTDB): domain Bacteria; phylum Pseudomonadota; class Alphaproteobacteria; order Rhizobiales; family Xanthobacteraceae; genus Pseudorhodoplanes. Next base: position 142,451 of record CAWDOW010000012.1, read on the forward strand.
TGTCGAAGATTCATTGACACTGAAATCAGATGTGAATCGGCCGGCGCTTTCGCGGCGCCGGCCCGTAATATTGCGATAGCCCAACCGGCGGCCGCTTCAGGCGGCAAGTTGCCGCAACACATATTGCAGAATGCCGCCGTTCTTGAAGTATTCGAGCTCGTCCAGGGTATCGATACGGCAAATCAGCGGCACCTGCTTTAACGTGCCGTCAGCCATGACAATTTCTGCGGTCAGCTTCTGACGCGGCCTCAAATCCGCGCTGACGCCGCGAATGGTGACCTGCTCGTTGCCCTTCAGTCCGAGCGATTGCCACGACGTGCCTTCCTCGAACACCAGCGGCAGCACGCCCATGCCGACCAGATTCGAGCGATGGATGCGCTCGAAGACTTTGCGTGATCACGGCGCGGATGCCGAGCAGGATCGTGCCCTTCGCCGCCCAGTCGCGCGACGAGCCGGTGCCGTATTCCTTGCCCGCAAACACCACGAGCGGCACATTCTCCTGCTTGTAGCGCATGGCCGCGTCGTAGATCGGCATCTGCTGCGCCGTCAGGATAGTGGATGGTGACGCCGCCTTCGACGCCCGGCACCATCTGGTTCTTGATGCGGATATTGGCGAAGGTGCCGCGCATCATCACTTCGTGGTTGCCGCGCCGGGTGCCGTATTGGTTGAAGTCGATCGGCTTCACATGGTGCTCGATCAGGTATTTTCCGGCAGGCGAAGCCGGCTTGATCGAGCCGGCCGGCGAGATGTGGTCGGTGGTGATCGAATCGAGGAACAGGCCGAGAATGCGCGCGTCGACGACATCGGTGGGCGGCGTCGGCCGCGGCTGCAGCCGATGAAGTAAGGCGGGTTCTGCACATAGGTGGAATTGTTGTCCCACTCATAGGTGAGGCCGCCGGTCACCTGGATCTTGCGCCAGTTGGCATCGCCCTTGAACACGTTGGCGTATTTCTTGGCGAAGAGCTGCTTGGTGACATTCTTGCGGATGAAGGAATTGATCTCCTTCGTCGACGGCCAGATGTCCTTGAGGAACACCTTGTTGCCCTTCTTGTCGGTGCCGAGCGGCGGTCTTGACCATGTCGACCTGCATCGAGCCCGCGAGCGCATAGGCGACCACGAGCGGCGGCGAGGCCAGATAGTTCGCGCGCACATCGGCGTTCACGCGGCCTTCGAAATTGCGGTTGCCGGACAGCACCGCCGCCGCCACCAGATCGTTGTCGTTGATGGTCTTGGAAATCTCTTCCGGCAGCGGACCCGAATTGCCGATACAGGTGGTGCAGCCATAGCCGACGAGATTGAAGCCGAGCTTGTCGAGATCCTTCTGCAGGCCGGACTTGGCAAGATATTCGCCGACCACCTGCGAGCCCGGCGCGAGCGAGGTCTTGACCCACGGCTTCGACGGTCAGGCCCTTGGCCGCCGCCTTGCGCGCGAGCAATGCCGGCGCCGATCATCACGCTCGGATTGGAGGTGTTGGTGCAGGAGGTGATGGCCGCGATCACGACGTCGCCATTGCCGAGATCGTGCTTGCGGCCCTCGACCGGCACGCCGCTTGTGCGAGTCATCGGCGGCCTTCTTGAATTCCTTGTCCATCGCCTCGGTGAATTCCGCCTTCACCGCTTTCAGCAGCACGCGATCCTGCGGGCGCTTGGGGCCGGCGAGCGAGGGCTCGACCCTGCCGAGATCGAGCTTCAGCACGTCGGTGAAGACCGGATCCTTGGTCGACTTGCGCGTCAGATACATGCCCTGCGCCTTCGCATAGGCCGCGACCAGCTTGACGCGATCGTCCTTGCGGCTGGTATCGCGCAGATACTTGACGGTCTGCTCGTCGACCGGGAAGAAGCCGCAGGTCGCGCCATATTCCGGCGCCATGTTGCCGATGGTGGCGCGGTCGGCGATCGACAGATCGAGCACGCCGGGGCCGAAGAATTCGACGAACTTGCCGACCACGCCGCGCTTGCGCAGCATCTGCGACCACGGTGAGCACGAGATCGGTCGCGGTCACGCCTTCCTTCAGCTTGCCGGTGAGCTTGAAGCCGATCACTTCCGGCAGCAGCATCGACAGCGGCTGGCCCAGCATCGCGGCTTCCGCCTCGATGCCGCCGACGCCCCAGCCGAGCACCGCCATGCCGTTGACCATGGTGGTGTGCGAATCGGTGCCGACCAGCGTGTCCGGATAGGCGATCTCGGCGGTCTTCTCCTTGCCGTCGAGCTTGACCTTGCCCTTGGCGGTCCAGACCGCCTGCGACAGATATTCGAGATTGACCTGATGGCAGATGCCGGTGCCGGGCGGCACCACGCGGAAATTGTCGAACGCCTTCTGCGCCCATTTCAGGAATTTGTAGCGTTCCTGGTTCTGCTTGTATTCCTCGTCGACGTTCTTCTTGAAGGCCGCGTTGTTGCCGAAGAAATTCACGATCACCGAATGATCGATGACGAGGTCGACCGGCACCAGCGGATTGATCTTCTTCGGGTCGCCGCCGAGAAGCTTCATGGCGTCGCGCATCGCGGCGAGATCGACCACCGCCGGCACGCCGGTGAAGTCCTGCATCAGCACGCGCGCCGGACGGAACGCGATTTCGCGATCGGAGGATCTTGGTCTTGAGCCAGGCCGCCACCGCCAGGATGTCCTCCTTGGTGACGGTGCGGCCGTCCTCGTTGCGCAGCAGGTTCTCCAGCAGCACCTTCATCGAGAAAGGCAGCCGCGAAATCCCCTTCAGTCCGTTCTTTTCGGCGATGGGCAGGCTGTAATAGGCGTAGGTCTTGGTGCCGACCTTGAGGGTGCGTGCAGCATTTGAAACTGTCGAGCGAGGTCATGAGTTGAGCTTCCGTTTCGTTCCGGCGCTGGCGAAAGAACCTAACGCATTGTAAAGACGTTGCTTTTCCGGCGCGCCGGCATCGCGCAGGGTCGGGGACAGCGTCTTGGCGAGAAGAGGTCTAAGCTGCGATCTATAAAATCTTTTTCGGCGATCTGCCATATGAACCAAAGGCATCCACACGATGACGATTCGCAACGGTTGCCGGCAGCGGCGTTCGGTAAGTGGCTGATACGCTGACCCTTTCGGCACAGGCCCTGACCTGCCAGCGGGGCGGCCGCGCGGTTTTTCGGGGCCTCGATTTTTCCGTCGCATCCGGCGAAGCGCTGCTGGTGACCGGCCGCAACGGCGCCGGCAAGTCGTCGCTGCTGCGCATGATCGCAGGATTGCTGCGGATCGCGGGCGGCACGCTGTCGCTTGAAGGCGGCGATGCCGAACGCAGCCTCGCCGAACAGGCGCATTATCTCGGCCACAGCGACGCGCTGAAATCCTCGCTGACGGTTGCGGAAAATCTTGCGTTCTGGATCGCCTGGCTCGGCGGCGACGGGAAAGCCTGCGGACGCGCTCGCCGCGGTCGGGCTCGAAACGCTGGCCGAGCTGCCGGCGGCCTATCTCTCCGCCGGTCAGCGACGACGGCTCTCGATCGCGCGCCTGATCGCGGTGCAGCGGCCGCTCTGGCTGCTCGACGAGCCGACCTCGGCGCTCGATACCGCGGCACAGGCGATGCTGCTCGAGCTGATGCGCGCGCATCTCGCGCGCGGCGGCATTGTCGTCGCCGCCACGCATCTGCCGCTCGGTCTCGACGATGCGCGCGAATTGAAACTGGAGCGCGCCGGCATGAACGCGCTCTCGGCCCTGTTCATGCGCGACATCCAGGTCGCCTTGCGCGTCGGCGGCGGCGCGCTGATCGGCGTGCTGTTCTTCATGTCGGTCGTGGTCGCTGATGCCGTTCGCGATCGGCCCCGACCTCGCGCTGCTCAAGCGCATCGGCCCGGCGATCCTGTGGCTCGGCGCGCTGCTGGCGAGCCTGCTGGCGCTCGATCGTCTGCTTGCCGTCCGATCAGGAGGACGGCTCGCTCGATCTGTTCTGACCATGGGCCAGGCGCCGCTCGAACTCGCGGTCGGCGTCAAGGCGCTGGCGCATTGGCTGACCACCGCGCTGCCGCTGGTGATCGTCTCGCCGCTGCTTGTCGCTGTTTCTCAATCTCGACCTGGCAGCGACCGGCGCGGTGGCGGTGACGTTGCTGGTCGGCACGCCGGCGCTCACCTTCATCGGGCTGATCGGCGCCGCGCTGACGGTGACGCTGCGGCGCGGCGGGCTTGCTGCTGCCGGTGCTGATCCTGCCGCTGACGGTGCCGGTGCTGATTTTCGGGGTCGCCGCCTCGAATGCCGCCGTGATCGGGCCGGTTCCGTTCGGCACGCCGTTCACCATTCTGTGCGCGCTGACCCTGATGTCGCTGGTGATCGGGCCTTTTGCCGCAGCCGCGGCCTTGCGTGCGGGGCAGGAATAGGCTCACGATTCCGTGTTCGATGCCATTTTTCGACGGCACGTAGCGACCAAGTTCAAGTCGGACTAAATTGACCCGTCATTCCGGCCGGCAGGCGCGAATCCGGAATGACGGTCAGGAGAATGTACGTAATCCAATGGCCTTGATCGATCTCGCCAATCCGACCCGCTTCCTGTCGCTGTCGGCCAAGGCTCTGCCCTGGCTCGCGGCTGCGACCGCGCTCGCTTTCGCGTATGGCTTCTGGCTCGCCGCCGGCGCGCCCGACGACTACCAGCAGGGCGCGACCGTGAAGATCATGTTCCTCCACGTGCCGTCGGCCTGGCTCGCCATGTTCGGCTGGACGGTGATGACCATCGCGGCGCTCGGCACGCTGGTCTGGCGGCATCCGCTGGCCGACGTCGCCGCCAAGGCCGCGGCGCCGATCGGCGCCGCCTTCACGCTGATCTGCCTGATCACCGGCTCGCTCTGGGGCCGGCCGATGTGGGGCACCTATTGGGTCTGGGACGCGCGGCTGACCTCGGTGCTTCGTGCTGTTCCTGATGTATCTCGGCGTGATCGCGCTCTGGCGCACCATCGACGATCCGACCCGCGCCGGACGCGCGGCCGCGATCCTGACGCTGGTCGGCGCGATCAACATCCCGATCATCAAGTTCTCGGTCGACTGGTGGAACACGCTGCATCAGCCGGCCTCGGTGGTGAAGATGAGCGGCTCCGCCATCCATCCGACCATCCTGATGCCGCTGCTGGTGATGGCGATCGCCTTCACGCTGTTGTTCGTCACGCTGCATGTCGCCGCCATGCGCAACGAAATCCTCAAGCGCCGCGTCCGCTCCATGCAGATGATGCAGGCCGAACTCGCACCTGGACGCTAGAAGGACTGGACGCTGACGATATGGATCTCGGACCGCACAGCTTTTTCATCGTCGCGTCCTATGCCGCGGCGGGCTTCATCGTTGCGCTGCTGATCGGCTGGATCGTGACCGAGAACCGCTCGCTCAAACGCACGCTTGCCGATTTCGAGGCGCGCGGCATCACCCGACGATCCGACGCCCGCAATTCGACCGAGCAAAAGTCCGCCGCATGAGCGTGCCCGAAACGTCCGGCGCAACGCCGGCGCGCCGCAAGATTCTGGTGGCTTTGCCGCTCCTGCTGTTTCTCGCGCTCGCCGCCCTGTTCTTTTTCCGGCTCGGCGTCGGGCGATCCCTCGCGCATCCCCTCGGCGCTGATCGGACGCGAGGCGCCGAAGGCGGATTTGCCGCCGGTCCTGGGCCTCATGCAGGACGGCAAGCCGCTGCCCGGGCTGAACGCCGCCGAATTCAAGGGCAATGTGACGGTGGTGAATGTCTGGGCCTCGTGGTGCGTGCCCTGCCACGACGAGGTGCCGTTCCTGGAGGAACTCGCCAAGGACAAGCGCATCCGCCTCGTCGGCATCAATTACAAGGACCAGCCCGACAATGCGCGGCGATTTCATCGGCCGCTACGGCAATCCGTTCGCGGCGGTCGGCGCCGATCCGAACGGGCGCGCCGCGATCGAATGGGGCGTGTATGGCGTGCCGGAAACGTTCCTGGTCGGCCGCGACGGCCGCATCGCCTACAAGCTGGTCGGCCCGCTCACCGAGGACAACATGAAGGCGGTGGTGATGCCGGCAATCGAGAAGGCGCTGGCGGGGAAGTAGCATCCTCAGTCGTTCCCGCGAAAGCGGGGACGACTGCATCAGGCCTTGTCGGGTTCTGCGGCATATTTCTGCATCAGCGGAAATTGCGCGAGCGCATAGACGAAGGTCAGCGGGATAAAGCCGAAGGTCTTGAAGGCGACCCAGGTATCGGTGGTCTGCGTGCGCCAGACGATCTCGTTGACGATCGCCATCGCCACGAAAAATATAATCCAGCGGATCGTCAGCTTCTGCCAGCCTTCCTCGGTGAGATGGAACACCGAATCGAAGGCGATTTCCAGAAACGGCTTTTTCAGGACGACCCGGCCGCGAGCACGGTCGCGAACAGCAGATAGATGATCGTGGTCTTCATCTTCACGAACACGTCGTTCTGCAGCACGATGGTGAGCGTGCCGAACACCACCACGATGAAGGCGGTGACGATGGTCATGATCGGAAAGCGCTTGATCAGCGCATAGGACACCAGGATCGCGACCACAACCGCGGCCATGAACACGCCGGTGGCCCAGAAAATCCCGGCGCGGCCATTGACGACGAAGAACAGGATCAGCGGCCCGAAATCGAGCGCGAGCTTCACGAACGGATTGAGCTGGGCTTTCTTTTCCATGATCGCTTCTATCGCGGCTTGTCAGCGCCGCTCAATCCTCGAGCCCCACAATGGCGCGCGCGAAGTCGCGCGCGGTGAACGGCTGCAGGTCGTCGATGCCCTCGCCGACGCCGATGAAATGGATCGGCAAATCGAATTTCTCCGCGATCGCCACCAGAATGCCGCCGCGCGCGGTGCCGTCGAGCTTGGTCATCACGAGGCCGGTGACGCCCGCGATCTTGCCGAAGGCCTCGACCTGCGAAATCGCGTTCTGGCCGACGGTGGCATCGAGCACCAGCAGCACCGCATGCGGCGCGGTCGGCTCGACCTTCTTCATCACCCGCACGATCTTTTCCAGCTCGTCCATCAGCTCGGCGCGGTTCTGCAGGCGGCCGGCGGTGTCGATCAGCAGCACATCGGCGCCCTCGGCCTTCGCCGCCGTGACCGCATCGAAGGCGATGCCGGCGGCATCCGCCCCTTGCTCGCGCGCGATGACCTTGGCGCCGACCCGGCCGCCCCAGATTTTCAATTGCTCGATCGCCGCGGCGCGGAAGGTGTCGCCCGCCGCCAGCATGACCTTTTTGCCTTCGCGCGAGAATTTCGCCGCCAGCTTGCCGATGGTGGTGGTCTTGCCGGAACCGTTGACGCCCGACACCAGGATGACGAAGGGCTTGGCGCCCTTCGACGACGAAGCGGCGCCGCCACCGGAATCAGCACCTTCTCGACCTCGGCCGCCACCACCGCCTTGAGGTCGTCCTCGGAAATATCGGTGTCGTAGCGGCCCTGCCCGATCGCGTCGCGAAATGCGCGCGGCGGTCGCAAGCCCGAGATCGGCGCGGATCAGCGCATCCTCGATTTCGTCGAGCATGGCCGAATCGAGCCTGCGCTTGCGCGACCAGGTCGGTGAGCGCCGTGCCGAGCGAGCCGGAGCTGCGCTTCAGCCCGCCGCTCAGGCGCTGCCACCAGCTTTCCGCGGCGAGTCGGTTCCGTGGTCGTGTCATTCATGGGCGGCCGTGATAGCGGTTTACGCATGACACCGGAAGAGATGGAAGCGCGGCTTCTGTACCGCGACGGGCTGATGCTGGTGATCGACAAGCCGGCCGGCCTGCCGGTGCATCGCGGGCCGGTAGGCGCCGCCACCAAGGCCGCGGGCACAAAAGGCGCGCTGGAGGACCATTTCGACGCGCTGCGCTTCGGCCTGCCGCGGGCGCCGGCGCTCGCGCACCGGCTCGACCGCGAAACCTCCGGCTGCCTGGTGCTCGGCCGCCATCGCAAGGCGCTGGCGACGCTGGGCGACCTGTTCAAGCACGGAAAGGTCGGCAAGACCTATTGGGCGCTGGTGGAAGGCGGGCCGGAGGCCGACGAGGGCATTATCGATCTGCCGCTCGGAAGACTCAACGAGACCCGCGGCTGGTGGATGAAGGTGGATCCGCAAGGCCAGCCGAGCGTGAGCACCTGGAAGGTGATGGGGCGGGCGGCCGGCAAGAGCTGGCTCGCGCTCGAACCCGTCACCGGCCGCACCCATCAGCTTCGCGTTCATTGCCAGGCGATGGGCTGGCCGATCGTGGGCGACTCGATCTACGGCAATTCGCCGCGCTTCGGCGGGCCGATCCTGCATCTGCTGTCGCGCGAGATCGTGGTGCCGCTCTACAAGAATCGCGATCCGATCCGCGTCGTCGCGCCGGTGCCGCCGCATATGCGCGAGGGGTTGGCGGCCTGCGGGTGGAAGGCAGACTAAAGCTTCTCCGCCACCATGATGCGGCCGGTGGCGGCGACCGCGAGCTCGCCCTTCTCGTTGGTAACGCGGCCCTTCATTGTCACAACCTCGGCCTTGCCGGTGGGTTTCACCTCGGTGACCTCCCAGAACAGCGTCACCGTTTCGTCGGCATAGACCGGCTTGTGAAAGCGAAGGGAGAAATCCAGTCCCACCGCTTCGCCGCGGCCGGTGAAATGCGTCGCCGTCAGCGCCATCAGATGCGCGGCCATCTGCGTGCCGCTGACGATCAGCTTCTTGTAACGGCTCCTGGCCGCGAAATCCTCGTCGAGATGCAGCGGATTGAAATCGCGCGCCGCCCTGGAAAAGGACTTCGCCTCCTCCGGCGTCATGGTCAGCGTTTCGGAGAAGGTTTCGCCTTCGCGAACCAGCATGCGATCACGCCGCGATCAGGTGGCGGCCGTCATGCGCCGCAATCCGCATCTCGACGATGCGCCCGGGCTCGATCTCGCGGGCGACTCGCACCTGCGTGAAATGCTCGGTGCGGCCGATCGATTCGGATTCGGTCAGCACACGCCGCAGGCCGCCGATTTCGCCGTCGAGATGACGGCGGAGCGCCGCTTCGCCCTTGTCGCGCAGGCGTTTGCGCGCGCGCCTTCACGACCTCGCGCGCAACCTGCGGCATGCGCGCCGCCGGCGTGCCGGGCCGCGGCGAGAACGGAAATACATGCAGATGCGTCAGCCCGCATTCGTCGACGATGTCGAGCGAACGCGCGAACATCTCTTCGGTCTCGGTCGGAAAGCCGGCGATGATATCGGCGCCGAACACCACGTCGGGCCGCAGGCGCCGCACCTGCTCGCAGAAGGCGATCGCATCGGCGCGCAAGTGCCGCCGCTTCATGCGCTTCAGGATCATGTCGTCGCCGGCCTGCAGCGACAGATGCAGATGCGGCATCAGCCGCGCGTCGGTTGCGAGCGCATCGAGCAGATCGCGGTCCGCTTCGACCGAATCGATCGAGGACAGCCGCAGCCGCTCCAGCTCCGGCACATGCTTCAGGATCTGCTTTACCAGCGCGCCGAGCTTCGGCGCGCCGGGAAGATTCTGCCCGTAGCTCGTGATGTCGACGCCGGTGAGCACGATCTCGCGATAGCCGTTTTCGGTCAGGCGGCGCACCTGCGTCACGATCTCGCCCATCGGCACCGAGCGCGAATTGCCGCGGCCATAGGGGATGATGCAGAAGGTGCAGCGATGGTCGCAGCCATTCTGGATCTGCACGGTGGCGCGCGCACGGCCCTCGATGCCGTCGATCAGATGCAAGCGCCGTTTCGCGCGCCGCCATGATGTCGTTGACGACGATCTTTTCTTCGGCGGCGATGCCGAACGCGTCGCGCGCGAACGCCTCACGCGTATCGCGCCCAGGCCGCGACCTCGAATTTCTCGGTATTGCCGACCACGCGGTCGACTTCCGGCATGGCGGCGAAGGTCGCGGGCTCGGTCTGCGCCGCGCAGCCGGTGACCACGATGCGCGCATCCGGGCCGTTCGCGGCGAAGCTTGCGGATGGTCTGGCGCGCCTGCCGCACCGCTTCCGCCGTCACCGCGCAGGTATTGACCACCACCGCATCGGTCGAGCCCGGCCGCCTGCGCCTTGCGCCGCATGATTTCGGATTCATGCGTGTTGAGGCGGCAGCCGAAGGTGACGATCTCGACGCTCATGACGTCACGCGGACGCCGCTTGCGCGAACAAGCGCCGGATCGAAGCGGCCCTCGAATTCGAATTCGACGCCGCCGGTCATCAGCACATGATCGTCGCGCTCGCGCCATTCGATCACGAGATCGCCGCCCGGCAGCGACATCCGCACCTTGCGATCGGCTGCGCTTCAGCCGCGCCGCGGCGACCGCGACCGCGCAGGCGGCCGAGCCGCAGGCCTTGGTCAGCCCCGCGCCGCGCTCCCAGGTGCGCATCACGATGTGCTCGCGCGACTTCACCGCACGCGAGCGAGATATTGGCGCGTTCGGGAAAGATCGGGTGATGTTCCAGCATCGGGCCGAATTTTTCGAGATCGTAGGCATACGGATCGTCGACCCAGAACACCGCATGCGGGTTGCCCATGTTGACGACCGAGGGCGTGTGCAGGATCGGCTTGTCGATCGGCCCGATCTGCAATTCGATGCCGCGGGTGTCGCGGAATTCCTCCGCGAGCGGAATTTCCTTCCAGCCGAAACGCGGCACGCCCATGTCGACGGTGAAGGTGCCGGGCTCCGGACCGCGCCAGCAATTGATCAGGCCGGCCTTGGTCTCGAAGGTCAGCGCGTCCTTGCCGGTCTCGTCGAAGATGCGCGAGGCGACGCAGCGCATGCCGTTGCCGCAGGCGCCGGATTCGGAACCGTCATTGTTGAAGATGCGAACGAAACTTTCGGTGCCCGGCGCGCGCGGCGGATACAGCGCCATCAGCTGATCGTAGGGCGCGCCTCGGGCGCGGCCACCGCGCGCGCATCGGCGGGCGTGATCGCATCGCGGGCGCGCGCGCATGTCGACAACGACAATCTCGTTGCCGATGCCGTTCATCTTCACGAAGGCGTGGTTGGCGAGCGCGCTCATGCCGGTGCTGCGGATTTCCGATGCCGCCTATATGGGCCAAACGGCGCGCCTTTGCCAGCGGCGCAATGCCGCCGCCGGATTAGGCGACATAAAGCGGCCGCTCGCGTGTTAAGTCATGAAAAGGTCGGCATCGAATCGGATCATGCCGTCACATCATGGAGAAACGACATGTTGTTCGCCCGGTCGATAGCGTCCGCCGTTTCGGCGCTGGCGGTATCCTTGGCGGTATCCTTGGCGGTGTGGGCGCGATCGCGATCTGGACCGGGCCGGCGGCTGCAGAGACCCCGCCAACGACAGACGCGTTCGGCATCGAGATCACGCTGCCGGAAAAGACCATCGTCTATCTCACCGGCACCGGAACCTGGGACACCGCCTATGAGACGCTGGTCGAGGCCTTGCGCACGGTGCACGAATATGTCGACCGGCGCGGGCTGAAGCCCGACGGCGACGCGATGATGATCTATACCGGCGCCGACGATACCGGCTTCGATTACAAGGCGGCGGTTCCGGTCATGGGCACCGTTCGACAATCCGCCCAAGGGCGATCTCGCGGTCGGTCCGGCGCCGACCGGCAAGGCCTACAAATTCGTCCATCGCGGCGCCTATGACGGGATGGAAAATCTCTACGAGGCGATCACCAATTTCTTCGACGAGAAGAACATCCAGCCGGGCGAGCTGTTCATCGAGCGCTATGTCACCGATCCGCGCACCACGCCGGAGGACGAACTGGTGATCGAGGTGATTTTCCCGGTCAAATAGGCCGGCCGCGGCTCTGGAAGCTTCAGGCTTCCGTGCTTATTTTTGAGCCATGGGTGCCAAGGTCCTCATAGCCGTTCTTCTGGTCCTTGCCGCGATCGCTGTCTGGACCGGCATTACCGGATGGAACCTTGAATCCGACGTCGAGATGTCCGGCCACGGCTATGCCGCGATGGCGATCGGCATCGTCGCCTCTCTGGTTGTCGGTATCGGCCTGATGACGCTGGTATTTTATTCGAGCCGCCGGGGTTACGACGAGGCTGCGGGCCAGGATCGACACCGCACCCCGGACGACGAAAAGCGCATGGTTGGCCGCAAAGACCCGGCTTTCCTTGACTTGCCGGGCCGCCGCGCCCTAGTTTCCGCCCGCTCTCGCAAGAGATGTGACGTTTTGAGCCGCCGACCGGTCCCGCGAGACCGGAGGTCCCCGCCCGACAGCGCAATGCGCCCTCGGGCGCCTTTTGTTTTGAGCCTGTCGTTGCCGGGCTCGGAAAGAGCGCATGTTCGACAATCTGTCGGAACGGCTTGAGTGGAATTCTCGACAGCCTGACGCGGCGCGGTGCGCTGTCGGCCGGAGGACGTCGATGCCGCGATGCGCGAGGTGCGCCGCGCGCTGCTCGAAGCCGACGTCGCGCTCGACGTGGCGCGCGCCTTCATCGACCGGGTGCGCGAGACGCGCGGTCGGCGCCGACGTCGATCAAGTCGGTCACGCCCGGCCAGATGGTCGTGAAGATCGTCCACGACGAGCTGGTCGACGACGCTCGGCTCGGACGCGCGAGCCGATCGATCTCAACGCGCCGGCGCCGGTCGCGATCATGATGGTCGGCCTGCAGGGCTCCGGCAAAACCACCACCACCGCCAAGGTCGCCAAGCGCCTCACCGAGCTCAACAAGAGCAAGGTGCTGATGGCCTCGCTCGACACCCGCCGTCCGGCCGCGATGGAGCAGCTCGCGGTGCTCGGCAAGCAGGTCGGCGTCGATACGCTGCCGATCGTCGCCGGCCAGACGCCGCCGCAGATCGCCAGGCGCGCGATCGAGGCCGCGAAGCTCGGCGGCTACGACGTGGTGCTGCTCGACACCGCCGGCCGCATCACGCTCGACGAAGCGATGATGGCGGAAGCCGCCGAGGTGAAGCGCGCCGCCGATCCGCATGAGGTGATCGCTGGTCGCCGATGCGCTGACCGGCCAGGACGCGGTCAATCTCGCGCGCTCCTTCGACGAGCGCGTCGGCCTGACCGGCATCGTGATGACGCGCGTCGACGGCGACGGCCGCGGCGGCGCGGCGCTTTCCATGCGCGCGGTCACCGGCAAGCCGATCAAGCTGATCGGCACCGGCGAAAAGATGGATGCGCTGGAAGATCTTCGATCCCGCGCGCATCGCCGGCCGCATCCTCGGCATGGGCGACATCGTCTCGCTGGTCGAGAAGGCCGCCGCCAATATCGACGCCGAGAAGGCCAGCGCGCACCGCCGAGCGCATGCGCAAGGGCGCGTTCGATCTCACCGATCTGCGCGAGCAGCTCGCGCAGATGCAGAAGATGGGCGGCATGTGCGGCCTGATGGGCATGATGCCGGGCATGGCCAAGATGAAGAACCAGCTCGCCGCCGCCAATCTCGACGATTCGATGCTGAAGCGGCAATGCGCGATCATCAATTCGATGACGCCGCAGGAACGGCGCAACCCCGACATTCTGAAAGCCAGCCGCAAGAAGCGCATCGCGGCGGGCTCCGGCACCTCGCCGGAACAGATCAACAAGCTGCTGAAAATGCATCGCGGCATGGCCGACATGATGAAGGCCATGGGCGGCGCCAAGCGCGGCCCGATGGCGCAGCTCGCCAATGCGATGGGCATCGGCGGCGGCATGCCGTCGCCGAAGAGATGCAGAAGATGGCGGAGAAGATGCAGGCAGCAGGGTGGCGGCGCTTGCCGCCCGGCATGCCGAGCCTGCCGACGAATATCCCGGAATGCCGGGGCTGCCCGGACTTGGCGCCGAAATTGCCGGGCTGGCAGGATTTCCCGGCCTTGGGAAGAAGAAATGAAAGCGGCTCAACCCTCACCGTCATTCCGGACGCGACGAAGTCGCGATCCGAAATCCAGCGACAGCATGTCTGCATCTGAATTCCGGTTCGCGCGCTCCGCAGCGTCCGGAATGACAAAGACATAACGAAAGGAACTCAAATGCCCGTCGTACTGCGCATGGCCCGTGCCGGCACCAAGAAGCGCCCGGTCTATCACATCGTCGTCGCCGACTCGCGCTCGCCGCGCGACGGCCGCTTCATCGAGCGGCTCGGCTATTACAATCCGCTGATGCCGAAGGACAACGCCGACCGGCTCAAGTTCGATATCGAGAAGGCCAAGGCCTGGATCGCCAAGGGCGCGCAGCCGTCCGATCGCATCAAGCGTTTCCTCGACGCCGCCGGCGTGCTGAAGCGCGAGACGCGCAACAATCCGGAAAAGGCGGTGCCGCGCAAGGAACGCAAGGCGCGCGCGGAAGAAGCCGCCAAGGCCGCGGCTGCCGCTCCCGCCAAGCCGGCGAGCTAATCCGCAAGTGGCTGCGCGTCCGGATCGCGGGCGCGAGCAACGAGTCTGCGTGGCGCAGATCGGCGCCGCGCACGGCTTGCGCGGCGGCGTGCATGCTGCGCTCCTTCACCGCCGATCCGCAGGCCTTCGCGACCTACGGCCCGCTCGAAACCGAAGACGGCGCGCAACGCCTCGAGATCGAAGTCGTCGGGCCGGCGAAGGACGGCTTCATCGTGCGCTTTCACGGCGTCACGCGACGCGAGGCCGCCGAGGCGCTGCGCAACGTCAATCTCTATGTCGAGCGCGACCGGCTGCCGGCGCCGGAAGACGGCGAATTCTACCACGCCGACCTGATCGGACTTGCCGCGGTCAACGCCTCCGGCGAGACGCTCGGCGAAGTGATCGCGATCCACAATTTCGGCGCCGGCGACATCGTCGAAATTCGCCTGCTCCATGGCGGCAGCACGATGCTCGCTTTCAACGAGGCAACCGTGCCGCAGGTCGACGTCGCGGGCGGACGATCGTCGTGGAGCTGCCGGAGGAGATCGTCGCTGACGAAATTTCGGTGTCGTCCCGGCCAACGCGGCGAAGCCGCGCGCGAGGGGACCTAACCAGAATCGATTATTGCTCGGTGCGTATGGCCCCGCCTTCGCGGGGACGCCGGACAAAATGCCATGACCTTCCGCGCCACCGTGCTCACCATCTTCCCGGACATGTTTCCGGGCCCGCTCGGCATGAGCCTCGCCGGCAAGGCGCTCGCGCGCCGGCATCTGGTCGCTCGATGCCATCGACATCCGCGATTTCGGCATCGGCATGCATCGCTCGGTCGACGACACCCCGGCCGGCGGCGGGCCGGGCATGGTGATGAAGGCCGATGTGCTGGCGCGCGCGATCGATGCCGCGCGGAAGCGACGATCGGCCGCGCCTGCTGATGAGCCCGCGCGGTCGGCCATTGACCCAGCAGCGGGTCATTGAACTAGCCGGCGGCCCGGGCGTCGTGCTGGTCTGCGGGCGGTTCGAGGGGGTCGACGAGCGGGTGATCGAGGCCCGCGGCCTCGAGGAGGTTTCGATCGGCGATTACGTGCTCTCGGGCGGCGAGATCGCGGCTTTGGTGCTGCTGGATGCCTGCGTGCGGCTGATCCCGGGCGTCATGGGCAAGGCGGTCTCCGGGCAGGAGGAAAGCTTCGCCGAGGGGCTGCTGGAATACCCGCATTTCACGCGGCCGCAGATATTCGAGGGCCGGCCGATCCCGGAGGTGCTGCTGTCCGGCGACCACGCCAAAATCGCCGCCTGGCGGCGGGCGGAGGCCGAACGGCTCACCAAAGCCCGCCGGCCCGACCTCTGGGCCGCCCGAAACGGCCGAAAAACCGCCCAGAAAAGGCCCATCTGACGGGTGACAAGCCGCCCGGTTTCGACTAGAAACCGGCCCGAAACCGGACAAACAGTCCCTTGCTTGCCGTGCCGTGCATGTCGGTCCTGCCGATCGCAGACCGAGACCCGGCGCCGCCGATTTGGAGATTTCGCCATGAACATCATTCAAGCAGCTCGAACAGGAACAGGTCGCGAAGCTCTCCGCCGGCAAGACCATTCCGGATTTCGAGCCGGGCGACACCGTGCTCGTCAACGTCAAGGTGACGGAAGGCGACCGCACCCGCGTGCAGGCCTATGAGGGCGTGTGCATCGCGCGCTCGGGCGGCGGGCTGAACGAGAACTTCACGGTGCGCAAGATTTCCTACGGCGAGGGCGTCGAGCGCGTGTTCCCGCTCTATGCGCCGATGATCGATTCGATCAAGGTCGTGCGCCGCGGCAAGGTGCGCCGCGCCAAGCTGTATTATCTGCGCGGCCGTGCGCGGCAAGTCGGCCCGCATCGCCGAGTCGCAGGGCCGTCACGGCGGCAATGCCGAAGGCGCCAAGGAAGCCGCGGAGTAATCGCGCCCTCCATCGCGGATACGATCAAAGGCCGGCTTCGTCCGGCCTTTTTCATGCGCTGTCGTGCGCATTCGCTTCATTGCGGCTTCAGTCTTGAATTGTTATATCGAAGCCATGAAACCCGGTCGAACCAGGCATTTGCCGGATGTCCGCGCGCCCTTCGTGCTGCGCGATCACGATCGCCTGCCGGGACGCTTTTTCGGCCGCATGACGGCGTCGATCCAGGCCGGTCTTTGATCGTGTCGCTCGCGCGCATCGCGCGCGCGATCCCTGCACCGATCCGTTCATCGCAATCGAGATTAAGAACCAATGAAACCGCGCACGCTCTACGACAAGATCTGGGACGACCATCTGGTCGACGAAGCAGCCGGACGGCACCTGCCTGCTCTATATCGACCGGCATCTGGTGCATGAGGTGACGTCGCCGCAGGCCTTCGAAGGCCTGCGCAATTCGGGGCGCAAGGTGCGCGCGCCGCACAAGACGCTCGCCGTGGTCGACCACAACGTGCCGACCACCGATCGCAAATTGCCCAATCCCGATCCGGAAAGCGCCGAGCAGATCGCGGTGCTGGCGCAGAATGCGAAGGATTTCGGGCTCGAATATTACAACGAGTTCGACAAGCGCCAGGGCATCGTCCACATCATCGGCCCGGAACAGGGCTTCACGCTGCCGGGCACCACGATCGTGTGCGGCGACAGCCACACCGCGACGCATGGCGCGTTCGGCGCGCTCGCCTACGGCATCGGCACCTCGGAGGTCGAGCATGTGCTCGCGACCCAGACGCTGATCCAGAAGAAATCGAAGAACATGCGCGCGATCGTCGACGGCCAATTGCCGCCCGGCGTCACCGCGAAGGACATCATCCTCGCCATCATCGGCGAGATCGGCACCGCCGGCGGCACCGGCTATGCGCTGGAATATGCCGGCGAGGCGATCCGCTCGATCTCGATGGAAGGCCGCATGACGATCTGCAACATGTCGATCGAAGGCGGCGCCCGCGCCGGCATGGTGGCGCCGGACGAGAAGACCTACGAGTATCCTGAAGGGCCGGCCGAAGTCGCCGAAGGGCGCCGACTGGGATCGCGCGCTGCGCTACTGGGAGACGCTGCGCTCCGACGACGGCGCGCATTTCGACAAGGAGATCAGGCTCGACGCCGCCAAGCTGCCGCCGCTCGTCACCTGGGGCACCAGCCCGGAGGACGTGGTGTCGATCACCGGCACGGTGCCGAACCCGGACGACATCGCCGACGAAGCCAAGCGCCTCTCCAAGAAGCGCGCGCTCGAATATATCGGCCTGCAGGCCGGGCACCAAGATCACCGACATCAAGCTCGACCGCGTGTTCATCGGCTCCTGCACCAACGGCCGCATCGAGGATCTGCGCGAAGTCGCGAAGATCGTGGCGGGCCATACGGTCAACGCCAACGTCAACGCGATGATCGTGCCGGGCTCGGGTCTGGTGAAGGAGCAGGCGGAAGCCGAAGGCCTCGACAAGATTTTCCTGAAGGCCGGCTTCGAATGGCGCGAGCCGGGCTGCTCGATGTGCCTTGCGATGAACCCGGACAAGCTGACGCCGGACGAGCGCTGCGCCTCGACCTCGAACCGCAATTTCGAAGGCCGTCAGGGCTTCAAGGGCCGCACCCATCTGGTGTCGCCGGCGATGGCGGCGGCGGCGGCGGTCGCCGGCCATTTCGTCGACGTGCGCGAGTGGAAGTAACGACGCGCGATTTGCGCAGACATCGATGATCAATAGAAAGGCCCGCTTGCGCGGGCCTTTTCTTTTGTCATCGCTGTCGCCGCCGTCGTGCGATCAGAACCAGACGCCGAAGCGCGGGCCGCCGCCAAAGCCGAAGCTCACGCCCGGGCCATAGGCATACGGGCCGTAGTAATACGGGCCGGTAATACGGCGCGGTAATAGCCGTAGCGATACGGACGATAGCCGCGATAGCCGTAATGCCGGTTAGTAGCGGCGCGAACTGATGTCGGTGTGCTCGGCCTGACGATTCACGTGTGCCTTGCCGCGCAGGCCGTCGCTGCCCGAAGCGGTTTCTGCGCTTGCCGGCAAGGCGAGGACCGAGGCCAGACCGGCCGCTGCAGCCAGCGCGATTGCGTGTTTCATGGACGAACTCCTTCTCATGCGCCACCCCGTGCCTATCGAACGTTCGGGAGCGCCGAGAGTTTCGTCCGGATTGTCACACTTCCCCACGCCACGAAACAAAAGGCCCGCGTGCAGCGGGCCCATTGCCTTGGTTGAAGGGTGGAATCACCACCAGTATCGCGGGCGCCAGTAAACTCGCGGGCCCCAGTAAACCCGGATGCGCGGACCCCAATAATAGCGCGGGCCCCACCACACTCGACGCGGGCCCCAATAATAGCGCGGGCCCCAATAGCGGTAGCGCGGACCCCAATAGCGGTATCGCGGTCCCCAATAGCGGTGGCGATAGCCCCAATGGCGCCCACGCCAATGACGATGGCCCCGCCAATGACGATGGCCGCGCCAATGACGTCGCGCCGAGACGTCGCTGTGTTCGACGAGCGCTATTCGCTCCGTCGAGTCGCGGCCTTGACTCGCCGGCATCGACGTGGCCAGCAAAGCGGCGAAGCCCAAAGCCGCGAAAGCCAAGAAGAGTTTCCTCATATCCAGACTCCTTGCTTGTTGTCGCCCGTCGCTTGATACCGAACGCGCCAAAGCGCGTCCAGTTGCAGCGATCGTTGCAAGGGGCGACCGGCAACATCCGGTGTGCAACGCAAACAAAAAGGCCCGCCTCTCGGCGGGCCTTGTCGCTGTGACGCGATCTGCTCAGTAGTAGTAGTAGCGATACGGCCGGTAGTAACGCGGCCGATAATAATAGCGATACGGCCGGTAGTAGCGATACGGCCGATAGTACGCGATAATAGTAGCGGCGCGCGCTGATTTCGTCGTGCGTCACGGCCGGAACCGAGTTCTGCACGCCATCCGCAGCGGCGCTTGCCGGAACGGGCGTGATCGCGATCAGCGCGCCGAACAGCGGCGAGGCAGGCGAAGAGTCTTCAGCATAGGGTCTTCTCCAAGAGTGAACCTGCCACCTCCACCATAAACGCCCGGCGGCATACGTTTCAATCGTCCCCGAGCAGATGCGGACATCGACAGAACCGGCTAACGTTAATACCTCCGGACCCAGCGGCACCGCATCTGCGGAGTGACGACGGTACCACTCGGACGATATTCCGTCGCGTACCAGTCGACGCATTGCCGCACCGCAGCCGGGACCCGGCCAGGAATAAGGTCCGGGCCGCGGAAATTCGTAGGCCGCCGGCTGATCGCGGTCGACCCGGATGCGCGGACGCTGCTGTTCCGGGCGCGATTGCGCCGAAAATTCGTGCAGTTCCGATCGAGCTGTCGCGCCGATTCATCGCCTGATGCATGTCAGACGCCACAAGGCGCTGCGGCAACAGGCCAAAGCGCAGCAGCATCACAGCGGTAACGGCAGATTTGCTTCATGCCTGAACGCTCCCCCATCCGACTTGCGAGGTCAACCGCGTTTGAGCGGGCGGCCGGCGCCGGCCTAGGATGGCGCGATGGAACCGCCGGACCCGAATTCCGAAAAGCAGCAGGCCGCGCTTGCGCGATCTTGACGCGGCTTCGGCCGCGAGCGCGACATGCTGCACGGCTTGTTCGCACGCGCCTCCGGATATTTCGCCGCCGCCGACGCGCCGACAATTCCGATCCGATCGAACGCTGGGGCCGCCGTATCGGCCGCACGCTCGGGCGCATTCGCCTTCGTCGGCCTTTGCGTCTATCTGTACTCACCTATGTCCGCTGACACTCCCGACGACCCGCTCCGTCGGATCCGCTTGCCGATCCGCTCTCCTGGCGCGCGGTCAAGGCGCTGTCGCTCGACGACATGGAAGTCGATCGCGGCCGACACCTTCCGCCGGTTGCCGGATGACATTCCGTTCGCTGTGCGAAGGCGTGATCATCCGCGTCGAGGATTTTCCCGTCCGCCGGATGTGGTCGAGGAGATGAAGCTCGAAAGCGAGTTCGACATTCTCGGGCCTGTTCCAGGGCGTCGGATTGCCGTTCCGCTCCGAGAGCGCGCCGACCCAGATGCCCAACATGATCTGGCTCTACCGCCGTCCGATCCTCGATTACTGGGCGGAGCACGACGAGACACTCGGCGCCATCATCACGCATGTGCTGGTGCACGAGATCGGCCACCATTTCGGCCTGTCCGACGACGACATGGAAGCGATCGAAGCCAGCGTTCAATAACGCTTCGAACTATGCATCAAGGGGAGAGACACCATGCGAAAGAAGCCGTGCCTGACAATCGTCCGACGTTCACAAGATGGCCGCAGCCTGCAGGGCGGAGGCCGAGAAGAACAAATGGAACGTCACCATCGCCATCGTCGATGATGCGGGCGTGCTGCTCTATCTCGATCGCATGGAGGGCGCCGGCCCGACCACCGCCGAGGTCGCGACCCGAAAGCGAAGACCTCCGCGATCACGCGGCGGCCGTCGAAATTCTGGGAAGACCGGGTCAAGGAGCGTCCGGCCTTCATGAATTTTCCGGGCGTGCTGCAGATCCAGGGCGGCCTGCCGATCATGTATCAAGGCGAATGCGTCGGCGCGATCGGGGTTTCCGGCGTGCAATCGCACGAGGACGAGCAGATCGCCAAGGCCGGCATCGACACGCTGGTCTGACCGGCGTCTTCGCCTGCCAAGCGCCGCCGGTGAAGCCTGGGCGCGGCAGATGGCAGCGCGCATGGCAGTCCTCCTGGTCCGGCCGGCCGCCTCCACTTGACCCCGGACCCGGCCGATTGCATGACAAGAACAATTCCAGGCTGCCGCACGGCGGCCGTCCATGGACATGAGAGCGATGGACA
Organism: uncultured Pseudomonadota bacterium; assembly: GCA_963804015.1. Taxonomy (GTDB): domain Bacteria; phylum Pseudomonadota; class Alphaproteobacteria; order Rhizobiales; family Xanthobacteraceae; genus Pseudorhodoplanes. Next base: position 163,417 of record CAWDOW010000012.1, read on the forward strand.
AATTCACGATTCTGGAAGGCGTCGCGGCGCCGCTGAAGGTGGTCAATGTCGACACCGACATGATCATCCCGAAGCAATATCTGAAGACCATCAAGCGCACCGGGCTCGGCAAGGGCCTGTTCTCGGAGAAGCGCTTCAACGACGACGGCAGCGAGAACCCGGATTTCATCCTCAACAAGCCGGCCTATCGCAACGCCAAGATCCTGGTCGCCGGCGACAATTTCGGCTGCGGCTCCTCGCGCGAGCATGCGCCCTGGGCGCTGCTCGATTTCGGCATCCGCTGCGTGATCTCGACCTCGTTCGGCGACATCTTCTACAACAACAGCTTCAAGAACGGCATCCTGCCGATCCGCGTCACGCAGGACGAGCTCGACAAGCTGTTCGACGATGCCGAGCGCGGCGCCAATGCGACGCTGACCATCGATCTCGAGAAGCAGGAAATCCGCGGCCCGGACGGCGGCGTGATCAAGTTCGAGATCGATGCCGCACCGCAAGCATTGCCTGCTCAACGGCCTCGACGATATCGGCCTGACCATGGTCAAGAAGGACAAGATCGACACCTTCGAGAGCAAGGTCGGCGCCGAGCGGCCGTGGATGTGAGTCATTCCGCGTCATCTGCCGGCGCTCTGAACCCGGCAATCCATGCGACTTCGCAAACAATTTCTTTGAAGATCGGATCCGCGCGGTCAAGCCCGCGCATGACCGCTTCGCTGATCACCGCGTCCGTGTCAGCGCGAGCCACACGCCGCCGCCGATCAGGAACACACCGCTCACCTTCGAGACCAGCCGCACGCGCGCCTGCGTGAACATCACCCGCGCGCGCCCGGTCAGGATCGCATAGGCGCCGTCGGTGATCGCGGCGGTCAGCATCGCGGTCACGCCGAGCAGGATCACCTGCGAGACATAGTCGCCCTTCGGGATCGACGAATTGCGGGATGAAGGCGCCGAAGAAGATCAGCACCTTCGGATTGCGACAGCATCACCAGAAAGCCCTGCAGGAAGAAGCCGCCGCGCGGCGTGGGCGTCCGGCCCGGATCGTCGAGCCGGCCGGACGAGCGGAACATCTTGATGCCGATCCAGATCAGATAGGCCGCGCCGAGAAACCGGATCCAGTCGAACCACACGCCCATGGTCTCGATCACCGAGGCGAGCCCGATCACCAGCACGCCGACGAACACGGCAAGCCCGGCTTGCGTGCCGGCGACATTGACAAGGCCGGCGCGCGTGCCATGCGTCAGCGAATTGGCGACGATCAGCGTCACGGTCGGACCCGGCACCAGCGTGAACACGACGCAGGCGAGCAGATAGGCGGCGAAGAGTTCGAGCGACATGGCGTGATCCCCACGCTCCTCAGTTGATTTGCAGGATGGCCTTCACTTCCGGCCACGACTTCTTGCCGTTGGCGGCGAGATCGTTGGTCAGCCCTTCCGGAATCCAGTCGAGGAAAGACGGCTTGAAGGTCGGCCGCTGCCGCAGCCGGGCAAACCAGTCCTCCACGCGCGGAAGCCGGCCGCCCTCCCACATCGCGCTCATCGACATCATGTCGAGGCGATTGACGTAAGGGGCGAGCGCGATATCGGCGATGGAGAAATTGTCGCCGACCAGCCAGTCGCGGCCGGCCAGCGCCTTTTCCATCCGGTGCAGATAGCGGTCATAGAGCCGGATTTTCTCCGGCGCGCCGGGCGCCGCGAGCCCATGCTCGATCCATTGCCACTTCACCTTGCGCGCCTCGACGCTCTCGGAAGACGGCGATTTCAGGAAATCCTCGAATCGTCTGCACCTCGCGCAGGATCGTGTGGCGGTGCGACACCACATAGGTGATCGCCGAACAGGCCGGATGCAGTTCCTCGTCGACCGCCTTGGTCCAGACCCGCGCCTGCGCGCGCAGCACCGGGTCCTTCGGAAATATCGGGCGATCGGGAAACACATCCTCGGCATATTCGCAGATCACGGTCGATTCGATGATGATGTGATCGTCATGCACGAGCGCCGGCACCATCGCGCGCGGATTGATGCGCAGGAAATCCGGCTGGAATTGCTCGCCCGCCAGGATGTCGACGTAATGGCCGTTCCATTCGAGATTCTTCTCCGCCAGCGCGAAGCGGACCTTGGCCGCGCAGACGGATGAGCCGTGATGATAGAGTTCGAGCATTCCTGTGTCAGCCGCGCTGCGCCGCGATCGCATCCGCGATCGCGACGGTGCGGCGCGCGATATCGGCATGCATGCGCTCGACCATGCGGCCGTCCAGCATGATCGCGCCCTTGTCGGCATTCTCCGGCAGGTCGAAGGCGGCGATGAACTTGCGCGCCTGCGCGATCTCCGCCTCGCTCGGCGAGAACGCGCGGTTGCACGGCTCGACCTGGTTCGGATGGATCAGCGTCTTGCCGTCCATGCCGAGATCGCGGCCCTGCTCGCATTCGGCGACGAAGCCTTCGGCATTGCCGATGTCGTTGTAGACGCCGTCGAGAATGGCGAGCCCGTAGGCGCGCGCCGCCAGCACGCAGGTCGTGAGCCAGGGCAGCATCGGCGCGCGGCCGGGAAGCAGCCGCGCCGAGGTCTCCTTGGCGAGATCGTTGGTGCCGAGCACGAAGCCCGACAAGCCGCGTCTCCGAATCCTTCGCCGCCGCGGCGATATCGGCGATGTTGAGGATCGCGAACGGGGTCTCGATCATCGCCCAGATCCGGGTCTTGCGGTCGGTGCCCATGTCGAGCAGGCGCTGGCCGAGCATTTCAAGCTGCTCGGGAAGTTGACCTTCGGCACCAGGATCGCGTCCGGCGCGGCATGCGCGGCCGCGGTGCATGTCGTCGGCATGCCACGGCGTGTCGATGCCGTTGACGCGGATGAACACCTCGCGCGATGCCGAAGCCGCCCGCCTTCACCGCCGCCGCCACCTGGTCGCGCGCCGCGACCTTGGCGTCGGGCGCCACCGCGTCTTCGAGATCGAGGATGACGCCGTCGGCCGGCAGCGTGCGCGCCTTCTCGATGGCGCGGGCATTGGAGCCCGGCATGTACAGCACGGATCGGCGCGGTCGGATGCGTCATGATCTCCCCCTTGGTCGCAAAGCCTAGCGAGACCGCAATTCTCATGCCAGCGTAAGCCATGGGCGACAATGGTCGAATGAGCGGCAGCGATATCTGGCTCGCCGGCGTCGACGGCTGCCGCGCCGGATGGATCGTGGCCTTCGTCCGCCCGCCGGCGACGAGGCGCGCGTCCGCGTCGTGCCGCACTTTTCCGACATCTGATCGCGACGCCCGAAAATCCGGCCGTCATCGCCGTCGACATGCCGATCGGCCTGCCGGAGCGCACCGGCTATGGCGGACGCGCGGCCGAGAATGCGATCCGTCCGCTGCTCGGCGCGCGGCAATCGTCGGTGTTCTCGGTGCCCTCGCGCGCGGCGATGGAGCAGACGATTATCGCGAGGCCTGCGCGGTGGCGCTTGCGACCTCCGACCCGCCGCGGAAAATCTCGAAGCAGCTTTTCATGATCGCGCCGAAAATCCGCGAGGTCGATGAATGCCTGCGCGCCGACCCGGCGCGCGCCGCGCGCGTGCTTCGAGGTGCATCCGGAAGTGGCGTTCTGGCGCCTGAATGGCGAGCGCGCGCTGACCGAGCCGAAGAAGGTCAAGGGCCGGCCCTACGAACCGGGGCTGGCGCTGCGGCGCGAGCTTCTCGTCGCGGCCGGACTGCCGCGCGCAGCCGCGGCGAGCCCGCCGCCGCCGGGCGCCGGACCGGACGATCTGCTCGATGCGCTGGCCTGCGCCGCCATCGCGCGGCGCATCCATGCCGGGCTCGCGAGGCCGTTTCCCGGACCCGCCGCCCGTCGATCGTTACGGGTTGCGGATGGCGATCTGGGCGTGATTGAACAGGCCGGCCATAGCGCTGGCAGATAGGTCGCCATGAGCTTTCCCGAACGCCTGATCGAAGGCTACCGCGCTTTCTCGGCCGGCCGCCTGCCGGAGGAACAGAGCCGCTATCGGGAACTGGCCGAAGACGGCCAGTCGCCGGAAATCATGGTGATCGGCTGCTGCAATTCGCGGGTGTCGCCCGGAGGTGATTTTCGACGCGCGGCCGGGCGAATTGTTCGTGGTGCGCAACGTCGCCAATCTGGTGCCGCCCTACACGCCGGACGGCGCGCAGCGCGCGGTCTCGGCCGCGCTCGAATTCGCGGTGCAGGCGCTGAAGGTCAAGCATATCGTGGTGCTGGGCCACGCGCAATGCGGCGGCATCCGCGCCTTCGCCGAGGAGGGCGAGCCGCTGTCGCCCGGCGATTTCATCGGCAAATGGATGGAGACTGATCGCGCCGGCCGCTGCAATCGCTCGGACCGCGCGGCGACATGCCGATGAACCGACTATCTGATGCGGCTCGAACAGGCCTCGATGGTCAACACGCTCGACAACCTGATGACCTTTCCCTGCGTGCGCATTCTGGTCGAGCGCGGAAAGCTGACACCTCCACGCGCGCGTATTTCGACGTCGCGACCGGAGCCCTGTCGGTGCTCGATCAGAGCAGCGGGGACTTTCAGCCGGTGGCCGCGCAGGCCGCCGCACTGTTGCGCAGCCGAGATTGCTGGCGGGCCCCCGGTTCTGATCGCATCATGCCGGCGCGCGGACAAGTCCGCGCGCGGCCAATGACGGCGATTACGCCGCCTTCTTCTTCGCGCTGATCAGCTTGCGGTTGATCAGGCTCTCGGCGATCTGGATCGCGTTGAGCGCCGCGCCCTTGCGCAGATTGTCCGACACGCACCACAGCGCAAGCCCGTGCTCGACGGTCGGATCCTCGCGCACGCGGCTGACGTAAGTGGCGTCGTCGCCGGCCGCTTCATACGGCGTGACGTAACCGCCATCCTCGCGCTTGTCGACGACCAGCACGCCCGGCGCGTTGCGCAGGACTTCGTGCGCCTCGTCGGTGGTGATCGGATTTTCGAATTCGATATTCACCGCCTCCGAATGGCCGATGAAGACCGGCACGCGCACGCAGGTGGCCGTGCAGCTTGATCTTCGGATCGAGAATCTTCTTGGTCTCGACCACCATCTTCCACTCTTCCTTGGTGTAGCCGTCGTCCATGAACACGTCGATATGCGGGATGACGTTGAAGGCGATGCGCTTGGTGAACTTCTTCACCTCGAGTTCGCCGAGCGAATAGACCGACTTGGTCTGACGATCGAGCTCGTCCATGCCGTCCTTGCCGGCGCCCGACACCGACTGATAGGTCGAGACCACGACGCGCTTGATCTTGGCCTTGTCGTGCAGCGGCTTCAGCACCACGACGAGCTGCGCGGTCGAGCAATTCGGATTGGCGATGATGCCCTTCTTGCGGAAGCCCGCGACCGCGTCGGCATTCACTTCCGGCACCACCAGCGGCACGTCCGGGTCTATGCGCCAGGCCGAGGAATTATCGATCACCACGGCGCCCGCGGCCGCGATCTTCGGCGACCATTCCTTGGACACCGTGCCGCCGGCCGACATCAGGCAGATGTCGACATCGGAAAAGTCGTAATGCTCGAGCGCCTTGGCTTTCAGGGTTTTTTCACCATAGGAGACCTCGACGCCCATCGAGCGGCGCGACGCGATCGCAACGACCTCGTCGGCGGGAAACCGCCGCTCGGCCAGGATATCGAGCATTTCACGGCCCACATTGCCCGTGGCGCCGACAACCGCGACTTTGTAACCCATCGTTCACTCTCCGGACGAAAATTTGCCGCGTACTGCACTGCCGCAGAAACCCGGACGGAGGGGCTTCTAAGGGAGAAAGACAGCCGTGACAACGCCGGCCTGAAAGGCCGTCGAGGGAGAGGCTGTTCTTGGGGGCCGTCCAATCGCACTCCGCCGGGGCAGAAGCCCTCCGGCAGGCCGGCTCTGGCTGCGCCGCCGTAGCCGGGACGGCCTGCAGCATTATCGCGCGCGCCTGCGCCGGACCCTGTCGGTGTGGTGGCTGCGGGCGCAGCTCCGGTTCAGACCGCAGGACTGGCTGGTGCAGGTGCCGGCCGCCGCGATCGCGGCTGTTCGACTGGACCGGCCGCGCGATCGAGCAACTGAGCTGGCAGACCGCGCAAATCCGCCATGCGGGCGATCCGCTGGCGCAAGGTGGCGCTGGTCGCAAGTTCCCCCTTCGTGCTGCCGGCGGAATTGCGCGGGCGCGCTGGTGCGCATCTTCGCCTATCTCGGCGCGATCTGCGCGCTGTCGGTGATCGCGACCGAATTCTTCAAGCAGCCGGATGTCGCTGAAATTCGCCGAGCCGGCACCGCGTCCGGCCTGGATCGAGGTCGACAATCCGTGGCCGGCCTTTCAGCTCGATGCGCCGGCTTTCGGCGACGACACGCGATTACGCGCATTCGCCGCCATGCCGAGGGCGGCGGCCGCAAGGACATTCTCTCGTTCGGCGAACTCGGCAACACGCAGCGCTTCATGAGCGTTGAAATCTATCGCGCCGGTCAGGAGATCGGCCGCTTCGGAACGCGCGGCGGAAGAAGTCCGCGCGCTCGGCGCCGAGCAGGGGCGCGTGACTAGGCCTGCGCAGCTCAATGCCGATCCCGTCGAAATTCGGTCCGTTCCAGACCTTCGAATTCGCGATCGGTCCGTTCGGCGGCTACAATTGCATCGGCTTCCTGCGGACGTTCGACAATCCGCGCGTGCAGATCGGCGGGCTGTCCTGCAACATGAATTTGCTGGTCGATCGCAGGACGATTTCCTGCGCGCTGGACCGGCTGACGCTGTTGTCGGCCGGCAGCGATCCGGACATCGCACAGGCTGTTCGCGCATGCCGAACAGAAGCGCCATTTCTGCGGCCAGCGCGATCCGCTGCTCCATGCGACGCCGAAACGTCCGGGCGACGTGACCAGCTCGGTGGTGAAGCCGCGGCTGCGCGGGCGGATCGCGCGCTAACCTTTGCGCGCCGGCGATCGTCCGCGCCAAGCCTGCGTGGCCGCCTATTTCAGGAACGGATTGGGCGAATCCCTGCCGCCGGCGCGCACGGTCGGCGGATAGATGTGCCTCGAGATAATCCAGGATCGAGCTTGCGGTCGTCGCCTTCGAGCGCATTCATGCCGTGCTTGCGATGTCATCCAGCTCAGCGAATCGTCCCATTGCGCGCGCGTCATGCCCTGCTGCGCGACGATCTTGAAGCCGTGGCAGGCGGTGCAGGCGTAGAAGGTCTCTTCGCGGCCGTGCCCTGCCGGCAAATCTTCCGGCGATTCGTCGGTCGGGGTGAAGGTGCGCGGCGTCTGCGCGAGCGACCGACACCGCCATCGCTGCAGACCAGCACCGCGCCGAAGAGCGAACCGCCGCGCAATTCGCGCGGCGGCTCCGTGTTTGCACGATCGGTCACGCTTCCGATTCAGCCCACCAGCACGCGCACGCGATGCATCGGATTGCCGCCATAGCCCTGCGGATTCCAGAAGCCCGCAACATGCGGCTGCGTCACGCCGCGCGAATCGGTGCCGCGCGCCCAGATTTCGTAATAGCCGTCGGACGGCAGCTTCACGCGTCGCGGTCCAGCGCTGCCAGTCGTATTTGTTCTTCGGCGCTGCAAGCTGCGCCGGCTGCCAGGTCGCGCCGTAATCGATCGAGACATCGACCTCCCGCACGCTCGCAGATCGCCGGCCCAGGAGGCGCCGCGCAATTGCACTTCGCGCGTGCCGGCGGCGATCTTGGTGCCATCCGCCGGACTGGTGATGATCGAGCGCACCGGCATCGATTCCAGATCCTTGAAGTTCGCAGGATCGCCCTTGCCGCCCGGCACCATCGGCTTGATGGCGACGCGATAGGAGAACTCACCCATGCCCTGACCGTCATGCACCTTGTCGCGGATCCAGATGCGGGTGAGCCACTTGCTCGACACCGAGCCCGGCCATCCGCGGAATGAACAGCCGCACCGGAAAGCCGTGAATGTTTTCGAGCGGCTTGCCGTTCATGCTCCAGACGATCAGGTTGTTTTCGTCCATCAGCTTCTTGATCGGCACGCCGCGCGACATCGCATCGCGCTTGGAATCGCCGGACAGATGCGGGTCGGCACCGTAATGGCCGGTGAACACCGCCGACGGCTTCACGCCCGCGGCCTTCAGCACATCGACGAGACGCACGCCGGTCCATTCCGCGCAGCCGACGCCGCCATTGGTCCATTGATTGCCGCGCGCCTGCGGCGAGAAGAACGAGCGACCGTTGCCGCCGCATTCCAGCACCATGCGCCGCGTCACCGGCTTGAACTTCGTCTTCAGTTCGCCGAGCGTCAGTTCGAGCTTGTTGTTGACCTCGCCGTCGATGGTGATTTTCCACTTGTCCGGATCCTTGGCGACTTCCGGAATCTGGCCGTTGTTGCGGATGAAGAATTTCTCGGTCGGCGTGGTGTCGTCGTCGAGCAGGCTTTCGGGCGTCTCCGCGACCAGCGGCCGTTCGCCGAGCACCACGAGCCTGTCGCTCTTGCCGGGGAAATTCAGATGGATCGGGCCTTTCGGCTGCGGCCGGTGCGGCAGGCGCGCGGCGGGCGGAGCCGCAGGCTTGTCCTGCGCCAACGCCGCCGGGATCAGACCGGACGGCATGTTCTGCGAAAACGGGATGGCGCCGCCGACCGCGGCACCGAAGGCCGCAAGTCCGGCGCCGCCGAGAAAGCCGCGCCGGTTGAGGCATCCGGTCCGGCGCCCGAACACCACCGCGTCGGCACGTTCCGGATCGTCCGCGTAAAATTCCTCGATCGAGCGTTCCTTGTTGGCCATCGTTCTCTCCCTGCGTCGGCACGTCCTGCCGCTTCCTGCTTGCGCGGCAGCTCCGTGCCACGTATTCAATAATCCTAATGCGTTACCGGCCGTGGTCAATCGGCAACACGTGGAGTTCCGTGTCCGGCTAGCTCGCAGCGGAAAGCTTGTTGCCGCGAACCAAAGCCGCGTAAACTGCGTTTAAGAGTTTGAGTCTTAAACTGAGGAATGGGCATGCGCCTGACGACATTCGCCACATTGGCCGCGAGCGCGATCGGCGCTGTGCTTCTGCTGCTGCCCGAGCCGGCCGATGCCCAGACCCAGCGCAAGCGGCAGAAAGAGGATTATTTCTACTATACCGCCCAGCAGCGCGAGGCCCGCTATGCGCCCGCGCGCGCGCATCACGGTGCAGCGGCGGTCCTATCTCGATCCGGGGCCGGCACTGGCGCCGGGCGAATCCTCATACAAATATCGCGAATATGCCGAGCCGTTCGGCTATTCGGCGCTCGACAACGCCATGCCGAACCTGACCTGGAACCGAAACCCGTTCAACGGCCCGTTCGACGTGCCGGCAAGGCCATGGCCGGGGGCGTTTTCGTTCTGACGATCTGTCAGGACGGCGCTTGACCGTTCGGCGAACGTCGTGCTTCGCTCAAGGGGCCTGGCCACCGTTCCTTGCGGAAGTTGATGGACCCCCGGGTCAAGCCCGGGGGTGATTTTTATCTCAGGCCGCCAGCTTCTCGATCTCCTCGCCGATCGCGGCCCCCATCTCGGCGGTGCCGATCGTCTTCTCGCCCTTGGCCGCGATATCGGCGGTGCGCAGCCCGCGCGCGAGCGCGGCCGAGATCGCCGCATCGACCATGTCGGCTTCCTTGCCCATGCCGAAGGAGTAGCGCAGCGCCATCCCGAACGACGCGATCATCGCGATCGGATTGGCGATGCCCTTGCCGGCGATGTCGGGCGCCGAGCCATGCACCGGCTCGTACAACGCCTTGCGCTTCTTGGTCTTCGGATTGACCTCGCCGAGCGAGGCCGAGGCCAGCATGCCGAGCGAGCCGGTCAGCATCGCCGCGATGTCGGACAGCATGTCGCCGAACAGGTTGTCGGTCACGCACCACGTCGAACTGCTTGGGGTTCTTCACGAGCTGCATGCCGCCGGAATCGGCGAGCTGGTGTTCGAGCTGCACGTCCTTGAATTCGCGCGCATGCACCTGCGTCACCACCTCGTTCCAGAGCACGCCGGTCTTCATCACGTTGCGCTTTTCCATCGAGGTGACCTTGTTGCGGCGCTGGCGCGCCAGCTCGAAGGCCACGCGCGCGATGCGCTCGATCTCGTAGGTGTCGTAGACCTGGGTATCGACCGCGCGCTTCTGGCCGTTGCCGAGATCGGTGATGGTCTTGGGCTCGCCGAAATAGACGCCGCCGGTGAGCTCGCGCAAAATCATGATGTCGAGGCCCTCGACCAGCTCGCGCTTCAGCGACGAGGCGTCGGCCAAGCGCCGGATAGGTCACCGCCGGGCGCAGGTTGGCGTAGAGCCCGAGATCCTTGCGCAGGCGCAGCAGACCCGCTTCCGGCCGCACGTCATAGGGCACCTTGTCCCATTGCGGTCCGCCGACCGCGCCGAAAATCACCGCGTCGGCGGCTTCCGCCTTCGCCATGGTGGCGTCGGTGATCGAGACCTTGTCGGCGTCGTAGCAGGCGCCGCCGACCAGCCCCTCGTCGAAGGTGAATTGCGCGATGCCCTTCCGGTTGAACAGGTCGATCAGCTTTTTGACCTCGGCCATGACTTCGGGGCCGATGCCGTCGCCGGCGAGCAGAAGCAGGTGGTAGCTGGACATGAAGAAACGCCTCGAAGTTGAGCCGGAAGGCGGAAAGACCGGCGGAGTGCTAAAGGGCCGGCCGGAAATGACAAGGCGCCCGATCGAACCTTCCGCGCGCCCTCGCCCGACCAAGCAAATGAAGCTGCCAAATGGAGGGCGCAATGCAGAAATTCTTCCCGGCCCTGAAGATCGTCCTGATCGTTTGCATCGTCTTCCTCGCGGCCGTGACCGTGCTCGGTCTCGTGGTCGGCGCCGAAAAGCCGTTCGCGCCGGTATTCCCGATGCTGATGGGTCTCATCGCTTTCGGCCTTCTCGCGGGCTCGAGCCTGGCAACGCCGAAATGTCCGACCTGCGAAACGCAGCAGCCGGCGATCCGCAGGCCGACCTCGTTCCGGCAATTGATCTGCGGCGGCTGGACCTGCGCCAATTGCGGCACCGAGATCGACCGGCAGCGGCAAGCGCGGCCATGTCGAGCGACAGGACGTGAAGCCGCTCGTCTGCACTGCAAGCGCGCCGCTGTTTCGCAGCTCGACATTCAACGTTCCTGCCGTTCAAGGTGCGCAGTCTACGCGCGCGTGCGACGGCCGCTTCGGGCAGGAACATCGCGAACGGATTCCGTCGCAGCCGCTGACCGGTGCGGCTGAGCGAAGCCGCCGATACTTCAGGCTCGGGCGATAGCGCGAATGGCTCGTCGTCGCGATGCGCGTACTCCGAAGCGCGATCGCGCGATCCGTGCATGCCGACTCCGCGCGCAACGGCACGAACGCGATCGGCGCCGCGATCGGCGTGAGCTGCGAGCCGCGCCCGGCCAGCAGCGTCGTCAGAATGCCGTGCATCTCGCCGGTGATGGTCGGCCGCGCCACCGTGATCAGCCGGTATTGCCCGTGCCGGTTGGTGACGAGATAGATGTGGCCGGACTGGTTCGGCACCGCGACCGATGCCATATTGCGTGAAATCGGAATCGAGCCGCTCGCGACTCGCGAAAGATCAGGCTGCAATGCGCCTCGTCCCAGACGATGTCGGTGCGATAGGCATAGATCGCATCGGGCTCGCCGAAGGACGGCCGGATGGTGAGATAGGTGCCCTCGATCCACAGCACCGAACGCCGCGCATAGGCGCCGAGATCGTCCGGCGCAACGCCGTTTGAATGCGCGATCGTCGCGACTGCCGTTGGTGCTGCGGATTTCCGCAAGGCGACGCCGAGCGCTTCTTCCAGGCGGATCGTGGTCGCCAAGCGTGAAAGGGCGGCGGCCGGACAATGCCTTTTCCAGGGTCGAGATCGAGATCTTCGCGCGGTCCGCCAGCTGCTGGCGCGACATGCGCCGGCGCGCGATTTCCTCGCGCACGGTCGTGGCCACCATCCGGCTCTGTTCGGACGTCAGTTGTTTTTCCGACACCAGCATCGCTTCGCCCCAGAACTGCCCACAATTCTTAACAGTAACCGGACGTTCCCTCACAGAACCGTAACTCTCTGCACGATGTACGGCGCCTGAAGGCGGACCCTTGCGAAACATTCACGAACATCACGCTCGCTCATCCGGCAGCCCGAAGGCACCAATGCGAGCAGGAAATGTTTTGCAAGGGAGCGACCGCAATGACTGCCGAGACGCGATGTGATCATTTGATTCAAACATGGCCCGTCCGGCCGCCGACGAGGCCGCGACGGGCCCGTATCGAAATTCCTGGCCGCGATTGTGATGGCAATTGCGGCTTTTTTTGTGAGTTTGCAGGCCCGCGGCGAGGCGCAAACCCTTTCGCCAAATCCCCTCTCTCAAGCGAGATTTCACCCGCGCAGATGAAGACCGGCTCGCTGCTGATCCGCTCCGGCGAGGACAGCTATTACGCCGAGGCGCCACGGCTCGGCGCCGATTATGACCTGACCGTCAGCGGCCCGACCATACGCGGCCGGGTCACCCAGATTTTCCAGAACAACACCGAGAACTGGGTCGAGGCGGTCTATGTCTATCCGCTGCCGGAAGACGGCGCGGTCGACATCGCTGAAGATGGTGATCGGCGAGCGCATCGTGATCGGCGAGATCAAGGAGCGGCAGACCGCGCGCGCGATCTACGAACAGGCCAAGGCCTCCGGCCACAAGACCACTCTGATCGAGCAGGAGCGGCCGAACATCTTCACCAATTCGGTCGCCAATATCGCGCCCGGCGAAACCATCCTGGTGCAGCTCGAATATCAGGCGCCGGTGAAGCAGATCCGCCGGCACCTTTTCGCTGCGCATCCCGCTGGTGGTCGGGCCCGCGCTACAATCCGAAGCCGATCGTGCAGACCGTCGATCTGCAGAGCCGACGGGCGCGGCTGGGGCCAGACCACCGATCCGGTGCCGGATCGCGACCGCATCGAGCCGCCGGTGCTGGACCCGCGCGTGAATGCGCCGATCAATCCGGTGCAGATCAGCGGTGCGGCTGCAGGCCGGCTTCCCGCTCGCCGAGGTGAAGAGCCATCATCACACGGTCAAGACCGAGAATGTCGATCCGGACATCCAGGTCATCAAGCTCGACGGCAAGGTGCCGGCCGACCGCGACTTCGAGCTGACCTGGAAATCGGCGGCGCAGGCGGCGCCTTCCGTCGGGCTGTTCCGCGAGCGCGTCGGCAACGACGATTACCTGCTGGCTTTCGTGACGCCGCCCTCGCTCGAACAGGCGCAGGAGCAGCGTCCGCGCGAAGCGATCTTCGTGATCGACAATTCCGGCTCGATGGGCGGCACCTCGATGGTGCAGGCCAAGGCGAGCCTGCTCTACGCGCTCGATCGCCTGAAGCCTTCCGACCGCTTCAACGTGATCCGCTTCGACAACACCATGGACGTGCTGTTCGCCGACACCGTGCCGGCCAATGCCGGAATATCTGGCGCGCGCCAAGGCCTTCGTCTCAGCGCTCGAGGCCAGGGGCGGCACCGAGATGGCGCCGGCGATGAAGGCGGCGCTCACCGATGCGCGGCCGGGCGAATCGAATCTGCTGCGCCAGGTGGTGTTCCTCACCGACGGCGCCATCGGCAACGAGCAGCAATTGCTCGACATGATCGGCGACATGCGCGGGCGCTCGCGGGTGTTCATGGTCGGCATCGGTTCGGCGCCGAATTCCTTCCTGATGACGCGCGCGGCCGAGATCGGGCGCGGCACCTTCACCCATATCGGTTCGGCCGATCAGGTCGAGGAGCGCATGCGCGCGCTGTTCGACAAACTGGAAAGCCCGGCCGTCACCAACCTCGCGGTCAACTTCTCCGAAGCGCAGGCCGACATCACGCCGGCGGTGGCGCCCGATCTCTATCGCGGCGAGCCGCTGGTGATGGCGGCGAAGCTGTCGGCGCTCGCCGGCAGCATGGAGGTCAAGGGCCGGATCGGCGACCGCCCCTGGTCGGTGACGATCCCGCTCGCCAATGCCGCCGAAGGCAAGGGCCTGTCGAAGCTCTGGGCGCGCCGCAAGATCGCCGACGCCGAAGTCGCGAAGACGCTGCGCAAGGCGACGCCGGAAGAAACCGACAAGCGCATTCTCGCGCTCGGCCTCGACCATCAGCTGGTCACGCGGCTCACCAGCCTGGTCGCGGTCGACAAGACCCCCAGCCGGCCGGACGGCGTGCGTCTCTCCCGCGCCGACCTCCCGCTCAACCTGCCGGCCGGCTGGGATTTCGACAAGGTGTTCGGCGAGCAGCCGAGCGCGCCGCGCAAGGACGACCGCACCGAGCCGCAACGCGCCGGCGCAGGAGCAGCCGTCCGTGCCGCAGCGTGACGCCGGCGCTGCAGGCTGCCTGCGGCGGGCGCCGCTGCAAGCGAAGATGGCTCGACGCCGCAGCGTGCAGGTGGTGCCGCAGCCGATGGTGGTCGCCCAGGCGCCGCAGGCGGTGACGCTGCCGAAGACCGCGACCGACGCCGAATTGCGGCTGTTCGCGGGGCTGGCGCTGATCCTGATCAGCCTGCTGCTGCTTGGCTCTCGGCCGGCTGCGCTTCGACATCGTGCGAGCCCTGATCGCTCACGGAAGGCGACGCGAGATGGCAAATCCGCTTCCACCTTTGCCGGTCGCGTGCCGGCCCGGAGGGGTATCTCGCCCATCCCCCTCCAGCGCGCGCGCAGTTTTCGACGTCCCCCGCTGCGCGCGCGCATTCTCCGTTCTGGTCGCGTTGACCGGTCTGGTTCTCGTCGCTCAGGGATTATGGATGCCGGCCAAAGCCAGACTTGCGCAGATTCTGCTCGAACGCGCCTTCGTGCAGACCATCGAGACCGGCGACAACGTCAAGCCGTGGTCCTGGGCCGATACCTGGCCGATCGCGCGCATCGAGGTGAAGCGGCTCAACGCCAATGCCATCGTGCTGCACGGCTCGAGCGGACAGGCGCTGGCGTTCGGACCGGGACATCTCGAAATCACGCCCGCATGCCGGCGGCGCCGGCACCGTGGTCTATTCCGCGCATCGCGACACGCATTTCAGCTTTCTGAAAGACGTTGTCGTCGGCGACGATATCGACGTCACGCGCCGCGACGGCACGCTGTATCGCTATCGGGTGACGCATTTCTCGGTGGTGCATTGGGACAAGTCCGGCATCGATCCGTTCGCCGACGGGCACAATCTCGTGCTGGTCACCTGCTGGCCGCTGGAAGACAAATTCCCGGGACCGATGCGCTATCTGGTGCATGCCAAGCTGATGGCGCAGGAGCCCTCAGTCTCCGGAACCCTGCGCAGCATCCAGCGCTGGATCGGGTCCGCGCTAACGCGCCGTCCCGGAATGACGCGCGTCTCAAAGCCCGCTGAACCAGTTATAGCCCTGGTTCTCCCAATAGCCGCCGAGGTCCTTGTTGGTGACATGCATCGCCACGACGTGTTTCGGATTCTTGAAGCCGAGCTTGGTCGGGATCCGGCATTTCATCGGAAAGCCATAGGCGCGCGGCAGGATCTCGTCGCCGAACTTGAAGGTGAGTTGGGTCTGCGGATGCAACGCGCGTCGCCATGTCGATGGTGTTGGAATAGCCCTCGGCGCACTGGAACCAGACATATTTCGCGCGCGTGTCGGCGCCGATGCGGCGCAGGAATTCGCTCAAGCGAACGCCGGTCCAGCTTCCGATCGCGCTCCAGCCCTCGACGCAGATATGCCGCGTGATCTGCTTCTCCTGCGGCAGCGCGTAAAGCTCCTCCAGCGTCCAGGATCGGGTGTTGTCGACGAGCCCGCCGATTTCGAGCTTGAAGTCCTTGCCGTCCACCTCCGGCGCGTCTTCCAGCGGATAATAGGCGTTGAACGGAAACGGCTTCGTGATCGCGCTTTCCGGATAGGTCGGCGCCAGCTGGTTCGGATCGAACAGCAGCGCCTGCGCGCCATCGTTGAATTCGGAAATCTTGCGCAGCACTTTTTCGGCCGAGAAGGAATCGACGACATCGCAGCCGGTCAGCATGGTGAGCGCGCCGAGCGACGCCGCCCCGCGCAGGAAGGTGCGCCGGGCCGGATCGGGCATGACCTTGCCGGCGTCCTTGATCAGGAGCTTGCGGATCGACGCCCGGAATGAGTTTGCGAATGCGGCGCATGATCGTCTCCTATCGTCCGATGATCATGGCGCGCAGGCTTTTCGGCACCAGCAGCGCAAGCGAAACATGGATGACGAGAAATCCGGCGATCGCGGCCATCGCGAAGAAATGCACGTAGCGCGCCGCGTCATAGCCGCCGAAGATTGCGGTCAGCGTCTGCAATTGCACCGGCTTCCAGATCGCAAGGCCGGACAGGGCGACGACGAACGCCGCGACAATGACGCCGAGATAAAGCAGCTTCTGCACCGCGTTGTAGACCGAGAGGTCTTCATGCGCGAGCCTGAAGCGTCAGCGCGGCGGCGACATCCGACACCACCTGCGCGCGGCGAGATCGGAAGCAGCTTGCGCCGGAAACGGCCGGTGAGAATGCCGAGCGCGACATAGACGAGACCGTTGATCGACGAACAGCCACATCGCCGCGAAATGCCAGAGCAGCGCGCCGGCGAGCCAGCCGCCGATGGTGATCGACGGCGAGAAGGTGAAGGGGAATAGCGGCGAGGCGTTATAGATCTGCCAGCCGGACAGCATCATCAGCACGATGGCGATGGCGTTGATCCAGTGGGTGACGCGCACCCAGAGCGGATGAATGACCTTGCGCGGCGTCTCGAGCCCGTCCGTGTCCGATGTCGAAAGAGCCGTCATGGCGTGCCTCCACCCTGAAGAACACCGCGCCGGGGAAGCCTGTTCCCCGGCGCGGAGAGGTCGATCAGCTCGCCGGCAGCAGGACGGTGTCGATCACATGGATGACGCCGTTCGACTGGCGCACATCGGCGATGGTGACGGTGGCAACGCCGCCCTTCTCGTCGGTGAGCGTGATCTTGTTGCCGTCCTTCTTGGCCTGCAGCACGCAGCCGCCCACGGTCTTGACCGGATGGGTGCCGTTGTCGTCGGCGATCATCTTGTTGATCGCGGACGACAGCGCATTCGCCGCCACCACATGGCAGGTCAGGATCTTGGTCAGCGTCGCCTTGTTCTCCGGCTTGACCAGGGTTTCGACGGTGCCGGCCGGAAGCTTGGCGAAGGCGGCATTGGTCGGCGCGAACACCGTGAACGGACCCTTGCCGGACAGCGTGTCGACCAGACCCGCGGCCTTCACCGCGGCGACCAGCGTGGTGTGATCCTTCGAGTTGACGGCATTCTCGACGATGTTCTTGTTCGAGAACATCGGCGCGCCGCCGACCATCGGATTCTTGTCTTGGGCGGAAGCCGAAGCCGCGAAGGCGACAGAGGCCGCCACGGCAAGCAGGGTCAGACGCTTGGACATGATGAATACTCCCGTAGGTTTGCATGGTGGCGGGATATCCGCCGGTTTCAGGACGAGTTCGACGGTTCGCCCGGAGCGGAGCGCTACAGGTCGGAACCATGTCGTCGTCGGCGAGAGTTACGCGGGCCGCGGGACGAGGTTTCAGGTTCGCTGCGTCTCACGGCTCGTGACACTTCGTGACAAGGCTTGCGCAAAGTCCGAGCGCAGCGCGCTTGCACTTTCCGCAAGGCCCGGACTTGACGCGGACCCGAGCGCGTCGTTGATACCAGCCCGCCGGTTCCAGGAAGGGCGCGCGAGACGCGCGCGACAGAGACGATGACCAAAACGGTTTCAGGAAATTTTTTCGAGGACTTCCGGATCGGCCAGACCATTCGCCATGCCACGCCGCGCACCGTCACGGTGGGCGATGTCGCGATCTATAACGGGCTGTTCGGCGCGCGCTTCGCGGTGCAGTCGTCGGATGCCTTCGCCAAGGCGATCGGCTATCGCGCGCTCGCCGATCGACGACCTGCTGGTGTTTCATGTCGTGTTCGGCAAGACGGTGCCGGACATTTCGCTCAATGCGGTCGCCAATCTCGGCTACGCCAATTGCCGGTTTCTCGCGCCGGTCTATCCCGGCGACACCATCAGCGCCGTGTCCGAGGTGATCGGGCTGAAGGAGAATTCCAACCGCAAGACCGGCATCGTGTTCGTGCGCTCGGTCGGCTTCGAAATCCGACGGCACCCAGGTGCTGGAATATGTGCGCTGGGTGATGGTGCGAAAGCGCGACGAGAACGCGGCCGCGCCGGGCGAACATGTGCCGCGGCTGCCGACCGCGCTCGAGCCCAATCTTCTGGGCGACGGCTGCCCGCCGATCGACGCCAGCGCCTATGACTATGTGCTGGCCGGCAGCCCTTCGCGCTACGCCGATTACGCGGTCGGCGAGAAGATCGACCACATGGACGGCATGACGGTCGAGGAGGCCGAGCATCAGATCGCCACGCGGCTCTACCAGAACACGGCGCGCATCCATTTCAACAATTACGTCGAGAGCCAGGGCCGGTTCGGCCGCCGCCTGATCTATGGCGGCCACGTCATCTCGCTGGCGCGCGCCTTGTCGTTCAACGGCCTCGCCAATGCGTTCCACGTCGCGGCCATCAATGGCGGGCGCCATGTCGCGCCGCTATTCGCCGGCAATACGGTGTTCGCGTGGTCGGAGATTCTCGGCAAGTCCGAACTGCCGCACCGCAAGCGACATCGGCGCCTTGCGCGTGCGCACGGTCGCGACCAAGGACAAGCCCTGCGCCGATTTCCCGCTACAAGAACGGCGCCGAGGACGATCCGGCGGTGATCCTCGATCTGGATTACTGGGTGCTGATCCCGCGGTAGTGACGCGTGTCGCTGAGGATGCGCGCCCTCACCCTGCAAGGGGCGAGAGGTTGCGCGCGATGCGGGGTCTATGCCGATATTGTCTTCGAGATGGCCCCGATCCCGATCGCGACTTCGGCGATCGACGCTCGCCCTTTAGGGGGAGGCGAAGAAAGAGCATTACCCCGCCTTCATATGCTCCACCAATTGCCGCGCGAAGGACGAAAGCTGCGTCACGTCGCGCACGCAGATGGTGAGGTCGCGCAACGCCCAGGTATCGGTGAGATCGACCGCCTTGATCGCCATGCTGCGCTCGGCCCATCGCACCGTCGTCTCCGGCACGATGCCGATGCCGGCATTGCGCTCGACCAGCCGGCACACCGCGTCGAAGGAGCGAAGCTGTACCCGCAGCTTCAGCGGACGGCCGATCCGGCTCGCCTTGTCGGCGAGGAAGCGCTGCAGCGCGCTGGCGCGATCCAGCCCGACAAAGTCGTATTCCAGCACCTCGGCGAAGGCGATCCTGTCGCGGCGCGCGAGCGGGTGATCGCGCGAGGTCACCAGCACGAAGCGGTCGCTGCGGAACGGAAAGGTCTCGAGCCGCGAGGTATCCACCGTGCCGGCGACGATGCCGATATCGCCGACGCCCTCGGCAATCAGGCCGACGATCTCGTCGGACAGCCGCTCTTCCAGGTCGATCGAGACATGCGGATGCGCGGTCAGGAACGAGCTCAGCACGTCGGGCAGGAATTCGGTCAGCGCGTTGGTGTTCGACAGAATCCGCACCTGGCTGAAGAAGCCGCCGGAATAGGCGCCGAGATCCTCGCGCAGCCGCTCGGCCTGCGACAGGATGGTGCGGGCATGGTTCAGCAGCGTGCGGCCGGCCTGGGTCAGGGTGACGCCCTGGCGGTTGCGGATCAGCAGCGGGGCGCCGATCGCCTCCTCCATGTTGCGGATGCGGGTGGAGGCCGCGGCCAGCGCCAGATTGCGCCCGCGCCGCGCCTTGGGTGATGCTGCCGGCCTCGACCACGTGCCGGAACAGGCTCAGATCGGGAATATCGAACCGCAAGTTTTCCGGGCTCCCTGTTGATGCCCGAGGTTGCACCGCACCTTCGGAAATGGCGAAGGCAGCCTACTCCAAAAGCTTATTGCGCGGAATAATGGATGCCCTAAAGGTTCGCGGTTTCCGAAATTTGACTGTCTCTAGACAGCCAGATCGGCGGTTCCGGGCGGCCCGATTCCTGCTTGTTTTGCAGCCGGCTGCCGCCTCCGGAACCGAGAACCCGGTCATCCCCGGCCGGCTGGAGTGACACATGGCAGATACGCCCCGCGCGGTCGAAAGGCCGCTATCCCCCCATCTCGGCATCTACCGGCCGATGCTGACCATGATGATGTCGATCATGCATCGCATCACCGGGGCGGCCCTGTTCTTCGGCACCCTGCTGCTGACCTGGTGGCTGCTCGCGGCGGCCTCGGGCCCTACCGCCTACGCCAAGGTGCAGTCCTTCATGGACAGCTTCATCGGCAGGCTGATCCTGTTCGGCTACACATGGGCGCTGCTGCATCACATGCTGGGCGGCATCCGCCACCTGATCTGGGACACCGGCCGCGGCTTCGGCCCCGCCGAGCGCGAGTGGCTTACGCTCGCGACGCTGATCGGCTCGATCGGCCTGACCATCCTGATCTGGGTGCTGGGCTACATGTTCATGGGAGGCACCCGATGAGCGCGAAACCCTCCATGCGCACCCCGCTGGCGCGCGTCCGCTATCTCGGCTCGGCGCATTCGGGAACCGATCACTTCTGGAAGCAGCGGGTGTCGTCGGTCGCGCTGGTCGTTCTCACCATCGCCTTCATCTTCATCGTGCTCGGACTGCTCGGCCGCAACCATGCCGCGGCGGCGCAAATCCTCGGCTCGCCCTTCGTCGCCATCGTGATGCTGATGTTCGTGATCACCAGCGCCTATCACATGTGGCTCGGCATGCAGGTGATCATCGAGGATTACGTGCATAGCGACTTCAAGCTGACGCTGATCATGCTCAACACTTTCTTCTGCTTCGCGATCGGGATGTCCTGCGTCTACGCGATCGTGAAACTGTCATTCGGGGTTTGACCGACATGGATGCCAAGACCAATGGCGGCAAGACCAATGGCAGCAAGCCGAACGGCGCTCCGTCGGTGAATGGGCGCGCCTATCCGATCGAGGATCACAGCTTCGACGTCGTGGTGGTCGGCGCCGGCGGCGCGGGCCTTCGCGCCGTCACCGGCTGTTCGCAGGCCGGATTGAAGACCGCCTGCATCACCAAGGTGTTTCCGACCCGCTCGCACACGGTCGCGGCGCAGGGCGGCATCGCGGCGTCGCTCGGCAATATGGGCCCGGACGACTGGCGCTTGCACATGTACGACACCGTGAAGGGCTCGGACTGGCTCGGCGACCAGGATGCGATCGAATATCTGGTGCGCAATGCGCCGGAGGCGGTCTACGAACTCGAGCATTGGGGCCTGCCATTCTCGCGCACCGAGGACGGCAAGATCTATCAGCGGCCGTTCGGCGGCATGACCACCGATTACGGCAAGGGCATCGCGCAGCGCACCTGCGCCGCGGCGGACCGCACCGGACATGCGATGCTGCACACGCTCTATACGCAGTCGCTGCGCTACTCGGCGGAATTCTTCATCGAATATTTCGCCATCGACCTGATCATGGACGAGGAAGGCCGCTGCCGCGGCGTGATCGCGCTCAAGCTCGACGACGGCACGATCCACCGCTTCCGCGCCAACATGACGATCCTGGCGACCGGCGGCTATGGCCGCGCCTATTTCTCCGCGACCTCGGCGCATACCTGCACCGGCGACGGCAATGCGATGGTGCTGCGCGCCGGACTGCCGCTGCAGGACATGGAATTCGTGCAATTCCATCCGACCGGCATCTATGGCGCCGGCTGCCTGATCACCGAAGGCGCGCGCGGCGAAGGCGGCTATCTGGTCAATTCCGAAGGCGAGCGCTTCATGGAGCGCTATGCGCCGTCGGCCAAGGATCTCGCCTCGCGCGACGTGGTGTCACGCTCGATGACGATCGAGATCCGCGAAGGCCGCGGCGTCGGCAAGAACAAGGATCACATCTATCTGCATCTCGACCATCTCACGCCCGAGGTGCTGCATGAGCGTCTGCCCGGCATTTCCGAAAGCGCGCGCATCTTCGCCGGCGTCGATCTCACCAAGGAGCCGATCCCGGTGCTGCCGACCGTGCATTACAACATGGGCGGCATCCCGACGAATTATCCACGGCGAGGTGCTGACCAAGAAGAACGGCGATCCCGACAGCGTGGTGCCGGGCCTGATGGCGATCGGCGAGGCCGCCTGCGTGTCGGTGCATGGCGCCAACCGGCTCGGCTCGAACTCGCTGATCGATCTCGTGGTGTTCGGCCGCGCCGCGGCGCAGCGCTGCGCCGAGACCGTCGAAAAGAACGGCAAGCATGCCGAACTGCCGAACGATTCCGCCGATCTCGCGCTCAGCCGGCTCGACAAGTTCCGCCATGCCTCGGGCGGCACGCCGACCGCCGCAGCTGCGGCTGAAGATGCAGAAGGTGATGCAGAACAATTGCGCCGTGTTCCGCACCGGCGAGACCCTGGAAGAAGGCCACAAGCTGATCCACGAGGTCTATGCCAGCATGCCGGACGTGCATGTCACCGACCGCTCGCTGACCTGGAATTCGGATCTGGTCGAGACGCTGGAGCTCGACAATCTGATCGCGCAGGCCGTGGTGACGATGGATTCGGCGCTGAACCGCAAGGAAAGCCGCGGCTCGCATGCGCGCGAGGATTTCCCCAATCGCGACGACAAGGACTGGATGAAGCACACGCTGGCCTGGCTCGACATGAAGAGCGGCAAGGTGACGATCGATTACCGGCCGGTGCACACCTACACGATGACCAACGACATCGCCTATATCGAGCCGAAAGCCCGTGTCTATTGAGATGCCGAGTTCGCAGCCATCGGTGCCGCGACGGCAATCCCGGTCCGATTGTTGCATGGAAAGCCCTCGGGTCTTCGTCAGCAAGGGATTTCGCCATGTTTGACCATGTCATGATCGTCAACGTCATCCTCGCCGCCATGGCGGTGGTCGCCGGATTGTGCAGCCGCTCCTTCCTCGCCGCGCTGGTCGCCGGCATCTTTCTCGGACTCATCCATGCCGGCCTGTGGTGCTGGTCGGGCTGCAGGCCGGCTCGCTGACGCTGACCGAATTGCCGTATCTGAAGGACGGCGTCGATATGGCAATGAACACCGGCCATCTCGCCTTCGCCAATGCGCGCTACGTCGCCTATCTCGTCGAAGCGGGCTCGCGCTGCTTCTGATCGTCATCGCGGGCTGGTCGTCCGCACCCTGTTCGTGCTGATGGGGCTCGGCCCCGGCGCACCATTCACGCCTAGCGCCGCGAGCTTCAGGAAACCAGCATGGTCGAATTCACGCTTCCGAAGAATTCCAGGGTCACCGAAGGCAAGACCTGGCCGCGAAAGCGGGCACGACCCATACGCGCGAATTCCGCGTCTATCGCTGGAATCCGGACGACGGCAACAATCCGCGCGTCGACACCTATCAGGTCGATCTCGACGATTGCGGGCCGATGGTTCTCGACGCGCTGATCTGGATCAAGTCGAATATCGACCCGACGCTGACCTTCCGCCGCTCCTGCCGCGAAGGCGTGTGCGGCTCCTGCTCGATGAATATCGACGGCACCAATACGCTGGCCTGCACGCGCGGCATGGACGAGATCAAGGGCACGGTGAAAATCTATCCGCTGCCGCATATGCCGGTGATCAAGGATCTGGTTCCCGATCTCACCAATTTCTATGCGCAATATGCCTCGATCGAGCCCTGGCTGAAGACCGAGACGCCGGCGCCGCAGAAGGAATGGCGGCAGAGCGAGGAGGACCGCAAGAAGCTCGACGGCCTGTACGAGTGCATTCTGTGCGCCTGCTGCACCACCTCCTGCCCGAGCTATTGGTGGAATGGCGACCGCTATCTCGGTCCCGCCGCTCTGCTGCAGGCCGGCCGCTGGCTGAAGGATTCGCGCGACGAAGCCGCCGGCGAGCGGCTCGATTTTCTGGAAGACCCGTTCCGGCTCTATCGCTGCCACACCATCCTGAACTGCTCCAAGGCCTGCCCGAAGGGCCTCAATCCGGCGAAGGAAATCGCCGAGATCAAGAAGATGATGGTGGAGCGGCAGGTTTGATTTTCTTGGGAGATCGCCGAACGTCGGAACCGTTCGGGCATGCCCGATAGCCACACGTCGCAAGTGGATCGACTATCGCCCTGCGAAGCGCGGCGACGACGGCTTCGCTATCTCGCCGCGCCCGACGTCGACGGCTGGCCTGCGCCAAGCCCCAGCGCCTCGGCCATGACGCGGAACACTTCGGTATTGTCGAGCTGCCCGCGCACGCGCTCGCTGCCGGGACCGGAAGCGGTCAGGATCACGTCCTCGCCGGAATGCACGCTGGCATTGGCGAGCCGCGGCAGATTGCCGAGGCGGAACACCGCGCCGGGCACGTCCTTGTAGCGCTCGTTGGCCTCGAAGGTGCCGGCTTCCTTGCCCGGCACGGTCGGATCGTTCGGATTGTCGAGCCGCGGCCGGAAGGTCTCGTAATGATCCGGCAGGCTCGCCGAGAACATCGCAAGCCGGCGGCTGACATCGACGCGCGAGGGATAGCCTTCCGCGTCCGGCGCCGGATAATTCGGGAAGCCGGCCTTCTCGTAAATGCGCACGCGCTCGCGCATCGGCACATTCGGCGTGCTCGCCATGTCGTCCTCGATGGTGCCGACGACGCTGACCGGATGATTGTGATCGGCGAGCACCAGGATCAGCGTGTCGTCGCCGCGCGCCTTGGCCCAGTCGCGCACCAGGCGCACCACATTGTCGAACATGATGGTGTCGTAGACCGCGCGCTCCATGTCGAGCAGATGGGTGTATTTGTCGATCATGCCGGATTCGACCATCAGGAAGAAGCCGTTCGGATTTTGCGACAGCACTTTCAGCGCCGCGGCCGTCATGTCGGTGAGATCGGGCTGATCGGGGAAGCGCTCGAAACGCTGCCGCGCTTCAGGAATTTGCGGTCGAGCGCGCCGTCCATGTTGCCGGTATTGAACAGGCCGAGCAGACGCTTGGTATCGCCGGGCAGCGCCGCGAGTTCGGTCGCGTTCGGAGGCGAAGGCGTAGCCGTCGCCCTTGAATTTCGCGACGAAGTCGATTTCGTCGCGGCGCTTGGCGCCGGGCGCTCCCTTGGGCAGGAAATTCGCGAGCCCGCCGCCCATCAGCACGATCGGGCTGGAAGCCGAAATACTGCTCGGGTGATCTCGTCATAGGTCGCGCGGCGGCGCGTATGCGCGATCATCGCCGCCGGCGTCGCATCCTGGATTTCGGTGTTGCTGACGACGCCGACCGACAGGCCGCCGCGGCGCTTCACCAGACTCGAAATGGTCTCGACCTTCGGATCGTCGAACGGATCGGCGGTGCGGTCGGCATAGACGCCCATCGCGTTCACCGCCGATTTGTGACCGGTGGCATAGGCGCTCGCGGAATTCGCCGAATCGGTGATGATCGAATCCGAGCCCGCGGTCGCGACCAGCGCCATCTGCGGCATGTCGTCCATCGCCAGCTTGCCGAAGCGCCTTGCCTTCGGCGATGCCCTTCGACAGCAGCCGGGCGGCGACGCGATGCGCGGGCGACAAGCCGTCGCCGATCAACAGGATGACGTTCTTCGCCTTGCGCGGGCCGGTATCGTAGACATTCCAGGTGAGGTCGCGGCTCGCGCCGGGCGTCGTCACCTTGACCGAATAGGTGCCGGGCTTGTCGATCGACACGTCGCGCAGAATCAGCGCCGACTGGTCCTTGCCGTCCTCCTTCTCGACGAATTGCGCGGGCCTTGCCCAGAACCTGCGAAGCGTCGGCGCCGTTCAGCGTGACCTTCACGTCGGCCGGATTCACCACGCCGGGAAACTCGACCTTCAGGTCGAAGCGCGAACCCGACCAGGATTTCGGCGCGATCGATCGGATAGACGGTCTGGGCCTGAGCCGCCGATCCGAATGCCAGAAATGCAGCGGCGCACAGCAGCGATCCGTCGCATGGAATAGCCCCTAGTGGCGGGAAAGCCGCACGCTAGGCCGGCTCTGTGACAGCTCATATTGCGTTGTCCACGGCCGCTCTCTCCGTGCCGCGTTTCGGCGCGATTTCCGTCGACCACAGCACCTGGTCGGCGATGTTCTTGAGCGACACCGTCATCACCCCGCTGTCGCCGTCGATATCGACACGGCCGAAGAATTGCAGCCCGAAACAGGGCGCGAGATTCTCCGGCTGCGCGGCGTCGCAGCCCTTCTGGAACAGCACGCGCGGCCCGAAGGTGTTGTCGAGCGGCGCCGGATGCCAGGTGCCGGCATGCAGCGGACCCGACACGAATTCGTAGAACGGATCGAAGTCCTGAAACACCGCGCGGTTGGGATCGTAATAGTGCGCCGCGGTGTAATGCATGTCGGCGGTGAGCCACACCACATTGCGCGACGCCCGCGACCCGCATGAAAGACAGCAGGTCGGCGATTTCGTGTTCGCGTCCATGCGGCGGGCCGTCGCCCAGCGCGACCGCGTCCTGGCTGACAAGCCCGATCGGCAGATCGGCGGCGATCACCTTCCAGACCGCGCGCGAGCGTGCGAGTTCGCGCTTCAGCCAGGCAAGCTGTTGGCGGCCCAGCAGATCGACCGGCGCATCGGCGCCGCCCTTGAGATGCGCATCGTTCGGCGCGCGATAGCTGCGCATGTCGATCAGGAACACATCGAGCAGCGGACCGTAGCCGATCTTGCGATAGATGCGGTCGCCGCTCATCTGCGGCTCGCGCATCGGCATGTATTCGCGAAACGCCCGGCGCCCGCGCGCGGCCAGCAGCGAGGCGCTATTTTGCGTGTAATGGGCGTCCTCGACGCGGCCGCCCGGCCACCAGTCGTTGCGTCACCTCGTGATCGTCCCATTGCGCCAGCACCGGCACTTCGGCGTTGAAGGCGAGCAGATGACGGTCGAGCAGATTGTATTTGTAGTTGCCGCGGAATTGCGCGAGCGTCTGCGCCACCTCGGCCTTGTCCTCGGTGACGAGATTGCGCCACACATCGCCGTCCGGCAGCTTGAGTTCGCGCTCGATCGGGCAATCGGCATAGATGCCGTCGCCGGAATGGATGAAGAAATCCGGGCGGTTGTCGCGCATCGTGGCAAAGCCGCGCATGCCGCCGCGCGACTCGTCGATGCCCCAGCCCTGGCCCGCGACGTCGCCCGACCAGGTGAAGGAGATCGAGCGGCCGGCGCGATCCGGCACTGCGGAAGCGGCCGACACGCGCTTCGCTCAGGATCGTCGGAAACGACAGGTCCTGGAACTTCACGCGATAGAAGACGGTTTCGCCGGCCGGAAGCTCGTCCAGCAATACCTTGGCGGTGAAATCGCTTTCCGGCAGCGCGTCGGCATAGATCGGTCTGGCGAATGTCGCGGAAGCTGTCGCTCGATGGCGGCTTCCACGATCATGCGCGAGGGCCGGTCGCTGCGCGACCACACCACCGCGCCGTCGGCCGAGACATCGCCCGATTGCACGCCATGCGTGATCGAGGGGCGGTCGGCGGCGCGGCTGATGGCCGGACGAAACAGCGCCGATGCCGCTATCGGCGCCACCGGCCTTGGCAAGAAAACTCCGACGCGACAGGCAGGAAGCGTGATTCTTGGCGCGAATCCTGGCGCCGATCTTGACCGTCATTCGGAGCGCTCGCTGCGATTCGGCCCGCAACTTGCCTTTCATATTTGACAGCCGCCCAACGGGTTTGCGACGCCTGCGTGACTCGCGATGAAGTATCGCCACGCGCCGGCCTTGCGCCCGTCACAAACCGGGCTGCAAGGTTACGGCGTGACTTCCGGGGGAATGTGCGGGGAACGTGAATGAGCGACGACGCAGAACGGGTTTGGAACCTGATGGAGAAGTTCCCGGTCTGCACGCTCACGACCTGGAATGGTTCGCAATTGCGTTCGCGCCCGATGGCCGCGTTCGTGCGGCGACGCAACGATGCGATCTTTTTCCTCGCCGATGCGAGCTACTTCACCGATCAGGCGATCCGCGCGCATCCCGGGGTCAGCCTCACCTTCGCCGATTCGGCAAGCCAGCAAATCGTGTCGGTCGCCGGCATCGCGCAAATGTCGGCCGACCCTTCCGTGATCCGCGAATTGTGGGCGACGCCGGCGAACGCCTTATGGGATTCGGCCGACAATCCGAGCATCCGCATGCTGCGGATCACGCCGCTGCGCGCGGAATTGCGGGACGGACCCGGTCGGACGGTGAAGGCCGTTTCCATGACCAATCCGGCGCCCGGGTCGGCCGCCGCCGCCGCAAAAGTCCCGCGTTGATGGACAGCCGTTAACGAATCGGCCACGCCAGCGCCATCGTTGTAGCGCATGGAACGAGCCGGCGGACATGGGTTTATAACAATTGTCGTCCCGGCCGCCGTCGGGGTCTTCCAATCAGCAAAGCGAGCCAGAGATGCGACCTAAGGGAGTGCTCCTGATCGGAGCCGCCATTTCCACGATTGTTCTTTCACAGACGGCATCGGCGCGCGACGATTCGGCGCCCTTCGTCGTGGCGCAGCAGGACCAGAACAACAAGAACAAAAACAAGGATAAGGACAAGAACAAGAATCAAAACCAGAATCAGCGGCGCGACCAGAATCAAGGTCAGCGGCAGGAGCGGCGCGATCAGAATCAGGGCCAGCGCCAGGATCGGCGCGACCAGCGCGAGGGACAGAAACAGCAGCGGCAGGACTTGCGGCAGGACCAGCGCCGCGACAACGCCCAGCAGGACCAGCGCCGCGACCAGCGCAAGGACCAGCGCCAGGATCAGAAGCAGCAGCGGCAGGATACGCGGCAGAATCAGCAGCAGCAGCGGCAGGACCTGCAGCAGCGGCAGCGCGACGAGCGCGAAAAGGCCCAGCAACAACAGCATCAGCAACGCGAAGAAAGCCAGAAGCAGCAGCGTCAGCAACGCGAGGAAAGCCAGAAGCAGCAGCGTCAGAATCAGGAAGGCCGCCGCGATCAACGGGACGGACGTCCGGACAATCGTCAAGACAGCCGTCAAGACAACCGGCAGCAGAACCGTCAAGACAGCCGGCAGGACAATCGTCAGGACAATCGTCAGGACAGCCGGCAGGACAGCCGTCAGGACAATCGTCAGGACGGACGCCGCGACGGAAGGCCCGGCAGAGACGATCGCGCGCGCAAGCTCGACGACGTGCGCGGCGAGCGTCGCGAATTTCGCGAAGGCAATCGCAAGGTCATTCAGGAAGGCAGCCGCGCCATCGTTCAGGACGGCAATCGCAAATTCATTCGCCATGACGAGAACGAACGCTTCCGCAGAGTCGGCCGCGATGTGAATGTGCAGCGCTTCGGAAACGAGACCCGTACCTTCGCGGTCGGACCGAACGGCTCGCGTATCGTCACCGTCACCGACGTCAATGGCCGGCTGCTGCGCCGTTCGCGTTTCGTGAACGGACGCGAGGTGGTGATCATCGACAATCGCGCGCGCGGCGGAAGGAGGTCCGATGCGTATCTTCATTGCGCTGGGCGCGCTGCCCGCCCTTGCGGTGCTGGGAATTCCGCTGCGAACCGCTACATCGTGGAGGCCGAGTCCGCGCCGCCGGAATATGTCTACGGCGCGCTGATGGCGCCGCCGGTCGGAGCCGCTGCCGCGCGCCGTATACGCTCGACGAAATCCGCTACAGCCCGGACATTCGCGACCGCATGCCGCGCGTCGATCTCGACACCATCACCTTCGATATCGGTTCGTGGGAGATGTCACGCCGGATCAATATAACCGGCTGGCACCGATCGCCGACGGCATCAAGCGCGCGGTCGCGCAGAACCCGAACGAGGTGTTCCTGATCGAAGGCCATACCGACGCCGTCGGCAACGACGACGACAACCTGTCGTTGTCCGACCGGCGCGCGGAATCGGTGTCGGTGATCCTCACCGATCAGTTCCAGATTCCGCCGGAGAACCTGACCACGCAGGGCTATGGCGAGCAGCAGCTCAAGGTGCAGACGCAGGGACCGGAGCGCGCCAATCGCCGCGTCACCGTTCGCCGCATCACGCCGCTGCTGCAGCAGGGCCAGGCCGGCGCCGACGCCGGTCCCGGCGACCAGCAGCAGGCGATCAGCAGCAGCAATCAGCAGCAATCTGCTCCGCAGCAGCAGCAGCAGCTCGCGCAGCAACGGCGCGCTGCAGATGCCGGGCCGTCCGGCTTGCATGGCCGGGCTCTGCCCGGCCATTTTCATTGTCGATCCGGCTCAACCGAATGCTCTACAGCCCGCGCTTCTTCTTCCGCTGCCCGAGCGTGCGCAGGCGCAGCGCGTTCAGCCGGATGAAGCCCTCGGCGTCGCGGTGATCGTAGGCGACCGCGCCTTCCTCGAAGGTGACGAGCTCCTGATCGTAGAGCGAATAGGGGCTCTCGCGGCCGATCACCCAGACATTGCCCTTGTAGAGCTTCAGCCGCACGCGGCCGGTGACCAATTCCTGCGACTTGTCGATCGCCGCCTGCAGCATCTCGCGCTCGGGCGTGAACCAGAAGCCGTTATAGATCAGCTCGGCATATTTCGGCATCAGCTCGTCCTTGAGATGCGCGGCGCCGCGATCGAGCGTGATGCTCTCGATGCCGCGATGCGCGGCGAGCAGGATGGTGCCGCCCGGCGTCTCGTACATGCCGCGCGACTTCATGCCGACGAAGCGGTTCTCGACCAGATCGAGCCGGCCGATGCCGTTGATCTTGCCGAGATCGTTGAGCGCCTTGAGCAGAGTCGCCGGCGACATCTTCTTGCCGTCGATCGCCACCGCGTCGCCCTTCTCGAAATCGATGGTGATGATCGGTCGGCTTGTCGGGCGCGGTCTCCGGATCGTCGGTGCGCGAGATAGACGTAGTCCGGCACTTCCGCGATCGGGTCTTCCAGCACCTTGCCTTCGGAGGAGGCGTGCAGCAGATTGGCGTCGACCGAGAACGGCGCCTCGCCGCGCTTGTCCTTGGCGATCGGGATCTGATGCATCTCGGCGAACGCGATCAGCTGCGTGCGCGAGCGCAGGTCCCATTCGCGCCACGGCGCGATCACGGTGATGTCGGGCTTCAGCGCGTAATAGGTGAGCTCGAAGCGCACCTGGTCGTTGCCCTTGCCGGTGGCGCCATGACACACCGCGTCGGCGCCGACTTTCTCGGCGATCTCGATCTGCTTCTTGGCGATCAGCGGGCGCGCGATCGAGGTGCCGAGCAGATATTGCCCCTCATAGACGGTGTTGGCGCGGAACATCGGGAACACGTAGTCGCGGACGAATTCCTCGCGCAGATCCTCGATGAAGATGTTCTCCGGCTTGATGCCGAGCAGGATCGCCTTGGCGCGCGCCGGCTCCAGCTCCTCGCCCTGGCCGAGATCGGCGGTGAAGGTCACCACCTCGCAGCCATAGGTGGTCTGCAGCCATTTCAGGATGATCGAGGTGTCGAGCCCGCCCGAATAGGCGAGCACCACCTTCTTCACGTCTTTTTTCGGCTCTTTGGCCATGAAAACCCGCCCGTTTATTGAAGCGGGCGGGACTATAGGCAGAACCGGGGGCGGTGCAACTCAGCGTCATTCCGGGGCGCGACCCCAGGTCGCGAGCCCGGAATGACGGTTAGCGTTTCCGCCTCTGCGGCGGGCGCCACATAACGCGGATTGGGCTCGCAGCGCCCGCCAATCCCGGAAATGGTGGCCAGACATTGCTGGAAGCTGACAAAGCCGCAATTGGCGGTGGTCCAGTCGTAGCGCGCGCACCATGGATATTCCGGGGCTGCGGCGGCCGCAGAGGCCGACAGCGCCAGCGGCATTGCCAAGATCAGCCGAAATCACAATGTTACGCATATCCTGCTCCCGGTCTTTCGGCCCATTCAGCAACGGCGGAACTGCAATGACAATGCCGGTCGTCGATTTCTGGTTCGATTTCGCCTCCAGCTATTCCTATCCGGCCGCGATGCGCGCCGACGCGCTGGCGGCGAAATCCGGCGTCCGCATCCGCTACCGGCCGTTCCTGCTCGGGCCGATCTTCAAGGCGCAGGGCTGGGACACCTCGCCGTTCAACATCTACGAGGCCAAGGGCCGCTATATGTGGCGCGATCTCGAACGGCTCTGCGCCGATCTCGCAATCCCGTTCCGGCGGCCGCAGCCGTTTCCGCAGAACTCGCTGCTCGCCGCCCGCGTCGCGCTCGCCGCCGACGGCGAAAGCTGGCACGACGAATTCTGCCGCAGCGTCTTCCGCGCGCAATTCGGAGAAGGCCGCCGCATCGACGATCCGGCCGTGATCGGCGAAATCCTGAATGCGCTCGGCGCGCCGCCGCGCCCGATTTTCGAGCTCGCGCAATCCGATCCGATCAAGCTGCGAGCTGCGCACCCAGACCGAGGAAGCCGGCCGGCTCGGGATTTTCGGGGCGCCGAGCTTCACGCTGTCGGATGGCGAATTGTTCTGGGGCAATGACCGGCTGGAAGCGAGCCATCGCCTGGGCGAAACGGATCGCGCAGGCGTGATCGGCGGGCGGAACCTGCGCGCGGTGTCGCGGGGTTATTCGCAGGCTGGCGGCGGAGCCTCTTCAGCCCATCTTCACTCCGCCCCGGTGGCCCCGGCGCAAATGCCGGGGTCTTTATTTTTACGGATCGAGCCGCATCGGCAGCCCGGCCTTCGCCATGTGTTCCTTGGCCTGCCGGATCGTGAATTGCCCGAAATGGAAGATCGAGGCCGCCAGCACCGCGGTGGCGTGACCGTCGCGGATGCCCTCGACCATGTGATCGAGAGTGCCGGCGCCGCCCGAGGCGATCACCGGCACCGCGACGCTATCGGCAATCGCGCGCGTCAGCGCGATGTCGAAGCCCGATTTGGTGCCGTCGCGATCCATCGAGGTCAGCAGGATTTCGCCGGCGCCGAGCGCAACGACTTCCCTGCGCATATTCCACCGCATCGATGCCGGTCGGCTTGCGGCCGCCATGGGTGAAAATTTCCCAGCGGTCCTTCTCGCCTGCGCCCGACACCTTCTTGGCATCGATCGCGACCACGATGCATTGATCGCCGAATTTCTCCGCCGCTTCCTTGACGAATTCGCGCCGCTGCACCGCAGCGGTATTGATCGAGACCTTGTCGGCGCCCGATTGCAGCAGCACGCGGATATCTTCGACCGTGCGCACGCCGCCGCCGACCGTCACCGGCATGAAGCAGGCTTCCGCCGTGCGCCGCACCACGTCGAGCATGGTGCCGCGATTCTCGTGGCTTGCGGTGATGTCGAGGAAGGTGAGTTCGTCGGCGCCGGCCGCGTCATAGGCGATCGCGGCTTCCACCGGATCGCCGGCGTCGCGCAGATCGACGAAATTGACGCCCTTGACCACGCGGCCGTCCTTGACGTCGAGGCAGGGAATGATGCGGACCTTGAAGGTCATGCGGCCGGCTTCGCCGCGCGGATCAGCGCCAGCGCTTCCGCCGCATTGAGCCGCCCGTCATAGAGCGCGCGGCCGGCGATCGCACCTTCGAGCTTCGCCGCGCGCGGCTCGCAGCATCGTCTTCACGTCCTCAATCGAAGCAAGCCCGCCCGAGGCGATCACCGGAATCGAGATCGCGTCGGCCAGCGCGATGGTGGCGTCCCAGTTGATGCCCTTCAGCATGCCGTCGCGCGCAATGTCGGTGTAGATGATGGCGGCAACGCCGGCGTCCTCGAAACGCTGCGCGATCTCGAGCGCGGTCAGTTCGGAGGCTTCCGACCAGCCCTGCACCGCGACCTTGCCGTCGCGCGCATCGAGCCCGACCGCGACGCGGCCCGGATATTGCGCCGCGGCCTGCCGCACCAATGCCGGATCGCGCACCGCCGCGGTGCCGATGATGACGCGGTTGACGCCCTTGTCGAGCCAGCCTTCGACCGTCGCCAGATCGCGGATGCCGCCGCCGAGCTGCACGCGGATATTGGTCGCTTCCAGAATGCGGTCGACCGCGCGCGCCGTTCACCGGCTTGCCGGCAAAGGCGCCGTCGAGATCGACGATGTGCAGATATTCGAAGCCGGCCAGCTCGAACGCATAGGCCTGCTCGGCGGGATCGCGGTTGAACATGGTGGCGCGCGCCATGTCGCCCTGTTCGAGGCGCACGGCGAGGCCGTCTTTCAGATCGATGGCGGGGAAGAGGATCACGCTGAACTCTCTGTCGTCATTCCGGGGCTGCCCGCGGAGCGGGCGAACCCGGAATCCGATACTCACGACCGGTGGTTATCGGATCTCCGGACAACCGCGCTGTGCGCGGTTTCCGGAATGACAGTGGATTTGTCACGGCTTCCATTTCAGGAAATTGGCGATCAGCGCAAGCCCGAGTTTCTGGCTCTTTTCCGGGTGGAATTGGGTGCCCACCATGTTGTCGCGCCCGACAATGGCGGTGACCGGCCCGCCATATTCGGCCTGCGCGACCAGGTCGGCCGGATCGGCCGTCTTGAGCTCGTAGGAATGCACGAAATAGGCATGCAGGCCCGTTGTCGCCGAGCGGCAGGCCGTCGAGCAGCGGATGCGGCCGCTTCGGCTGCAGCGTATTCCAGCCCATATGCGGGATTTTCAGCGCCGGATCGGACGGGTGGATGCGGTCGACCTCGCCCGGAATCCAGCCCAGGCCCGTCGGTCACTTCCTTCTCGTGGCCGCGCTCGGCCATGAGCTGCATGCCGACGCAGATGCCGAAGAACGGCTTGCCCTTCTTGCGCACATTGTCGTTCAGCGCCTCGACCATGCCGGGCAGCGCGTCGAGCCCGCGCCGGCAATCGGCAAAGGCGCCGACGCCCGGCAGCACGATCCGGTCGGCGCGCGCGACGATGCTCGGGATCGCTGGTGACCACGATCGCGCCGTTCAGCGCATGCTCGCGGGCGGCGCGCTCGAACGCCTTGGCCGCGGAATGCAGATTGCCGGAGCCGTAATCGACGATCGCCGTCGTCATCGCGGCGGCTCGGGCTGCGGGAACGAGCCGATCACGTCGGACGAGGAAATCCTGGGGCGGATAGCGGGCTCGGCCGGCGCCGGCGGCCGCCGGCGAGGATGCGCGGCTTCGCCTTGCGGGTGGCGGTCCAGTTGATGAAGAAGCGCTGCTCGGCCTCGTCGCGATTGTCGGCGACGACCGACGCCGACCGGCGTGTAGCCGCGCAGCGACAGCGTCCAGCGCCGCAGCGTCGCGCCCTCGAGACCGACCAGATAACACAATGCGGCCAGCACCAGCGTGCGCCATCCGATGCCGATGCCGGCATAGCGCAGCCCGACTTCGATCAGCACCGTGAGCGCGACGAACAGCAAAGCCACCAGCCACAGCCGGTGGCGCAGCATCCACAGCACCGACAGCAGGAAGCCCCAGACATAGAAGCCGTCGCGCACGAACGACGAAACGCGTCGGGTCCGGCGCATTCTCGCTCTTGCCGAGCGGCGGCTGATGAACGGTGAAGATGGCCATGATGGCGCTCTCGTCAGTTGCCGAGCGTTCCCTTGGTCGACGGGAATCTCGTTCGCGGCCTTCGGATCGATCGCCAGCGCCACACGCAACGCCCGCGCCAGACCCTTGAAGCACGACTCGGAGATGTGATGATCGTTGCTGCCATACAAGGTCTCGACATGCAGCGTGATGCCGGCATTCATCGCGAAGGCCTGGAACCATTCGTTCACCAGCTCGGTGTCGAAGGTGCCGATCTTGTCGCGGCCGAACTGCACCTTGAACACCAGAAACGGCCGTCCCGACACGTCGATCGCAACGCGGGTCAGCGCCTCGTCCATCGGCATGATGCACGTCGGCATAGCGGGTGATGCCCTTCATGTCGCCGAGCGCCTGCTTCACGGCCTGGCCGAGCGCGATGCCGACATCCTCGGCGGTGTGGTGATAATCGATATGCAGGTCGCCCTTGGCCTTGACCGTGATGTCCATGCGGGAATGCCGGGCCAGCAGGTCCAGCATGTGGTCG
The DNA here is from genome assembly GCA_963804015.1 of uncultured Pseudomonadota bacterium. Taxonomy (GTDB): domain Bacteria; phylum Pseudomonadota; class Alphaproteobacteria; order Rhizobiales; family Xanthobacteraceae; genus Pseudorhodoplanes. The sequence goes on from CAWDOW010000012.1 coordinate 199,095, forward strand.
AGAAAGCCGATGCCGGTCTCGACCTGCGAGCGGCCGGAGCCGTCGAGGGCGACCTCGACCGCGATGTCGGTTTCCTTGGTTTTGCGCTTGATCTCGGCTTTGCGCATGATTCGTCGCGTTCCGGTGTGAATTGCGGGCCTTGTATCAGGGGCCGCTGGCGGGTGCCACCTTTGCCGGCAGCCGATTTGCAAACACCCTGACTCATCCCTAAATCACTGCAGTCACAGGGTTTATGCGCATGTCCGCCTCCGAACCGTCGTCCCGGAGCCCGCTCTGGCACGGCACCACCATCCTCACCGTCCGCAAGAACGGCATCGTCGCCATCGGCGGCGACGGCCAGGTCTCGATCGGCCAGACCGTCGTCAAGGCCAATGCCAAGAAGGTGCGGCGCCTCGGCAAGGGCGACGTGATCGGCGGCTTTGCCGGCGCCACCGCCGACGCCTTCACGCTGTTCGAGCGGCTCGAGAACAAGCTCGAGCAATATCCCGGCCAGCTGCTGCGCGCGGCCGTCGAGCTCGCCAAGGACTGGCGCACCGACCGCTATCTGCGGCGGCTGGAAGCCATGATGATCGTCGCCGACAAGCAGGTGTCGCTGGTGCTGACCGGCACCGGCGACGTGCTCGAGCCGGAAGCCGGCATCATGGGCATCGGCTCGGGCGGCAATTATGCGCTGGCCGCGGCGCGCGCGCTCGCCGACGGGCCGCTCTCGGCCGAGGAGATCGTGCGCAAGTCGCTCGATATCGCCGCCGATATCTGCGTCTACACCAACCGCAACGTCACCGTGGAAACGCTGACGGCGTGACCGCTTCGCTGACATTTCCGCAACGGCTTACGACGCGCGATGTCGTGCTGATCGCGCTCGCGCTGGTGGCCTTGCAGGCGGCGATCCTGTTCGCGCTCGGCCGGGTGCCGATCTGCGCCTGCGGCACCATCAAGCTGTGGCAGAGTACGGTGAATTCATCGGAGAATTCGCAGCATATCTTCGACTGGTACACGCCGTCCCATGTCATCCACGGCATCCTGTTCTATGTCGCGCTGTGGCTGATCTTTCCGAAGGCGCCGGTGATGCTGCGCTTCCTGCTCGCGCTCGGCATCGAGGTCGGCTGGGAAATCGTCGAGAACACGCCGTTCGTGATCGAGCGCTATCGCAGCGGAACCATCTCGTTCAGCTATCATGGCGACAGCATCGTCAATTCGGTGTCTGACACATTGGCGATGTCGTTCGGTTTCCTGCTCGCTGCGCGATTGCCCGTGCTTGTTTCGTTGTTGTTGATCGTCGCACTGGAAGTCACGGTCGCGTTGTTCGTTCGTGACAATCTCACTCTCAACGTCCTGATGCTGCTGTACCCGCTGGACCAGATCCGGGACTGGCAGGCAGCCTTGCCGAACCGGTGAACTCGATGACCGCCATCCAGCCGGACGATCTCGACGCGGCGGTAGCCGCCGGCATCCTGCCCGAGGCGAATGCCGAGGCGCTGCGCATCTTCGTCGCCGAGCGCCATCGAACGCCGGCCCGTTTCGGAATGGAGGACGAGCGCTTCCGCTTCATGCGCGGCTTCAACGATTTCTTCTTCGCCATCGGCATCCTGCTGCTCGGCGCTGCGAGCATCTTCTTCACCGGCTTCGACCCGGTCTATTGTCTTGCCGCCGCGGCCTTCATGTGGGCGCTGTCGGAATTGCTGGTGCGCCGGATGCGGCTCGTGCTGCCCGGCATCCTGCTGTCGGTGCTGTTCGTGTTCTTCACCTATCAAGCGGTGCCGACCAATATGCTCGTTCTCACGAACGCGGCGATCACCATGCGCAACGCCGACCCGCTGGACGCGTTGCGGCCGGTGCTGCTCGGCATGAGCGCCACGGCGATGGCGGTGACGATCAAGGCGCTGATGGCGGCGGCCATTGCCGGACTTTATTACTGGCGTTTCCGGCTGCCGTTCACGGTGCTGCTGATCGCGGCGAGCCTGGTGCTCGCCGTGTTCGCCGCTGTCCTCTCAGGTGTTTGCGAACGACCGGCCCGACCCGGTCGAATTCGCTGGTATTTCTCGGCTGCGGCATTGCGGTCTTTACCGCCGCGATGGCGTTCGATATCTCCGACCGCGAGCGCCAGACCCGCCGCTCTGATTGCGCCTTCTGGCTGCATCTGCTCGCGGCGCCGCTGATCGTGCATTCGCTCGTGTCGTTCGTCACCCCGAACATCTCCGCGTTGACCGACCGCGCCGCCTGGATGCTGGCGCTGATCATCTTGGGCATCGCCGTGGTTGCGATCCTGATCGACCGCCGCGCGCTTCTGGTCGCGGCTCTGCCTCTATGCCGGCAGCCTGATCTTCTATGCGATGACCGGCACCAGCGTGGCGCAGATGCGCAACGATGCGGCGCAGGGGGTGATGCTGTTTGCCACGTTGTTCATTCTCGGAGCGTCGGTGATCGTGCTCGGAATCGGCTGGCATCGATTGCGAAGACTGCTGCTCGGCTACATATTCATCCCGTTCGCCCGCTTCCTGCCTCCGGTTCAGCGCCCATCATGACCGACTTCTCCCCCCGCGAAATCGTCTCCGAACTCGACCGCTTCATCATCGGCCAGCACGACGCCAAGCGCGCGGTCGCGATCGCGCTGCGCAACCGCTGGCGCAGGCTGCAGCTCGACGACAAGATGCGCGAGGAAGTGCTGCCGAAGAACATCCTGATGATCGGACCGACCGGCGTCGGCAAGACCGAGATTTCGCGCCGGCTGGCCAAGCTCGCCGGCGCGCCGTTCCTCAAGATCGAGGCCACCAAGTTCACCGAGGTCGGCTATGTCGGCCGCGACGTCGAACAGATCATCCGCGATCTGGTCGAGATCGCCATCACCCAGACCCGCGAGAAGAAGCGCAAGGACGTGCTGGCGCGCGCCGAAGCCGCCGCCGAGGATCGCGTGGTCAATGCGCTGGTCGGCGAGAATTCCAGCCCCGCCACCAAGGAATCGTTCCGCCGCAAGCTGCGCGCCGGCGAACTGAACGACAAGGAAATCGAGATCGAGGTGTCGTCGGGCGGCAGCGGCATGCCGATGTTCGACATTCCCGGCATGCCGGGCGCGCAGATGGGCGCGATCTCGATCGGCGACATTTTCGGCAAGCTCGGCGGCAAGCCGAAGACGCGGCGGCTGACGGTCGCCGAATCGCACGAAATCCTGGTCAACGAGGAAGCCGACAAGCTGCTCGACACCGATACGCTGGTGCAGGAATCGATCCGGGCGGTCGAGCAGAACGGCATCGTGTTCCTCGACGAGATCGACAAGATCACCGCGCGCGACGGCCGCGTCGGCGGCGACGTGTCGCGCGAGGGCGTGCAGCGCGACCTGTTGCCGCTGATCGAGGGCACCACGGTTTCGACCAAGCACGGATCGGTCAAGACCGACCATATCCTGTTCATCGCGTCGGGCGCCTTCCATGTCTCGAAGCCGTCCGACCTGCTGCCCGAATTGCAGGGCCGGCTGCCGATCCGCGTCGAATTGCAGCGCGCTGACGCGCGAGGACTTCCGCCGCATCCTGACCGACACCGAGGCCTCGCTGATCAAGCAATATATCGCGCTGATGGGCACCGAAGGCGTGACGCTCCACTTCACCGACGACGCCATCGACGCGATCGCCGACATCGCGGTGTCGGTGAATTCCAGCGTGGAGAATATCGGCGCGCGGCGCCTGCAGACCGTGATGGAGCGGGTGCTCGACGAAATTTCGTTCACGGCGACCGACCGCAACGGCGAGACGCTCACCATCGACGGCGCCTATGTCGAGAAGAATATCGGCGACCTCGCCAGGAACGCCGATCTGAGCCGGTTCATTTTGTAGCCGAAGCATCCGCTCGGCCGTCATCACCGGGCCGGTTCGTGAGAGGGACGACCGCCGGGTCGTTGACAGTTCGCGCCCCCAATATGTTATATTATAACATAACATATTGGGGGCGACATGATCCGGCGTGAGGCGCTTTCGGCTATTGCATTGGTTTCATTGACAATTCTGGACGGCGTCAGCGCTGGCGCAGGAAACCCAGCTCCCGACCATCACCGTCACCGCGAGCCCGATTCATCGCCGCGCCTCGGCCAGGCCCGCTCCGGCGGCAAGGCCCGCAGGAGGATGCCGAGCCCGCGCAGCCGGCCGCTCCGGACCCGATCCTCTACCGCGGCACGCTGCCGGTCGTGACCGACCAGTTCGCGACCGTCACCGTGATGACCCGCGACGAAATGGACCGCGATACCGGCCTCACGCTCGGCGAGAAGCTGCAATCCAAGCCCGGCATCACCTCGTCGGGCTTCGCGCCGGGTTCCGCCAGCCGCCCGATCGTGCGCGGTCTCGACAATTATCGCGTGCGCATCCAGGAGAACGGATTGTCCGCAAGCGGAGTGTCCGAACTTGGCGAGGATCACGCGGTGCCGGTCGATCCGCTTGCGGCGCAAACCGTAGAAGTAATCCGCGGTCCGGCGACCTTGCGCTACGGCTCGCAGGCGATCGGCGGGGTGGTGAATGCGGAGAATAACCGCATTCCGACCGCGATCCCGCAGCGTGGCATCGCCGGAGAATTGCGCAGCGCCATCACCAGTGTCGATCGCGGCCGCGAAGGCGCGGTACTGCTCGATGCCGGCGGCGGCAATCTCGCCATCCATGCCGACATCTATGGCCGCAGCGCCGGCGATTACAAGATTCCGTCCTATCCCTATCTCTATCCCGAGCTGCCGGCGCCACTCGTCACGAACTGGCAGCCGAATTCCGCGAACAGATCGAACGGTGCGTCGATCGGCAGCTCCTATGTATTCGATCGCGGCTTCATCGGCGTCGCGGTCTCGACCTTCGACAGCCTCTATCGCGTGCCGGGACAGGAGGCGACCGAGACCAAAACGCGGATCGACATGCGGCAAACCAAGATCACGAGCAAGGGCGAGTTTCGTCCCGACAGCTCGGGCATCGAGGCGGTGCGTTTCTGGCTCGGCTCGACCGATTACCGGCATGTCGAGATCGCGGATGAGGGCGGCTTCGAAGGCCCGCAGCAGCTATTCACCAGCCGGCAGAAGGAAGCGCGCACGGAGATACAGTTCCGGCCCTTCGATCTGCGCTTCGCCACCTTGACCAGCGCGCTCGGTGTGCAGGGCTTTGCCGAGAATCTCGATGCGCCGGGTACCGAAGGCGGCCTGTTCGATCCCAACACCACCCGTAGCATCGCGGGCTACCTGTTCAATGAATTCCGCTTCAACGCCACGCAGCGCATGCAGCTTGCCGGCCGCATCGAGCAGAATGTGGTGAAGGGCGCGATGCCCGATCTGTTCGTCAATGACCAGGTCAACATCTGCGCGATCGTCATTTCACCCCGGTCAACGGCGCTGTCGGTTTTCTGCAGGATCTGCCGGGCGATCTGGGTCGCGAGCGCGACCGCGCAATATGTCGAGCGCGCGCCACGCGCGCCGGAATTGCTGTCGCGCGGCGTGCATGAGGCCACCGGCACTTTCGACATCGGCAATCCGGACCTGCAGACCGAGGTCGCGAAGTCGGTCGAGATCGGCCTGCGCGCGCAACAAGGGGCCGTGGCGCTTCGAGCTGACCGGCTTCTATACCCGCTTTGAACGGCTTCATCTATCGCAATCTGACCGGCCAGACCTGCGATGAGATCTTTTCAAGCTGCGCGCCCGGCGATGGCGGCGAACTGAATGCAGGCGGTCTATTCGCAGCGCGACGCCATCTTCCGCGGCGCCGAATTCCAGACCCAGTATCGACGTGGCCCCGCTCTGGCGCGGGCTGTGGGGCGTCGACGGCCAGCTACGACATCGTGCGCGCGACCTTCACCGACGGCAGCAACGTGCCGCGCATCCCGCCGCAGCGTCTCGGCGGCGGCGTCTATTATCGCGACGACAACTGGTTCGCGCGCGTCGGCCTGCTGCACGCCTTCCCGCAGAACGACGTCTCGGAATTCGAGACCGACCACCGCCGACTACAATCTCCTGAAGGCGGAGATCAGCTATTCATCGAAGCTGCCCGGCGATCCCACCGGCCTGACACAGCTCAAGCTCGGCATCATCGGCGACAATCTGTTGAACGAGGACGTGCGTTTCGCGCAGTCGTTCAAGAAGGACGAAGTGCTGCAGCCGGGACGCACGGTAAAGGTGTTTGCGAATTTGAAGTTCTGATCTTAACCCTCCCCTTTCAAGGGAGGGATTAGGGAAGATCCCTCACCTTCCTCACCCGCACATAGAGCGCGCCTTCGCCGCCATGCGAGATCGCGGCATTGTCGAAGCCGATCACCATGCCGCGGAATTCCGGAAGTGCGAGCCACATCGGGACTGCGCGCTTCAGCACCCCGCCTTCGCCGCGCGCGCCCGCCCCGCTTCCGCCCTTGCCGGTAATCACCAGCACCAGCCGCCCGCCGCGCGACTGGGTGCGGCGCAGGAAGCGCAGCAGCGCGTCATGCGCTTCCGCTTGCGTGTGGCCGTGCAGATCGAGCCTGGCGTCGATCGGCTGGCTGCCGCGCGCGATCTTCTGCTTCAGCCGCTTTTCGAGCGGCGCGGCGGCCGGCGGCGATTTCGATGGTGGCGTCTTTACCGGCGCGGCTTGCGGTGCCGCCAGCTTTCTTGCCGGCCTCGCAACCACCGGCATCTCGCCGCTCTCGATGGCAGCCCGAGACTTTGCAGGCTGAGATTTGGCCGCGCGTTTCCGGATCGGCTTTACCGACCGCGTCACGTCTTCCCATAACGCCATGTCTTCGCCGCTCAGCCGCTTTCCCTTGCGGCTTCCACCAGTCCTCATCGCACCGCGTCGGACTGGCTGCGGCTCGCGGGAGGATTCGGCGCGGCGCCGGTCGGCTTCGGGAACGGATTGGCGCCCTTGCCTGCATTGGCCGCGGCCTTGGGCTTCGGAAACGGCTCCGGCTTTGCTTCCGGCTTGGCTTCCGGCTTGGCGACAGGCTTCGGTTGCGCCGCAGGTTCGGGTTTGGCGGCACACAGACTTCGGCTTGCGCCGCCGCGCTTCGGGCTTGCGCGGCGAGTTCGCGGCGCGGGCTTCGGCGTTCGGCTTCGGCCTGGCGCGACTTCCGGCTTCACCGGCGGGCTTTTGCTCGGCAGCGGTCCGGCTGCCGGCAGGCACGGACCGCGGCACGGCATCGGGCTTCGGCACGGTTCGACATTCTCTTCCTTTTCCACTTTCGGCTTCGAGAACAGCGACATCATGTTGGAGAAGAAGCCGTCCTTCGGCCGCGGCTGCGGCAGCGGCATGCCGAGCGCCTCGTCGGCGGGATCGAGCTCATTGGGAATGAGCATGACGAACTGCCCGTTATGCTTGAAGCGCCCGGCCGCTCGTTCGGCCTCGTTGCCGGCACCGAGATAGATGTCCGCGCGCGCCGGGCCGATGATGGCACCGCCGGTATCCTGCGCGATCATCAGCCGGCGAAACCAGGTGTCCGGCTTTTCCGAAACGATCGGCAGCAGCGCATTGACGAAGACCGGCATGCCATAGGTGTGGATCTTGCGGTCGACCGCGATCGAGCGCGCGGCCGTGAGCGAAATGCCCTGGGCGCCGATGGCTTCGTCGAATTCGGTGAGGTCGGTTTCGCGGAAGAACACATAGGAGCGGTTCATCCGCCGCAGCTCCCGGCCTTCCTGCGGAAACTTCTCCATGTATTCGCGGATCTTCTGCATCGACATCTCCTCTTTCGGGACGATGCCTTTCTGGACCAGCACGGAGCCGACCGCGAAATAGGGATGACCGTTGGCGGCGGCGTAGTTCAGCCGGATCACCGAGCCGTCTTCCAGCCGCACCCGCACCGAGCCCTGAATCTCGGCGAAGAACGCGTCGATCGGACCTTTCAGGTAGCAGATTTCAAGATCGCGCCCCGCAATCGCGCCGTCTTCGATCTGGGCGCGGTCGAAATAGGACGCGGTCGAACGCTTGACCACGCGCTTGCCGGCCTGCGCCTTGCCGCCGGAGCGGCGCAGCCGCTGCGTCACCATGTCGTTCGGGCGGCGATAGAGCGGAGTGGTGTAGACATCGCTCGGATAGCGCGAGCCTTCGACCACCGGCTCGTAATAGCCGGTGAAAAAGCCCTCCTTCTCGCCGAGCGAGGTCAGGCGAATCGGGCGGAAATTCTGCTCGAAGAAGGCGCGCGCGCCGGCGGCATCGAGCGGCATGTCGGCAACCGCGCGACCGCAGACTTCGTAGCAGCGCACGATAGGTTTCGCCGCGCTCGCTGCGCGCCTTGGCCGAGCTTCTCAGGATCGGCCGGCAGCTTGCCAGAAAGGTCGCGAAGGCCTCGGAATGATCGTCGTCGATCCAGCCCTGGATTTCGTGCCAGGCCACCGGCTCGACCTGGCTGTTCGGAATCTTGAGCGGATGCGCCTTGGTGAAGATGCGCCTGAGCTTCGCCCTGACCTTCTTCTTGACGTTGGCGATCGCGCTTTCGGCCTTCGCCTGCGATAGCGGCAACGAGAGCCGGGGCGATCAGCAGGGTCAATGCCGCTACGGCACCCAGAAGTTTCGGTGCATGCCAGGTCTGAAGCGACGACAGCCGTCGCCCGGTTCAAACTCAGTGTCCCGCTTCGGTGGCGACCAGCTTCCAGTTCGGATCACGCGCGGTGACATCGCGCGCGAAGGTCCAGACATCGGTGACCTCGGTCACCTTGTCCGGCGAACCGTCGATCACGTTGCCGGCCTTGTCGCGCGTCGCCGAGATCAGTTGCGATACGAAACGCACCGTGACTTGCGCGGTGTTGTTGCGCAATTCGGCGCTGATGATGTCGGCGGTGTCGAGCGAGACGAATTTGTTCTCGACCGTCTCGCCCTTGGCTTCGCGATCGCGGATCGCGGCCTCGAAGCCGTCATACACATCGCGCGAGAGCAGGCCCTTCAGCGCCTTGCGGTCGCCCGCCGCGAAGGCGCCGACGATCATCTCGTAGGCCGCGCGTGCGCCGGTGACGAAATGCTTGGCGTCGAAAGAGCGGTCGGCCGCGACGATGGCATCGAGCCCGCCCGCGACCGCGCTGCCGTCGGCGGCGATCCCCTTCCAGCGATCCTGCACCGGCTCCGCCGGACGCGAGACCGCTTCCGCATTGCGGGTCGGCAGGGTGACCACCTTCTCGCTGGCGGGCGCGCGGGCATCGCGGGTGGAATACGGGTCGTAAGGCGGGCGCTCCCGACCGGTACGCTGGCCGAGCACGCTGCGCAGGCGGATGAAGATAAAAATCGCCAGCGCCAGGAAGATGATGGTGTAAATATCGAACACGTCGCGAATGCCTTTGCAGCCGGGAAGCGGATAGCCGCGTGGACCGATGGTCGGCTCGGATGCCGTCCGCCGTTACAATCTAAGCATGCGACCGGCCGCGGCCAACCGGTCCTGGCCAAAGATCGCTTGCCGATGGTTGATTGCCTTTGAGTCGCTCACGGGCGGTTGATCACCATATGTGTCTTTTCGGGCCGAAACCCTTGGTTTGGACCGACTTTAGACGATCCAGGCCCAAAGGCCAACGCGATAGCCACAATTCGGGGAAAGGCGCCGATGCCGGTCGGAAGGCTGATCTTGCTGGGACTTTTAGGCCTGGTTGTGGCGGAAGCCGCGGTCTTCCTGCTGGTCGCGCAGCTTCTGGGCTCGTTCACGGCATTGTTCCTGCTGTTCGCGACCTCGGTCCTGGGTGCGCTGGTGCTGGGGCGGATGGGCAGGCGGCTGGCCGGGCGGCTCGCTGACATGTTGTCGCGGCGCGACCTGGCGGTGGTCGAGGCTTCCGGCGGCCTCCTCACCATGATCGGCGGTGTCCTGCTGGTGCTGCCGGGCTTTCTCACCGACCTCGCCGGATTGCTGCTTCTGATCCCGGCGATCCAGCGCCGGCTGATCGACGCTCCGCAATTGCGGCGCAACCGTCCGGCCGGTCAGGTGATCGAACTCGATTCGACCCAGTGGCGGGACCTGCCCAACACCCATATCGAGGACGGGAAATCGCCCGACGACAGGCTCGGCCAGCGCCGCAAAAGGTCCTGACCGGCGATCCTTGTTCCATCCGGAGGCGTGTGTTAGCCACTCGCCCGCAAACGGACAGGATATTTGCAGGAAGATGATGGCGAACTCGACCAATGGCGGCCCGCAGGCTGCCGACCCGCAGCAGGCCCCGCAGCTCAACGTGCTCGCGCAATACGTCAAGGACTTCTCGTTCGAGAATCCGAATGCGCCGCGTTCGCTGCAGCCTTCGCAGACCCAGCCCGCCATCAACATCCAGATCAACGTCAACGCGGCGCCGATCCAGTCCGATTACGAGATCGAGCTGAAGATCGAGGGCAAGGCCGAAGTCGGCTCCACCATGCTGTTCGCCTTCGATCTGGTCTATGGCGGCGTGTTCCGGATCCAGAATATCCCGCAGGATCAGATTCACCCGGTGCTGATGATCGAATGCCCGCGGCTGCTGTTTCCGTTCGCGCGCGAGATCATCGCGACCGGCGTGCGCAATGGCGGCTTCCCGCCGCTCTATATCGATCCGGTCGATTTCGTCGGCATGTACCGGCAGAAGATGGCCGAACAGGGCGCACAGCCGCCGGCGAGCTGAACCTTCGCATCGATCGGAAGAACTGCATTCGATCGGACGGCGCTTGCCGCCGGCCGAACGCGGCGTTCGCACGCGCTTGACACATATCAAAGATTGCATCTGTTCGAGGTGGAAAGGTCCGTCGGTGACGTTGGAGGTCGGCGATGACGGAATGGCCTGAATTGGTGAAGAGTTTGACGAGCGATCTTCGTGAGCTTCGGGGCGGCGCGCCCGAAGTCATGAAAGCATTTTCCGGTATTGCGCAGGCGGCGCTATCGTCGAAGGCGCTCGACGGCAAGACCAAAGAGCTCATCGCGCTCGGAATTTCGGTCGCCGTGCGATGCGACGACTGCATCGCTTTTCACGTCAAGGCCGCCATCGACCAGGGTGCCACGCGTGAGGAAATCTCGGCGGCTCTGGGCATGGCGATCTATATGGGTGCCGGCCCGTCGGCCATGTATGCCAGCCACGCGTTCAAGGCCTTCTCGCAATTCGAGAGCGCAAGGGCACCGGCCTAGATCGGCACGAACTTCTTCCACACTGCGTCGTCGCCGAGCGTCGCGACAAAGGCGCGATGCGCCGCACGATCTTCGTCCGTGAGGCGTGGCGCAAGCGGCTGCGGACGTTCGCGGCGCTGACCCATCTGCGCGTCCTGCGACTGACGTCGACCGGCCCGACACGCTGACGAGACTGAGCGTAGTCTGCCTGGCGCCGACCAGCTCGATATAGACTTCGGCCAGCAGTTCCGCGTCGAGCAGCGCGCCGTGCTTGGTGCGCTTGGAATTGTCGATCTTGTAGCGCGCACACAGGTCGTCGAGCTTGTTGGAGACGCCGGGATGCTTGCGCCTGGCCAGCATCAGCGTGTCGATGATGCGGTCGCGCGCGAAAGCCGGCTTCTTGGCAAGCTCCAGTTCCGCATTGATGAAGGCGAGATCGAAATAGCCGTTATGGGCGACCAGCGGCGCGTCGGCCACGAAATCCAGAAACTCGTCGACGACCTCGTGGAAGCATTTATGCGCCTTCAGGAACTCGATCGAGAGACCATGCACGTTGAAGGCCTCGATCGGCATGTCGCGTTCCGGATTGCAGTATTTGTGGAACACGCGCCCGGTCGGAAATCGATTCAGCAATTCGACGCAGCCGATCTCGACCAGACGGTGCCCCTGCACCGGATCAAGTCCCGTGGTTTCGGTATCGAAGACGATTTCGCGCATGCGGCTTCCGCTCGAATCAGGGCTTCGTTCGCCATTGTAGCAACCTTACGCAGGATATCGCGCACCTGCTCGCGCGCGGGCTCGATGCCTTGGCCGCTATCCACGATGAAATCGGCGCGCCTGCGTTTTTCCGCATCCGGCATCTGCTTGACCAGCAAGGCTTCGAATTTTTCCACCGTCATGCCGGGCCGCTCCAGCACGCGGCTGCGCTGGACATGCGGGGCCGCCGATACCACCACCACCGCATCGACCAGCTTGTCGGCGCCGACTTCATACAGCAGCGGAATATCGAGCACGGCGATCCTGGCGCCATCGAGCCTTGCGCCTGGTCGAGGAAATGATCGCGCGCTTCCGCGACCAGAGGATGCACGATCGCCTCCAGCCGCTTCAGCGCCTCGGGATTGCCGAGCACCGCGGCGCCGAGCTTCTGGCGGTCGACCTTGCCGTCCTCGCGTGGTGCCCGGAAATGCGGCTTCGATCAGCGGCGCGGCCTTGCCTTCATACAGCGCATGCACGGCCGCATCGGCGTCATGCACCGGCACGCCCTCGTCCGCGAACAGCTTCGCGGTGGTGGACTTGCCCATGCCGATGGAGCCGGTCAGGCCGAGAATGAACATCGTCTAATCCGCCAGAATCTTCTCGCGGCGCAGAAAATCCAGGAGCGGCAACAGCGGCATGCCGAGGATGGTGAAATAATCGCCCTCGACGCGCTCGAACAGATGGATGCCGAGCTTTTCGAGCTGATAGGCGCCGACGCTTTCGGTGACCGTCGTCGCCCGCCGCATCGAGATAGACTTCCAGAAACTTGTCGGAGAAATCGCGCATGCGAAGCCGCGCGGTATCCACCACCTTGAACAGCACCGAACCGTCCTGCACCAGCGTCACCGCCGAATGCAGCGTATGGGTGTGGCCGCGCAGCATCTGCAATTGCTCGCGCGCCTCGTCGCGATTGGCGGGCTTGGTGAAGCGCCTTCGACCCGAGCGCCAGCGTCTGATCGGCGCCGACCACAAGTCGCGACGCGGCCTTGTGCGAGACCGCGCTCGCCTTTTCCCAGGACAGCAGCAGGGCCAGTTCGTCGGGATCGCGATCGGCTCCGAGCGTGCGCTCGATCGCACGCTCGTCGATCGCAGCCGCGATGATCTCGATCGGAATACCGGCGGCACTCAGCATATTGCGGCGCGCGAAACTTCTGGACGCGAGCACCAGCGGCGCCGGAGCGGACCAGAGCGGCATCAGAGACCCGGCGCCCGGCGCTTCTCGGACAGAAGCTGCAACACGGCCGCGGCGGTCTCCTCGATCGAGCGGCGCGATACGTCGATCAACGGCCAGTTATGCCGCGCGCACAGCTTGCGGGAGAAATTGATCTCCTCGGCGACCGCCTGCTTGTCGATATAGGCATCGGAATCGTGATGCGCGCGCAAGCCCGAGAAGCCTGTTCTGCCGGATCTGCACGATGCGCTCCGGGCTCGCGAATAGCCCGACCACCAGCGGTTTCGTCAAGGCTTCCAGCTGCGGCGGCACCGGCACGCCCGGCACCAGCGGATAATTGCCGGTCTTGACCCCGCGATTGGCGAGATAGATCGAGGTCGGCGTCTTCGAGGTGCGCGAGACCCCGACCAGCACCACATCGGCCTGTTCCAGATCGTCGATATGCTGGCCGTCGTCGTGCAGCATGGTGTAGTTGAGCGCATCGATGCGCTTGAAATATTCCGCATTCAGCGTGTGCTGGGCGCCGACCCGCGGCGTCGAGCTGGCACCGAGATAGGACTGGAACACGCGCAGCACCGGGCCCAGGATCGAACGGCACGGCAGGCTCAGCTCCGCGCATTTCTTCTCCAGCCGCTCGATCAATTCCTCGTCGAGCAGCGTGTAGAGGACGATGCCGGGCGCCTCGTCGATCTCGGTCAGCACCCGATCGAGCTGCTTCTGGGTGCGGATCAGCGGATAGACATGCTCGATCGGAGAGATATTGGCGTATTGCGCCGCCGCCGCATGCGCCACCGTGGTCAGCGTCTCGCCGGTGGAGTCGGAGACCAGATGCAGATGGAAATAGCTCGGATTGCGCTGCGGCAAGGCTCGATCGACTCTGGGGTCATCCACGGGAGAGGATGTGTTGCAGCTGGGGAGAAGGCCACGGGCATCCCCCAAAGTGCAAGGCGAGGGGCCGGTATCGGCCGTCTTTTCGTCCACATCGCTGCCCGGTTGGACAGATTCACCAAAGTTTCCGATGCTGGCGGGGAAACCGGCGAGACTGGAAGCTCGCTTGCCGGGATAGCTTGCGGTAAAGGCCATGAATTCAAGGCGTTAGGAGCTGTGGAGCGATGTGGAGAAGATCAGAGCGAAATCCGGGGAGATGTGGAGGGTCTCATGAATAGCTGCGAACGCCTGGGTGTGAGTCCAATCAACCGCTAAACAGAATCTGCAAGGAAGATTCTTAAGTTTAGTTTTGGAAGAGACGCTGATCGCGAAGGTGCCTGTGAACAAAAAGCTTCTCAATGTTCTGAACGGCCAGCGCGAGAAGATTCCGCCGGTCTGGATGATGCGGCAGGCCGGCCGCTATCTTCCCGAATACCGCGCAACGCGCGAGAAGGCCGGGTCGTTCCTCGACCTTTGCTTCAATCCACAGCTTGCTGCCGAGGTGACGCTGCAACCGATCCGAAGGTTCAATTTCGACGGCGCGATTTTGTTCTCGGATATTCTGGTGATCCCCTATGCGCTGGGCCGGAAGGTCGATTTCGTCGCCGGCGAAGGTCCGAAACTCGAACCGATCGAAGATGCGCCGACCGCGCAGTCGATCCGCCGCGAGGTCGATCACGGCAAGCTCGATCCGGTCTACGAGACGATCCGGCTGGTGAAATCGCAGCTTGCCGCCGGAAGTGACATTTCTCGGCTTTTGCGGGGCGCCCTGGACGGTCGCGACCTACATGATCGCCGGCCACGGCACTTCCGATCAGGAGCCGGCGCGGCTGTTCGCCTATCGTCATCCGGATGCGTTCGACGACCTGCTGCAGGTACTGGTGAAGGCCTCGGCGGAATATCTGATCCGGCAGTTGAAGGCCGGCGTCGATGCGGTGCAGATTTTCGACACCTGGGCCGGCATCCTGCCGCCGGAGGAATTCGCGCGCTGGTGCATCGCGCCGATGCGCAGGATCATCCTGGCGGTGCGCGACGAAATTCCGGACGCGAAGATCATCGGCTTTCCGCGCGGTGCCGGCACGATGCTGGAGCGCTATGTCACCGAGTTGCCGATCAATGCAGTCGGGCTCGACTGGATGATCGACAAGACCTTTGCGCGCGAGCGCATCCAGAAGATCAAGCCGGTGCAGGGCAATCTCGATCCGGTGGCGCTGATTGCCGGCGGCGAAGCGCTCGATCGCGCGGTCGACGATGTGATGCGCGCATTCTCGGATGGACCGTTCATCTTCAATCTCGGCCACGGCATCACGCCGCAGACGCCGATCGAGAATGTGGAGCGGATGGTGAAGCGGGTGCGGGCGTGAGCGGAATGCTGCGGAAGACAAAGAAATCACGATGCGCGGAATGACGACGATCGGCCTTGTGGTCGTGGCGATGGTGGCGGCATCGATTGTCACGATGTCGGAAGTGTCGCGCAGCGCGAGATCGCGCGCCGAGACGAAATTCTGCCTGCGCGGTCCGACCGGCGGCATCGCCTGCCGCTACAACACGCTCGAGCAATGCCGGATGGCAGCCTCCGGAACCGGCGGAAGCTGCATGCGCAATCCGAGATTTGGGAGATAGTCGTCGTTCGGGTTTAGCGCCTCCTGCGCGCCCCGGAATGACCGCCAAGCGAAATGCTCTACCTCTGGATCAAGGCCTTCCACATCATCGCGGTCATCGCCTGGATGGCGGGCATGCTCTATCTGCCGCGGCTGTTCGTCTATCACTGCGAGGCGGAGGTGGGCTCGAAACAGTCCGAAACCTTCAAGGTGATGGAGCGGCGGCTGCTCAAGGCCATCATCAATCCGGCCATGATCGCGACCTGGATTTTCGGGCTGTGGCTGATCTGGCTGGGCGGCTGGGAGAAGGCGCCCTGGCTGTGGACGAAATTCGCGCTGGTCATGGTGCTGTCGGGAATTCATGGCTGGCTGGTGCGGCTGTGGCGTGATTTCGCCTTCGACCGGAACCGGCACAGCCAGAAATTCTATAGAATTATCAATGAGGTACCGGCCGTCCTGATGATGCTGATCGTGCTGCTGGTGGTGCTCAAGCCGTTCTGATTTCAACAGAAATCAGTAACGGCTGGCCGGCCCACTTGCGGAATCGACGCGTTATCCGTATGTTCTCTCATCCCCCCGAACGCAGGCGGATGCCAGTCAGCGCGATCCGTGTATCCGGAAGGCGCAAGCATCGGCCGGGGCGCAAAGCTCCTCAAAGCCAAGACTTCTCAGAGCCAGCCCTCCCCGGTTCAGACCTGCGAATCCTCCTCCGTTCTGCCGCCGCTGTTTCAACTTTGTTGTCTGGCGCCGGCGGACCCTCATTTTCAAGGACTGTCCCCAATGCGGGAAGTAAAGCTTCAAGACCTCAAGACCAAAAATCCCGTTGAACTTCTCTCCTTCGCCGAGGAGCAGGAAATCGAGAACGCCAGCACCATGCGCAAGCAGGAGCTGATGTTCGCGATCCTGAAACAGCTCGCCACCAAGGAAATCGACATCGTCGGCGAAGGCGTCGTCGAAGTGCTGTCCGACGGCTTCGGCTTCCTGCGCTCGCCGGAGGCGAATTACCTGCCCGGCCCCGACGACATCTATGTCTCGCCCTCGCAGATCCGCCGCTTCGGCTTGCGCACCGGCGACACCGTCGAAGGCCAGATCCGCTCGCCGAAGGAAGGCGAGCGCTATTTCGCGCTGCTCAAGGTCAATACGATCAATTTCGAGGACCCGGACAAGGCGCGCCACAAGATCAACTTCGACAATCTGACGCCGCTCTATCCCGACGAGCGGCTGAAGATGGAACACGACGATCCGACCAAGAAGGATCTGTCGGCGCGCGTCATCGATATCGTCGCGCCGATCGGCAAGGGCCAGCGCGCGCTGATCGTGTCGCCGCCGCGCACCGGCAAGACCGTGCTGCTGCAGAACATCGCGCACGCGATCACCGCCAATCATCCGGAATGCTATCTGATCGTGCTGCTGATCGACGAGCGGCCGGAAGAAGTCACCGACATGCAGCGCTCGGTGAAGGGCGAGGTGGTGTCGTCGACCTTCGACGAACCGGCCTCGCGTCACGTCGCGGTCGCCGAAATGGTGATCGAGAAGGCCAAGCGCCTGGTCGAACACGGCCGCGACGTCGTGATCCTGCTCGATTCGATCACCCGCCTCGGCCGCGCCTACAACACCGTGGTGCCGTCATCCGGCAAGGTGCTGACCGGCGGTGTCGACGCCAACGCGTTGCAGCGGCCGAAGCGCTTCTTCGGCGCCGCGCGCAATATCGAGGAAGGCGGCTCGCTCACCATCATCGCGACCGCGCTGATCGATACCGGCTCCGCATGGACGAAGTGATCTTCGAAGAGTTCAAGGGCACCGGCAACTCCGAACTCATCCTCGATCGCAAGGTCGCCGACAAGCGCACCTTCCCGGCGATCGACATCACCCGCTCCGGCACCCGCAAGGAAGAGCTGCTCACCGATCCGCAGCAGCTCAAGAAGATGTATGTGCTGCGCCGCATCCTCAATCCGATGGGCACGATGGACGCCATCGACTTCCTGCTCGACAAGCTCCGCAATACCAAGAGCAATGCGGAATTCTTCGAGAGCATGAATACGTGATCCAATCTCTCGTCACCCCCGGGCTTGACCCGGGGGTCCGTCGTTCTCGAAGACGAATGGATTGCCGGGGCACGATGCTGCGCGTCGGCCTCGGCAATGACGATTGAAGTAGGACTCGTGACGGCTAGTTCCACACCTCGCGCGCGATCTCGACCACGAGGAGAGCTTCGCGCGTTCGTCCGCCAGCGTCAGCGGAGAGCCGGTGAGGTTGGTGGCGAAGCCGCATTGCGGCGAGATGCCGAGCTGATCGAGCGGCGCGAATTTCTCCGCCTCCCCGATCCGGCGCTTGATCGTCTCCTTGTCCTCGAGCGCGGCGCTCTTGCTGGAAATCAGTCCCAGGATCACGGTCTTGCCCTTCGGCAGATGCTTCAGCGGCGAGAAATCGCCGGCGCGCGGCGAATCGTATTCCATCAGGAAAATGTCGATGCCCGGGAATGTTGAACACGCGCTCGGCCACCCGGCCATAGCCGCCATTGGCGAGCCAGCGGCCCTTGTAATTGCCGCGGCACAGATGCATCCCGACCGTCATGCCGGCCGGCTTGTCGCGCACGGCGTCGGTGATCGTGTCGATATAGGCGTCGATCAGCTTGTCGGGGTCTTCGCCGAGCTTGCGGATGGTGGCGTTGACCTTCTCGTCCTCCATCATCGCCAGCGGCACTTCGTCGAGCTGCGCATAGATGCAGCCCAGCCGCCCGAGCTCGGCAAGCTCCTCGCGATAGACCGGCGGCGAGATCGCGGAAATATTCGTTCATGTCGGGATAGGCCGTCGCGTCCACCCGCTCGCGGCCGCCCAGGAAATTCACATAAGGCGGCGCCGGCATCGTTACCTTCACCGTACGCGAAGTCAGCGCCTGCGCCGATTTGAATTCGTCGGTGGTGATGCCTTTGGCGCGCCGGATCTTGCCCTTGGTATAGGGCGCGAAGGCCTGCGCGGTGTCGCCGTCATCGTTTGCGAACACGAACGGCGTTTCCTTCACCGTCATGCCGTCGACGGTCTTCACGAAATGGCTGAAGAACGCGCCGCGGCGGAATTCGCCGTCGGTCACGCATTCGAGGCCGACATCCTCCTGCAGCTTGATCGACGTCCTTGATCGCGCGGTCCTCGATCTCGTGCAGCTCGGTTTGCGAAATCGCCTTGTCGCGCAGCTTGTGCCGCGCCTCGATCAGTTCCTGAGGACGCAGCAGGCTGCCGATATGGTCGGCGCGGAAAGGCGGACGTTGTTTCATGGTCTTTCCCTGCATTTCGAGCGCGCTTGCGATGCCGCCACGTTCGGTGACAACATGGTCCGGCAGAGCACATTTTGCCGGGCTTTCGATGCTGGACGCCAGTGCTTATCCGGACGATTTCGTCCGTCGCCATCTTCCGCCGCCGGAGCTGTGGCCGGTCATCGACATGCAGGCGCTGGCGGCGCTCGGATATCCGAAGCGCTTCAATGCCGCCGCAGAGTTGCTGGATGGCGCGGTTGCACGCGGGCTCGGCGGACGGTCCTGCATCCGCTCCGGCAAGATCGTCTGGAGCTATGCCGAGCTGCTCGACAAGGCCAATCGCATCGCGGCGATGCTGGTGCAGGATCTTGGCGTCGTGCCCGGCAACCGCGTGCTGCTTCGCTCCGCCAACAATCCGATGCTGGCGGCCTGCTGGTTCGCGGTGCTGAAAGCCGGCGGCGTCGCGGTCACTACCATGCCGCTGCTGCGCGCGCGCGAGCTGTCGCAGATCGTGAACAAGGCGCAGGTGCAGGTCGCGCTGTGCGATGCGCGTCTGTCCGCCGAACTCGAAGCCGCGAAACCCTCCTGCCCCTCCCTGCGCGATATCCGATATTTCAATTCGGACGCCGCCGATTCGGTCGACGCGCGCATGAAATCGTTCGACGGTTCTTTCGACAATGTCATTCCCTCGCATGACGATGCAGCGCTGATCGGCTTCACCTCCGGCACCACCGGACCGGCCAAGGCGACGGTGCATTTCCATCGCGACCTGCTGGCGATCTGCGATTCCTACCCGGAAGTGGTTTTGAAATCGGTGCCGGACGACATCATCATCGGCTCGCCGCCGCTCGGCTTCACCTATGGGCTCGGCTCGGTGCTGCTGTTTCCGATGCGGCGCGGCTGCTCGACCGTGCTGCTGGAGCAGGTGACGCCCGACACGCTCCTGCAGGCGGTGCAGGACCATCGCGCCACCACCCTGATGACCGGCCCGACCATGTATCGGGCGATGGCGCCGCTCACCGAACGCTACGATCTTTCCAGTCTGCACACCTGCTGCTCGGCCGGCGAGCATCTGCCGGTGCCGGTTTTCGACGACTGGCACAGGCGCACCGGCATCCGCATTCTGGATCACATGGGCTCGACCGAAATGCTGCACGCCTTCATGGGCGTGCCGCGCGACGACATCCGCCCCGGCACCACCGGCATCGCGCTGCCCGGCTACACCATGGCGGTGGTCGACGAGAGCGGGCGATCCGGTGCCGCCCGGCACGATCGGACGGCTGGCGGTGAAGGGGCCGATCGGCTGCCGCTATCTCGACGATCCGCAGCGCCAGCAGGCCTATGTGAAGAAAGGCTGGAACATCACCGGCGATGCCTTCCATGTCGATGAGGACGGCTTCTACTGGTATCACTCGCGCACCGACGACATGATCGTGTCGTCCGGCTACAACATTTCCGGCTCCGAGATCGAGGAAGTGCTGCTCGAACATCCGGCGGTGAAGGAATGCGCGGTGGTCGGTGTCGCCGACAGCGCACGCGGCCAGGTCGCGAAGGCCTTCATCGTGCCGCGCGACCCGTCGAAGGCGGATGGCGCTCTGCTGCAGGAATTGCAGGACTTCGTGAAGAAATCGATCGCGCCCTACAAATATCCGCGCGCCATCGAATTCGTGGCCGATCTGCCGCGCACCGAGACCGGCAAGGTGCAGCGCGCGGTGCTGCGCGCGCGCGGATAGGATCGCGCTTCGGCTCCGGACATAAGACGCGAAATAGTCGCGCCCAAAAAATGAGCGGCACTGACTCAAATTCGTGCGGCAAGCGGATAGTTGAAACACTTACAACGCAAGACGTGCGATTTGCGATTTATTGGAATGTGTGAAGCCTTGCGAAGGGCGCCTTAGTCTCCTGTCATTCCGGGGCGCGTGCGAAGCACGCGAACCCGGAATCCAGAAACGACCGCCGAACTTTAAGTCTGGATTCCGGGTCCGCTCGTTTCACTCGCGTCCCGGAATGACGAATTGGCGCACCAGATCCCCCTTCTTGATCTTGCGCGTCGGGGTCAGCGGCATTTCCGAAACGATCTCCAGCCGCTCCGGCCATTTGGTCTTGCCGATTTCGTGCTGCGTCAGCCAGGCGCGGATGTCGTCGAGCGTAAGCGCAGCATCCGGTTTCAGCACCGCGAAGCAGCAGGCGCGCTCGCCCATCACCGGATCGGGGATCGGCGCGATCGCGCATTGCAGGACGGCGGCATGCCGATCGATCAGCGCTTCGATATCGGCCGGATTGAACTTCACCCCGCCGCGATTGATGATTTCCTTCAGCCGCCCGGTGATGCGGATATTGCCGTCTGCGATCCATGCGCGCGAGATCGCCGGTGCGAAACCAGCCGTCCGGCGTGAATGCGCCCGCGGTCGCTTCCTCGTTGCTGAGATAGCCGTCGAACACCGAACAGCCGCGCACCTGCAATTCGCCCTCCTCGCCCGCGGGCGCTGGCGCTGTCGTCCAGCATCACGCGAAGCTCGGTGCCGGGGCTGGCGCGGCCGGCACTGGTCATGCGCGCGTCGAGCGGATCGCCCGGACGGTGATAGGCGCCGGCCTGCAATTCGCTCATGCCCCAGAGCTGCGTCACCTTGCCGTTGGGCATCATCGCCTGCACCGCCTGCGCCAGTTCGGGCGGACAGGCGCTGCCGGAAATCTGCAGAAAGCGCAGCGACGCCAGGCGCTCGGGGTTCAGCAGGTTCGCCTGCAGGCAGGCGGTCATGTGCGCGGGCGCGGTGAAGGCCTGCGTCGGCCGGTAGCGGTCGATCGCTTCCGCAAGAGCCGGCGGTGAGAAAGCCGGCAGCAGCGCCACGGTCGCGCCCGCGGCGAGCGCGAGATTGACGGAGAACAGTGCCATAGAGCGTGCGAATAGCGGTGCGGCCGAGAGCAGGATCGAATCGGGCGTGATCTCCAGCGCTTCGGCGCTCAGGCGCGCATTGGCCAGAAACTTCCGGTACGGGATCGGCACGCCCTTCGGCGCCGTCACGGTGCCGGAGGTGTAGGGCAGCACGAAATCGTCGGTCGCCTTCGGCTTCTCGGCGATCTCCGGGCCCTGGGCATTCGCATCGAACGGCAGCGCGCCGGCGGCGTGCCGGGTCCGACTGCGATCACATGCTGCAATTTCGGCAGTCGCGGCTTCATCGCCAGCACCGCCTCCGCCGGATTGAAGTCCTTGCCCTGCGCCAGACACACGATCGCGTTGGCGCCGCTATGGGCGAGCAGCATTTCGATCTCGGCGCCGCGATAGGGCATGTGCAGGGTCTGCAGGATCGCGCCGGCATAACCGGTGGCGAGATAGGTCAGGATGAATTCCGCGCTGTTCGGAAGCTGGATCGCGACCACATCGCCGCGCCCGATCCCGAGCGCGCGAAATTGCGCGGCAAGCCCGAGCGCGCGCTGGTGCAGGTCGGCATAGGTCCAGGACAGATCGGGCCCGAGCACGGCGACGCGATCGGGCGCTGTCTGCACATTGCGCGTCATCCAGTCATGCAGCGTCTCGTCGCGCCAGTAAGCCGGAGAAATCCGTCACGCGCGCCGTCTCCGCTGCGCCTCGGCGTGCCGGTTCTTGGCGCGCGAACCCGCCGAACAGATCGAGCATGCGTTCGCGCCAGGCGACCATCGCATCGGCCGCCTCCAGCAACTCGGTTGAGCTGACGATGCGCGCCCATTGGAAAACCGAGAACACGATATAATCGGCATAGGCCGGCGCTGTGACCGCAGAGAAAGGGCTGCGAGCGCAGGGTCACGCGCACCGGATCGAGCGCGCGGCGAAAATCGGTGACACTTTGCTCGCGCTGCGCCGCCATCTCTTCCAGCGATTTCTTGAACAGCCGTTCGAGCTTGCGCAGATGCGCCGCGTCTTCCGACGTCGACGATGATCCAGCACATCGAGCATCAGCGCCGGCACGATCTTTCCGATCAGCTGCCGGTCGGTGAGGGCGTTGACGAAGCGCGACAGCCCGTGACCCACCTCGCCGCCGAACAGCGAAGGCCGATCCGGATAGGCGCTTTCCAGATATTCGGCGATCTTCCAGGAATCGCAGACGACATGATCGCCGTCTTTCAGGATCGGCACCTTGTCCTGGCCGCTGAAGGCGATCGCGGCCTTGTCGCTGACGCGCACCGGCACGCGTTTCGAAGGCGAGACCCTTATGCGCCAGCGCCATCCGGGTGCGCCAGGAAAACTGGCTGTAGCGCCGGCCGTTCGCAGCCGCCGAGTTCGAACAGGGTGATTTGCGCCACGTCCCGATCCCATTTTTGCTTTAAGCTTAAAGGATTGGAGACCGGGCGGCTGTCGCTGTCAAGCCGCGCCGCGCGCCGCGTCATAGGCCTGCGCGATCGCGTCGGGCGATGTCACCGGCAGCGAGCAGGTCTCGCCGATGCAGATGAAGGCGGCGGCCCCCGGCGACGCCTTGATCTTCTCCTGCGCCGGATGCGACGCCGGCAATGCGTCGGCGGAAGGCGCGCGCAGCACCGCGCGGTTGAGATGCGGCAGCGCCAGGGCCGCGTCGAGCAGCGGTCCGGCGCCTTCGCCGGTCACCACGATCTCGCGCGAGGTTCAGCCGCATGTCGATGGCGTTGAGCAGCGACACATGCGCGAACAGGTTGTCGCCGCCCTGCGCCAGCACGCCTTCGATCAGCCGGTCGGCCTTGTCGCGGAAGGCGGGCTCGCCGGTAAAGGCGGCGAGCCGGATCAGGTTCTGCGCGATGATGGCGTTCGGGTTCGGGATCGCGTCGTCGGAGGTCGAGGCCGGCCGCACCACCAGGCCCTCGGCATCGTCGGCGGTGAGGTAATAGGTGCCGGTCGTCGGCATTGGCATAGTGGCGGTCGAGCGCGTCCTGCCAGACGATGGCCTGGTCGAGATATGTCGCGTTCGCCGGTCGCCTCGAACAGCGCCAGCGCCGCGCCGATCATGGCGGCGAAATCGGACGCCAGTCCCGGAAACAGCAGCCGGCCGTCGCGGAAGGAATGCCCCAGCCGGTCGCCCCTTGTCATGTCGCTGCTGCACGAAGGCGAAGGCGCGCTTCGCCATCGCGATCCAGTCGGGCTGGTACATGGCCAGTCCGGCATGGGTCAGAGCCGCGATCATCAGGCCGTTCCAGTCGGCCAGCACCTTGTCGTCCAGGCCCGGCCGGACCCTGCTCTTCCCGGATTTTGTGCAGCATGGACCGCAGCATCGCGAGCGCAGCATCGATTTCCATGCTGCGCGGCAAGTCTTTGAGTCTGTTGAGGATATTGTGACCCTCGAAATTGCCCCCGCGGCTCACATCGTAATGCTGCGCGAAAAGTGCAGCATTTTCGGCCGAGCGCCTGCTCGATCTCCTCCAGCGACCAGACGTAGAACTTGCCCTCCTCGCCCTCCGAATCGGCGTCCAGCGAGGAGAAGAACGCGCCCTCCCCCGAGGTCATCTCGCGGGCGAGCCAGCCGACGGTCTCTTCCGCCCGCTGGCGGTACAGGAAATTGCCGGTGCGCTGCCAGAGCACCGCCAGCAGGTCGAGAAGCTGGGCATTGTCGTAGAGCATCTTCTCGAAATGCGGCACCAGCCAGCGCTCGTCGACCGAGTAGCGCGAATAGCCGCCGCCGAGATGGTCGTAGATGCCGCCTTCGCTGATCCGGTTCATCGTCCGGTCGACGATGCCGAAATAGCGGTCCTCGCCGGTCCGCATTCCGGTGCGCCACAGAAATTCGAACATCGCGCATTGCGGAAATTTCGGCGCGCCGCGCAGGCCGCCATTCTTCGGGTCCATCGCCTGGCCGAGCTGCAGGCCGACCTGATCGAGCTCCTGGCGCCCGATCGTCACCCGCTGCGGCGGCCGTGCGACTTCCGACAGCCGCGCCATCAGCGCGTCGCGGTTCTGCTCGATCTTGCCGGGCTCCTCGCGAAACAGCCGCGCCACTTCGCGCAGCACCGCGACAAAGGCCGGCCGGCCGTAGCGCGAGTCCTTCGGAAAATAGGTGCCGCCCCAGAACGGCTCGCCCTTGGGCGTGAGAAACATGGTCAGCGGCCAGCCGCCCTGCTCGCCCAGGTGATGCAGCGCCTGCATGTAGATCTGGTCGATGTCCGGCCGCTCCTCGCGATCGACTTTGATGTTGACGAACAGCTCGTTCATCACCTGCGCGGTGGCGTCGTCCTCGAAGCTTTCGTGCGCCATCACGTGGCACCAGTGACAGGCGGCGTATCCGACCGAGAGCAGGATCGGCTTGTCGGCGGCTTTCGCGGCGTCGAGCGCCGCCGGCCCCCAGGGCCACCACTCGACCGGATTGTGCTTGTGCTGCAGCAGATAGGGCGAGGTCTCGCGCGCCAGCCGGTTCTCGTGGGTCGGGTCGGAGCCAGTCGACACGGGATTGCCTCGATGGTTGGAGCTTTACGCGGGTCGTATGTCCGTCAATACGAAGTCTTTGCCCTTGAACAGCAAGGGCACCCTTAGCTCTTTGGCGAAGGCATAAGCGAAGCAATCGCCCATATTAAGGTCGGCGGGATGGCCGCTGCGCCGCCCATAGCGATCGAAAGCAGAAACGGCTTTCGAGGTGACGGCCAGATCGACCGGCGTGACGGCAACCTCGGCGAGGTCAAGAAACGAAAGGATATCCGGCAGCTCGGCTTCTGCGGGTCGGCCGGTCTTTCGCGAGATCGATGCGGCGGCCTCCCAGACCGCGATGCAGGAAGTTACGGGCTCCTTGGCCGCGTCGAGTGCTTCGGCAAGCGCCTGGGCTTCCGGCTCTTCGGTCAGGATCGCAACGATTGCCGAGGCGTCAACGAACACGATCGCTTTTCCTCATAGAGATCGTCACGAAATGCCTTGCCGACCGGACGCGGGTCCTGGACCCTCGCCTTGATGCGCTTGCGCAAGGAAGCGGTTCGTTCCCACAAAGGGATCGTGCGCCTGCGGCGGCGAAGCTCGTTGGTCAGCGCCAGATGCACGGCCTCGGTCAGGCCCAGCTTGGCACGGCGCGCCAGTTCCCGGGCCAGCAATTCGGTCTCGCGATTGCGCACATGAAACGCCATGAGCTAGCTCCTTTCAGGAGCGTATATACGGTCGCTGCCGGATCGGGTCAATTCCGGCGCATGGCCCTGCATGACGCGCGGGTCGGGTGTCAAAACGCACGAGGCCCTCTAAAGATCGCGCCCATGTTCGACCAGCTTGCCACCATCGGCCTTGTCGTTTTCGCCTATCTGCTGGCCGGATTCGTCAAGGGCGTGATCGGCATGGGATTGCCGACGGTGGCGCTCGGCATCCTGGCCGCGGTGATCACGCCGGCGCAGGCGGCCGCGATCCTGATCGCGCCGTCGCTCGCCACCAATACCTGGCAGATGGTGGCGGGGCCTTATCTCTTCGGCCTGGTGAAGCGGCTCGGTCTGCATGCTGCTCGGCATGTTCGTCGGCGCCTGGTTCGGCTCCGGCATTCTCACCGGAGTGAACGCGAAACCGGCCGCGATCGGGCTCGGCGTGGTGCTGATCCTCTATTCGGTGCTCGGGTCTGTCGAAGATGAAATTCTCGGTGCCGCGCCACACCGAAATCTGGCTCGGTCCGCTGGTCGGAATCGCCACCGGTTACGTGATGGCGGCGACCGGCGTGTTCGTGATTCCCGCCCTGCCCTATCTGCAGGCGATCGGACTGGAGAAGGACGAACTGGTGCAGGCGCTCGGCCTGCATTTCACGGTCTCGACGTCGCGCTCGCTTTCGTGCTGTGGGACGGCGGCGCGTTCAATCGTGTCGCTTGGCACGCTTGTCGCTGTTTGCGATCGTGCCGGCGATGCTCGGCATGTATCTCGGTCAGAAGATGCGCGCGCGCATCAGCGCGCAGACGTTTCTGATCCTGATGTATCTCGGGCTGGTGGCGCTCGGCGATCAATCTGCTGGTGAAGTATGCGCTGTGAGTATCGCGCAGACCGATTCGCGGTCCTGCGGTCACCGCGCCTAATAATGATAGCGGCAGGACAGAATTTCGAGCCTGTCGCTCCTTCCCCTTTCCGGTCACGCGATACACCAGCCGATGCTCGCCGGTGATGCGTCGTGACCACCAGCCGGCCAGATCGTGTTTCAACGGCTCCGGCTTTCCGATGCCTTTGAACGGTGTGTCGCGAATATTTTCGATCAGTTCGTTGATCCGCTCGTGAACCCTTCGGATCGTGCTGCTGCCAGTCGAGATAATCGGCCCAGGCCTCGCGTCGCCCAGGCGATCTTCATGCCGCGCCGGCCGCCTTGCCACTCGCCTTCTTCGGCTTGATGAGGTCGCGCTCGAGCATCGTGCCTGCTTCGGCTTCTTTCAGCCCGCGCAGCAGATGAGCCGCGTTGGCCGGACTGCGCAGGAGATGGAGCGTCTCCATGATGCTTTCGTATTCTTCTTCGGACATCATCACGACCGAGCGGGCATTCTGCCGCGTCACCGTGAGCGGGTCGCGGTTGTCGCAGACCTCGTCCATATACTTGGCAAGGTTGCCGCGAAGGTCGGTGTAGGAAACGCGGGCCATGCATGATCCTCTCATCTTGCGTACATAAATAGGTACATGTACAGAAACTGTCAATTAGCGCCATGACCGACACCATCTACGCCCTCTCCTCCGGCTGCCGTGCCGGCCGCCATCGCGGTGATTCGCGTCTCGGGTCCCAGGCGCGCGCGGCCTTGCAGGCGCTGACCGGCAAGGTGCCGGAGCCGCGGCGCGCGCGCTTTCGCATCGATCCGCGATCCGCAATCGGGCGAGGTCATCGATCAGGCGCTGATCCTTTTTTTCGAGGGTCCGAACAGCGAGACCGGGGAGGACGTGGCCGAGCTGCAGTTCCATGGCGGGCGCGCGGTGATCGCCGGCGTGTTCGAGGCGCTGTCGCGGATGGAGGGATTGCGGCCGGCGGAGGCGGGCGAGTTCACCCGCCGCGCCTTCGAGCATGGCAAGCTCGGCCTGACGCAGATCGAAGGCCTGGCCGACCTGATCTATGCCGAGACCGAGTCGCAGCGCCGGCAGGCGATGCGGCAATTGCAGGGGCTTCTCGGCAACCGCGCCGATGCCTGGCGCAAGCAGATCATCGAGGCGCTGGCTCTGGTCGAGGCCGGGATCGATTTCTCCGACGAGGCCGATGTTTCGGCGGATGTGACCGCGCGAGCGCTTCATGCTGCACAAATGCTGCAGCAGGAGATTGCAGCAATTCTCGCCGATGGCCGGCGCGGCGAGCGCTTGCGCGAGGGTCTGGTGGTGGCAATCGCGGGTCCGCCGAATGCCGGCAAGTCGACGCTGCTCAACCGGATCGCAAGGCGCGAGGTGGCGATCGTGTCGCCGCATGCCGGCACCACCCGGGACGTGATCGAGGTGCATCTCGATCTCGAGGGCTATCCGGTGACGCTGCTCGACACCGCCGGCATCCGCGAGACCGACGACCCGGTCGAGCGGGAAGGGGTGGCGCGTGCCAGGGCGCGCGCCGAGGCGGCCGATCTGGTTTTATGGTTAACGGAGGGTGTAGGTGCGAATCGGGATTCAGGTTCAGGGCCGGTTCCGAGGCGGAACTTTGGGTGATTCGGACCAAGATCGACCTCTCGGCCGAGGATCGGGGCGAAGCCGATGCTCGGACGGCGCTCGCGGCCTGAGGAATCGGCGTTTCTACGAGCTATCGGCGGTATCGGGGGAGGGAGTCGACCGGCTGCTGGCTGATTTGACGGAATTTGCGCGTAAATCCTTCGAAGCCCGCGAACCGGCGCTGGTCACCCGCGAGCGGCAGCGGCGCCTGCTGGAGGCGGCGGAAAGCGCCCTGAATCGGGCGATTCCGGAGGGAAAAGCCGGCCGCGAGGACACCTTCGCCGAGGAATTACGCCTTGCGGCTCAGGCACTTGGCCGGCTGACCGGCCGGGTCGACGTGGAGGATATCCTGGACGTGATTTTCCGCGATTTCTGCATTGGTAAATAATCGCGTTTACCTTTTCTGATTCGAGTCCAGACTCTCCTCACAAGGTTTTGAGACTCCAGCGTTTCATGTGAAACACGGTCTGGGAATCTACCTCCCAATTCTACGATTTTGACGGTTGCGGCGGCCTGCCCTACATACCGCGCCATGGATCAGCGCTTTGACGTCATCGTCATCGGCGGCGGGCATGCCGGCTGCGAAGCCGCGGCCGCTTCCGCGCGCATGGGCGCGGCCACGGCGCTGATTACGCATCGCTTTTCGACCATCGGCGCGATGTCCTGCAACCCGGCCATTGGCGGACTCGGCAAGGGCCATCTGGTGCGGGAAATCGATGCGCTGGACGGCCTGATGGGCCGGGTCGCCGATCAGGGCGGCATCCAGTTTCGGGTCTTGAATCGCCGCAAGGGCCCGGCGGTGCGCGGTCCGCGCGCCCAGGCCGACCGCAAGCTCTATGCGGCGGCGATGCAGCGGGCGATCCGGGCGACGCCAAATCTCACGGTGATCGAGGCCGAAGTCGACGATCTTCTGGTTCATGGCGGTCGGATTTCTGGTGTTCGTCTGGCCGATTCCCGTGAAATTCTGACAGGGGCCGTGGTTCTGACCACCGGCACCTTCCTTCGCGGCCTGATCCATATTGGCGAGACCAAGATTCCGGCGGGTCGGGTCGGGGAGGCGCCATGCTCTGGGTCTGTCACTGGCCCTGCAGGCCATTGGCCTACAATTGGGCCGTCTGAAGACCGGCACGCCGCCGCGGCTCGACGGCCGCACTATCGACTGGGCCTCGCTGGAGATGCAGCCCGGCGACGAGCCGCCGGAGCCGTTCTCGGCGCTCACCGCCCGGATCGAGAATCCGCAGGTCCATTGCGGCATTACCCGCACCACCGAGGCCACGCATGCCGTGATCCGGGCCAATGTCCACCGCTCGCCGATGTATTCCGGCCAGATCGAGAGCCGCGGGCCGCGTTATTGCCCTTCGATCGAGGACAAGATCGTGCGCTTCGGCGAACGCGACGGACATCAGATTTTCCTGGAGCCGGAAGGCCTCGACGATCCGACCGTCTATCCGAACGGCATTTCCACCTCGCTGCCCGAAGAAGTGCAGCAGGCGGTGGTGGCTTCAATCCCGGGACTGGAAAAGGCGCGCTTCGTCCGGCCCGGCTATGCGATCGAATACGATCATGTCGATCCGCGCGAACTGCATCCGACGCTGGAGGCCAAGCGCCTTGGCGGGCTGTTCCTGGCCGGCCAGATCAACGGCACCACCGGATACGAGGAAGCCGCGGCGCAGGGATTGCTCGCGGGCCTGAATGCGGCGCGCACCGCAAGTGGCGGAAACGGAATCGTTTTCGACCGCGCCGAGGCCTATCTCGGAGTCATGGTCGACGACCTTGTTTCACGTGGAATCACCGAGCCCTATCGGATGTTTACGTCGCGGGCGGAGTATCGGCTGGCGCTGCGGGCGGACAATGCCGATCAGCGGCTGACCGCGAAGGGTGTCGCGCTCGGATGCGTCGGCGCGAAGCGCCGCGAAGTGTTCGAGGCCAAGGCGCGAGGCGCTGTCGGAAGCGCGCGACTACGCGCGGCGGCGTCAGCGTTTCGCCGAACGAAGCCGTGCGTCACGGGCTTACGCTCAAGAAGGACGGTCATCGCCGCACCGCTTTCGAGCTGCTTGTCCTATCCGGATATCGGGATTGCGGAGGTTGCGCGGATCTGGCCGCAGCTCGGGACGCTTGCCGCCAGTGTCGCCGAGCAGCTCGAGATCGACGCCAAGTATGACGTTTATCTTTCGCGCCAGGCCGCCGATATCGACGCCTATCGGCGCGACGAGGCGCTGGTGCTGCCCGACCATCTGGATTATGCGGCGATCGTCGGCCTTTCCAACGAAGCCCGACACAAGCTCGCAACAACCGGCCGCGCAGCATCGGACATGCCGCGCAAGCTCGAGGGCGTGACGCCGGCGGCGCTCACCCTGCTGGTCGCGCATCTGCGCCGCGGCGGCCTGCGTGCCGCGTCTTCGGGATGACCGGCGATCGCCGAGCGCGGCGCTCGCGCTCGTCACCGATTCACGTGAAATACGCCGGAACGTCGCGTCTCGACCGCTTCGTCGAGCTGCTGCTGCAATGGCAGACCAAGACGAATCTGGTCGCGCCCTCGACCGTCCCGGAGCTGTGGACCCGCCACATCGCCAATTCGCTCCAGCTCCTGAAGCTGGCTCCCGACGCGAAGCATTGGGTCGATTTCGGATCGGGCGGCGGCTTCCCCGGCATCCCGATCGCCTGCGCGCTGGCGGGGACCCCGGGCGCCCTGGTCCATCTGGTCGAAAGCAACCACAAAAAGGCGGCCTTTCTGCGCGAAGCCGTCCGGCTGACCGGGGCGCCCGCCAAGGTGCATGCGGCGCGGATCGAGGACTTTGTGGATGGTTTCACAGAACCGGTGGAGATCGTCACCGCGCGCGCGCTTGCGCCGCTCGAAAATCTGCTAGCAAGGGCGTATCCCTTGTTGAAAAGGGGAGCGCAGGCGCTGTTCCTCAAGGGTCAAGATGTAGAGGCTGAATTGACCCAGGCATCTAAATGTTGGACCATCGATGCCGAGTTGATCCGAAGCGTCACCGATTCCAGCGGCCGGATCGTGCGGGTCCGATCGCTCAAGCCGGCCGAAGGCAGCCGGGATACCGTGAGATAATTTTCCTATTGCGAGGCCGACATGACCGACGCTCCCACGATCGCTCCGAACGACCCGGCCGGCGGTACATCCGAAGCCGCTGCGCACCAAGCCGATGCGCGTGCTCGCGGTCGCCAATCAGAAGGGCGGGGTCGGCAAGACCACGACCGCGATCAATCTCGGCACCGCGCTGGCCGCGATCGGCGAGCGGGTGCTGATCATCGATCTCGATCCGCAGGGCAATGCCTCGACCGGGCTCGGCATCGACCGCCGCAACCGCGACCGCTCGACCTATGACGTGCTGACCGACGAGGCGACGTTGCGCGACGTCGATCCTGACCACCTCGGTGCCGCGCCTGCATATCGCGCCCTCGACGCTCGATCTCGCCGGCCTCGAACTGGAAATCTCCAGCGCCCGCGATCGCGCGGTGCGGCTGCGCAACGCGCTCGCGACGCTCAACCAGAATGCGCCGAGCGGCTCCGACTACACCTATGTGCTGGTCGATTGCCCGCCCTCGCTCAATCTTCTCACCGTCAATG
This sequence comes from uncultured Pseudomonadota bacterium, assembly GCA_963804015.1. Taxonomy (GTDB): domain Bacteria; phylum Pseudomonadota; class Alphaproteobacteria; order Rhizobiales; family Xanthobacteraceae; genus Pseudorhodoplanes. Next base: position 230,950 of record CAWDOW010000012.1, read on the forward strand.
CGATGGCGGCATCCGACGCCGTGCTGGTGCCGCTGCAATGCGAGTTCTTCGCGCTCGAAGGTTTGTCGCAGCTCCTGAAGACGGTCGAGCAGGTGAAGGAGGCGCTCAACCCGCAGCTCTCGATCCACGGCATCGTGCTGACCATGTTCGATGCGCGCAACAATCTGTCGAACCAGGTGGTCGCGGACGTGCGCGAATTCATGGGCCCGAAAGTCTACGACACCGTCATCCCGCGCAATGTGCGGATTTCGGAAGCGCCGTCCTACGGCAAGCCGGTGCTGGTCTACGATCTGAAATGCGCCGGCAGCGACGCCTATCTGCGACTCGCCACCGAAGTGATCCAGCGCGAGCGCGAACTCGCCGCGCATTGATGGCGGTGCGCGCGGAATCGAAACTGGGAACGGAACTGGAATTGGAGGACGCGGTGGCGCAATCAGGAGCAGCCGATATGGCAGAGGATTCGCGACCGCGGGCGCGACTGGGCCGCGGGCTTGCCGCGCTGATGGGCGATGTCGGCGCCGAGACGCCGGTCAGCGAAGCGCTGCAGAGGTCGCAGCGCAAGGTGCCGATCGAAAACCTGACGCCCAATCCGCGCAATCCGCGCCGCATCTTCGCCGACACCGAGCTCGAGGAGCTGGCGCAATCGATCCGCGAGCGCGGCATCATCCAGCCGATCGTGGTGCGCGCGGCGCCGTCGGGCGGCAAGACATTTCGAGATCATCGCCGGCGAACGGCGCTGGCGCGCCTCGCAGCGCGCCGGCCTGCACGAAGTGCCGATCGTCGTGCTCGAAGTCAGCGACGCCGAAGCGCTCGAGCTTGCGATCATCGAAAACATTCAGCGCGCCGATCTCAATCCGCTGGAAGAGGCGGCCGGCTATCAGGCGCTGGCGAACCAGTACAGCCACAGCCAGGATGACATCGCGCATATCGTCGGCAAGAGCCGCAGCCATGTCGCCAATACGCTGCGGCTGCTGAAGCTGCCGGACACGGTCAAGAACTACATCAACGAAGGCAAGCTCACCGCTGGCCATGCGCGCGCGCTGATCAACCAGCCCGATCCCGAAACGGTGGCGCGCGACATCGTCGAGAAGGGGCTTAATGTCCGGCAGGTCGAGAAGCTGCGGCACGACACGGCGAATGCCGGCAAGAAGAAGAGCAAGTCGAGCGCCAAGGCGCGCAAGGATGCCGATATCGCCGCGCTTGAAAAGCGGCTGTCGGACGAGCTTGGTCTGGTGGTTGAGATCACCGATCGCGGTCGTGCCGGCGGTGTGCTCGGCATTCGCTATCGCACGCTCGATCAGCTCGACGAAGTGGTCCGGCGGCTCGAGCGGCGCTAGGCCCTCAAAAATCACGCAGATTAGTTCGGAATTTGGTCCCGCGACTCAATTTTTGATTGAGTCGCGGATCCGATGTTTTATGCATTCTGGGGAGCCAAGACGGCGATCCATCAAATATAACTGATTTTGATACAATATCAAATTTTACAGCTTTAAGGTGCAATTAGCAATTCCAGCCAATAATACACCCTCAAGTTGCAATACGGGGAAATTGCCGGGGGCGAGGGAATTGCCATGTCTGCCACGCGACGTTCGCTGATCAGCGAACTGGAGGGCGCAGTCCAAAACGGATCGAAGGCGGATCGAATCGATACGCTTCGCCGCATAACCGATCTGTTCCTCACCACCAGCAACCGGTTGAACAACGATCAGATCGACGTTTTCGACGAAGTGCTTGGGCATCTCGTCAAGCGCATGGAAGCAAGGGCGCTGAAAGAACTCAGCGAGCGCCTGGCTCCGATCGAAAATGCACCGATCGGCGTGGTCCGAACATTGGCGCGCGATGACGAGATCGCGGTCGCGGGTCCGGTGCTCAGTTCGTCGCCAAGACTTTCCAACGCCGATCTCGTGGACATCGCAAGCACAAAGGGCCAGGCCCACCTGCTGGCGATCTCGGGCCGCAAGGCACTCGACTCGGTCGTCACCGATGTCCTGGTCCGGCGCGGCGATCTGCAGGTTCATCGGAAGCTGGCATCGAGCCGCGATGCGTGCTTCTCCGACGAGGGCCTGACGCTGCTCGTCAGGCATGCCGAAGCCGATGACATGCTGACCGAAAAACTCGGCCTGCGTCTGGATCTGCCATTGCATCTGCTGCGACGGTTGCTCGAAAAGGCCAGTGAGATCGTTCGCGACAGGCTCATGCGGATCGCGCCGAATGCGCACCGGGATGAAATCCAGCAGATTCTGACCGGTATCGGCAACGCCGTTGTGGACGATCTGCCTCCGCCGCCGGACTTCGAACACGCAATTCTCGTCGTGCAGCGAATGAAGCAGGACGGCGAGCTCGATGAGATTGCGCTGCTTCAGTTCGCTCAGGATCAGCAATATGCCGAGTCGATTGCAACCTTGTCCCTGATGTGCGCAACGCCGCACGACATTCTGGACAAGATATTTCAAAGCGACCGCAGCGAGGCGCTGATCATTCCCTGCCGCGCCGCCGGTCTCGGTTGGCCGACCGTGCGAGCGCTGCTGCAGACACGATCGAAGGGCTTGATCGCGTCGACCGAGCTGAATGAACTCAAGAACGATTATGGCCGTCTCTCGATCCCGACCGCGCAGCGGGTATTGCGATTCTGGTGCGTACAGAAAGCGGCCGGCAAAGACTTCTTCTCGTACTGACATTCGATCGGACAACGGATTTCGGAGGCGACGATGGCAGCCAACACCTACATCTTTCGGCAGTCAGTCCGTCGCCCGATCAAGTTGCCCGGTCTCATCAGCAGCGAGAACGGCTCCTACATCGCAAAGACGCAGACAATCGATCTTTCCGCGCATGGCGCCAAGCTCAGGCTCGACAAGGCCGTCGCTCTGCCGCCGCATTTCCAGCTTTCGCTTTCCGAAAAAGGGAACGTGCAGCGCCTTTGCCAAATCGTATGGCGCTCCGCCACCGCGGTTGGTGTCCGCTTCATCGATCCGAAACAGCTCAAGGCCCTGCGCGCCAGAGCATGACGCCGAAAACGCCTCCCCGGACCTGATCCGCGGCGCGACGCGCTGAAACCCGCCGCAAATATTTCAATCAGCTCGACTTGCGCCTCACCGCGGTGGCGAGCGTCATCATCGATCGCTGGGCGATCGCGTCGGCGAGATGCGGCTTGAGCCGCGTCTCCAGCAGAGCGTCGGACAGCGACGACATCGCGTCGAGCAGCCTCGATGTGCTCCAGGCCCGCAACGCCGTATCGATGGCGGGCTTCCTTCGGAAATGGATCGGCGGGCGGGCGCCCTCGACCACGCCGGTCGCCGGACTGGCCTTCTTCGACGGCGATGCGCATCCGGTGCAGGCTGGAAAGATGGCGCAAGGCGGCGGAGACGATGACGCCGGGATGCATTCCCTCGCCGCGCGCCTTCGCATATTGGGTCTCGACTTCGGAAGGCTTGCCGGCAAAGGCCGCATCGACGACGTTGTCGAGCGCGACCGCGGAGGCGTCCGCCACCACCGCCATGATGTCGTCTATGGTGACGCGGTCGCGGCCGTGAACATAGAGTGCAAGTTTCTGCAACTCGTTGCGCGATGCCTGGCGATCGCCGCCTAGGAACGGCACCAGGGCGGCGCGCGCTTCCGGCGCGATCGTCAATCCGGCTTTCTTGAGTTCGTCGCTCGATCAGCCGCTCGATGTCGCGCTCGCCGTCGGAATAGCAGCCGATCGCCGCGGCATTTTTCGCGCTCTCGCAGAGACTGCGCAAAGGCGCGTTCTTGCGCAGATCGCCTGCCTCGATCACGACCCGACAATCGGGCGAGGGGGCCGCGATCACAGCCTCGACCGAAGGCGTGATGTTGCGGCCGCCGGCGCGGACCCAGATCGCGCGGCGCCCGCCGAACATCGGGATGGTGTTGGCCTCCTCGACCAGCCGGAACGGATTGCCGGACAGGTCGTCGCCGTCGATGCGGATCAGCGAGAAGGAGTCGGACGGGTCGTCGACGAAGGCGCGCACCAGCGCTTGCGCGCGTTCATGCACGAGGCCTGCATCCGGGCCATAGACCAGCACCACCGGCCGCGACGGATCGGGGCGCGAGACATAGGCATCGGCTTCGGAGGGTTTGATTGCGGTCATCGCTTGCGCGGCCGACCGCGGGCTAACCGCCGGAAATGAAATACGACGCCAGCCGCGACTTGATCTGCTCGGCGATGATGGTGGAGGCGCGGTTCTCGGCGTCGCGCTGACCGCGCTGGCGCGCGAAGCGCTGCTCCTGGCCGGGAATGTCATAGGATGCACGCGCAAAGGCGCGGCCGGTCAGTACGGTCTTCTTGGTCGACAGGTCGATCAGGCTGTAGGTCGCGTCGATCCCGTAGATTTCCATGTCCGGACGCGCGGTCGTGACATCGACGATCACGTTCTGCGCCTGGCCCTTCAGATTGATCTTCAAGTGGTGCGTCGGCGGCAACTGGCCCCCGCCACCGGTCAGACCGAAGATCAGATGGTTTCGGACCTCAACTCCGAGCCGGGCTTCCGGAGTGCCGTTCGGGGCGTCTATTTCCTCGACCTGGATCGATGACAGCGCGGTGCGGACCGAGGCAGGGGCGTTGACGTCCCCGGAGGCATAGGTCCCGTAAACCGGCTGGAAACAGCCGGCCGTGAGCCCGGCGCTGGCCAGGGCCAGCCCCGCGGCGAAGAACCGCCCGATACCCCTGTTTCCCCTACGCGACGACATTCACAATCCTCTGGGGGACAACAATGACCTTTTTGGGGGCCTTGCCGTCCAGAGCCTTTTTTACCGCATCAAGCCTTAATACGGCAGCCTCGATATCCGAATTTCCCGCATCCCGTGGCACGGTTACATCAGCCCGTTTCTTGCCGTTGACCTGAACCGGCAGGGTGACGGTGTTCTCGACCAGCAGGGCAGCCTCGACCTCGGGCCAGGGCTGCATCGAGACCAGCTCCTTGTGGCCCAGAGCCGCCCAGCATTCCTCCGCCAGATGCGGCATCATCGGGGCGAAAAGCTGGACCAGGATGTCGCCGGCCTCCCGCATGGCGCAGGCGAAATCCGGGGTCAGCGCCGACGGGGAGGTGACTCCGCCGATCGCCTGGCCGAGCGCATTGGCGAATTCGTAGATATGGGCGACGCAGCGGTTGAACCGCAGCTTGTCGATATCCTCCGACACCTTTGAAAGCGCCACATGCGCGGCCTTGCGAACCGCCAAAGCGGGCTCGCCGAAGGCGGCCGGCCGCTCGGCGGGCGCGCGACCGGCAATCTCGGCAATCTCGCCGATCAGCCGCCACAGCCGCTGCACGAAGCGCCAGGAGCCCTGGACGCCTTCCTCGGTCCAGATCACGTCGCGCTCCGGCGGCGAATCCGACAGCACGAACCAGCGCGCGGTATCGGCGCCGTAGCTGCCGATGATGTCGTCGGGATCGACCGTGTTGCGCTTCGATTTCGACATCTTCTCGATGCCGCCGATCTCGATCGGCTCGCCGGTCGCAGTCAGCGTCGCGCGGCGCGTATCGCCGATCGTCTCGATCGTGACTTCGGACGGGCAGCACATAGTCGCCGTCCGTGCTTGCGATAGGTTTCGTGGATCACCATGCCTTGCGTGAACAGGCCGGCGAACGGCTCGTCGAGCTCGGTGCGCCCGGTCTTCTTCATCGCGCGCAGTGAAGAAGCGGCTAGTAGAGCAGATGCAGAATCGCGTGCTCGATGCCGCCGATATACTGATCGACCGGCAGCCAGCGATCGACGATCTTGCGGTCGGTCGCCTCGTCCTCGAGCCACGGATCGGTGAAGCGCGCGAAATACCAGGACGAAGTCGACGAAGGTGTCCATGGTGTCGGTCTCGCGCCGCGCCGCGCCGCCGCATTTCGGGCAGGCGACGTTCTTCCAGGTCGGATGGCGGTCGAGCGGATTGCCGGGACGATCGAAGCTGACATCGTCCGGCAATTTCACCGGCAGGTCCTTCTTCGGCACCGGCACGATGCCGCAGGCCTCGCAATGGATCACCGGGATCGGACAGCCCCAATAACGCTGGCGCGAAATGCCCCAGTCGCGCAGGCGGAAATTGACCTGGCGTTGCGCAACCGGCCGGTTGCCGCGCGTCTCGCTTTCGAGTCGCTTCGCCACTTCCTCTTTCGCCTGCGCGATGCGTCATGCCGTCGAGAAAGCGCGAATTGATCATCGTGCCGTCGCCGTCATAGGCGGTTGTCGGTGATGACGAAGGTCGTCGGATCCTGACCCGGCGGGCACACCACCGGCACGTTGCCGAGCCCGTATTTGTTGACGAAATCGAGGTCGCGCTGATCGTGCGCCGGACAGCCGAAGATGGCGCCGGTGCCGTAATCCATCAGGATGAAGTTGGCGACATAGACCGGCAGCTTCCAGCTCGAATCGAACGGATGAAGCGCGCGAATGCCGGTGTCGAAGCCGAGCTTCTCGGCCTTGTCGATCACTTCCTGCGCGGTGCCATGCCGCTTGCATTCGTCGATGAAGGCCTTGAGCGCGGGATTCTTCTGCGCCGCCGCTGTGGCCAGCGGATGATCGGGCGCGATCGCCACGAATTTCGCACCGAACAACGTGTCGGGACGCGTGGTGAAAACGTCGAGTTCGCTCCCGGCATTCGGCGCGGTCGTTCAGCGAGTTCGGATCGAGCGCGAAACGCACCAGCAGGCCTTCCGAGCGGCCGATCCAGTTGCGCTGCATGACGCGCACCTTGTCCGGCCAGCGGTCGAGCGTATCGATGGCGTCGAGCAATTCCTGCGCGTAATCGCTGATCTTGAAGAACCATTGCGTCAGTTCGCGCTGCTCGACCAGCGCGCCGGAGCGCCAGCCGCGGCCGTCGATCACCTGCTCGTTGGCGAGCACGGTCATGATCGACCGGATCCCAGTTCACCTTGGATTGCTTGCGCTCGACCAGGCCGGCGTCGAGAAAGTCGAGAAACATCGCCTGCTGGTGCTTGTAGTAATCCGGATCGCAGGTCGCGATCTCGCGCGCCCAGTCGAGCGACAGCCCCATCGACTGCAGCTGCGCTCTTCATCGCGGCGATGTTCTGGTAGGTCCAGGCCTTGGGATGGACCTTGCGCTCCATCGCGGCGTTTTCCGCCGGCATGCCGAAGGCGTCCCAGCCCATCGGATGCAGCACCGAATGCCCCATCGCGCGCTTGTAGCGCGCCACCACGTCGCCCATGGTGTAGTTGCGCACATGGCCCATATGGATGCGCCCCGACGGATAGGGGAACATCTCGAGCACGTAATATTTCGGGCGCGGGTCGTCGTTCTTGGTGGCGAAGATGCCGTGCCGGTCCCAGGTCTTTTGCCAGCGCGGCTCGGCGTCGCGGGCGTTGTAGCGCTCGGTGCTCATCGAAGGCTCAAAAGGCTCGAAAATCGAGCCGGACAGGACACCAAAACCCCTGTTCGGTCAACGATATTGGGCCACCGCCGCGGCCGGCCCGTCAGGCTGCCGCGAGGAGCCTGCGGCGCGCTCTAACAAACCCGTTATCGCCGGATTTCTTTGGAACTGGCAGCGGCCGGTCCGGTTAAGCCGCGCGGAGTTTTTCCGTGAAGAGGCCGGGGGCGGACCCGCCGCGCAAGCGGCGTACCGGCATTTCGTTTTTGAACCGAGCGATTTGGCGTGTCCAAGCCCGGCCCTGTTGGCCGGGCTTTATTGCTTGCGGGAGCTGGCTCGCGCCTTTACGCAGCCAGGGCTATGAGCGAAAGCGCTCCGACATCGCCGCAGGCCTTGCCACGGTTCAAGCCGACATCGCCGCGGCCTGCCGCGAGGCGAACCGCGATCCGTCCGGGGTGACGCTGATCGCGGTCAGCAAGACCTTTCCGGCGCAATCCATCGAACAGGCAATCGCCTCAGGCCAGCGCGTGTTCGGCGAAAACCGCGTGCAGGAAACCAAGGCGAAATGGCCGGACATCCGCGCGCGCCATCAAGGCCTGTCGCTGCACCTGATCGGGCCGTTGCAATCCAACAAGGCCAAGGAGGCGGTCGCCTTGTTCGACGCCATTCATTCGCTCGACCGGGCCAGCCTGTGCGAAGCCTTGTCGAAGGAAATCGTCAAACAGGGCCGTGCGCCGCTGCTGTTTGCCGAGATCAATACCGGCGCCGAGCCGCAGAAGGCCGGCATCCTGCCGGAAGATGCCGACGCGTTTCTGCGCGCCTGCAAGGAAAATTACGGCCTCACGGTCGCGCGGGCTGATGTGCATTCCGCCTTTCGACGAGGCACCGGCGCCGCATTTCGCGCTCACCGCGAAGATCGCCGCCCGCAACGGTCTCAAGCTGCTGTCGATGGGCATGAGCGCCGATTACAGGATCGCGATCGCCTTCGGCGCGACGCATGTGCGCGTCGGCTCGGCGATTTTCGGCGAGCGGCCGAAAGTTTAGGGCCGCCAGGTTTTCGGCAGGTCGGTCGAGCCAAGCGCCGCGGAGAGCGGCTGCTTCAGAATGCGCGAACGCTGCGGATCGAAGCCGGACGGTGCCGGCTGCATCTGCGCCGGCTGCATCTGTCCCGGCTGCATCGGCGGCGCTTCCTCGCGCGGCGCATAGCCGGATTCGTAGCCATCATCCTCGTATGGCTTCGAACTCATGGTGGCGCCGCGCCAGCGCTCGATCACCGACGAGATCATGTCGAGACCGGCATCGGCCTGCGCATGTCTGACGATTCCGACCTCGCTCGATGGCCGCAGCTGGTCGGGCAGATTGCGGAATTTCATCCGCATCGGCAGCGCGACACCGGGGCCGAACACGAATACCTCACCGGTCCCAAGCGATGGCAGGAACGTCAGCAGGCTCGAAGCGGCGTCCGACACCGCCGAGCGGATCAGCGCCTGGTCGCGATCGTTCGACAGCCGCATCACGAACAGCGTGTTGCATTGGGAAATGATATTCGGATCGATCTCGGCCGGCCGCTGCGTCACGAGCCCGAGGAAAACTCCGTATTTGCGGCCTTCCTTGGCGATACGCGACAGCGCGCGCCTGGTCGGGCCGAATCCGATCTTGGCATTGGCGGCGGCATAGCGGTGCGCCTCCTCGCAAACGAAGAGGAGGGGAGCGACCCCCTCGCTCCACAATCCGAAATCGAAGGCCATGCGGCACAGCACGGAGACGACCGAATCCACCACTTCGGCCGGAAATCCCGCAAGCTGCATGACGGTGACCGGCTTGCCGTTCGCCGGCAGACGGAACAGGTTCGAGATGATTTCCGCCATGGTGTCGCCGCCTACATTGGCGTTCTCGAACATGAAGGAATAGCGCGGATTGTTGCGGAAGGTCTGGATGCGCTGCAGCAGCTTGTAATGGTGCAAGCGCGAATTTCGATTTTCGAGCTTGCCCATGCGCTCGTCGATCAGCCCGATCAGATCTTCGATGCGATAGGGCGCCGGTGTGTCGGCGGTGAAGCCTGCGCTCTTCGGATCGCGGCGCTTGGTCAGCGGGCGATCGCTGCCGCGATATTGCAGATAGGAGCCCTTGGCGAGCGGGATGGTCTCGGCCAGGATTTCGATTTCTTCCTCGGTCCCGGGCCGTCCGCCAAAAAACGCGTCGAGGGTTTCCTCGAAATTGAACAGCCAGAATGGCAGACGCAGGTTGCGCGGATTCAGCACCTGCGCCTTGTCGCCGAAGCAGCGGCTATATTCGTTATGCGGATCGACCAGGAAGAGCCGCAGGTCCGGTCGAGCCATCAGGACCTGTTGCAGGATCACGGCGACGCCGTTCGATTTGCCGACGCCGGTGGTGCCGAGGATCGCGAAATGCTTGTTGAGCAATTCGTCGATGTCGATGACCGCCGGGATTTTCGGATCCTGATGCAGCGTGCCGACCGGCGCGGCATGTGGAATCGCGGTGTAGATCAGACGCAGCTCGTCGCTCGTCATCAAAAGTGCCGGCTCGCCGATCATCGGATATTCGGTGACACCGCGGGAAAAGGTCGGGGCGCCGGCGATCTGCTTCAACTCGCCGAACAGATCGATATGCGCGACGCTGGTCGCGCCCGCACCCGGCTGCTCCGAGATATCGGTCACCAGGCCGACGATCACCGAATTGCCGCTGACGATGCCGAGAAATTTTCCAACCGTCGCCGAAGCCGTGTCATGCGGGCGGTTTCCGCCTTGGCTCAATTCGATGGTCGCGCTTGCGCCGGCCACCGAAACCACGCGGCCGATGATGGCGCGCTCGTTCTGGGCCGGAGCCGGGCCGCTCCGCATGTCGCTCGCATACATGGTCAAACAGGGGCTTCGGGTTGACGGGTATGGTGCAGCCGTCAGCCATAGCGCGGCCGGGTCGTCATCCGCTTAATACCGAGACCGTCGCGTAAAATTCCGTCGCGATATCGTTAAGGAAATACGGGAGACGGATCAAAGGGTCTTAATCAATTCGTATCTATGTCCGCGGCGCCCTTCGGTGCGAGGCGAGCCTGCCTCGCGCCGGGGCGTCGTTATTGCGAACGAACTATCGAAGCGTCGATCAACGGCAGACGCGAACCGGACCTCTCGGCGTGTTGCGCCAGAAGCAGCGCGGGCCGGGCACGACGACGACCGTGTTCGGGCGGCATCCGCCACGCGGACCGCGATGCCAGCCGGGCCCACAGCCGCCGGCGACCTGAATGACATCCGACGGCGCTTTCACCGGATCTTGCGGAGCAGACGGAAACGCTTGCGCATCGTACGTCATCAATGCGAACGCGCCGCCAAACACCATTGTCAGAAACAGCTTGTGCATGTGTGGGCCTCTTCCAAAGAGCCCGGGCGATTCCCGGACGGCAGCGATATCGAATCAAAAAAGTGAACGACTGATGGCGCCGGAGTAATTTTGACGAAAAAACGCATCACCGGATGACGATGCGAGTTCGCGGCCCGACCTGTGCGACGAGCCTCAGCAGATCGTCTCTGCGCAGCGCGACGCAGCCGGCGGTCGCGCTCGAAGCCCGGACGTGCGACATGGATGAACACCGCACTGCCGCGCCTCGCCACCCGCGGGCGGTCGTTGTGGTCGATTTCGATGATCAGGTCGTACAGCCCGTCCTCGCGCATCAGCCGGTCGCCAGGTTCGCCGGCCTGGCGAATCACCGGACGATTATACCGTCGATCGGCGGGGTCCTCGCTCCAGGCGTCCTCACCGCGAATCGGCCGGACCGGGAGCGCGGTTCGCGGGCGGGTGATTCGGTCCTTGCGCCACCACAGGCGCTTCAGGCGAAAGCTGCCGCGCGGGGTTCCCCCGTCACCCTCGAATTTGTTGGCCAGGATGCCCGACCGGCCCAGGGCGACCGGAAATGTGGCGCTTCCGGCCCTCAGGATACCGCGCGTTTTGCTGCCGGATCGCTTATGAACCTGCAAATGGACTAAAGGCCGTACCGGCATGGTTCCCAGAGCATGATGACGAAAAATGTGCAGCGGTTTTCGGACGACATCATGCTCTAAACTATTAGAATTGATCACGTTTATGATTTTGTATCGAATCGATCCAAAATCATCGTGATCCAGTGGGGGCCTCTCTCCGATAACCCATAAGGCAAGTCTTGCTTGCCCTTTCAATCTCCAATGCCCTATTTCGCCATAAATCGGTAATCTTTGGCCCTTGGGGGGCCACCCAGCCATGTCGAATGTCAGAAAAATCCTGATCGTGGACGACGATGCCGAGCTGCGCGACACCCTGGTCGAGCAGCTTGCCCTGCATGAGGAATTCGAGGCGCTGTCCGAGGATTCCGGCGCCAAGGGCGTGCAGGCCGCCAAGAACGGGCAGATCGACCTGATCATCATGGATGTCGGGCTTGCCCGACATGGACGGCCGCGAGGCGGTCCGCCTGCTGCGCAAGGGCGGCTTCAAGGCGCCGATCATCATGCTGACCGGCCACGACACCGATTCCGATACCATCCTCGGGCTCGAATCGGGCGCCAACGACTATGTCACCAAGCCGTTTCGTTTCGCGGTGCTGCTGGCGCGCATCCGTGCGCAGCTTCGGCAGCACGAGGCGAGCGAGGACGCGGTCTTCACCATCGGGCCCTACAGCTTCCGTCCGAGCTCCAAGCTGCTCACCGGAGAGAAGGGCAACAAGGTGCGGCTCACCGAAAAGGAAACCGCAATCCTGCGCTATCTCTATCGCGCCGGTCAGAAGCCGGTTTCGCGCGAGACCCTGTTGCAGGAGGTCTGGGGCTACAATTCGGGCGTCACGACGCATACGCTCGAGACCCACGTCTATCGGCTTCGGCAGAAGGTCGAGAAGGACGCAGCCAATCCCTCGATTCTGGTGACCGACGCCGGCGGCTACAAGCTGGTGCCGTAAGCACCGATCCAGATGAGCATCGACGAGGACATCGCGATCCTGGAACAAGTGCCGATGCTCCGGGTTCTCGGACGCGGCACGTTGCGCATGATCGCGGTGGCCGCCGAGACCCGGCAGGTCCATACCGGCGAGATGCTGTTCGCGCCGAGGCGAGAAGCCGGACTGCGCCTTCGTGGTGCAGGACGGCATGTTCGCGCTCAGCATCGATCCGGAAAATTCGTCACGCGTCATCGAGGCCGGTCCCGGCACCATGCTCGGCGAATTCGCGCTCGTTACCGAAGCCGCGCGCCCGCTCTCGGCGATCGCGCAGCAGCCGTCGATCGTGATGCGCATCTCGCGCAGCATGTTCATGAAGATTCTGGAAGGCGACGCCGATGCCGCGGTGCGGCTGCGCGATTACGTGGCGCGGCGCACGCGCCAGTCGGTCGCCGATCTGCTGGTGATGAAGGACGCCTTCGATCAGAAGGGCTGAGCGTTGCGTCGCGCCTAGACTTCCAGCGTCGCCGTCACCGGCACATGATCCGACGGCTTCGCCCAGCCGCGCGCTTCCTTGGAGATCTTGATCTCCGACACCCGGTCCATCAGCGCCGGCGCCACCCACATGTGATCGAGCCTTCGGCCCTTGTCGGCGGTCTTCCAGTCCGGCGAGCGATAGCTCCACCACGTGTAGAGCTTGGTCGGCTCCGGCACGAATTCGCGCATCGCATCGACCCAGCCGCCGGCCTTCTGCGCGGCATTCAGCTTCTCGCATTCGATCGGCGTATGCGACACCACATCGAGAAGCTGCTTGTGACTCCAGACATCGTGCTCTCTGGGCGCGACATTGAGATCGCCGAGCAGGATCGCGCGCGTCTTGCCGTTGACATGCACGTCCTCGCATTCGCGCATCTCGTCGAGGAACGACAGCTTGTGCTTGAATTTCGGATTGACCTCGGGCTCGGGCACGTCGCCGCCGGCCGGCACATAGAGATTGTGCAGCAGGATCGGATCCTTCAGACCGGCCTTCTCGCCCAGCACCACCGAGATATGGCGCGAATCGGTCAGGCCGCAAAAGCCGCGCTTGGAGGTCGATTCGAACGGCAGGCGCGAGAGCACGACCACGCCGTGATAGCCCTTCTGCCCGTTCATCGCGACATGCTCATAGCCGAGCCGCTTGAAGCGCTTGAGCGGGAACTTGTCGTCCGGGCATTTGGTCTCCTGCAGGCACAGGACATCCGGACGCGCCGCCTTGATGAATTTTGCAACGAGATCGATGCGAAATCGCACCGAATTGACATTCCAGGTCGTGATTTTCAGTCTCATGGTCCCTATTTCTAAGGTCTGGAATGACGGAATTCCAGACGATCGGCGGACTTCGCGACGCTGTCCGCAGATAATTGCGCGACGTGCAGTGTGACACGCCCTGAAATAACGGGAGTATTCCGGTGACGGAGGAATCTGCCAGGCCGCGCGTGGTCGATTGTCGGCGGCGGTTTCGGCGGGCTGGAGGCCGCGCGGGCATTGGCCAGGGCGCCGGTGGACGTCCTGCTCGTCGACCGCCAGAATCACCATTGTTTCCAGCCGCTTCTGTATCAGGTCGCGACCGCGGCGCTTTCACCCGCCGATATCGCCTGGCCGATTCGCTCGATCCTGAGCGGCCAGCCCAATCTGCGCGTGGTGATGGCGAAGGTGACGGGCGTCGATACCAAGGCGCGTATCGTCCATGCCGACGGACATGATTTTCCGTACGACTTATCTGGTGCTCGCGTCCGGCGTGACGCATGCCTATTTCGGCCATGACGAATGGTCGAAGGTGGCGCCCGGCCTGAAGCAGCTCGAAGACGCGCGCGACATCCGCGCGCGCTTTCTGATGGCATTCGAAAAGGCCGAGATCGCCGATGACGAGGCCGAGCGGCGAAAGCTTCTCACCTTCGTGATTGTCGGCGGCGGCCCGACCGGCGTCGAGATGGCGGGCGCGATGGCGGAGGTCGCCAGGGAAACGCTGCGCGCGGATTTTCGCCGCATCGATCCGCGCGCTTCCCGCATCGTGCTGATCGAGGCCGGCCCGCGCATCCTGCCGACGCTGCCGGAAAATCTGTCGCGCTATGCGCAAGCCGTGCTCGAAAATATGGGCGTCGAGGTCAAGGTCGATACCAGGGTGACCGGTTGCGACGCAGGGCGGCGTCATGCTCGGCGACACGCATATCGATGCATCGACGATCGTATGGGCGGCGGGCGTGAAGGCGTCGCCCGCGGCGCAATGGATCGGCGCGCAAACCGATCGCGCCGGGCGCATCCTGGTCGGACCCGGATCTGTCGGTGCCGGGCCATGCCGGACATTTTCGTGATCGGCGATCTTGCTTCGGTGACGGACAAGAACGGCAAGCCGGTGCCGGGCATCGCGCCGGCGGCAAAGCAGATGGGCCGTTATGTCGGTCGCCTGATTTCGGCGCGCGTTGCCGGCCGCGCCGACGCCAAAGCCCTTCGCCTATCGCCATGCCGGCGATCTCGCCACCGTCGGGCGCAGAGCCGCGGTGGTGAAGATCGGGCGCTTCGAACTCACCGGCTTTCTCGGCTGGCTGTTCTGGGGCGTAGCCCACATCTATTTTCTGATCGGATTGCGCAACCGTTTCGTGGTCGCGGTGACCTGGCTGTGGAGCTATCTCACGTTCCGGCGCGGCGCGCGGCTGATCTCGATGCCGGATTCGAGTCAGTCATTCCGGAAGCCGCGCGCAGCGCAGCTATCCGGAATCCATAACCCAGATCAAAGTGATACGGAGAATCTCGTGGTTATCGATTCCAGGTTCGCGAGCTTTGCTCGCGCCCGGAATGACGAAGCCGCCGCTACTGAATCATCCGCTCGTAATTGATCTTGAACAGAGCCGGATCGGGCTTCTTGGTCATGTCGAGATTGTAGACCGCGACGGTGGTGTCGAAGCCCTGCGGATCGGTCACCGTCCATTGCTTGAGGGTGAGGTCCTTGGCGTCGAACATCAGCATCAATTTGTGCTTGCCGCCGAGCGCCTGACGCTCCTCGATCACGACGGTGGAGAAGATATCGTCGGAATAGACGCCGATGACATTGGTGTCGCGCAACAGATCGACCTTGTCGGCGAGCAGGAAACGCAACGGCGTCTGCCCGAGCGGATAGAGATCCTGCGTCGCCAGCCTGCGATCGCGCACCACCAGCGAGGTGCCGTCGGCGATCAGCTGAACCGGACTCGGATCGTCATATTCGAAGCGCAGCTTGCCCGGCTTCTGCACGAACAGCTCGCCTTGCGTCTTGCGGCCGTCCGGTCCGACCTGCACGAATTTGCCGACCGCCTGCCGCATGCCCGAGAGATAGGTGCTGATCTTGTCGACCAGCGCGCGCTGGCTGGTATCGAAGGCGGTGGTTTCGCCCGGCGCATTGCCGCGCGAAGGGATCGGCGGAGCGGGAATGACTCCCGGCGCCGCCGGACCGCGCGCCTGCGCGACCGTCATCGGCGCCTGCTTCGGCTTCGGGGCCGGCTTCGGCAGCGGCACCGATTGCGCAAGCGCCTCCGGCACGGAGAAAAATCCGGCGGCCAGGCCCATCATCGCGATTGCGCAAAGTCTCGGCAGCGTCCGCGTCATACTTCACTCCGTCTGCGCGGCCCGTAGCGCGCGCGTGTGGCGTTTTGGCGGCCCCATCGAGTTAATCGCCAAATGGCTGATTCTCAATAGTGCCGGGCTGCCACGGTATTGCGATCAATACCGGCTGGCGCCCTCTTCGATCAGGATTTCGCGTTTGCCTGCGTGATTGGCCTGTCCGACCACGCCTTCCTGTTCCATCCGCTCCATCAGCGTGGCGGCGCGATTATAGCCGATCTGCAGCCGGCGCTGGATATAGCTGGTCGAGGCCTTGCGGTCGCGCAGCACGATGTCCACCGCCTGTTGATAGAGGTCCTTCTCGGCCCCCATGCCGGTCGCGTCGAACACCGCGCCGTCCTCGTCTTCCTGCTCGTCGCGTGTCACTTCTTCGAGATATTGCGGCACGCCCTGCGACTTCAGGTGCCGCACCACTTTCTCGACCTCGTCGTCCGCGACGAACGGTCCGTGCACGCGGCTGATGCGGCCGCCGCCGGCCATGTAGAGCATGTCGCCCTGGCCGAGCAGTTGCTCGGCGCCCTGTTCGCCGAGAATGGTGCGGCTGTCGATCTTGGAGGTGACCTGGAACGAGATGCGGGTCGGGAAATTCGCCTTGATGGTGCCGGTGATGACGTCGACCGACGGCCGCTGCGTCGCCAGCACGACATGGATGCCGGCGGCGCGCGCCATCTGCGCCAGACGCTGGATCGCGCCTTCGATGTCCTTGCCGGCGACCATCATCAGGTCGGCCATTTCGTCGACGATCACCACGAGATAGGGAAGCTCCTCGAATTCGAGATCTTCCTTCTCGTAGATCGCCTCGCCGGTTTCCTTGTCGTAGCCGGTATGCACGGTGCGGCTGAGCACCTCGCCCTTGGCCTTGGCCTCGTTCACGCGCGTGTTGTAGCCGTCGATATTGCGCACGCCGAGCTTCGACATCTTCTTGTAGCGCTCTTCCATCTCGCGCACCGCCCATTTGAGCGCGACGACCGCCTTCTTCGGATCGGTGACGACGGGCGTCAGCAGATGCGGGATGCCGTCATAGACGGAGAGTTCGAGCATCTTCGGATCGATCATGATCAGCCGGCATTGATCGGGCCGCAGCTTGTAGAGCAGCGACAGCAGCATGGTGTTGATCGCGACCGACTTGCCGGAGCCGGTGGTGCCGGCGATCAGCAGATGCGGCATGCGGGCGAGATCGACCACCACCGGTTCGCCGCCGATGGTCTTGCCGAGACAGAGCGGCAGCTTGGCCGGCGTGTTGTTGTATTCGCCCGACGACAGCATTTCGCGGAAATAGACCTTCTCGCGGAATTCGTTCGGCAATTCGATGCCGATGGCATTGCGTCCCGGCACCACCGCGACGCGCGCCGAAACCGCGCTCATCGAGCGCGCGATGTCGTCGGCAAGCCCGATCACGCGCGAGGACTTGATGCCGGGCGCGGGCTCGAGTTCGTACAGCGTCACCACCGGGCCCGGGCGCGCGTTGATGATGTCGCCCTTCACGCCGAAATCTTCCAGCACGCTTTCGAGCGACTCGGCGCGCTCCTCGATCTCCTCGGTGCTCGGGCTCGATTTGTCGCTCGGCTTTCGGCGCCGCCAGGATGTTCAGCGGCGGCAGCACGAAACCGCCGCTCGACTTGCGCGGCTTCGGTTGCGGCTGGGCGCGCGCCTTGCGCGGAGCGGGGCGCTTCTTCTTCCTCGTCTTCTTCGTATTGCGCCGTCGTCTTCCGGTTCCGGCGCGGCGCGGCGCATGCGCGGTTCGGCGCGTGACGCGGCCGGCTTCGGAACGCGCCGGGCGAAGGTCGAGTTCGTCGCCGCCCAGCTGCCGCCGGATGAAGATCGACAGGCGCGCCTTGACGCTCAGCAGCAGATGCGCGAGCCAGCCGAGCGAGATCGAGGTGCGCTCTTCTTCCTCCTCGAATTCCTCCGCCTCGCGATGGATGTCCTCGGCGAGGTCGCCCTTCGGCCGCAGCCAGAAGCCCGCGACCAGCACGAAAGCGGTCAGCGCGAGAAGCCGAAGATCGTGGACAGCACGATCCGGCTGATGCCGCCGAGATGTCCGCCGAGCAGCATCAGCGGCAGTTTCAGCATGGCGTCGCCGGTCACGCCGCCCATGCCGGCCGGCAGCGGCCAGCCGATGGTGCGCGGCAGGCAGGAGGCGAAGGCGGAAGCGAGCACGAGGCCTGCGATCCAGATCCCCCCGCGCATCAGCACGCGGCCGAACGGCCGGTGCGTCAGCATGCGCCAGCCCCAGATTGCGATCGGCAGCACCAGCACGATCGAGGCCAGGCCGAACAATTGGATCGACAGATCGGCGATGATCGCGCCGGGGCGTCCGAGCAGATTGCGCACCGGCGCGTCGGTGGCGTGACTGAGGCTCGGGTCCTGCACCGACCAGGTCGCGAGCGCGAGCGTCAGAAGCAGCGCCAGCGCCAGCAGCGCGAGCCCGACCATTTCCTCGAAGCGGCGGCGGGTCGCCGCGCGAAGATCGTCGGAGATGAAGTCAAGATTTCGAAGGCTGATCGCTGGCATGGCGCGCCCTCAGCCGAGCACCGCGACGAGGCGATGCAGCGCCTCCGCCGTGGTTTCGTTGTCATGCACCATCGCAACGCGGATATAGTTGCGGCCCGGATTGCTTCCGTCGGCTGCGGTGTGGGAGGCATATTCGCCCGGCAGCACGCGAATGCCGGCCTCGCGCCACAGCCTTTCCGCAGCCTTCACGCTGCCGCCTTGCGCCGACACGTCGAGCCACAGGAAGAAGCCGCCGGCCGGGCGCCTGTAGCGATAGCGGTCGCCGATGATCTGGTCGGCGAGGTCGAATTTCTGCGCATAGAGCTTGCGGTTCTCGATCACATGGGTTTCGTCGTCGAGCGCGGCCGCCGCCACTTCCTGATTGGGCATCGGCACCTGCGGCGCGGAATTGTTGCGATAGTCGAGAAAGCGCGACAGGAAATTGCGGTCGCCGGCGCAGAAGCCGACGCGCAAGCCCGGCAGGTTCGAGCGCTTGGACAGCGAGTTGAACACGATCGCATTGGCGTAATCGGGCCCTGAGACTTCCAGCATGCCGGCCGGTTTCTCGCCGAAATAGATTTCCGAATAGCATTCGTCGGAAAACACCACGAAGCCGTGAAGGCGGGCGAGCCCGATCAGCCTGCGCAGATAATCGGCGCTCGCGACCGAGCCTTGCGGATTGGCGGGCGAGGCGAGGTAGAAGGCTATCGTGCGCGCGAACAAAGCCGGCTCGATCGCATCGAGATCGGGCAGGAAGCCGGTCGCCGCGGTGGTCGGCAGATAGACGGTCTCGCAATGCGAGGCCGCGGCGCCGGCGGAATAGGCGCCATAGCAGGGATTGGGGACGAGGATGGCGGGGCGGCCGGGCTTTGGCGCGGCGTTGCGGCTGGCGCGCCAGAGCCGCCAGGAACAGGCCTTCGCGGGTGCCGTTCAGCACCAGCACTTCGGCTCTCGGGATCGAGCGGCGCGCGGCAGCTCGAAGCGGCGCGAAAGCCAGCCGCGACGGCTTTGCGGAACCGCTCGGTGCCCTTGTTGGCGGGGTAGCGATTGAATTCGGCGATGTGCCTGGCCATCACCGGGCCGGTAAAGGGCGGAACCGGATGCTGCGGCTCGCCGACCGCGCAATTGATCGCGGGTTTTCCGGGCTGGAACGGCGCCAGCAGGTCGTTCAGCCGGGCAAAGGGCGAACGCATATCGGCCGTCCGCGCGGACGACGGGGGCTGTTCGCGTTCGGCAGCATTCATGAACATCACGCGCGCATTTCGGCCGGATTTCGGGTCCCGGCAGCCTAGGCGCGTGAGGTTAAGATCCGATTAACCATCGGGAGGTGGCCGCGCACCGCGACCGCCGATCAAACGAAAATCGCCAAATCGACAGACCGGGCCAAAACGAAAGAGGCTCCGGTCTTGCGACCGGAGCCTCCATTCGGCGAGGGGCGGTGCCGGGTATACGCCCCGCCGCACGAGCGTGAAACTTACATATTGTAGGCGCGTTCGCCGTGATCGGTGAGATCGAGGCCTTCCCGCTCCTTGTCGACCGAAACACGCAGGCCGACGATGATGTTGACGATGAAGTAGAGGATCGCCGAGCCGACACCCGACCATACCAGCGTCAGGAGCACGGCCTTCGATTGCGCGAGCATCTGGACCGCCATGTCATACTCGGCGATCTTGCCGGTGGTGTAGTCGAGGATGCCGGTGCCGCCGAGCGCCGGGTTCACCAGAATGCCGGTGCCGAGCGCGCCGACGATTCCGCCGACGCAATGCACGCCGAACACGTCGAGCGAGTCGTCGTATCCGAACATGTTCTTGATCACCGAGCAGAAGAACAGGCAGACGACGCCGGCGACGAGGCCGAGCACGATCGCACCCATCGGACCGGCGAAGCCGGCGGCCGGCGTGACCGCGACCAGACCCGCCACCGCACCGGTGACGATGCCGAGCAGCGAGGCTTTGCCCTTGATCAGCCATTCCGCGAACATCCAGGACAAGGCCGCCGCGCAGGTCGCGACGAAGGTGTTGACCATGGCGAGAGCCGCGGTGCCGTTGGCTTCGAGGTTCGAACCGACGTTGAAGCCGAACCAGCCGACCCACAGCAGGGAGGCGCCGATCATGGTCATGACCAGCGAATGGGGCGGCATCAGCTCTTTGCCGAAACCGGTGCGCTTGCCGATGATGATGGCGCCGACGAGACCGGCAATACCGGCATTGATATGCACCACGGTGCCGCCGGCGAAGTCGATCGCGCCCCAGGAGAAGATCTGGCCGGCATCGGCCAGTACCGCATCGAGCGCTTCCTGAGCCGTCTTCTTGGCGGCGTCGTCGGTCGCTGCCGCAAGTGCCTTGGCGGCGGCGTCGATCGCGTCCGGGCCGGCCCAGTACCAGACCATGTGCGCCATCGGGAAGTAGATCAGCGTCACCCAGAGCGGGATGAACAGCGCGAGCGCGGCGAACTTCATGCGCTCGGCAAAGGCACCGACGATCAGCGCCGGCGTGATCATCGCGAAGGTCATCTGGAAGCACAGATAGACGATTTCGGAGATGTTCGCGTCGACCGAGAAGGTCGCAGCCATCGAATCCGTCGTGACGCCGGCGAGGAAGGCTTTCGAGAAGCCGCCGATAAAGGGCGAGCCGCCGGTGAAGGTGAGGCTGTAGCCGTAGATCACCCAGAGAATGCCGACGATGCAGACGGTGTAGAAGACATGCATCAATACCGACAGCATGTTCTTGGCGCGCACGAGACCGCCATAGAACAGGGCGAGTCCGGGGATCGTCATCAGCAACACGAGGACGGTCGAGGTCATCATCCAGGCGTTGTCGCCTTTGTTGACCGTCGGCGCCGCGAATGCCGAGGTAGCCGCGAGCGTTGCCGCCGCGACGAGGGCGGCGGTCGAGTCCGGCCCTATACGGAAACTTGAACGACATAGTTTTGCTCCTGTCCGAAAATTCGGGTCGGGTTAGAGGGCGGCAGCGTCGGTTTCGCCGGTGCGGATGCGCACGGCGGCTTCCAGGTCGAGGACGAAGATCTTGCCGTCGCCGATCTGGCCGGTCTTGGCCGCCGCGGTGATGGCTTCGATGACTTTGTCGACCTGGGTGGAAGCGACTGCGACCTCGACCTTGAGCTTCGGCAGGAAGCTCACGGCATATTCGGTGCCGCGATAGATTTCGGTGTGCCCCTTTTGACGCCCGTATCCCTTGACCTCAGTGACGGTCATGCCGTGCACCCCGATCGCGGTCAGGGCGTCGCGGACCTCGTCGAGCTTGAATGGCTTTATGACGGCCATGACGATTTTCATTTGGTTCGATCCCCGTTAGCCCAAGGGCCGTCTGTTGCGGCCGCGGGCGTTGTACTCAGGCCCCGGCAGGCAAAGATGAGCCCCACCTGACGTTTCCCGGGCGAGAGGGAATCAAACCCCGTGCCAGATCGCCAAAGATTCTCTAACGGGTTGATTTGTCATCCGATTCCCCGACATTGGAGGGGTTCCAGAACGCGTCTTTGGTAGTGGCGCCCAAACTGGCGCCATGACTGCCTAGCAACTAGCCAGCCCCATGTTCCGCTGCCCTGTATGCAGGCGCGAGAAAAACAAGTCGCGACCGTTCAACGCGACCGGTCGCCTGGCCGGCGTTATTTGTGGTGGCCGGTTACTGCAGCGCGTCGGCCGCGCCCGCTATCGTCCAGCCCGGCAATCTTCCGGCGACCGAAAAATTTTTCGCCGGATGCGTCACAGCCGGAAGCGCTGAATCGTCATACGGCAGACCATCCACGACACCGGGAGCAGATTGTGAACAACGCGCGCGCCGCCGATTTGCCGAGGGAGATACCGGCCATCCTGCAAGCCTTGGCTGAGGTTGAACGGACCATCGCGGCCCATGATTTCGACCGCACCCTCTATCATCTGGTCAAGCTGCGGGCCTCGCAGATCAACCGATGTGGGTTCTGCATCAAGCTGCATATCCGCGAAGCGCGCGAGGATGGCGAGACGAACGAACGCCTCGAACGGGTCATCGTCTTCGATCAGGTCGATGACTTCTCCGAACGCGAAAAGGCCGCTCTCGCCTGGACCGAAGCGCTCACCGTGCTCGATCGCAAGACCGATCTCGCCGCGCTTCGGACCCGGCTGCGGCAGAGCTTTACGGACAAGGAGATCGGTACGCTGACCGCGATAACGGCCATGATCAATCTCTGGAACCGGATTCAGATATCGAGTCACTGAGATGACGGGACGCAACGATCCGCTGTCGGAAGAGACCTTCGCGGTTTTGCGTGGCCTTGCCTATCGCATCCTCGGTTCGCGCGCCGATGCCGAAGACGCGGTCCAGGACAGCCTGTTGCAATGGCAGAATGCAGACCGCACCGAAATCGAGAATCCGGCGGCGTGGCTTACCACCGTGTGCACACGCCGATGCATCGATCTGTTGCGGTCCGCGCATCGAAGCCGGGTGGACTATATCGGCCCTTGGCTGCCGGAGCCGGTCATCGCGGCGGCCGGCACGTCGGAGGAGAAACTGGAGCTGGCGGCATCGCTATCGACGGCGTTTCTGCTGCTGCTGGAGCGTCTGACGCCGAGGGAGCGTGCGGCCTATCTTCTGCACGAGATTTTCGACACGCCTTATCCGCAGGTGGCGCAGACACTCGGGCTGCGGGAAAGTGCATGCCGCAAGCTGGTATCGCGGGCGCGCGCCAACATCGCCCAATCCAGAATCAGGCATGTCACCCCGGTCGCGCAGCAGCAGAAACTGCTCGCCGCGTTCCGATCGGCGGTGGTCGATGGCAGCACGGAGCCGCTCGCGGCGCTGCTGTCGGATCACGTCGAGCTCAGTGCAGACAGCGGCGGCAAGGTGGCCGCGGTTACCGAAATCATTTCCGGCCGACAGCGCGTGCTCGATTTCATCACGCAGGATCTTCATCGCTATTGGGCGGGATATGCCTGGAATGTATCGGACATCAACGGCGGCCGCGGCATGGTCCTGCACAGCGAAGGAGTTGTGGCGGCGGTGGTGTCCATTGCCTGCGACGAGGCCGGCGGCCTGACCAACATCTTCATCATGCGCAATCCGGACAAGCTCGCCGGAATGCGCGCGGCGGCGATCTTTTGAACCAAGCGACTGCGCACCCGATCGACAGGAGAATGGCTGATGGACACTGCAACCGGACGACCAAACCCGATGCCGCTGGTGCTGGCGAATCCGCCCGGTCTTTACGATCCCGCTCCGAACGGATATTCGCATATCGCAATGGTCGCCCCCGGTTCGCGGCTGATCCTGATCGCCGGGCAGGGCGGCGAGGACGAGGCGGAAATGTTGTCTCCCGATTTCCGCGCGCAGGTTCGGCAGGCATTGCGCAACCTGCAGATCGCCTTGACGGCGGCCGGAGTCGCATTCGGCGATGTCGCAAAACTGACGGTCCTGATTGTGGACCACGACCACGACAAACTGAAAATCTTCGGGTCGGAATTGCAGCGCGCATGGGCAAGCAATGCGCTCAAACCGGCCTGCACGCTGATACCGGTCGTACGGCTGGCGCTCGACGGCATGCTGTTCGAGATCGAGGCCACGGCTATCGCTGCCGCGTAGCGGCTCGTGCCGACGAAGCCTGACGGCTTCGCCGGCGCAAATGTCTCGACCCGCGGCAGCGCGGTTATTGCAGCGCCTCGCCGTGCTGGCTGATGTCGAGGCCTTCGACCTCCTGCTGCTGCGATACCCGCAGCGGAACCAGGAAACCGACGACCTTCAGGATCACGAAGGTCGCGACCGCGCACCACAGCGAGCGTCACCGCGATCCCGTAAAGCTGGATCGCGACCTGGCCCGGATTGCCTTCGAGCAGGCCGGCCGTGCCCGGTCCATCCGCGCTCGCCGACACCGCAGCCACGGCGAATATGCCGGTCAGGAAGGTGCCGGTGATGCCGCCGATGCCGTGAACGCCGAATACGTCGAGCGAATCGTCATAGCCGAGCCACAGCCTGAGCTTGGTGCAGGCCCAGAAGCAGACCGAGCCCGCGATCAGCCCGATGATCAGCGCCGTGGATCGGCATGCACGAAACCGGAGGCGGGCGTGACGGTACCGAGTCCGGCGACCGCGCCCGAAATCATGCCGAGCACCGACGGCTTGCCGCGCATCCACCATTCCAGGAACATCCAGGCCAGCGCGCCGGCGCAGGCGGCGAGATGGGTCACCACGATCGCCATCGCCGCGCGCGAACCGGCGCTGAGCGCCGAGCCGCCGTTGAAGCCGAACCAGCCGACCCACAACAGGCCGGTGCCGATCACCGCCAGCGACGAGATTGTAGGGCGCCAGATTCTCGCTGCCATAGCCGCGGCGCGCGCCGAGCACATAGGCGGCCACGAGTCCGGCAATGCCGCAATTCAGATGCACCACCAGTGCCGCCGGCGAAATCGAGTACGCCGGCAGCTACCGAGGAATCCGCCGCCCCAGACCCAATGCGCGACCGGCACATAGACGATCAGGAACCACAATATGCTGAACCACAGGAAGGCGGAGAAGCGCATGCGATCGGCCACCGATCCGGACACCAGCGCGACAGTGATCACCGCGAAGGTCATCTGGTAGAGCATGAACAGCGATTCCGGGATCGTTTTCGCCAGCGGATGCGTGGTCTCCATGCCCATGCCGTTCAGCATCACGCGGCCGAAGGTGCCGATCACCGGGCCGTCGCCGCCGAACACCAGCGAATAGCCGATCACGACCCACAGCACCGAGACGATCAGCACCGAGACGAGGCTTTGCGCCATGGTGGCAAGCACGTTCTTCTTGCGCACCATGCCGGCATAAAACAGCGCCAGTCCCGGTATCGTCATCATCAGCACGAGGCCGGTCGCGGTCATGACCCAGGCCGTATCGGCGCCGTCGATCTTGGCCGGCGCAGACTGCGCGAGCGCGGCGGATGCGCCCAACAACGTGAGCGGCAGAGCCGCAATCGCGATCGTGATCGCGCGCATGTGCGACAGCTTCATGGTGTCCCCCCTTGAAGAAATCCGTGCGTGCGGATGCCGGATCGCGCGCATCGTTCGCTGTTTTTTGATCGGCTAGCGGTCCGATTCCAACATTCGCATCACTAGAGCGCGTCGACGTCGGTTTCGCCGGTCCGGATTCGCAGCGCGCGATCGATCGGCGTGACGAAAATCTTGCCGTCGCCGATCTGGCCGGTTCGCGCGGCGCGCCTTGACCGCGTCCACCACCTTGGCGGCGCGATCGGTCGCCACCGCGATTTCGAGCCGCACCTTGGGCAGGAAATTCACCGCATATTCGGCGCCGCGATAGACTTCCTTGTGGCCCTTCTGCCGGCCATAGCCCTTCACCTCGGTGACGGTCATGCCGTTCACTCCGATCGCGGTCAGGGCGTCACGGACCTCGTCGAGCTTGAACGGTTTGATGATGGCAATGACGAGTTTCATGATTTCGAAGCCTCCCGGGCAATATAGCGGTCGTCTGTTGCGGGCCGCTTGACTTAAGACTAGCGCAAGCCGCGCGAGGAATATGCAGCAAAAAATCATTCAGCGGCGCAGCCGGACCAGACCTTCCTGCATCACCGAGGCGACCAGGGTGCCGTCCTGGCGGAAGATCAGTCCCGCGCGAAAGCCCGCGCGATCCGTGCAGGTTCGGCGAGTCCTGCGAATAGAGCAGCCATTCGTCGGCGCGGAACGGCCGGTGCAGCCAGAGCGCGTGGTCGAGGCTGGCGCCCATGAAGGCCGGCTCGAACAACGTGCGCCCAAGCGGCACCAGCGCCGAATCGAGCAGCGTCAGGTCGGAGGCATAGGCCAGCGCGCAGCGGTGGATCGACCGGATCGTCCGGCAGGCTTCCGTTGGTGCGAAACCAGACATTGAAGCGGTCGCCCTCAGGCTTCCTGCCGAGATAATGCGAATATTCGACCGGGCGCAATTCGATCGGCAGCGGCCTTTCGTAATAGCGCCGCACCTGTTCGGGCAAGGTCGGCAGGATGTCGCGCCTGGCTTCCGCATCGGTCGGCAGCTCCTCCGGCATCGGCACCTTCGGCATCGCAATCTGGTTGTCGAGCCCTTCCTCGTTGTTGTGGAACGACACCATCATGGTGAAGATCGGCTGGCCGTGCTGGATCGCCTTCACGTTGCGGGTGGTGAAGCTCTTGCCGTCGCGGGTGCGCTCGACCTGGTAAACGATCGGCACCTTGGGGTCGCCGCCGAGAATGAAATAGGCGTGCAGCGAATGCGCGGCGACGCCCTCGACGGTGCGGCGAGGCCGCCACCAGCGCCTGGCCGATCACCTGTCCGCCGAACACGCGCTTCCAGCCGGTCGGCGGCGAATAGCCGCGGAACAGATTGACCTCGAGCGTTTCGAGGTCGAGAACGTCGAGCAGCGCGGAGACGGCATTGGACATGAAAAAGCTCGTTCCGGGGGTCTATTCTTGGACAGGCGCTATGCCGCGCCTGCAAGTCAAGCGTGGTTAGAGTTTAGCAGCAATGACCGGCGAGAACGCCAACGACCCCGTCAAGACCGATATCCTGATCGCCGGTGGCGGTTTTGCCGGCCTTGCGCTGGCGATTGCGCTGAAACAGGGCTCGGACGGCAGCTTCGCCGTCACGGTTGCCGATCCGGCGCTCGAATCGCACCACCGACGACCTGCGCGCCTCGGCGATCGCGGCGGCGGCGCGACGGTTGTTCGAGACCATCGGGGTCTGGAAATGGGTCGAACCTGGCGCCCAGCCGATCCTCGACATGGTGGTGACCGATTCCAGGGTCGATGCCGCCATGCGGCCGACCTTTCTCACCTTCGATGGCGAAATAGCACCGGGCGAACCGTTCGCGCACATGATCGAGAACGCGGCGATGACCGTGGCCTTGCTCGACAAGGCGCGGGCCGAAGGCGTGGACCTGCGGCCGGTCGCGGTCTCGGGCTTCACGCATGATACCGCGCGCGTCAACGCGACCTTGGCGGATGGCGCCACCTTGTCGGCGCGTCTGCTGGTGGCGGCCGATGGCGCGCGCTCGGCGATCCGCGAGCAGGCCGGGATCGCGACCTATGGATGGAATTACGACCAGTCCGGCATCGTCACCACGGTCGCGCATGAGCGCGATCATCACGGCCGCGCCGAAGAGCATTTCCTTCCTGCGGGTCCGTTCGCGATCCTGCCGCTGAAGGGCAGACGCTCGTCGATCGTGTGGACCGAGACCAAAGCCGAGGCCGACCGCATCGTCGCGCTGCCCGACGATGAATTCCACGCCGAGCTGGAAAAGCGCTTCGGGTTGCATCTCGGCGATATTTCGGTGGTCGGGCCGCGCCGCGCCTATCCGCTCGGTCTGTTCGTTGCGCGCGGCTTCATCGCCGAACGCATCGCGCTGATCGGCGACGCCGCGCATGTGATCCATCCGATCGCGGGGCAGGGGCTGAATATGGGGCTGCGCGATGTCGCGGCGCTCGCCGAAGCCATCGTCGACGGCGCCCGGCTCGGTATCGATGTCGGGGCGGTCTCGGTGCTGGAGCGCTATCAGCGCTGGCGGCGTTTCGACACCATGGCGATGGGCATCGCCACCGACAGCCTGAACCGGCTGTTCTCCAACAATTCGGATGTGCTGCGGCTCGCGCGCGATGTCGGCCTGGGCGTGGTCGACCGGCTGCCGAATCTGAAGGAATTTTTCATCCGCGAGGCCGCGGGCCTGACCGGCGACGTGCCGAAGCTGCTTGAAGGGCGAGGCGCTTTAGCGTCTGACGCTTTGCACGAAGGCAACAAGCGCCGGAACGACGGCGGGATCGAGCGGCGCCTCGGGATTCTTATAGAGCGCCAGATTGCCCGGCAGATCCTCCGGCGAAGTCTTCAGCGTGTGATTGGCTTGGGGCAGCACCAAGAAACGCGCATCCGGCTTCGCGGCCCGCAAGGCGTCAAGGTCGGCGCGCACCACCTGAAGGTCGCGCTCTGCATGCAGGATGATAACGGCCCTGGTCGCGCCCGCGATCAGCCTGACCGGATCGTAGCGGCCGGCGCTGATCAGGAACGGCTGCACCGAAGGCCGAAACAACACCTGCAACGGCTGCGGCACATCGGCGACGCGGTGACCGGCGGCGAGTGTATCCAGTATCGCATTCGCGCTCGCATCGAGGTCGGGCGGCAGGCGGCCCTTCAATTGCGCGCGGATGACGTTCAGCAGATCGCGTCCCGGTGCGGCGAGCAGGATGATGCCCGTGACATCGATGTGCGACGCGGCGGCGAGCGCGACGATCGCGCCCTCGCTGTGACCGGCAAGCAGTACCGAGGAAACATCCTTGCGCTGCAAAAGATCGTTTGCCGCCGTCACCGCATCGGCAACGAAGTTTTCGAACACCACATCTTCTTCTTTCGCGACCTTGGCGCGGCTTTCGCCGATGCCGCGCTTGTCATAGCGCAGCGATGCAATCCCGGCCGTCGCGAGGCCCTCGGCGAGCTTGCGGTAGGTGTCGGTGGAAAGTGCCGGGCCATTGCCGTTGCGATCGGTCGGACCGGACCCGGCGATAATCAGCACCGCAGGCCCGCATTCGGCACCGCTCGCAGGCCTCGCATAGGTGCCGTGCAATCCTCCCGCCGACCAGGGCTGTTCGATCACTTGCGTCTGCGCTTCAGTCAATAGGGCGAACTGCGACAGGAGGCACGCGACAACGGCGCAATGTCGCCGACAAGCACGCATCACTGCAGCGGGATCGCCTCGACATGCTCCTTGAACGCCTTGCGTTGCTGCAGGCTCGCATACCAGCGTTCGAGATGCGGCATGTGCGGGCCGTTCGGGACAGAGCTGGCGGAAGCGATAGGCCATCACGCCGACCGGAATGTCGCCCATCGAGAAGGCATCGCCGGCGACATAAGCGGTGCGGGCAAGCTGCGCGTCCAGCATCGCCATCGCTTCGGTGGTTTTCTGCTGGGACGCCGTGATCGCGGCCATGTCGCGCTTCTCGGCGGGCGTGCGGATCAGCCCCCAGAAACAGGCAAAGATCGCGGGTCCGACGACCGACAATTGCCAGTCCATCCACTGATTGGCGAGACCGTAAGCCTTCAGATTCGGACGGCTCGAGACTGCCCTTGCCGTGAATGCGCGCCAGATAGCGAACGATCGAATTGGATTCCCACAGCAGGTAGTCGCCGTCCTGCAGGGTCGGCACCAGCCCGTTCGGATTCATCGCGAGATAGGCGGGTTCCTTGTTCTTGCCGAAGGCGCCGCCGACATCGATGCGCTCATAGGCGAGGCCGAGCTCGCCGACCGCCCACATCGCCTTCTGCACGTTCGACGACGTGTTGCGTCCCCAGATTTTGAGCATGTTCCTTCCCTATCGCCGCGTAAGATGTCGCTGCCTTGCCCGGCATCCTGCTGACGAAATGGTGCGATGGACCGTCAAGCCAGGTTTGACGAGGCGCTCAGTCCAACCGCCGCGCTTCTTCCGCCAGCATGATCGGAATGCCGTCGCGGATCGGATAGGCGAGCTTGGCGCTGCGCGAGATCAGCTCCTGCTTCACCGGGTCGTATTCCAGCGTCGCCTTGGTGAGCGGGCAGACCAGGATTTCCAGAAGCTTCGGATCGACCTTGTCGCCGCTGCGGGGACGTGTCGGACATGGCGGTGAACTCGATTTCGTTGAACTCGACGACGGAAGCGTCTGTTTATCCGGAATCGGCGCCCGGCGCCAATGCTCGCGGGCTATTGCAACGGCGTTTCGCCGTCGGTGCGGTTCTTGGCAAGCTCGATCTCGGTCACCGCCACCAGGATTTCGGCGCGGGTCTTCAGGTCCGGCGCTTCGAGCAACGCCTGCTTCTCGGCCGAGCCATAGGGCGACATCATCGCCAGCGCGTTGACCAGGGCCTCGTTCGGCGCGTTCTCGATGCCGTCCCAGTCGGCCTTCAGGTTGTTGGCCTGCAGGAAATCGGCGAGCGTGCGCAGCAGCTCCTTGCGGTCGACCTGCGTCCTCGCCCTTGCGCGCGACGAAATCGTCGGCGAACGGCGCGTAGGTGACGTGGCATTGCCGGTAGGGCGTTGCGACCTGCAATTCCTCCTCGACGCGAAACCGCGACACGCCGGTAAGCTGCAGGAGATAGCGGCCGTCGCCGCTCTCGGCGAACTGGGTGATGCGCCCGACACAGCCGACCTTGAACAGGTTGGGCTTGTCCTCGGGGCCGGGATGCGCGCTGTCGGGCTGGATCATGCCGATCAGGCGATGGCGCGAGCGTCAGCGCGTCGTCGATCATCGCGAGGTAGCGCGGCTCGAAAATGTTGAGCGGCATCTGCCCGCGCGGCAGCAGCAAGCGCGCCCGGCAACGGAAAGATCGGGATCACTCCCGGCAAATCGGAAGGCCCGTGATAGATCGCATTCATGGGCATCGCCGCACTCCGCCCGTCGCGACTAGTTCATGCGTGACGCATGATCCTGATCCGAAAACCGGAACCCACTTTTCGGGGATCATGCTTGTTAAGCGAACAGCACCGAAGACAAGCTTCTTGCGCCCGGCGACGGTCGCCTCGTCGGTCGGGCCCCAGGCATCGAACAATTGCACCAGCTGCTTGCGCGCGCCGTCGTCGTTCCATTTGCGGTCGCGCTTGACGATCGCGATCAGGTTGTCGGTCGCAGCCTCGCGATCGCCCTTCGCGTTCTGCGCCAGCGCAAGATCGAAGCGCGCCTGATGATCGGCCGGATTGGCCGCGACCTTGGCCTCCAGATCGGGGATCGAGCCCAAGTCTTTCGTCTGCGTCGGCGAGTTCGATCTCGGCGCGCGCGGCCGCGACCGCGGTGTCGTTGCGCTTGGCCTCCGGCACCATGTCGAGCGTCTTCTTGCGCCTGATCGAGATTGCCGGTGCCGACATAGCAGCGCGCCAGTCCCGCCATCGCCTGGATATTGGCGGAATCCTGCGCCAGCACTTGCGCGTACATCTCGGCCGCGCCGGCGTAATCCTTCGATCCCAGCGCGACGTCGGCGGCGGCGAGCAGATCCTTTTCCTCTCCGCCGACGCGATCCTTGATCAGGCGCTCGACGAATTCGGTCACCTGCTTGTCCGGCAGCGCGCCGAGGAAGCCGTCGATCGGCTGGCCGTTGACGAAGGCGATCACCGCGGGGATCGACTGGATGCCCATCTGCTGCGCCAGCTGCTGGAATACCGCCGGATGCTCGTCGATATTCATCTTGACCAGCTTGGCCTTGCCCTTGGCCGCCTTCACCACCTTTTCCAGCAAAGGCGTGAGCTGCTTGCAGGGTCCGCACCACGGCGCCCAGAAATCGACCAGCACCGGACGGCGCTTCGATTCCTCGATCACGTCCTTGACGAAGGTCTGGGTGGTGGTATCCGCGACCAATTGGTCGGTTGCGGGCGCGCTTCCTGCCGCCTCGCCGATATCCTGAAGCATACGCTCGAATTCCGCTTTGAAGCCGTGATCGGGCCGGTGCCGGCCCCTTGAAACTCAAGCCCATTAGATGGCGTAACCTGCGCGAATTGCAATCGGCAAACCTATCCGGAGACCGGCGCCGATACCGCCCGGATCAGGGGCGAATGCCCGGTCGCGGCGAGCGAATTTCAGGAGGTCCGCGGCGCGGATCGAGGTGGTCATGGTGTTGACCAGCGGGTGATAATTCAGCACCTCGTGCGCCATCATCGCCGCGTCGAGGACCGGGGTGACGCGCCTGTCCCGGTCGTTGATCAGGGCAAAAGGCGTGACCGAGCCGGGCTCGACGCCCAGCGCCTCGCGCAGCCGTTCGGCCGAGCCGAACGACAGCCGCCCCGCCCCGATCAGGGCCGGCAGCGCCTTCAGGTCGATCCGGGCCTCCTCCAGCAGCACCAGCAGGAACAGCCGCCCGTTCTTGTCCTTCAGGAACAAATTCTTGCTGTGGCCGCCGGGGATTTGCCCGCGCAGGGATTGCGACTGCTCGACCGTGAACAAGGGCGGATGCGTCACCGTGGAATGGGCGATCCCGAGGCGGTCCAGAAAGGCGAAAAGGTCTTCGGGGGTGGCCGGCATCGGGATTTGGCGGGGCATTCCGGGGACGATGTGAAGCCCGCCGGTCGCGGGCGCCCCGCAATGACCAAATCGGGCGGGCACAATCAACCCATTCGCCAGCCCCGCTGCGATATTTTGGCCGGCTTCGCGGGCGCCGGTTGCATTGGCAGGGTCTTTTGGCCTAGGAAGGCCCCCGCGGCGGGGACACCTTTGCAAAAGGAAGTCCCTGGCCGCACGGATGCGGGTGTAGCTCAGGGGTAGAGCACGACCTTGCCAAGGTCGGGGTCGAGGGTTCGAATCCCTTCGCCCGCTCCAAACTTCACGGCGCCGTACCCCCTCGCGCCCGGATTTCTCCGCTACCATATCCCCTGTTCCCCGGATGGAACTCCGGGCCGCAGCTTTCGTTGCGTCACGTCAATTCGGGGAGGCACGTCATGACGCTTTTGTCCCATCGGTCCGTCAGAAGCCTGTCGCTGCTGACCGTCTTTCTGCTTGCGCTCGCGGTGTCGGGCTGCGGCATCAACAACATCCCGACGCTGGAAGAGCAGGCCAAGGCGAAATGGTCGGACGTGCAGAACAATTACCAGCGCCGCGCCGACCTCATCCCCAATCTGGTCGAGACCGTGAAGGGCTATGCCAAGCAGGAAAAGGATGTGCTGGAGGCGGTGATCAACGCGCGCGCGCGGGCGACCCAGATCCAGGTCAACGCCAATACCGTGACCGATCCCGACACCTTCAAGAAATTCCAGGAGGCGCAGGCGCAATTGTCCGGCGCGCTCGGCCGGCTGATCGCGACGGTGGAGAATTATCCCGATCTGAAATCGAACCAGAATTTCCTGGCGCTGCAATCGCAGCTCGAAGGCACCGAGAACCGCATCGCGGTCGCGCGCCGCGATTATATCGAGGCGGTGCGCGCCTATAACACCGAGCTTCGCACCTGGCCCGGCATCATCTGGGCGAAGACGGTCTATCGCGGCAACAAGCCGATGGAGACCTTCACCGCGATACCGGATGCGCAGAAAGCCGCCGAGCGTGAAGTTCTAGATCGCGCGCGATGCGGCGGCTATCCGCCATTGCTCTCGTATTGGCGTGCGTCGTCGTCGCGACGGCGGCGCTCGCGCAATCGCTCACGTTTCCGGCGCTGACCGGCCGCGTCGTCGACGAGGCCGGCATTCTCGATGCCGCGACGCGCCAGCAGCTCGAAAAGCTCTCCGCCGACCTGGAAGCGAAATCCACCGACCAGCTGGTGGTGGTGACGCTGAAATCGCTGCAAGGCACCTCGATCGAGGATTACGGCTATCAGCTCGGCCGCAACTGGCAGATCGGCCAGAAGGACAAGAATAACGGCGTGCTGCTGATCGTGGCGCCGAACGAGCGCAAGGTGCGCATCGAGGTCGGCTACGGGCTCGAAGGCACGCTCACCGACGCGCTCGGCAGCTTCATCATTCAGCAGGCGATCCTGCCGCGCTTCCGCGCCGGCGATTTTGCCGGCGGCATCAGGCGCGGCGCCGACGATATCGTCCAGGTGCTGACCGGCGACGCGGAGGAATACAAGGAGCGCGCCGCGCGCCGCCAATGCGGCACCGGGATTGAGTCTGTTCGAGATTGCTGATGATCGTCTTCTGGCTCATCGTCGCGATCCTGATCATCCGCAACGTGCTCGCCGACATGCGCCGCACCTCGGGCGCGGTGCCGCGCGGCCGGGTGCGGCGCACGCGCGACTGGACCGACTACAACCCGATCATCATCGGCGGCGGCTCTTCTTCCGGCAGCGACTGGGGCGGTGGCGGTGGTGGCGGCGGATTTTCCGGCGGCGGCGGCTCGTTCGGCGGCGGCGGCTCGTCGGGGAGCTGGTGATGCTGATCTCGCGCGCCGACAAGAATCGGATTTCGGCCGCCATCGCCGATGTCGAGCGGAAGACCTCGGGCGAAATCTTCTGCGTGATCGCGCGGCAATGCGGCGACTATCGTACGGTGCCGATGATCTGGGCGGCGGCGCTGGCGTTGCTGCTGCCGCTGCCGCTGATCCTGTTCTCGGCCGCGCCGGCGCGCTGGATCTATCTGGCGCAGCTCGGATTGTTCGTCGTCGCCGCTTTGGTGCTGTCGATTCCGTCGATCCGCTTCCACATCGTGCCGCGCCGGAGCATGCACGGGCAGGCGCATGCCGAGGCCTTGCGGCAATTCTGCGCGCAGGGTCTGCACAAGACCGATCAGCGCACCGGCGTGCTGATCTTCGCCTCCGAAGCCGAGCATTATGCCGAGATCATCGCCGACACCGGCATCAATGCAAAAGTGAAGCCGGAAGTCTGGGACGAGGCGGTGGCGGTGCTGATCGATGCGCGTGCGGCGAAGGCCGCGCCGGCCGACGGCTTCGTCGCGGCGGTCGATCTTTGCGGCGCGGTGCTGGCGGAGAATTTCCCGCCCGGCGCGCTCAACCGCAACGAATTGCCGGACAAGGTGATCGAGATTTGATTCTGTTGCTGTGTCCCGGGCGCAGCGCCGCGTGAAACGGTGCGCTGCAGAACCGGGACCTTCGCGAGTCCTGCGATTGGTGCGGCCCCGGCTCTGCGGCGCACCACTTCGTGCTGCGCCGCGTCCGGGGCACGGGTTCAATCCACCCCCGCCGCCAGCGCGCCGCGCGAGCGGGTGTCCGCTGCGCCGATGAGGCCCTTTGATGTCACCAGAACCGAATTCGCCGAGGTGCCCGGCACCCGCACCATGACGCTGTGTCCGCGCGTCTTCCAGCGCCTTCAGCGTCGCTTCGGGATAGCCGCGCTCGGCCGAGACCTGATCCGGCAGCCATTGATGATGGATGCGCGGCGCCGACAAGGCATCGGCGAGGTTCATGTCGTGATCGAGCACATTCACGATCACCTGCAGCACGGTCGAGATGATGCGGCTGCCGCCGGGCGAGCCGGTGACGAGATACGGCTTGCCGTCCTTCAGCACGATGGCGGGCGTCATCGAGGACAGCGGCCGCTTGCGCGGCGCCGGTGCGTTGGCGCTGGCGCCGACCAGTCCGAAGGCATTGGGCGCGCCGGGCTTGGCGGCGAAATCGTCGAGCTCGTTGTTGAGCAGCACGCCGGTGCCGTCGGCGATCAGCCCGACGCCATAGGAGAGATTGAGCGTGTAGGTATTCGCCACCGCATTGCCGAAACGGTCGACCACCGAGTAATGCGTGGTGTTGTCGCCTTCCGCCTTGGCCGGATCGCCGTTGCGGATATCGGAGGACGGCGTGGCGCGCTCGCCGATGGTCTTGCGCAGGTTCTGCGCATAGCGCTTCGACATCAGCGCGCGCGTCGGCACCGTGACGAAGTCCGGATCGCCGAGATAGACCGCGCGGTCGGCATAGGCGCGCTTCATCGCCTCGACCAGAATATGCGCGGTCTGCGGGCTCACAGGCCCGGTCTTCTTCAGGTCGTAGCCTTCGAGGATGTTGAGAATTTCGATCAGATGCGTGCCGCCGGAGGAGGGCGGCGGCATCGACACGATCTCATAGCCGCGATAGCGCCCGCGCAACGGCGTGCGTTCGACCGGGCGATAGCCTTTCAGATCGGCTGCGGTCATCACACCGCCGGCGCTGCGCACCGAAGCCGCGATCTTGTCCGCGATCGACCCCTGATAGAAGGCGCGCGGGCCGGTTTTGGCGATCGCCTCCAGCGTGTTGGCGAGATCGGTCTGAACCAGCCTTTCGCCCTGGCCGTAGGATTGCCCGTCGGCTTTCAGGAACACTTTTCGAGAGGACGGCCAGCGTTCGAATAACGGTCTGGCGGAAGCGAAGGTGTCGGCGAGATCGCCGTCGACGATGAATCCGTCGCGGGCGAGCGCGATCGACGGTGCGATCAATTGCGCGAGCGTGAACTTGCCGGAGCCGTATTTGCGATGCGCCAGCGCCAGTCCCGCGACCGTTCCCGGCACGCCGACGCCGAGTCCCGACGCGATCGACTTCTGCGGATCGGCATTGCCGAGCGCATCGAGAAAGCTGTCGCGCGTGATCGCCGCGGGCGCAGTCTCGCGATAATCGATCGCAATAGTCTTCTTCCTGTCGGCCAGATACACCAGCATGAAGCCACCGCCGCCGATATTGCCGGCGCGCGGATAGGTCACGGCCATGGCAAATCCGGTCGCGACCGCGGCATCCACCGCGTTGCCGCCATTCTTCAGGATTTCCGCGCCGATCCGTGCTGCGATCTCCTCCTGCGCCACCACCATGCCGTGCTGCGCCGTGACCTCCTGCACGCGCGGGATGTCGGCCGTCGGCCGTGCCGGCGCCGCGCTGTCCTGGGCGGCAGATGGCGTGGCAGCGAGGGCCGCAAGCAATGGGAGGAGAACGCGAATCATGGCAGTCGGTCGATCCCCCGCTCAGTCCTGCGAAGCGGGAATCCAGCAAGTCTGGGTCGCCGCTCGCCCGAGGACAGAGCGGAAACTCGCGCCCCATGAAGGAACGAACGTAGCGCGCCAGGGTGTGATAGGCGGTGTTCGGCCGCATGTCGGTTGCGCTCGCGACCCGGTTCGACATGTTGAAGAAGCCCGCAACCGCCGCAGATATCCCAGATGTCGCGCTCGGAAAACCCTGCCCGCCGCAGGGCCTCGCGTTCCGCGTCCTCGACCGCCCACGGCTCGGCGGTCAGCTTGACCGCGAAATCCAGCATCGCCCGCTGCCGTTTGGTCAGCCGCGCGGCGCGGTAATTCATCGCGATCAATTCGCCCAGGATCGGATCGCCGGAATATTGCCGGACCGCGGCGCCATGCGACACCAGGCAATAGAAGCAGCGATTATACGAAGACACCGCGACCGCGATCATCTCGCGTTCGAGCTTGCTCAGGCCCGACGGCGCCAGCATCAGATCGTTATACATGGCGACGAAGCTTTCGAGCTTTGCCATGTCGAAGGCATAGGCCTTCAGCACGTTCGGCACGAAGCCGAGCTTCTCCTCGCATTTGGCGAAATAGGCCTCCATCGATTCGCTGAGGCCGGTTGCGGGCAGCGACAAGGCGATCACCACCACGTCGTCCCCGGCACCGGCATGGCGCGCGCAAGTGCAACCGCGTGCCCCGGCGACTTCAGCGAAATCGTCTTGGACAGTCAGTCTTGGACAAACCAGTCTTGGACAAACCGGTCTTGGATTTGTCACGCCGCGGTGATTTGATTTCGCGTGCGAAACCCGCTGTGGCTGTTTTCGCGCGCCCGCGCTGGCGCCGCGTTCCCGTTCCCGCCTTTGTCATCGTGCCGCTCCTTCCATCCGTCCGCTGCCGCCGACAACCTACAGCCTTGTTTCTGCGGCAGGAAATGCGAAATCCAAGCTGCGATGCCATGTTGCATTGCGCAAAAGCTAAAGACTCGACGCTTGCCGCGGAACGCGAAACACTCGAAAGCATCAAAAGGGTGAGAGGCCGCCCATGAATATCGTCACCCTTCCGAATACCGACGACGAACAGGTCGCCGATCAGATCGTCAAGCGTGCGGCATCGAGCCTGGAACGGGAACGCGGCGGCGCGCCGGCCTCGTTCCTGAAGCAGATGTTCGCGCATGCCGCGCCCGAGGACCTGGTCGGCTACCAGCCGGCCGAGCTCGCGGCTTTGGCCGCCAGCGCCTACGAGTTCATCTCCTCGCGCCGGCCGGGCGAGCCCGGAATTCGGGTCTACGATCCGGACGCGCCGCGCGACGGCGAGCGCGTCAAGTCGATTTCGGTCATCGAGATCGTCAACGACGACATGCCGTTCCTGGTCGATTCGGTCATGGCGGAGCTCACCGCGCGCCATCTCGCGGTGCGGCTGGTGGTGCATCCGATCTTCGCGGTGACGCGCGATGCCGTCCGGCAAGCTCGATCCGGCCTCGATCCGGTCGAGCCGGCGCAAGGAAGCCGCGCGCGAAAGCTTCATCCATGTCCATGTCGATCGCATCGGCGACGGCGCGCGCGAGACCATCGTACAGGGCCTGAAACACGTGCTCGCCGATGTCACCGCCGCGGTGCAGGACTGGCGGCCGATGCTGGCGCGCGTCGGCGACGTGCTGGCCGAGCTGAAGACCAATCCGCCGCCGCTGCCGGGCGATGAAGTGCCGAGACGATGCAATTTCTGGAATGGCTGATCGGCAACAATTTCACCTTCCTCGGCGTGCGCGAATATCGCGTCGATGCCAAGACCGGCGAGACCGATGATCGTGCCGGGATCGGGGCTCGGATTGCTGCGCAAGCCCGAGGCGCAGGAGCTGAAAGGCCGGCAGGGCCCGGAGGTCGTGCACCGCGAATTGCAGGCCTGGTACGCCGAGCCGAAGGCGCTGCTGATCACCAAGGCGAGCCTGCGCTCGCGCATTCATCGCCGCGTCTTCATGGATCTGGTCTGCGTCAAGCGCTTCGACGCCGGCGGACGCGTGATCGGCGAATTCCGCATCATCGGGCTGTTCACGTCGACCGCCTATACGCGCTCGACCCGCACCATTCCCTATCTGCGCCGCAAGGTCGACGACGTGATCGCGCGCGCCGGCTTCGGCGCCGACAGGCCATTCCGGCAAGGCGCTGGTCAACGTGCTGGAGACCTATCCGCGCGACGAACTGTTCCAGATCGACGAGGACCTGCTCTATCAATTCGCGATTGCGATCCTGCAGCTCGAGGAGCGTCCGCGCGTGCGCGTGCTGGCGCGCCGCGACCGCTTCGATCGCTTCATGTCGGTGCTGGTCTATGTGCCGCGCGACCGCGCTTCGAGCGATGTGCTCGAGCAGATCGGCGAGTTTCTGTCCGGCATCTTCAAGGGTCACGTGTCCGGGCTCAACCTGTTCTTCCCGGAAGGCCCGCTGGTGCGCGTGCATTTCATCATCGCGCGTTCGGCCGAGCACGCCGACGATCCCGACCGCGCCGAGCTCGAAGACGGCGTCGCCGCGATCGTGCGCACCTGGACCGACGCGCTGCTCGAGCAGCTTTCGCTCGGACACGAAAGCCGGCAAGGCCAGCGCAGTTGTTCGAGCGCTATCGCCACGCCTTTTCCGCGAGCTATCGCGACCGCTATTCGCCGGCCGATCGCGCTCGACGATATCCGCACCATCGAAGGGCTGTCGGCGGAACGCCCGCTCAGCGTCGATTTCCATGCCCGTTCGCGGGCGCCGGGCGCATTGCATCGGCCTGAAGGTGTGGAGCTATGGCGGCGCCATCCCGCTGTCCAGCCGCGTGCCGGTGCTGGAGAATATGGGCTTCAAGGTGGTCGACGAGCGCACCTACGAGATCCGGCCGGGCACGCCGACCGATACCCATGTCTGGCTGCACGACATGACGCTCGAAAGCGCCGACGGCACGCCGATCGACATTCGACGGCCTGCAGAGCACGCTCGAAAGCTGCTTCCTGGTGGTGATGACGCGGCGGCGCCGAGAACGACGGCTACAACGCGCTGGTGCTGAAGGCCGGGCTGCGGCTGGCGCGACATCGCGCTGATCCGCGCGGTCTCGCGCTTCCTGCGGCAGATCCGGCTGCCGTTCTCGCAGGACTACATGTGGGCGACGCTGCGCGCGCACCCGGCCTGCGCCGGCAAGATCGTCGAGCTGTTCCACGCGCGCTTCGATCCGCGTGCCGACCGCCGAGACGCGCGCGCAACGCGAGGCGGAGATCGCCGCCGAGATCGAGGAAGCGCTGAAGGCGGTGCCGAGCCTCGACGAGGACCGCATCCTGCGCCACTTCGTCAACGCGGTGCAGTCGGCGATCCGCACCAATTTCTATCAGCTCGACGAGGACGGCCAGCCGAAGCCGCAGATCGCGATCAAGTTCGAGAGCCGCAAGCTCGATCGACGCTGCCGCCGCCGCGGCCGCTCTACGAAATCTTCGTCTATTCGCCGCGCGTCGAGGGCGTGCATCTGCGCTTCGGCAAGGTGGCGCGCGGCGGCATCCGCTGGTCCGACCGGCCGCAGGATTTCCGCACCGAGGTGCTGGGCCTGGTCAAGGCGCAGCAGGTCAAGAACGCCGTGATCGTGCCGGTCGGCGCCAAGGGCGGCTTCGTGCCGAAGCGGCTGCCGGTCGGCGGCACCGCGCGAGGCGATCGCGGCCGAAGGCATCGCCGCCTACAAGCTGTTCATCTCGCACGCTGCTCGACATCACCGACAATCTCGATCGGCGACAAGGTGGTGCCGCCGGACAACGTCGTGCGCCACGACGGCGACGATCCCTATCTGGTGGTCGCCGCCGACAAGGGCACCGCGACCTTCTCCGACATCGCCAACGAGATTTCCGACCGCGCGCGATTTCTGGCTCGGCGACGCCTTCGCCTCCGGCGGCTCGGCCGGCTACGACCACAAGAAGATGGGCATCACCGCGCGCGGCGCCTGGGAGGCGGTGAAGCGGCATTTCCGCGAGATGGACATCGACATCGGCACGACGCCGTTCACGGTGGTCGGCGTCGGCGACATGTCGGGCGACGTGTTCGGCAACGGCATGCTGCGCGAGACGACGATCAGGCTGGTCGCGGCCTTCGACCATCGCGACATCTTCATCGATCCCGATCCCGATCCGGCGAAGAGCTTCGCCGAGCGCAAGCGGCTGTTCGATCTGCCGCGCTCGAGCTGGCAGGACTACGACAAGGCGCTGATCTCGAAGGGCGGCGGCGTGTTTCCGCGCTCGCTCAAGGAGATCGCGCTGTCGTCCGAGATGAAGGCCGCTGCTCGGCCTGACGGCGGACAAGGCGACGCCGGCCGCAGGTGATGAGCGCGATCCTGAAGGCGCCAGGTCGATCTGCTGTTCTTCGGCGGCATCGGCACCTATGTGCGCGCCGTCGACCGAGACCGACGAGCAGGTCGGCGACCGCGCCAACGATGCGATCCGCATCACCGGCACGCGATCTGCGCTGCAAGGTGATCGGCGAGGGCGCCAATCTCGGCATGACCCAGCGCGGCCGCATCGAGGCGGCGCAGCACGGCGTGCGGCTCAACACCGACGCGATCGACAATTCGGCCGGCGTCAACACCTCCGACGTCGAGGTGAATATCAAGATCGCGCTGGCCGAGCCCGATGCGCGACCGGCGCGCTGTCGCTTCGACGAGCGCAATGCGCTGCTGTCGGCGATGACCGACGAGGTGGCGGCGCTGGTGCTGCGCAACAATTATCTGCAGACGCTGGCGCTCTCGCTCGCCGAGCGCGCGCGGCCTGGAGGATCTCGGCTTCGCGCCAGCGGCTGATGCAGACGCTGGAAGCGCGCGGGCTGCTCGATCGCGCGGTCGAGTTCCTGCCCGACGACATCGAGATCGCCGAGCGCCGCAGGCGCGCGCCAGGCGCTGACCCGGCCGGAGCTCGCGGTGCTGCTCGCCTACGCCAAGCTCACGCTGAACAGCGATCTGCTCGAGACCGACGGTGCCGGACGATCCCTATCTCGGCCGCGAGCTGATCCGCTATTTCCCGGAGGCAATTGTCGCAGCGATTTCCCGACGCGCTCGAGCATCATCGGCTGCGGCGCGAGATCATCGCCACCCATCTCGCCAATTCGATCATCAATCGCGGCGGCCCGTCGCTGATCGTGCGCATCGCCGACCAGACCGGCGCGCCGGTCGACCGACGATCGCCGCGGCCTTCGCGGCGGTGCGCGACAGCTACGACATGATCGAGCTGAACGGCGAGATCGACGCGCTCGACAACAGGATATCGGGCAAGCTGCAGCTCGATCTCTACGGCGCGGTGCAGGACGCTGCTGCTCGACCGCCTGGTCTGGTTCCTGCGCAATGTCGATCTGGAGCAGCGGGCTCGCCGCGATCGTCGAGCATTATCGGCGACGGCATCGCGGCGGTGTGGCGAAGCGCTCGACCAGGCGCTGCCGCAGGACGGCGTCGATCGCGCGCACCGCGCGCCAGAACGAGCTGACAGACGGCGGCGTGCCGGAAGCGCTCGCGCAGCGGCATCGCCAACCTGCCGGCGCTGACGGTCGGCGCCCGACATCGTGCTGGTCGCCGATCGCACCGGCCGCAGCGTCACCGATGTCACCGCCACCTATTTCGCCGCCGTGCGCTATTTCCGGCTCGAGCGCATCGTCATGCCGCGCGCGAGATCGTCGTGTCCGATTATTTCGACCGGCTGGCGCTCGACCGCGCGCTCGACCTGATCGGCGACGCCGCGCGCCGGCTCACTGCCGCGATGCTGGCGGGCGGGCAGTCCGGCAACGACGCGGTGGAGGCCTGGGTCGAAGCCGCGCAAGACCGAGGTCGAGCGCATCCGCACCTCGATGCACGAGATCGCCGATACCGGGCTGACGCTGTCGAAGCTGTCGGTGGCGGCGAGTTTGCTGGGCGATCTGGGGGCGAGGTAACGCAGTCGTCCCCGCGTTCGCGGGGACGACTGGTTCAGCAGTTCAATGCCGGAAATGCCGCGTGCCGGTGAACACCATGGCGATGCCGGCATCGTCGGCGGCCTTGATCACCTCGTCGTCGCGCATCGAGCCGC
The DNA here is from genome assembly GCA_963804015.1 of uncultured Pseudomonadota bacterium. Classification (GTDB taxonomy): domain Bacteria; phylum Pseudomonadota; class Alphaproteobacteria; order Rhizobiales; family Xanthobacteraceae; genus Pseudorhodoplanes. The sequence goes on from CAWDOW010000012.1 coordinate 273,659, forward strand.
CGGGCTGGATCACGGCCGTGGCGCCGGCTTCGATCGCGACCAGCAATCCGTCGGCGAACGGGAAGAACGCGTCCGAGGCCACCACCGAACCTTTGGTCAGCGGCGCGGCAAGCCCAGCTCCTTGGCCGCGTCCTGCGCCTTGCGCGCCGCGATGCGCGCCGAATCGATCCGGCTCATCTGGCCGGCGCCGATGCCGACGGTGGCGCGATCCTTCGCATAGACGATGGTGTTCGACTTCACGTGCTTGGCGACGCGGAAGGCGAAGGCGAGATCGCGCATCTCGCTCGTTGGTCGGCGCGCGCTTGGTCACGGTCTTCAGCGGCATGTCGTCGACGACCGCGTTGTCGCGCGCTCTGAACCAGCAAGTCCGCCGGCGACCGATTTCACCGTAAGGCCGCGCGCGCGCGGATCCGGCAGGCCGCCAGCCAGCAGCAGGCGCAGATTTTTCTTGGCGCCGACGATGGCGATCGCTTCCTCGGTCGCATCCGGCGCCATGATCACCTCGGTGAAAATCTCGTAGATCGACGCGCGCGGCCTCGCGCATCGAGCTTGCCGGTTGAGCGCGACGATGCCGCCGAAGGCCGAGGTCGAATCGCAGGCCAGCGCCTTGCGATAGGCTTCGTCCAGAGTCGCGCCTTCCGCGACGCCGCACGGATTGGCGTGCTTGACGATGACGCAGGCCGCGACTGCGCGCCGGATCGAATTCGGCGACGCATTCATAGGCCGCGTCGGTGTCGTTGATGTTGTTGTAGGAAAGCTGCTTGCCCTGCACCTGCTGCGCGGTGGCGACGCCGGGCGCTGTTCGGGCGCACGATAGAACGCCGCCGTCTGATGCGGGTTCTCGCCGTAGCGCAACGCTTCGACCAGTTTGCCGCCGAACGCGCGAAAGGTCGGCGCGGTCTCGTTCAGCTGCTGCGGCGAACCAGTTGGAGATCGCCGCGTCATAGGCCGCGGTGCGGGCATAGGCCTTGGCCGCAAGCCTTGCGCCGCAGATCGAGACGTGGTGCCGCCGGCTTTGAGCGCCTCGATCAGGCTCGCGTAATCGGAAGCGTCCACGACCACCGCGACATCGTCATGGTTCTTGGCCGCGGCGCGGATCATGGCCGGTCCGCCGATATCGATGTTCTCGATGCAGTCCTCGAAGCCAGCGCCTTTCGCGACCGTCGCCTCGAACGGATAGAGGTTGACCACCAGGAGATCGATCGGCTGGATGCCGTGCGTCTTCATCGCGCCGGCATGTTCCTTGTTGGCGCGGATCGCCAGCAGCCCGCCATGCACTTTCGGATGCAGGGTCTTGACCCGGCCGTCCATCATCTCGGGAAAGCCGGTCAGTTCCGACACGTCGACCACCTTCAGGCCGGCATCGGCGATGGCCTTGGCGGTGCCGCCGGTCGAGACGATCTCGATGCCGAGCTTCGACAAGGCGCGTGGCAAATTCGATCAGCCCGCTCTTGTCGGAGACGGAGATCAGCGCGCGTTCGACGCGGCGAAGGGAGGGGGACATCTTTTTCTCTTGTTGACGAAAATCAGGGGATGCGTGGGCACTCTAAACTCCCTCCCCCTGAAAGGGGGAGGGTTGGGGAGGGGGTCATCTACAGGATGATTCGCGAGAACGGACCCCCACCCGCCTGCCTTCGGCAGGCGACCTCCCCCTTTCAGGTGGAGGTGAAGGTCACAGCGGCAATTCCGGTTCGTTCTGCGGCGTGCGCCTGGCCGCCGCGTCACCGGCCTTTTTCGCCGCCGGGCGAGGCGTATGGGTGAAGGTCCAGTGCACGCGCGGCACCTGGCGGGCGCGGCCGTGGATCACGATCTGGGTCGTCCGTCGCGGGCCTTCCGAGCCGCCGCAGATAGACGCTCTCCTCGAGCTCGATGCGGTCTTCGTGGGCATTGAAGGTCCAGACATCCTTGTTCGGCAGTACCAGCATCGCGCCATGCCCGTCCTGGTGCCGGCTCGCCTTCACGGTCGGATGCAGGTGGAAACGCACGGCGAATTCGTCGCGCGCGCCCTGCGGCAGGATTTCGCCATGCGCGGGCATGAACACGTCCTCGCCCTCCAGCTTGCCGCCGCCCGCGGTCAGCATCACCGCGCGCTGATGGATGATGCCGAAACGGCGCGAATAGCCGTCATGGGAGGCGCGCAGCACGAGCGAATCGGGGTGCTCGCTGCGCGCGATCGCGACCCGCGTCGGCCCGTCGATCATCGCTGCGCCGTACGATCTGGCGGAACGGCGCCGTCTTCGCGAAACCGGCAGGACGAGGCGTTGTTGAAGGTGACGGTCGAATGCGCGGCGGTCGCGCGCGCCACCTGCCGCCAGCTTTCGCGATTGGCGAGCGGCAGCCCGCAATTGACCACGATGCGCTGGCCGCCGGCGCTGAACTCGAAGGCGAGGCAGCCGGCATGCGCTTCCTGGCTGACCGGCGCCGGCGGCGGCGTGCCGGTATCCATGATCACCAGCAGGTTGTTCAGCTTCAGGCGCTGATAGCCGGAATGCGGCGCGTTCGAGACCGGCTCGCCGCGCACGTCGTCATAGGCGAGGATGGTGGCGAGCAGGTCGGCGCCGGTCGCGCCCATGCCGTTGAACAGCGCGAAATTGCCGTCGTCGTGCCGGAAGAAGCGCAGCATCGGCATCATGCGGTCGATGCGCGTTCAGCAATTCCGGCGGCGGCGCGACGTTGCGGCTGGTGAAGGCCTGTTTCAGCGGCAGCAGGTCGAGCAGCAATTCGATGATGGCGCCGGGATGGCGGCTGACATGTCCGCCATCGGCCAGCACCTGCGCGTCGAGCTGGTCGGCGAGCTTCTTGGCGTTCGCCTTGATGTGGCGCTCCTGGCTCGCCATGCAGAGCGAGGCATACATCAGCGCGATCGTCACCTGCAAAGCGGGCGCGCCATCGCGCGCTTCGGAGGCGTTGTGGCGCAGGAAGCGCACCTGCCGGGTCAGGCTGCGCATGAAGCGGCGATAGAACGGGGCGTCGACGTCCTGCAGGATCAGCGGCGCCTGGCTGATCCAGGACATGACGCGCCGCGCCAGCACATCGGTGCGCCAGGCGAGCGCGTGCCAGCTGCCCTGATAGGTGATCCATTCGTCGACCAGCGCGCGCGCATTGGCGCGCGTGATCGCCGGAATCGGCGGCGCGCAGATGGCGCAGCCAGCCGAAGCCGTAAAGCTCGACCGCCCATTCTTCCGACGGCGGATTCATCTCGAACGGCGAACGGCCGTCGCAGATCACCACCTTGCCGCCAAAGGCAAAGCGGCCGGCATAGATTTCACTGGCGCGGGTGCCGTCGGCAGTGCGCAGATCCTGCGGGGAAAGCAGCAGCCGGTCGTTCTTGTTATGGATCATCCGCCACGGCAGCAGCGGCAGATTGCTGGCGCGGCTGGTCGCCCGCCGCAAGCCGCGGCGCATCAGGAACAGCGACAGTCTGGTCTGCTCCGCGACCGAGATGCGCACCATCCTCAACAAGGCCCCCGCATGACACCGGCGCGGCGAGCCGCCGGTTCTGAATTCCCCAACCCTATAGCCAACCGGGGCAGGGCGGCCAACCCTTTGAGCGGCATGCCTGATTCCGGACGGTTTCAGCCATTGGGCTGCAGCATTGCGGCAGCGGCGGGGCGGGGGTGATTCGGGACGCTATCCGCTCATTCCCGCCCCGCCGAAGCTCGCAAAGCGAGCGAAGGATGGGTCGCGGGGACGAGCCGATAATGGATTTTGCCTATCGGCCCCAAGGACCGTCCGATGGGCCGCTGCGCCGTCGGCCGCTGCCGGACCACGGGCCCGAGGACGGGACGCTGCCGCGCCGCTGCGGAGCTGCGCCGCCGGAATTGCCAAAACCGCCCTGATCGAAACCGCCTTGCCCGATCTCGCGCGACAATTCCTGCAGCGCCGCGATCCTGTTCTCGGTCGCCGGGTGGGTCGAGAACAGGTTGTCCATCCGCTGGCCCGACAGCGGGTTGATGATGAACATATGCGCCATGCCCGGCTCGCGCTCGGCCTTCTCGTTCGGGATCTGGTGCGCGGCGTTCTGGATCTTGGCGAGCGCGGAGGCAAGCCATGCGGGCTGGCCGCAAATCGCGGCGCCCATGCGGTCGGCGGAATATTCGCGGGTGCGGCTGATCGCCATCTGCACCAGCATGGCCGCGAGCGGGGCCAGGATCACCATCGCCAGCGTGCCGATGATGCCCATGCCGCCAGAATTGTTGTCGCGGTTGCCGCCGAAGAACATGCCGAATTGCGCGAGCATCGAGATCGCGCCGGCAATGGTCGCGGTGATGGTCATGATCAGCGTGTCGTGGTTCTTGATATGCGCGAGTTCGTGCGCCACCACGCCCGCGACTTCCTCGCGCGACAGCTGTTGCAGTAGCCCGGTGGTGACCGCGACCGCGGCGTTTTCCGGATTGCGGCCGGTCGCGAACGCGTTCGGCTGCGCCTCGTCCATCAGATAGACTTTCGGCATCGGCAATTGCGCGCGGGCCGCAAGCTCGCTCACCATGTTGTAGAGATCGGGTGCCGTGCGCGCGTCGACTTCCTGCGCGCCGTTCATGGACAGGACCATCCGGTCCGAATTCCAGTAGGTGTAGATATTCATGGCGCCGGCCACGACCAGCGCGATCAGAGCGCCGGTGCCGCCGCCGATCAGATAGCCGACGCCCATGAACAGGGCGGTGAGCCCCGCGAGCAGCATGGCTGTCTTGAAATAGTTCATCGTTCCCTCCTGCCGGGAGGCGCCGCGCACGGCGTTCCGGCCGCCAAAAAGATGGGAAAGGCTGACTGTACCGCAAGATCGCGCGGCGGTGAGCCGCAGGTTGCGATTGTACCGACCGTCAAAATGCAACCAACGATTGAGATTGCGAATCGCCTCACCTGCCGGTAATTACTAGGATTATGTTCCTAATTATATACTTGACACCACAAGATCATAAATCTAGGGATGAAAGCCCTTCGGAGCGATCCGAAGGTGCTGGCGCGCCCGGTGCGAATTTCGTTCGAGATGTTATGCGGCTGATCCAGAGCCACGATCCTGAGTGGGATCGTTCATCTGATCTGGTTGCCGCTCTGGTAGAGTTGGTCCGAAAAAGAAATTAGGAAAGTCCCCAACCGTTAGCCCGGTTAGGTCAGTAAAGATTCTGACCACGCGGTGTGTTTCTTCGGCGACGGCATTGTGGTGGGCAACAAGCTTGCTGTGGTGAAAGGGCGGATGAACCTTGTGGCTTAGTGCCGCTGCTTCGTATCGGTCGTGGTCTGGGTTGTACCAACCCCACAAGCCATGCGTGATGTGGTTGCGCTCTTGCCTTATCTTTTCGAGGTTGTCGTAAAGCTGTTGGGCGTCTTTTTTGGTTTGAGCGTTTTTGAAAAGGTGGAGGCTTTTATTTAGTATCTGCATGCGCTGACCTGTAAGGCGATCACCAAGCAGGATGCGCAATTGCGGTGATGGCACGCCGTGGATGATTGAGATTATTTCATCCATGAAGTGTTCCACTTGGGACCACATGAGGGTGATTCGCCCACAAGAATGAGGCCGGGATCGCTAAGCGGTAGCTGAAATTTTGGTTGTCGTAATTCAGATTGGGCGGTCATGTCGAAGGACCCTGAGAAATACGGTGGAAAGGAAGCGCAAGAGCGCTTCGAGAAAGCCTTGCGCGGCGGGCTGAAAACGTCGCCCAAGCCGCTGAAGGATGTTCCCAAAAAACGCGAAAAAGGGCAATCTGGCGCGCAGAAGTAGTGTCGCCGGGGGGCTATTTTGGAGAAAAGGCTGCTGGCCAAAATGCGGAGCAACCCGCGTGATTGGACCATCGCAGATGTTCAAAAGCTGTGTCGGGACGAGGGTCTGATTTTTACCCCGCCGAACAAGAGCAGTCACGCTAAGGCGGCGCATGAATTGGTTAGGAATATCGTCACGGTGCCGTTTGCGCGACCGATTAAGGCGGTATATATTAAGAAAATAGTGGCACTGGTGGATGCTGTGCGCGTTGAGAGAGAGATTCTACTTCAAAGGGAAAGGCTCGAAAAAGCCATTCTTCCTGCGACTAACCCAGAGAAACGCCATGACCGCTAATCGCTATAGAATGGTTGTAGAGCCTCTCGCCCCTGAGGACGGGGGCGGTTTTCTGGCTTATGCGCCTGATCTGCCCGGCTGCATGTCGGACGGCGAGACCCCGGAAGAAGCCATTACAAATCTGGCGGACGCGGTTGATGAGTGGTTGGCGCAGTCTGCGGCGATGGGTCGGGTAGCCCCACGCCATCTTACGAGCAGCCGTTCGTTCTGCCGCAACAGGCAGTTGTTGCGGCCTAGCGCACCCAAATCCGCTTAACTTTGCGGGGTTTGGTATTGCGTTTTCGCCATCGCAAGAAGCGCTTGGCGCGTTTCGAGTAATCCGGTTTAACGAGGTTGACGATACGTCAGACGCTTGTTCGCTGCGCCGCGAATTGCTGCATCTGCACGTTCCCCGTCATTAAAGCCAAGCAAGACGCGGTGATTATAGCGGAAGTCAAATTCCGCAAGGTAGCGATGCAAGTGCTTTTCCTTGCAATGCTGATAAACGCCTTTCATGCCGCGCTTGAAAATTGAGAACACGCCTTCAATGGTATTGGTGTGAACGTCGCCGCGAACGTATTCGAAGGCGCTGTGCTTCGCGGTCTCGTGTGCGGCAAACTCAATACCGATGTCCGAATAAAGTTTGCTTTCGTCGGTATAGAGCGTCGTTTCGCGGTGATGTTATCGGCCACGATGGTCGCGACGTTATCCTTGTCGGCATGGGCGACATGGAATGAACGGACGCGACCGCCGCGCTCGACAAGGGCCACAATCGGCCGGGCATTGCGGCGCGGCTTCTTCGAGATAAGGCGAGTAGCGCTTGTGCTTGGTTTTGCGTTCCGTCTCGGGGCGGCCGAAATAGGTTTCGTCAGCTTCCACGACCTTGCCTTCGCCACCCATCGGGGTCGGCGGGGTTAGGCCACCTTCGCGCATTGCTTCACGGATGCGATGCGCAAGGAACCAGGCGGTTTTGTAAGTCACCTTCAGTGACCGATGCAGCTGGTGGGCGCTCATGCCCTTCTTACTGGCG
>CAWDOW010000013.1:0-45967 GCA_963804015.1 uncultured Pseudomonadota bacterium
AAACTTTACATTCAAGCCGGTAAGGAATTCGCAGATCACAAGACCGTCGAACACGGATGGAACCAGCGCGGCTATTATGTCGGCTCAGACGGTCAGACCACCAACGCCGTCGAAAACTTCTTTGGCGTGTTCAAGAAAGGCATGGTCGGCGTTTATCATTTCTGCGGCGAGCAGCACATGAGCCGCTATCTTGCGGAGTTTGAATTCCGCTACAATCACCGCTCTGGCCTTGGTTTCTCAGACAAGGACCGTGCGGCGGTCGCCTTGAAGGGCATCGAAGGCAAGCGCCTCACCTATCGACGGCCTAACTAAACAACGTCCGCGCTTTGTGAAACACAACGCAAAGCGCTTTCTCCGTTGGCGCAAGATGCGCTGACGATCTCGCCATCGCAGGTTGCGTGTGCCATATTAGCAACCCGGCAGAGAGCCTCATCTAGGCTCTCTGCCGCGACGGCGAACGAAAATTCCTTACCGTCGCAACAATGAGAAAATCCAAAAGTTTTTTGGGGAGCTATTGCCATGGCGACTAGACCTTATCCTTCCTACTGGTTGTATCGAGATAACCAGAAAAAATGGCGCTGGACGTACCACGCCTCGAATGGGCTGGCGATTGCGGTGAGCAGCGAAAGTTACGAACGGCGTGCCGGTGCGCAGCACGGCATCGACTTAATGAAGGCATCGCACAGCAGCCCAGTTTGGATGCCCAACGAGGATGTAAACGAGAGCTAGTCGTGAGCGGGCTGTCTTTTGACGGCCCGTTTCTTTTTCACGAATTTCTTCTTCCCGACCCTCATTTCAGAATGCGGCTTTGGAGGCGCACTGAGTAGATTCTTCAGCGTCCTTTGAAATCCAGGGTCTTTAACCGGGTTCTTCTTTGCCATGACCACAAACCCCGAACAGCGCGCATTGCGCACGTTGTACTGCAACCTAATGGCGGAGATACGGTTCAGACTGGAAATAGTCGCGCGTTCAATGGACGGCGACTACAAGCTGCCCGCCCAAGCAGCCCATGAACTTTGCTACCTTCAACTACGCATGGTCTGCGAGGTTATCGCTCTAGGCTGTCTAGCAGTGCATGGGGATATACCGGCCACGCAAACAAGTCGAGTGATGGCGGCGTATGCCGCCGACTGGATATTCAAAGCACTTGAAAAGATGCACCCCGATTTTTACCCAGAGCCGGGAGAACACATCCGGCACCCGGATGACATGCACGAATTCATACCAACAGACAGGCCGCATTTGCCGAAACCAGAACTAGTTAAACTCTACAACGATGCTGGGGACATCCTTCACCGAGGAACCATGAAGGCGTTCCAAGAAGACAAAGGATATCCGGACCTAAGCTTTGACAGAATATTTGATGCCACCGGCAGAATTGCGGGGCTGCTCTCCTGCCACCGAATTCGGTTGATCAACCCGCGCGAGGAATTGCTCGTCACCATGCACTCGCCCGAAACCGGGAAAGTCCAAGCAATCCTGTGTGTCGGGACCGATTAACACAACCATCCGCTTGCCGCCGACAAGAACAGAACTGCCCGCTCCCGGCAGAGCCAGGCTCGGGGTACCCCAAAGCTTTTGACTATACTCGCCCATCGGGCGCTCCTTTCTGCTGAGCGCATCTACGGACTTAACTCAAACGCCGGCCTGTCGGATTCTAGATTTACCGTCGCAGGCAGCTAAGTCAAGTATATAAATGCGTATATGTTCCTAGTGATGTCAAGGGGGATCTTGGCTCGCCTGACGTCGCCCGCTCACCGAGATTACGCTCTCTGTACAAACCGTGTCTAATACCAATCCTCAAATTGACTGACCGACGATGGCCCAGTCGCGGCGTGCGATGGACATGATTTTCCATGGCTGATCGATGAGGGTGTTCCAGGCGTAGCAGCAGTGATCGACGATGTCGTCGAAGGATTTGAAGACGCGGTTCGACAGCCAGTTCTGCCGCATGAACTGCCAGATGTTTTCTTGGGGATTGAGCTCCGGCGCACGCGGCGGCAGCGGCAGGAGCGATAGGTTGCTGGGAATCTTGAGGTCTTTGGCGCCGTGCCAGCCGGCCTGATCGAGAATGAGGATGGCGTGAGCGCCGGCGGTGACTCTTGTGGCGATCTCGTCGAGATGAAGCTGCATGGCTTCGGTGTTGCAGAACGGGAGAACGAGGGCAGCGCCGGTTCCGCGTTCGGGGCAGACCGCACCGAACAGATAGGTCGATTGGGTGCGCTGATCATGGAGCGGCTCGGGGACGCGAGCCCTTCCTGGCCCAGCGATAGGTGAGCTTGTTCTTCTGGCCGACCCGCATCTCGTCCTGGAACCAAACCTCTACGGGACTGTCGGAAATCTGTGTCGAGGCCATAATGATGAGAACAGGAGCATCATATGGCTATCGAGAAGGACCTGCTGGACCAGCTTCTGGCCGGGCGCGATCCGAAGGACGTGTTCAACAAGGATGGGTTGGTCGACGAACTGAAGAAGGCGCTGTCGGAGCGGATTCTGAACACCGAACTGGACGAGCATCTGGACGGCGAGAGTGGCGAGGGCAAAGGCAATCACCGCAACGGCTATTCGAAGAAGTCGGTGCTGACCGGCACCTCGAAGATGACGCTGTCGGTGCCGCGGGATCGGGCCGGAACCTTCGACCCGAAGCTGATCGCCAAGTACCAGCGCCGGTTCCCGGACTTCGACGACAAGATCATCTCGATGTATGCGCGCGGCATGACGGTGCGCGAGATCCGCGGCCACCTCGAGGAGCTTTACGGCATTGAGGTTTCGCCGGACCTGATCTCGGCCGTCACCGACGCGGTGCTGGACGAGGTCGCCGAATGGCAGAACCGGCCGCTCGATCTCTGCTACCCGCTGGTGTTCTTCGATGCCATCCGGGTCAAGGTCCGCGACGAAGGCTTCGTGCGCAACAAGGCGATTTATATCGCGCTCGGCGTCCTGCCGGACGGCACCAAGGAGATTCTCGGCATCTGGATCGAGCAGACCGAGGGCGCCAAATTCTGGCTGCGGGTCATGAACGAATTGAAGAACCGCGGCGTCGAGGATGTTCTGATCGCCGTTGTCGATGGCCTGAAGGGCTTTCCGGAAGCCATCAATGCCGTGTTTCCGCAGACCGTCGTCCAGACCTGCATCGTCCATCTCATCCGCCATTCGATGGATTTCGTCTCCTGGAAGGATCGCAAGCGCGTGGCGCAGGCATTGCAGGACGATCTATCGCGCAACCGATGCCGTCGCCGGCCAGGCTGCCCTCGACGGCTTCGCGCAGGTCCATGGGGCGCAAAGTATCCGGCGATCGCCCAGAGCTGGCGCCGCAACTGGGAGCACGTGGTGCCCTTCTTCGCCTTTCCCGAAGCCGTGCGGCGGATCATCTACACCACGAATGCCATCGAGGCGTTGAACTCGAAGCTGCGCCGTGCCGTCCGGACCAGAGGACATTTTCCGTCTGACGAGGCCGCGACGAAACTGCTATATTTGGTCTTAAACCACGCCGCTGCGGAATGGAAACGGCCGCCGCGTGAATGGGCCGAGGCGAAGACGCAGTTCGCAGTCATGTTCAACGAGCGCTTCGTGAACTCATGACGGATAACCGGCCTCACACAGAAATTCTGACAGTCCCAACCTCTACCGGTGTACCCGGCGCGAGCTTTGTGCGGACTTCCGCCACGCGTACGGCAAAGTTTTTTTGAACGCCTCCATGGCGTCAGGGTCCTGCTTGTAGGCCTTCGGCCGCGCACTCAGATGCGAGAAGCCCAAGTCCTTCAGGGCGCGATAGATCGTGTCGTCCGACACCGAGATGCCGAACTCCTCGTGCAACCGCATGATCAAATCGCACCCCCGCCAGCGCACCACGCCGTGCACCGCTGGGATCGGGCCCTGCTCCACGAGCCGAAGCAAAAAGGCCCTGTGTTTCTTGCCCAGCTTGGGCGGCACGCCCGGTGAAGGGATGTTGATGAGACCGTCCGGTCCTTGCTCGTTGAACCGGATCACCCAGTCCCGCAACGTTTGGCGGTCCATCCCGCCGATCTTGGCTGCATCTTCCCGCGAAGCGCCGTCAAGGACGGCCGCGATCGCCAGCAGTCGGCGCGCCTGCGCCGCATCCTTCGCCCGCTTGGCAAACCGGCGGACCTCGCTAGCTGTAAAGTCCGTCCGCACCGCAATCGCCTGGCCCATGGCAAACGACCCTCCGTTTGCCACCTTAAATCATTTTGCAGGTGATTTGTGAATCCCTCACAAGAGTCAGCCGCTCAGCGGGTTGGTATAAGGCCTTATCTTGAATGTGATGGGTGCCTTTTACTTGGCGACGAGCCGGATCTGAAGGAGATCGCCGACTACATGGAGGCGTCCGGCAAAAAGGTGTGGCGCGATCTGACCGTCCGTCCTAACTCATGCAACGCTTTGCGGCGCCCCGCCGACGAACTGTGGACCGCCCATCTGCTCAGCGAAGAGCGCGATGAAATTCGAAGTGGAGCCTCTAATAAGGCGGCGGGATAAGGGGAAGCGGTGGTCGAATTGGTGGCCGTATTTCATCTCGGCGTGGTCGCCGTGATTGAGTTCAGGGTTCTCGCCCCGCGCGAAGAAATTAAGCGTTACATCGGCAGTTCAATCGGACGCTAGACTCTAATTATACGAAAGTTTAGCTGCAGGGCTTCTTGCGGCCCTCGCGATCTTTTGCGCCTCCTCGATAGTCTTCACCTTACGATAATCGTGGGTGCCATCCGAATATACCGTGGTGGGTCGGAAGGTAATCCGAAAGTTATTAGGACTGCGCCAGTCGGCATTTCCGGCTCGTCCCTTAACAGTGATCTCTATGAAACCGAGAGCTACAAGCTCTCTGATCGCCGGCGCGACGGAATGCCGGTCAATTCCATAGGCAACAAAATTATCGAAAGTGACAGGAAGCTTCCCATTGTCTTTACCGCCATGATGCGCCAACTCCACTTCGATGCGAGAAAGCACGCGATGTGCCGACTGACTTAGAACCCGATAAGCTGGTGACTCCAACATCTCTATGAGACGCGGAGCAAATTGGCCCCCGATAGTGTTCGTCCGACGGCGGCCGCGGCCACGCGCTCGAAGATAACGATTAGCCTCAACAATCATTTATTTTCTCCGGCCGCGGTTATTTACTTCGAGTGATCGTTCTTGACGGAGGAGCCACGCTCTTATCGCATCGACGCGATAGAAAATCTGCTTACCAACAACGCAAAATGGCGGTATTTTTAAGCGCTCGGTCGCGTTGGCAGGTGCGAACGCTCACGCCGCGCTGACGGGCATATTCTTCTTTCGAAATATAACCCGCCAAGAATAACTCGCTGCCTGGCGCCGGTTCGTCCTGAATGACCAAAGATTGGTCCCTAAAAGAGACACCAACCGAGCCGATTTCTGCTTTTCCGGAAAATCCCGCAATTCCGGAAAATCAATTATCCGGTCTAGTCGCTTACTGCGGCGAAACGAGCTTCTCTAGGTTATACCGAGAGATAGCCACCCTGATTGTTTTGTCGTCGACGCCGTCCTTGGAAAGCCGTTTTCCGGGTCTTGTTCGGACATTTTCCCGACAATAAGAAACCAAAGCTGCCAATGTCGGAAAGGTTCGCTTCGCAGTCCGCAGCTCTTTTGCAAGAGAGGGCCAATCATAGGCCTCTTTTCGCCCGCCCGCTTTTCGCTGCGTGGATTTTTGAAACACGCGAACTTGCTCAAAGCGTCTTGAATTAGGTTTTCCCAACTCGACGAGCTCGGAAACTACAATTCGTGGTTGCATTAGCTCCAAGAGCGCGCTGGGGATCGTGACAGGTTCGTAGGTGCCGGGGGGATATCCGGTTAAATGGAAGTTCGGGTTCAGCAGCAAGGATTTTACTACGGCTTCAAGTTGGGAGGTCATGCTCAAAATTTCAAAGTGGTCATGGGCCGCGCTAGTAGCCATTCTATTATGCCAACTTGCGACGGCGTCTTTGTAATCAGTCAGCAGGTCGGGTTCGAAATGCATGGCGAATTGATCCAGGTTCCATCCTAAATTCGCGCGATATTCCGGATCTGAAATTCAGGATTTAACGCCCAGTCACGAACTTTTACGAAAGCCCTTAGGGCTCGCATTTCCATTTCTCGAAATTCATCATCTTCTTGTTCTTTGGACATGGCAGCTAGCCAGCGATGGCTCGTTTTGGAGATTTTGGACGGAGCTTAGCGTGAGTGCTTGATACGAAGGTGCCCACTACCTCCGCTGCGTCCCGCATCGGCTCGTCGAAAAGATGTGCATAGCGCTCGGTCGTTTGAACTTGAGTGTGTCCGAGAAGCTTGCCGATGAGCGAAAGTGAAGCGCCAGCGGACACGAGGATGCTTGCGAACGAGTGGCGCAAATCATGAACGCGCACGTTGGGTTGTTCAATGAAGACGGGTTTGCCAGAGCTATCAAACACCGGCTTTCCAGCTCGCGTTTGCTTCTGAATCCGGTCTACAAATCCCGTCTTTTTGCATACCGACGCCCAAGTTCGCTTGATGTCCGTGAGCGGCTTACCGTCCGTCCCACAAAACACAAATTTACTCGTAGGATCTTTGGGCATCGATCGAAGCAGCTCGATCGCAGGTGCGTTCAAAGGTACGCGGTGAAGTCGTCGCTGCTTGGTATAAGAAGCCGGTTTTGTCCAAATTCCTTGATCTAAGTCGAACATATCCCAGGTGGCATTAAGCACTTCTCCGCGTCTAGCTCCGGTCAGCATCAACAGTTTGATCGCGTTTGCAGAGACGACTTGTGGGTGAGCGTCGAGCGCGCGCGCTAAGGCTGTTATCTCGACTTTATTGAGATATTTGTCGCGTTTCTCTTCCGGATTGCGCTGAACGCCTCTCGCCGGATTGTCCGGACGCCAGTGCCAGCGATTCGGGCAAGATTGAAAGCCCCTCTCAGGACTTCGACCACTCGGTTAGCACGCACAGGCGTTTTTCGGACGCGCGTTATGTCGCGATGAAGGGAATTGATATCGTTGTGAACTGACGTCGACCACCCGACATTTCCCGAGCCTGGGCAGGATGATTTTCAACCACATTGACCGTTCGTCGACTTGCGTTCGGGCGGCCTTGGTCGAAAGCTTTTCCGAAGCGTAACGCTCCCACAAATCTTGCACGGTAAGAGCGTCTCGCATCTCGTGGCGTTCGCGCATCGGATCTTGTCCAGCATCGATATCGCGCTTCATCGCCTTCGCTGCGGCGCGGGCCGCCTGCACCGTCCAATCCGGATAACTACCAAGGGTAATTCGTCGCTGCCGACCGTCTGCTCTGTAATCGAGCACGAAGGACTTTGAGCCTCTCGTGGTAACGCGAAGGGCGAACCCTTTTACTTCGCTGTTTCGAGAGAAATGTTTGACCGTTAGCTGGGGAAAGCTGTTTTCGAACGATCGCATCAGACAATTTCTCCGCCAACCGACGCCTCCATGTCAACACTATGTCAACGCGTTTGATGACAGCATCTGTCGTCTCCTGTCATCCCATGACGCGCCATTTCGCAAAAAATAGTAGATAAATCATATACTAATGTGTATTCTGCAAAAAAATCGTAGAGGACATTGAGACAGAGCGCAACTGCAAAATCTGTCTCATAACCTGAAGGTCATAGGTTCAAATCCTATCCCCGCAACCAAATAGCGCCGCCAGGTCCTGAGCCTGGCGGCGTTTTTGTTTGGTGGCCGTTGAGGGACATGCGGCGGCCGCCAAGCGCGCCGCGCCGCTATCGTCCGGCGCAATCGGCAGGCCGACATCGCCGAGAAAGGCAAGGCGATCGGGCGGGGTGAACAGCGGCCATGACGACAGGCGCCGATTTGATCGATTCTCGCGCAAAACCGGGCAAAAACCGGGCTTGAATCGCTGGGTGGCCCGGTCATAGTCAGGCAATTCAGGGCGCTTTGGAGGATATGATGCTGTCCATTCGTCATGTGTTCGGATGTGTAGCGCTGGTTGCGGGCCTTGCACTGGCAGGGCCGGCCGCAGCGCAGGACAAGGTGCGTGTCGGCGTCAATCCGGTGAGCGCATCGCTGCCGCTCTATGTCGGCATCGAGAAGGGCTTTTTCAAAGAGAACAATATCGAGATCGAGCAAACGAGGCTCGTTGGCGGCACCGCCAATGTCGCCGCCCTGATCGGCAACCAGATCGATGCCGCCTCCAACATGGTCACGATCGAAGGCATCAACGCCAATATCAAGAAGCCGGGCTGCGCGATGTATATCGCGATCAACAGCCAGAACGCCGATTACGTGATGGAGCAATTTGTCGTCCGCAACGGGCTCGAGATGAAATCGCTCGCCGATTTCAAGGGCAAGAAGCTGTTCGTTGCGCCCGGCCCCGCCAACGTGACGATGGCGAAGGCGGTGCTTGCCGCCAACGGCCTGAAGGACGGCGATTATTCGCTCGACCAGCTCGATATCGGCCAGCATGTCGGCGCCATCACCGCGGGCACGTTCGACGGCGGCTACACGCTCGAGCCGCCCGGATCGGTGATGCGCAAGAACGGCGTCGGCAAGACTGTCGAAGCCGGGCTGATCGCGAAATATATCCTCGGCAATCCGAAGGCCAATGGCTACGCCGCGGGCACCGTGATCACGCAGGATTTCGCCACCCAGAAGCCGGACGTGGCGCGGCGCTTCATCGCCGGCTGGGCCAAGGCAATCGAATATATCAAGGCCAACCCGGACGAGGCGCGCAAATATCTGGTCGGCAATACGCTGACCCCGCCCGATGTCGCGACCACCATCCCGCTGGTCGGCTTCACTATGATCAAGGACCTGACGCCGGCGAATGTCGCGGAGTTTCAGAAGTTCATCGACTTCTCCTCCGACAACAAAATTCTGTCCGAGAAGGTCGATGTCACCAAGTTCATGATCAAGCTGTGAAGGGATGACGATGGGCGCGACAAGCGGCACGCAGACCCGTCTGCCGGCGATGGCCGCATTCGCGACGGAAAGCGTCGCGGCCGCGCGCCGCTACATGAGCGAGGTGTTCCGCTCGCACGATCTGTCGATCGCGCAAGGCCAGGCCTCGATCCGCATGCGGCATGAGGCGGTGCGGCCCGGCCGTGTCTCGCTGCACTGGCTGAAATACGGCGCGCCGGTCACCATGACGGCGCCGGAAATGGGCGGCTTCTACCTGTTCCAGTTCGTGCTGGGAGGCGCCTGCGAAATCCGTCATCGCGGCCGTGCCGAAGCCGTCTGCGACGGCCACGGCTATGTGGTCGATCCGGCCGATCCGCTGTCGAAAACCTGGAACGAGGATTGCGAGCAGCTGATCGTGCGGGTGGACCGCAGCCTGTTCGAGGGCTTTGCCGCGCGCGAAATGGGCGTCGACGTGGAAGGCCGGCTGGATTTCGATTTCGACATTCTGTCGGTTGCGAGCGGGCCGCGCTGCATCGTCGAGCTCGCCGAAGCGGTGCGCGAGGATGCGGCGCATACCCGCAATTGTCTCACCCATCCGCGCGTCACCGACCATCTCGACGTCACCATGATGTCGCTTCTGCTGGCGAGTTTTCCGCACCGTTTTCGCGAGGAATATGACCGCGCCGGAGACGCCTGCGCGCCATATTATGTGCGCCGCGCCGAGGATCACGTGCGCGCGCATTGGCGCGAGCCGATCTCGATCGGTGACCTTGCAGGCGCCGCCAATGTCAGCGTGCGCTCGCTGTTCAACGGCTTCCGGCGATTTCGCGGCTTGACGCCGATGGGCTATGTGAAGACTTTGCGGCTCGATCTCGCCCATGACGAATTGCTGCGCGCGGACCCGGCCGAACGATCGGTGACCGAGATCGCGATGGCCTGCGGCTTCACCCATATGAGCAAATTTGCGCGCGATTTCGCAGGCAGGTTCGGCGAGCGGCCGAGCGCGCTGCTGGGGCGGGAATACGTAGCGCGCCGCTAGACTCGCTTGTCCACGAAACGCGGCGCCTTGATGCTGCGCTCGAATTCCGCCGCCAGCGTTCCGAGCGGCAGCACCTCGACATCGGGCGTCACTTCGAAGGTACGCTTGATCAGCGCGCCGACCAGTTCGCGCACCGCCGCGTCGTCCGATCCGCGCCTGACCTCGATCAGAAGCCGCAAGCCCTCGCGGCCGGTCTTCTCCTCGGTCATCAGCACGGCCTGGAAATCGTTGACCTGCGGTTCGGAGAACATGGTGTCCTCGAAATCGGCATGGTTCATGTTGACGCCGCGCAGCTTGAAAAAGCCGGTGGTGCGGTTGGCGTGCCGGATCATCGGGAACAACTCGGCCCATTGTCCCTTGCCGTTCTCGGTCTTGTCGATGTAGCGGACAACGTCGCCGGAATTCCAGCGCAGGAACGGCGTCGCATGATTGGTCCAGAGCGGCGTCACGCACAGCGTGCCGACTTCGCCTTCCGGCACTGCCTTGCCGGTATCGGCGTCGATCACTTCGAGCGAGAACATGTCGGTCCAGATATGGATGCCGTCATGGGCCTCGGTCTCGGCACCCATCAGGCCCGCTTCGCTCATGCCGAACACGTCATAGACTTGGGCGCCCCACATGCGCGCGATCTTCTCGCGCTTGGCCTGGGACAGCGTTTCCGCCGAGCAAACCACCTTGGTCACCGTCGAGGCGGCGAGATCGACGCCCTTGGCTTCGGCGAGATTGGCAAGATGCAGCGCGAAGCTCGACATGCCGATAAACACGGTTGGTTTCAGCGACATGACCAGATCGAGCTGTATGTCGGAGGGGCAGGCATTGCCGGCACCGACCCAGTTCATGCCGACATCGAACCAATGCGCGCTGCGCGCCCAGACCTGGCCCGCCGGATGGATGCCGATCGGAAAAGAGATGTGGCAGAGATCGCCCTTGCCGATTTTCATGCAGGGGAAGGAGCGGCCCCAGGTAAGAAGCCCGTAGGTGATGTCGTCGGCAGTGCGCGGATAGAAGACCGGCGTCCCGGTCGAGCCGCCGGAGCGCCAGAATTCGGCGATCTGCGAATGTGGCACGCAGCAGAATTGCTGCATGAATTGCCCATGATCGAGCTTGCGCAGAATGTCCTTGTCGAGAACCGGGATCTTCTCCCACTCGGCCTTGTCGTCGAGGCGTGAGGCGTCGATCCTGTCGAGCTTGCCTTCATACCATGGCAGCTTCTTCGCGCGCTCGAACGCGACACGCTTGCGTTCGCTCTGGATCGCCTTGATCTCGTTGCGCGACTTCGGCAAGGGCAATGGAAGCGGCTGTGGCATGACATCCCCTGATCGCTGGTCCGGCTCTTTCGGCCTTTGCTTTAATTCCCAGTGTCGGCCGGCCCTTGTGGCGGGCGCTATCCCGAGACTGCAAAAGTTATCCCGAAATTGCAGATAATGCAGCCGGTCCTCGGCGGACCCCATGACAGCACGGGCCCGCAGGGCCTAGATCATGCTGCAAGGAGCCGCTGATCGAAGAACGGCCGGTCGCAGGGAACCGCGGATCGAATGACGCAGGCTTTCAATATCTCCGTGGTCGGCGGCGGACCGGGCGGACTTTACGCCGCGATCCTGATGAAGAAGGCCGATCCGCGCCGGACCATCACGGTCTATGAGCGCAACCGGCCGGAAGATACCTTCGGCTTCGGCGTGGTATTTTCTGACGAGACGCTGGAAAACATCCAGAACGCCGATCCCGAGAGCTTTGAATCGATCGCGAATGCCTTCGTCTATTGGGGCGAGATCGACATCCATGTCCGAGGCCAGACCATCCGCTCGGACGGCCACGGCTTTTGCGGGATGGAGCGAAAGAAGCTGCTGCTGATCCTGCAGGAGCGCGCGCGCGAGCTTGGCGTCACGCTGAAATTCGAAACCGATATTCCCGAGCTTGACGTTCTCCCCGAAAGCGACCTGATCATCGCTGCCGACGGCATCAACAGCGGCATCCGCGCCCGTTATGAGGACCGTTTCAAGCCGAGCTTCGACTGGCGTCACAACAAATTCGCTTGGGTCGGCACCACCAAATCCTTCCCCGCCTTCACCTTCGATTTCCGCGAGAACGAGCACGGCATCTGGATTCTCGGCGCCTATCAATACAAGCAAGGCATGAGCACGCTGGTGCCGGAATGCGACGAGCAAACCTGGCTGCGCGCGGGACTCGACAAGGCCGACGAGGCGCAGACCGTCACGTATCTGGAAAACCTGTTCGCCGATCTGCTCGACGGTCATCCGGTTTTGTCGAACCGCTCGATCTGGCGCAATTTCCCGATGATCAAGAACGAGCATTGGTATCACGGCAATATCGTGCTGATCGGCGACGCGCTGCACACCGCGCATTATTCGATCGGCTCGGGGACGAAACTTGCGATGGAGGACGCGATCGCGCTCAACGCCGCCTTCGTCGCCAAGCCTTCGGTGCCCGACGCGCTGAAGCATTACGAGACGGTGCGGCGCGAGGAGGTGGAAAAGACCCAGCACGCCGCGGATGTCAGCCTGGTCTGGTTCGAGAAGCCGCGGAGATTCTGGAAGCTCGAGCCGATGCAGCTCGCTTTCAGTCTGCTCTCGCGGTCCAAACAGATCACCTACGAGAATCTGAAGCGGCGCGATCCGATTTTCGGCGCCGAGGTTGATCGCTGGTGGGCGGGCCGGGTGCGCAACGATCTCGGCGTGGAAATTCCGACCAACAATCCGCCGCCGCCGATGTTCACGCCGTTCCGTGTAGGCAATATGTGGGTGAAGAACCGCGTCGTGGTGTCGCCGATGAACATGTATTCGGCCGAGTCCGGCAACATCGCGGGCGACTTCCATCTTGTGCATCTTGGCCAGCTTGCGATGGGCGGCGCCGGCCTGGTGTTCGCCGAGATGACGTCGGTGAGCGAGGATGCGCGCATCACGCCGGGCTGTCCCGGCATCTATACGCGCGAGCAGGTCGCGGCGTGGAGGCGTATCTGCGATTTCGTGCACAGGAACAGCGAGGCGAAATTCTGCCTGCAACTCGGCCATGCCGGACGCAAGGGATCGACAAGGCTCGGCTGGGAAGGCATGGACCTGCCGCTGCCGGACGGCAATTGGCCGGTGGTCTCGGCCTCGCCGGTGAAATACAAGCCCGAAGGCCATCTGCCGACGCAGATCACGCGTGCCGAAATGGATGTGGCGCGGCAGGCCTTCGTCGATGCCGCGCGCAACGCGGAAATCGCAGGCTTCGACATGATCGAGCTGCACTTCGCGCACGGCTATCTGCTATCGAGCTTCATCTCGCCGCTCCTCAATCAGCGCCAGGACGAATATGGCGGCTCGCTCGCAAACCGAATGAAATTTCCGCTCGAAGTGTTCGATGCCGTGCGCGAGGTGTGGCCCGCGAACAAGCCGATGTCGGTGCGTATTTCCGCGACCGACTGGGTGCCGGGCAGGGGGCTCGAGATGGACGACGCGATCGAAATCGCAAAGATGCTGAAGGCGCACGGGCTCGACATTCTCGACGTGTCGGCCGGCCAGACCACCAGCGAAGCCCAGCCGGTTTATGGCCGCATGTTCCAGACCCCGTTCTCGGACGCGATCCGCAGTGAAGTGGAAATCCCGACCATCACGGTCGGCAACATCACCACCGCCGATCAGGTCAATACCATCGTCGCTTCCGGCCGCGCCGACCTGGTGGCGCTGGCGCGTCCGCATCTGACCAATCCGCATTTCACGCTGGCCGCGTCGGCCTATTACGGCTTCGAGGGACAGGTCTGGCCCAATCCGTATCTAGCCGGCAAGGACCAGGCGTTCCGGCTGGCGCAGCGCGACAATGCCGAGCTTGCACAATTGCGCGAACAGGCGCGCGCCACCGCCAGGCGCAACCGTACCGCGTTTCTCGGGTCGGACTGACCTCCTTCTTCGGACCGGGCAATCGGATTTCCTGACGGGGGCCTGATCGGCCGGCCGGCGCCAATTTTGCGGGTTCGAGGGGCGGCGTGGCGACCGCCAAAAATCAATAGGCTTATTTATTGTTACATTGACCTATGGAATTTAGGGGATCAGGATTTCCCTCGAGAATGAAAAAGCGCTCAAGGGAGGACTTCCGATGTACCAGGACATCACCTGCGAAATCGTCGACAAGGTTGCGGTCCTGAGCCTCAATCTTCCGAAGACCCGAAACGCCATGAGCCTCGTCGCGATGCGCGAGCTGCTCGATGCCCTGAACAAAGCGGAGGAGAATCCCGAAGTCGGCGCGGTCATGATCACGGGTGCGGGTGACAAGGCATTCTGCTCGGGCTTTCATCTGAAGGAAATTCCGCTCGACAATGAAGAGGCTGGCGTTCGCGAACATTTCCGCGTGGCGGCGCTGTGGTGGCACCAGCTCCTGCACAAGCTGGTGCGGGTGAGGTTGCCGGTGCTGGCGGCGGTCAACGGCGTCGCCGCAGGCGGCGGCTTCGGTATCGTGCTCGCGAGCGACATGGCGGTCTGCGCCGACGACGCACGTTTCGTCTGCGCCTGGCACACGATCGGCATCGCGAATGATACCGCGACGAGCTACAGCCTCGCTCGTATCGTCGGGATGCGGCGTGCCATGGAATTGATGCTGACCAACCGCACACTATATGCTGCGGAGGCGCTCGACTGGGGCGTGGTCAACCGCGTCTATCCATCGGCGTCGCTGAAGGACAAAGCGTTCGAAATCGCCAAGTCGCTGGCTGAGGCGCCGACGCATCTGCAGGTGATGGCGAAGAACCGTTTCCATGCCGGATGGACGCAGCCGATCGAGGAATGCACCGAATACGAAATCCAGAACGTCCTGTCCTCGGTGCAGCATCCGCATTTTCGTCCGGCCCTGCTGAGCTTCCTGCAAGGCAACAAGGCCGACAAGCCCCAGGTCGAATTCCCAGGATGACGACATGCAGACGGCGTTTGAACTGGTGCGCCGCGCGGCAACGCGCACGCCATCGCAAACCGCAATCGTGGAGGTGGCCACCGGGAAATCCATCCGCTTCGACGAACTGATCCGGCGGATCGAAGGTGCGGCGTCGGGTCTGCGCTCGCTCGGTCTCAAGCCCGGTCAACGGGTGGCGGTGGTGCTTGCCAATTCCATCGATGCCGGCGTGGCGATCCTGGCGCTGCACCGGGCGGGTCTCGTGCCCGCCATGATGAATCCGAGACTGAAGCCTCTGGAGATCGCCGCCCTGATCAGGCAGGGCGACATGAGTGGAGCTGTGATCGAAGGCGACCGCGCCCTGCAGGATGTGCTGCGGGAGCATTTCGGCAGCGGCTTCACCATCGTGCGCGCAGGCGACACGTGCGACGGCGATATTGCCTTCGAGAATCTTGCCGGGACAGCGACGCCGATAGCGGCGCAGCAGGCGAATGAGGATGAGGCGGCCTTCATTTTCTACACCTCAGGCACCACCGGCCTGCCCAAGGGCGCGGTCATTCCGCAGCGGGCGGCCGAATCGCGCGTGCTGTTCATGACCACGCAATGCGGCCATACCTGCGGGCCGCATAACCGGGTCTGCGGATTGATGCCGCTCTACCACGTCATCGGCTTCTATGCGGTTTTCCTGAAGTCGCTGGCGCTGAATGGCACCCTGTATTTGATGCGGGAATTCATCCCGCCGAACGTGATCAGGAAGATCCGCGAGGAAAGGCTGACCAGCATCTTCGTGACGCCGACCCATCTCGACGCGCTGATGAGCGCTGGCGCGACCCGGTTCGATCTGTCGTCTTTGGAGATCGTGGTGTTTGCCGGATCGCTGATGCCGGACCGGGTGCTCGCCAGGGTGCGGGATCTGTTTCCCGGGCGGCTGGTCAACATATACGGCACGACCGAAGCGATGAACTCGCTTTTCATGGTCGCGCCGACGAACGGGACGGCCTTCGTTCCGGGCTTTTATTCCGAAGTCCGTGTGATCCGGATCGGCGGTTCGGTCGACGATCTCGTCGCGCCGGGCGAAGAGGGCGAATTAATCGTGTCCGCCCGCAGCGACGCGGTATTCCTGGAATATCTTGCCCGGCCCGACGTGACGAAGGAAAAGCTCGACGGAGGCTGGTATCGCACCAGCGATGCTGCGGTCGTCAACAAGGCGGGGCAGATCGAAATCCGCGGGCGGGTCGACGAGACGATCATTTCCGGCGGCGAAAACATTCATCCAAACGAAGTCGAGGAGGTCTTGCTGGCGCATCCCGCCATCGCCGATTGCGCGGTGATCGGCGTGCCGAATGACCGTTGGGGACAGACGGTTACGGCCTGTGTCGTCGTGAAAGGCGATCTTAAATCAGGCGATCTGGAAACGCATCTGCGCGGCAGCGATCTCGCGGATTTCAAGCGGCCGCGCCAATATCATTTCCTTCAGTCGATCCCGCGGAACGCGACCAACAAGGTCATGCGCAAGGTACTCCTGGAAATGGTACAGGAGCGCCGGAGAGCGGGGGATCATTGACCGGCATGGCAGCCGAAATCGGCAATCGCGCGGCGTCGGGACGGCGCCATAGGGCCTCGCAAGTCGGTGCGGACCGAAGGCAGCTTTCGGCCAAGAGCGGCGAAGAGCTGCTGCAGATCATGAATGGCGTGGTCGTCCGCGGCGGGGCGTCCGACATGAAATATCGGGCGCGCTACCTCGAAGTGCTGAATGCCGCCGCGAAGCTGTTTTCGGTCAAGGGCTATCAGGCCGCCACGACAACTCATATCGCCGAGGAACTCGGCATTCATCAGGCCAGTCTCTATTATTATCTCAAGTCGAAGGAACAGGCGCTCGAGCAGATTTGCGAGATCGCGATCGAAGGCTATGTCAGGTTCTCGCAGTCAATCCGCAAAAGCCGGGAATCTGCGGCGGAGAAGCTGCGAAAGCTGATCTTCATGCATCTGATCACCCTGGAAGTGCGGCCGAATTTCTTCAAGGTATTTCAGGAAAACCGCAAGGATCTCGGCGTGCAGGCGCGGCACAGCATTGGGCGCCAGATCAGGACCTACGAGAACAATGTCGAGGCGATCATCCGCCAGGGTATTCGCTCCGGCGCCTTGCGCGGCGATCTCGACCCGGTGCATGCGACGATGGCGCTTCTGTCGCTGTGCAATTCGGTGGCGATCTGGTGGCATGTGCGCTCGGACGCGCCGATCAGAGTCGTTGCCGACAACCTTGCCGACATCTTCATCAAGGGCGCCGAAGCGGGCAGCGCCGCCGCGGGCAAGACCGACCGATGACGGCCGGAGGCGTGCGAACGACCAGCCCTATTGCTGATATTCCGGCAGGCGGTTGAGAATGTCGGCGATCGGATCGACGGTCCAGGACTGCGTCACGTAATCGCGATGCGAGTCTTCGGCATGCCCTCCGATGAAAACCACGCTGCCGGGCCTGATATTGCCGTCGAGCGACTTCTGAATCGGGATGCCCTTGTCGGCGAGCTGCTTCTGCAGCGCGAGATTGCGGGCGCGGGTCGAGCCAAGATATCCGCTGATGAAGAAGCCGCGGCGATATTTCGTGATCCAGTCCTCGAAATGTTCGAGCTCGCCGTAAAGCGAATCCATCAGCACGATGCCGCGCAGCCGGTCCTTGATATGTCCGAGTCGCAGCGCCCAGGCGGTCGGCACGAAACCGCCGCTATAGCTGACGAAGATCAGCGGCATCTTGAAGAAGATGCGCGCGGATTTCGGCTGGCCCAGCATCAGCGCGAATTGCTCGCCGGCCTCGCTCAGGAACTCGTCGAAGAATCCCTGATCCCAGAACGCGCCGGGCGATGAATCGGCGGCGTCGACCGCGAATTGCGGCGCCACCACGACCGCGTTGGCGTCCGAGCGCGTGATCTGCGCCGCCACCTGCTGGCGGTCGCGCACGTCGCGGTCGATCTTGGCGCCATGGCCGTGGAAGAACACCACCATCACCGCGGGCTTGCGAATATCGAAGCCTTTCGGGATCGAGAGCAGCACACGTGAGTCGGTATAGCTTTCGTTCTCCCAATACACGTGACCGCGCGCGCCACGCTTGCCGAAACGCCCGTCATAGAACACGTCGAAGAACGGTTTGCCGGTGACCGGGTTCTTGCCGTCATAGGGGAAGGGCGCGGATTCGAATTCCATCACCAGGGTACGGCCCGGGAAGCTGCCGACCCGGGGGCGGGGAATACGTATGACCGGCCGCGGCCGTGGCAGCGGAATTGCTTCATTTTCGGCGCCGGTGGCATAAGCGGTCGCGATGATGCCGTGATCGGTCGCCACAATGGCCAGGACGACCAGAAATGCGGCGCCGAATCCTGTCAATGCGTTCAGGCCCAAGGTCTTGGCCAAGGCTTTCACGCACGGCTCCGAGGCTGAAAAACGGGCATTTGCCCCATCATGAACCCTCGAACGAAGCCGGAATCGGGCCGGCTCTGGACGAATCGTATCAAACCGGGCACCCCCTAAGATTCAATCACGACCGGAACATGGTCACGAGCGTTAGATAATGGCCTGCCGGGTTCACAAAGGCCCTGATACAGGGCCGCGCCGGGTTCCGCTGCCGGCTCGCGCTCCATCCTCCCGATCATAGGCATTCAACCGAAATGTGGCACATTCCGCGCTCCTTGCCGCGCTACCTGACCCCGGTCCTGGCGGCCGCCGTCATTGCGGCTATGACGTCCGCGACCCAGGCCCAGTTCTTCTTCTGGGAACGTCCGCAGCCGCCGCGCAAGATCGAGCGCGAGCGTCAGGCGCCGCTGCGCCCGCTGGAGGCAATGCCGGTCGGCGAGAAGGCAAGCTTCGACGACACCGCGCGCTTTCTTGCCGGCGTCGCGCCGGCCGAAGATTCGCCGCTTTCGAAATACACCCGCGATCCATCCTGGCAGGCGCATGCGCGCTCGTTCGATCATTCCTGGCGCGAGCTGGAAGGCCGCCGCCTGTCGAGGATCCGCGCCTGGTCGGCGCAAAATCTGAAGGGCGGCAAGGCGCCGCTCTATTACATGTTCAGCGGGCCGGACTTCCTCTATGCGGATGCCTTCTTCCCGAATGCGACCACCTACATTCTCGCCGGGCTCGAGCCGGTCGGTCATATCCCGCAGATCAGCCCGCGCGTCGTGTCTTCGCTCGGCAATCTGCGCTCCTCGATGGCGTCTTCGATATCGCTGAGCTTCTTCATTACCAAGAACATGAAGAACCAGCTGCGCGAGACGGTATTGTCCGGAACGCTGCCGATTATGATGGTCTATGCGGCACGCGCGGGAAAAACCGTCACCGATGTCAGCCTGATCACGCTCGATCCGGACGGCAACGTGACGCCGGTCACGCCCGGCGCGCCGCAGCGCGGCGTGCAAGGCGCCAAGATGGTGTTCGGCGGTCCCGGCAAGCCGGAACAGACATTGTATTATTTCTCGACCGACATTTCCGATGGCGGCCTGAAGGCGTCGGGGTTCCTGAAATTCGCCGAGACCTTCGGACCGGGCGACGCGATGTTCAAGGCCGCGTCCTATCTGCCGCATAGCGGCGGCTTCACGCAGATCCGCGACTTCGTGCTTAGCAAGGCGAACAATATCGTTCAGGACGATTCCGGCATTCCGGTGCATTACTTCAAGCGCGACCAGTGGACCTTCCATCCGTTCGGCCGCTATCTCGGTCCGATCGCGATCTTCCCGGGCAAACATCAGATCCAGCTCGACGATATTTATCGCAAGGGTCCGGTAAAGCCGCTCGATTTCGGCATGGGCTATCGCTGGCGGCCGAACGAGTCGAACATGCTCTGGGCGGTAAAGAAGGATGCCGCGGCCCCGATCGCGGCGCCGACAATATTGCGCCCCTCGATCTCCGAACCCGCGCCGCAGGCCGCGCCCGCGGCTCAACCTCAGCAAGAGGCAAAGCCCGTTGAAGCCGCCGCGCCCGTTCCGGCGTCTGCCATCCAGCCGCAGCAGGAGGCCAAGCCTGCCGCCGAGCCTGCCGCCGAGTCCGCGCCGGTACCGGCCGCGGCGCAGCCCGGCTTGCCGGTAAATGCCGGCGAACAATCGGCCTCCTCGGCGGACGATCGCAAGCAGCGCCAGTAAATTCCGGAGGCTTGCCGGGGCATGGACGGGCGGCATGCGATTGGCATAATTGCGCCATCGCAGGTGGGCCGGGCATGACGCATCTCATTCGGCAAATGGGCTATGTGGTGATCGCAACGCCCGACCCGACAGGGTCGGCGCGCGACCTTGCCGACATTACCGGCGTGCGCATCAGCCATAGCGACGCGGACGCGGCATATGTCTCCTCCAATGCGCGCTTTTGCGAGGTCGCTTATCTGCGCAGCGACCGGCACGGCATCCGTGCGGTTGGGCTCGAGGCGATGGACGAAGCCGCGGTCGACGAAGTCGCCAGACGTGCAAAGTCCGAGGGCCTGAGCGTTCTTTCGGATACGCCGTCGCTGCCGAGGGTCAAACGGGCCGTTCGCTTTGCGACGCCGTTCGGTCCGATTTTCGAAGTGCATACGCCGATCGAGCGCGAGGACATCGCGACCGCTTTGCTGAACGGCAAGCGGGTGCGGCGGCTCGAACATGTCAATCTGCGTGCGAGCGATCCGCGCGGCTTTCACGATCTCGTCACGCGGCTGCTCGGCATGAAATTGTCCGACCGCACCACGCAATATGAACGCGCCTGGTATCGCGCGGCGGACGGATTTCATCACACCTTCGCGGCCGGTCCCGGCAGCGGGCTGCATCATTATGCGTTCGACGCGCATGGCTTTACCGATCTCGCGGGCACCGCCGATGCGCTGGTCGCCAGGGGCAGGAGTCTGCTCTGGGGCCTCGGCCGGCACGGGCCGGGCAACAATCTATTTTCCTATTATCTCGATCCGAATGGTTGCGTGGTCGAGGTCTCGTTCGGTCTCGAGCGCATCGATAACGACGACCTCTACGAGCCCGGCAATTGGCCGTTCGACTCGTCGAGCAATGTGCTGGACCGCTGGGGCTCCAAACCGCCCGAGGCGTATGGAAAAGCCCTGACGCCGTTCGTGCGCTGAGGGTTGCAGGCGTCTGCCGCCGATCGCAGAAACAAGACATCTGTAGAAAAAGTTTGCGCTGCACAACGGTTGCTGCGGCGCACGATGGAAGGATCTTATCGTCGACTTCCAAAATCTGTCGTTACGTCGACGTTATTATGAATAATTCTCTTTTCAAAACCGGGTCGATATGTCTACGCTGTCGCGCAATAGACCAAGCGAATATGCCGCATGCCACCAGGCATCAAGTATGGCAACGCTGTCGAAGTCGGCAAAGACCGGCACGGCGATCAGAAAAGGGAGAAAACGTAATGAAGCTATCTGCTAAGCATTTCGCGTGGGGAGCGCTGACGGCTCTCTTCGCTGCCGGTACGTCGATGCCGGCCAGCGCTGCCTGGGAACCGACGCGCCCGGTGGAATTCATCATCCCTGCCGGCACCGGCGGCGGCGCCGACCAGATGGCGCGTGCGATCCAGGGAATCGTCACCAAGCATAATCTGATGAAGCAGCCGATGGTCGTGATCAACAAGGCGGGCGGCGCCGGCGGCGAAGGCTTCCTCGACGTCAAGGCCGCGGCCGGCAATCCGCATAAGATCATCATCACGCTGTCGAATCTGTTCACGACGCCGCTGGCCACCGGCATTCCGTTCAACTGGAAGGATCTGACGCCGGTCGCGATGCTGGCGCTCGACGAATTCGTGCTCTGGGTGAACGCCGACAAGCCCTACAAGAACGTGAAGGACTATGTCGAAGCGCTGAAAAAGGCGCCTGCCGGCTCCATGAAGATGGGCGGCACCGGTTCCAAGCAGGAAGACCAGATCATCACGGTTGCAATCGAAAAGGCGACCGGCGGCAAGTTCGCCTATATCCCGTTCAAGGGCGGCGGCGAGGTGGCGGTGCAGCTTGTCGGCAATCACGTCGATTCGACCGTCAACAATCCGATCGAGGCGGTGGCGCAATGGCGCGGCGGCAAGCTGCGTCCGCTCTGCGTGTTCGACGGCAAGCCGCTCGATTACACGGACAAGGTCACCCCCGACATGGCGTGGAGCGACATCCCGACCTGCAAGTCGCAAGGTCTGGACATGGAATATGTGATGCTGCGCGGCATCTTCATGTCCCCCAAGGCCACCAAGGAACAGGTCGATTTCTACGTCGAGCTGTTCAAGAAGGTGCGCGAGACGCCTGAGTGGAAGGAGTTGATGAAGAACGGCGCCTTCAACACGACCTTCATGACCGGCGACGAATACGCCAAGTGGGTCGCCAAGGAAGAAGATCGCCACCGGGCGCTGATGAAAGAAGCCGGCTTCCTCGCCGGAAACTGATCACGACCAAGGGCCGGCGGCCGAACGGACCGCCGGCCTTTTTTTGCCCCGTCCGAGGTTATTATGAATACACAAGAGTTCGAGCAGTTCCGGTCCCGTCGCACAAATCGGTCGAGGTCGGCGTCGCGCTGCTGGTCGATGGCGTTCGGAATCATCGCGATCGCCGGCAGCGTTAGCGTCGGTATCGGCTGGGGCGCCGAAGGTCCGCGCGCCGGCTTCTTCCCGTTCTATATCGGGGTCGCGATCGTGATCTCGGGCGTCGTCAACCTGTGGAACGCGGTGCGGCCGGATGCGCCGGGCGGGATTTTCGCCGAGTGGAGTCAGCTCTGGCAGGTGATGCTCGTCGTGATTCCCGCCACGATTTATGCCTTCGCGGTCGGCTTCATCGGAATCTATATTTCCTCCGCCATCTTCATCGCCTGGTTCATGCGATGGCTCGGCAAGTATAGCTGGGCGATGGTCGCGCCCGTGGCGATCGGCATGCCGATCATCGTCTACATCGTGTTCGAGAAAGTATTTCCTGGTCGCGCTGCCGAAGGGGCCGATTGAGCAATGGCTCAATCTGTAACCGTGCGCATGTCGTCTTAGAGGGGTTAGTTCGGGGCAACGACGATGGAAGAACTCACAAATCTGTTCCACGGCTTCGCGGTGACGCTCCAGCCGTTCAACATCATGGTGATGGTGATCGGCATCGTCCTCGGCATCATCATCGGGGTGCTGCCCGGCCTTGGCGGAGCCAACGGCGTCGCCATCCTGTTGCCGCTGACTTTCAGCATGTCGCCCACCTCGGCGATCATCATGCTGACCTGCATCTATTGGGGCGCGCTGTTCGGAGGGGCCATCACCTCGATCCTGTTCAACATACCGGGCGAGCCATGGTCGGTCGCGACCACTTTCGACGGCCACCCGATGGCGCAGCAGGGCAAGGCGGGCGAGGCGCTGACCGCGGCCTTCACCTCGTCGTTCGTGGGCGCGCTGTTCGCGGTCATCATGATCACGCTGGTCGCGCCTCTGGTCGCGGGCTTCGCGCTGCAATTCGGTCCGGCGGAGAAATTCGCGGTCTATTTTCTGGCCTTCTGCAGTTTCGTCGGCCTGAGCAAGGAGCCGCCGTTCAAGACCATCGCCTCGATGATGATCGGCTTTGCGCTTGCCGCGGTCGGCCTCGACGCCATTACCGGACAATTGCGCCTGACCTTCGGCTTCACCGAACTTCTGAACGGGTTCGACTTCCTGATCGCGGTGATCGGCCTGTTCGGCATCGGCGAAATCCTGCTGACCATGGAGGAGGGCCTGAATTTCCGCGGCGGCAAGGCCAAGATCGATCTGAAGGTCGTGCTGCGAACCTGGGCCCAGCTTCCGAAATACTGGATGACCTCGCTGCGCTCCTGTGTCATCGGCTGCTGGATGGGGATCACGCCGGCCGGTGCGACGCCGGCTTCGTTCATGAGCTACGGCATCGCCAAACGGGTCTCCAAGCACGGACGCAATTTCGGCAAGGGCGAGATCGAGGGCGTGGTGGCGCCGGAGACCGCGGCGCACGCCGCCGGTACCGCCGCCCTGCTGCCGATGCTCTCGCTCGGCGTGCCGGGTTCGCCGACCGCGGCGGTGCTGCTGGGCGGTCTGCTGATCTGGGGGCTGCAGCCAGGACCGATGCTGTTCGTCGAACAGAAGGAATTCGTCTGGGGTCTGATCGCCTCGATGTATCTCGGCAATCTCGTCGGCCTGATCATTGTGCTGACCTGTGTGCCGGTGCTGGCAGCGATCCTGCGCATTCCCTTCAGCATCATCGCCCCGGTGATCCTCGTGTTGTGCGCGATCGGCGCCTATACCGTGAACAACAACAGCTTCGACGTGATCATGATGATGGTCTTCGGCGTCCTCGGATACGTGTTGAAGAAGTGCAACTATCCGCTGGCGCCGCTCGTGCTGGCGTTGGTGCTGGGGAAGATGGCGGAAGAATCCTTCCGGCAATCGCTTTTGTCCTCGCAGGGCAATCTCGGCATCTTCTTCTCCAACGGTCTCGTCTCGACGATCATGGTTCTCGGCCTGGTCGCGCTGTTCTGGTCGGCGATCCAGGAGGGCGTTACCCGGCTGCGGGCCAAGCCGGCCTGATCAGTCCCGGGCCGCCGACATGACGGCAATGTGACGCGCATGCGGGCTTTGCCGGGGATCGGCAAAGCCCGTTCTGCTTGAAACTCGCTCTGGTATTTTGTATACCACAGTACTCTTGGGTGGCGAAATGAGCGCGGACATGACGAAAGTCTTGAGCGACAAACCTGCGGGCGAAAAGCCCGTCGGAGCGCGCAGCGCCGGCAGCGAAGCGCTGCGGCTTGCGATCGAGCCGATCGACACCTCGTTCAGCTTCAAGAACAAGGCCTATGCGGCGCTGAAGAATGTCATCGTGTCGATGGATATCTATCGCAACCGCAGCGATATCCGCCTCGACGAGCGCCAGCTCGCGCAGGATTTCGGCATCAGCCGCACGCCGGTACGCGAGGCGATGGCGCAGCTCGAACGCGAAGGCTTCGTGCGCTCGGTGCCGCGCCGCGGCGTCTATGTCGTGCGCAAGACCAAGAAAGAGGTGATCGAGCTGATCACCGCCTGGGCGGCGCTGGAAGGCATGGCGGCACGCCTGATCACCGAAAAGGCCGAACCGGCCGATGTCGCCTCGTTGCGCAAGATGTTCGCGACCTTCGAGGACGGGCAATTGCGCGCCCATCTCGACGAATATTCAGAGGTCAATATCGAATTCCATCAGTCGATCATCCGCATGAGCGGCAATTCGGTGCTGATCGATCTCGCCGAAAACCTGTTCACGCATATGCGCATGATCCGACGCAAGACGATCGCGGAAAAGGATCGCGTCGATCGCTCGATCCGCGATCACATGAACATCATCGAGGCTCTGGAAGCGCGCGACACCGCGCGTGCCGAGACGCTCGTGCGCGACCATGCGCTCGGCCTTGCCGACCATGTGGCGAAATACGCCGATTATCTGGATTGAGAAATGTCTTCGAACGATCAGCAATTCATCGGTCATCGCCGGGCGCAGCCGTTCGAAGAACGGCGTCGTTTTGCTCGCCTATGCCCGGCGATCCATCCTTTTTGCGAAACGATGGATGCGCGGGTCGAAACCCGCGCATGACGAACGGAACGACAGGAGTAGAAATCATGGCCGAAGCAGCGGTCGCAAAGAAACTGGATAGCGAGCAGGAACTGACCGATGGGTTCAATCTCATCATCGATGCGCTCAAGCTGAACGGCCTCGACACCATCTATGGCGTGCCGGGGATTCCGATTACCGATTTCGGCCGCATGGCGCAGGCCGCGGGCATTCGCGTGCTGTCGTTCCGTCACGAGCAGAATGCCGGCTACGCCGCCTCGATCGCCGGCTTTCTCACCAAGAAGCCCGGCGTGTGTCTCACCGTCTCGGCGCCCGGCTTCCTCAACGGCCTGACCGCGCTCGCGCATGCCACCACCAATTGTTTCCCGATGATCCTGATTTCGGGCTCGTCGGAGCGCGAGATCGTGGACCTGCAGCAGGGCGATTACGAGGAGATGGACCAGCTCGCGATCGCCAAGCCGCTTTGCAAGGCGGCGTTCCGTGTTCTGCATGCGCAGGATATCGGTATCGGTCTGGCGCGCGCCATCCGGGCGGCGGTCTCCGGGCGTCCGGGCGGTGTCTATCTCGATCTGCCGGCCAAGCTGTTCGGTCAGGTTATGGATGCCGAGAAGGGCAGGAAGTCGCTGGTCAAGGTGATCGACGCGGCGCCGGCACAGATTCCGGCCGCCGATGCGGTGAAACGTGCGCTCGATGTGTTCAAGAGCGCGAAGCGGCCGCTGATCATTCTCGGCAAGGGTGCGGCCTATGCGCAGGCCGACGACGCGATCAAGGCGTTCGTCGAAAAGAGCGGCGCGCCGTTCCTGCCGATGAGCATGGGCAAGGGCCTTCTCCCCGACACGCATCCGCAATGCGCAGGCGCGGCGCGCTCGACGGTCCTGAAGGACAGCGATGTGGTGCTGCTGATCGGCGCGCGGCTGAACTGGTTGTTGTCGCACGGCAAGGGCAAGGCCTGGGGCGAGGCGCCCAAGAAGTTCATCCAGATCGACATCGAGCCCAGGGAAATGGACTCCAATGTCGAGATCGCAGCTCCCGTGGTCGGCGATATCGGCTCCTGCGTCGCAGCATTGCTCGCCGGCATGGGCAATAGCTGGCCAGTGGCGCCGGCGGACTGGACCAGAGCCGTCGCCAAGAAGCGCGACGAGAATGTCGCCAAGATGGCGCCCCGGCTGATGAACAACAACTCGCCGATGGATTATCACGGCGCGCTCGGCGTGCTGCGCACCGTCATCAAGGAGCGGCCGGACGCGATCCTGGTCAACGAGGGCGCCAATACGCTCGATCTGGCGCGCGGCATCATCGACATGTATCAGCCGCGCAAGCGCATCGATGTCGGCACCTGGGGCATCATGGGCATCGGCATGGGTTACGCGATCGCAGCCGCGATCGAGACCGGCAAGCCGGTGCTCGCGGTCGAAGGCGATAGCGCGTTCGGCTTTTCCGGCATGGAGATCGAAACCATCTGCCGCTACAAGCTGCCGGTCTGCGTCGTCATCTTCAACAACGACGGCATCTATCGCGGCACCGATCAGAACACCGCGGGCTCGGACCCGGCAACCACCGTGTTCGTCAAGGGCGCGCGCTACGACAAGATGATGGAAGCCTTCGGCGGCGTCGGCGTGAATGCGACTTCGCCGGACGAGCTGAAGCGCGCCGTGAATGCGGCGATGGATTCCGGCAAGCCGACCCTCATCAACGCGGTGATCGATCCGGCAGCGGGCAGCGAGTCGGGGCGTATCGGCAATCTTAATCCGCAGAGCGCGCTGAAGAAGAAATGACGCGAAGCGTCATCCCGGATGCGGCGCAGCGTGAAACGGTGCGCCGCTGATCCGGGATCGACAGGAATGAATGGGTCCCGGTTCTGCAGCGCACCGCTATCGCGCTGCGCAGCGCCCGGGACCAGAGAGACGAAGGAGAGAATTGATGGCCAAGAAGAAAGCGAAAAAGCCTGTCAGGGCCCGTGCGAAGCCGGCGGCGAAGAAGACCGCCGCCAAGCGTTCGTCCGCGAAGGTGATCAAGCTGAAGCCCAAAATGGCGTCCAAGATGGCATCCAAGAAGAACGGCAAGAAGTCGATGTTGCCGCCGCCCTCGAGGAAGCCGTTCGGCCAGGCCGGCAAGGCGCTCGACGGCGTGCGCATTCTCGATTTCACGCATGTGCAGTCGGGCCCGACCTGCACGCAATTGCTCGCCTGGTTCGGCGCCGACGTGATCAAGGTCGAGCGCCCGGGCGTGGGCGACATCACGCGCCAACAATTGGTCGACGTGAAAGGCGCGGATTCGCTCTACTTCACCATGCTTAACCACAACAAGCGTTCGATCACGATCGACTCAAAGCACCCGCAGGGCAAGCGCGTGCTCGACGAGTTGATCAAGTCCTGCGACGTGCTGGTCGAGAATTTCGCGCCCGGCGCGCTCGATCGTATGGGGCTGACCTGGGAGCACATCCACAAGCTCAATCCGCGCATGATCGTGGCGTCGGTGAAGGGCTTCGGCCCCGGACCTTATGAAGACTGCAAGGTCTACGAGAATGTTGCGCAATGCACCGGCGGGTCGGCCTCGACCACTGGTTTCCGCGACGGGCCGCCGCTGGTCACCGGCGCGCAGATCGGCGACAGCGGCACGGGGCTGCATCTCGGGCTCGGCATCGTGGCGGCGCTCTATCAGCGCACCCGAACCGGCCGCGGCCAAAAGGTGCTGTGCGCCATGCAGGACGGCGTGCTCAACCTCGCGCGCGTCAAGCTGCGCGATCAACAGCGCCTGAAGGCCGGCCCGCTCACCGAATACAGCCAGTATGGCGAAGGAGTTCCGTTCGGAGAGGCGACACCGCGCGCCGGCAATGACTCCGGTGGCGGCCAGCCGGGCTGGATCCTGAAATGCAAGGGCTGGGAGACCGATCCCAACGCCTATATCTACTTCATCACCCAGGCGCCGGTCTGGGAGCATATCTGCGACCTGATCGGCGAGCCCGGCTGGAAGACCGATCCGGAATATGCGACGCCGCGCGCGCGATTGCCGAAGCTGAAGGCGATCTTCGCGCGGATCGAGGACTGGACCATGACCATGAGCAAGTTCGAGATCATGGAAAAGTGCAATGCGGTCGACATTCCGGTCGGGCCGATCCTGTCGATGAAGGAAATCGCCGAGGACGAGTCGCTGCGCAAGACCGGCACCGTGGTCGAGGTCGATCACCCGACGCGGGGCAAATATCTGACCGTCGGCAATCCGATCAAGATGTCGGACTCGGTCTCCGAGGTGAAGCGCTCGCCGCTGCTCGGCGAGCACACCGACGAGGTGCTGACCAAGGTTCTGGGCTTCGACAAGAAGACCATCGCCGAGATCAAGAATTCCGGCGCCCTGTCGGCGCCTGAGAAGAAAGAGAAGCCGAAGGCGGCGTGACCGATTTCTTTACCTCCCCCTTGCGGGGGAGGTCGCTTGCCGCAGCGAAGCTGCGGTGAGCGGGTGGGGGGTAACGCAAGCACCGAGTTTGCATCTCACCCCCCTCCATAGCCCTCCCCCGCAAGGGGGAGGGAATAGTCCGAGTTCGGGGAGGTAATATTACGATGCGTATCGTCGTCCACGGCCAGCAGGCCTTTGGCAAGGCCGTGCTGGAAGCGCTGCTGAAGCGCGGAGAGAATGTGATTGGCGTCTATGTCGCGCCGGAGAAGCCGGGCGCCAAGGCGGACCCTCTGAAGGAAGCGGCGCTGGCCGCAAACCTTCCGGTCTTTCAGCCGGCTTCCTACAAGGACCCGAAGGTCTGGGAGGAATTCAAGGCGCTGAAGCCGGACCTGCAGGTGATGGCCTTCGTCACCCTGTTCGTCCCGGAGGAATTTCTCAACATCCCGACCCGCGGCTCGATCCAGTATCATCCCTCGCTGCTGCCGCTCTATCGCGGCGCCAGCGCGATCAACTGGCCGATCATCAAGGGCGAGAAGGAAACCGGACTTTCGATCTTCTGGCCGGATAACGGGCTCGATACCGGCGACATTCTGGTCCAGAAGAAGACGCCGATTTCCGACAAGGACACGCTCGGCACGGTCTATTTCGACCGCCTGTTTCCGCTGGGCGTGGAAGCGATGCTCGAGTCGGTCGATCTCGTGAAGGCCGGCAAGGCGCCGCGCATCAAGCAGGATCATTCGAAGGCGACCTACGAAGGCAAGTGCGGGCCGGACAACGCACGTGTCGATTTCGGCAAACCGTGGGAGCAGATCGACCGGCTGATCCGCGGCTGCAATCCGGCGCCGGCGGCGTGGGCAAATATCAACGGAGCCAAGCTGAAGATCCTCGAAGCGACCCCGTTGCCCGCACGCGATCCCAAAGGCATTGCCGGAAAGATCGGTGAGGTCGTGGTGGTCGACGGCGAAGGCGTCACCGTCGCCTGCGCCGACGGCCGCATCAGGATCACGCGTGTGCAGGCCGATGGGCCGAAAGTGGGCGCGGCAGAATGGGCAGCGTCCGCCAAGATCGAAAAGGGCGCGCGCTTTACATGAGTTTCTCTCTGCGTCATTCCGGGGCGCCACGAAGTGGCGAGCCCGGAATCCATGAACGCAGTTCGTGGTTATGGATTGCGGGCTCCTCGCTGCGCTCGGCCCCGGAATGACGAGTTCATAGTTTCCCTCCTGACGGATCAGCAACCATGCCCGCCTCGCAGCATCAGAAACCACTCTCCGATATTGAAATCGCCCAGGCCGCCAAGATGCGGCCGATCGTCGAGGTCGCCAAGGAGCGGCTCGGCATCGACGCGAAAAATCTCGACCCGTACGGCCATTACAAGGCCAAGGTATCGATGGATTACATCAAGTCGCTCGCCGGCAAGAAAGACGGCAAGCTGATCCTGGTAACCGCGATCTCGCCGACGCCGGCGGGCGAGGGCAAGACCACCACCACGGTCGGCCTCACCGACGCGCTCAACTTCATCGGCAAGAAGGCGATGTGCGCTTTGCGCGAGCCCTCGCTTGGTCCGTCATTCGGCATGAAGGGGGGAGCGGCCGGCGGCGGCTACGCCCAGGTCGTGCCGATGGAAGACATCAACCTGCATTTCACCGGCGATTTCCACGCCATCACCTCGGCGCATAATCTGCTCGCCGCGCTGATCGACAATCATATTTATTGGGGCAATGCGCTCGGCATCGACTCCCGCCGCGTGAGCTGGCGTCGCGTGCTCGATATGAACGACCGTGCGCTGCGCGAGATCGTCTGCTCGCTCGGCGGCGTCGCCAACGGCTATCCGCGCGAGGCCGGCTTTGACATTACCGTGGCGTCCGAAGTGATGGCGATCTTCTGCCTCGCCAAGGATCTCGAGGACCTCAAGCAACGCCTCGGCAACATCATTGTCGCCTATACTCGCGATCGCAAACCGATTCGTGCCAAGGAATTGAACGCCAATGGCGCAATGACCGTGCTGCTGAAGGAGGCGATCGCGCCGAACCTGGTGCAGACGCTGGAAGGCACACCCGCCTTCATCCATGGCGGTCCCTTCGCCAATATCGCGCATGGCTGCAACTCGGTATCGGCGACGACGGCGGCGCTGAAGCTTGCCGATTATGTCGTGACCGAAGCCGGCTTCGGCGCCGATCTCGGCGCGGAGAAATTCCTCGACATCAAGTGCCGCAAGGCCGGATTGAAGCCCGATTGCGTGGTGATCGTCGCCACCATCCGTGCGCTCAAGATGCATGGCGGCGTCAAGAAGGAAGACCTCAAGAAAGAGGACCTGAAGGCGCTGGAAGCCGGCATGTCCAACCTTCAGCAACACATCGAAAATATCAAGAAATTCGGGCTGCCGGCGGTGGTCTCGATCAACCGTTTCTCGGCCGATACCGATGCCGAGATCAAGCTGGTGAAGGACAAGTGCAAGGCGCTCGGCGTCGAGGCGCTGATGGCCGATCACTGGGCGATGGGCGGCGAGGGCGCGGCCGATGTCGCCAAGGCGGTGGTCAAGGTCATCGACGAGGGCAAGGCCAACCTGAAGCTGCTCTATCCCGACGACATGCCGCTGTTCGAGAAGATCCGCGCCATCGCCAAGGAGATCTACCGCGCCGATGACGCCACCGCCGACAAGTCGGTGAAGGATCAGCTCAAGGCCTGGGAAGAGATGGGCTTCGGCAAGCTGCCGGTCTGTATCGCCAAGACACAATACTCGTTCTCGACCAATCCGGATGCCAAGGGCGCGCCCAAGGGTTTCAACATCCCGGTGCGCGAGGTGCGGCTATCGGCGGGGGCGGAGTTCATCGTGGCGATCTGCGGTGAGATCATGACCATGCCGGGCCTGCCCAAGGTGCCGTCGGCGGATTCGATCGACGTCAATGCCGAAGGCCGGATCGTCGGGCTGTTCTGAGCGCTCGGCGTTGCCGCTGTTACGGAAGGGGCCGGATTTCCGGCCCCTTCTTGTTTGCATGCCCGGTTGTCGATTTCCGACGGGCATCTTGCGCGGCGGGTGATATGGTCCCGGCTCCCGTTTCCCCGTGGAGTTGACGATGCTCAAATTCTATTACAGCGGCGCGCCCAACCCGGCCAAAGTCTGCTTGTTTCTGGAAGAAACCGGCATGCCCTACGAGGCGATCCCGGTCGATACGCGGCGCGGCGATCAGCACAAGCCGGAATATCTGCGCATCAATCCGAACGCCAAGGTGCCGGCGATCATCGACGGCGACGCGGTGGTGTTCGATTCCAACGCCATCCTGCTCTATCTCGGCGAGAAGACCGGACAGTTCATGCCGGCCAACACGCCGAAGGCGCGCGGCGAATTGCTGTCCTGGATGATGTTCTGCGCCAGCGGCATGGGGCCTTTCGCGGGGCAGTCGGTGCATTTTCGCCATTACGCACCGGAGAAGCTGCCTTACGCGATCAACCGCTATGTGTTCGAGGCACAGCGCCATTTCGGCATCCTCAACGACCGGCTGTCGCGTCAGCAATACATGCTCGGCGACACCTACACGATCGTCGATATGGATGTGTGGGGCTGGGCGCGCGCGGTGCCCTTCGTCGTCGGCGACGATGCCTGGTCGAAATTCCCGAGCCTGAAGCGGCTGGTCGACGAGATCAACGCGCGTCCGGCGGCAGCACGCGCCAATGCGCTCAAGGATCGGCACAAGTTCAAGACCGAGATGGACGACGAAGCGCGGCGCGCCATGTTCCGGCACATGGATGAGAAGGTGGCCTGACGTCTCGGATATTTCGCAGCGGGTCAGCTCTTTAGACCCGCCGCCATGCGCTTGGCTTCCGCCACCAAAGCCGCGGCCAGCGGCGTCATCGGTTCGCGCGCCGG
Organism: uncultured Pseudomonadota bacterium; assembly: GCA_963804015.1. Classification (GTDB taxonomy): domain Bacteria; phylum Pseudomonadota; class Alphaproteobacteria; order Rhizobiales; family Xanthobacteraceae; genus Pseudorhodoplanes. Next base: position 32,538 of record CAWDOW010000013.1, read on the forward strand.
CACCACAAGGCCGATGGTGTGCACGGCTTCCGGCTCGGTGATCGGGATGGCGCGGATGGTGTCGGTGAGGCCAAGCGTCTCGGCGAGCCTGGAGGGCATGATCGTCGCCCAGCGGCCGGTGCGCACATGCGCGAACAATACCACCACCGAATTCGATTCCAGCGTCGGCTGCGGATCGCCGCCGGCCGAACGCAGAAGATCTTCGAGGATGCGCCGGTTCTGCATGTCGGGCGTAAGCAGACAGAGCGGCACTTTGGCCACCTCCGCCCAGGTTACCTGCTCGCGATTGCCGAGCGGCGCATCGGGCGAGGTGAGCAGCAGATAGCGCTCCTGATAGAGCGGCACGGTCGACACCCGGCCGAGCGGCTCGTTGTCGAGATAGGTGATGCCGGCGTCGATCTCGAGATTTTCGAGATTGGTCAGGATCTGGATCGAGGTCTGCGACATGATGGTGAAGCGCACGTCGGGATGGCGCGCGCGATAGGGCGTGGTGATGGCGGCGACCATCGCGAGCGCGGTCGGTATCGCGGCAATCTTCAGCCGGCCGTTCAGGCCTTTTTTGAGCGCGGTGATTTCCTGACGCATCGAACGGGTGTCGCTGACGATGCGGCGGGCCCAATCGAGGGTGCGCTGGCCTTCCGGGGTGAAGCCGATGAAGCGCGAGCCGCGCTGCACCAGGAGTACGCCGAGCGTCTCCTCGAGCTGCTTGATTCCCGCCGACAAAGTGGGCTGCGTGACCCCGCAGGTATCGGCCGCGCGCCCGAAATGCTCCTCGCGCGCCAGCGCGATCAGATATTCCAACTTGTCCAACATGCGGTCCCAGAAACTAAAGGTTTTTCAAGGCGCTGCAAGTTCCATAGAAAATTTCTATCGACGCATCGGGAGTTGGGGATTGTTCTAAAGAGCCGCCACCGCGATGTTGGCGCATGAACGCTCCAGACACTCTAACCCGTTCCAAGACTTCAGGATTTGACGGTTCTGGCGGTCGCGGCCGCAAGGCCCGCAAGACCCCCAAGGGCCGTCAGGTCGATACTTTGGCGCTGGAAGAAATCCGCGGATTGCTGACCGACCGGCCACGCCGGCGCGATCTGCTGATCGAGCATCTGCATCTCATCCAGGACAAATACGGACACCTTTCGGCCGCGCATCTCACAGCGCTTGCAAGTGAGATGAAGATGGCGCTCGCCGAAGTGTACGAGGTTGCGACCTTCTACGCGCATTTCGATGTGGTGAAGGAAGGCGATACGCCGCCGCCTGCGATCACCGTGCGGGTCTGCGACTCGCTGTCCTGCGCCATGGCCGGCGCGGAGAAGCTGCTGGCGGAGCTGCCGGGAAAACTCGGCAAGGATGTGCGCGTCATTCGCGCGCCCTGCATGGGCGCCTGCGACGTGGCGCCGGTGGTTGCGGTCGGTCACGTGCAGACCTTTCAGGCGGATGCAGACAAGATCGAAAAGGCCGTGCAGGCGCATGAGCACGCACATGCCGCCACGCCGGGCAAGAGTTTCGATATCTATCGCTCCGAAGGCGGCTATGCGCTGTTGAAGTCGTGTCTCGACGGCGTTCGCACGCGCGAGGAGATGATCAAGGCGGTCGACGATTCCGGTCTGCGCGGGCTCGGCGGCGCGGGATTTCCGACCGGTCGCAAATGGACTTTCGTGCGCGCGGAAAAGGGTCCGCGCCTGATGGCCGTCAACGGCGACGAGGGGGAGCCCGGCACCTTCAAGGATCGCTATTATCTCGGACGCGATCCGCACCGGTTCATCGAGGGCATGCTGATCGCGGCCTGGGTGGTGGAAGCCAAGCAGGTCTATTTCTATCTGCGCGACGAATATCCCGAATTGCGGCTGATGCTGCTCGAGGAGCTTGAGAAGGTCGAGGCGGCCGGCCTCACGCCGCACACCAAAGTGCATCTGCGGCGCGGCGCCGGCGCCTATATCTGCGGCGAAGAATCCGCGATGATCGAATTGATCGAGGGCAAGCGCGGCCTGCCGCGGCATCGTCCGCCTTACGTCGCGCAGGTCGGAATCTTCGGACGTCCGACGCTGGTGCAGAATGTCGAGACCCTGTTCTGGATTCGCGACATCGTCACCAGCGGTGCGATGTGGTTCACCAAGCATGGCCGCCACAACCGCAAGGGCTTCCGCTCGTTCTCGGTCTCGGGCCGCGTCAACAATCCGGGCGTCAAGCTGGCGCCCGCCGGCATCACCATGCGCGAGTTGATCGAGGAATATTGCGGCGGCATGCAGGAAGGCCACAAACTGAAAGGCTTCCTGCCGGGCGGCGCTTCGGGCGGCGTATTGCCCGAGAGCCTGGCCGATATCCCGCTCGATTTCGGCACGCTGGAGCCGCACGGCTCCTTCGTCGGCTCGCATGCGGTGGTGATCCTGTCCGACCAGGACGACATGAAGGCGGTCGCGCTGAACCTTATGAAATTCTTCGAGGACGAATCCTGCGGCCAGTGCACGCCTTGCCGTGTCGGCACCGAAAAGGCCGTCAAGCTGATGGAGCAGGGCCCCTGGAACGAGACGCTGCTGAACGAATTGTCGACCGCGATGCGCGACGCCTCGATCTGCGGACTTGGGCCAGGCCGCGCCCAATCCGCTGCAGAGCGTGATGAAGCATTTTCCGGACGACCTGAAAAAGCCGCTCAAGGGCTGGTAACGAAATGACCGAAAACCCGAAGCATCTGCACGGCGAGAATTGCGTCAACTTCACGCTCGACGGGCGCGAGGTGCATGCGCATGAAGGCGAGACCATCTGGCAGGTCGCCAAGCGCGAAGGCATCGACATCCCGCATCTTTGCTATTCGCCCGAGCCCGGCTATCGCGCCGACGGCAATTGTCGCGCCTGCATGGTCGAGATCGAGGGCGAGCGGGTGCTGGCGGCAAGCTGCATCCGCAAGCCCGCGCAACGGCATGAAGGTGAATGCCTCGAACCACCGCGCCAAGACCGCCCGCGACATGGTGTTCGAGCTGCTGGTTTCGGATCAGCCGCAAGCGCGAGACCTCGCACGATCCGATCTCCAAATTCTGGAGCTGGGCCGACAAGATGGGGATCGAGACCGGCCGCTTCCCGGAGCGCGAGAAGGTCGGGCCCGACCGCAGCCATCCGGCCATGGCGGTCAATCTCGACGCCTGCATCCATTGCAATCTCTGCGTGCGCGCCTGCCGCGAAGTGCAGGTCAACGACGTGATCGGCATGGCCGGCCGCGGCCATCGACGAAAAGATCGTGTTCGATTTCGACGATCCGATGGGCAACTCGACTTGCGTCGCCTGCGGCGAATGCGTGCAGGCCTGTCCGACCGGCGCGCTGATGCCGTCCTCGCTCGTCAACGCCGACAATGTCCGCACCGAATATCCCGACAAGCAGGTGAATTCGGTTTGCCCCTATTGCGGCGTCGGCTGCCAGCTCACCTACAACATCAAGGGCGACAAGCTGCTTTATGTCGATGGCAAGAACGGACCCGCCAACGAGAATAGGCTGTGCGTGAAGGGCCGCTTCGGCTTCGATTATGTGCACAATCCGCAGCGCATCCTGAAGCCGATGATCCGCAAGGAAGGTGTGCCGAAAATCCCGCATGAATTCATCGATCCGATGAATCCCTGGACGCATTTCCGCGAAGCCAGCTGGGACGAGGCGCTCGACAAGGCGGCACAGGGCTTCCTGAAGATCCGCGAAGCAGCATGGTCCGAAGGGCCTTGCCGGTTTCGGCTCGGCGAAATGCTCGAACGAAGAGGCCTATCTGTTCCAGAAGCTCGTTCGCACGGGCTTCGGCACCAACAATGTCGATCACTGCACCCGGCTGTGCCACGCCTCATCGGTCGCGGCTCTGCTCGAAGGCGTTGGGTCGGCGGCGGTGTCGGCCACCTTCAACGAGGTGAAGAATTCCGACGTGATCGTGGTGATCGGCGCCAATCCGACCGAGAATCATCCGGTGGCGGCCACCTTCTTCAAACAGGCGGCCAAGCGCGGCGCCAAGCTCGTGGTGATGGACCCGCGCGGGCACGCGCTGAAGCGCCATGCCTGGCGCATGATGCAGTTCAAGAATGGCGCCGACGTCGCGATGCTGAACGCGATGCTCAACGTCATCGTGACGGAAAATCTCTACGACAAGCAATATGTGCAGACCTATACCGAAGGCTTTCCGGCCTTCGCCGAGCACATCAAGGATTTCACGCCGGAGGAGATGGCACCGATCTGCGGCATCGAGGCCGATACCCTGCGCGAAGTGGCGCGCACCTTCGCGCGCGCCGAGAATGCCATCATCTTCTGGGGCATGGGCGTCTCGCAGCACACCCACGGCACCGACAATGCGCGCTGCCTGATCGCGCTGTCGCTGATCACCGGCCAGATCGGCCGCCCCGGCACCGGCCTGCATCCCTTGCGCGGCCAGAACAACGTGCAGGGCGCCTCCGACGCCGGCCTGATCCCGATGTTCCTGCCGGATTACAGGTCGGTCGAGAATCCGGAAATCCGCGGCGCCGCCGAAAAGAAATGGGGCGTGCAGCTCGATCCCAAGCGCGGACTGACCGTGGTCGAGATCATGGACGCGATCCACGCCGACGTGATCAACGGCATGTACATCATGGGCGAAAACCCCGCGATGTCGGACCCCGACCTCAACCACGCGCGCGAGGCGCTGGCGCATCTCGACCATCTGGTGGTGCAGGATATCTTCCTCACCGAGACCGCGGTCTATGCCGACGTGGTGCTGCCGTCATCGGCCTGGCCGGAAAAGGACGGCACCGTCACCAACACCAATCGTCAGGTGCAGATGGGACGCAAGGCGTTGCCGTTGCCCGGCGAGGCCAGGGAAGACTGGTGGATCACCATCGAGCTTGCCAAGCGCATGGGCCTGAACTGGAGCTACACGCATCCGCGCGATGTCTATCCGGAAATGGCCTCGATGATGCCGGCGCTCGATAACATCTCGTGGGAGCGCGTCGAGCGCGAGGATGCGGTGACTTATCCCTCCGATGCGCCCGACCAGCCGGGCCGCGATGTGGTGTTCGACAAGGGGTTCCCGCGTCCGGGCGGTTTCGGCAAGCTGGTGGCGGCGAAGCTCACACCGCCGGACGAGACGCCGGACCACGAATACCCGTTCATTCTCACCACCGGCCGCCAGCTCGAACATTGGCATACCGGCTCGATGACGCGCCGCGCCATGGTGCTCGACGCGATCGAGCCGACGGCGATCGCGGCGGTGTCGCGCGGCACCATCGCGCAGCTCGGCATCCGGCCGGGCGACACGATCCGGGTCTCGACCCGTCGCGGCAGCGTGGAATTGTCGGCGCGTCAGGACGACGCGATCCCCGATGGCGTGGTGTTCATTCCCTTCGCCTATGTCGAGGCGGCCGCCAACTTGCTTACCAATCCCGCGCTCGATCCGTTCGGGAAGATTCCCGAATTCAAATATTGCGCGGCCAAGCTGGAAGCGGTCGCGATGCGGGAGGCGGCGGAGTAGCTTACGCCGTCATTCCGGGGCGCGTGCGGAGCACGCGAACCCGGAATCCATAATCACCACATGGCGTATGGATTCCGGGTCCAGCCGCTTCGCGGCCGTCCTGGAATGACGTAGCCATGCTATCGTCTCTCCCTGCCGCGCTGAGTCGCCCCGCCCATGAATTCAACCATCGGCAAGCCCGCCGGCACCCAGCCGAAACCGAACCCCGACGCCGGACAGATCGGCCTGGTCGCGGCGGTATCGATCGGTATCGGCGGCATGGTCGGTGCCGGCATTTTCTCGATCCTCGGCGTGGTCGCGCAGGCCGCCGGCAATGCCATGTGGATCGCCTTCCTGATCGGCGGCGTGGTCGCGCTGCTCTCGACCTATTCCTACGCCAAACTCGGCGCGGTGTTTCCGTCCGCGGGCGGAGCTGTGCATTTTCTGGTGAAAGGATTCGGTGACGGCGTCCTTGCCGGCGGGCTCAACCTGTTCATGTGGGCAGGCTACATCATCTCGCTCGCGCTCTATGCCAGTGCTTTCGGCAGCTATGCTGCGACCTTTTTCACGACAGCGCCGTCAGCGCTGCTGTTGAAGTCGCTCGCCATAGGCTCCGTCCTCGCGCTGACGCTGGTCAACGCCTTCGGCGCCCGTATCATGGGGCGCGGCGAGACCTTCATCGTTGCGGTCAAGCTCGCGATCCTCGTGCTGTTTGCAGCCGCCGGACTGTTCTTCATCGATCCCGGCAATCTCTCGCCGGTGCTGTGGCCGGAAACCGCGGCCATCCTGTTCGGTGCCGGCGTGCTGTTCATCGGCTATGAGGGATTCGGTCTCGTCACCAACGCGGCCGCCGACATGCGCAATCCGCGCGTCATGCTGCCGCGCGCGCTCTATACGGCCGTCATCCTGGTCATCGTGCTCTATCTGGTAGTGGCGGTGACGGTGACCGGCAATCTGTCGAATGCGCAGATCGAGCAGGCGAGGGATTACGCGCTGGCGCAGGCCGCAAAGCCGTTTCTCGGCGAATTCGGCTTTCGGCTGATTGCCATCGCCGCGTTATTCTCGACCGCATCGGCGATCAATGCCACGCTCTTCGGCTCTGCCAATGTCTGCTACATGATTGCGCGCGACGGAGAATTGCCGGAGCGGCTGTCGCGCACCGAATGGCAGCAGGCGACCGGCGGCCTCATCGCTCACGGCCGCGCTCGTGATCCTCGTGACGCTTTTGTTCGATCTCTCCGGCATCGCCATGATGGGCAGCGCGGCGTTCCTGCTGGTCTATGCCGCGGTGAATGCGGGCCATTTGCGGGTGCTGAAACAGACCGGCGCAAACGCCGTCATCGTCTGGCTGTCGATCCTCACCTGTCTTGCGATGTTTGCGATCCTCTCTGTGTATACCTGGCAGCAGCAGCCGGCGGCGATTGTTGCTCTGGTTCTTATCGCCGCTGCATCCTTCGTTGCGGAATGGCTCTATCGCCGCTGGACCGGCCGGACGCTCAGGACGCAAACGCTGGCGGACCGTTGACCTTGCCCGCAAGCAGGAAGTGGCGATGGAGCAGGGCTCGCGCGTTACAGTGTGGCGCCTATGTGGCGGCGCCATGCTGGAACGGCTCCAGCTTCGAGCGTGCAATGTAAAGTTGCCGCTTCGACGCTTGTGTTCGCCCACCCTTACGGCTAGCAGTCTGTCTTCCCCTCAAGGACGAAGTATGCAGCCGGCATCTACAGGTAATAATCGCTTTTTTCAGCGAAGCGGTCCCTACCACCTCGCAGCAATAGCGGATGCCGCCGGCGGGTCTGTGTCTTCCGACCACGATCGCGTATTCGACGGGGTCGCTCCGTTGCAGACCGCGGGCCCCGGCGCAGATCAGCTTTCTGGACAACAGGCGCTATGCGCCGCTGCTCGACCTGACACAGGCCGGCGCAGTGATCGTGCATCCGGATATGCAGTCGCGCGTTCCGGACAGTGCGATCGCGATCGTGACGAACGAGCCTTATACCGGCTGGGCACGCGTGGCGGCGCTGTTTCATCCCGCGCCTTGCGCTTCGCCCGGTATCCACCCTTCGGCGGTGGTCGACGACACGGCCATGATCGATCCATCGGCCGAGATCGGTCCGCTTTGTGTGATCGAAGCCGGCGCCGAGATCGGTCCCGGCTGCCGCATCGGCCCGGCGGCGGTGATCGGCTGCGGCGTCGTGCTGGGCCGCGATTGCCGGATCGGCGCGCATGCCAGTATCAGTCACGCCATTCTCGGCGACCGGGTCTATGTCTATCCGGGCGCCAGAGTTGGACAGGAAGGCTTCGGCTTTGCGGTCACCGGTAGCGGATTTCTGACCGTGCCGCAGCTTGGACGCGTGCTGCTGCATGACGATGTCGAGATCGGCGCCAACAGCACCGTCGATCGCGGCTCTGCGGGCGACACCGTGATCGGCGCAGGCTCGAGGCTCGATAATCTCGTTCAGATCGGACACAATGTCGTGCTCGGGCGCTGCTGTATCATCGTTGCGCAGGTCGGAATTTCGGGTTCGACCATTCTCGGCGATTTCGTGCAGGTGGGCGGTCAGGCGGCGATGGCCGGACATCTGCAGATCGGCGACGGCGCGCAGATCGGTGCCCAGGCCGGCGTGATCTCCGATGTCGAGCCCAAGGCCCGGTTGCTCGGCAGTCCGGCCCAGCCGGTACGCGAGTTTTTCCGGCAGATCGCCCTGCTCAAGAAAACTGTCCGCAAAGCGCGACGGCAATTGAGCCGGCGGAACCGCGGCACAACTTCCTCCCCGGCCGGGAAAACTGGATAAGATCGGACGCGTTGGTTTCATCCGGCGGAGGAAACGGGTTTTCGGCCCGGGCACCCCGGTCTCGGTGCATCCGGTGATCATCCGCCATCTCCAGAGCGGCAAGAAATCAATCTTCGTTAACACCGACTTCACGGCGAAGATTAACGAATTGCCGAAGGTCGAAGGCGAGCGCGTGCTGGAATTCCTGATCGATCATTGCAACAAGCCGGAATGGACCTGCCGCTTTCGCTGGCGCGCGCATTCTATCGCGTTCTGGGACAATCGCTGTACCCATCACAAGGCGATCTGGAATTATTGGCCGAATGTGCGGTCCGGCCTCCGCATCCAGGTGGAAGGCACTGCGCGGCCGATCGCCGGGTAAGCGACGCAACGGCCTTGACGGAGGTCAAGGTCGACTTCCGGTAGTCGTGCCATCTGTTCTCAACCGGGAGCGCAGAGTGGTGGAGTGCGACGAGAATTTTGAGAAGGCACGGGGCGCATTCCGAATGGCCGCCGATGCGACGTGTATTGTGGCGATGCGGGATTTTGCCACTGCCGGCCTCCGCTTTCTGAAACGCGCCGATGCGCTCTCAGCCATCGTCGAAACGGCGCCGGGACAGAAGCACATTCCTTCCTTGTTTGAAGACTGATCGGGCCATGCGGGAAAGCGAGCGCTTGCTCGAATTCGCGCGCAAGGCATTCGAAGATGCGGCGGATTCCAAAGATCCCGCGCAGATGAGAACCCATGCCGCGATGGCACATTATTATCTGGTGCAGGCGGAGGCCGCCGTATCGCTGGAAAAGAAATCGGAAAACGGATCGCATAACGGTTCGTGAGGTCGATTTCGGCCGACGGCGAAAGTGAGTCCGCGCGGCCGTCCCGCGATTCAGGTCTTCTGTGCGTTGCGGATATAGGGCTCGACCTTGCCCTTCAGCTTGATGGTGAGCGGCTTGCCGAAACGGTCCTTGGCATTGCCGGCGCTGACCCGGATCCAGCCCTCGCTCACGCAATATTCCTCGACATTGGTCTTTTCCTTGCCGTCGAAACGGATGCCGACATCGCGCGACAGCAATTCCTCGTTGTAATAGGGGCTGTCGGGGTCGGCGGAGAGTCGGTCGGGAAAGGTCGGGTCCAATGTCGCGTCCAATGCTTCAGTTATGGCGGCTCTCCTAGCAACCCAATCCGGTGCCGGCAAATGCGGCCGCCGGGTTCCGGAGGTATATTGTCTCAACGGCGGTCCGGCCGCCAACCGGCTGGACCCGTTGGCGAAAGCTGGAATATTTGCCAGAACAGGCCGACGATGCAGGAGTTTTGAATGTCCGTTTCCGCCTTCGAGACCGCCCCCCGATTTGCCGGCCCTGACGGCGACCTGCGCCACGACTGGACGCGCGCGGAAATTCGCGAGCTGTTCGCGCTGCCGTTTCCCGACCTGATCTATCAGGCGCAGACCGTGCACCGGCAGAATTTCGACCCCGCCGAGGTGCAGGTCTCGACGCTGCTGTCGATCAAGACCGGCGGCTGCCCGGAGGACTGCGCCTATTGTCCGCAGAGCGCGCAAATACGACACCGGCGTCAAGGCCGAGAAGCTGATGGCGATCGACAAGGTGTTGGCGGAGGCGAAGGCCGCCAAGGATGCGGGCGCCAGCCGCTTCTGCATGGGCGCGGCCTGGCGCGAGCCCAAGGACCGCGACCTCGACAAGGTCTGCGCCATGATCGAGGGCGTGCGCGCGATGGGGCTCGAAACCTGCGTCACGCTCGGCATGCTGACGAATGCGCAGGCGCAGGCGGCTGAAGCAATCCGGTCTCGATTACTACAACCACAATCTCGACACCTCGCCGGAATTCTACGGCGAGATCATCACCACCCGCACCTATCAGGAGCGGCTCGACACGCTCGATCATGTGCGCGACGCCGGCATCCATGTCTGCTGCGGCGGCATCGTCGGCATGGGCGAGGGCGCGGACGACCGCGCCGGCATGATCCATGCGCTGGCGACCTTGCCGGTGCATCCGGAAAGCGTGCCGATCAACCTGCTGGTGCAGGTCGAGGGCACACCGCTTGCCGCGCAGCAATGGCGCGGCGCTCGATCCGATCGACTTCGTGCGCACCATTGCGGTGGCGCGCATCACCATGCCGCGCTCGCTGGTGCGGCTGTCGGCGGGCCGCGAGGACATGACCGACGAGATGCAGGCGCTGTGCTTCCTCGCCGGCGCCAACTCGATCTTCTACGGCCCGAAGCTGCTCACCACGCCCAATCCCGCCGCCGACCGCGACCGGCAATTGATGGACCGGCTCGGCCTGCGCGTGATGCAGGTGTAAGGCGCATGCTCGAGCAGCGCGACTGGTACGCGGCAGGTCTCGAGCATATCTGGCTGCCCTATGCGCAGATGAAGACCGCGCCCGCGCCGCTCCCGGTGGTGCGCACGCAGGGCACGCGCATTCATCTCGCCGACGGCCGCGAACTGGTCGACGGCATCGCGTCGTGGTGGACCGCCTGCCACGGCTACAACCATCCGCATATCCGCGACGCCGTGCAGCGGCAGCTCGAGATCATGCCGCATGTGATGTTCGGCGGCCTGGTGCACGAGCAGCCGCTGACGCTCGCGCGCCGTCTCGCGCGACATACTGCCGGGCGATCTCGACCGCGTGTTCTTCACCGATTCCGGATCGGTCTCGGTCGAGGTCGCCATGAAGATGGCGATCCAGTATCTGGCTGAATGCGGGACAGAGCGCGGCGTCACCAATTCGTGTGTTTCCGTGGCGGCTATCACGGCGACACGCTCGGCGACGATGGCGATCTCGCGATTTCGAGACCGGCATTCATCAGCAATTTTCCGGGCTTCTGCAGCAGCATTTGATCGGCGACGCTGCCGGAAGACGAGGCCTCCGAAGCCGAGCTTGATCGACTTGCTGGAGCGAGAATGCCGACACGATCGCCGCCATCATCGTCGAGCCGTTGGTGCAGGGCGCGGGCGGCATGCGCTTCCATGAGCCCGAGGTGTTGCGGCGGCTGCGCGCGCTCGCCGACCGGCACGGCGTGCTGCTGATCTTCGACGAAATCTTCACCGGCTTCGGCCGCACCGGCACGATGTTCGCCTGCGAGGCGGCCGGGCGTCACGCCCGACATCGTCACCCTGTCGAAGGCGCTGACCGGCGGCACGCTGCCGCTCGCCGCGACGGTCGCGACGCCGCAGATCTTCGACGCCTTCTGGTCGGACGATCCGAGCAGGCCTTGATGCATGGCCCGACCTTCATGGCCAATGCACTCGCCTGCGCCGCCGCCAATGCCTCGCTCGATCTGTTCGCCGATGGCGAGCGGCTCTCCCAGGTCGCGCTCGATCGAGACATGGCTGGCCGCCGGCCTGTCGCGCTGCCGCGATCTGCCGGGCGTGATCGATGTGCGGGTGCGCGGCGCCATCGGCGTGGTGGATCTGGATCGCATCGACGATTTGAATGCGCTGCGCCGCGCCTTCGTCGAGAAGGGCCTTCATCCGCCCGATCGGCAACGCGATCTATCTGGCGCCGGCGCTGACCATCGGCGAAGAGGATGCGGCGTTTCTGACGCGGGTGATCGGGGACGTCTGAAGAGAAACGTTGAGCAATTCGAAGTCGTCGCGAAGCGGGACCCATGACCTCTGCTCTGGAATATGGACCGCGGCTTTCGCAGGGCTACGGCTTCACAACAGCCCGCAGCTTTTCGCGATCTGCTCAAAGGCCGGGTGCTCTTCGCCCACGGCGAGCCGCGGCAGCGCGATCACGTCGATCTGCCGGCAGGAAGCGCTCGATCGTCGCCACGGTCTCGTACAGCGGGACATGGCTGCCGGCGCTTTCCGACACCACGATGGTCGGCAGGTCGCATTCCTCGGCGTCCAGCACTTCATAGGCGGTCAGCGTGTGGCTGATGCTGCCGAGATAGGTCCCGGTGACCAGCAGCGTCGGCAATCCGAGCGTCGCGATCCAGTCGAGCACCGTGTTCTTCTGATCGAGCGGCACGATGACGCCGCCAACCCCTCGACCAGCACGTCGCCTTCGGCCTCGTCGATGGCGGTCTCGCAAAACGACACCAGTTGCTCGAGATCGATCTCCTTGCCTTCGTGACGCGCGGCCATGTCGGGGGAGAGTGCTGCGGCAAAACGCCAGGGCGAAATTCCTCGATCTCCTCCTCGGTCAGCGGCGAAGCAGGTGCGCGCAGCAGCACGCCACTATCGCTGTCGCCGGCGCGTGCCGGATCGAAGCCGCTGACGATCGGCTTGATCGCATCGATCGCGTCGGCTTCCAGCGGAGTAGCCGGATTAGGCCGGCGGCGACGAAGGTCTTGCCGACATCGATGCCTGTTGCGGTGATGAAGATCGCTGGCATGTGTAGTGTCCGGTTGCCGATGTCTGAATGCGGGTGTGCACGAGGCGCCAGCCGTGCGATCTCGTCGTCGGGCTGTGCGGCATTGAAGGTCACGCGCAACAGCGCGGTTCCGTCCGGCACGGTCGGTGGATGGATCGCAATCACCAGAAATCCTTCGTCTTCCGGCACGCCACGCCGGCAATCGCGGCGTCGGCGTCGCCGATCGTCACCGGCACGATCGCGCTCTCGGCAGCGGGCAGATTGGCGGCGCGGGTGAAGGCGCGCGCCTTCTCGAGCGGCAGCGCCGGCGTAGTCGGGCTCGCTCTCGATGATGTCGAGGGCCGCGATGGCAGCTGCGACCGCGGCCGGCGGCAGGCCGGTGGAATAGATCAGCGTGCGGGCGCGGTTGTGCATCAGGTCGATCACCTCGCGCGAGGCGCAGAGATAGCCGCCATAGCTGCCGATCGCCTTGGACAAGCGTGCCCATCTGCAACGGGAATCTCGGCCGGCGGGTCGCCGGCGATAGGCCGACCCGCGGCCGCCGCCGACCACGCCGATGCCGTGCGCGTCGTCGGTCATCAGCCAGGCGTCGTGCCGGCGTGCCAGCGCTCGCCATGTCCGGACAAGGGCGCGAGGTCGCCGTCCATCGAGAACACGCCTTCGGTGACAATGAGCGACGTGCCGGAATTGCTTGCGCTCATGTTCGAGCAGCGATTGCAGGTGATCGGTGTCGTTGTGGCGGAACAGCCGGACCTCGCCTCTCGCTCAGTTGGGCGCCGGCATGGATGCAGGCATGCGACAAGCTCGTCGAGCAGGATCAGATCGCCCGGCCCGGTCAGCGCCGGGATAATTCCGGTATTGGCGAGATAGCCGG
>CAWDOW010000014.1:0-398145 GCA_963804015.1 uncultured Pseudomonadota bacterium
ATGTCGCCTGGCATGCCGTCCGGCCACTCGGCAACCTGAAACTTGATATGGTAGCCGCGCGGCTCCAGATGCGCCTTCCAGAACTGATAAAGCTCCTTCGGCAGGCCGGTGAGGTTTCCTCCCAGCCGGGTCCTCCTGCTGGTTGATGGCGCGGCCCTTGTCGGTGAACAGCTTGTCGGAGAAGCGACCGACCTCGACTTCGGTCAGCCCGTTGCTGACCGCGCGATTGATGATCGCGGCGGCGCGCTTCATGCGCTCTTCGTCGCTGACGCCGGACGGCTTCATCAGTTTGTCGAGCAATTCCTTCTTTTCGGCGTCGGCGGCCCTGCGCTTTTTCTCGTATTCGGCGGCCTTTTCGGCCTCCATCTCCGCGCTCTTCTTCAGGCAGTCCTTTGCACTCGGCAGAAGATCGTCAAGGCTAGCCATTCCCATACTCCCTCGGGGCGTAAATCGTTACGGTCGGACAGATCGCCGGTCAGTCGATGATGTGATAGCCGCCGTCGATATAGAGCGTCTCGCCGGTGATCAGCTTGGCGGCGTTCATGGCGAGGAAGGCCACGGCGACGCCGACATCGTCGATCGAGACGAGGCTGCGCGCACGGCGCTTTCGCCTGCGCCTTCTGCGAGCAGCTCGTCGAAGTCGGTGATGCCGGAGGCCGCGCGGGTCTTGAGCGGACCGGGCGAGATCGCGTGCACCCGGATGCCCTTGCGGTCCGAGCTCGGCGGCCAGGTAGCGCACGGCAGCTTCCAGCGCGGCCTTGACCGGCGCCCATGATGTTGTAGTTCTCCACCACCATCTGGGAGCCGTAGTAGGTCATGGTGAAGAGCGTGCCGCCGTCCTTCATCAGCGGCTCGGCGAGCTTCGCCATGCGGATGAACGACCAGCAGGACACGTCCATGGCCAGCAGGAAGCCGTCCTTCGAGCAGTCGATGACGCGGCCCTGCAGGTCTCCTTCGGGGCAGAAGGCGATCGAGTGGAGCAGATGTCGAGCTTGCCCCACTCCTTCTCGATCGCGTCGAAGACCGCCTCCGATCTGCCCGTCGCTGCACGTCGAGCGGCATGAAGATCGACGCCTCGACCTCCTTGGCGAGCGGCTCGACATAGCGGCTTTGCCTTTTCGTTGCAGATAGGTGATCGCGAGATCGGCGCCCGAAGCGCGCGGAAGGCCTTGGCGCAGCCCCAGGCGATCGACTGGTCGTTGGCGATGCCGATGACCAGGGCCTTCTTGCCCTTGAGCAGCGGCCAATGGCAGCAGGATCGGTCATGCGCGCTTCTCCTTGATGCTGCGAGTGCCGGCTGCGCGCGCAGGACGCGCAGCGTGTGGCGGGCGATCATCAGCTCCTCGTCGGTCGGAATGACGTAGCAGGCGACCCGCGACGCCGGGCGTCGAGATGCGAGCGTCGCCCTTGGCGTTCGCCTCGGGGTCGAGCTCGAGCGCCGAGCCAGGCCAGGCGCTGCGCGACGGCCTCGCGGATGGCGGGCGCGTTCTCGCCGATGCCGGCGGTGAAGACGAAGCCGTCGATGCCGCCCATGGCGGCCGCAAGCATCCCGGTGAAGAGCGCGATGCGGTAGACGAAATAGTCGAGCGCGAGCTTGGCGCGCGGATCGGCGCTCGCGAGCAGGTCGCGCATGTCGTTGCTGATGCCGGAGAGGCCCTTCGAGCCCGCAGTCGTTGTAGAGCAGATGCTCGATCTCGCCTGGCGCTCATGCCCTTCTCGGTCATCAGGTAGAGCACGACGCCGGGGTCGAGCTGGCCGGGGCGCGTGCCCATCGGCAGGCCGTCGAGCGCGGTGAAGCCCATCGTGCTCTCGACGCTCTTGCCCGGCATGATGGCGCACATCGAGGCGCCGCTGCCGAGATGGGCGACGACGACGCGGCCGTCGGCAATGTCGGGCGCGACGTCCGGCGAACCGGCTCCGCGATGTATTCGTAGGACAGGCCGTGGAAGCCGTAGCGGCGCACGCCCTCGTGCGTAGAAGCGCTCCGGCAGCGCGTAGCGGTCGGCAACCTCGGGATGGCCGCGGTGAAAGGCCGTGTCGAAGCAGGCGACCTGCGGCAGCTGCGGCTGCCGTTGCAGCAGACGCCGGATCGGCGCCGAGATTGTTCGGCTGATGCAGCGGCGCGAGCGGCGCGAAAGCGCTCGAGGCGGTCGAGCGACGGTCATCGTCGATGAGGATCGGCGCGCTGTAGTCCGGACCGCCATGCACGACGCGATGACCGACGGCACGACAGGCAAGCCTGCCGCTCTCTGCGCGCAGGAACTGCGACGACCTTGCCGAGCGCTGCCGGCACGTCGCGCACCTCCGCCGCAGGCCAGGTCTCGTCGACGAGCACGTTCGCCCTTCGCGCCGTTGGCGACGAGGCGCGGGCGCGACGCCGATGCCGTCGATCTGGCCCTTGAGCGCCGCTGCAGCCGGTCGCCGGCGCCGACGTCAGAACAGCTGGAACTTGATGCTCGAGCTGCCGGCATTGACGACGAGGATCGTCTCCATGCGGTCACGCTCCGGATCGGCGGCTCTGGCGCCGCTGCGCTGTGCGCGAGGACAGCGCCGCCACGGCGCAGGAGGCCAGCCGCGTGCGCACGATGATCGGCGCGCGAGGTCAGGATGATCGGCACGCGCGCGCCGAGCACGATGCCCGGCGGCGTCGGCATGGGACAGGAAGGTCAGGTTCTTGGCCAGCATGTTGCCGGCTTCGAGGTCCGGCACGACGAGGATCTGCGCGTGGCCGGCAACCGGCGACTTGATGCCCTTGATGCGCGCCGCCTCGGGGCTGATCGCGTTGTCGAAGGCGAGCGGGCCATCGAGCACGCCGCCGGTGATCTGGCCGCGATCGGCCATCTTGCAGAGGGCCGCCGCCTCGATGGTCGAGGGGATCTTCGTCGTCACCGTCTCGACGGCGGAGAGGATGGCGACCTTCGGCGTGCCGAGCCCAAGCCCGGCATAGAGGTCGATGGCGTTCTGGACGATGTCGCGCTTGGCATCGAGGTCGGGGAAGATGTTGATCGCGGCATCGGTGATGAACAGCGTCTCCGGGTGGCCGGGCACGTCCATGACGAAGACGTGGCTGATGCGCCGCCGGTGCGCAGGCCGGTCGCGGAGGCCGTGACCTCGCGCATCAGCTCGTCGGTGTGCAGGCTGCCCTTCATCAGGAGTTCGCCCTTGCCCTCGCGGATCAGCTCGACGGCCTCGCGCGCGGCCGCCTGGCTGTGCGGCACGTCGACGATCTCGACTGCCGCGAGGTCGAGCCGTGCTCCGCGGCGACGGCGCGGATCTTGCGCCTCGGACCGACGAGGATCGGCGATGATTCCGGCCTCGTCGCGGCCTCGAAGCGCACCGCGCAGCGAGGTCTCGTCGCAGGGATGAACGACGATCGTCAGCGCCGGCGGCTGCCTTCGCGGCGTGCGATCAGGCGTCGTACTTCGACGTCGGGCCGGTCGCGTTCGCTGGTCTTCGGATCGGACAGCTGCTCTGTTCGATGGCTCGTGCTATGAGCCGCTCCCTCTCGCGGCGAGCGCCTTGCCCGAGCTGCAACGGACGCATGGTCGGCCTGCGACGTCGAACAGCGTTGCGCACATGCGCTTCGAGCCGCTCGCGCGGCCTCGCCCAGACCGGACCGCGCGCCGAGCACCTCGCTGGATCAGCGGCCAAAGCGCGGCCGCCGCTCCTCGGCATCCGGGCGGCAGCAGGCCGGGGATCGCCGCGAGCGCCGCCTCCTCGTCGATCAGCAGCATGAGGAACTGCTCGCGGACCAGCGCCTTGAAGTCGCGCAGCGTCAGTCGCGGACTGCGCCGGTCGTCGCGCGCCGCAAGGCGGCGGATCGCCTCGAAGCCGCGCTCGTCGACGCATGCCCGGGCCATGCCGACATAGAGCAGCGCCGCGGATCGCGGCCTCGCGCAGCCCGCCCTGGCGCGATCATGCGCGCGCAGCTCGGCGATCCGCTGCGCGACCAGCTCGGCGTGCAGAGCAGCTCTTGTCGCCGCCTTGCGCGGCGCGCGCCTGACGCGTCGGTATCGATGCCGAGCGCGGCCTGCAGCGCGGGCGGGCCGTAGACCGCGTGGAACGTTCCTCGGCCGATCTTCTCGGTCGACCTTGCGCCAGCCGTCGAGGCCGCTCGACGATCTGCCGCGACAGACTTCTCCTGCAGCGCGAGGAACGGATTGTCCGCATGCGACCGGGCTGGCGCTCTCCGCGCACCTCTCGGCGGCCTCGCCGACCCAGCGCCATGAACGGGTTGTGCGACCGAGACATCTCGTACTGCAGGCGCAGCGGGTGCATCTGGCGCATCGCCTCGGCACTGGCCGGGGTGACCACGGCCTGGACGACAGGGCTGCGCGAAGGTGCGGTAGAGCGCGAGGTTGATCTCCGACACCCGCGCGGCCGCCGCGAACCGGCGCTCGTCGGCGAGCGTCGTTGCCGCCGAGCGCGCGGATGTCGTCGAGCGTGCGCGCCTCGCAGCGCATCACCCACTCGCCGGTGACCAGGTCGGGACTCGTCGACCGCCTCGCTCTTGGCTCAAGACCGCCTCGTAGAGGCCCGGCGGCAGCACGTCGATCAGGTCGATGTTGCTAGGCGAACTCGTCGTGCTCCTTCGCGCGACGCCGGCCGAGACGAAGATGCCGAGATGGCCGACGTTGTCGTGGACGGTGTAGACGATGGTCTGGCCATGGGCGCGGATGTCGTCGACGCTTGTCGTAGAGGTCGAGGATCCAGTCGAGCGCCTGCTGCGGCGGGGTGATGTTGTCGCCCTTGCGAGCAGAACACGACGATCGGCGAGCGGATGTTGCGCAGGTCGATCGGCGGTGCCGTCGGAGGTGCGGATCTCGCCGGCGGCGAGCTTGTTGCCGACGAAGAGCTCGTCGACGATGAACTGGATCTCCTCGGCGTTCAGCGTGACGTGGCCGCCCCACCACTTCTCGAAGCTCGAGGTAGCGCTCGGCCTCGGTGTCGATCTTGGACTAGAGATTGTACTGCTTGCGTCCAGAGCGTGTTGGCCGGGTTCTGGTTCTCGAAATTCTGCACCAGCCAGGCGCCGTCGAAGATGCCGGCGCCGAGATCGCCGGCGAGCGCCGTCAGCCAGCTGCCGCCGAGCAGGCCGCCGCGAGTAGCGCATCGGGTACTGGCCGCGCACGCCGGCCCAGTAGGACAGCGGCGAGCCGGCGATGATGATCGGCCCGAACAGTTCGGGCCGGAGCGCGGCGAGCATCATCACCGCCCAGCCGGCCTGGCAGTTGCCGATCACGCAGGGCTTGCCCTCGGCCTCGGGTGGCGAGGCGCGATCACCGCTCGAGGAAGACCGCCTCGGCGCGGGCGATGTCCTCGATGGTCTGCCCGGGCATCGGGGTCGGGCAGGAAGCCGATGAAGTAGCAGGGATGCCCGGCCTTGCATCGCGACGCCGATCTCGCTGTCGGCCTTGAAGCCGCCGATGCCGGGGCCGTGCCCGGCGCGCGGGTCGACGATGACGAAGGGCCGCGCTGGTTCTCGATCATCGACATCCTGCCGGCGGGACGATCCGCGCCAGACAGGTAGTTGACCGGCCGCTCGAGCTTGCGGCCGTCGATCACCAGCTCGCCCTTGTAGTCGAGCACGTTCGGCGCGGTCTGCGCGGCATGTTCGCGATAGGCATTGCCCCGCTGACGCATGACGTCGAGGAACAGGACCCAGCGCTGCGCCGCATCGGTCGCGTATTCGGTGGCGGCGCCGAACAAGCCCGGCATCGAGAGATTGCCGCTTTTCGAACCGGTCGGATCTGATGTCATGGTCATAACTCCTTCACACACATGCGGCGCTGTGATCGGAGGCTGCAGCGGAAACCGGCAGCCGCCGGTTCCGGCTGCCTGACCTCTGTCCCGCCAACCACCACAAACGCCCGGTTTGGAGGTACTGTACTTAGGTTTAGGTCGCAGACAGGCGTCATCGCCCGGCCTCTCCGATCAGGTCGTGGATCGTCACTGCACGGTCGATCCCGCCGACCTTCTCGCTAATCCCGTCGGCCCGCAGGAAGTCGCGCACATAGCTGCGGGCACCGACGATACGGAACGCGATACCGCGGCCGGCCAGTTCGGCATGTAGTTCGTGCAGCATACGGGAGCCCGCAAGATCGATGAATGGGGAAGCGGAAAGGTCGCAGATCAACAAACGAGTGCCAAGGACATCCGCATCGCTCAGTTTGGCCCGAATGGCCTCCAGCACCGCGCCGGCATTGACATAGATCAGCGAGCCTTCCGGGCGAACCACGATCGCGTGATGCAAGGGCTCGTTCTGCGGATTGCGCTCCATGTCGGAATAGCTCTGCGTGCCCGGAATGCGGCCGAGGAAGCCGACATGCAGGCGCGCTGCTCGCACCAAAAGAAGCGCAACGGAAGCAAGCGCCGCGAGCAGGATGCCATTCAGAATTCCCAGCAGCAGCACGGCGAACAGCGCAATGGTCGCGGCATAGAAGTCGATCCGGCTAACTCGCCACATGTGCGCGAGCGCGCGAAAATCGAACAGACCCAGGATGGCGGTCAGGACCACCGCCGACAACACCGCCTTCGGCAGATTTTCCAGAAGATCGGTCAGATACAGAAGGCAAAGCGCGAGCGTGATGGATGCGAAGACCAGGGAGAGTGGGCTCTTCGCGCCCGCCTTGTCGTTGACCGCGGATTGCGACAGCCCGCCCGCCACCGGATAGCCACGGCCCAGCGCGACCGCGAGATTGGCGGCGCCGATGCCCAGGAATTCCTGCCGCATATCGAGCGTGTAACCATGTTTGGCGGCAAAGGTCCGGCCCGCGGACACGCCTTCGACATAGGCGAGCAGAAGAATGCCGGCTGCGAGCGGGAAGATGCCTTCGACATCGCGCATGCGAAGCTCCGGCATCGCCAGGCTTGGCAGCCCTGACGGTATTTCACCGGTGATCGGCACGCCCTTTGCCGGCAACCCGAGCAGCGTCGCGCAAACAATAGCAAGCGCCACCACGAATAGCGCGACCGGCCGGCCCGGCAGCCATTTATCTCCCATAAGCAATAGCATGATTGCGATCGCACCAATCCCAAGCACGAGAAACTGCGCCTGCCCGAGCTGTCCCAGCAGCACATAGACGCGCTCGAAGAAATTGTGACCGCCGCCCGGCACCCCGAACAGCCCCGGCAACTGGGTCATGGCGATGGTGAGGCCGGCGCCGATCTTGAAGCCGACCAGGATCGAGTCGCTGATCAGGAGCGCGATCACGCTCAATCGCAGCAGCCAGGCAAGACCGCACAAGACGGCAACGGTGAAGGCGGCCAGGCTTGCGATCTGCATGTAGCGCTGCATGTCGCCATCGGCCATGGCGCCTACGCTCGCCGCAATCATCAGCGAGATCGCAGATGTCGGTCCGACCGCAAGCTGGCGCGAGGAGCCGAGCAGCGCATAGCCAATCCCTCCGAGCAGATAGCCATAGACCCCGACCTGGGGCGGCAAACCGGCGAGCGCGGCATAGGCGAGCGAAACCGGGATGGCGTAAGCGGCAAGCGTGATGCCCGCGACAAGGTCCTTCGGCAGCCAGGCGCGGTCATAACTCGACAGCCAGTTGAAGGGCGGGACATGCCGGAGCCTTGCGGCTAAGGTTGCTGTTGTGACGATCGAACCGGGACTATCGGCCATGACGCATCCTGCGAGCTATTCGGCAATCGAAGCATTGCGCGACGGTCGACGGATTGAAATCCGCGCCTTGCGGCCGGGCGACCGGGATGCCCTGCTTGCGGCGGTTGAACGCACCGGCACACAATCCCTGTTCCGCCGCTTCTTCGCCGTTCGCCGCGAATTCAGCGAGCAGGAACTCGACTTTTTCCTCAACATCGACTTCGTCAATCACGTGGCGCTGGTGGCGGTCGCGGAAACGGACGGACGGCAGGCGATTATAGGCGGCGGACGCTACATCGTGACAGAGCCCGGCCGGGCCGAAATCGCGTTTGCGGTGATCGACGATTACCAGCGACAGGGGCTCGGATCGATCCTGATGCGTCATCTTGGGAAGCTGGCGCGCGAGGGCGGCCTGCACGAATTCATCGCGGAGGTCCTGCCCGAAAACACCCCGATGCTGAAGGTATTCGAGCATAGTGGATTGCCGATGGCGACGAAGCGCGAACCCGGTGTGGTGCATGTAACGCTCGCCCTCGCCTGACCGCTAGAGCATGATGCCGAAAAGTGCGAAGCGGTTTTCGGACAACATCATGCCCTAAACTAGTAAATCGATCACATTTATGATTTTGGATCAATTCGATCCAAAATCATCGTGATCTAGGCGGGCGGCTTCTTGCGCAGATAGACGAACCAATAGACCGCTGCGACGAGTACCGAGCCGCCGACGATATTGCCGAGCGTAACCGGGATAAGATTTGCGAAAACGAAATTGTCCCAGGTGAGCGAAGGAAAGTCGGCAGGCGTCTTGCCAATCGCCTTCCAGAAGGAATCCGGCGCGCCCGTCTTGATGAACAGCCCGAACGGGATGAAGTAGATATTGGCGATGCTGTGCTCGAAGCCGGCCGCCACGAAGGCGGAAATCGGCGGAACGATCGTGACCACGCGATCGATTGTGGTGCGCGCGCCGTAACACATCCAGACCGCGAGACAGACCAGCGCATTGCAGAGGACGCCGAGCGTAAAGGCCGGGAAGAATGCAAGTGTCGTCTTGCCTTCAGCAATGTTGAGCGCGTTCAGCCCGACCGAACCGCCGCCGAAGGTGTACTGCGTCGATACGAAAACCAGAACCGCAGTCGCGATTGCGCCGAAGAAATTTCCAAAGAAGACGAGGACCCAGTTTGACAATACGGCGCGCGTCGTCACCTTGCCGCTCGCCCATGCCATGACCAGCATGTTGTTGCCGGTAAACAGCTCGGCGCCGCCCACTATGACAAGAATGAGGCCGGTGCAAAAGACGACCCCGGTAAGAAGCCGTGTCAGACCATAGGGCAAGGCTGCAGCGCCCGGCCCGATCGAAATGCCGCTGGCACCGACTGTGGTCGCGAACACCGCTCCGAAAGAAATAAAGGCGCCCGCGATAACGCTGAGAACGAACACCGCCAGCGGGTCCATCGCGGCCCGTGTAACGCCGCCCGCCTCGGCGCGCAGCGCCATTGCGGACGGCAGGATGGTGTCAAAGCTGATCGTTTGCGGTGTCGGCGCCTTGTCGGTCATGCCACACCCCCGCCTATCCGCCTCCGAGCATCAGCAGGCCTACAATCTGCACGGCGATCACCTTCAGGATGGTGGCCGAGGGGAAGATCATCGCGTAGCCGATATCCGGCCGCTCGGTCGGGGCCATGCGCGTCGAATAGACCAGGATCGCCGGATTGCCGGTCGCGCCAGAAGCGACGCCGACCAGATCGTCGTAGGGGATCTTCATCACGTAATAGCCGACGATCAGTACGATCAGCACAGTAGTGAGCAGCACCGCCATGCCGATGAACAGCAGCGTCAGTCCGGAATCGGCCACGGTGCGCACGAAGGGCTGGCCGGCATTGATGCCGACGGCAGCGAGGAAAATCGCCAGCCCGTAATTACGCAGCACGATATTGGCCGGCAGCGGCATGGTCCAGAGCAGCGGTCCGGTGCGCCGCAGCTTGCCGAGGATCAGCGCCACGATCAGCGGCCCGCCGCCGATGCCGAGCGTCACCTTGCCGACACCGGGGATCGGGATTGGGATCAGCCCGAGCAGAATGCCCAGCGCCATGCCGATGCCGAGCGAGACATAGCTGAACTCCGCGGTCGCCTTCACGCTGTCACCGAACGCTTTGCGTACCTCGTCCTTGCGTGCCGGCGGGACGAGCACACCGACGCGGTCGCCGAATTCCAGCATCAGGTCGGGCGTCGGCACGATATCGGCGTCGTAGCGGCGGACATGCAGGAACTGAGTGCCTCCCGGCAGCGCCAACTTCGACAGCGGCACACCGACCATGCTGCCCTTGCCGACGAACACGCGGATATAGTCGAGCGAGGAGCGATCCTGCACCAGCCGGCCGGGCTCGAGCTTGCCGAATTTCGCGGCAGTCTGCGACAAGCCTTCCTCGGTATCGGCCACCACCAGCAAGGCGTCGCCGGCCGACAGCACGAGATCGTCTATCGGCACGACATTGTCCTGCTTGATGCGAACCATCGTCACCTGTACGCCCGCTGGCAGTTCTCTCGACAGATTGCTGAGAGTTCGACCCGCAGCATCTCCCGAGAGCGTAATCTCGCCCATGTGGAAGCGCTGCGCCTTCGCCGGGAAGGCAGGCTTCACCTTGCGCGTCATGAAATAGATGCACAGGATCGGGCCGATCACGCCGAACGGATAGGCGATCGAATAGCCGATCGAGGGGTCGCTGTTCTTCATGACTTCGAGCGCCGCCTGCAGCGTCGCGGTACTGGTCATGGAGCCTGCGAACATGCCAAGCGTGTGGCCGATCTTGATGCCATAGACGTGACCGAGACCGAGCGCGACCAGCAGTCCCGCGGCCACCGCGATCAATGCAAGGAAATTGTATTTGCGGCCTTCGGCACCGGCCATTCCTTCGAAGAATTGCCGCCCATACAGAATGCCGATACCATAGAGGAACATCACCAGGCCGGTGAGCCCGATCGGACCCACGATATTTGCCTTTGGTGCGAAGGCGCCGATCGCCAGACCGACAAACAGTACCGCTCCGACGCCGAGCGAAAAGCCGCCGAGATTGATCTGTCCGACAAGATAGCCGATCCCGATCGCGAGAAAAATCGCGAGGATCGGCTGCGTCCCGAGAATGTCGCGGGCAAGGTCGAGCATGACAATTTCTCCGGCCTGAAAAAGACGTTCTTGGTTGGCGTGAAGGTCAGCGCACGTTGCAGCCCGCCGCGCGGAACTGGCCGATCACGCGGCTGATCAGGTCGGGCGTAGGTGTCTGCGTTTTTTCGTGTTCGTAAGGCAACCCCATCGCCTTCCACTTGAAGGCGCCGAGTTGATGGAACGGCTGCACTTCGACCCATTCGACATTCTTCATGGGTGCGACAAACTTCGCGATGCCTTCGACATTGGCGGGGTCGTCAGTGTGCCCCGGCACCAGCGTGAAACGCACCCAGGCCGGCTTGCCGAGTTTCGAGAGCCGTTCTGCGAAACGCAAAGTCGGCGCAAGATCGCGGCCGGTCACCTTCTTGTAGGTTTCCGGATTCGAACTCTTGATGTCGAGCAGAACGAGATCGAGATTGGACAGGAATTTGTCATCCACCCGATCGCCCAGATAACCCGAGGTCTCGATTGCGGTGTGAAGATCGAGCGCCTTGGCGCCGGCCAGAATTTCTCCGGTGAAAGCCATTTGCACCATCGCCTCACCGCCGGAAATGGTGAGCCCGCCATCGAGCGAACGAAGTGCCGGCGCGAAACCCGAAAGCCGGTCTATCACCTGTTTTGCAGAAATGTAGGTGCCGTCCTTCAGGTGCCAGGTGTCGGGGTTATGACAATAAGTGCATCGAAGAAGGCATCCCGAAACGAAAAGAACAGCGCGAACTCCAGGGCCGTCATAGCGGGACGAGGTTTCGTAGGAATGCACATAACCGAAAGTACCGCTTTTCTCATCCAGCACCGCGCTCTCGTCCGGCGCGTCGGGCGACTTCCCGACGCGCAGATCGTGGCGGTTGCCGGCTTCGAGGGTGCCTAGCTGTGACATGACAGGACCCTCCCCGGTTCAGACCTGGCCGTGGAAGGTGCGGCTGATCACATCCTGCTGCTGCTCCTTGGTGAGACGCACGAAGTTCACCGCATAGCCCGACACGCGGATCGTGAGCTGGGGATATTTGTCGGGATTCTTCATCGCATCCTGAAGCGTTTCCTTGTCGACCACGTTCAGGTTCATGTGGAACCCGCCGTGTTCGAAATACATGTCGAAGGCTTTCACCGCGGCGTCGATGAGTTGCTGCTCGGAAAGGTGAGCCTTCTGCGGCGCAACCGACACGGTGTAGCTGATGCCGTCCTGCGCATCCTTGTAGGGCAGCTTTGCTACCGAGAGGCAGGACGCGAGCCAGCCATGGCTGTCGCGGCCATGCATCGGGTTGGCGCCCGGGCCGAACGGCTCGCCCTTGCGGCGCCCGTCCGGCGTATTGCCGGTCATCTTTCCGTAGACCACGTTGGAAGTGATGGTCAGCACGCTCTGCGTGTGCGTCGCATTCCGATAGGTTGGATGTTTGCGGATCTTCTGCATGAAGCTCGTGACGAGATCCGCTGCAATGGTATCGACCCGGTCGTCGTTGTTGCCGAATTGCGGCGGCGTGCCCTTGCTTTCGATCCGATAGTCGACCGCCAGTCCCTTGTCGTCGCGGATCACATGAACCTTGGCATATTTGATCGCGGACAGGCTGTCGGCCACCACCGACAGGCCGGCGATGCCGAAGGCCATGGTGCGCAGGATGTCGCGATCGTGCAGCGCCATTTCCAGGCGTTCGTAGAAATACTTGTCGTGCATGTAATGGATGCAATTCATCGCATGCACATAGGTGCGAGCGAGCCACTCCATGGTCGTGTCGAACTTCTGCATAACCTCTTCGAAGTCGAGCACATCACCGGCGACCGGCGGGGTCGGCGGTGCAATCTGCTCGCCGGAAACCTCGTCGCGACCACCGTTGATCGCATACAGGAGCGCCTTGGCGAGATTGACGCGCGCGCCGAAGAACTGCATCTGCTTGCCGAGTTTCATGGCCGAGACGCAGCAGGCGATCGCGTAATCGTCGCCCCAATAGGGCCGCATGAGATCGTCGTTCTCATATTGAAGAGACGACGTGTCCTTGCTTACCTTTACGCAATAACGCTTGAAGTTTTCCGGCAGGCTTTTCGACCAGAGCACCGTAATGTTCGGCTCCGGCGCCGGCCCGAGATTGGTGAGCGTGTGCAGCATGCGATAGCTGCTTTTAGTAACAAGCGACTGGCCATTGAGGTCCATGCCACCGACGCATTCGGTCGCCCAATAGGGATCGCCGCTGAACAAGGCGTCGTAGTCCGGAGTTCGCAGGAAACGCACGATGCGGAGTTTCTGGACCAGCTGATCCCACAATTCCTGGGCACCCGCCTCGTCGAGCTTTCCTTCCTTCAGGTCACGCGCAATGTAGATATCGAGGAATGTGGAAATGCGGCCGATCGACATCGCCGCGCCGTTGGCTTCCTTGATCGCGCCGAGATAGGCGAAGTAGGTCCACTGAAAGGCTTCCCGCGCATTGGCCGCCGGCCGCATGATGTCGAAGCCGTAAAGCTCTGCCATCTTGGCCAGATCGTTGAGCGCCCGTATCTGCTCGGCCAGTTCCTCGCGCACGCGGATGATCTCATCCGTCGGCCACATCTCGTCGACCTGCTGGCGCTCTTCCTGCTTGGCCTCCAGCAGACGAGCGACGCCGTAAAGCGCCACGCGCCGATAATCGCCAATGATGCGGCCGCGACCATAGGCGTCGGGCAAGCCGGTTATGATGCCCGACTTCCGGCATGCCCGGATTTCGTCGGTATAGGCGTCGAACACGCCGTCATTGTGGGTCTTGCGATACTTGGTGAAGGCCTCATGCACCAGCGGATCGGCCTCGATCCCCGCAGCTTTCAGACCCGCCTCTACCATGCGCAGGCCACCATACGGAAAGATCGCACGTTTGAAGGGCTGATCGGTTTGCAGCCCCACGACGATCTCGTTTTTCTGATCGATATAACCCGGCTTGTGCGCCAGCAACGTCGACGGTGTCTTGGCATCCGCCGCCAGCACGCCCTTCTTCCGCTCCTCGGCGAAATAGGGCCGCAGCGCTTCCCAGACCGCTTTGGTGCGAGCCGTCGGCGCCGCGAGGAATTTCTCGTCGCCCGCATATGGCGTGGAATTACGGACGATAAAATCGCGCACGCCGATCGATATGCACCAGTCGCCCGGATTGAAATCGCGCCAGGCGTTCTCTTCCTTGTGAGTCATGCTGAGAGCCGCAGAACTAGGCATGAGAACCTCCCGATATCTTCGATTTATTTTCTATTTCGCGGACAAGCAGTTGCAGGCCGCAGCCGGCATCTGCTTTCGTCATTGGCCGTGGCACGATCGCCGGCAGGCAAATTGTCCAAAAGAGAGCGAAGCGGCGCAGCCAGAGACTCCGAGACCGCATCGCCATTCGGACGTCAGAGCCTGATCGGGCGTTTGCCAATCAAAAAAGAGCGCAAAACGCAGCTTGTCAGAGCCGGTGTCCGAATTTCTGCATGCACGCCGCGCCGCGTGCCTTTCGCGTCTGCTCGTTGGTCGTGCTGTGTGCAAGACCACCCTTCTCCGTGTCGAGAAATTTCTTGCAGCGTTTAAAGGCTTCCTCGTAGCTGATCTTCTTTTGGGCTGAAGCGACCGTGGGAACTGCAAACGCTGCACATACTGAAAGCGCGACCGCAAGCTGCAAGGTCTTGGATTTCAACATCGTTTTCTCCAGTCGTTTCGCCCGATCCGGGCGAGTTAAGACTGGTTAGGAGCATTGGACGGGTGTTGTGAATTGAACCTAGGTGTAGCCTGTCGATACCAGCGGCCGAATGCAATGCAGCAACATCGACACAGGACGCGTCAGCGCGGTCATACCCCACGGCGATCTGGGGGTACCCAGTTCAAGGGGTCGGCGCAAGACCTCGAAAATTACCGCCGTCGACCAGCCGAACATCAACACTCCGTTCATCGCAGTGATGGGCCCGAGCAACTGCCATTCCTTGTTCGGGATTACGTCGCCGTATCCGAGCGTCGCATAATTCACGAACGCAAAGTAGATGGAACTCGAATCCTTCGTCGCGACCCCGAGAACGGAAAATCATCCGCCGATATGTCGGGCAGCAACCAAGTCCATGATGGCTCAGCTGGACGAGGCCTAGACAGAGAACATGCGCTGCAAAAATTCGGGCCAAAATGCAGCCAGGTATTGGAGCGGGTGAAGGGAATCGAACCCTCGTCATCAGCTTGGAAGGCTGTTGCTCTACCATTGAGCTACACCCGCGCTCGCCGACCGCATGCGGGGCGTCGCAGTCTGAAGCGTTGGTGGACCCGCCTGCGCCGAAGCTTTGTCGGGCGAGACTTGCCAACCGCAGCCTGAGCGAAGGTTGGTGGAGGGGGTTGGATTCGAACCAACGTAGGCATAGCCAGCAGATTTACAGTCTGCCCCCTTTAGCCACTCGGGCACCCCTCCGGGACCATCGCTTGCGCGTCTTCCATGCTGACAAGATTGCCTGCCAACAGGGAGTTAGACGCACGAGACCGACAAAGGGTTTAACCCGGATCGGCCTTTTGTAAAACGCATCCCCGCCGGGGCCGTCAGGCACAGTGGAAATGCGCGCCGCGTTATGGTGGCGAGTGCCGGTTAAGTCAATGGGAAATCAGGAAATATCGGCGATCGGGGTACCGCCTCAGCCCGCCGCCAGGCGGCCGGTCCGGCTGGTCTCATGCCGTGGCGAATTGGCGGTAATCGGGCTCCCGGTGAAACCGGGATTGGTAGCCGCCGCTGAGTTTTTCTCAGTTCGCGAATTCCGATGAAATGCGCCGCAAACAGAGCAACCGGAGCGGCCGGAGCGGCCGATGGGATCGGTCTCCACGCCGTTTCGCGGAACCTTCCGGACTCGTGAATCGGCAAGGACCGTGCCATCAACGGCAGGCACGGCAATAGCGGGATACTGGCGGCGATGGCCCGGGACGACAGGAAAAAGCCGTTCAAGTCATTCAAGCGCGACCGGCGGCCTCCCGGCGGCTTCGGCCGTCCGCGCGCCAAGCCGGATGCGCTGCCGGACGGCGTCGCCATTCTCTATGGCTGGCATTCGGTGCAGGCGGCGCTCGACAATCCGCACCGGCGCATCCGCACCCTGTACGCGACCGAAAATGCCGCCAAGCGCCTCGCCGAAGAGAATGTGCGGCTGAAGGTGACGCCGCAGATCGTGCGGCCGGACGAGATCGCGCGACGGCTCTCGCCCGACGCCGTGCATAACGGCCTGCTCGCCGAAGCCGATCCGCTCGACGCGCCGGACCTCTCCGAACTTGCCGACGACGGCATCGTGCTGGTGCTCGACCAGATCACCGATCCGCACAATGTCGGCGCGATCCTGCGCAGCGCCGCGGCGTTCGGCGTGAAAGCGCTGGTCACCACCGCGCGGCATTCGCCGGAAGCCACCGGCGTGCTCGCCAAGTCGGCCTCCGGCGCGCTCGAATATGTGCCGATGGTGCTGGTGCAAAATCTCGCGCGCGCGATGGCGGCGCTGAAGGAGCGCGGATTTCTGCTGGTCGGTCTGGACAGCGAGGGCGAGGCCGATCTGGCGGCGACGCCGCTCGCCTCGCCGCTCGCGCTCGTGCTCGGCGCCGAAGGCAAGGGCTTGCGTCAATTGACGCGCGAAACCTGCGATCGCACCGCACGGCTCGATCTGCCGGGCGCGATCAAGAGCCTCAACGTGTCGAACGCTGCGGCTCTTGCGCTTTACGTCGCGAGCACGCGGCTGAAGCGCATAGGCTTCAGCTCGGCTTCGCGACGGTGAAGACGTCGCGTCAGTTATAGACGGCTGATCGGACGGTGATAGGGGTGAGTGGCCGATAGCGCGGGCCGCGCCAGGCGGCGCGGCGATAACCTAGCCGCCCCAGCGATGGCCGCCGACATACGGATAGGCGCCGACAGCGCGCGGCGGATAGTAAGTAGGAACCGCGGAGTCATGATGCCCGGGCCGGAATAGACCGGGCCCTGATTGACCAGATATTGCTGCACGACCGGCACCTGCTGCACGATCACCGGCTGCTGCACCACACCGGCTGCTGCACGACGATCGGCGCCGCCTGCACCACGACCGGCGCGACCGTATAGCGAATAGCCGGAATTGCAGCATCCGCTGCCCGACCAGCCGGCGGCGAAGAAACCGGAATTGCAGCATTGGGCATTGGCGGCGCCGGCCGACGCCAGGGTGGCGGCGGCAGCGGCGAGAAGCGGAGAGCGTTACGCGAAACATGACACGTCCTTCTCAGGGGTTGGAGGTTAGCGACGACGACGGGGCGGACGCGGCGGAACGGCGAGGACGGCGGCCCTTCGCCGACCCGTCCATTGAAATTGATTTCCGGGCTGATCATCATCGGCGGCGTCGGCGCATATTGCGTCGGCGGCACGTCCGGCGATTCCGCCGACCAGGAGCGGCTGAAGCCTTCCGCCGGCTTCGGCAGCGGCCGGTCGGCCGGCGGCTCGATTTCGAGCCGGCCGAGTGATAGGGCTTGCCGCCAAGCGACGGATAATAGGCTCTCGGCGGCCGGTACCGTACCGGCGGCACCGGAATCAGCGGCGCGCGCATAGGGCGACGGATAGATCGGTCACCGGCACGGCGCCCGGCCGGTACAATCCGAAATCGCTTTGCGCTACGCCATAGGAGGCGTTGATGCCGTTGATGACGATCGGAATGTTGGGCCGTCCCGGCACCACGAAATTCGGTCCGCTGTCGGCATGCGCGACAACGCTTCCCGCAATTGCGGATGCAACGCCAAACGCCACGACTGCCGAACGCATACGCGAACTCCGACAGGGGCCAGGCAATGCATCCGCCCCATCACGCGCATTTTATAAGAATGCAGCTCATCATCCGCGGTTAACGGAGCGGCGAAATCATTGGTTAGCATTAATGCAACGTCACCAACCGTCCGGGCGGCCGCCGCCCGCGCTCGCCGCCCACGGGCCTTGAACCGCGAGCCTCTCCCCGCAGACCAATGTCTGACAGCAGACCTGCAAGGCTGCAGGCCGGAGCCAGGAGGCTTTCGTGGGATTTCTCAGCTTTCGCCTTCGCGGTGCGATATGCGCGACCTTGCTGCTGACCGCACTCGCGGCGCCGGCCAGCGCCGCCGATGCTCCGGCGGGAAAGCGACGGGATCGTGTTCGAAGCCGGCCTGATCTGCGACACCCAGGATCAGGCGGAGCGCTTCGTCGCCCTGCTCGGCGACAATGTCGAAAGCGCGCTCGGCATCGTCAACCGCGAGGCCGGCACGCCGAATGCCTGCCTGGTCGCGACCACGGGTTTCATTCGCGGCGGGACCGTTTCCGAAGTGCTACGCAACGGCATGGTGGTCGACGTGGTCGAGGTCACCGTGATGGCGGTTGCGACCGAACTCGGTTTGCAGGCGATCGAGCCGAAGAAATATTTCTCGATCATGCGCACCGGCGACCGCATCGCCTGAGGCGCTGCGCTTGAGCGGTCGCGCTCCGGTCGGATATTCCGGTCATCGTGCTGACGGTGCGATCGAGCCAGGTGACGAGGCTGCTCATCGCGCATCGGGACCGGGCCAGCCGGGCGCGGAACGGACCCGCGCAGGCGCGAATTCGGCCTCCAGCCGGCGGTTTTGGCCCCGATCCCGCGGCGATCTTGCGGATCATCGGCCGCGCTGTTAGCTCTCCCGCCGGGCCGGCATAGCTCAGCGGTAGAGCAGCGGTTTTGTAAACCGAAGGTCGGGAGTTCAATCCTCTCTGCCGGCACCAGTATTTTTGGGGCCTTTTGGGATGTCTCTTTTTGGACCGGTCGCGGAGAGCCGTAACGCAAAGCTATCGAGGCAGACGTTGCCGCCCCAGCTTCAATCAGTGACCAAAGGGTTCAGCAAGCGGGCGAAGAGCATCCCAAATTCGCGACGTACTTCGGCAAATTCACGAATGAATTCGGCGTAGCGGTCGCGCCGAGCTTTGTGCTCTGCAAGACCGACGCTTACGGGAAAAGAAAAACGCCAAGCAACCAAAAGGCGGTGAAAAAGACGACGGCTTTGATGAATTGACTTGGCCTAAAAGGCCCGCTCCCACAAAATCCAAATCCGCTTTGAAGCGAGCAAACTAAGAGCCGACTTCGAATTCTTGCGCGCCCCGCAATTTCAAAAATTCCTCTTGTCCCGCCTGTCCGCCTTCACCGGCGGCTGGTTCTGCTGACCCAGCCGCGAAATCGCCCAGCAGCATAACGCGCCGAGCAGTCCGGCGATGCCATAGGCCGCCAGCAGCCGCGGGTCGCGAATGCCGAGAAAGAAATAGACCCAGGCCGGCAGCGCGATCATGCCGACGAACACGCTCGGGATCGAGCGATAGCCGCGGTGGCGAAGCGCGTCATGCGTCCAGGCGCTGAACACCGCCGGGAAGAAGCACGTGGCATAGACACTCAGCAGCACCAGCCAGAGTTCGCCCTTGAACGGATTGATCCGCTGAACCGCGAAGATATACGCCGCCGCGATCGGAGGAAAAAGCAACGTATAGATGAGAACACGCCTCATGCCTTCACCTTAGCAGAAGACGGAGAGATCTTGGCAACGAGGCGACCGAGGCGCCGCGATCGGCTCGTCATCGGCACAGGCGACGCGCTATCGCGTGCCCTGCACGCGCACATAGCCGCCGATCTTCACGCAGCTTCCGGTGCCTTCGACCCGCATATAGCCCGCGCCGTATTCCGGGCAGGCTTTCATCGCGCGTTCGGCGACCGGCGCTTTCTTCTGCGCCGGCGAGCGGCGACGGCTGCGCAAGGGTCGGGCCGGCAAACTGCGAGAGCGCCGGCACGGACGGCAGCAGGAGGACAGCAACGATGCGGCAGGATTTTTCCCATCCGGCCCTTCTAGCACGGCGCGGGGCCGATGCGACAGCCGTTGCTTTCGCCGGCCGCGTCGTCGCGCTGCTTTTTCACGCGGTCTGCGAATTAACCGTCTTTCTTCAGCGCGCGTTAGCAGACCGCCGCGCACCATCGCGCCGGGGAAATGCTTGTAATTTCGGACGCAAGTGGGGACGCGATGGCCGCCTTGTATTGGGTGGGATTGCTGCTGGTGCTTGTTTCTGGTCGTGCCGCTGATGACGGCACGGCCGACCCGCTACTGACCGCTCGAGCGGATCAATCGCTGAAACGCCCGTATTCGCAACCGGGCGCCGCATAGACATAGCGGCTGACGCCCAACGCATCCTGTCTCAAGGTCGGACGGCAGCGCGACACCCACAGCTTCTCGCGCTCGCGCGATTCCGCGTCCGCTTCCTCTTTCTCTTTCGCCTCGCCGAGCTGGATGATCCCGCTATTGCCCGGATCGTTATAGCGATATTGCCGCACGCAACTCGCCGTGCCGTAAGCGAAGACGCAGCTTCCGGTCACGGTGTCGGTGGTGCGCCGGCCCTGCGCGCTGGCGCTGGTTGCTGGCACCGATCAGCGACCATCGCCGAACAGGCAAGGAGCCCGGCAAGCGTCGCGGTTCGTCATCGGATTCGTCATTAGCAGGTGCCTCCCGGCAATCCATCGCCGGCAATATCCGGCAGCCCCGGATTTTGCAATCGCGGTGCCAGCAAAGACGTGCCGTTCCGGCACAAACGGCGGGCCTTGCTGTCCTTCGGTGACGCAGCGGAACCACAGCGGCCCGACGGGACTTGTCCCGGAATGCGTCAAATGGCGACCACCGCGCGCGAAGGCATGACCGCTGCCGCCGACACCAAAATTCGCGAAAAGCTCCGCTCCCGCAGCCGGAAATGGTGCCTCCGCACCGCCCGGCTGGAGCTGGTCGACTGCGGGTCTTGCGCGTCGGCGCCAACGACCCCTTCCCGCTTTCCGATGCCGCGAGCTTCTGGCGGCTGATGTCGCAGGTGGCGACCATCGCGATGGCCGCCATCATGATCGGCGTCTGTCTCTATCTCGCGCGGCCGCTGGTGGTGCCGATCCTCGGCGCGCTGGTCGTGAGCCTGACGCTCGGGCCGCTCGCCGGATATGCGACCAAGCACGGCCTGCCCGCCTTCGTGCCGGCGCTCGCGATCGTCGCGATCATCGCGCGCTGTTGCTCTATGTCGCGATCGTCGCTGCTGGCCGATCCGGCCTCCGAACTGATCGCGCGCGCGCCCGAGATCGGCGAACGCATCAAGGACAAGTTCAGCTTCATGGAGCGGCCGCTTGCCGCGATCCGCGATTTGCGCGCCGCGTTGATGGGCGCGGAATCGATGAAGGTGGATGTCAGCGCGCCGACCGAGGTGATCGGCAGCGTGCTCGGCACCGTGACGCCGGCGCTGCTGCAATTCGTGCTGTTCTTCGCGACGCTGTTCTTCTTCGTGTTCGGGCGCGCCGCCATGCGCCGCTCGGTGGTCAACCTGTTCGACAGCCGCGACGGCCGCCTGCGCGCCCTGAAGATCTTCAACGATATCGAGCGCAGTCTGAGCGGATATCTGATCACGGTCACGCATCATCAATGCCGGTGTCGGACTGGTCGCGACGCTGGTCACCTGGGCGCTCGGCTTTCCGGCGCCGCTGCTTGTGGGGCGCGCTCGCCTTCATGCTGAATTACATTCCCTATGTCGGCCCGGGAATCATGCACGCGATCCTGTTCGTGATCGGGCTGCTCACCTTCGACACGCTGTGGCCGGCGCTGATCGCGCCGCTGTTCTTCATGGCCTTCACCTTCGTCGAAGGCCATTTCATCATGCCCACCATCATCGGCCGGCAGCTTTTGCTGCATCCGCTCGCGGTGTTTCTGTCGCTGGCCTTCTGGGCCTGGCTGTGGGGTCCGATCGGCGCGTTTCTGGCAACCCCGATCCTGATCATGGCGACGGTGGCGGCCGACCATCTCTATCCGCGCGCAGGGCACCTCTGCCGGAATGATCGAGCGTTCACTGCGCACGCTCCCGACCCGCTCGGCCACGATCGACACCATGGTGTTCTGCACGATGCGATCGAGCATGCGTCGCCCGGGTCACGAGCATCGCGCTGTAGCGCGTCGCGCTCTCGAAGATGAATTGACCGGCCACGTCCATATCGACCTGGCCTTTGCATTGCAGCCGCCAGGTCAGGCCGGACGGATCGAGCTTGAATTCGGTGCGCTCGCACAGCGAATTGACGGTCGAAAATTGCGGACCGAAGGTCTTGCCGGGATCGGCCGTCTCTTCCGGCGTCAGGCAGCGCGATCGCGACCTGCGGCGGCGACGGCGGCCCGGACAAGGTCGTGGTGATCACGCGCCAGCGGCCGGGCTCGAGATTTTCGCGCGCGAAGCCGGCGACGCGCGCAACAAGCAACAGCAACGCAACGACAATACGCGCGAGGTTCCTCATTCCGGCGGCTCAGTCCGGCATCGGCGTTTCGCCCTTCGGGAAGTTCGCGAAGGTCGATGCCGGCACGCCGAAATTGGTCGAGAGCAATTCGGCCGGATTGGCCGCGAACCAGGCGGTCGCCGAGATCGACTGGTATCGCCGCTGTTGAAGGCGAGCACCAGTTCGAGTTCGTCGGTGCCGATATTCTCGATGTAATGGCCGAAGCCCTGCGGCGCATAGCCGACATCGCCCGCGGCCATATTCCTCGGTGCGCGCGCGGCCGCCCGATCCGAACACCGTCATGCGCGCGCGGCCCTTGATGATAATATTGCCACTCGTCGGCATTGGGATGCCAATGCAGTTCGCGCAAGCGCGCCCGGCTTGATGCGAAGCAGCGCGCCGGTCATCGTGGTCGAGATCGGGAATTCCTTCTGCGACACGATCCGCATGGTGCCGCCGGGAAATACCTGCGGCTTCTGCGCCAGCATCCGGTAGCGATGCGTCAGCGGCCGGGATTGAGCGAGCCGGGCGCGGGATCGGCCGGCAGCGGCGGCGGCACCGGACCCTTGACGAGATAGACTTCCTTCTTCGGGAAATTCGCGAAGGTCGCGGCCGGCACGGCGAAATTCTTTGCCAGCACCTCGGGCGGCACATGGCCGATCCAGTCGGTGATGCTGAAGGTGCCGAATTCGGAGAAATATCCGTTGTCGAAGATCAGGATGAATTCGCAATCACCGGGCCCGATCCCCTGGATCGAGTGACCATGCCCGCGCGGGAAATACCAGACGTCGCCCTCGCCGAAATCGACGATCTCGCATTGTCCCTGCGGATCGATGGTGGTGACGCGGCAGCGGCCCTTGATCACATAGGCCCATTCCGCGGCATTGGCGTGCCAGTGCAGTTCGCGCAGGCCCCCCGGTTCGAGCTGCATCAGCACGCCGGCCAGCTTCTCGGAGACCGGGAAATTCAGGACGGTCGCCTCTTTCGACCAGCCGCCGTCATGCGGGATATTCGGCGCCGCCCCAGAGCGTAACGAAGCGACGGCAATTCCTTGCCCTGCAGCGGCGCGGGCATCGGCCCGTAAGGCGGCTGGCCTGCGTAAATCCCCGTCGCCACCCGACGCCATCGCCATTCCCCCTGTCACTGCCGCGCCGCCGATCACCGAACGCCGGGACATCTGCGTCATGACCCGTCTCCCGCGGTCGGCACCGTTGTGCCCGCGATCGCGCGAGCGTCATCGAGCCATCATCGGTTCCAGCTTAAAGACGTCACTGGCCGGGACAAGCCCGGCCATTGCGTTAGTCCGGTGCGATCTTGCGGAAATCCGCGCCCGCTTGTGGCTGCAGAAATTTGTCCGCTCGACCGGCGGCCCGGCCAGCCAGGCTATTTGGATAAAATTGTAATAATCGCTCTTACGAGCAATTCCGGTTTTTGAGGTATCGACATCCTGCCGAAAACCGGACCGGCTCCCGGTCATTCTTGAACGGTGACGACCATGGCCAATGTCACAAAAGTCGAGAAGCGACAGCGCAGCTTCATCGGTCAGCTTTTCTATATTCTTTTCATCGGCTTCAACCTGCTGATGCTGGTGTGGCTGGTCTCCGGATTCATCAACATCTCCGGCATGCCGGTGGATACGGATGCTCAACGGGCCGGCCGGGCGATCGGCGCCGCGATCGGCTTCGGTGTGATTCTGACGATCTGGATCATCGGGGCGGTGCTGCTCGGCATTCTGACCATCGTCACGCGCGGCACCACGGTGATCGTGGAGGAAGCGCGTTCGCCGGTTTCGTCCTGGTTCTCTTCGTCCGAAACATCGGCGCCGACGATGGACGCCAACGCGATGATTGCCCGTTACAAACAGCAGCAGGTCGCCGTCAGCGCGCCGCAGAGCGAGCCGGCACAGCAGATTGCGCCGCGTCCCCAGTTCGGCCGGCGCCGCGCGTGATGTCGCTCCACGCCGTCCGGCCGCTTCGTGCCGCGTCTCACGGCTGCGGGATTTTCGCCCGCTCGACGATCGGCTTCCATTTCTCGTAGTCGGTGGCGATCATCTTCTGCAGGTCGCTTCCGGTGATGCTCATGGGCGTGACGCCGAGCCCCTTCAGCCGCTCGATCATGGCCGGGTCCTTGGCGATCTCGCGCAATTCGGCGGCGAGCTTGTCGGCGATTTCCGACGGCACCTTGGCAGGGGCGACAAACACCGCCGTCCAGGTCACTTCCAGGCCCGGAACGGTCTCGGCCAGTGCCGGGATCGACGGGTCGACGGCATAGCGCTCCAGCGACGACACCGCGATCGCGCGCGCCTTGCCGCCCTGCACCTGCGGATAGGCGGTGGAGAATTGATCGCAGGTCATCTGGATCTGCCCGCCGATCAGATCCTGAATGATCTGGTTGGAAGCGCGATACGGCACATGCGCGATCTTGGCGCCGGTATGCTGGACGATCAGCTCCATGCACAGATGCTGCGAGGTGCCGATGCCGGACGAGCCATAGCTCAGCTTGTCGGGATTGGCCTTCATGTAGTCGAACAATTCGGCGACCGTCTTCGCCGGCACCTTCGGATCGACGATCAGCATGTTCGGCTGATAGGCGACCATGGCGATCGGTCGAATGTCCTTCAGCCCGTCATAGCCGAGCTTCTCCTTGTAGATATGCGGCAGGATGAACAGCGTGCCGGCCGACACCACCGCGAGCGTGTAGCCGTCCGGATTGGCCTTCGCCATCGCGCCGATACCGAGGCTGCCGCCCGCGCCGCTCTTGTTCTCGATCACGAATTGCTGGCCGAGCCGCGCCGACAGCCGCTCGGAGAAGATGCGGGCCGCCGCATCGACATTGCCGCCGGCGGCGAACGGCACGATCACGGTGACCGGCCGCGTCGGCCATTGTTGCGCGGTTGCAGGGCTGGCAAGGCACGCAAGCCACGCAACGGCTGCGGCAATCCGCATCGAGCGCATTTCCATTTGCGTTCTCCCTGGCGGTTTTTCTTTGATTAGCGGCTCAGTTCGACAGCTTGGCTCCCGCCTGTTCGACCGCCTTGGCCCAGCGCGCCAGCTCGGCCTTGTTCAGCTTGCAGCAAGATCCTCCGGCGAGCCGGCGACCGGATCGATGCCCTGTGCCATCAGGCTCTTCTTCACTTCCGGCGTGTTGATGATCTTCAGGATCGTCTGGTTGAGCTTCTGCACGACGTCCGGCGGCGTCTTGGCCGGCGCCCAGACCCCGAACCAGGCCGATACCTCGAAATCGTCCATGCCGGCCTCCTTCATCACCGGCACATCCGGCAGCGCTGCGATCCGGGTCGCATTGGTATTGGCAATCGCGCGCAGCTTGCCTTCCTTGATGTGACCGAGCAGCGGCAGGTAATGATAGAACATGAACTGGATTTCGCCGCGCAGCAGATCGGTGATGGCCTGCGCGCCGCCGCGATAGGGCATATGCGTCGCCTTCAGCCCATTGCGCGCAACGAACATCGCGCCCGACAGGTGATTGGAGGTGCCGTTGCCGGACGAGCCGTAATTCACCTTGCCGGGATTGGCGCGGATATAGGCGATCAGGTCGTTCGACGATCTTGATCGGCAGATCGGGATGCACCACCAGCACATTGGGCGCGGTGCCGAACTGGATGACCGGCGAGAAGTCCGTGATCGGATCGTAATTGATCTTGGCGTAGACCGCCGGATTGATCGAATGGGTGCCGATCGTGCCCATCAGCAGCGTGTAGCCGTCGGGCGCCGAGCGTGCCACGGCCTCCGAACCGACGCCGCCGCCGGCACCGCCGCGATTGTCGATCACCACAGTTCTGGCCGATCGCCTTGGCAAGCTCGTCGGACAGGATGCGGCCGACCAGATCGGTGGTGCTGCCGGCCGGAAACGGCACGATCAGCGTGATCGGCTTCGATGGATAGGATTGCGCAAGCGCCGCCTGCGGAAGCAACGCAAGTGTCAACGCCAACAATGCAAGACTGGCCCTGGCCGAAATTCGCATCGCCTTTCTCCCGTATCGCCGCCGTCTTTGGGCGTTCGACTTCACCGCCTACACTAGCGGTGCGGTCCCCGGCGCGACAAGGCCAAGTTGTGGTGCGGCAGCGACGGGTTCGCGCCCGAGACGTGCCCATCCCGGCCTTGCGGCGTAGAGTTGGGTTCCGGGCGTTGGAACGGCCGTCGGCATTCGGCATCGGCGCAACAACATGCAAGGGCCGCGTTCGCGCGGCCCTTGCTGTTTGCCGATCGTCAGAACTGCATGCCGGCTTTCAGCATGAAGGTGCGCCCAGGCAGCGGATACAGATTGAAGATATTGTACGTGGTGCCGAAGAAGGTGTAGCTCGCATCGAGGCCGTAATCGAAATATTTCCGGTCGAACAGGTTCTGCACCGCGAACGACCAGAAGAACTTGTCGATCGTGCCGCCGAGCCGCACATCGAGCACGGCATGCGAGGGGATCATCATGGTGCCGCGATTGAACTCGTCATTGTCGAGATAGCGATCGCTGGCATATCGCATCACCGCGTCGAGGGTCAGGTATTTCTCCCAGAGATCCATCGACACTCCGGCATTGCCGGTCCAGCGCGACACCACCGGCACGAAATTACCCGCGAACGGCCCTTCCCGGAACAGACGCCTGCTGATAGGTCGACATTCGCCTTCAGCCGCAGCCAGTCGGTGACGCCCCAGGTCATCAGCGTTTCGACGCCGCTTCTGCGGGTCGGATCGAGATTGATGTTGGCGAAGGTGATCGGCGACAGATGCAGTTCGTTCTCCAGATTCATCCGGTACACGCTCGACTGCAGCAGGAACCTGCCGAAGCGAAGCTTGATGCCGCCTTCGATGTCGTCGGAGGTCTGCGTCTTGAGCGCGAAGGTCGGCGGCGGCAGCGGAAAGACGATGGCGCCGTTGCCGATCCGCTCGTCGACATTCGGCACCCGGAAGCTTGTCGCCGCGCGCCCGAAAATCGCGAAATTGTCGTTGAAGCGGTGCTCGAAGCCGAGATGCCAGGAGCGGTTGGTCTGCGCCTCGTCGAGCGGCCCGCCCTGCGGGAAGCTGAAATTCTGCGGCGCAAATGCGGATCGTAGACATCGGTGATCTGGGTCTGCGTGCGCTGGATGCGACCGCCGACCGAGACGTCCGTGGTCGGCAGCAACGAGAATGTCACCATGCCGTAGCCGGCAGCCGATTTCTGCTGGCCGTCATACTGATGGATCGGGTTCAGCCCGATGAACAGGCGAGCGGTCCGAATCGTAATCGGTGCGGTACAGATCGACGCCGCCGATCGCCTTGACCGGTATTCCCCACCAATTCTGGTTGATGTTGACACGCGGGGTGAACGAACAGGTGGTCAATTCGGTGCCGACATATTGCTCGCCGAACGCCTGGAAGAAGCCGGCCTGCTGGAATTTCTTGCGGATGCCGCCGTCGACGATCACCTCGAAGCCCGGCGCCAGCATCGCCGTCGCGCCAGCGGTGTAGCGCTCGCCCTGCTTGTTGCCGTAGTTCAGCGGCGTGTTGGTACCGCGGCGATCGCTGATTGTATTCGTCCTTGTCGGCTTGTAACGTCGATCTGACGTTCGCCGGGAAGCCGCATCTTCTGATCGTCGGTGCCGATATTGAACCAGGCGCTCCACTTGTCGGTGGTCCATCGCAGATCGCCGACGGCATTGCGCTGATAGCAGACTGTTGTTCCAGCGATAGCCGGTCGAATCGAGGCCGTTCGCATAGATCGACGCACGAGAACGCGCCCGACGACAGGTTCGCGGAGACATTCGCCTTCGCGCGTTGCATAGGCCCCATAGCCCGCCTCGACGCGCGCCTGGTACGGCTGGCCGACGCCATTGCGGGTCACGATGTTGATCACGCCGCCGACCGCGCCGTCGCCGTACAGCACCGAGCCGGAATTGCCGCGGGTGACTTCGATGCGCTCGACCGAATTCTTGCCGAGTGTGGTGAGATCGAAGCCCGGCAAGTCCCAGTCGTTGAGGCGGCGGCCGTTGATCAGGATCAGCGTATTGGATGCACCGGTTACGCCGAAGCCGCGCATGTCGACCGTGGTGCCGACGCCGTTGGCGCCGCCATAAAAATTCGAAGTCTGAATGCCGGCCTCGCGCGACAGGATGTCGGCGATGGTCGCTTCCGGCGCCCGCTCGATATCCTGACGGGTGATGACGGTGGTGGAAGCACCGGTGATGCCTCCGCCGTTGTCGGGCACATTGGCGTTGCCGATGCTATCCGCCGGCGCGGTGCCCGACGGAGGTCCCCTGCACGCTCGGTGCGCTGCCGCCGCCCCGCCCCGGCGATCCGATGCCCGTCAGGCGGGTGTCGGTCACATTGATCTGCGGCAGCGACACGTCCTGCGCCAGCACGCCGCCGTCCGACAGAAGATTGCAAGCGCAGCCAAAGTCGCCAGCGCCGGTCAATCTTCGCCGCTTGTGACGTCGCCAGTAAGTTCTCGCCCCCATACGCAATCCTTCGCTCTCCGGGGATGCCGGAGTTCCGGGTGAAGACACCCGACGCGAAGGGCACGCGAACACGCACACCATGTCGACGGCCCGAATAGGCCACAACGACCGGTCAGCGCCGCTCACGCCTTTGAAAAAGTCGCGGGAGGAATCTCACGCGGCCTTCGCATCGGCATCTCAAGCGTCACCGCTGCGAACAACCGCTCCGTATGGACTCCCCGCCCACCGGTTGGGTGACTGCGCTGGCAGGTCTCCTGGCTTGCGGGTCTCTGCCTACCGTCCGGCCTTCCCGGTTTCCCAGTGACCATTTGTGGACGATAGGCTCGCCGCTCACAGTTGCGGGGGCAGCCACGGCTTCGAGCCCAGAACCGATCGGTCCAAGGTCGTCTCCGTGTTCCCTCTTGCCTCTCCGGCGCGAACCGGAGAACCAGTGCAGACTCAATGATCCATCCCCGTACCGTGGGAGTCAAGTGATCACGTCGATGTGAGCAGGACGGCACGGGAAAGACACAAGCACGTGTATGTTGTCCGCAGTTGACCCTCGTGTCCGGCGTGGCGCGAATGGTCAGCGGGGACGAACTTGCGCTATCATTGCTTACTCATACACAGCGAGCATCCAGCCATGACCCGCTCCACCCACCGCTTCGAACTTCTTGCCGCCACGGCTCTCGTCGCGATCGTTGCTTGCGGCTTCAGCCTCACGCAGGCGCGTGCGGCTGGCACGCCGGAGCCCGCTCCGGTGGTCGCTCCCGACCCGAAGAAACCGGATGAGAAGCCGGACGCCACCAAGGCGGAAGGCCAGAAGCCCGGACGTCAAGCCCGCCGATGCGAAGCCGGACGCCAAGCCGGATCCGGCCAAGAAATCGAACAACGAATTCCGCGACGGCTACAAGAAGGCCTATGCGCTGATCTATAGCGACCGCGGATTATGCCGCCGGCATCGTCGCGCTGAAGCAGCTCGGCCAGGACGAGCATCCCGACGTCGCCAACCTGATCGGCTT
This sequence comes from uncultured Pseudomonadota bacterium, assembly GCA_963804015.1. Classification (GTDB taxonomy): domain Bacteria; phylum Pseudomonadota; class Alphaproteobacteria; order Rhizobiales; family Xanthobacteraceae; genus Pseudorhodoplanes. Next base: position 29,422 of record CAWDOW010000014.1, read on the forward strand.
CTCCTCGCGCAAGCTCGGCCGCACCGAAGACGCCAAGGTCTGGTACGAGAAGGCGCTCGCCGCCGATCCGCAGCACACCCGCACCTGGCAATATTACGGGATGTGGCATCTCGAACAGGGCGACCGCGCCAAGGCGGAAGAGCACCTGGAAAAGATCCGCCTGATCTGCGGACAGGGCTGCGAGGATTACAGGTCGCTGCGCGATGCCCTGAACGGGAATATCACCTACTGAGACGGGAATGTGCACCGGGACAACGCGCATTCTCAGGACGACTGCTTATGCGACGGTTCGCACGTATTGATCGCGGCGGCGCTGATTGGCGCCGCCGCGATGTCGCGATCCGAGCGCCATGAGCATCAATACGCCGCAATGGCAAACCGCGGACCGCGGCTGCACCGCCAAGACGGACGCCGCTCACGCAGGACCCGAATGCCAATCCGACGCCGCCGAGCAAGAGCAAGCCGGCCGCCAAGAAGAAGAAGGCGCCGGAAAAGAAATCCGAGCGGCCTTTCATCGACGGCTACCGCACTGCCTACGACTCTGATCTACAAGCAGCAGAATTATGCCGACGCGATCGCCGCGTTGCGCACGCTCGGCCGCGACGATCATCCCGATGTCGCCAACCTGATCGGATTTTCGAGCCGCAAGCTCGGCCGCACCGAGGACGCCAAGGTCTGGTACGAGACGGCGCTCGCCGCCGATCCGAAGCACACCCGCACCTGGCAATATTACGGGATGTGGCATCTCGAACAGGGCGACCGGGCGAAGGCGGAGGAGCACCTCGAGCGCATCCGCACTGATCTGCGGACAGGGCTGCGAGGATTACGCGTCGCTGCGCGACGCGCTAGACGGAAATATCACGTACTGAACCGACGGCGCCGGCAGAACGCCAACCGCAAATTTCGCGGCCGACGTCGGCGATGCGATCGCGCCGGCTTACCGGAAATTGATCCGCGAATTCGCGCGCAGGACATTCATAGCGAAGCAGCGACGGTATCATTGCCGTCACCGGTGGAAGCCGCGCACGACACGCCGCGATCGCAATGCGCAATCGTGATCCGAACCGCAAGGAGGTTTCGATGCGCAGCAAGTACTGACGATGATATCGGCCGCGTTGCTTGTTTCAAGCGGCACCGCAGGTCGCATCCGCAATGCCGCCGATGGCGGCGTGCGCGCTGACGGCCGCAGCGGAACTGCTCCGGTCCGTCGACAGCGTGCACGACTACGGCAACCGTGGTGATGGTGGCGGTTATGGGCGCGGCTATTACGGCTATGGCGGCGGCTATTATGGTGGCTACGGGCGAGGCTATTACGGTGGCTATGGCCGGGGCTAATACGGTGGCTATGGCCGAGGCTATTACGGTGGATATGGGCCGGCTATTACGGCGGCTATGGGCGAGGTTATTATTAACCTGGCTATGCCGATCGTCCCGGGGCCGGATCGCTAGTGAGCGGAGAACACGAGCGGTTGAAAATCGTGAATCACGGTGCGCGTAAAGGCGCCGAGGAGGCGGATCGAAGCGATCTTCTTTCACGCGTTCCTTGCATCGCTCTCAGTAGCGGGCTTGCAGCGCCGAAAGCGACTGATTGTCTGAAATTGCTGCGGTGAAGGCCGATTGAACGGCATTACACCGCCACGTTCCGGCACCGAATTCAACGCGTAAAACGCCACCGAACCGACGCGCCCCTTGACGCTCGCCTCATGCAGGGTGTGACCGGCAAGGTTGAGGCGGGCGGCCTTGGCCGCGGCCTGCGACAGGATGATCGCGCAGTTATAGTCCTTGGTCAGACCCTCGAGCCGCGCCGTGGTGTTCACCGTGTCGCCGATGGCGGTGACGATCTGCGATCGCGGCGGCCCCATCGCGCCGACAATGGCCTCGCCGAAATGGATGCCGATGCCGATCCGCAGCGGCTCCTTCAGATCGGCCTTGAGCCGCGCATTGACCTGGTCGAGGCGCATCAGCATCTCGCGCGCGCCGCGCAAGGCCTGAACCGCGCTGCGCGCACGGCGACGGCGCATCGAGCCCATAGATCGCCATCAATCCGTCGCCGGTGAAATTCGAATAATGGCCGCCGGTCGCCGCCAGCGCCTTGCTCATCTCGTCGAAGAACTGGTTGAGAATGAACAGCACGTCGTAGGGCATTCTGGCTTCGCCGAGCGTGGTGGAACCGCGAAGGTCGATGAACACGACCGTGACCTGGCGCTCGCTGCCTTCCATTCCGGCGCGCATCAGGCCATGCTGCGCGCTGGCATCCGCGGTCAGCAGCGGCAGCACCGAGATGTTGGCGGTCGGCCGCAACTGGCAGGCCAGCCGCACGCCTTCGGTGGCGCCGATCCGCGACAGCGCCGCGGCTTCGAGCCCGACCGGTTCCGGCAGCGATGCCAGCCCGTCGACCACGCGAATGCGGCAGGTCGTGCAGCGCGCGCGGCCGCCGCACACCGAGGCGAGCGGAATGCGGTTGGCGCGCAGCGTTTCCAGCACGGTCGCGCCCGGCACGATCGTCATGGTCCGTGCCGTCGGCATAGGTCAGCCGGGGCGGACGATGAAGGCGGCGGATGAAGCTGCGCACGAAGCGCGCCGGCGAACGGCAGCACGACCAGACCGGCATAGACGGCGAAGGCGATATCGACGATGCGCCACGCCCGGGCGGTGGCTTCCGGCGTGAACTTGGCATTGCGTGATGACGCTCTGGATGAATTCCGGATCTTCCGCCTCGCGCCAGACATAATTGCCGCCGGCGATGAATCCGGCGAGCGCCAGCGCCGGGATCAGCACGGCAACGGTGCCGAGCACCGGCAGCCAGGCCGGATACCATTGCTGGATGCGCAGCCAGAAATGCAGGCCGATACAGGCATGCACCCACAACCGTCAGCAGCGCCAGCGAACTGCAGCTCCACGAGCCACGGCACGCCGAGCCAGGGCGGGCTCAGCCAATGCGCGGCGAGCACCGAAGGGTAGCTGCCGGCGGTGCCCAGAACCATGTCGGAAACTTTCGTGCCGACGACGTGAATGATCAGCAGCGGCGTGATCGCCAGACCGAGCAGCGAGCTGTGCGACTTCCCAGGCCGGCATCAGCAGATAGCGGCGGATATAGATCGACCACAGGGCATTCGAGCAGGTGAACCGTAAAGGCCGTGGCGAGCAGCAGGGTGCCGGCATCGCTGCGCCAGAACCACATCGTGACGTCGAGCGCCTTGTCGGCGATCGGCAGCGACACCAGCAGGAAAATATGGCTGGCGAGGTGGCAGAGCACGAAGGTCAGCAGCACCAGCCCGCTGACGAGCCGCGCATAGGCGCGAACCAGACGCGCCGATCCGATAATCCGCTCCATGCGGGCGGACCGCTTGACTTGCCTCGACGACAGATCGGATGATGATGAGGAGACGGACATGGTTCGGGACGCAATATACCATCAAAGGCAGCCGGAGGCCATCGGCGCCATCGCGCGGCGGGATCATGCCATCGCGGTACGGTCGGTCTCCCGCATGATCCAGCGCAGATAGGTGTCTTCGACCATCTCCACCGGGATCACCAGAATGGCCGGCGTCGTATGGGGATGCGAGGCCTTGAGCGCCTTGCGCACGCGGTCGGAAAACGAGGCGCGCGTCTTGACGAACATCACCACCTCCTCGCCGCGCTCGATCTTTCCCTCCCACCAGTAATGCGACACCATGCCGGGCAGGATATTGACGCAGGCCGCGAGCCGTTCGCGCGACGATGGCCGTGCCCGCCTTCTCCGCCTCGACAAGCGACGGATAAGTCGTATAGACGAGGACCACACGTTCCATGCTCCATCTCTCTTGCGGGCGTTGCCGTGAGCAGCTGGAGCATGATGCCGAAAACTGCGAAGCGGTTGTCCCGTCAGTCCAAACCCGAGATATCGCGAGCGCGATCGATGAGTCCGGCCCGCAAGACCAAAAAGATCGCCTTTGTGGCGAGCCAGAGCCCGGAAGCGACCGAGGCGCGGGCGCGCCTCGTCGCACGCTACGGCGATTGCGAGCCTGCCAAGCCGCGGACGTCGTGGTCGCACTCGGCGGCGACGGACTGATGCTGCAGACGCTGCGCCTGCTGATGCGGAGCGGCAAGCCGGTCTATGGCATGCATCGCGGCACCGTCGGCTTTCTGATGAACGATTTCAACGAGGACGCGCTTGCGGAGCGCATCGCCGCCGCGCAAATCGACCGTGATCCATCCGCTGGTGATGCGGGCGCGCGACACCAAGGGCCAGGCGCACGAGCATTACGCGATCAACGAGGTCTCGGTCTTCCGCCAGACCCATCAGGCCGCGCGGCTGCGCATTCTGGTCGACGGCAAGGAACGGCTGCCGGAATTGATGGCCGACGGCGTGATGGTGGCGACGCCGGCGGGCTCGACCGCCTATAACCTCTCGGTGCAGGGCCCGATCATTCCGATCGAGGCGCCGCTGCTGGCGCTCACCCCGATCAGCCCGTTCCGGCCGCGCCGCTGGCATGGCGCGCTGTTGTCCGACCGCGCCCGCGTCACCGTCGAGGTGATCGATCCGGCAAAGCGTCCGGTTGCCGCCGTCGCCGACCACGCCGAAGTGCGCGACGTGGCTGCGGTCGACATCACGATGGATCACACGATTTCGCTCCACATGCTGTTCGATCCCGGCCACAGCCTCGACGAACGCATCCTGCGCGAGCAATTCGACTATTGATGACAGCGCGCAACGCCCGCCCGATCGCGATTGCCGGCGGCGGCATTGGCGGGCTCGCGACGGCACTGGCGCTGGCGCGCAAGGGCTTCCGCAGCGTCGTTCTCGAACAGGTCGCCGAATTCGGCGAGGCCGGCGTCGGCCTGCAGGTGGCTCCCAATGCCCTGTCGGCGCTCGACGCGCTCGGCGTCGGCGAACCGGTCAAGCGGCGCGCGTTGCTGATCGAGCGCATGGTGATGTTCGACACCGTCACCGGCAACGAAGTCGTCAATGTCGAATGCGGCGCGCGCTTTCGCGAGCGCTTCGGCAATCCTTACGCGGTCGCCCATCGCGCCGACGTGCATGGCGCGCTGCTCGAGGCCTGCCGGCGCATGACCTGGTCACGTTGCGCACCCATGCCCGGGTTGCCGAGTTTCGAACAGGACGGCTCGTCGCGTCCGCGTCACGCTGCAATCGGGGGAGACGCTCGAGGCCTCGGCCCTGATCGGCGCCGACGGCATTCGCTCGACGATGCGGCGAGCGCTGCTCGACGACGGAGCGCCGGAGGCCTCCGGCGCCATCATCTTTCGCGCGGTGATCCCGGCGGCCGACATGCCGAAGGACCTGCAGCACCCCTACCCGTCCTTCTGGGCCGGACCGAATTCGCATGCGATCTATTATCCGGTGCGCGACTGGAGCCTGTTCAATTTCGGCGCCACCATCGTCACCGGCGAAACCGATCGCGACGAGACCGCCGAGATTTCGCCGCGCGAGGTGATCCCGCTTTTCGCCGCGCATCACGCGACGGTGCAGCGGGTGCTGCGCATCCCGCCGCGCCTTTCGCTGCTATGTGATCCGCCATCGCCGCCCGGTCGAGAACTGGACGCAGGGCCGCGTCACGCTGCTCGGCGACGCCGCGCATCCGATGGTGCAATATATCGCGCAAGGCGCCGCGATGGCGCTGGAGGACGCGGTCACCCTCGCCGCCTGCCTCGATCGCAGCGACGACGTTGCCGCAGGCTTGCAGGACTATCAGACGATCCGCATCGTGCGCACCGCGCGCGTGCAGATTTCGTCGCTGATGATGCACGGCTCAATCATGCGAGCGGCGTCGAGCGGCTGGTTCGCAATTCGCTGTTCGAGGGCCGCACGCCAGGACGACCATTACGACCGTCTCGCCTGGCTTTACACGCCGCCCGCCGAGATACTCGCGGCGAAGACGATAATCCGCAACCGCCGCGCGCATGCTTAACGGTCCGTTAATGCAGCGGCCGTAGCGTTTCGTCCTCGGTCGGGCCGATCCGTTGCCGGCCATCGATCTCTCATTGCTGAGCCGAGTTGTAGTCCCTATGCGCGATCTGGTGCGTATCGATTTCAACCGTCTGCGGTTCGTCGTGATCGACGACAACGCCCATATGCGGCGGATCGTGCGCACCTTGCTGCACGGCTTCGGCGCACGCGAGGTGAATGAGGCCGAAGACGGCGCCGCCGGGCTCGAAGCCTTCACCCACAACGTGCCCGATATCGTGATCACCGACTGGGCGATGCCGATTTTCGACGGCATCGAGCTGACCCAGATGATCCGCCAGCCCGGCGCCAACGCCAATCCGTTCGTGCCGATCATCATGCTGACCGGACATTCGGAGAAGAAGCGCATCGTCGCCGCACGCGATGCCGGCGTCACCGAATTTCTGGCCAAGCCGCTTTCGGCGCGCGCGCTGTATCAGCGCATCGTCAATGTGGTGGCCAATCCGCGGCCCTTCGTGCGCACCAAGACCTATTTCGGTCCCGATCGCCGCCGCAACTCCAATGCCTCCTATACCGGGCCCGAGCGCCGCAAGGGCGGCCCGGCCGACATCATCAAGCAGCAATCGTTGTACGACAAAGCCGGCGTCTGAGCGCGAAAGGACAAGGCATGGCCATTCCCAAAAAAGACGACCGCGTTTCGGTCCAGGCCTTTTCGGATCACGAGGTCATCGTCCCGATCAACAAGCTCGCCCGCGCCATTTCCAAGGTTTCGCTGCCGGGCGACGATCCGGTCGCGCGCGCGGAGGAAGCGCTTGCGCAATTGTCCGGCCAATTCGGCGACTGGATGACGTCGGAATGCGATCGCCTCGACAATGCCCGTCACGCCGTCAAGGAGAGCGGCATCGGCAAGAACAACCGCGACGAATTGTTTCACGCCGCCCATGACGTGAAGGGAGATGCCGCGACCTTCGGCTTTCCGCTCGCGGCGCCCGCGGCCGAAAGCCTGTGCCGCGTGCTCGAACATTCGCCCGATCCCGAGCGGATCCCGCTGGCGCTGATCGACCAGCATGTCGATGCGGTGCGCGCGATCGTGCGCGAATATGCCAGGCCCGACATCGCCGATATCGCAAGCGCGCTGAATGCGAAGCTGCATCACGTCACGCAGGAATATCTGGTGCACGAAAACCGCCACCGGCCGGACTATCTCGACGGGGTGTTCTCGCCGCCGCTGGCGCCGACCGGATTCTAGCGGTCCGATTCCAGCAAATCGCGCTCCACCAGGCCCGCCGGGCGCGGAACCGAACGGGCCTGTTTGCGTTGCCGTCGTTGCGGAGGCGATGCCATGACGGCGGATTCGGACACCGTACGTCGAAAATCGTTATGCTCTGGCGCTCGGTCAGGCGGTGATCGGGGCCTGGGGCGAACTGCCGCAGGATATCCAGCAACTGCTGTTCGAGCACGCCGTCGTCGCCGGTCACCATACCGAGCGCGACGAATCGCTTCGCGAGCAGCTGGCGGTTTTCCTGCACGAGCGGCATCCGCGCACGGACCGCAGCCTGCACTAGCCTCATGCCCCGCAAGCTGATCGAATTCCATGCCGAAGACCTGCGCGCTCTGGAAGAACTCGCCGACGACAAGTCGCACCACCTTGCAGGAATTGATCGACGAGGCGGTGCGCGACCTTCTGGTCAAGCATCGCCGCTTCACCGATCTGCGGACGGCGTTGAAGGAAAGCGGCGTCGCGGCCGGCGGCAGCCGCGAAAGACCGGATAGCGACGGGATCAGGCCGCGACCAGCCGGGTGCCGAGATCGGGCAGCAGCCCGTCGACCAGATCCTCGCAGAACATGCGCGCCTCTTCGCGCGCGGCCTCGGTCGCGAAGCGCCGCAGCAGCATGAGCAGCGGCTCGATATCGTCGATCGGCGCTCGTCGAGCAGCGGGTCAGCACGCGCTCGATCATGCGGCGCTTGAGCCGCACCGCGCCCGACGGATCGCCGAGGAAGCCGTCCTCGTTGCAGCGTCGCGATCGCCTCGCGGAAGGCCGGGAATGCGCGACGAAGGCAGGCCCGCCTTCTCGTAGACCGCGCGAAAGCCGGACGCGCCGCGATCATGCACGAGGCCGATCACGCGCGACAGCTTCATGCCGGACAGTTCGGCGAGCGATTCCTCGAACATCGTGACATTGCCGGAAAGCAGCGCGCGCAGGATCAGGCCGGCGGTGAGCTGGCCGCTCTGGCGCAGATGCCGGATCAGCGGCCGCACTTCTTCGTGCGGGGTTTCGGCGGCAAGCGTCACGGTCGCCTTCTCGCAGGCTTCCTTGGCGACGCGGCGGGCGCGGTCGGCATTCAGCCAGTCGCGCGCGACCACGAAATCGGCCAGCGTCTCCGACAGCTTGGCGACCAGCGCCTGACGGGTCGCGACCGGCAGATCCGGCCGCGCCAGCAGATCCTCGCGGATCGGCGCCAGATGTCCGAACCGCTCGACCATGCGGTCGATGGTGAACGGCGCGATCTCGGCGCCGTGATTTTCCAGAAGCTCGAGGCAGGCTTCGGCGTTGCCGACTTCCACGATCGCGGCGGCGACCGAGGGCGGCACATAATCTCTGCGCGCGACCGCGGCCTGCGCCGCCGGCCCCTGCGACGCCACCGCATCGACCAGATCGGCATCGAGCAGAAGCGGCGAGCGTTCCAGAACGATGCAGGCGATATCCGGGCTGATCGGCGGCGAGCGCGTAGATGACCGAAGCCGGCGCGCTGTCATAGGCGCTGCAGCATTTCCGCGAGCGCCGCCCGCACCAGCGGCGACGGATCGTCGAGCAGCATGGTCATCGCGCCTTCGGCGGCGGCGAGATCGTCGCTCGACAGATCGGAATACAGATAGGCACGTGCGAGGGCGGCCGTGGCCTCGGCCCTTTCGCCGGCGGGGGCGCTACGCAACCAAAAGAGAAACTGACGAACTATCATGTCTGGGTCAACGCTACGCGGCGTCGCTCCCGCCGGCTGAACGACAGGCTAGCGCACGGCCCTTAACAAAGGGTTCACCATAAATCTTTGCGATTATTGCTGAATTCTTAACGCGCCGCTGGCCCGCAAGGCCGCGGCGCGCGCACTAGCCGCGCACGCCGCGCGTGAACAGCGAGCGCACGTCCGGCTTGATGTCCTGGAACAGACCGAGCGTTTCGCCGCCGGTCTGGCGTTGCTCCGCCGCGCGGCGCCGCCGCTTGCGGATCGACCTGCGCGACAACCTGGCTCTTGGCTTCCAGTTCGCGCGCGACCTGGCGCGCCGCTTCCTGCTGGGCGGTGCGGCCCTTGTTGGTCCAAAGATCGGCAACGGCGGACGAGACCGGCTGACGCCGCTCGCCGGCACGATAGGGATTGCTGAACACCCGCTCGCCCTGCGTCACCTGATTGGCGATCGGGCGCGCTTGCGCAAGCGTCGCGGGTACGACGCGCGCGGCATTGTTCGGCGATCTGATAGGCGCGCGCGACCCGAGCGGTCTCGGCAACCGGCACCACCGCACTGGCCGGATCGATGCCGCCCCCGGCATCGACCGCGCGGATTTCGGGCGCTTGCGACGTTGTAGCGTGCGGTCAGGTTCTGCGCGACTTCGGAGAAATTGCGCGCCCGCCCGCTCTTGTCGAAAAAGATCGAGCGGTTGGCGCGCGCCGCGGTCGGAAAAGACTGCGCCGCGATCGCACCGGGATTGGCTTCCGCGGCCGATGATCAGCCGCGCCGCACCATTCGCTCCCATGAAATGGGCGATATAGAGTTCGCCGTCGCTCGGCGCCCGGCCGAGCTTGTTGGTGAGATGCTTGGCGTTGGAATTGGTGAAGATGCCCGCCATGAGCGAATTGGCGGTCGGGTCCTGCCGCAGCGCCATGATCTCGCGCCGCATCGCGGGATCGGCGACGACATAGCGGCCGTCGTCGGTCTTGGTGATCGCATCGGCATAGCGGCCATAGCCGAGCCAGCGCACCCGCCTCTTTCAGGGTGCCGAGCCAGGTCCGGTCGATGAACTGAAACAGACCGCCGGCCGACGAGGTCTTGGCCGCGGCGTTCGGATTGAGATTGGATTCGACCCTGGCGGTCGCGAGCAGATAGCTGAATTTCGCGCCGGTGACGCTGCGACGCCTTGCGGATGGCCGCGGTGACCGAAGTCGCCTGCACCGCCGAACCTGCCGCCTGGGTGGCGTCGACTGCCATAATGTTAAAACTCGGTTCCCGGCCGGCGCGGACTGCGCCATTCGGCCAGACGATCGCGACCTTGTCGAATTATGGTAAATGGAGGCTTAACGACGGTGGTCGCAGGCCGCGCCGTGCAGCCGGGAGGAAGATCGAGATGAGCGACGAGGCGAAGCGCCATCCGCGCGGCGGCCTGTTCTTCGAGGATTTCGAGGTCGGGCCGGACCTACGAGCACCGCTATTACCGGACCGTCACGCAGATGGACAACATGCTGTTCTCCAACATGACGCTCAATCCGCAGCCGCTGCATATCGACCGGCATTTCTGCGCGACCGAGACCGAATGGGGCCAGCCGCTGATGAATTCGCTGTTCACGCTCGGCCTGATGATCGGCATGTCGGTGAGCGACCTGTCGGTCGGCACCACCATCGCCAATCTCGGCATGCAGGAGACGCGCTTTCCCCATCCGGTATTCGAGAACGACACCCTGCATGCCTCGACCGAGATCATCGGCAAGCGCGAATCGAAATCGCGCCCCGATGCCGGCATCGTCGAATTGCATCACCGCTGCTTCAACCAGGACGGCAAGCTGGTGGCCGAATGCCGGCGCCAGGCCTTCATCAAGAAGCGGCCGGTTGAGACCGCTGTTGCGGGCGCGGCGGGCTGGCCGCGCCATAACCGGCCGCTACTTACGTTTTTGTATCTACATAAAATATTGACACGAGCTATTTTTTGTATATACATAAACACGAAGATCACTTTCGACGAAAGCAAGCGCCGGCAGACGCTGATCGAGCGAAAGGTCGACTTTGAAGACGCCGCGCAGGTTTTTGCCGGACGCACGTTGACAGCGAAGGATGATCGCCTCGATTACGGCGAGGATCGGTTTCAGACCATCGGCTTCCTCGCGGGCCGGATGGTGATGGTGGTCTGGACGCCACGCGACGATGCGCGGCATGTGATATCGATGAGGCAATGCAATGACCGGGAGCAGGCGCGCTACGCGCACCGATTTGAAAGCCCTTGACGCGCACACCCCGCGCAAGTCCGAATACATTGATGCGCCGGAATTGACCGATGCGCAATTGAAGGCCGCGAGACTGGAGGTCGGCGGACGTCCCGATCGGACGGCCGAAGCTCGAACAGCCAAAACGCGCAATCAATTTGCGGCTCGATGCCGATATCATCGAAACGTTCCGCGCCGGGGGCGCCGGCTGGCAAACGCGCATGAATGATGCGCTGCGCAAGGCAGCCGGGCTGAAACGGTCGCGTCGATAGGACATTTCGGATACATGCGCTCCCTCCTCTTCGTCCCCGCCAATTCTCCGAAAAAGCTCGACAAGGGCATGACCAGCGGCGCCGATGCGCTGATCGTCGATCTGGAGGATTCGGTCTCCACCGAACGCAAGGCCGAAGCGCGCAAAAGCGCACTCGCCTTTCTGCGCGAGACGGCGAAGGCAACGCAGCGCCCGCGCCTGCTGGTTCGCGTCAATGCGCTCGACACCGGCCTGACCGACGACGACCTCGACGCGGTGGTGCCAGGCAAGCCGGACGCGATCATGCTGCCGAAGGCCGAAGGCGGCGCCTCGGTCACGCATCTGCATGCCAAGCTGTCCGCGCGCGAGGCTATCGCAGGATTGCCGGACGGCAAGATCGGCATCGTGGCGCTTGCGACCGAGACCGCCTCCTCGCTGTTCACCACCGGCAGCTATCGCGGCTCGAGTTCGCGGCTCGCCGCGCTGACCTGGGGCGCCGAGGACCTGTCGGCCGATCTCGGCGCGGAAGCCAACCGCGACGAAAGCGGCCGCTTCCTCGATCCCTATCGCCTCGCCCGCACGCTCTGCCTCGCCGGAGCTGCGGCCGCCGGAGTGCCGGCGATCGATACCGTCTATGTCGACTTCAGGAATGACGCGGGCTTGCGCGAAGAGGCGCAGGAAGCCCGCCGCGACGGCTTCACCGCCAAGATGGCGATCCATCCGGTCAGGTCGCTGCGATCAACGAGGTGTTCACGCCGACCGCAGAGGCGATCGCGCATGCGCAAAAGATCGTCGATGCCTTCGCCGAAAATCCGGGCGCGGGCGTCGTCGGCATCGGCGGCAAGATGTACGACCGGCCGCATCTGGTGCGGGCGAAGATTCTGCTGGCGAAGGTCTCGAAGGTACCCTGACCGGACGCTAAGCCACGACCGGTCCCTCCCCGGCAGCGATCATGCTTGCAACGCGGAAACCCGAGCCCGCACCGAGCGTCCAGCCGAGCGTACCGTGGCCGGTATTGAGCCAGAGATTGCGGTAACGCGTGCGCCCGACATAGGGGATGTTCGACGGCGTTGCCGGCCTGAGTCCGGTCCAGAACGTCGCGCGCTCGAAATTGCCGGCGCGCGGAAACAGGTTGCGCACGTTGCGCAGAATCGCCTGACAGCGCGTCTCGTTGAGTTCGCGCGTATAGCCCGACAATTCGGCGGTGCCGGCGACACGCAGCCGATCGCCGAGATTGGAATAAACCAGCTTGAACTCGTCGTCGGTCAGGCTGGTCACCGGCGCGGTATTGGAGCCGTCGGTCGGGATCGTCACCGAATAGCCTTTCGCCGGATAGATGTTCAGGCGCACCCCGTAGGGCCGCAGCAACGGTGCCGACCAGCTTCCAAGCCCAACGACAAAGTCGCGCGCGCGCAAGGTCCGATATCCATCCGGGCCGCAGACTTCCACCGCGCGCACCTCGCGCGATGATCGATCCGCATGCAAGGCGGTTATCTGGTGGCTGTAGCGGAACACGCCGCCCATCCTCTCGCAGACGCGCGCCAGCTCTTGCGTGAATTTCAGCGCATCGCCGCTTTCGTCTTCGGCGGTATAGGTCGCCCCCGCGATCGCATCGCGCTTGTCCGCCAGCGCCGGTTCGATCTCCACGACGCGGTCGACGCCGATCACCTCGCGATTGCAGCCATGCTTTCGCATCAGTTCGGCGACGCGCGTGGCGGCCTCGAATTCCTTCGGATCGCGGTAGAAATGCAGGATGCCGTTGCTGCGCTCGTCGTAGTGAAAGCCTTCCTTCTGCCGGACCGCCTGGATGAGCCCGCGGCTCTCGGTGGCGAGCTTCACGATCTCGGTGGTGTGCCGGTCGGCCCGCGACGGCAGACAATCGACCAGGAATTTCGCGATCCAGAGCCATTGATGGATGTCGAGCTTCGGCCTGAACAGCAGCGGCGCGTCGCTGCGGAACAGCCATTGCAGAACCTTGAGCGGGGCCGACGGATTGGCCCAGGGCTCGGCGTGACTGACCGAGACCTGGCCGCCATTGGCGAAGCTCGTCTCGAGGCCCGGCCCGGGCTGCCGATCGATCACGCATACGGACTTGCCGTTGCGCAGATTCCAGTAAGCGGTATTGACGCCGACTATGCCGGCGCCAAGCACGATGACATCGAAATCTTCGGATGAAGAAACCATCCTCAGGCCTCCAGAGCGTTGGCGCGCACTCGTGCTTCCACGAATGCGGCCCCCTCTGTCATTGGCCTGAGAGTTTCATCGCGCGGCCTGATTGCCGCTGCGACTTACACCGTCGGCGGGAGCCTTCGGACGCGCGATGCCGGCATCGCCGGTCCGGCTCCACTCTTCAGAGTGTCTAACTTCGGAGCGGTTCTTTTGCCTGAGAGATTCCGGGGCGGTTGCTCCTTCGGCGCCAGACCCGAGCGTTAACCGGGGTCAGTCTCTCCCGCTCGTGGTATCAGATATGTGATTCACGGCGGAAAGTCGATGCCTTCACGGGCTTATGACTTGGCTTGATAGGTTGCCGCAGGATCGAAGGCCCTTTCGGCGTCGCGGAATTCCAGCGCGACCTTGCCGCCCTGCCCGAGCGGCACCGCGCGATAGAAGCAGCTCCGCCGGCCGGTGTGGCAGGCGCCCGGCCCCTTCTGCTCGACCTTCAGCCAGATCGCGTCCTGATCGCAATCGACCCGCATCTCGACCACGCGCTGGGTGTGGCCGGATTCCTCGCCCTTGCGCCAGAGCTTCTTGCGCGAGCGGCTGTAATAATGCGCCTCGCCGGATGCGATGGTCTTCTTCAGCGCCTCGGCATTCATGTGCGCGACCATCAGCAATTCGCCGGTCGCGGCATCGGTCGCGACCGCGGTGACGAGGCCGTCGGCATCGAATTTGGGTTGCAGCGTTATGCCTTCCTCGATTTCGGATGCGGCTGTCATCTGCGAAAGCTCCAGCGAAACTGGACAATGGCCGAGATTGCTCCCGGCCATCGCGTAGAACTGTCACGGCGGCTGGCAGCGCGATCAGCGTTGCCCGGACCGGATCGAGGTCAGGAAACGCACCTGCTCGTTCGGGTCGTCGCGGAACGAGCCGCGGAATTGCGTCGTCACCGTCAGCGCGCCGGGCTTGGTCACGCCGCGGATCGACATGCACATATGCTCGGCCTCGATCATCACCGCGACGCCGCGCGGCTTCAGGATCTCGTCGATCGCGGTCACGATCTGCGCGGTCATGTGCTCCTGGGTCTGCAGGCGATGCGCATAGACATCGACCAGGCGCGCCAGCTTCGACAGTCCGACCACCCGGTCGACCGGGCGATAGGCCACATGCGCCTTGCCGTAGAACGGCATCATGTGGTGCTCGCAATGCGAATTGAAGGTGATGTCGCGCACCAGCACGAAATCGTCATAGGCCTCGCTCTCGGAGAAGGTCTTGTCGAGCACGTCGGCCGGGCATTCGCGATAGCCGCGGAACATTTCCTCATAGGCCTCGACCACCCGGCCCGGGGTCTCCAGCACGCCCTCGCGCGCCGGATCGTCGCCGGCAAAGGCGATCAGGGTGCGCACCGCCTCTTCCGCCTGTTCGCGGGTCGGGCGGTTGGCGGCCGGCTGCGGCGCCGCGCGGACATGGTCGGAAACGGGCTGAGTGGCCGAGGGATTCTTCGGCCAGGGCTTCACGATAGCGTCCATAACGAGGTCTCTCCGTTCGACCGGGGCTCTCGATCCCTTGGACCGGGCCGCCGGGGGTGTCACCGGGTCGGCCGCGCCACCCGTCTCCTGCCGGGCTTGGACGCTGCATTCCCAAGCCCCTATATAATCGGTTGCCGCCTTAACTCCAATAAGGCTTCCTCAACGGACCTTTCGGTCTCGCCCCATGCTGAACGACGTCTACAACAGCCGGATTCTCGAATTGGCGGGCTCGATTCCCCGAATCGGACGCATTCCGGACGCGCATGGCAGCGCTACCGCCCACTCCAAGCTGTGCGGCTCGACCGTCACCGTCGACCTGAAAATGGACGGCGATACGGTCACCGATTTCGCCCATGACGTGAAGGCCTGCGCGCTCGGCCAGGCTTCGTCCTCGATCATGGCGCGCCATGTCATCGGCTCGGAGGCTGAGGAATTGCGGTCCCTGCGCGAGACTGTCCGCCGGATGCTGAAGGAAAACGGCGCGCCGCCCGCCGGGCAAATGGGCCGATATCGCGGTGCTGGAGCCGGTGCGCGACTACAAGGCGCGCCATGCCTCGACGCTTCTGACCTTCGATGCCGTGGTGGCGGCGATCGACCAGATCGAGCAGAAGCGCAAGGCGGCGAAGGAAGCGGCTGCGGCCGGCTGATCCGCTGGAAGCCCGTCACTCCGCCGGCTGCAGACGCGCGTGCTCGGCGCGGCCAGGCTCCGCACACGACGCCAGGAACGACGGCAGATTGTGGAAGGCGTTGGTATTGCCGAGCCGGATCATCGCGGAGTCGGCATTGTTCAGCGTGGTCTCGACGGTCAGCGACCGGCTCGCCGATGCTGCGAAGCTCTTCAGCACCGAAGCCGTGACCGCGCCGCTCGCCGACGACATCCGCTCGCCGGTCGACTGTGCCGGTGCGGGACGGTCCGAGCGACAGCAGGATCGTCTTGCCGGCAATCCGCACTTCGACCGCCGTCAAGGAGCGGCGGCGCATCCGAGGCACGGCGCGTCTCGGTATAAAGCAGCAGCAAATCGTTCGCCGTGGTCCCGCAGGCGAAGGATACCTCGAACGAGCCGAGTTCCTCGCCCTCGACCGTGAGCGGATGACGCCGCGTCAGCGTCGAATTGCCGGCGCGCTCCGCCATCACCCAACCGCGGTCCTTGTCGCGTTCGCGCTGGCCGGTCATCGCAATGCGCTTGACCGGAAACGACGACGGCGACGCGGTGGTGGCAGCTTCCGGATGGGCCGGCCTTGCATCGGCCACGTCTGAATTGTCGAGATTCATTCGCCGCAATTCATCGCGCGTCAGCGCCCGCATCGGCTCCCAGGGCGGAATGCGCAGCGACACTTCCAGCAATTCGACGGTGCCGCCCATCTCGATGGTATATTGCGCGAGCTTGCCGATATCGCGCTGGACCAGCACCAGGTCCTCGGCCGAATAGGTCGCGGCCGCGGCGTCGTCGCGCCGGTCACCGAGCCAGATCTGATGGACGCGCACCCGCGCCTCGCTCGGCACCACGCGGCGCTGGCCCGCCAGCAGCACAAAGGCGCACATGGATTCGCAATCGGCGCGCGGCGAGAGCGATGCATTGCGCGAGGCCGCCTCCGCCCCGCCCGCGCCGTCGATGGTGCGGCCGACCGTGGTCGTCATGCCGAACTTGCGGATGACGCGGCCGAGCGCGATCGCGCCATGCACCGAGCCGCCTTCCGAATTGAGCGCGATAACAGCGCCGCGGATATTGGTTTTCGCGGCAAAGGCCTCGAATTCGCGCGCGGTCTCGGCGCGGATCATGCCGGTCGCCGAAACCCAGACCTTGCATTTCGGCGCGCAGGCGCCCGGACCGTCCTGGCGAAGAACGAATTGCATTGGGGCGGAACGGGAGGGATCGCCCTCCGCAACCGGAATTGCGAAAGACACAAAGAGGCATCCCAGTGCGACCGCACCGAACAGGCGTCGCTTCATGCAACTCCCCCGGTTCTGTCCCTGCCAAAATCGGCGTCCCGGCTTGTTTGCGCCGGTGATTGGGACCACCCGTCACCCATGTATTTTTTAGTATGCGGGCAGGATTCGCGTCCAGCGCAACCTTTGCTGTATGGGGCGGCGGGAATATACGGCGCCGCCGCAAGGAACCCGAGCGAGGGGGCCGTTTTCGCAGGTTTTATCGGATGATCCTGAGGTCAGGTTCCGTGCTTCAATGGCAGAAACCATAATGAAAGCGGGCCATCCGGTATCCGCGAATTGCACCAGGTGTGTCCGCAACGCACCACGCGCGCTGGGCCGCGCGCCTGATCTGGCTGTATCGCTATACATTCTCGCCCTTGATCGGGTTCCATTGCCGGCATCTTCCGACCTGTTCCGAATATGGCGACGAGGCCCTCTCCCGCTTCGGGCTTTGGGCCGGCGGCTGGATGACGCTTGGCCGGATCTGCCGCTGCCATCCGTATGGAACTTCCGGGCTCGACTTCGTGCCATCCGACAAACCGAAGGCCGCACGCTGGTATCTGCCCTGGCGCTATGCGCGCTGGCGCGGCACCAACGAGACCCCGCCGGCCTGAGCCGCCGATCTCGGCGCTGCGGTTGCGCGCTGGCTGCGTGCGCGAACGAATGAGATCGAGCAGGCAGACGGCAAGCCCCGCGCCCAGCACGTACCAGCCCGGCCGGATCGCGAGCGAAAAGTCGAACACTGTCGACAGCACCGTCATCGGCGAGACCTTGTACCAGAGCGCGATACCCGAACGCTTCGCCGAGGAAGGTCAGCAGCGCGACCACGATGGTCATCGCCAACAGCACGAGCGTCGAAGGCTCGCGCACCCGCCACGCCACCAGCCGGTACACCATCAGCCAGCCGAACAACCCGCAGATGGTCGCCGGCAAGGTGAAATCCGCCTTGGTCTGCTGGAAGAAATGGATCAGCGACAGGAACGCGACGACATAGGTGATCTGATGCAGCCGCTGCCAGCGTTGCGCTGCCTAGCTTCTTCACCATGGTGTCGTTCGAGGTGATCGCAAGCGCCAGCAGGCCGAGCCAGGCGACGAAGCCGATGGTCAGATAGAGCCGCTTGACGATTTCGAGTGCGACCTTGACCAGGTCGAATTTCTCGTCGGTGATGTAGAGCCCGATATGCAAGGTCGCGTAGACGAAAGCGCCGACCCCGATCAGCCTTCGCACATCGAGCAGGCCGCCGAAGCGACCGCTGCGCCGGATCGGCGTGATCGCAAGCGCCACCAGCATGAAGATCAGCGCCCAATAGCCGGTGCGGTGGACGAGATCGTTCCACAAACGCACCGGCGCACCGTTCGATGAATAGGCATGGATCAGCAACGCGGCCGGAACCAGCAGAAATGCCAGCGCGATGACGCGCAGCGGCGCCACGCGCCCGCGCCGGTCGCGCCAGATCTGCCAGGCTCTGGTTCCGGAAGCCTGCGTCATGCCGCCCGACTAGCATATCGGGCGATGCCGACGAAGCATGCTTTCGATAGCTGACGCGCTTGTGAGAATTATTGTGGGAGCATGATCCTTTCCGAAAACCGGTTCCCACTTTTCGGGATCATGCTCTACGCCCGCCCGCCACAGCGCAGCGGCGAGGCGCCGAGCGCTTCCGACAATCCCTTGGTCGAGAGCCTGAATTCGCGCGCGCCTTCCTCCCGGAACACGATGCCGTCGGAGGCCGCGACCCGCGCCAGCGCATCGGCCGCAACCGGCTGCACCCGCACCTCGGTCGCACCGGCGCTGCGGTTGCCGTGACTGAAGACCAGCACGAAGGCTTCGCCGGAACTGAGCCGCACCACCGGCTGCGGCGTGTTCTCGGCGGTGCCAAGCTCGCGCCGCAGCATCACGGTCGCGCGCGTGTTCGGCACGCAATTGATCGCGATATTGGTGGTGCGGTGTTCCTGGGTCGGCATCACCTGGGTCAGCGACTTGATGATGAAGGTCGAGCCGTCCGGCTTGGCGTGGCGCAGCCAGCGCGTTTCGAAAAAGTCGCCCGGCACCAGTCCGAAACGTTCGAGCTCTTCGCGCGACAGCCAATGCACGCGGTTATGCGGCGTGCGAACCGCAAGGTCGATAAGCTCGGGATCGACGCCCGCGACGGTCACGTAATGGCGAAGCAGATCGTAGGACTGGCTTTCCGCGCTGTTGCGCGCGCCTGGGCCCGCGCGGCGGATTTCGTCGGCGTGATCGGCGCGCGCAATGACGCGATTGGCATGCACGCCGAAGCGCGCGCCCGGCCCTATCAGCCGCGTCGACGCGCCGATCAACGCATAGGCGCAGCCCGACGCACAGACGCCGCTCGACACCTGCAAGCGCGCCGGCATCTCTCGGCCGGACCGCATCACATTGCGGCAGGCCGCGTCCGCCTTGGCGGCTTCGCGGCACCCGTCCGGAAGGGTCTGTCCGATGCCGGCGGTCATGCGCTTCTCGCGCAGCAGGTGACCGATCGCGATCGAGGGCTGCAATTCGCCGCCCGGCGAATGAAAGAAGATCGGCAGTCTCTGCCGGCCGGGCACCGCCAGAAACGCGTTGAGCCGCCGCAGCGCATCGGGGTCGAAGGTGCCCTCGGCGCCGATCCAGGTATCGCAGCCGGTTCCGCAGGCATCCGGCCGCCCTCTGGCGACGAAGAAGATGATCGGCTCGTGCCGCACCACAGCGCGTTGCGGTGCGGCCTTCTGCGGCGCGCGCCCTTTGCGGCAGCGCTTTGGGAGGTATCGGCTGGGATGGGGCCGCCCTCGGCAACGAGGTTTGCGCAAGCGCGACCGGCGCGCCCACGGACATGACCGGAGGTAACGCGATCGCCGTCAGCAACAGGGCGCGAAACAGGCTCATCGATCCGATCGCGATCGCCGGTTCAGGAATGCGGCGCAACATGCGTTTCCACAATCCCGCAAAGTGGTGGCGGAACCGGGGCATTCCAGCCCCAGCTTGCGATCTATTTTGCGCTCACAAAGTAAAAATCTTCCCGACCCGGCCACGCAGATTCGCATGATCATAATTTTGTCTCAATCTAGGATCATAATCCTAGTTACCTCGCTCCGTCGAAGGAGCGTTTCATGAGCGTCACGAGACGCGGAGCGGGATGCGGCAGCCTCGGGTGCGGCAGACGCGCCGCGCCCGAGGCACAGGTTCAAGCCGCGCCACGCCGAGGCACTGCGCCCGGAGACGGCGGTGGAGCGTTCCACCGGTGGCGCTGGAGCAGACCTGTAACGCGCCGCGCATCGCAGTCAAGCTTGCGCAGACTGCGTAAACTTGTCTGCGTACGCCGGATTCTTTCGGCGGTCCGTAGTGACTATCTGCTCATGCGCTTTCACACTTCGCGCATGAGGCTACGGGCTTTTCCGAAAGCCCGGCGTTCCGCGCGCCCTTCTCAAGGGCAGGAATGCGACGGAAGCCTACGGCGTACCCCGCGCCGCAAAGAACAGGGACGGCGGAGCTTTGCCTTGCTCAGGCGTCCCCACGAAAAGCGCGCAGCGCGTCTTCAACCAAAAGCGGGGACCCATATCCCAGAGCGGTGGTTATGGACCCCCGCTTTCGCGGGGGCGACCGAGCCTTGTAGGAAATGCAATTAATTGCACCTCGCGAATCCTTTGCTATATCCCTCCCCTCAAACCCCGCTTACCCGCGCTCGTTCGCGGGAGTGAGCAACAGGAGTGAATGATGGTCACGCTGACCTTTCCCGACGGCGCACGCCGTGAATTCCCCGACAATATTTCCGGTCTCGACATCGCCAAGGGCATCTCGCCCTCGCTCGCCAAGCGCACGGTCGCGATGGCGCTCGACGGCGTGGTCACCGACCTCGCCGATCCGATCGGCAAGGACGCCAGGATCGAATTTCTCAATCGCGAGGACCCGCGCGCGCTGGAACTGATCCGGCATGACGCCGCGCATGTGCTGGCCGAAGCCGTGCAGGCGCTCTGGCCCGGCACCCAGGTCACCATCGGTCCGGTGATCGAGAACGGCTTCTATTACGACTTCGCCCGCAACCAGCCGTTCACGCCGGAAGACCTCGTCCGCGATCGAGAAGAAGATGCGCGAGATCATCGCGCGCGACAAACCCTTCACCAAGGAAGTGTGGTCGCGCGACGAGGCCAAGAAGGTGTTCCGCGACAAGGGCGAGAACTTCAAGGTCGAACTGATCGACGCCATCCCGGAAGACCAGGAGCTGAAAATCTACAAGCAGGGCGACTGGTTCGATCTGTGCCGCGGCCCGCACATGACCTCGACCGGCAAGGTCGGCAACGCCTTCAAGCTGATGAAGGTCGCGGGCGCCTATTGGCGCGGCGATTCAAACCGCGAGATGCTCTCTCGCATCTACGGCACCGCGTTCGCGAAGCAGGAAGAGCTCGACGAATATATCAAGAACATGGAAGAGGCCGAGAAGCGCGACCATCGCAAGCTCGGCCGCGAGATGGATCTGTTCCATTTCCAGGAGGAAGGCCCGGGCACGGTGTTCTGGCATCCGGCCGGCTGGACCATGTTCCAGGAGATCGTCGCCTATATGCGCCGCCGCCTGAAGGGCGATTATCAGGAGGTCAACGCGCCGCAGCTGCTCGACAAGTCGCTGTGGGAGACCTCCGGCCATTGGGGCTGGTTCCGCGAAAACATGTTCATGGCGAAATCCGCGGGCGACGAGACCAAGGACGAGCGCGTGTTCGCGATCAAGCCGATGAACTGCCCCGGGCCATATCCAGATTTTCAAGCACGGCCTGCGTTCGTATCGCGAATTGCCGTTGCGCATGGCCGAATTCGGCGTCGTGCATCGCTACGAGCCGTCGGGCGCGCTGCACGGCCTGATGCGCGTTCGCGCCTTCACCCAGGACGACGCGCATGTGTTCTGCACCCAGGAGCAGATGGCCGAGGAGTGTCTCAAGATCAACGACCTGATCCTGTCGACCTACGCCGATTTCGGCTTCGAGGGCGAGATGACGGTGAAGCTCTCGACCCGGCCGGAAAAGCGCGTCGGCACCGAGGAAGCCTGGGATCATGCCGAAGGCATCATGCAGCGATGTGCTGAAGCAGATCGAAGCGAAGCAGCGGCAACCGGAAGATCAAGACCGCGATCAATCCGGGCGAAGGCGCCTTCTACGGCCCGAAATTCGAATATGTCTTGCGCGATGCCATCGGCCGCGACTGGCAATGCGGCACGACGCAGGTGGACTTCAACCTGCCGGAGCGGTTCGAGGCCTTCTACATCGCAGCCGACGGCTCGAAGAAGACGCCGGTGATGATCCACCGCGCCATCTGCGGCTCGATGGAACGCTTCCTCGGCGTGGTGCTGGAGCATTATGCCGGCCACCTGCCGCTGTGGCTCGCGCCGAAACAGGCGGTGATCTGCACCATCGTCTCGGATGCCGACGACTATGCGGAGGAAGCGGCGAAGGCCGCGACCGCCATGGGCCTTCGGGTCTCGACCGACCTTCGCAACGAGAAGATCAATTACAAGGTGCGCGAGCATTCGCTCGCCAAGGTCCCGGTGCTGCTGGTGGTCGGCAAGAAGGAAGCGGCCGAGCGCACGGTCTCGATCCGCAGGCTCGGCAGCGACGGCCAGAAGGTCATGCCGCTCGATGAGGCGTTGAAGATGCTCGCCGACGAAGCGATGCCGCCGGATATCCGGCGCGCCGCGGCGGCCGGTTGAACTATCGCGGCGGCGCCTCTCCGCCCAGCGTCTGCAGGAAGGCGACCAGCTCGTTCTGCTCCGCGTCGGTCAGCGCCACCGGTTTCATCAGCGGCGAGCGGCTCGGGCGCTCGATGCCGCCGGAGACATAATGCTTCACGGCGTCGGCGAGCGTCGCGAAATTTCCGTTATGCATGTAGGGCGCCCGCAAGCGCAACCGAGCGCAGGGTCGGCGTCTTGAAGGCAAATTGCATCAGCGTCGTGTTCCTTGATCTCCCGGCCGCGACCCGATCGGTCGTCGTGGTTCCGATGTCATGGAACTTGTCGTCGGTGAAGCGCCATCCGCCGTGACAGCCCGCGCAATCGGCCTTGCCGTTGAACAGAACGAAGCCGCGTTTCGCCGCTTCCGAAATCGCCGTTCGTCGCCCGCGATCCAGCGATCGAACGGCGCCTCCGCAGGCTCGATCGTGCGCTCGAAGGCGGCGAGCGCGATCACGATCGAATCGAGATTGATCGCCGCATCCGGCAAGGCCTGTTTGAACATCGCGGATAGCGATCGCTCGCGCGGATGCGGGCAACGATATCGGAGACCTTCACCGGCGCCCTGATCTGGAACATCGACATCGAGCCGGTGCCGATCGCCGACACGGCCTGCGCTTCCAGCGTTGCGGCACGCCCATCCCAATCGAATGGCGCACGCGCATAGCCAAGTCCGATCAGGGTCTGGGTCTTGCGCGAGGTGAGATGCCCGGAATCGCCGCGGCTGCGCGCCTCGTTCGAGGACCAGCCGGCCTGCGGCGAATGGCAGCTTGCGCAGGACGTCGTGCCCGACGCCGAGATCAGGGGATCGAAGAACAAGTCGCGGCCGAGTTCGACCAAGAGCCGGATTGTCGACCGCCCGCACCGGCGGCCGCCGGTAGGCCTCCTTCATTGCGCCGAGATTGGCAGGCAGCGTTTCGCCCGCAGCGCAGGACGGCGTCACGCCATCGGCACCCAGAGCGATCGTCAGAAGCGCCCAAAGACTTGCGAGCGCGAAGCATGGTTGCGAGCGCTATTGCGCGACGACCGAAATCTCGCGGTCGACGCCGGCGACGACATTGAAGTCCTGCTGGAAGGACCGGCCTTCGTTGCGCGCGATCACGCGGTAATCGCCCTCCGCCAGCACCACCTTCGGGAAGGCGCCGATCGATTCCTTGATCACGTCGCCGCCCGGCGTCAGCACCGACCATTGCGTATTGGCGAGCGCCTCGCCGCCGTTGCTGGCGACCAGCTTGAGCGTGATCACGGCGGCGCGATGCGTCACGGTGACGTCGGTGACGCGTGCCGTCTGCACGCGGATGTCGGAGCGCACCACCGCGTTGCCGTCGCCGTAATGCGAGACGATGTGATAGGTGCCTTCCGGCACCAGCATCACCTCGCCGGTCATCGCATTTTGCGTGAGCGGGCGCTTGTCGCCGGGCTCGAACTGGCTGCCCTTGAAGATGTCGAAATGAATCTGCGAGGACGGGATGCGGGCATCGCCGACCTTGCCTTCGATGCGGATGCCGCCGGCCGGGATGTCGAACACTTCGCGCACCGTCTCGGCACGCAGCTGCACCTTCTTCAGCGCCTGCGCGAGGCCGAAGCTCGCATGCACGATGTAGCCCCCGGGCGGCAGCAGCATGGTCGGAGCCGCGGACTTGTCCTCGCGCACCAGCCGCATCGCGCCGGCATTGTCGGGGCGATCGGGATAGATGCGCCAGACGATCCCGCTCGGGATCGCCGCCATGTCGCGGCCGAAACGCGCCGTGAGATAGAGCGCGACCTGCCCGGCCGGCACCACCGGTGCGGCCTGCGGCTGCGGCGGAATGGCGGCGGTGGGCGCGCGCTCGATCTGCGCCGGCGGCGGCAGGGGCGCGACCGGAAGCGGGATCGGCGCCGGCGGACGGATCACATCGGGCCCGGCGCCACCAGATTGGCGGGAGGCACGGAATCGGGTCCGATCGGCATCGGTCCGGAATTGGTGAAGGGCTGGGCGTGGAGCGGCGGCGCATAAAGCCCGGCAACGGCACAGACCATCGCCGCCACCGCCGTCCTGGCCCTGGCTCCGCTCACCCTCATGCTGGCCTTTTCGGCGGAAATCACGGCGAATTCAAGCCTGTGCCGGCCTGTCCCGGATTTGTAAGGGTGTTCGGCCTGTGGTAGCGGCACAGCTATGCCCGATGCCCTCTCCCTTTTGAAAACACGCCGTTCGGTCAAGCCGATCGAGTTGACCGGCCCCGCCCCGTCCGCGGCCGAGATCGAAACGCTGCTGACCGTCGCCTCCCGCGTGCCCGATCACGGCAAGCTCACGCCCTGGCGCTTCATCCTGTTCGAGGGCGACGGACGAGAAGCGATCGGAGATGCGATCGCGGAAGCCTTCAAGGCCGACCGGCCGGACGCGACCGAAGACCAGATCGCGTTCGAGCGCAGTCGCCTTGCACGCGCGCCCCTGGTGATCGCGGTCGTCAGCCGCGCCGCGCCGCATGTGAAAATTCCGGAATGGGAGCAGGTGCTGTCGGCCGGCGCCGCCACCATGAATCTGGTCACCGCCGCGCATGCGCTCGGATACGCGGCGAACTGGATCACCGAATGGTACGCCTACGATCCGCGCGTCATGAAGGCGATGGGCCTGGCCCCGCACGAGCGCATCGCGGGCTTCGTGCATATCGGCAAGGCCGCGCGTCCGCCGGAGGATCGCCCGCGGCCGCCCTTGTCGGAGATCGTCACCCGCTTCGGCGGCTGAAGTCGGGCGGAAAAGCCAGCCATGTTCTATGACGCCCGCAAGAACGATCATGGCCTGCCGCACGATCCGTTCAAGGCGATCGTCGCACCGCGCCCGATCGGCTGGATCACCTCGATGAGCGCAAAGGGCGAGATCAATCTCGCGCCCTATTCCTTTTTCAACGGCGTGTGCAGCCGGCCCAATCTGGTGATGTTCTCGAGCGAAGGCCGCAAGGACTCGCTCGCCTTCATCGAGGAGACCAAGGAATTCGTCTGCAATCTCGCGACCTTCGACCTGCGCGACGCCATGAACAAGACCTCGGCGCCGTTCGAGCGCGGCGTCAACGAGATGGAGCGCGCCGGGCTTGCGCCCGCGCCCTCGCGCCTGGTGAAGCCGCCGCGCGTCGCAGCCTCGCCCTGCGCGCTCGAATGCGTGCTGCTGCAGATCGTGCCGATGGCCGACATGAACGGCCGCGCGCTCGATACCCATGTGGTGTTCGGCCAGGTGGTCGGCGTGCATATCGACGACCAATTCATCAAGGACGGCCTGCTCGACACCGCCGCCATGAAGCCGATCGCACGCTGCGGCTATCACAATTACGCCGTGGTCGAGAGCGAGTTCAGGATGACGCGGCCCACCAAGGGTTAATCCGGCTTTTTCACCATCGCGCGAAAATTGAAAGCGCGCCCCCTTGTTTCGAATCCGTCGGACGCCCAATCATCTCGACAAAGGGTTGAACCGTGCTGCAGGCTCTGATCCGGCGCGCCGTCAATGGCGATCGCGCCGCGGAAGCAACGTCGGAGAAAAAGTCCGCCGCCCCGGCCGAGCATCGCGCTCGCTCTCGGCGGCGGTATTGCGCGCGGCTTCGCCCATATCGGCGTCCTGCGCACGCTGGAAAAACACGGCATCGAGCCGGACATCGTGGTCGGCACCTCGGTCGGGGCCGTGGTCGGCGCCTGCTACGCCTTCGGCAAGCTGCCGGCTTTCGAGGAATGGGCGCGCGGACTGACGACGCGCGGCGTGCTCGGCTATCTCGACGTCAGCCTTGGCGGCTCCGGTCTGATCGGCGGCGACCGCCTCGCCGCGCGGCTGGAGCAGACGCTCGGCGACACCCGGATCGAGGATCTGCCCAAACGCTATGCCAGTATCGCGACCGAGCTCGGCACCGGCCACGAAATCTGGCTGACCCGCGGCCGCGTCGTCGATGCCGCGCGCGCCTCCTATGCATTGCCGGGTGTCTTCACGCCGGTCCGTCTCGGCGGCCGCTGGCTGGTCGATGGCGCGCTCGTCAATCCGGTCCCGGTTTCGGCCGCGCGGGCGCTCGGCGCGCGCCTCGTCATCGCGGTCAACCTGAATTCCGACATGCTCGGCCGCGGCGGCACCATCGCCAATCACGGCCCGGACGAGGAGGATGCGCGCATCCTGGACGAGATGCGCGCGCGCCCGGAAGGCCTGCGCCGCATTCTCTCGCCGGAATTCCTGCTCAAGCGTCAACTGATCGGCGGCAAGCGCTCGCCGAATATCGCGAGCATCATGATCGACGCTTTCAACGTCATGCAGGATCGCGTCACGCGCTCGCGTCTTGCCGGCGATCCGCCGGACGTCACCATCTCGCCGCGCATGGGCAAGATCGGCCTGTTCGAATTCCACCGCGCCAAGGAAGCGATCGAGATCGGCACGCAAGCGGCCGAGCGCGCCATGCCCGAAGTGTCGAGGCGATCGCGCCCTTACCTAGATTTTGGATCGAATCGATCCAAATCGTCATGATCCAGGCGTCAGGCGGTCTGGATATATTCCCGCAGCGCCGATTGCTCGCTTTCGAGTTCGGCCAGCCTGATCTTGACCACGTCGCCGATCGAGATGATGCCGGCGAGCTTTTCGGAATCCACCACCGGCAGATGACGGAATTTTCCGTGCGTCATCAGTTCCATCAGGTTGGAGATCGAGTCGTTCGGCCCGCAGGTCACCACCTTGCGCGTCATCACGTCGTTCAGCGGCAATTGCAACGCGGCTGCGCCATGCTTTGCGAGCGCGCGCACGATGTCTCGTTCCGAAACGATGCCGGTGATGCGGTCGCCCGCGCCGGTAATGACGAGTGCGCCGATCTTGCGATCGGCCATCACCTTCGCAGCTTCGGCCACCGTCGCGGTCGGCGAGATCGTTGCGACCTCGCGGCCCTTGGTGGAAAGGATCGTCGTCACATTCATGGCTTCGCTCCCTAGATATCCTGGAGGCGCGATCCCGCGTCAGGCCGGACTTCGCGCCAGCACGACAACCATACTAAAGTCGAAGTGTTCCACGTCATGACGCCGCAGACCAGCACGAGACGTGCTGCACTGCATTCAAGCCGCGCAATCAGGCGGCCCAGTTCGGCGGCTCGTCACGGTAAGACTTTGCCGCGACCGGATCGAACAATCCGAACAGCACCAGCCCGCCGATGAAGCCGCCGACATGGGCCTGCCAGGCGACGGTCTGGTCGTCTCCGGTGATCGAGATCGAACCCATGCCGAACAGAAGATTCAATCCGAACCAAACCGCAATGAAAGCGAGGATGCGCGGATCGCGCAGCGCGTCGGTCAGCGGCAGCGCCGGTACCCGATAACTCTGATCGGTGCCGCCAAGGCGCAGCGGTCCGCCCCGCTGAAAGGCAAAGCGCATCGCCGCCGCCATCGCGCCGGAGATCGTGGCCGAAATCCCGACCATCGGCACCATCTGGCCGAAATGCGTGAGCAGATGCGCGAGCGCGCCGGTTGCCGCGGTTGCGGCGCAGAAAGCAAGGAAGCGCAACGTCCCGAACCGGCGCGCCAGCGGCGTGCCGAAGGCGACCAGCCAGATCGCATTGAAGCCGAGATGCATCCAGTCGCCGTGGATCAGCGCATAGGTGACGAAGGTCCAGATATCGGCGGCAAGCCCGCCCGGCCAGGCCGCGCCCGGCAGCATATTGGCGTCGTAGCGCGCCGGAATGAATGCAAACAGCAGCAGGAACTCGACCGTCTGCTGCTGCGACAGCAACAGCGAGCGGCCGAGCTGGATCAGCACCAGCACCGCGAGGATCGCGAGCAGCACGGCGGGGATGTTGAAAATCGGCTCGCGGAACTGGGAGAATTCATCAACAGGCTTCTTTCGGACCGGGGCGTGACCCCGCACAGCGGGTTCCGGCTTCGGCTCAGGTCATGTGAGAGCTAGGTCGCCCGGCACCGTCTCATATTCAAGAAAAATCGGCCTGAATTCCGCATCCGCGGCCGTCGCAGACGCCAAAATGCAACGGGGAGGACTTTCGTCCTCCCCGTCCGCTGTCCCGAACGTGCCCAGCCAGTCGATGCCGGTCACGTCCCCTTTAAGTCTGGTCGGTTCGAGCCGCGTGGTCTGTCTTCCTGGGCTCGTCGTCTGGTTCGATGCGCGACCCTATTGGCGTCGCCGCGCGCGGCCAAGCGCAAGCTTGCGTTAACAATAACGCCGGCGTCCGCACGCGCGCGCACCCGCCGCCGATCGGACCGGCACATCGCCTGCTCCTGTCTGTCTGCAATACGCGCCGCCCGTCATTTCTGTCCCGGCCTGGGACAGTCGCATGACCATGGCGGCACGGCCGGGACAGGAATGGTCATGAGACAAGCGTCGACCCGCGATTTGTTCGCCTACTGGGATGCGCTGCGAGGCTCGCGCAAGGCGCCGGATCGCAGCGAGATCGATCCGGGCGCCATCCGTTCGAGCCTGCCGGACGTGTTCCTGCTCGGGCTCGACGCGCAGCGCCGCTATCCCTTCCGGCTGGCCGGAACCTCGGTCTGTGCGCTGTTCGGGCGCGAGCTGCGCGACACCGCCTTCTCGGCGCTTTGGTCGCCGACCGGCGGCATCGCGATGACGAAGCTCGTGCAATGCGTCGATCGACGACAGCGCCGGCGCGGTGACCGGCATTACCGGACGCAACGAAGACGGCGACATGGTCGATCTCGAGATGATCCTGTTGCCGCTGACCTGCCGCGACAGCGAGCGCGCGCGACTGATCGGCGCAGTCTCCGCGCCGCGCCCACCCTATTGGCTCGGCATTCGTCCGGTGCTGACATTGCAGTCCGGCGGCGTGCGCTTCGTCGGACCCGCGGTCGAAACCGCTTCCGCGCGCAAATTCGTTGCAGGCCGGGACAACCCGTTGGCCGGCCCCGGATTCGTCGTCTACCCGGCCGGACCGCGCAACGCCAATTCCACGGAATCTTCAGGGCTAACCGGGCGTTAACGCTGCTTGCATAGGTTTTAACTACCGCGTGCAACTGCGTGCGGGAAATCGGTTTTACAGCACGTCATGGCATTGCTGCATTCCTCGCTGGTTCAGGACTCCGCGCGCATGCTCCCGCATAGCGAGGAGCGCCGGCGCTTCCAGCGCGTGAAAGTGAACCTGCTCGGGCGCTACATGCTGCCCGACCGGCGCGAATTTCCTTGCCAGGTCGTTAACATGTCGCCCGGCGGCATGGCGGTGGTCGCGCCGGTCTCCCCGCAGATCGGCGAACGCGTGATCGCCTATATCGATCATGTCGGGCGGCTGGAAGGCGTCTGCACCCGCCATTTCGAGAATGGCTTTGCCTCGACCATCGGGGCGACCATTGCGAAAGCGCGACAAGCTGGCGGCCCAGCTCACCTGGCTTGCCAATCGTCACCTGCTCGCTTCGCCGGAAGATCGCCGCCACGGCCGCTATGTGCCGAAGAACCCGATGACCATGCTGATCCTGCCGAACGGCATCAATCTCGGCTGCCGGCTGATCGACGTCTCGCTCTCCGGCGCCGCGGTTGCGACCGACCAGCGCCCGCCCATGGGCACGCTGGTTACGATCGGAAAGGTGCAGGGCCGCGTCGTGCGCCATCTCGACGATGGCTTCGCGGTCGAGTTCACGCGACTGCAGCATCCGGACTTTCTGGAAGAAAGCGTCACCGGCGGGTAAACGCCGCGGGCCTCTGCGCGGCGCCATTCGCGGTCCGGCGCCGGCAATTCACACCCCTTTTCCGTCTTTGAAACGGTAACGCGCGGGCGCGCACCGGCGCTCGCGCGCGCGTGCCTTTGCGCGCGGGATCAAGGGCTTGGCGGCCGATCGGTGGCATTTTAATCAAATGCAGAAAGACTGCATTTTACTCAATTTCGATTCAAATCAATACTGTATTCGTCGCTAGTTTTACTTGCATTCCCCTCAAAACAACTTGGTCGATTTAGCGGCAATACAAAGGCTTTGTGTGAGGTTGGCCCCAACGACAAGGGAAGGGGTCACGCGTGCAACGGTATTCAGAAAGGATACTCGAAGGCGTCCGGATCGCGGCGGCAGGCTGCATGATTGCGTTCGCGATCGAGCGCGCTCGCCAATCCGCGTCCGCTGTTCGTGTCGACCGGCGACAACTCGCGCCCGCCGATCGGATGGATCGAGTTCTGTGCCGACAACTCCGCGCGAATGCGCGACCGGCTGCGTCGATGCCGCGTGACGTCGTACTGAACACGAAGGCCTGGAAGGATCTCGCCCGCATCAACAAATGGGTCAACGACACGATCCGCCCGATCACCGACATGGATCACTGGGGCGTGGTCGAGAAATGGTCCTATCCCGATGACGGCAAGGGCGATTGCGAGGATTACGTGCTGCTGAAGCGCCGCATGCTGATGCAGGCGGGCTGGCCGCGCGAGGCGCTGCTGATCACCGTGGTGCGCGAGCGCAACGGCGACGGCCATGCGGTGCTCACGGTCAAGACCGACAAGGGCGAGTTCATTCTCGACAACCAGAACCAGGACATCCTGCTCTGGTCGGATACCAGCTACCGCTTCGTGAAGCGTCAGTCGCAGCACGATCAGAATGTGTGGATTTCGCTCGGCGATCCGCGCCCGACCATCACGACCGCAACGTCGCGCTGAGAGGCAACAGAGAATCAGAGATCACGACCCCGGTCACGTCCCCACCCCTCCCCGTCCCCGACCGGGTTCGTGGCGGCCGGCTCTCCCCCCGGAGCCGGCCGCACCTTTTTTGGCGACACGATATTTTGCGGACGCAGGATGACGACCGCCTAGACCAGCGTGACCTTGCCGGTCGGCAGATCGTAATAGGCACCGACGACGCGCAACTGTTTCTTCGCGACCATGGCGGCGAGGATCGGCTTCGACTTCGCAAGCCGGTCGACATTGTAGCGGACATTGGCGACGACGGCGCGCTGCCGCAGATCGTCGCCGGGTTGCTTGAGCACCGGGTCGATACCGGGCTTCATCGCCCGCACCAGGTCGGCGATGTGGCCGGGCAGCGTGTTGCCTTTCTGGAGCGCGGTGACGGTGGCATCGACGGCGCCGCAACTGGTGTGTCCGAGCACCATGATCAGCTTGGTGCCGAGCACCGCGGCGCCGTATTCGAGACTGCCCAAGACCGTCGGGTGTCATGAAGTTGCCGGCCACACGGACCACGAAAAGATCGCCCGGGTTTTGGTCGAAAGCCAGTTCCGGCGCGACGCGGGAATCGGCGCATCCAAGGATCGCCGCGAACGGCGCCTGACCTTTGGCACGGCTTGCCCGCTCGGCGGAAAAATCGCGCTCGCGCGGCTGATTGGCGACGTATCGCGCATTGCCTTCGACCAGCAGCTTCAGCGCCGCATCCGGATCGCTCGCGGCCGACACCGGCTGCGCCAATGCGGTCCCGCCGAACGCCGCAGTCGCCAGCAGTCCGGCTCCAGCCGCCATCAGCTTGCGCCGGTTCAGACCTCTTCTCGAGACAGGCATCGCACATGGCATCGTCCTCTTTGTTGCTGTACAGATCGCATGATTAAGCCCGCGCACTCGGCCGTGCCGAAACCTGCGCGAACCAGCGGCGAAGATGCGTAAGCTCGTCGGGGATCGGCGTGCCGGTATTCTTGCCGAGCACGAACGCCGCCTGCGCGGTGATGTCGGCGATGGTGTAATTCTCGCCCGCGATATAGGGCCTCGTCGCAAGCTCGCGGTCGAGCCAGGCCATGCGCTCGGCCGCGACCTCGCGCGCCAGATTGCCGTATTCGGCCACTTGCGAGCGGCGGCCGACCCAGAACGGCGAAAGATGTTCGAAGGCCTCTCCGATCGGCCGCATGATTTCGAGCTCCATGCGCCGGTTCCACATCTCGACTTTCGCGATTTCGACCGCGCCTTTGCCGAACAGCGGCGGCTCGGGATAAAGGCTTTCGAAATAGCGACAGATGGCGACAGATTCGGCAATCAATGTGCCGTCGTCGAGTTCCAGGAGCGGCATCCGGCCGAGCGGATTTTTCGCCAGATATTCGGGCCTCTTGTTCTCGCCCGTCATCATGTCGACTTCGACCTTCGGAACGGTGACGCCCTTCTCGGCCAGAAAAATTCGAACGCGGCGCGGATTCATCCCGGCCTTGAGATCGTACAGAAGCAAGGAACCCTCCCCCGTCGGTCAGTTGCGCCGCGCCAGCGTGCGGCCGCTCTCTTCCACGATTTTCGGCCCGGCTTGCGAGAATAGCACGCGCAATTCGTAGGTCGCAGCGCCGGAAGATGCGCGGGAACTGCGTGGGTCGCGCACGTCATAGTCCAGTTCGCCCGACATCAGGCAACTCGAACGTGCCTCGTCGCACTGGATCTTCATGGCGTCGGGCTTCAACGTATAGCGCCGCTGCGGCCAGCGGTTGAGATAACTGCGCTTCTCCTGCACCACCTGCGCCAGGGGCACGGTCTTGCCGTAATAGCGGATTTCGGCGCCGAAATTGTTGCGCACGAAGGACAGCACCTGCTCGGTCTCGCCCTCGGTACGCTTCATATAATCTTCGAGGAATTGCCGCGCCCGCGCATCGAGCCCGCCGGCCTTGTCCGGCGGCGAAGCCGGCGCGCGCTCTTCCGTGGGCGCAACCGGCAGCGCATTGGCAAGCCTGCCGCCGCAAAAAGCCCGCGCCTGCGACAAGGCCTGACCGCCGCCTTCGAGCCGCACGCGCAGCAGCGCGTTCTGATACAGCAGCGGAAAGGTCGCGATCTTCGCGCGCGCCAGCCCGTCGAGACAGGCGCTCTTCCCGTCGTCTGGCGTTTGAATCTGGATCAGCCCATTGTCGCCGGTGCTGATCGAGATCGGCCCGCATGGTTTGCCGTCGAGCAGCATCGGCACCTTGTCGGCACTTTCTCCGTAAGCCAGCGTGGGCTCGATCTCGATTTCGCCTGCTCCCGTGGCGTTCGGTCCGGGCTTGTCGCGCAGTTCCAGCGCCTCGTAGGCAATGGTGCCGACGCTGTTTCTCGAACATTCATAGGCAACCTCGGTGCGATTTCCGATCCGCGCGCTGACGATACTGCCGTCTGGCTTTCGCGCGCTCCGCCATCCTTGCGAGGCGAGCAAGCGGCCCGCCCGAGCGCATGAAAGCGGAATAGAGGTTGCCCGCGCGCTCGCTTCTCGTCCGCGAACGGCAAGCCCGCAGCGGCGCCCGGCTTTTCGCCGCTCAGATCGAGCAGGCGGAATTTCTCGCCGTCATAGCTGTAGGTCCAGGACGAGTGGCAATTGCTGCCGCCGCAGACCTTGATGGTGTTGTCGTTCGCAATCGTCACGCTCCAGCCGGCTTCGCCGCGCAACAGCGTGCGAAAGGCGCTGAAGCCGAGATTGATCTGACCGGTGGAGGCGCGCCGCCGCTCGGCAAGATTGGGCACGCCCTTGAATTCCAGCACGCAGAACTTGCCCCAGCCGGTCGTATTCTCGGTCTCGTAGGCGACGAAGACTTCGGGTCTGCGATCGCCGTTGATGTCTTTCAGCGCGATCTCGACCGCGCTCGGCGTATCGCCGTCGAAGCAGCTTGCGACCTGCGCGATCACGCCCTGGCTGTGGAAGCGTGAGCCAATAGCCGGTCTGCTGGAAATGTACGCTCAGGACTTCGTCGCGGCCGTCGCGGTCGAGGTCGTAATCGATGGTGAAACCCTGGACAAGGCCGAGCTTGCGCGCACGCTCCCTGTCATCGTCGCTCATGTCGCCCGACGGCAGGTCGCCGATCCCGGCCTTGGCGATGAAGTCGCCGTGGAATTTGGAAAAGCCGTTGGCCGAGCGCAGCACCAGGTCGCGCTCGTCTTCGACAGCGGCTTGTCGTCGTTGTTGGAAATCACCTGATAGGCGACGCGCTCGACCGCGGCGCGGCCGAGCGTGACGTCCGCGGTCCAGTCGCTGACCACCTGCGGGATTTGCTCGCCCTTGGTGACGGTGCGCACATAGGCGCTGACATTGCGGAAAATCTCGGTCAGCGGACGGCCACCCTTGCTCAGTTCCTCGCGCAGGCCTTCGACGAAATACGAATTCTGTCCCGCACCATCGAACGACACCTGACCCGGCTGGGCGGCGAAGAAGAACAGCGTCTCGGCATTGCCGTCGGTTCGCTGCTTGCTCGGATCGACCAGGATCACGCGCGCCAGTCCCCGGCTGCCGGCCGCCGCATCGGCCGGCGCAGCGGGCTTGCCGCCGCCGGCCTTGCGCACGAGATCGACGAGCCGCACCGTCTCCTCGAAACCGAACGGATTGATGCGGCAGGCATCGATCAGAAGCGCGATCCGCACCGCACCCGAGCCGCGCAGCCGCGTCATGAAATTCGTCAGATCGAGGCCGAGATCGGCGACCTGCGCAATCTTGTTCGGATCGACATCGCGCGCCAGCAGGAAATTCTGATCGAAAAGCTGGATGCCGTGGCCGGCAAAATAGAACAGCGCGAGATCGGCGTTCCTCGCCTGCGTCACGAAGCGGTCGGCGGCGCGGTTGAGCGTGAAGGCGTCGCCGTCGAATACCTCGGTGACCTCGAAGCCGAGATCGCGCAGCCGGTCGGCGACCGCCGCCGCATCGCGCTGCGCATTGGCAAGCGGTTCGGCTTTCTCGTAGCGCGAATTGCCGACCACGAAGGCGATACGATCGCGCTGCCGGCGTCACGCGCCGGACATCCAGCAGCACAAGCGCGCAGACAACAGCCGATCATCGCGATCTCGCCAGGCGGCAGTCGGCGTCCGCTTCATGTTCGCGGCAAGTCTCGCGGATCCGCAAACGCACTGATCATAGGCTAGCTGGCGTCCTTCGAATCGAAATTCGCAAGGAGGTCACGAAATGAAGCGAATTTCGGTCGGAACCAGGGCGCGGCGCATTACGCACGAGCTCCGAAAGCGGGATTTCAGCCGATGCGCTTCAACTTCGCGGCATATTCGCGCGAGCGCTTCACGTAATGCTCGGCGCCGTGGCGAATCGAGGCGATCGCTTCCGGCGTCAGCGTGCGGATCGCGCGCGCCGGCGAGCCCACGATCAGCGAATTGTCGGGGAACGACTTGCCCTCGGTGACCAGCGCGCCCGCCCCGACCAGCGAATTGTTGCCGATCCTGCGCGCCGTTCAGCACGATCGCGCCCATGCCGATCAGGCTGTTATTGCCGATGGTGCAGCCATGCAGCATGACCTTGTGGCCGATCACGCAATCCTCGCCGATGGTGATGCGGGAAGCCCGGATCGGTATGCAGCGTGGCATTGTCCTGAATCTGCGAGCGCTCGCCGAGTTCGATCCATTCGTTGTCGCCGCGCAGCACCGCACCGAACCAGATGCTGGTCATGGACTTCATGCGCACGCGCGCGATCAGCACCGCGGTTTCGGCGATCCAGTGGCTTCCGTCGGCGGGAAATTCCGGGCGCCTGCCCGTTCAGTTCATAGATCGGCATGTCTGACCTTGCGAAATTGTCGCTCAGCCAAGCCCTAGCATGCGGACCGCCAGCATGACGAATTTTCCGGACAGCAGGCTCCAGGCGCCCGGCGATCATGGAGACCACGAGGCCGGCCATGAAATTCTCCGCGCCCGAGCGGCGGACATAGATCGCATCGCGCATCATGATGAACGGCGCCGCGAATACCAGGAACGGCACATGCGCGACCGCCACCGGACCGGTGCCGTCGCCGAAAATATTGAAGCTTGCCGGACGCGCGGTCACGAGCTGGTAGCCGGTCGCGAGCGCGCCCGCCACCGAAAATCCGAGCAGCAGAAGATAGATGGAATGAAGTGCTTCCGCCGACAATGTCGGTACTCCCGGCCTCTCTTGGCTCGATGTCGAAACGCAGACGAACCGGTCGATCGCGCTCGCATCGCGCTCAAGCGTCTTGCAGAATCATGTGCCAAGACGCGCGGCCGCCCGCCAGCGCTTCGT
The DNA here is from genome assembly GCA_963804015.1 of uncultured Pseudomonadota bacterium. GTDB lineage: Bacteria > Pseudomonadota > Alphaproteobacteria > Rhizobiales > Xanthobacteraceae > Pseudorhodoplanes. The sequence goes on from CAWDOW010000014.1 coordinate 65,923, forward strand.
AAAGAAAGGGTTAACGCCGAAAAATTCAATTCCGAAGGTCACTTGGACGGTCGCGCCTATACTTGCGGCGATTCGCAATTCACCTCGGAGGCCGAACATGGCGATGAGCCACACCCATCGCGCGCATTATGCGCCGGCGCGACCCAGGCGAAAGCGCAGCGTGTTGTGGCTGCCGATCGCGGTATTTTCCGCAGGACTTCTCGGCGCCGACGCTCTGGGTCACCTGGCTGTTGTGGCCGCGCTGGCCCGCCGCCGACATGTCGCTCGATGCGCCGAGCCTGCCGATCACGGTGAACGGCGTGAATTTCAACATTCCGCCGGCCGCGATCCGCAACAAGATGCAGCGCAAGCCCGGCACCCAGGAGCGCGTCGACCTGGTGTTCCTGTGGCCCTCGCTCGAGCCGCCCGATCCCGCCGGTCAAGGCCGGCCCGGTCACGTCGGCGAAAGCGATCGATCGGGTGTTCCTCACCATCGCCAATTTCGGCAACACGCTGCCGCTGATCGAGCGCTTCAACACCATCTATCCGCGCTATCTGGAGCCCTCGATCTCGACCGAGCCGGGCGGGCTTGCGGTGCGGCCGTTCCGCGACGGCACGCCCTATCAGGGCGAGGACATGCTGTATGACAGCACCGGCCCCGAGCGCTTCCTGGTCCGCTGCACGCGCGACGGCCGCAACGAGGCACGACATCGGAATGTGCCTGTTCGAACGGCGGATCGGACAGGCCGACATCACCGCACGCTTCCCGCGCGAATGGCTGTCGGACTGGGCAGACGGTGTCGCAGGGCCTGGACGCGCTGATCAGGCAAGCTGCGCGGCGCCGGGCGCTAGCTCGACGCCGTCATGCGCGGGCTTGATCGCGCATCCGCAGGCGAAACAATTCTGGCGAATCAGTCGATCGCCGAGCATCGGCTGAGCGAGCTTCGCGTCCTGCGAATCGACTTGGCTCCGGCGATCGACGCAGGCCTTACGGCTCCAGATCGGTCTCCAGGATCGCCATCTGGAAATTGTAGGACTTGTCGTCGTCCTCGTCGTCGACGAACAGCACGCCGATGAATTCCTCGCCGATATAGACCTCGGCGGAATCGTCCTTCTTCGGCCGCGGCACCACGCGGATCTTCGGATTGTCGAACAGCCGCTTCAGATAGGCGTCGATCTTCTTGATTTCCTGAACGTCCACGATCGTCCTCCTGCTGCGACGCAGGCGGCCTCGCCCACGCTCAACACGGCGCCGCGACCGGATATAGGGTCACGCGCTCGCGCAGATCAATTACCGACTTCGAACACCATGTCCATGCGCCGCGACGGCTCCGCGCAGCCGGCGGTGCCGACGACGCGCGCCGGCACGCCTGCGACCGTGACATTGTTCGGCACCGACTTGATGACAACCGAGCCCGAGGCGATGCGGGCGCAATGCCCGACTTCGATATTGCCGAGAATTTTGGCGCCCGCGCCGATCAGCACGCCGTGGCGGATTTTCGGATGGCGGTCGCCGTCTTCCTTGCCGGTGCCGCCGAGCGTCACACCATGCAGCATCGACACATCGTCTTCGATCACCGCGGTCTCGCCGACCACAAGGCCGGTGGCGTGATCGAGGAAAATGCCGCGCCCGATCCTCGCAGTCGGGATGGATGTCGCACTGGAACACGGCCGACGAGCGGCTCTGCAGATAATAGCGCGAAGTCCTTGCGGCCCTTGCGATAGAGCCAATGCGCCAGCCGATGCGTGACGATGGCGTGGAAGCCCTTGAAATAGAGCACCGGCTCGATGAAGCGGTCGGCGGCCGGATCGCGATCGACGGTCGCAACGATGTCGGCGCGGAAGGCGTCGCCGATCGAAGGCTCATCCTCGAGCGCGTCGGCATAGGCCTGCCGGATCATCTCGCCCGAGACGTCCTGATGATCGAGCCGCTCGGAGGCGCGATGCACCACCGCCGCTTCCAGCGTGTCGTGATGCAGGATGGTGGAATAGATGAAGGTCGCGAGCGCAGGCTCGCGCCGCACGATCGTCCTCGGCTTCCTCGCGGACCTTCGCCCAGACCGGATCGAGCTTGCCGATCGATGCCAGTCTGTTCTGCTGCGCCATCTCTTGGTGGGCCATGTAACGCCTCGCGCCTTCGATCTTGCGTTCGAGCTAACACATAAAGGTTGAAATTGATCTCCGCCACCCCGCTTTTTCGGCCGAAGGGGGCTATGGTTTCCGCATGGCTGTAGAATAATTTTCTCCGCGAGCCGCGATCTCTTTGCAGACGCTGGGATTTTGTCAGCGCGGCCTTCAGCCCTTCAGCCGGCCGAGGAAATCGAGCACCGCGACCGAGAAATGATCGTTCTGGTCGCCGGCCACCATGTGGCGGGCGTCGGCGACATCGACATATTCGGCATGCGGCACGAGTTCGAGGAATTCCTTGGCATGCGCCTCCTGCACCAGTTCGGAGGAGCCGCCGCGCACCAGCAGGGCCGGCACCTTGATGTTGCTCGCCGCGTCCAGCATCGAGCGCTTCGAGCCGCTCGCGGTCGGGATCGAAGCGGCTTGCGCCCGTCCATGAAGCGCGGGTCCCAATGCCAGCGCCAGCGTCCGTCCGGCGACAGCCGCAGATTCTTCTTCAGGCCTTCGTTGTTCTTCGGCCGCGGCCGGTGCGGCAGATATTCGGCGACCGCATCGGCCGCCTCCTCGACCGACGCAAAGCCTTCTCTGCGCATGCGCGCGCATGAAGCCCTGCACCTTGGCGACGCCCTCGTAATCGACGCGCGGCGTGATATCGACCAGCACCAGCGACGACAGAAGATGCTCGCCGCTGTCGCGCAAGGTCTCGCCTTCCGCCAGCATCGCCGAGATGCCGCCGAGCGAGGCACCGATCGCCACCGGCTTGCTGCCGTCGCGGCGCGTCGAGTTCCTGCGCCACCGCTTTCACGTCGTCGGCGAATTCGCTGAAACGTATAGGCGCCGTCCTTGCACCCATTCGGAATCGCCGTGCCCGCGCTGATCGATCGCGTAGGCGGTCCAGCCGCGCTTGGCGAGCTGGTTTGCGGTCGTGCGCCAGGCATGCCGGGTCTGGCCGCCGCCATGCAGCAGGATCACCGACGGCCCGTTCTCGCCGAACACATCGGCGACGAGCTTGTTGCCGCTCGATCCGATGAAGGTCGCCGTTGCCGGCGTCACATGTTTGGTCATGGCGATCTGTCTACGCTCGTTCGTTCAGGAATTGCAAGCACGCCGTTCTTGAAGACCTTGTCGCCGACCGCGAGCATGTGGTCGCGACCGGGAATGTCGAGCACCTGCGCATGCGGCATCAGCGCGGCCAGCTTGTCGGCGGGACCCGCGACATCGTCCTTGGTGCCGACCGCGACCAGCACCGGCATGTCGATCTTCGCGACCTCGCTCACCGGCATCACCTGACGCGTGCCGCGGATGCAGGCGGCGAGCGCGCGGCGATCGGATTTGGTCTGGTCGGCAAAGGCGCGGAAGGTGCGCGCCCTGCGGATCGGTCACATCGGCAAGCGACGGCGCCTCCAGCGCGTCGGCGATGATTCTCGGGCAGACCCGCGCCGTCGACCAGCTTGTAGCCGAGCCCGCCCAGGATGGCCGAGCGCACGCGCTCGCGGATGCGTCGGCGGCAAGAAACGCGGTGATGCGCGCGCCCATCGAATAGCCGAGCACGTCGGCGCGCTCGATCTTCAGATGATCGAGCAGCGCGAGCGCATCCTCCGCCATGCTGGTCGGTGTGATAGGCGGCCGGATCGTAGAGCTTGGTCGACTCGCCGTGCCCGCGATTGTCGAGCGCGATCACACGCCGGCCGGCGCGCGTTCAGCGTCGCGACCCAGCCGGGATAGACCCAGTTGACGTCGCGGTTGGACGCGAAGCCGTGAATGAGCAGGATGGGCTCACCGGATTCGCGCCATCTCGCCCTCGTCGAGATAGGCGATCTCGACGTCGCCGTTCTTGAAGCTCGGCATGTCCGGAAAGTCGGCCTTGCAGAAAGCGGCCGGACCCTACACCGCGCGGAGCCGCCATTGCCAAGCGGCGCTGCCGCTCCAGTTCGCGTTTCGCGCGGCGGACCTTCCGCTTTTGCAACCCTCGCCAGGTCGCGCGCTCGACCGCGCCCTTCATCGGCGGCGACGAAGCCGAAAACGGTCAGCGCCGCCCACAGCACCCACAGCGACAGGTCGAAGGCCGCGACCGTCAGCGCGATCGCACCGCGGCCGAGCAGCTTCAGGATCGCGCGCGTCTTGCCGCCCTGCTTTTCCGCGAGCTTGGCGACGCGCGCCATCTCGCCGCGGATTGTCGGCGATCTTCAGCCCGTCGAGCGCGGCGCGGGTGCCGGCCTTGCCCTGCACCTGGCCGACATCGCGCGCCAGCCGGAACAGGTCGTCGGCCTTCTCGATCTTCACCGCTTCGCGCACCGCGCGTACGGCCAGCGCCGGATCGGTCAGCGATGCGCTCGAAAACACTTTGCGCAAGGCGCTGATATCGACCACCGAGCGCAGCGAGCGCGTCACCGATTCCGCCATGCGCGCGGAAATGCGTCCGGTCTTGCGCGCGGCTTTCACCAGCGACAGCCCCATGCGCGCCGGTGCGCCGGCGCCGAGCGAGGCATAGGTGCCGGCGGTGACCGCAATGCCGACCGCGGCGAGGCCGAGGATCAGATGATCGACCTCCTGCCCCTGCGCCAGCCGCGAGCCTTCGCGGACCGCATCGCGGATGTCGCCGAACACGAACAGATCGCCGAGCGCGGTGCCGGCCAGACTGACGAGATCGTCCGGCTCGCCGACGATCAGCCCGCGGGTGAAATTGCCGGCGGTCGCGAGCGCGCCATTCGCCTTCGTCGACCGCCGCATCGACCTTCGCCGTGAGATCCGGCGCGACCGGCACGTTGCGGTCGCGCGCGAGTTCGACAAAGCTCTTCGCAAGTTCGGCATCGTTGGCGGCGAGCGCCGCCTCGATTTCCCGGGTTGCGACCTCGGCGTTGAAGCTGCGCACCAGCTTGCGGTCGGCAAGCGCCACCGGATCGTCCTGCACCAGCAGCAGCCAGCCGGATTCGATGGCCTGCGGCAGCAGCGCCACCGCCGCGATCCCGCACAGGAAGGCGGCGACGATCAGAAACCTGGTCTTGTGCTGCGCGGCGCGCATCTTCGGCCGGCGGCTCGGGGATCTGCATCGGGGATCAGGCATTGGCGCTGGCAAGATGCTTTCGTCACCGAACCTTCAAGGAAACTCAACGCCATCGCCTGGCACGCCGGTTTCGCCGGTTGCGCCACCGGCTGCGGTTAATTTCGCGTCCGGCATTGATTCAGCCGTCCGCGCCGCTATGGTGCCACCGCATATAGGGGCACTTCCCGACAAATTCGAGGCTCGCGAGCGACCATGGCCGATCATGCCGTACCGCATTTCCACAACGAACCCGGCGTCCCGGTGATCGAGATCGGCGCGAAGAAATTCATGTGCATCGGCGCCCGGCCGCCGTTCGACCATCCGCATATTTTCTGCGACATGGGCGACGACAACGAGATCATCTGCGAATATTGCTCGACCCTGTACCGCTACGATCCGACGCTCGACCATCACGAATCGCGCCCGCCCGACTGCGCCTGGATGGAACCGCAGGCCGCCTGACCCGCCGCCCGGCTCGCCCAGTGGCATCATCGCGAACCATCCTGATCGCCGGTGCCGGAATCGGCGGGCTGACCTGCGCGCTGACGCTGGCGCGCTCAGGCTACCGCGTGCTGATGGCCGAGCAGGCGGCAACGCTCTCCGACATCGGCGCCGGCATCCAGCTCTCCCCGAACGCGACCCGCATTCTGATCGCGCTCGGCCTTGCGCCGCGGCTCGCCGGCCGCCTGGTGGTGCCCGAGGGGCTGTCGATCCGGATGCGCGAAAACCGGCGCGCGAGATCGCGTATCTGCCGCTCGGGCAAGCGACATGGAATTCCGCTACGGCGCGCCCTACTGGATCGTGCATCGCGGCGACCTGCAGGCGGCGCTTGTCGAAGCGCGGTCGCCGAGCAGTCCGGACATCATCCTGCGGCTCGGCACCAGGCTCGAGGATTTCGTCGTGCATGCCAACGGCATCACCGCGCTTGTCGCGCGAGCCCGCAGGCGTCACCGAGGAACGCGGGATCGCGCTGGTCGGCGCCGACGGTCTATGGTCGCCGACGCGCGAGCGCTCAGCTCGGCGACGAATCGCCAAGCCCGAATTCCGCGATCGCACCGCCTGGCGCGCGCCTGCCGGCCGCGGATCTGCCGGCCGGAGAGTGCGCACGACCGCGTCACGCGGCTCTGGCTCGGCGCAGAACGCGCATCTCGTCACATTATCCGGTGCGCGGCGGCACGCTGATCAACATGGTCGCGATCGTGCGCGACCGCTGGAAGGCGACCGGGCTGGATCGGCTCCGGGCGAACGCGACGAACTGATCACGTCACTTTCCGCCGCGCGCCTGGACCGCAGCCCGCGCGCGATCTCGTTGCGACTCCCGAACGACTGGACCAAATGGGCGCTGTTCGACCACGCGACCGCTATTTTCACGGCTCGGGTCCGGTCACGCTGCTCGGCGACGCCGCCCATCCGATGCTGCCATTCCTCGCGCAGGGCGCCGGCGATGGCGATCGAGGATGCCGCAGTGCTCGGCCGCTGCCTCGCCGCGACCGACGCCGATCCCGAAATCGGCATGCGGCGCTACGAGGCGATGCGCGGCGCCGCGGGTGCGGCGCGTGCAGCGGCGGCGCGCGACAACAGCCGCACCTATCATCTCGCCGGCGCGGCGGCGCTCGCCCGCAATCTGGCGATGCGCCTGATCGGCGGAGATCGGCTTCGCGCGCGCTACGACTGGCTCTATGATTGGCGGCCGGACTGATCCGGCCCGTGCCGGGAGTGATGCGACCATGTTCGAGACCACCATTGCCGGCAGCCTGCCGAAACCGTCATGGCTCGCCGAGCCCGAGAAGCTCTGGCCGGCCTGGCGGCTGCAGGGCGCGGCGCTCGACGAAGGCAAGCGCGACGCCACCATCCTTGCGGTGAAGCTGCAGGAGGACTGCGGCATCGACATCGTCATCCGACGGCGAACAGGCGCGCCAGCATTTCGTGCATGGCTTTCTGGAGCGGATCGACGGCATCGACTTCGCGAACAAGGTCGAGATGGGAATCCGCAACGACCGCTACAAGGCGATGGTGCCGGTGGTGAATGCGCCGCTGCGGCTCAAGGGCCGCGTCCACGCGCTGGAGGCGCAGCGCCGCGCGCGCGCACACCACGACGCAAGCTGAAATTCACCCTGCCCGGCCCGATGACCATCGCCGACACCATCGCCGACCGCCATTACGGCGACCGCGTGAAGATGGCTTTCGCCTTCGCCGATTGCCTGAACGCGGAAGCGCGCGCGCTCGCAGGCCGACGGCGTCGACGTGATCCAGTTCGACGAGCCGGCCTTCAACGTGTTCATGCGCGAGGTCACCGACTGGGGCATCGAGGCGCTGCATCGCGCGAGCGCTGGCCTCACCTGCAAGACCGCGGTTCACATCTGCTACGGCTACGGCATCAAGGCCAATGTCGACTGGAAGAACACGCTCGGCGACGAGTGGCGGCAATACGAGGAGATTTTCCCGGCGCTTGCGGCGAGCCGTATCGATCAGGTCTCGGTCGAGTGCCGCAATTCGCGGGTGCCGCTGTCGCTGCTGTCTCTGCTCAAGGGCAAGGACGTGCTGGTCGGCGCGATCGATGTCGCGACCGACGAGGTCGAGACGGCGGAAGATGTGGCGGCCATCATCGAGGCCGCGATGCAATACGTGCCGAAGGAACGCATCATCGCCTGCACCAATTGCGGCATGGCGCCGATGAAGCGCGAGATCGCGGAAGCCAAGCTGAAGGCGCTCGGCGACGGCGCGGAGACTGGCGCGGAAACGGTTCGGCTGATCAACTTTTCGCGAAGGCATCCGGTCCGCCCGTCCCAGCACCTCCATCAATTCCGCGATCTTCTTGCGCTGATCGGCGCGGTTGCCGGAGGCGATCGCGCCTTCCACGCAATGCGCGACATGGTCGCGCAGCACTTCCTCCTCGACGCGGCGCAACGCCGCGCGCACGGCGGAAATCTGCGTGACGATGTCGATGCAATAGCGGTCCTCCTCGACCATGCGCGAGAGCCCGCGCACCTGTCCTTCGATCCGCTGCAGCCTTTTTGTCGACCTGGGTCTTGGCTTCCTTGTGCATGCCGTCTATATACCCCCACCGGGTATAGGTCGCAAGGCCGGATCATGGCACACGACTCGCACGCGACCATTCACGCTCACGCGCGGCATGCTGCCATGCCACGCCCGTGCAGCCGCGACGCATGCCGGCCGCGACGGCGATCGATCCGGTCTGCGGCATGAAGGTCGACCCGCACAACGCCAAGCACCGCCACGAGCATCAGGGCCGCCCGTATTATTTCTGCTCGGCCGGCTGCCGCACCAAATTCATCGCCGATCCGGACAAGTATCTCTCGCCCAAGCAGCACGAGGCCGAGCCCCGGTGCCGGAGGGCACGATCTACACCTGCCCGATGCATCCGCAGATCCGGCAGGTCGGGCCCGGCTCCTGCCCGATCTGCGGCATGGCGCTCGAACCGGAACTGGTGACCGCCGACACCGGCCCCAATCCCGAACTCGCCGACATGACGCGGCGCTTCTGGATCGGCCTCGCGCTCACGCTGCCGGTCTTCGTGCTGGAGATGGGCTCGCATCTGATCGGCGGCGCATGGCCTCGTGCCGCAGCCGTGGTCGAACCTGATCCAGTTCGCGCTCGCGACGCCCGTCGTGCTGTGGGCCGGCTGGCCATTCTTCGAGCGCGGCTGGCAATCGCTGGTCACCCGCAATCTCAACATGTTCACGCTGATCGCGATCGGCACCGGCGTTGCCTGGCTCTACAGCGTGGTCGCGACCTTCGCGCCCGGCATTGTTCCCGGCAGCCTTCCGCGGCCATGACGGATCGGTCGCGGTCTATTTCGAAGCCGCCGCCGTCATCACGGTGCTGGTGCTGCTCGGCCAGGTGCTGGAATTGCGCGCGCGCGAGGCGACCTCCGGCGCGATCAAGGCGCTGCTCGACCTCGCGCCCAAGACCGCGCGCCGCGTGAACGCCGATGGCAGCGACGAGGAGATCGCGCTCGACCAGGTCGCAGGTCGGCGACCGCATTGCGCGTGCGGCCCGGCGAGAAGGTGCCGGTCGACGGCGAGATCGCTGGAGGGCCGCTCGGCCGTCGACGAATCGATGGTGACCGGCGAATCGATGCCGGTCACCAAGGAGCCGGGCGCGCAAGGTGATCGCCGGCACGATCAACCAGCAGCGGCTCCTTCGTGATGCGCGCCGACAAGGTCGGCCGCGACACGCTGCTCGTCGCAGATCGTGCAGATGGTGGCGCAGGCGCAGCGCTCGCGCGCGCCGATCCAGCGGCTCGCCGATCAGGTCTCCGGCTGGTTCGTGCCGGCGGTGATCGCGGTCGCGCTCGCTCGCCTTCGCCGCCTGGGCCTGGTTCGGGCCGGAGCCGCGCTTCGCCTACGGCCTCGTCGCCGCGGTCTCGGTGCTGATCATCGCCTGCCCCTGCGCGCTCGGCCTCGCGACGCCGATGTCGATCATGGTCGGCGTCGGGCGCGGCGCGCAGGCCGGCGTCCTGATCAAGAACGCCGAGGCGCTGGAGCGCATGGAGAAGGTCGATACGCTGGTGATCGACAAGACCGGCACGCTGACCGAAGGCAAGCCGGCGGTGACGGCGATCGTTCCGGCGCCGGGCTTCGACGCGGACGACATGCTGCGGCTCGCCGCCAGCGTCGAGAACGCGAGCGAGCATCCGCTCGCCCGCGCCATCGTCGCCGCTGCGAAAGAGAAAGGCTCGCGCTCGCCGCAGGTCGACGGATTTCGATTCGCCCGCCGGCAAGGGCGCGCTCGGCACCGTCGATGGCAAGCGCGTCGCCATCGGCAACGCGCATTTCCTGGCCGGACTCGGCATCGACAGCCGACGCATCTGCATGCGAAGGCCGACGAATTGCGCGGCGGACGGCGCGACCGTGGTCTTCGTCGCGGCGGACGGCAAGCTGGCCGGCCTGCTCGCCATCGCCGATCCGGTGAAGACGCGAGACGCCGGCGGCGCTCGAAGCGCTGCGACGCAAGGGCATGCGCATCGTCATGCTGACCGGCGACAATCGCACCACCGCGCACGCCGTCGCCCGCAGGCTCGGCATCACCGAGGTCGAGGCCGAGGTGCTGCCCGACGGCAAGAGCGCGGTGGTCGAGAAGCTGCGCGCGCGAAGGCCGCGTCGTCGCGATGGCCGGCGACGGCGTCAACGATGCGCCCGCGCTCGCCGCCGCCGATGTCGGCATCGCCATGGGCACCGGCACCGATGTCGCGATGGAAAGCGCCGGCATCACGCTGCTGACCGGCGATCTGACCGGCATCGTGCGCGCGCGCCGGCTGTCGCAGGCGGTGATGCGCAATATCCGTCAGAACCTGTTCTTCGCCTTCATCTACAACGCCGCCGGCGTGCCGATCGCGGCGGGCCTGCTCTATCCGGTCTTCGGCATCCTGCTGTCGCCGATCGTGGCGGCAGCGGCGATGGCGCTGTCCTCGGTCAGCGTCGTCGGCAATGCGCTCAGGCTTCGCGGACCACGAAGCTGTGAGTTCGGCGATCAGAATATCGCCAGATATTTCAGCAGCGACAACACGCCGATGATGATGACGATGATGCGCACGATCTGTTTGGCGCGGCCGTCGATCGGCAGCATGTTGACGAGATAAAGGACGAGAATAACGACAAGAAACGTAATCAGAATGCTGATCAAAGTGCCCGTAGCCCACTCTCCCCGCTCCTGTCAAACACGCCTGCGCCGTCCGGCTAGCGGGTCCAGGCCCCTTAATCGCAATGTGGCAGATTGGTTCCAGCTGGTCGCCAAATCGGCCGGATTCAGCGCACCACCTGATCGCTGAGGGGGCGATGCCGCAGCACGCATTTCTTCTCGGCGCCGACATTTTCGATTTCCTGCAGGTCGCCAAGCGCGACGTTGTACTCGTTCTGATAGGCGAGCGCGATCGCGACTTCCCCGCCCGGGCCCTGCTTCGCCCGTTGGATCTGCTCGCGCAATTCCTTCTCGCGCTTGACCACTTCAAGCCCGCGTTTGGTGAGCTGATCGCACGAAAAGTAGACGAAACTTGCCCGGCCGCGTCGCGGCGTCGACGATTTCGGGGGTGCTGCAGCCGCCGACCAGGGCGGCCAGACCCATCGCTGCCGCGATGGCAACTGAGCTGGATAAAGTCTTCACGATCATTGTCTGTTTCGATAGTGCGGAATTCGGGCGAAAACCAGCCGCCTCGGCGTCGGGCGCGGACCCCGCGCGGCCGATTTTTGGGTCTTAGTTATTGAAATCGCTACTCTATTTCTAATTGCAATGCCGCTCTTGCGACGACCTGTAACAGACCGACCAGCCTGCATTCTCGCGCACCGCTAGGGGCATTGCATCCTGAGCAATTCAGGAGAGCCCGGAATCGGAAACCGCCGCCGATAATCATTATCATTCTAAGCAGCGGCGGCCCAAAACGCCGGTCCTTGTGCAAAGTCAAGGATAGTGCCGCCGTTCGGCGCGATTCTGCCAAAGACTTGGAGAAGGATCGATGTCTGTCCTGGAACGCATTGAGCGCAGAATCGAGAATATGAGCACGATGCTGACGCGGTTCGGCATCGACACCACAACCTTTACGCAGCTCGGCAAAGGGGAAGTGTTCACGACTTCGATGCGTGCTTGCCAATCCTGCGACAACGGGTCGATTTGCACGGCGTGGCTGACGCAGGCGGAGAACAAGATCAAGCGCGTGCCTGAGTTTTGTCCCAATGCCCAGCGCTTTGTGCAAGCCAAGGCGATGCTTTCCTTCCAGGGCAATAGTGGATCGGTCTGCCTCCGATTGAACTGACCGTAAACCGCCGCGCAAAGATCGTGCGGCGCGAGCTAGTGACCGGATTGGATCGGCTCTATCTCGATGTGATCGGGCGCCTCGCCTGCCTGATAACGCCGGTACATGGCCTCATAAGCCGCCTCCAGGTGCCTGGTAAAAAGCGGGGCATCGAACAAAGGCGTCGTCAATCGATTGTTGTCGAGTTTATCCGCCAGGTTCCGAAGCTTGGCGCGGTCGAGCGCCAGTTCGATTGCAAGCGCCTCATATTCGTCTCGCGAATTCGTCACCAATTCCGGCATCTGGATCGCGTAAAGCAGGCTCGCGGCGACGCGTCCTGCAAACGCTTTTCCGATCTGGGTCAAGACCGGCAGCCCGGCCCACAGCGCATCGCTCGTCGTTGTGTGAGCGTTATATGGCAACGTATCGAGAAACAGATCGGCCAGACGGTGCCGGGCAAGATGTTTGGAAAGCTCGGCTTTCCCTGCAAAAACGACACGTTCAGGGTCAATTCCACGACTTGCGGCTGCCTTTTTCAAATTTGATTTGGCCAACTCGTTTTCCACGAAGAGCCACAACATGCTCCCCTCGACGCGGCCGAGAATGCGCATCCAGCCATCGAATGTTTCGGGTGAGATCTTGTAGGCATTGCAGAAACAGCAAAAAACGAATTGATCGCGCTTCAAGCCAAATTCTTCGCGCGTGAGCTCCGCCGCGGAAATAGAACGCCGTCGATCGTTGGGCTGATAGCTATGAGGCAGGAATACCAGCTTCTCCGTGTAATCATTCTGGTCTGACAAACCAAAAAGGGTTTTGTCTCCGATGATGTAATCCATGTATGGCGCGGCCATCGTCCCCGGATAGCCGAGATAATTGACCTGGACCGGAGCCGGACGGTAAGCGAAAATATTGGTTCGCGCGTCTCGCGTGTAGCCCTTCAGGTCGACGAGAATATCGATTTGCAATTCTGCGATCGATTTTGCAATTTCGAGATCCGGCAAATCGCGACAATCCAAAAAGCGGTCGAATGACCTCTTCAATCTTTGGCGCATGGGCGAGTCGCCACTTGGCCCAAGCGATATCCCTGAGACTTCGAACCTGCTCTTGTCGTGCAGCTCGAACATTTCCGCCATCAGATACGCAGTGGCATGCTCGTGAAAATCGGCGGAGACATAGCCAATGCGAATTTTTTCGTGAGCGCTTTTTCCTCCCGTCCATAGCGGATTGTCCGATTGAGGATATTTGGTCGAAGCCCAGGAACGCGCGCACAGTAAATGATCTTCAGGCGAATCGCTGAGAGCCAGCATTGCGAATGGAGGGCAATGGGGTTTCCCGGACCTGATAGAATGCATCAGATGTTCGATCTCGCCGGTAACGTTTTCCCAATTGCACAGGGACATTTTCGACGTGAGACGCGATCCCTCCAGGTCTGCCAGGTCCGGTTTGAGAGCGAAGGCTTTGTCATAGGAAACAAAAGCGTCATCCTGGCGATTGAGATTCTGGAAAACATTGCCGCAACCGAACCAGGCTTCGGCCAGATCGGCGTTGATTGACAACGCCCTGTCATAGGCCGCAACCGCCTCGCCGTAGCGCCGCAGATTTTCGAAGACATTTCCTCGACCAAGCCAGGCATTCTCCAGATCGGATCCGGTCAACAGCGCCCTGTCGTAAGCCGCCAGCGCCTCCTCGTAACGCCCGATGCAAAAGAAAACATTGCCCCGACCGAGCCAGGCAATCTCCAGATCCGGACTGATCGACAGCGTCTTGTCGTAAGCCGCCAGCGCTTCGTCATAACGCTTGAGCTTCGCGAGAACATTGCCGCGGCCAGCCCAGGCATTCTCCAGATCGGGCTTGATCGACAGAGCCTTGTCATAGGCGGCCAGCGCCTCGTCGTAACGTTCGAGATCGCAGAGAACGTTTCCCCGGCCAAGCCAGGCATTCTCCGAATTCGAATTGATCGACAGAGATTTTTCGTAAGCCGCCAACGCTTCATCGGCACGCTTGAGGGCCGCCAGGACATTTCCCCGGCCCAGCCAGGCATTTTCCAGATTCGAATTGATCGACAGGGATTTTTCGTAAGCCGCCAAGGCTTCGTCGTGGCGCTTCAGCAGGTACAGGCATTTGCCCTTGCTGCTGAAGGCATCGGAGAAACTGCGCTCAAGCGCTGCAGCTCTGTCGAAATCCGAAATCGCGTCCGAATATCGTCCCAACTGGTCCGACAGGACCGTGCCGCGATTGTACCATGTGACCGGGTTTGCGGAATTGACCTCCAGGGCTTCGGTGAAAACTCCGTATGCATCTGCCGGCCGATTGAGTTGCTTCAGGATCAATGCGTAGTTGCTGAGCGCCGAATCGTGTTTGCGATTCAAGGCCAACGCCGCCCGGCTGTATTTTTCAGCATCCGGCCAGCGCTCCTGCATCATCAGACAAATTGCGAGAAGATTCAGGGCGGGGAAATTCGACGCATCCAGCTCGATCACCTGCCTGAATTTTTTTTCGGCTTTTTTGACTTCGCGGTTCTGGAGCGCCGAAAGCCCCTGATTGAAAATCTGGACAACGTTTTTCATCTCTGGATTTCGCGCCGTCCTGGTTTTTCCGCTTGATAACAACAGCGTCGTATCGTCGCAACTATATGGCTGTATGCGCTTTTGGAGCCCTTGGTGCGGACGGAGGGACTCGAACCCTCACGAGGTTACCCTCAACGGATTTTAAGTCCGTTGCGTCTACCATTCCGCCACGTCCGCGAAGGCGTCGCAAGATGGCTTAACCGATGCTCCGCCGCAAGTTCAGCCGCCCTCGCGGATCGGCGGCACGAAGGCAAGCCCGGTATCCCAGGGAAAGAAGATCCAGGTGTCCTGCGACACCTCGGTGATGAAGGTATCGACCAGCGGCCGCCCCATCGGCTTGGCATAGACGGTCGCGAAATGCGCCTTCGGGATGATCTCGCGCACCACGCGCGCGGTCTTGCCGGTATCGACCAGGTCGTCGACGATCAGCACGCCCTGCCCGTCCGCATGCTTGCCGGCCGTGATCGTGTCGGCAATGCCCTTGAGCACGCGCAGTTCGCCCTGCCGGCCGATGCCGGCTATAGCTCTCGACGCAGACCGTCTCGATCAGCCGCACATTCAGTTCGCGCGCCACGATCGCAGCCGGCACCAGCCCGCCGCGCGTCACGCACACGATCGACTCGAACGGGCCCGCCGCCGCAAGCCGCCAGGCGAGCGCGCGCGCATCGCGGTGAAACTGGTCCCAGGAGACCGGAAAATGCTTCTGGGCTTCGGTCATCATGGCTTGCGCTCCCCGGCATTGACTCGCCTTGCCCTGACCCGGCCTCTGGCATGCCGATCGGATGCCTTACCCGCATGCCTTGGCGCCGGCATGGTGCCAACCGCGAGCCAAGGCGATCCACAGGAAAATCGAGGTATTTCACGCGCGCTCGATCACGAAATCGAAGCGCGCCGCGCGGCCGGACACGGCGTCCGAGACCGCCATCAGCAATTCGCGCCGGAACAGCGGATCGCGGGCATTGCCCGGCTCTCCCGGAAAATAGAGCTGCGTCGTCAGCACCGGCCCGTTCGCCGCCTGCACCTTCACATGATAATGGCGGGTGCGGCCGGTATAGCGGGCCGGGCAGGATGGTCACGAACCGATAGCGGCCCTGCGCGTCGGTGAATTGATGGCCGCGGCCGCGGAACCCGCGATTGTCGTAATCGCCTTTCGCATCCGCATGCCACAGATCGACCAATGCATTGGCGACCGGCTGGCAGCTTCGCGTCAGCACGAAGCCGGTCAGCGTGACCGTGTCTCCGGTCAGACCGGATTGTCGCAGGTCCGACAGCAGCGGCGATTTCGGTTTGAAGAACGGGCCTTCGGTCTGCGCGCTGGTGACGGCGCTGTTGCCTTCGCATTGCGGGGTCGGCGACAGCTCCTGCCCCGCGGCGAACCGCGGCAACGCCAGGCCTGCAAGCGCGCCGGCTCCGATCTGCAGGATCTTGCGGCGCGGATGATGGTGATGCTTTGACATGGCTCGTTCCTTTTCGGCCACGCAGGACGCAACGGGCGCCTGCCCTCACGATCCGGCTTTCAGCTTCGCCTTCACCGCCTCGAGCATCCGTTCGACCGCGGTTTTCGCAGCGGCCAGCTTCTGCGCATCGCGCGAACGCACCACGACATTGGTGTTGGGACCGAGCTTGTCGTCGAAGAACGGATAGCTGCCGATGGTGACGTCGGGATGGGCCTTGGCGACTTCGCCAAGCTCGGTGCCGATATCGCCTTCCCGCGCGTCGGCGCGCACCGATTCCGACAGCATCTGCTTGCCGGTCTTCAGCTTCGGCCCGACCTCGTCCAGCATCGCCTGCATGATGGTCGGCACGCCGGCCATCACGATGACATTGCCGATCCAGAAGCCGGGCGCGAGCGACACCTTGTTGGTGACGAGGTCGGCGCCCTGCGGAATGCGGGTCATGCGCATGCGCGCCTCGTTCAGGTCCGGGCCCTGGAAGCGCTGCTTCAGGAGCGCCACCGCGCGCGGATCGTAGTCGATCGGGACGCCGAACGCCTTGGCCACGCATTCGGCGGTGATGTCGTCATGGGTCGGCCCGATGCCGCCGGTGGTGAAGACATAGGTGTAGCGATGCCGCAGCGCATTCAGAGCGGCGACGATCTCCTCCTCGACATCCGGCACCACCCGCACCTCGCGCAGGTCGACGCCGATGGCGGTGAGGTATTCGGCGATATAGCCGATATTCTTGTCCTTGGTCCGGCCCGACAGGATTTCATCGCCGATGACCAGGATCGCGGCGGTGATCGGCTGATCGCTGCTCTGGTCCCGGCCATCGGACTGCTCCTTGCTGCGCCTTGGTACCTCGCGCGCCCGTCCGGCTCAAGAAGTTGACCGAAAAGGCGACACGCGCACTGGCGTTACGCACATTCGATAGGCAAAAATGCCTGCCGGTGGGGGCTTCCATCCGAAGGGAACTGGCGCGAAGCTTGCAGCGTTCCGAAGGCTCCCGCTGGGAAGGGTTTTTGGGGGATCATGCCGGTCGCGTTCGACGAAATGACTGGTGCGGATGGCCAGGTGCGCCCCGCATACAAGGAGCTGTCGGCCTGGCTGTCCGAGGTTCGCCCGGACGTGCTGGATTACAGACGGCGCGAGGCCGAGCTTCTGTTCCGGCGCATCGGCATCACCTTCGCGGTTTATGGCGAAGCCGACGCCACCGAACGCCTGATCCCCTTCGATGTGATTCCCCGCATCCTGTCGGGCACCGAATGGCGCATCGCTGCAGCGCGGCCTCGAACAGCGCTCCAAGGCCATCAACGCCTATATCCGCGACATCTACGGCAAGCGCGAATGCCTGCGCGCCGGCGTGGTGCCGGAAGATCTGGTGTTCCAGAACCCGGTGTTCCGGCCGGAGATGAACGGCCAGAAAGTGCCGCACGACATCTACGTGCATATCGCCGGCATCGACATCGTGCGGGTCGATGCCGACACCTTCTACGTGCTGGAAGACAATGCCCGCACGCCCTCCGGCGTCTCCTACATGCTGGAGAACCGGGAGATCATGCTGCGGCTGTTTCCCGGAATTGTTCTCCCGCCACCGCGTCGCACCGGTCGACAATTATCCGGACGAATTGCTGGCGACGCTGCAATCGGTGGCACCGGTCGGCACCGCGGCCGAGCCGACCGTGGTGCTGCTGACGCCGGGCGTCTTCAACTCCGCCTATTACGAGCACTCGTTCCTGGCCGACAAGCTCGGCATCGAACTGGTCGAAGGCCGCGACCTCTTCGTCAAGGGCGAAGTGGTCTATATGCGCACGACGCAGGGGCCGAAGCGCGTCGACGTGATCTACCGCCGCATCGACGACGACTTCCTCGATCCGCTCGCCTTCCGTCCCGATTCCGCGCTCGGCGTGCCGGGCCTGATGGCGGCCTATCAGGCCGGCAACGTCACGCTCGCCAATGCGGTCGGCACCGGCGTCGCCGACGACAAGGCGGTCTACAGCTACATGCCGGACATCGTGAAGTTCTTCCTCGGCGAAGAGCCGATCCTGAAGAACGTGCCGACCTGGCGCTGCCGCGAGGAAGAACATCTGTCTTATGTGCTCGACAACATGGAGCAGCTCGTCGTCAAGGAAGTTCACGGCTCGGGCGGCTACGGCATGCTGATCGGCCCCACCTCCGACAAGGCGACGATCGCGGCCTTCCGCTCCAAGGTGAAAGCCGCGCCGAAAAACTTCATCGCACAGCCGACGCTCGCGCTCTCCACCTGCCCGACCTGCGTCGATGCCGGCGTCGCGCCGCGCCATGTCGATCTGCGGCCCTTCGTGCTCACCGGCCGCGACCGCATCCGCATCGTGCCGGGCGGCCTCACGCGGGTTGCGATGAAAGCGGGCTCGCTTGTGGTCAATTCCAGCCAGGGCGGCGGCACCAAGGATACCTGGGTGCTGGACGGCTGATGC
The DNA here is from genome assembly GCA_963804015.1 of uncultured Pseudomonadota bacterium. GTDB lineage: Bacteria > Pseudomonadota > Alphaproteobacteria > Rhizobiales > Xanthobacteraceae > Pseudorhodoplanes. The sequence goes on from CAWDOW010000014.1 coordinate 84,279, forward strand.
TCTCGCGAACCGCCGATAACCTTTACTGGCTGGCGCGCTATGTGGAGCGCGCGGAATATCTCGCGCGCATTCTGGAGGCGACCCAGCGCCTGACCTCGCTGCCGATCGCCTATATCGGCGAGAGCAACGAATGGGAATCGGCGGTCGCGACCGCCGGCTGCGAGCATGCCTTCTTCGAGGTCTACGACGAGGCGAACGAGGAGAACGTCACCGACTTCCTGGCCTTCTCCACCGCCAATCCCTCCTCGATCCGGTCCTGCTTCGAGGTCGCGCGCACCAATGCGCGCGCGGTGCGCACCGCGCTCACCGTCGAGATGTGGGACGCCATCAACGGCACCTGGCTCGAGCTGAAACGCTACGGCAACGGCCCGACCTCGCGCGAGGAATTGTCGCGCTTCCTGCGCTGGGTGCAGGAATCCTCGCTGCGCTTCGACGGCTCGGCCTATCGCACGATGCTGCGCAACGACGCCTATTGGTTCTCGCGGCTCGGTCTCTATCAGGAACGCGCCGACAACACCGCGCGCATCCTCGACGTCAAGTATCACATGCTGCTGCCGGCCAACGAACAGGTCGGCGGGCCGCTCGATTATTTCCAGTGGGCGGCGATCCTGCGCTCGGTCTCGGCGCTGACCTCCTATCACTGGGTCTATCGCGAAAACGTCAAACCCTGGCTGGTCGCCGACCTTCTGATCCTCAAGGACGAGATGCCGCGCTCGCTGTCGAGCTGCTACGAGAATCTGGTGCGCTACCTCGACGCCATCGCGGTCGCCTATGGCCGCCAGGGCCCGGCGCAACGGCTCGCGCGCGGGCGTCCGCACCCGGCTGCAGAACGCCAAAATGGAAGACATTTTCCAGAACGGCCTGCACGAATTCATCCAGGAATTCATCGCCGACAACAACCGCATCGGCGGCACCATTACCCAGCAATATCTGGCGTAATTTCGCCTCCGGATTTCACGTCCAGACGCTTGCCTTTGCGGCTCGCAGAAGCCAGCATCCCAGTGTGGCGGTTCGGAAGTCCGCTTCATCCCTGCCGCACGTCTTCAAGCGGACTTCCGAACCAAACCACACTAGAATCGTAGGTTTGCCAGTGTCCTTTGAATCCGAGGTCGCTCCCGAGCAAGCCGCAGATTGAAGCGGACTTCGGATTCGGGACACTAGCCGCCATGCGCATCCGGATCTGGCACGACACGACCTATCGCTATTCCTGGCCGGTGACCGGGGTGATCCAGACCCTGCGTCTGACCCCGCGCAACACCGACGTCCAGTATGTGATGGGCTGGCGCATCGATGTGTCGGCGGATTGCCCGCTCACCTGCCATGTCGATGCCTTCGGCAATGTGACCCATACGCTGACCGCCGATGGCCCGCTCGACCGGCTGGTGGTCCATGTCGAAGGCGAGGTCGAGATCGAGGACACCAATGGCGTGGTCAGGGGCACGTGTCGAACCGTTTCCGCCCTCGCTATTCCTGCGCGAGACTCCGCTGACCGAGCCGAACGCCGAAATCCGGTCCTTCGCGCAGCGAGGTCGCGGGCTCGGCGCCGGACCGGCTGTCGATGCTGCATGCGCTGCTCGACACGCTGCCGCAGACCATCACCTTCGATACCGACCCGACCCACGCCCACACCACCGCGGCCGAGGCCTTCGCCCTCAAGCGCGGGGTGTGTCAGGACATCAGCCATATCTTCATCGCCTCGGCCCGCAGCCTCGGGATCCCGGCGCGCTATGTGTCCGGCTATCTGCACCGCGCCGACGGCCAGAACGACCAGCAGGCCGGCCATGCCTGGGCGGAAGCCTATGTCGACGGGCTCGGCTGGGTCGCATTCGACGCCACCAACGGCATGTGCGCCACCGACGCCTATCTGCGGGTCGCGGTCGGGCTCGACTATCTCAGCGCTGCGCCGCTCCGCGGCTCGCGCATCGGCGGCGACGGCGAAGGCCTCGATGTCCGCATCCGCGTCGATCAGGCCGATGCATCTGCCGCAGGACTAGCATGCAACTTCGGCGTGCAGTTCGGTCCCCTCGCTTATCGCGCAATTTATTCAAAATTAAGCGTGCTTTCAGATTGTCCTTTCGCTGTCGCAACATGCTGGGTTCGCTGCTGCAACATACGCAGGCACCGAATGTACGAGAGGAATTTTGTTTGATGCGCCTCTCGTCTTTGCGAATGACCACGAAGTTGATGATCGTGGCCGCGATCCCGTTTTTCGCTCTGCTGACGCTGACCGGATACAACCTGCTGAACAAATGGGCCGACCGTTCCGAAATGGCCCAACTCAGCGAACTCGCTGTCGGCCTTGCCGACGTCAGCCGCCTCATCCACGAACTGCAGCGCGAGCGCGGCGCATCCGCGGTTTACATCGGCAGCAAGGGCGGCCAGTTTCGCACCGAATTGCCGCAGCAGCGTCAGGCGACAGATGAAAAGCGCCGCAGCGCCGGATCCTTCCTGACGGCGCAGCGCGCGGCGGCGAAGCCGGGAGCGTATCGCACCGCGCTCACGACCGCGGAGGATGCCCTCACCGATCTCGACAACCGGCGTCGCATGGTGGACGACTTCACCGCCGTGACGAATATGAGCGACTATTTCACCAGGACGATCGCGGCGCTGCTGTCGGTGAGCAGCGAGATTTCCAAGGCGAGCCGCCAGAGCGACGTGACTTCGGCGATGGCCGGCTACGTTGCCTTCCTGCAAGGCAAGGAGCGCGCGGGCCTGGAACGGATGACCGGCGCGACCGGCGTCGTCGCCGGCAAGTTCGACGTCCCTACCTATGTACGCGTGGTCGGGCTGCGGGCCGAGCAGGAAGCTTTTTCAGCACCTTCGATGCCTCCGCCACGCCGGAAGAAATCGGCTTCTACAAGCAGACCATGTCGAGCAGCAGCGCCCAGGATTTGGAGAATATGCGCAACACCATCGCCTTTGGTGGTCTCTCCGGCGAATTGCGCGGCCTCGACGGCAAGACCTGGTACGATACCGCCACCTTGCGCATCGACCTGCTGAAGAAGGTGGAAGACCGCATCGTCTCCGACCTCGGCGAGCTGGCCGGCGGCATCCATGCGGAAGCGACGAAGTCGCTGCTCCTGCTGGCGGGCATCGGCGCGCTCACGCTGATCTTCTGCTCGGCAATCACCTTCATCATCGCCCGCGACATCGCCGTGCCGATGAAAGCCTTGACCGGCGGCATGCGCGAGCTGGCCGAGGGAAATTTCGACGTCACGCTGCCGGGCGTCGGACGCAAGGACGAAATCGGCGATATTGCCGGCGCGGTCGATGCGTTCAAAATCAAGCTCGAGGAAAAGATGCGTCTCGACGCAGAGAAAGAGCAGGAGGTCGCCCGCCGCGAGCAGGCGGCGCGCGACGAGCATGTGCGCAAGGAGGCCGAGGCGGCGCAAATCGTGGCCGGTGTCGTGGCCTCACTCGGTACCGGACTGGAGAAACTCGCAAACGGCGACCTGACCTACCGACTGAACGAGGAATTCATCGACGAATACAAGAAGGTGCAGGACGACTTCAACGGGGCGATCGAACAGCTGCAGCGGACGATCAAGAATATTACGATGTCGTCGGCGGAAATTTCCAATGCAGCGGCCGAAATCTCGACCAGCACCACCGACCTGTCGCAGCGCACCGAGGAACAGGCTGCAAGTCTCGAAGAGACTTCCGCTTCGATGGAGCAGATTGCCGCAACCGTGCGCAAGAATGCCGAGAATGCGCGGCACGCCAATCAGCTGGCCCAGGAAACCTGCGCAGTCGCCGATCGCGGCGGCAGCGTGGTGTCGCAGGCGGTCGCCGCCATGGCCCGGATTGAAGAATCGTCGTCGCAAGATTTCCGTCATCATTTCGGTGATCGACGAAATCGCGCGTCAGACCAATCTGCTGGCGCTCAACGCCGCGGTCGAAGCAGCGCGGGCGGGCGAAGCGGGCCGCGGCTTTGCCGTGGTTGCCTCGGAAGTCCGCAGCCTGGCGCAGCGCTCGTCGCAAGCGGCCAAGGACATTACCGACCTGATCGGCGACAGCGCCGGTCAGGTCAAGGACGGCGTCGAACTCGTCAACCGCGCGGGTGCGTCGCTCGCTGAAATCACGAAGTCGATCAGGAACGTCGCCGCGATCGTCACCGATATCGCCAATGCCAGTTCCGAACAGGCCACCGGCATCGATCAGATCAACAAGGCATTGAACCAGATGGACGAGGTGACGCAGCAGAACTCGGCCCTGGTGGAGGAAAACGCGGCGACCGCCAAGACGCTGGAGGACCAGCAATCCGCGATGAGCCAGCAGATCGGTTTCTTCCACGTGGTCGAGAAGGCGCCGGCGGTCCGATCCGCCAAAAGGACGGCGTAACCCTGAAGCCGGCGCGAACACCCTTTTGCTCGCGCCTGGAATGGGGATAATGCGGGTCCCTCGAGACTCGCATGAGAGCCGTACCCGATGACCTATTGCTGCGGAATCCTGGTCCGCGAAGGCCTTGTCATGATTGCGGACACCCGCACCAATGCCGGGCTCGACAATGTATCGACCTTCCGCAAGCTGCATGTCTTCAAGCAGCCGGGCGAACGCATCATGGCGATCGCCTCCTCGGGCAATCTGTCGCTCAGCCAGTCGGTGGTCTCCACCATGATCGAGGGGGTGGAGAACAAGGACACCGGCGAGCTCGAAACGCTGATGAACGCGCCGACCATGTTTCAGGCGGCGCAGCGCATCGGGCGCGTGGTGCGCAACATCAACGAGGTCGAGTCCCCTGCCCTGATCGCCGCCGATGTCAAATTCGACGTGTCGTTCCTGTTCGGCGGCCAGATCAAGGGCGAGCGCATGCGCCTGTTCATGATCTACTCGGCCGGCAATTTCATCGAATGCACCACCGACACGCCCTATCTGCAGATCGGCGAACACAAATACGGCAAGCCGGTGCTCGATCGCGCCATCACCTACGGCGTCGATCTCTATGACGCGCTGAAGATCGGCCTGATCTCGATGGATTCCACCATGCGCTCCAATCTCGGCGTCGGCATGCCGATCGACGTGCTGGTGGCGCGGCGCGACGCCTGCGACGCCGAATTGTCCTACCGCATCGAGCCGGGCGAACCCTATTTCCACGATCTGCGCGAGCGCTGGTCGGCGGCGCTCCGCGCTGCCCATATCGCGATCCCGCGCCCGCCCTATGCCGGCTCCGGCTGAGACCGATTTATCCTTCCTTAACCACGAATTTCGAAATATGCATCCCGTGGTGGCAGGGGCGCAGTGTTTCGCGCCGGGCAAGTCAATCGCAAGCTTTGTAAAGTAGTTATTCGGCCTCTGAATCCGACACTTAGAGGCTTCATCGGTGGCCAAGACCAGTTCGCGTTTGGCCGATAAGGGCGCGCAGACCAGTTGGGATCGCGCGCGGCTCTCGATCGTCGTTCCGATCAGCGTCATCGTCGCGGTCGCGATCGTGTGCATCGTGGTCGCGGTGTTCACGTCGGCGCGCCGCGCCGACGAAGTCGCGCTGGAGCACGAGAAGCGCCTGTTTTCGCGCGCGCTGCTGAATCACGGCGACCGCATTCTGCGCGAACTGGAAAGCGTCGCCGCGACCGAAGAGGCGCTCCGCCGCATCCGCGATCAGTTCGACCGCGACTGGGTGCATAACCGCATCGGCCTGTGGCTGAAAAACAATTTCGACCACGATTTCGTTTTCGTCGCCGACGGATCCGACCGCCTGACCTACACCCTGCTCGGGCGCAACAGCGTCGAGCCGAGCTGGTTCAATTCGATCGTGCCGGAACTGACGCCGACGCTGGATTACATGCGCGGCCGCTCCGGCGAGCAGCCGAGCCGCGCGGTGCGCATCTCCGAGCCGCGACGCGCCGGCGAACCGGAACAGCGCAACCGCGCCGTCCTGGTGCAGCGCTTCCTCGGACGCCCTGCCGCGGTCGCGGCGGTCCTGGTCGCCTCGACCGATCAACTCGCAAACACCGTCATCGCGCGCAGCGGCCCCGATCGTCGTCACCGTGAAATTCATCGACGAGGAAGTGCTCGCCGATATCGCCGCCCGCGTGCAATTGCAGAATCTGCACATGATCGACAGCCGCATCGGCGGCCTCCGAATATGCCTACGAACTGAAGGATGCGGCCGAGAATTCGATCTTGCGCCTCGCCTGGACGCCGAAGAAGCCCGGCGCCGAGATCGTTACGAGCGTCATTCCCTTCATCGCGGTCGCCTTTGCCGGCTTCGCGCTGCTGGCAGCCCTCATCTACGGCTATATGCGCCGCACCGCCGCCACCATCGCGCAGGGCGAACAGCGTCTGCGCTATCTCGCCTTGCACGATCCGCTTTGCGGCCTGCCCAACCGGAATTTCTTCGGCGAGCGGCTCGAACAGGTGATCAAGGAAGTGAAGAATGGCGGCGCACCGGCGGCGGTGTTCTATATCGATCTCGATCATTTCAAGGATGTCAACGACACGCTCGGTCATCCGATCGGCGACGAATTGATCCGCAACGTCACCGCGCGTCTGTCGGGTCTGTTGCGCCCGGAGGATCTGGTCGGGCGGCTCGGCGGCGACGAATTCGCCGTCATCAGCGCCGGTGCGGCCGATATCGCGGACGTGCAGCGCATGGCCGATCGCATCATCTCGGCGATCTGCGCGCCCTACATGATCGGCGGCCACAACATCCTGATCGGCGCCAGCATCGGAATCGCGATCATCAACGAGCATTCCAGCGGCGGCGCCGCCGACGTGATGCGCTATGCCGACATGGCGCTCTATCGCGCCAAGAACGAGGGCCGCAATCGCGCCTGCATCTACGACGCGGCGATGGACGCCGATCTGTCGCAGCGCAAGCTGCTCGAGGGCGATCTGCGCGAGGCCATCGCCAACGACGGCCTGCGGCTCGCCTATCAGCCGATCGTCAACACCTCGCGGCGACACCATTGTCGGTGTCGAGGCGCTGGCGCGCTGGAATCATCCCGACACGCGGCGACATCGAGCCTTCGCAATTCATCCCGATCGCCGAGCATTCCGGCCTGATCATCGAACTCGGCGAATGGGTCCTGCGCAGGGCCTGTACCGACGGCAAGGCCTGGCCGGGCGTCACCGTTTCGGTCAACGTTTCGCCGCTGCAATTCCGCCGTCCCGATTTCGTCGACACCGTCGAGCGCATCCTCAGCGAGACCGACTTCGACGCCAGCCTGCCTCGAACTCGAAATCACCGAAAGCACGCTGCTCGGCAATGTCGACAATGCCGAAGTGGCGATGCACCGGCTGAAGGCGATCGGGCTGCGTCTCGCGCTCGACGATTTCGGCACCGGCTATTCCTCGCTCGCCTATCTGCGCCGCTTCCCCTTCGACAAGCTCAAGATCGACAAGAGCTTCGTGCGCTCGATCGAGCGTTCGCCGGACGCCGCCGCCATCGTGCATGCCATTGTCGGCCTCGGCCGCGGCCTTGGCATGAAGGTCACCGCCGAGGGCGTCGAGACCGCCGAGCAGCAGCTGTTCCTGCGCGCGGCCGGCGTGCATTCGATGCAGGGCTATCGCTTCGGACGTCCGGGCTCGCCCAGCCTGATCTCGACCCGCCTCGCGATGCCGGGCGCCCATCGCAGCATCGCCCGGGACGCCGCCGCGCTGGCGGGCTGAACTCCCATTCCGGTCAGGCCATTGCCTCGCGCCCGTCAATCCGTAGGATGCGCGCCGCTTGCGGCTGAACGACAAAAACACGGGAGACGGGTATGGCGGCGAAAGTTGCGCTGGTGACGGGTGCGGGCTCGGGGATCGGACGCGCTTCCGCGCTCGCCCTGATGAAAGACGGCTTCGACATGGCGCTGGCCGGCCGCCGCAAGGAGCCGCTGGAAGAGGTCGCCAGGGAAGGCCAGGCGATGGGCCGCAAGACGCTGGTGGTGCCCACCGACATTTCCAATCCCGAACAGATCCGGGCGCTGTTCGCCAAGGTGAAAGAAACCTTCGGCCGCCTCGACCTGCTGTTCAACAATGCCGGCATCGGTGCGCCGGCGGTGCCGCTGGAAGACCTGCCGCTGGAGAAATGGCAAGCGGCCGTGAGCACCAATCTGACCGGCCCGTTCGTCTGCACGCAGGAGGCCTTCAAGATCATGAAGGCGCAGACCCCGCGCGGCGGCCGCATCATCAATAACGGCTCGATCTCGGCCCATACGCCGCGGCCCTTCACGGTCGCCTATACCGCGACCAAGCACGCCATTACCGGCCTCACCAAGTCGACCGCGCTCGACGGCCGCGCCTACGACATCGCCTGCGGCCAGATCGATATCGGCAACGCGGTTTCGCCGCTGACCGAACGCATGGCGCAGGGCGTGATGCAGCCGGACGGCACCATGAAGCCGGAAGCGCGCATGGCGGTGGAGGATGTCGGCCGCGCGGTCAGCTACATGGCGAGCCTGTCGCTCGAGTCCAACGTGCTGTTCATGACCGTCAAGGCAACCAAGATGCCGTTCGAAGGCCGCGGCTGAAATTTCAGCTTTTCCATTATCCGGGCGAGCCATGTGGTTCTCACCGGAGGCAAAAAGCTGCATGCTTGGTGCGACCCCGAATCAGTCAGGACCGCCGCGTGACGCTCGACATCGCGACCCTGTTTGTCGTCACCGTGTTCACGCTGGGCGTCAGCGGAGCGTTACTGCTGTTCACCTGGCTGCAGAACCGCGAAACCCGCGCGCTGGCATGGTGGGGCGCGACCTTTCTGCTGTTCGCGGCGGCCGCCGCCCTGTTCGGCGGCCGCGGCGTGTTGGGCGAAGTCTGGTCGATTCAGTTCGCCAACACGCTGCTCCTGCTTGGCTACGGCCTGATGTGGACCGGCGTGCGGGTGTTCGAGGGCCGCCAGCCGCTGCTTCCGGTCGCCGCATTCGGCGCCGCGACCTGGTTCGTGGCATGCCAGTTCGACGGCTTCCTGCCGTCCGATCCGGCGCGCGTCCTGCTCGCCACCGGTATCATCTGGACCTACAGCTTCCTGTTCATCCGCGAATTGTGGCTCGGCCGGCATGAACGGCTGATGTCGCGCTGGCCGGTGATGGCGATCGTCCTGGTGCATGCACTGATGTTTCCGGTGCGCATCCCGGCGGTGCAGACGATGCAATTTCCGCTCAGCGCCACGCCGAATTCGTTTGTCGCGACGGTCACGATTTTTGCTCCGCTGTTCTACGCCTTTGCGCTCGTGTTTCTGCTGATGGCACTCACCAAGGAGCGTGCCGAACTCAGTCAGCGGCAGGCGGCCACCCACGACCCGTTGACCGGCATTCCGAACCGCCGCGGCTTCAGCGAACGCGCGCAGCGCGTGATCGCGCGTCTGGCGCTCGGGCGCACGCCGCTGACCCTGCTGCTGTTCGATCTCGATAATTTCAAGAGCATCAACGATCGTTTCGGCCACCGCACCGGCGACCGCGTGCTGGCACTGTTCAGCGATTGCATGACGCAATCGCTGCGCCCGCTCGATCTCATCGGCCGCATGGGCGGCGACGAATTCGTGGCTTTGCTGCCGGGTGTGACGTCTGAAACCGCGGTGGAAATCGCCGAGCGCGTGCGCGATGCCTTCGCCTGCGCCGCGCTGGAGGTGGACGGCCTTCCGGTCGCCGCCACGGTCAGCATCGGCACCGCCGTGGCAACGCAATCGGGCTTCGATTTCGACGCCCTCTATGCCACCGCCGACGCCGCCTTGTATCGCGCCAAGCGCAATGGCCGCAACCGCATCGAGGCGGGCCGGCCGGCGCAGGACGCGGCTCCGCAGCGTAATGACGAGCGCATGACGCCGGCGACCGCCGGCACCTGATCCCGCAGCGCCTGCTCAATTCCGCGACTGTTTGTGGTTGCGCACCTTCCATGACCGAGCGGCGCTTGAATGCTCCGCTCGCAACGGCGACAATGCCGGCCGGGGGACGGGATGCTTCAGCTGCAATCGTGTCTGGGCGCGCTCGTCATTCCGGCGATTGCCTTTGCCTTGAGCGAAAATCATCGCGCGGTGTCGTGGCGCCGCGTGCTGCCGGCGATGGCGCTGACCGTGGTCCTCACCCTCCTGCTGCTTAAAATCCCGGCCTCGCGATCCGCTTTCGCCGCGGCAAACGCAGCGGTCGATGCGGTCGCGGCGGCCACCCGCGCCGGCACCTCGTTCGTGTTCGGATATGTCGGCGGCGGCACCCTGCCCTTCGACCCGAAATTCCCGGGCTCCGAATTCATCCTGGCCTTCCAGGCGTTGCCGCTGGTGCTGGTGATGAGCGTGCTGACCACGCTGCTGTTCTATTGGCGCATCCTGCCGCCGGTGGTGCGCGGCTTTTCGTGGGTGCTCGAACGCACGCTCGGCGTCGGCGGCGCGGTCGGGCTATCGACCGCCGCCAATATCTTCGTCGGCATGGTGGAGGCGCCGCTCTTCATCCGTCCCTATCTCGCCAGGCTGACGCGCGCCGAATTGTTCATCGTCATGACCGGCGGCATGGCCGGCATCGCCGGTACCGTGCTCGTGCTTTACGCGACGATCCTGCGCCCGCTCATCCCGGATGTCGCGGCCCACCTTCTGATCGCTTCGGTGCTCGGCGCTCCTGCCGCGATCCTGATCTCGGAATTGATGGTGCCGGAAACCAGGAACACCGCGACCGCGGGCGAATATGCCGATCCGCCGCCGGTTGCGACGTCGACCATGGATGCGATCGTCAATGGCACCACCGAAGGCCTCGCGCTTCTGCTCAATATCGTCGCCATGCTGATCGTGCTGGTGGCGCTGGTGCATCTCGCCAATTCGATGCTCGGCCTGATCCCGGACATTGCCGGCGGCAAGGTCACCCTGCAGCGCATGCTCGGATTGGTGATGGCGCCGGTCTGCTGGCTGATGGGATTGCCCTGGAGCGAGGCGATCCGCGGCGGCGAATTGATGGGCGTCAAGACCGTGCTCAACGAACTCATCGCCTATGTCGAATTGTCGAAATTGCCGCCCGAGGCGCTGAGCGACCGCTCGCGGCTGATCCTGCTCTATGCGCTGTGCGGCTTCGCCAATTTCGGCTCGCTCGGCATCATGATCGCGGGCCTCACCACGATGGCGCCGGAGCGGCGCGACGAGATCGTGTCGCTCGGGCCCAAGACCATCGTGTCGGGCACGCTTGCGACCTGCACCATCGGCGCGATGGTGGGAGCGATCAGCTAGCTTTGCGGATTTTTTCGGTCAGCAGAAAGACCGCGAAGGCGAGCACGAAAAACGCGATCGAGACATAGCCGCTCGCGCGAAACAATTCATGCTCGTACAGAAAGCCGCCGCTCGCGGAGCCGATCGCCTGACCGACATAGATCAGCGAGGTATTCAGCGCGACCGTCGCGGTTGCGAGATCGGGCGCCTGCGCCACCAGCCGCGCCTGCTGCATGGTGTTGGACGAGGGCAGGCCCATGCCGACGAGGAACACGCCTATTCCCATCGCAACCAGCCAACCCGCGCCCAGCGCCCAGAACATTCCGCCGAGGATCAGCGTCAGAAGCGAAGCCGCCAGCGTCCGCGCCGTGCCGATGCGGGAGACGGCGGCGGTCGCGGCCCAGTTTCCAAACAGGCCGGCAACGCCCAGCAACAGAAAGAAGGTGCCGACCATAGCCGCATTCGCATCTGCAAGCTTCAGCAATAGCGGTCCCAGATAGATGGTGATCTGAAACAGCCCCGAGGTCGACAGCAGCGTCAGCAGCAGGATCAACACCAGCGTTCGATTGCCGGCGATGAACGCGAAGCTTTGCAGCGAGAGCGGATAGCCGCGAAGCCTGCCCGGCAACGCGACGAAATTGAGCAGCGCCGCGATCGCCGCGGCGATCCCGATCGCCGCATAGGTTTCGCGCCAGCCGAACTGGTTTGCGAGCACGGTGATGATCGGCAGCCCTATCGCGATCGACAGCGACCAGCCTAGAAATACGAACGCGATCGCGCGCGGCCGCTCGGCTTCCGGAACGATCATCGACACCGTGCTGACGGCGAGCGGCGTATAGATCGCGATCAGCGCCGCCATTACGAGCCGCAGCGCCAGCACGCCCGCATAACTCTCGGCAAAGGCGGACGCGACATTGCAGATGGCGGCGACCGCCAGCACCACGGTCATCAGCAGGCGCCGGTCGATGCGCGTGGTCAGCCACGACACGATCGGGGACGCGAAGCAAAGTACGACCGCGCCCCAGGCCATCAGAAATCCGGCATCGCGGATCGTCACCTTGAGCCCGTCGGCCAGTTCGGGAAGCATGCCGGACGGCGCCAATACCACGGCGCCGGTAATGAAATTGCCGCACAGCATCGCGAAGCGGGCAAAGAACTGAGTCATGAAAGGAAAACCGTGGGCGAAATGACGCTACCTTGCGCGCCGCAGCCTTAAAGGAAGGCCGCGCCGTTGGCTATGCGCGAGCGGCTTTGGCTGTCATGCGCGGCTTGTGGCGGCGCGGGTCAACGGCCTTCGCGACGCGGATCGCAACCGCACGCGTCTTGGCCTGCAGGCGAGCACCGCAATCGACACTGCCGCGCGCGCGAAATCGCGCCGCATCCGTTTCCCGCAAAAAGCGCCCGCTCAATGCAGCCGGAAAACGCCGTCGACTGCCTTGATCTCGGCCGGTCTGATCAGCCGGGAATGTGCGACCGTCACGGTATGCAGCACCCCTTCGATCGACTTCTGCCAGAATTGCAGAAAGCCGTTCAGCTCGGGAAAGTCGGGACAGAGATCGTAATTCTGCCAGACATAGGTCTGCAGGAGCCAGGGATGGTCCGGGCGGCGATAGAGAATTTCCGCCGTCGTCAGGCCGTAACCGGTCACCTGCTTCTTGAAGTCCTCTGAGAGCATGTGAGTCCTCAACAATTCACCCGCCTAGTGTTCCGTCGGGGGTTCACGCTGACAAGTTCAAAAATTGAATTCTGTTCCTAAAATCAAGGCGTTAGCAGCATTGCGACAGGACTGCTGACAGACCGCCGGGCGACCGGATTAACCAATCCGGCAGCTGGTAGCAGTCCCCCTTGACGAGTGCCAAAAATTTCAGGCAAACCCCTTGCGCGCGGAACCGCTGTCCCCAGATCGAAGCTAGCGGGGCAGCCCTGCTTTTCCGCATCAAGCATCTGTTTTTGCAAGCATCCAGGAGGATCCCCATGAAGTTCCGCCCGCTTCACGACCGCGTCGTCGTCAAGCGCATCGAATCCGATGACAAAACCGCCGGTGGCATCATCATTCCCGACACCGCCAAGGAAAAGCCGCAGACCGGAGAGGTCGTTTCCGTTGGCCCCGGTGGCCGCGACGAAGCCGGCAAACTCATTCCGATCGACGTCAAGAAGGGCGACACCGTGCTGTTCGGCAAGTGGTCCGGCACCGAGGTCAAGATCGACGGCGTCGAATATCTGATCATGAAAGAGAGCGACATCATGGGCGTGATGGAAGATTCCGTCGCGCGCAAGAAGGCCGCCTGAATCACTGGCAACAAGAACGAATTGAGGAACTAGGACAATGGCTGCGAAGGAAGTGAAATTTTCCGTCGACGCGCGCGACAAGATGTTGCGCGGCGTGGACATTCTCGCCAACGCAGTTCGCGTGACGCTCGGCCCCAAGGGCCGCAACGTGGTGCTCGACAAGTCGTTCGGCGCCCCGCGCATCACCAAGGACGGCGTGACGGTCGCCAAGGAAATCGAGCTTGAGGACAAGTTCGAGAATATGGGCGCCCAGATGGTGCGCGAAGTCGCCTCGAAGTCGTCGGACTTCGCCGGTGACGGCACCACCACCGCCACCGTTCTCGCCCATGCGATCGTTCGCGAAGGTGCGAAGTCGGTAGCGGCCGGCATGAACCCGATGGATCTCAAGCGCGGCATCGACCTTGCGGTCGACGCGGTGGTCGAGCACCTGAAGGCCAATTCCAAGAAGGTCACCTCGAACGAGGAAATCGCCCAGGTCGGCACCATTTCGGCCAACGGCGACAAGGAAATCGGCGACTATCTCGCCAAGGCGATGCACAAGGTCGGCAACGAGGGCGTGATCACGGTCGAAGAGGCCAAGTCGCTCGAGACCGAACTCGACGTCGTCGAAGGCATGCAGTTCGACCGCGGCTATATCTCCCCCTACTTCATCACCAATGCCGACAAGATGCGCGTCGAATTCGATGACGCCTATATCCTTGTCTATGAGAAGAAGCTGTCGGGCCTGCAGGAACTCCTGCCGCTGCTCGAAGCCGTGGTGCAGACCAGTAAGCCCCTCGTCATCATCGCCGAGGAAGTGGAAGGCGAAGCGCTCGCGACTCTCGTGGTCAACAAGCTGCGCGGCGGCCTGAAGGTCGCGGCGGTGAAGGCTCCGGGCTTCGGCGACCGCCGCAAGGCCATGCTGCAGGACATCGCGGTCCTGACCGGCGGCCAGGCGATCTCGGAAGACCTCGGCATCAAGCTGGAAAACGTGACCCTCAACATGCTGGGCCGCGCCAAGAAGGTGATCATCGAGAAGGAAAACACCACGATCGTCAACGGCGCCGGCAAGAAGGCCGACATCGAGGCGCGCGTGTCGCAGATCAAGGCGCAGATCGAGGAGACCACCTCGGACTACGACCGTGAGAAGCTGCAGGAGCGTCTGGCCAAGCTCGCCGGCGGTGTTGCGGTGATCCGCGTCGGCGGCGCCACCGAGGTCGAGGTGAAGGAGCGCAAGGATCGCGTCGACGATGCGATGCATGCCACCCGCGCCGCGGTCGAGGAAGGCATCCTGCCGGGCGGCGGCGTCGCGCTGTTGCGCGCCACCGAAGCCCTCAAGAAGGTCCGCACCCAGAACGACGACCAGAAGACCGGCGTCGAGATCGTGCGCAAGGCGCTGCAGGCCCCTGCCCGCCAGATCGCCATCAATGCGGGCGAGGACGGTTCCGTCATCGTCGGCAAGGTGCTGGAGAAGGACCAGTATTCCTACGGCTTCGACGCCCAGAATGCGCGAATACGGCAACCTGGTCACCAAGGGCATCATCGACCCGACCAAGGTCGTGCGCGCCGCGATCCAGAATGCCGCCTCCGTGGCCGGACTTCTGATCACGACCGAAGCCATGGTCGCCGAACTGCCGAAGAAGAAAGAGGCCCCCGCCATGCCGGGCGGCGGCATGGGCGGAATGGACTTCTAAGAAGTCCATTCGCCCAAACGTCAAAATGCGAAGGGGCCGCGAAAGCGGCCCCTTTTGCTTTGCCGCCGTCCGGCAAGTGAAACAATTCGAAATCGGCAAAGCCGATTTCGGCGGGCGGCGGCATGGGCGGAATGGACTTCTAAGAAGTCCATTCGCCCAAACGTCAAAATGCGAAGGGGCCGCGAAAGCGGCCCCTTTTGTTTTTCGACGCACCGGCGCAACATGACTCTGACGCCGTCACTCGCCACAGGAGAGGACCGAATGTCAGAAACCAAACTCGCACCCGGCATCACGCCGGCCGGAAAAAGCGCCACGCCGACCGTGTGGAACATTCTCGGCCACACCTATTACGAAAAATCGAATTGCGCGTCCTCGTTCTCGTTCGAGACCTTCGATCCGCCCGGCACCTTCGTGCCGCCGCATATCCATCCGACCCAGGATGAATTCATCTACATGCTGGAGGGCACCTTCGATCTTTATCTCGACGGCAATTGGGTGAAGGCCTCGGCCGGCGATCTGGTGCGCATGCCGATGGGGCTCGCGCATGGCTATTACAACAAGACCGACAGGCCGACCCGCGCGCTTTTCTGGGTGTCGCCTTCACGCCGGCTGAAGGAATTGTTCGACCAGTTGCACAACCTCACCGACCCGGCCGAAGTCGTCCGCCGCTCGGCGGCGCACGAAGTCGATTTCCTGCCGCCCGGCAGCGTTCCCGGCGCGTGACGGGTGCGCGCGACTGCTTCGTCCTGTAACGGCACAAAAAGCAAAAAGGCCCGGGATCGCTCCCGGGCCTTTTTTCGATTCTGCGGCCGGTGACTTAGCGCAGCGTCATGCCGGCAACGCCGAGCGCGAGATTGACGCCGACCTGGCCCTGCAGCGACAGCGGCTGCAGCGCGATCGAGCGGTTGGAGCCGCCGACCAGCACATTGGCGCCGCCGCCGAGGCCGAGCGAAATATCGCCGCTGGCGCCGACATAGGTGCCGGCGATCGTGCGCGGCGGCAGCTTGGAGGTGCGCGCAAACACGCCCCAGATCATGCGACCGCCGGCGGTGACGCCGAGATCGATGCCGAGGCGATTGACATGGCCGCTATAACGCTCCACCGGGCCGCCGGTGCTCGGTGTAAAGGTGCAGTCGATGCGCTGCCGCGACCCGATGATCAGGCCGACCGTGGGCGCAAGATTGCAGGCGAGTCCGCCGGCGCGGATGCGGCCCTGGGCCTGCGCGGAGGTGGCGGCGATGGAAAGTGACAAGGCCGCGACGGCGGCGAGCAGATATGAACGCATCGGAGGTCCCCTGGCGATAGTCTGTGGACGCGCTTTAAGCCACGTTCGGGGCCCCGGCACAATACGGATGACACCGGGTGGCGGCCGGTATCATGGTCGGGGCACAATGCCCGCAAGCGGAGGGAGTCTGTCGTGACAGGCAAGATGGGGCACATCTATGCGGGCATCGGCGGCTGGACCTTCGCGCCGTGGCGAGGCGTTTTCTATCCGAAGGGACTGCCCCACGCGCAGGAGCTTTCCTTCGCAGCGCAATATCTGACCTCGATCGAGGTCAACGGTACCTTTTATCGCACGCAGAGTCCCGCGAGCTATCGCAAATGGGCCGCGGAAGTGCCGGACGGCTTTGTGTTCTCGCTGAAGGGCCCGCGCTTTGCGGTGAATCGCCGCGTGCTGGCGGAAGCCGGCAACTCGATCAAACGCTTCCTGCATTCCGGCATATTCGAACTCGGCGACAAGCTCGGCCCGCTGCTTTGGCAATTCGCGCCAACCAAGAAATACGACGAGGCCGATTTCGGGAAATTCCTCGAATTGCTGCCCGCCTCGTTCGACGGCCGTCCGCTGCGCCATGTTGTCGAAGTGCGTCACGACAGCTTCTGTACGCCCGCCTTCGTCAAGCTGCTGCGGCCATTCCGCATCCCGGTGGTGTATGCCGAGCACGCAACCTATCCCGCGATCGCCGACCTTACCGGCGATTTCGTCTATGCCCGGCTGCAAAAGGGACAGGAGAAGCTCAAAGCCGGCTATGCACCGAAGGCGCTGGACGACTGGGCCGGCCGGGCAAAGTCATGGGCCAAAGGCGGCGCGCCGGCCGACCTGAAGCCGATCCTCCCCGATCCCAAGGCGAAGAAACAGCCACGCGACGTGTTCGTCTATTTCATTCATGAGGCGAAGCTGCGCGCCCCCGCCGCGGCAATGGCACTGATCGAGCGCGTCGGGCGGCCGAACCCTTGACATATATACTGAAATTCCGTATAGATGGCGCGTGCAAACGGTTATCGAAACGCCTGCATTCCTGGCATCGGCACGACAGGAAGGCGTTTCCGAGGATGAGTTGAACACCATCAAAACCGTCATTGCCGAGACGCCGGACATTGGCGAAATCATGCCCGGCACGGGAGGCGCACGAAAAGTGCGGTTCGCTGCCGCGGAAAAGGAAAAAGCGGTGGCTAGCGCGTTGTGACGTTCTTCGGCGGCACCGAAATGCCGGTCTTTCTACTGGATATTTTCGGCAAAGGCTCGAAGGCAAACCTCACCAAAGCGGAGCGAAACGAATTGCAGATGATCCTCATGCGCCTACCGCAGGAATGGCGCGATCAGCAGAAAAAAAGCGGGCGCCCAGGCAGAGGCATACATCCCTCACCTCTCAAATAGGAAGAGCCGACATGAAGACAGCCGCTCGTCGTACCGCAAAAAAGAAGACGCGCCCCAATCGGATTTTGCAGGGTGCCAAAGAGGCGCTCGCCTATGTTCGCGGCGAAGCGGACTTGCAGCATTACCGGATTCACGTTCCCTCGGAGGTCGACGTGGCAAAGCTGAGACGTACTCTGGCAATGTCGCAGACGGAGTTTTCCCGTCGGTTCGGGTTCAATCCTGCAAGTGTCCGTGACTGGGAGCAGGGCCGCAATCAGCCCACCGGACCAATCCGGGCCTATCTGAAGGTCATCGAAAAGGACCCGCGCGCCGTCGAACGCGCCCTTTCCAGCTAGAAGTTACAGGCTTGGTCCAAATCGGCGTTCAGGTCGGCTTTGCAATTCCGCTATCCGTTGCACCCCGCAAACCTACCCGGTTGATCGCAGGGCCATAGAGCGGCGATAGTTGCCGCGGGCCGCCGCCGCAGCGTCCGGCCGGGAGGGACGACATGGAAATTCCACTGATTGCCCAGCTCGCAGCCTATGCGGGCATCCTTCTCACGGTCGTCCAATACTGGATGAAGACCATGATCCCGCTGCGGGTCGTGGGCATCTCCACCAATGTGCTGTTCCTGATCTATGCCGGCATTTCCGGCATCTGGCCGACGGTCATCCTGAATTGCATCGTGCTGCCGCTGAACCTCTACCGCGTGCACGAGATGCGCCAGTTGATCCGGCGCACCCAGCGCGCCGCCCGTGCCGATCTCGACATGACCTGGCTGCAGCCGTTCATGACGCGGCGCAAGACCAAGAAGGGTCAGGTGATTTTCCGCAAGGGCGACATTGCCGAAGCCATGTATCTGGTGGTCGGCGGCCGCTTCCTGCTGCAGGAGATCAACATCCCGCTGAAGGAAGGCGCGGTGGTGGGCGAACTCGGTCTGCTGTCGCCGGACGGGGTGCGAACCGCGACCCTGGTCTCGCTCGACGACGGCGAGGTGCTGTCGCTGGCTTACGAAAAATTCGAGGAGCTCTATTACCAGAATCCGGAATTCGGGCTGGGCTTCCTCAAGCTCACCAGCAAGCGTCTGTTCGAGAATATCGCGCGGCTGGAGGCCGAGCTTGCGGCACGACCGCCGCGGCCGGCTGCGCCCGTCACTACCGTGTGATTCAGCACACTACAGTTTGTATCGCTCAACTTTCGGAGATTGAAACGAACCAACGCCTCACAGGCAAGTGTCCGGCAGGCGTCTTGGCTTCGCACGTTGCGCCGCCACATCACGGCGATGGGCGAGTTGATCTTCAGGCTCCTGACCGGTCTGCTTGAGGCGTTGGTGGAGCTGGTCTGTTTTTACACGGCGAGGTTTCTGCTTCCCGTAATCTCGTTCGGGAAGCTCACCGTGCAGCCGCCCCGACACCCTCCGGCCTATGGACAATCCCGGCCGATCGTTGTGCCTCAGATACTCGCGGCCGTTTTCGGCATGGTATTCTGGGCAATCGTCATTATCGTTGCAATCGGCCTGCTGCGCGCACCGGCTCAATAATGCGGGGAAAAAGTAAAAGCCACGAAATGAGCGGGTGCGCTTACATCCGGCGTCACCTGCGTCACTCGTGGCCACGCGCGCGATCAGCAAAAGTGGACGCCGGTTTTGCGTCCGATCGCGCGCTAACTCTAAAATTGCTGCGCATGACAAGTCATGCGCAATAGCAATGGAACCCTTGCGAACTCGACATTGGTGTCCGAACTGATATGGGAACGGTTGCGCGATTGCACAAGCCCTTCCTTCCCTTTCGTCGGCCCCGGCACGGGACAGGTTCAAACGGTCAAGGCGCCGCCGCCCTGGCTCGAACGAACCGCCGCTATGATGCTGCCAATGGCCTTCAGAGCATCGATGGTTCCCTCCAACTCCCCCTTTTCGAAATCACCCTCGAATTGACCCAGCGTGTTGGTGACATGTGCCAGACAAAGCACGGGTGCCGCTCGCGCGCGCGCAAAGGAATAGAGTGCAGCCGCCTCCATCTCGACGGCCAGCACTCCCTTGTTGCGCGCCGCCGAAATTGCCTCGACCGTCTCACGGAAGGGTGCGTCCGTCGTCCAGCTCGGTCCGACCAGCGAGCGCAAATTTGCGCGAATTCAACGCGCTTGCGGCCAGGTCGATCAGCTGCCGATCGGCGGCTGCGAATTCTGACGGCGCAACGTAATGGTAGCTGGTCCCCTCGTCCCGCAATGCGCGATCGATCACCACGAAATATGGCGGCGCTCCGACATCGGCGATCTGACCGGCCGATGTCACGCTGATCAGCAATTCGCAGCCGCTAGCGAACAATTCCTCTGCAATGAGCACGGCAAAGGGCGCCCCAACGACGCGCCCCACAATGCCCGCGATCTCGCCCGCGATGGGAAAGGTATGAAGATCGGTGTGATAGCAGGGCCAATCGCCGAATTGTTTCGCGTGTTGGTGCCGAATAAGATTCCGCACGATGTCGCCATCGGGATCCAGGATGCAGATTCGCGGCACCTGCGCGGCTTTCAAGCCCTTCTGACGGCGAGCTTCGCGCATCAACGCAAGCGGCGAGAAAACCGACGGCAAATCCGGATACTTGTTGTCGAGGATTGGAGGCAACGACATCTTCTGTTCCCGAGAGATTGCGCATGCATGCAGGATTTACTAGCTATATCGCGATCGCAGTCGCGCTGCGAGGGATAAGCGCCATGACGAAATCCAACCGGCAAGCCCATTGGCAGAACGTATATGCGACCAAAGATGAGCAGGAGGTCAGCTGGTTCGAAGAGAGCCCTGAGATTTCTCTGGCTCTTATCGACGCCACCGGCGTAGCGAAGGATGCCGCGATCATCGACATTGGCGGCGGCGCGTCGCGCCTGGTCGATGCCTTGCTGGATCGCGGCTTCTCGGACATCACGGTTCTGGACCTTTCGAATAAGGCGATCGAGACCTCGCAGGCGCGATTGGGCGCCCGCGGAAAAGCCGTCCAATGGGTGACCGCCGACGCCATCACCTGGCAGCCGCTGCGCAGCTACGACGTGTGGCACGACCGGGCGGCCTTTCACTTCCTGACCGAACCGGAGGACCGCAAGACCTATGCGCGGCAGGCAGCGCATGCGGTTGGCGCGGGCGGGCATGTCATCATCGGAACGTTTGCGCTGGATGGTCCTGAACGTTGCAGCGGCCTTCCCATCGTTCGTTACGACGCCGCCATGATCGCGGAGATACTCGGCCCGACTTTCAAGCTGGTCGAGAGCCGTCGCCATGACCATCATACGCCGGCCGGCGCCATTCAGCACTTTCAGTTCAGCCGGTTTCAGCGTGTCGCATGAAAGCCCCGCCGCTGTTCACTATCGGCTATGAGCAGTCGCGCCCCGATCCCGTGCTGAAGGCGCTGAAGGACGCGCGCGTGCAATTGCTGGTCGATGTGCGCGCGGTCGCTGCATCGCGCAAGCCCGGCTTCTCCAAGCGCCAGCTTGCAGCCTCGCTCGACCAGATCGGCATTCGCTATCTGCATCTGCAAAAGCTCGGCACCCCGGCCGAGGGACGCGCCGCGGCGCGTTCGGGCGACATGAAAGAGCTATGGCGCATCTACAATCGCCACCTGAAAACCCACGATGCGGTCGAGGCGATGGACGAGTTGCTCTCGATCGTCCGCTCGGGACAACGGGTCTGCCTGCTCTGCTTCGAGCGCGATCCGGGTCATTGCCACCGAAGCCGCATCGCGCAGATCGTCGTCGAGCGGACCGGAGCCAAGGTCTCCGATCTCATGCCGGACGCGTAAGCGGCGCTTGCAGCCTTTCCGAATGGACACCTCTTGAGTTGGCGCTCAAAGGGCTGCACATTGCCGCCGCAATCGCCGGGGAGTTCCCATCATGGCCGATTTCCTCGGCTATTTCGCTCACATCCGCTTCGCCGAAATCCTGGGCTACGTCGCCGCAGCCCTCGTCTTCGCCACCTTCTCGATGAAGACGATGGTGCCGCTTCGCATCGTCGGCATCGCCAGCAACGTGTTCTTCATCGCCTATGGCTACCTCAACCCGGCTTATCCATTGGTGGTGCTGCATTGTCTGCTGCTGCCCTTGAACATCTTCCGGCTGCGTCAGATGCAGTCGCTCGTGAAGGAGACCAAGGCAGGCGACCGAGGGCGATCTCGACATGAACTGGATCAAGCCCTTCACTACGACGCGCGACATGACGCCGGGACAGGTGCTGTTCCGCAAGGGCGAGGAAGCCACCGAGATCATCTTCGTGATGTCCGGCAGCCTGAAAATTTCGGAGATCGGCGTCACGATCCCGCCCGGCGAAGTGGTGGGCGAGCTCGGAATGCTGTCGCCGGACAGAAAGCGCACGCAATCGGCAATCTGCGTCGATGGCGGACAGATCCTCGTCATTACCTATGACCAGGTGCGCCAGCTGTTCTTCCAGAATCCGAAATTCGGATATTACTTCATGCAGGTTGCGAGCGCGCGGCTGTTCGAGAATCTCAAGCGCGCCCAGGCCGAGATCGAGAGCCTGCGCGCGGGCACACGCAGCGTGGCGCCGCCAATCGTTCCGCCGCTGCAGCCGTAACCGCTATTCCGCCGGCACCGCGACCGCGCCGGCGTTGCGCGCTTCGGCGCCCGAGACCAGGAAAAACAGTCCGATCGTCGCCAGGAAAAACACCAGGCAGATGCCGGCGGTCGCCAGCAGCACGAGGTCGAAGCCGCCGCGCGCATGCAGGAAGGCGATGGTCGCAACCGCAGCGCCCGCGGTGGTGAAGATCAGGAAATAGCGCACCGCATAGACCCGGCCGCGCCAGGCATCCGCCGTATAGCGCGCCAGCACGATATCGTTCACCGTCACCTGGCCGTAAACGCCGGCCATCGCGATCGCCAGCGCGACCAGCAGGATCGGCCCCTTCGCGACCACCGACCAGGCGGCGCCGACGAACAGGATCAGCGTCACGACCACGAACAGGCTGTGCGGCGTGAAGCGCTCGACCAGCCGCCCGACCGCAAGCTGCGCCAGACCGCCGACCACGAATACCGCGGTCGCGATCGAGCCGACCATCACCAGCGAAATCCCCTGCCCCGCGCGCTCGTCGATCACCTTGGGCAACGACACCGTGATCACGTTGAAGGCCAGACCCGCACCGAGCGAGATGATGATGAACAGCGCGAACAGCACGAAGGTCGCGCTGCGCGAGAGTCGCACCTCCGGATGAGACTTGCGTTGCGCCTTGCCCTTCTTGTCGGTCGCGACCGCCCACAGATAGACGAAGCCGGTGACGATGCAGATCGCGCCCGGAATGAAGAATGCCGCGCGCCAGCCGAGGAAGCTCGCGATCAGCGCGGTGATCCCGGCTGCGAGCGCGACCCCCATATTGCCGCACACGCCGTTGAACGCGAGCGTGCGTCCGCGCGCCTGCGAGGCCTCGATCAGCATCGACATGCCGACCGGATGATAGATCGCGGCAAACATGCCAAGCGCGGTCAGCGCAACCGCGAGCCAGATCAGCGAGGGCGCCGCACCGGCCGCGATCAGCGAAGCGCCGCAGCCGAACCAGAACAGCGCCATCATGTTGCGCCGGTTCCAGTGATCGCCGAGCCAGCCGGCCGGCAGCGAGAACACGCCGAAGGCGATGAAGGCCGCGGTCGAAAGCGCGATCAGTTCGCCATAGGTCTTGGCATAGACCGCCTCGAGCCCGATCACGACCGTCGGATAGATCAGCAGCACGTAATGATCCGCGGCATGCGCGAAGTTCAGAAAGCCGATCGAGATGCGGGTATCGCGCGCAAGCTTTTCGGCGGGTGCGTCGGTCATGGGCGGTCCAGCCATGGGCGGTCCAGCGTTGAGTCGCAGCCAGATTACTCTTGCCCAACGGCGATGTTAGGCCGAATATCGTCGTGGTTGGGCCACCATACCGAGATACCGATCATGCGCCCGGAATATCGCAATAACCGCGACGACGCGCCGAGGCCGGTCGCCGCGATGGCCAAGACCTACCCGGACGGCGAGCAGATCCCGCTGCACATCCACAAGCGCGGCCAGCTCATCCATGCGGTGTCGGGCACGATGAAAGTCGAGACCGCCGAGGCCGCCTGGATCGTGCCGCCGGCGTTGGCGCTGTGGATGCCGCCGGCCTTCCCGCACGGCATGGTGATGCGTGGCGAGCTTGCGATGCGCACGATCTATATCGACCCCGACGCCTGTCGCGAGTTGCCGCAATCTCCGGTGCTGGTCGAAGTCGGCGGATTGATGCGCGAATTGATCCTCGCCGCTCTCGAAGAGCCGCTCGACTATGACGAAGCCGGTCGCGGCGGACTGATCGCCAATCTGATCCTGGCGGAGCTTCGCCGCATGCAGGTCCGCCCGATGCAACTGCCGATGCCGCGCGATCTTCGCGCCGCCCGGGTCGCGCGCGCGTTGCTCTCGCAGCCCGATGCCGATGGCAGCCTCGACGACTGGGCCGAACGCGCCGGCGCCAGCCGCCGCACGCTGGCGCGGCTGTTTCGGGTGCAGACCGGTTTCAGCTTCAACGAATGGCGCGCGCGGCTTCGCGCCATCGACGGACTGGCGCGGTTGTCGAACGGCGATCAGGTCGGCGCCGTCGCCTCGGCGGTAGGCTATGCAAGCCCAAGCGCCTTCACTGCCATGGTCCGGCGCAATTTCGGCGAGGCGCCGCGGCGGATATTTCAACGCCGTCATTCCGGGGCACTTGCCGCAGGCAAGTGAACCCGGAATCCAGCGGAACTGGTATCTGGATTCCGGGTCCGCGCAGTCGCGCGCCCCGGAATGACGATTTCACCAGTTGCAACCTCCGATTGTTCTCAAGTAGCATCTTACCGGGCTGTGGCTGCGCAACTGCCGGCCTGCGTGGCGTCGCGAGTTGCTTTCCATGTGTCGGGTATCGGGGCTGGCCGCGGCAATACTCGCCGCGGCGATCTCATGTTTGGCTGCGGAGTGTGCCCACGCCGACATGTTCCGGCGCGACGATGACACGTTGCTGTTTTTCACCGGCACCGATCTGTGGCGGCAGGGCTCGTTCTCGTTCGGCGGCGGCCTATGGTCGCCGGGCGGCATCGACCGCGAAGGTCTCACCTTCAAGTTTCTGGGTGGCGCCGGATCCTATCAATATCTCTCCGGAGCGCTCGGCGACATCGAGGTGACGGGGCGTCAGTTCACCGGCTTTGCGATGGCGGGCTATCGTTTCGTGCATGACAAGCTGATCGTCACCGTGTTTGCCGGTCTCGACGTGCAGGACCATCGCCTCGCCCCCGATGATCCCACCAACCCTCTGCGCGGCATCCATGCCGGCATTCGCGGCGCGGTCGAATTCTGGTACGAGCCGGATGCTCGAAGCATGTGGGCCGCCGACGTTTCGGCTTCGTCGGTCGGTCCGAGCTATTCGTGGCGCGTCGCCGTCGGCTGGCGCGTATTCGACAGTTTTTATCTTGGCCCGGAAGCCGCAGCATTTGCCGGCGACGACACCTACAGGCAGCTTCGCGCCGGTCTGCACATCACCGGATTTCGTGCAGCGACGGTCGAATGGTCGCTCGGTGCCGGCTGGCTCCGGGACAGCAGCGAGCAAGAGGGCTTTTACGGGCGGCTTGGCATGATCGCGCGGCGGTAGACAACAACTGCCGTCATTCCGGGACGCGAACGAAGTTCGCGGACCCGGAATCCATACTCTGTAGCCGTGGTTATGGATTCCGGGTTCGCATGCGCCCCGGAATGACCAAAATTGGTCAATCCAGCGTCCTTCTGAATCTCGTCACCGCGATGGTCATCGCCACCAGCATCAGCACGAACAGCGCGATCGCGTCGTAACGCAGGTCCTCGATGGTCGCGCCCTTCAGCATGATCGCACGCACGATGCGCAGATAATGCGTCAGCGGCAGCGCCTCCCCGATCCATTGCGCCCAGCGCGGCATGCCGGCGAACGGAAACATGAAGCCCGAAAGCAGGATGTTCGGCAGAAAGAACATCATCGACATCTGCACCGCCTGCAACTGGTTCTGCGCCACGGTCGAGAAGGTATATCCGATCGAAAGGTTGGCCGCGATGAACAGGGTCGAGAGCGCGGCCAGCAGATACAGGCTGCCGAGAATCGGCACATGAAACAGCAGCACGCCGGTACCGACGATCAGCGCCGCCTGGATGAACCCGACGAAGACATAGGGAACGATCTTGCCGAGCATGATCTCGACCGGCGTGATCGGCATCGCCAGCAAGGCTTCCATCGTGCCGCGCTCGATCTCGCGCGTCACCGAGAGCGCCGTGAAGATCAGCATGGTCATGGTCAGGATGGTACCGACCAGCCCCGGCACGATGTTGAGCGCGGTCTCGGCCGCCGGGTTGTAGCGGGCATGCGCGCGGATTTCGAACACCGGCTGACCTGCATCGGGAACGCTGCGCTCATTCTGCAAGGCGGTCCGCACCAGCTGCCCGAGCGCGCCCAGCGCCGAGCCCGAGGCCACCGGGTCGGTGGCATCGGCTGCGACCAGCAACGCGGGCCTGTCGCCGCGCCGGATGGCGCGCTCGAAACCGTACGGGATTTCCACCCCGAACAAGACCGTGCCGGAAGCCAGCAGCCGGTCGAATTCGGCCTCGTCCTCGACCTGATGGGTGACCTTGAAATAGCGGGTATTCTGCAGCGCCTTCAGGACCGCACGGCCGAGATCGCTGCTTTCCTGCAGCAGCACCGCCGTCGGCAGGTCGCGCGGCGTGGTGTTGATCGCATACCCGAACAGGATCAGCTGCATCAGCGGGATCATCACGATCATCGCAAAGGATACGCGGTCGCGGCGAAGCTGGATGAACTCCTTGATCAGCATCGCCTTGGTGCGACGCCAGAAGCCGGTCCAGCGGGAGGCGCGCGAACTCATTGGGGCGACACCTTGAATATCGCTGTCATTTCGGGGCGCTCCGAAGGAGCGAACCCGGAATCCAGAAATGCGAGGGGTGGCTGTTGCTGGATTCCGGGTTCGGCCCTGAAGAGCCGCCCCGGAATGACGAGAGTGTCGTCAGCACGGCTGCTCACTGGAAATTATCCTTGGCGCGACCCATCAGGTCGATGAACACGTCTTCCAGCGAGGGCTCGGATTTGGTCCAGGTCAGGCCCTTGCGCTCGCGATAGGGCGCGATCGCGGCTTCGAGCTTCTGCGCGTCGCGGCCGGACACGTGCAGGCTGTTGCCGAACGGCGCCACCATGTCGATACCGGGCTTGCCGTGCAATTCCTTCAGCAGATCGTTGATGTCGCCACTGACGTCATAGGTGACGAGCCCGGCCTGGTCGATGACTTGTTCGACCGTGCCATGCGTCAGCAATTCGCCATAGGCGATATACGCGATTTCGTGGCAGCGCTCGGCCTCGTCCATGTAATGAGTGGAGACCAGCACCGTCAGCCCTTCGGCGGCGAGCGCATGAATCTCGTCCCAGAATTCGCGCCGCGCCTTCGGATCGACACCCGCGGTCGGCTCGTCGAGCAGCAGAAGCTGCGGGCTCGGCAGCGTGCAGGCGCCGAGCGCCAGCCGCTGCTTCCAGCCGCCCGACAATTCGCCGGCAAGCTGGTTCTCGCGGCCGGTGAGACCCAGCCGCGCGATCATGGCGCGCGCGGCCTGAACCGGATTCTTCATCAGATAGAGCCGCGCGACGAATTCCAGATTTTCCGCAACGGTGAGGTCCTGATACAGGCTGAAGCGCTGCGTCATGTAGCCGACGTGCAGCTTGATCTCGTCGGCCTGGGTGCGGATGTTGAAGCCGAGACAGGTCCCCTCGCCCTTGTCGGGCGTGAGCAGGCCGGTCAGCATGCGGATGGTCGTGGTCTTGCCCGATCCGTTCGGCCCGAGAAAGCCGTAGATCGTGCCGCGCTTCACCTGCATCGAAAGATCGCGCACCACCACGCGCTCGCCGAACGACTTGGTCAAGCCATGCACGTCGATGGCGATTTCCGGGACCTGCGCCATTTCCGCACTCAGCGTCATTTAGCGGGAGCCTTGCTCTCGGACGGCTTGCCGTCGGGAGCTTTGGGCGTCACCGTCACGTCGACCGGCTGGCCGACGCGCAAGGCCGCGGGATTGGCCGGCAGGGCCTCCACCAGATAAACGAGCTTGTGGCGCTCCTGCTGCGAATAGATCACCGGCGGCGTATATTCGGCATAGCGCGAGATGAAGCTGATTTTTCCGGTGAGATCGGAGGGACAGCCGTCGCAACCGAATTTGATTGGATCGTCGATGGCGATCCGCGCCAGCAACGGCTCCGGCACGTAGAAGCGCACTTTGACGTTGCCGGGCGGCAGGATCGAGACGATCGGACGTCCGGGCGGCACGGTCTCGCCGGGCCGGAAGTAAACAGTCTGGATCAGGCCTTCGACCGGGCTCAGCACCTTGCGGCGCGTCAGCCGGGTCTGTGCCGACGACAGTTTGGCCTGCGCCTCCCGATACAGCGCCTGCGCCACGTCGAAATCCTTTTGCGTGCCCGAGCCGCTCTTCATGAGCTGCTGCGCACGCTCGAAGGCCTGCTTCGCGTTGGCAAGCGTTGCTTCCGCAACCCCGAGATCGGCGGCCTGCAGATCCTGGTCGAGCGTGAACATGAGCTGCCCCGTCTTCACCTGATCGCCCTGACGCACCAGCAGGGTCTCGATCCGCCCCTGTTCGTCGGGGCTGACGAAGATGAAGTCGCCCTCGATCCAGCCCTGCAGGACGTCGTCGTTGCCGTTGCTGCACGCCGCGGTGAACAGGCAGAGCGCCAGAACGGGCCAGAGAAAGAATTGACGCATGGTCATGCCGCACTCCCGCGGTCCAGGAGGATGTCGAGATGGGCCTTGAGCAGCGCGCGCGCGTCGAGCGGCGCGAAACGTTCGAACAATGAATTCCAGATGATCGCAACCATCGCCGGCGCCGCCAGCAATTGCGGAAACTCGATCAGCGACTTGTGGCGCAACTCGCCGCGGTCATAGGCGCGCTGCAGAACCGCGCGCAAGGCAGCGATTACGCGGCTCAGCACTTCGCGATGATAGAATTCGGCGAGCGAGGGAAAGCGCGGGCCTTCGGCGATGATGAGACGGATGATGTCTTTTCGCCGCGAGCCGATGATCTGCTTGGTGAACATGTCGGCGAGGCCGTCGACCAGCATCGGGAACGGAATCTCGGTCGACGCCAGCCCTTCGATATGCCCGACGAGCGGGCTCAGCATCGAGCGCGCCAATTCCTGAAACAACGTCTCCTTGTCGGCGAAGTAGAGATAGATCGTGCCCTTGGCGACGCCGGCGCGTTTTGCAACGTCGTCGAGCCGGGCGGCTGCGAAGCCCTGCGCCGAAAACTCCTCGAGCGCGGCGGCCAGGATCGCCTCGCGTCGCGCGGCGCCCCGCAATTCGCGCAAGGTTTGCGGCGTGTCTTGGGATGGCGTGGCGCCGGATACCGCAAGGCCATGCGGCTCGCGGACGGCGCCGGCCTTTCCCGCCCGCGCTGGCTTTGCGGCGGGCCGCTCGGATTTCACGACCCGCGGCGCAGGCTGCGTCTTGCGTTTTGCGCGTGAAGCGATGTGGGGCGACTTCTGGGACATGACGGTTCGAATGTTGGCGGTTGGCGGTTGGCGGTTGGCGCGGGCGGCCTGGCTCTGAGTCGAGATCGGCCCGTTGGCGGCGGGGCCCGGTCCCGGTCTCTCCGGTCCTAATTATGACTGACCAGTCAGTCATAATTCAAATCACAAAATGGTGCAAGCCGGCCACGCCGGCAGAACAAGGCCGACCAGTGCGTCTGCTCTGCGAGAATGAAGCCGGGCAAGGGCCCCGGAAAAGCCGATCATCAGCCGCGTTCGAGTTCGGCTTTCACCGCCTGCAACGCATCGGGGGTATCGACATCGGTCAGCGCGGCGGTCCCCGCCACCGGCACTTCGACCACCGCTTCGCTATATTTTCCAATCAGATGGCGGGCGCCGACATCGCCCTCCAGTGCCATCAATTCGGGGAAGAAACGCCGCGACCAGAGCACCGGATTGCCGCGCTTGCCGGCCATTGCCGGCACCGCGATCAGCCCTCCCCGGTCCGGCTCGTAGGCCGAAATCAGTTTATCGATCAACACGCTATCGACATGCGGCATGTCGGCGAGCAGCACCACGACGCCATCGATATCGACGGGCAAAGCAGATATCCCGGCGCGCAGCGAAGTCGAAAGCCCCTCGGCGAAATCCGGGTTGTCGACGAATTCCAGCGGCAGATCGGCCAAAGCTTCGCGCAAGGTCTCGCCCTGATGGCCGGTGACCACGATCACCGGCCGCGCGCGCGACTTGAGCGCCGCCTCGGCTGCGATCCGCGCCAGCGGCCTGCCGGTGATTTCGGCCAGCAGCTTGTTCGATCCGCCCATCCGCGTCGAGCGCCCGGCCGCGAGAATGACGGCGGCGAAGCGCCCACCCTTGTCGATCACCTTTTCGTCGCGCGGCTGCGGTCGCGTCACGATCTCCATCAGCAAACCGCCGACGCCCATGCCGGTAATGTCTTCGCGACTGACCGGCAGACCCGCGAGCAGGCGCATCAGCACCCAGTCGAAACCGTTTTCCTTCGGCGAGCGCGCGCAGCCGGGCGCGCCGAGCACCGGGCGGCCATGCGCCTTGCCGATCAGCATCAGGTTGCCGGGATCGACCGGCATGCCGAAATGCTCGATGCTGCCGCCCACCGCCTCGATTGCCGCCGGGATCACGTCGCGGCGGTCGGCAATGGCTGACGCGCCGAACACGATGACAAGCTCGGCTCCTTCTTTCTCGATCTCGCGAATTGCCTGCGCCAGCTTTGCTTGGTCATGCGGCACGCGGCGCTGCGCAACGATGCGCGCGCCGGCGGGCGCGAGCCGCTCCTCGGTGATCTTGAGCGTCTTGTCGATCACCTTCGGCGACAGCCCCGGCAACAGCGTGGACACCACGCCGACCTTCTTCACCTTGTAGGGCGCAATCCGAACCAGGGGCTTCGCGGCCTGCGCCGTCTTCATGGCCGACAGGAAGATGTCGCCGGCCACTGCGAACGGGATGATCTTCACCGTCGCCAGCATCTCGCCTTCGACCACCGGTTTGTAGGCCGGCAGGGTCGCGACCGTGACCGCCTCGTCGATCCGGTTCATCGCATCGATCGGCGCACGATCCACGATCAGCATTCCCGCCGTGTCGGCGAACAGGTTGCTGCGGCCGGTGAAGGCCTTGTCGGCGCGCACGCCCTCGCCCGCAATCGCTTCGGCGATTGCGGCCGCCGCGTCGTCCTCCGACACGTCGCCCGGATCGAGCCTGGCCACCACGACATCGGCAATGCCGGCAGCCTTGAGCGCTGCGACATGCGAGGCGTCGATCACCGCGCCCTTTTTCAGCACGAGTTCGCCTTTGCGGATGGTGTGGACCGCGGTGGCGCCAAGTGCCTGCTCGGGCGGAACGGGACCGAATTTCATGCGGCCTTCTCCGGCACTTGTCGAAGACGCGCCGTGATCTGCGCCATGATCGAGACCGCGATTTCCGGCGGCGAGATCGCGCCGATATCGAGCCCGATCGGTGCATGAATGCGCGCAAGCTCATTGTCGCCGATGCCTTGCGCCGTCAGCCGCTCCAGCCTTCGCGCATGGGTTTTTCGCGAGCCAAGAGCACCGATATAAAAGCAGTCCTTCGACAGGACATGGATCAGCGCCGGGTCGTCGATCTTCGGATCGTGCGTGAGCGCGACGAACGCCGTGTAGCGGTCGATATTCAAGGGCGGCAGCGCCTCGTCCGGCCATTGCGCCAGCAGCTTCACATCCGGGAAGCGCTCGGGGCTGGCGAAGGCGGTGCGCGGATCGATGATGATCACGTCGTAGTCCAAAAGCTTTGCGACCGGCGCCAGTGCCTGGCTGATATGGACCGCACCGGTGATCACAAGACGTGGCGGCGGCACATAGACAGTGAGGAATACCTTCCCCGACGGCGTATCTTCCATGCCGCTCTTGCCGCTGCGGATATGCTTTTCGAGCAGGTCCTTCAGCGGGTCGCGGGCCACGTCGGCGCCTTTCACAAGGCGCTGCTCGCCGCTGGCGACATCGGTGACCACGATCGCCGCGCGCCTATTGGCGCGTTCGGTGTTGAGGGCGGTGAGGATCGAGAGTTTCATGGTTCAGCAACGAGCTTTCGTGTCCCGGGCGCAGCGCAACACGAAGTGGTGCGCTGCAGAACCGGGACCAATGGAGATGGGTCCCGGGTCAGCGACGCAACGCCATAGCGCGTCAAAGACGCGCGTAAACGCGCTTATGGCGCTGCATCGCGTCCGGGACACGAGATTTGTGAGCGCGGACATTAATCCACCTTCTCCACATACACCCTTATCGTGCCGCCACAGGACAGCCCGACCTTCCAGGCGGTCTCGTCGGCGACGCCGAATTCCAGCGTCTTCGCCTTGCCGCTGTCGATCACGTCGAGCGCTTCGGTCACCACCGCGCCCTCGACGCACCCGCCCGACACCGAGCCCAGGAAGTTGCCCTCCTCGTCGATGACGAGATTGGACCCTACCGGACGCGGCGCCGAGCCCCAGGTCTCGACCACGGTCGCGAGCGCTACCCGGCGCCCCGCCTTCCGCCAGTCTTCCGCAGCCTTGAGAATATCCTCGTCCGTCGCCAGCGATTTCTGAGTCATCTGAATCCTCTTACGGCTAGCTCTTGATTCTTCTTGCGAGCATGAGCTTTTCCGAAAACCGGTTCCCGCTTTTCCGGCTCATCCTCTACGCCACCTTGTTCAACCAATATCTCGCCTCGGCCTTGCCGTCGCCATCGGCCGACAGCGCCCGACACAGATCCTTCATCGCATTGAGATTGTGGATCGGACGCAATTCGTCAACATGCGGCAGCATCACCTTGATGCCGCTCGCCTTTGCCTCGAAGCCCTCAAATCTTAACAGAGGGTTGAGCCAGATCAGCCGCCGGCACGAGCGGTGCAGCCGGTCCATCTCGAACCCAAGCTGGTTGCCGGGCTCGCGCTCGAGCCCGTCAGTGATCAGAAGCACGACCGCGCCCTGTGAAAGAACGCGCCGGCTCCATTGCCGGTTGAAAGCCGCTAACGAGGGCGCAATACGCGTGCCGCCCGACCAGTCGAGCACGCCGCCCGAACACGCCGCCAGCGCCTCGTCCGGGTCCTTCTGCTTCAGGGCGCGGGTGACGTTGGTCAACCGCGTGCCGAACAGGAAGGTCGAGACTCGCTTTCGGTTGTCGGTCACCGCATGGAGAAAATGGAGGAACAGCCGCGTGTATTGGCTCATCGAGCCGGAAATATCGAGCAGCGCCACGATCGGCGGCTGACGGGTCTTGGGCCCGAGATATTTCAGATCGATCACCGCCCCGCCCGCCTTCATGCTGGAACGCAGGGTGCGGCGCAGGTCGATCATGTGCCCGTGACGCGAGACCTTGAGCCGCCGCGTCTTCACTTCATTCAGCGGCAGCACCAGCTTCTGGATCGCCTGTCTGGCTTCGGCGATCTCGGCCGCCGACATCTGCGCGAAATCCTTTTTCTCCAGCACCTCTCGGTCGGACACCGTCAGCCGCGCGTCGATCTCGACGTCCTTCTTTTCCTGCGGCACCTGCTTCTCGTTCTTGAACATGGCGTCGAGCACGCGCTTGGCCGCGGGCGGCGGCGGCGCATTGTCAGGCTGCTGCACGACCTGCGGCAGCATCATCGCCATCAGCTGATCGAAATAGGCACGCTTGCGAAAGAAGATCCGGAACGCCTGATCGAACAGGATCGAATGCTCATGCCGCTTCACGAACACCGAATGCAGAATCCAGTAGAAGTCCTCGCGCGAGCCGATGCCGGCTACCGCCAGGGCCTGCAGCGCATCCATCACCGAGCCGGGACCGACCGGAATGCCGGCGGCGCGCAGCGCGCGCGCGAAATAGACGATGTTTTCGGCGAGGCGGCCTTGGCCTTCAGAAGCTGTTACCGAGTCATTCATCGGGAGTCGTGCCGGCGAAAGCGGGGATCCATAACCACCATTCTTGAATATAGGTCTCCGCTTTCGCGGGGACGACGCGTGAGGCATTCGCTCACATGCATCCAAACTACTCCGCCGCGCGCAACTGCGCGCGCACATCGTCCAGAAGCTCCTTCACCTTGGTACCGTCGAGGCGGGCGATGTCGTCCTGATATTTGAGCAGCACGCCGAGCGTGTCCGACACCGTGGCCGGATCGAGCGCGACCACGTCGAGCTCCGACAAGGCCGTCGCCCAGTCGAGCGTCTCGGCAACGCCGGGCGCCTTGAACAATTCCTGCTTGCGCAAAGCCTGCACGAAATGGACGATCTCTGCCGAAAGTTTTTCAGCAATGCCGGGGACTTTCATGCGCACGATCGACAATTCGCGCTCGGCATCCGGATAGCCAACCCAGTGATACAGACAGCGCCGCTTCAGCGCGTCGTGGATCTCGCGGGTGCGGTTCGAGGTGATGATCACGATCGGCGGATGCGGCGCCTTCACCGTTCCCATTTCCGGAATCGTCACCTGATAATCGGCGAGCACTTCGAGCAGGAACGCCTCGAATGCCTCGTCGGTGCGGTCGAGTTCGTCGATCAGCAGCACCGGCGCGCCGGACGGTTCAGGCTCCAGCGCCTGCAGCAGCGGCCGCTTGATCAGGAAGCGGTCGGAGAACACGTCATGTTCGAGCCGGGCGCGGTCGGTGTTGCCTTCGGCCTCGCCGAGGCGAATGGCGATCATCTGAGCGGCATAATTCCATTCATAGACCGCGGCCGAGACGTCGAGCCCCTCGTAGCATTGCAGCCGGATCAGCTTGCGTCCGAGCGTTTCGGCCAGCACCTTGGCGATCTCGGTCTTGCCGACGCCGGCCTCGCCTTCCAGAAACAGCGGCCGGCCCATCCTGAGCGCGAGGAACAGCACGGTCGCGAGCGACCGGTCGCCGACATAATGGCCCGCGGACAGGAGCTTCAGCGTATCGTCGATGGAGGCGGGAACGGGTTTGGTCAATGTCGAACCTCGAAATGCACTCCGTCATTCCGGGGCGCGTCCGCAGGACGCGAACCCGGAATCCATCCCGGAATGACGACGTAGTAGCTATGCCAGCTTGCCGCCGCCGGCGTCCAGTTTACATATAGTCCCGAACTCCGCTCTTGACGCGAAGCAACCCGGGAAGCCCTGCCATGCCCGAACAACCCGCCCACCCCATCGATCCGGGCGTCCGGATTGGCCATGTCCATCTCAAGGTCGCCGATATCGAGCGGGCGCTGCCATTCTACCGCGACATCCTGGGCTTCGAGGAGACCTACCGGCGGCCAGGCGCGGTGTTCATGTCGGCCGGCGGCTATCACCACCACATCGCGCTCAATAGCTGGGAAAGCCGCGGCGGCCAGCCGCCGGCGCCGGGCACCACCGGGCTCTATCACATCGCGATCCTGTATCCGACGCGGCGGCTGCTTGCCGACGCGCTGCGCCGGCTGATCGATGCCGGCATCCAGCTCGACGGCGCCAGCGATCACGGGGTCAGCGAGGCGCTCTATCTGCGCGACTTCGACGACAACGGCGTCGAGCTTTACTGGGACCGCCCGCGCGAGCAATGGCCGCGGGACGCCGAAGGCGGGATCAAGATGAAGACCGAGCCGCTCAACTTGCGCGACCTGCTCTCCGAGTTGCAGAAGGAGGCGGCGTAGATCGGACCGAGCTCCTGCTCTCAATCGGCCTCATGGTGAGGAGCATCGCGAAGCGATGCGTCTCGAACCACGAGGCCGCCCTCGTCCTTCGAGACGCGCCTTCGGCGCTCCCCAGGATGAGGGCGGAGATAGGTCAGCGCCCTACTCCTCTTCCCCGCCGCGCTCGTTCGCGGCCGCTACCGCACGGCGCGCCATCACGCCGACCAGATGCGCGCGATATTCGGCCGAGCCGTGGATGTCGCTGTTGATGCCGTCGGGCGAGATGGTCAGGCCTTCCAGCGACTTCGGCGCGAAGCGCTTCTTCAGCGCTTCTTCAAAAGCGGTGACCCGGAATACGCCGTTCGAACCGGCGCCGGTCGCGGCCACGCGGATTTCCGAGGAGCGCTTGGACACGAACACGCCGACCAGCGCGAAGCCCGAGGCCGGGTGCTTGAACTTCTGATAGGCCGCCTTCTTGACGATCGGGAAACGTGATCTCGGTGATGATCTCGTCCGGCTCCAGCGCGGTATCGAACATGCCCTTGAAATAATCGTCGGCCGCGATCTTGCGCTTGTTGGTGACGATGGTCGCGCCGAGACCGAGACACGCCGCCGGATAATCCGCGTTCGGATCGTTGTTGGCGACCGAGCCGCCGATGGTGCCGGTGGCGCGCACATGCGGATCGCCGATCGAGGCCGGCACGCTGGCCAAAGCCGGCATCACCTCCTGCAGCTCCTTCGAGTTCGCGACATCGCGGTGCTTGGTCATCGCCTTGATGGTGACGGTGCGCGGCGGTGACTTCGATGCCGGTCAATCCCTCGATCTTGGACAGGTCGACGATCAGCTTCGGCGAAGCGAGCCGCTGCTTCATCACCGGGATCAGCGAATGACCGCCGGCCAGAAGCTTGGCATCGTCGTTGCCGGTGAGCAGCGAAGCCGCCTGCCGCACCGAGGTCGGACGCTCGTATTTGAATGCGTACATGATCAGTCCTCTCTCTGTATTCAGGCGGCGCGCGCGGGCGCGGATTGCTGG
This sequence comes from uncultured Pseudomonadota bacterium, assembly GCA_963804015.1. Lineage (GTDB taxonomy): Bacteria > Pseudomonadota > Alphaproteobacteria > Rhizobiales > Xanthobacteraceae > Pseudorhodoplanes. The sequence continues at coordinate 120,627 of CAWDOW010000014.1, forward strand.
ATGGCACGCCAGACCGCGGCCGGCGTCGCCGGCATGTCGATCCGTTCGGTGCCGATGGCGTTGGTGATGGCGTTCATGACCGCGGCGGGAGCGGCGATCGCGCCGGCCTCGCCGCAGCCCTTGATGCCGAGCGGATTGGACGGGCAGACGGTCTTGGTCATGTCGACCTGGAAGGTCGGGAAATTTTCCGCGCGCGGCATGGCGTAATCCATGAACGAGCCGGAAACGAGCTGGCCGTCCTTGTCGTAGACCGCGTGCTCCAGGAGCGCCTGACCGACGCCTTGCGCGATGCCGCCATGCACCTGGCCTTCCACGATCATCGGATTGATGACGGTGCCGAAATCATCCACCGCGGTCCATTTGTCGATGGTGACCGCGCCGGTATCCGGATCGACCTCGATCTCGCAGATGTGGCAGCCGGCCGGGAAGGTGAAATTGGTGGGGTCGTAGAACGCCCCCTCCTTCAGCCCCGGCTCGATTTCGCTGGTCGGGAATTTGTGACCGACATAGGCCTGCAGCGCGAGATCGCCGAAGCCGATCGACTTGTCGGTGCCGGCAACGGAGAATTTGCCGTTCTTGAACTCGATGTCGCCTTCGGCGGCCTCAAGCAGATGGGCCGCGATCTTCTTGGCCTTGGCCTCGACCTTGTCGAGCGCCTTGACGATCGCCGACATGCCGACCGCGCCCGAGCGCGAGCCATAGGTGCCCATGCCGAACTGCACCTTGTCGGTGTCGCCATGCACCACGGTGACATTATCGATCGGAATGCCGAGACGATCCGACACGAGCTGCGCGAAGGTGGTTTCGTGCCCCTGCCCGTGCTGATGACAGCCGGTGAGGATTTCGACCGAGCCGGTCGGGTTGACCCGCACTTCGGCGGATTCCCACAAGCCTACGCCGGCGCCGAGCGAGCCCACCACCGCCGACGGCGCGACGCCGCAGGCCTCGATGTAGGTCGAATAGCCGATGCCGCGCAGCTTGCCTTTCTTGGCGCTGTCGCGCTTGCGCTTGCTCGAAGCCCTTCACGTCATGGATGTCCATCGCCTTCGACAGCGAGGCGTTGTAGTCGCCGGCGTCGTAGAGCGAGGCCACCACGGTCTGATACGGGAAGCTGCGTGACGAAATTCTTCTTGCGCAGATCGGCGGGATCGACGCCGAGTTCGCGCGCCGAGACTTCCATCAGCCGCTCGACCACGAAGGTCGCCTCCGGGCGCCCCGCGCCGCGATAGGCATCGACCGGCACGGTGTTGGTATAGACCGAATCCACCTCGCAATAGATCGAGGGAATGTCGTACTGGCCCGACAGCAGCGTCGCATAGAGATAGGTCGGCACCGCCGAGGAGAAGGTCGACATATAGGCGCCGAGATTGGCGATGGTCTTCACCTTCATGCCGACGATCTTGTTGTTCTCGTCGAAGCCGAGTTCGGCATGGGTGACATGGTCGCGGCCATGCGCGTCGGTGACGAAGGCTTCGGAGCGGTCCGCGGTCCATTTCACCGGACGGGCGACCTTCTTCGAGGCCCACAGGCAGACCACCTCTTCCGGATAGATGAAGATCTTCGAGCCGAAGCCGCCGCCGACATCGGGCGCGATCACCCGCAGCTTGTGCTCGGGCGCGACGCCGACGAAAGCGGAGATCACGAGCCGCGCCACATGCGGGTTCTGGCTCGTGGTCCAGAGCGTGAAATTCTCCGCTGCCCGAATCGTATTCGGCGATCGCCGCACGCGGCTCGAGCGCATTCGGCACCAGCCGGTTGTTGATGAAGTCGAGCCTGGTGACGTGTTTTGCCTTCTTCATCGCCGCGTCGTTCGCGGCCGGATCGCCGATATGCCACTGGTAGATCGTGTTGTTGGGCGCGACCTCGTGAATTTGGTGCGCGCCTTTCTTCTGCGCCTGCGCCGGGATCGATGATCGCCGGCAGCACTTCGAAGTCGGTGACGATCTTCTCGGCGGCGTCCTTGGCCTGCGCCAGCGTCTCGGCGATCACCACCGCATAGGCGTCGCCGACATGGCTCACCTTGCCGGCGGCAAGCGCGGGATGCGGCGCCATCTTCATCGGCGAGCCGTCCTTGGAATGGATCATCCAGCCGCAGATCAGCGGCGCCGAGCTTGTCGGCTGCGAATTCGTCGCCGGTATAGATCGCGATCACGCCCGGCATCTTCGAAGCCGCCGCGATGTCGATCTTCTTCAGTTTCGCATGCGCATGCGGCGAGCGCACGAAATGCGCGACGACCTGATCCGGGCCGCGCATGATCGTCGGTGTAATGGCCCTTGCCGGTGATGAAACGGTGGTCTTCCTTGCGGCGCACCGGAGCGCCGATTCCGGTCGCAGTCATGGCAGACTCCTTCCAAGAATTATCGAAGGCGGTTTCGACGTTATTTCTTCATCGCGCTATTTCTTCATCGCTTTCGCGCCGGCCGCGATCGCTTTGACGATGTTGTGGTAGCCGGTGCAGCGGCAGAGATTGCCGTCGAGCTCGTGGCGGATGGTCTTGTCGTCGAGCTCGTTGCCCTTGCGATTGACCATGTCGATCGCCGCCATGATCATGCCCGGCGTGCAGAAGCCGCATTGCAGGCCGTGATGCTCGCGGAAGGCTTCCTGCATCGGATGCAGTGTCGCGCCATTGGCGACGCCTTCGATGGTGGTGATTTTCGCGCCATCCACCTGCCAGGCGAAGGTGGTGCAGGATTTGCGCGCGACACCGTCGACATGCACGACGCAGGCGCCGCATTGCGAGGTGTCGCAGCCGACATGGGTGCCGGTCAGACGCAGATTTTCGCGCAGAAATTGAACCAGCAGCGTGCGCTCGTCGACGTCGGCGCTGGTCGCTTTGCCATTCACGGTCATCGTGACGGATGCCATGAGGTCCTCCTTGCCAAATTCGCAGTGTTTTTGGCACAAAACCGACCCGCCGGCTCCCTCCGGAGCCGAAAACTGACCGATTTCGGCGAATTAGAACTGGAACAAGTCTGGCCGGGTCCGCGCCTCGGGTCAAGCGCCCCGTAGCGACAGGAATGCAGAACAAGTCGAAGCGCCCGATGCAGCCGGCCTTGCCCACCATAACCAGCCCGCCGCTTTCGACGCCGCTCCGGACATGCGTGCTCCCGACGCTCGGCATGCCGGCAATGGCCGCGCCGACGATGAGAACGCGACGCCGGCTTTAACGGTCATGGTGTAGGAACGCTTAACGATGCGAATGCGCGCGCATTCTCGTCGGCGCCGGTAGTTTCGTAGCGGGAATTGCGCTCACTGCGCTCGATCGACGAAGCCGCATGGCATCGACACGCGGCGCGAAGCGGGCGCGCGTTAGGCTGAAATTAGGCAACGCGTCGTAGGTAATTTCAGGTTTACGGCTTCGCCTTAAACCTACCGTATTGCGTAACGAGTAAAGCGTACATGAAATCCGTTCTCGCCCTTGCGGCGGCGTTGATCGCCACGCCCGCAGCCGCTCAGTCTCCCGTCAAGCCGACCGCGCTACTGTTCAACGGGCTCGCGCAATATCAGCCCGGCATCCTGACGCCGCTCGCGCCGCTTGCCTCCGATCTGCGTGCACAGGGCTGGCGCGTGCGTGATCGATACCCATCTCGGGCTGTGCAGCCGCAGCGAAGAACCGGTGCTGATCATCGGACATTCCGCCGGCGGCGCGCGCGCCTACATGTTCGGCAAGCGCATGGCCGACGAGGCGAAGTTTCATCCGACCATCATCACGCTGGATGCCGCGACGGTCTGGGGCGATGTCTATCGCTGCCCGGTCGAGAACTGCATCAACATCCATTCCGCGACCTATCCGAGAATTCCGGGGTCCTATAATCTGCGTTCGTCGAACGTGACCGACTCGATCGTCACCCATGTGTCGATCCCGTTCAACTCGGACATCCGCAGGGCGATCCTGAAGCAAAGCGCCGACCTGCTGCATGGCGGCTCGACCTTGTATCCGCTGGTCTCCGCCTATAATCCGGAGCCACCGAACAAGGGCCGCTCGATCGCCGAAATCTGGCAACGCGACGTCCGCCAGCCGCGTTCGGAATAGTCAGCCGGCCTTCACCGCTTCCGCGAAGCGCGCGAAGAAATCGTCCGCCATCTTCTTGGCGGCGCCGTTGATCAGGCGCTGGCCGAGCTGGGCGAGCTTGCCGCCGATCTGCGCGTCGACGTCGTATTTGAGCATCGTGCCGCCATCCTCGCGTCGGACAGCTGCACGGTGGCGCCGCCCTTGGCGAAGCCCGCGACGCCGCCGTCGCCCTGCCCGGATATCTTGTAGCCGTTCGGCGGATCGATATCGGTCAGCTGCACCTTGCCTTTGAACTTGGCCTTCACCGGGCCGATCTTGTTGACCGCGACGGCTTCGAACTGGTTCTCGCCGATCACGTTCAGCTCCTCGCAGCCGGGAATGCAGGCCTTCAGCACGGCCGGATCGTTGAGCTTGGCCCAGACCACTTCGCGCTTCGCTTCGAGCGGAATTTCACCGGTCATCGTCATCGCCATGGGCGCTTACTCCGTTCAGGTCAGGCGGCGGCTACATAATCGTCGATCGGACGAACGACAACGCCGTCCACGATCGGCACGCAATCGGGTGGAAAATCCTGGCGGATGCGTCCGCCAGCTTCGCCGACCTTATCAAGAAACGCATCGAGATGCGCGCATCGCACCGGTCGGCAGATCATGCAGCACCATCAAGGTCCAGTGTGCGACGCGCAATGCGACAAAGCGCGCGCTCGACCCAGCCGTCGGGATCGTCCCAGTCGCGCGGGATCGAATTCCACAACACGCAGGTGTAGCGGCCGCGCACCAGATAATCGACCACCGGCTGCGACATCAGGCGACGATCGAGATTGCCGCCGCCGCCGAACGGCCGGAAGTAGCGATGCGGATGAATGAGGCCCTGCCATCGCGGCCTGAGTGCGGCCGATCTCGAATTCGGCGACATCGGCTTCCCGGCGCTGCCCGAGCGGGACCGAATGGGTCCAGGAATGGTTGCCGATCCAGTGCCCTTCGGCATGCGCGCGCTCGGCGAGCTTGCGGCCTTCCGGCCGGTTCAGCTTCTCGCCGATCACAAAGAAGGTGGCCTTGATGCCGCGCCGCGACAGCACATCGAGCACGCCCGGCGTCGCCTCCGGCTCCGGGCCGTTATCGAAGTCAGGGTCAGATCGAACATGGGGCGGTATCGCCGATTTTCCGCATCCGGCGCAAGTCCGGCCGGGCCTTTCCGGGATTGGGCGGCGTTGCATGCACCGCATGCATTTTCAGTTGAAGCGGCCCCGGTTGCCGTAGAAAACGCGGCCGGATCATCTAGGGTATGCCGGTCCGGGGAGTCTGCCATGTCCAATCCGATGCTGCCATCCGCGCTGATGAGCCCGCTATTTTCGAGCGCGGCGATGCGCGAGATCGTGTCGGATCAGGCGCGGCTGCAGCGCATGCTGCGGGCGGAGGCAGCGCTTGCCGCGGCCGAAGCCTCGCTCGGCGTGATCCCGGCTCGCGCCGCAAAGCCGATCGCCAATGCCTGCCAGGCGAAATATTACGACATCGGCGCGCTCGGCATGGCGGCGGTCTCCGCCGGCAATCTCGCCATACCGCTGGTCAGGGCGCTGACCGCCGAGGTCGCCAAGCACGATGCCGAAGCCGCGCGCTACGTGCATTGGGGCGCCACCAGCCAGGACATCATCGATACCGCGCTGGTGCTCGAATTGCGCGCGGTGATCGACGACCTCACCACCGAAATCGATCGCGCGATCCCGGCTTTCACCACGCTCGCCGAAAAGCACCGGCATACGCCGACGGTCGGGCGCACCTGGCTGCAGCATGCGCTGCCGATGCCGTTCGGGCTGAAAGTCGCGGGCTATGCCGCGGCGCTGACGCGCGCGCGCGCGCGGCTGAAGCGGGTGCGCCAGCGAAGCGCTGGTGCTGCAATTCGGCGGCGCCACCGGCACGCTCGCGGCGCTCGGCTCGCGCGGCATCGAGGTCGCCGATCGCCTTCGCCAAGGAACTCGACCTGCCGCTGCCGGACGGCCCCTGGCATACCCATCGCGACCGGCTTGCGGATGTCGCGCCAGCGCCTTCGCCATGCTGGCCGGCACCTGCGGCAAGATCGCGCGCGATGTGGCGCTGCTGATGCAGACCGAAGTCGGCGAGGCCTTCGAGCCGGCCGGCGAAGGCCGCGGCGCCTCCTCCACCATGCCGCACAAGCGCAATCCGGTCGCCGCGGCCGCGGGTCTCGCCTGCGCTGCGATCGCGCCGCAACTCTGCGCCACCATTCTCGCCAGCGCAGGTGCAGGAGCACGAACGCGCCGCCGGCGCCTGGGCGGCCGAATGGCCGACCTTCCCCGCGCTGGCGCTGGTCACGTCGGGCGCGCTCGCCGCCGTGGTCGATATCGCCGACGGCCTCGATGTCGATGTCGAGCGCATGCGCGCCAATCTCGACATCACCGACGGACAGATCATGGCCGAAGCGGTCGCGTTCCGGCTGGCGGAGAAAGTCGGCAAGTCCGACGCCCACAAGCTCGTGGAAGAGGCCAGCAAGAAGGCGCATGCCGAGAGCAAGCATCTCTGAAGGATGTGCTGCTCGCCGATCCGAAGGTCACCGCCATCGTGCCGGCCGGCGAATTCTCGAAGCTGTTCGACCCGATGAGCTATCAGGGCGTCGCGCAGCAATTCATCGACCGGCTGATCGCGACCGCGAAGGCCGGGCGGTGATCTCGTCAACTCATCTTGAGAAAGAACCCGGAGGAAACTGAATGCCCGTCATCGATTCAAACGGCTGCGCGATCGACGCCGAGATCACCGGCCCGGCCGAGGCGCCGGTGCTGATGCTGTCGAATTCGCTCGGCACCACGCGCGCACATGTGGGATCCGCAGATGACGGCCTTCACGCAGAAGTATCGCGTGCTGCGCTACGACCGGCGCGGACATGGCAAGTCCGGCGTGCCGAAAGGCCCCTACATCGATGGAGATGCTCGGACGCGATGCGCATCGCGGTGCTGGATGGCCTCGGCATCAAGAAGGCGAACTGGCTCGGCCTGTCGATGGGCGGCATGGAAGGCATGTGGCTCGGCGCCAATGCCGGCGACCGCTTCGACAAGATCATCCTGTCGAATGCACTCGACGCTATTATGCCGACAAGACCATCTGGAACAATCGCATGGATGCGGTGAGCAAGGCCGGCTCGGTCGCGGCCATCGCCGACATGGTGATCAATGCCTGGCTGACGAAGGACTTCCAGACAGGCGCATCCGGACGTCACCGCGCGCATGAAGGAAATGATGATCGCGACGCCGGTCGAAGGCTATCTCGGCTGCTGCGCCGCCGTGCGCGACATGGACCATCGCGAGATCCTCAAGGGCATCAAGGTGCCCGACGCTGGTGATCGCCGGCGCCAAGGATCCCGCCACCAATGTCGCGGCGGCGGAATTCATCCGCGACAACATCGCGGGCGCGAAGCTCGCCATCGTCGACGCGGCGCATATCGCCAATGTCGAAGCGCCGGACGCCTATACCAAGACGGTGCTCGACTTCCTGAATTCGAAATAGACGGAGGCAGCCATGGACGAGAACGAACGCTACGACAAGGGCATGGCGCGCCGCCGCAAGGTGCTGGGCAATGCCTGGGTCGACAAGGCCAATGCCGGCAAGACGCCGTTCAATTCCGAATTCCAGGACTTCATCACCCGCTATGCCTGGGGCGAAGTCTGGACCCGCCCGCATTACGACGAGCGCACCCGCCGCGTGCTGGTGATCGGCACCATGCTGGCGCTCGACAAATGGGCCGAGTTTCGCATGCATGTGCGCGCGGCCCTGGTCGAGGGCGGGTTCACGCCAGACGACATCAAGGAAATCATCATCCAGCAGGCGATCTATTGCGGCGTGCCGGCCGCCAACCACGCCTTCAAGGAAGCCGGCGACATCATCGCGGAGCTCGGCAAGCGTAGAGCTCAGCGGATCGCGAAGGGCGCGCCGATCGTCTTCAGAACTGACGCCAGACGCAAGCTGCGGACGCGGCCGAGCTAGCGCCGGCCTGCGGAACCGGCAGCATCGTCGGCATCGTGCGCAGTCGCCATGCCGGCTTCGCGGCGCAAGTCGTTCCAGCGTAATGTCGCTGCCTCGCGGCGCACGGCGGAGCGATGAGGTGGTCCGCTCGCGGCGCTCGCGCGTCAGCATCCGCATAACCAGCCGCTCCCAAAATGCCGGCGGCCGCGTCTCGTCGATTTCCGGCAGGCGCTCGACCATCGACAGCGTCGCGGCAAGACCGACCAGCCAGAGCGGCAGCCGCTGCAGGATCAGGATGTCGGTGGCGCCCTGCAGGATCACGGGCGTCGCCGCGACGAGGGTCGAGACCACCACCAGGATCAGCGCCGCATCGAGCATGTCATGTTCGATCCGCGAGCCGCGCAGCGCACCGATCCGGCTTGCCAGATGCAGCAGGCACATCAGCGGCGATGGTCAGATAGACCATGCCGAACAGGGCTCGCGAGATTGACCAGCCCCGAAGGCGTCAGGCCCCCGAGCTTTCCGAATCCATAAATGACGCTCGCAAAGGCCGGCATGCTCGAGGCCCGCGATCGGCGAAACGAAAATCCGCCACGCCTCCAGGCCGAATACCAACGTGAAATCGAGCGCGATGATTGCGATCAGAAACGGAATGGCCCTGGGCAGCCACCGCATATCCGCCGCTCCTTTCGATGCCCCGTCTGGCCTCGGGGCTTTCAGAGTGGCGCAGTCTGCCGGTTACAATTGCGCGTTCAATCGAAACCCTTTGTTTACCTTAAGAGCGGCGGTATGCGGCGGCGCGGTTCAGCGCAGCTGCGCGGCGCGGAAATCCTGCGGCGTCATGCCGGTCTGCTTGCGGAAGAAGCGCGCGAAATGCGACGGGTCGGCGAAGCCGAGCTCGTAGGCGATTTCGTGGATCGGCGCGGCCGGTAAAGACCAGCTCGCGCTTGGCTTCGGTCAGCACGCGCTGGCGGATCAGGTGGCCGGCGGTGACGCCGGCGGCGCGCTTGACGTGATCGTTGAGCCGGTCCGGCGGTCATGGCCAGCCGCTCGGCGTAGAAGCCGATCTGGCGCTCTTTCCGGAAATTCTCCTCCACCATCCGCTTCAGCGTTTCGACGGTGCCGTCGGCGGGCGCCAGCGTGACGCTGCCGGATCGCGCGCGGCTTGCCGATTGGCGGCCGACCTCGATCGCGATCAATGCCAGCAAGCGCGCGCATCGCCAGTCGGTGGCCGTCGCGCGCCAGGAAGCTTTCCTGATGCAGATCGTCGCACAGCTTCGACACGCCGCCCGCCCTCGCGCGCGGCATCGAGCGCGACGATCGGCTCCGCCGCCATCGCCTTGAGCTGCGTCATCGCCTCGCCCGAACGCTCGCCGAGCATCAGCGCCACGTCCTCGCTGAAGCTCATCACCCAGCCGTCGGTGACCTCGGCGTGAAAGCGAAAGCCATGCGCGACGTTCGGCGCAACGATGATCGCGCAGGGCGCCGGTGAACGGTTTGATCGACGCTTCGAAAATCATTTCGCCGCCGCCCTTCTCGACCAGCAGGATCTGGAACAGGTTGCGATGACGATGCGCGCGGATCAGCCAGTCATGCATCGACGATCGCGACACGATGGTTTCGACATGGATGAAGTCGAAAGCCTGATCGTCCGGCGGATCGCCGTAGAGATGGAACAGCGGGAGCCCGGCGCTCATGCGCCAAGATTAGACTCGTTCGATGCCCGCGGGCCAACACGTCGCAGCACCGGCATCACAACGAAAAGCCCCGCCACCGACGGGGCTCTCGCTCGGAATTGATGCAGCCGCTTGTTGCGATGCACAAGCGTCAACAGCGTTAGCGGTTCTGGCCGCCCTGCTGCTGGCCGGGCTTCTGCTGCCCGCCATGCTGACCGCCCTGACCCGGATTCTGGGTCTGCTGGCCGGGCTTCTGCTGCCCGCCCTGCTGACCGCCCTGGTTCGGGTTGTTCTGGCTCTGCTGGCTGGTTTCGCTCATAATTTACGCTCCTTGCTTGCCGCCCCGTCCTTTCGCCACTTGGCCCACGAAAACGCTTCGCCGCTCGAGCTTGTTCCTGGAACCCGCTCCGATCCGTTCACATCACTCTGAAAACTTTCCGCACAAAAGGCTCAAAGCCGGCCTTTCGCAGCCTTGATCGCGGCGGCGCGCAATCGCGGCCCGGTCGACGCTTTGCGTCGCGCGCTGCGTGCCGCGGAGCTTTGCACACCTTTGCAGGCGCTGGCGCCGCAATGGGCGTCACGCCGCGTTGCCGCAATATGGGGCCGCTGCTAAGACTTGGATCAGTCCTTCGGGCGCGGCCGCCCCGAGCGGCGGGCCGGGTCGCACGGGCACTTTGGGGAAAGGGCGCGTCGAATCATGGAAGTCTTCGTCCAGCAGCTGATCAACGGGATCACGCTCGGCGTCGATCTACGGCCTGATCGCCATCGGCTACACGATGGTGTTCGGCATCATCGGCATGGTGAATTTCGCCCATGGCGACGTGTTCATGGTGTCGGCCTTCATCGCGCTGATCACGTTCCTGGTGCTGACGACCGTGCTCGGCATCGGCCTCGATCGTGCTGACGCTGCTCATCGTGCTGATCGTCGCGCATGGTGCTCACCTCGCTCGTGGAACTGGGCGATCGAGCGCGTCGCCTACCGGCCGCTGCGCGGCTCGTTCCGGCTGGCGCCGCTGATCTCGGCGATCGGCATGTCGATCTTCCTGATGAATTTCGTGCAGGTCGCGCAGGGCCCGCGCAACAAGTCGATCCCGCCGATGATGCACGACGTGTTCGTGCTGATGGAGCGCGACGGCTATCAGGTCACCCTGTCCTACAAGCAGATTGATCATCTGGGTCGTGACCGCCGTGCTGCTCGCGGCCTTCTGGTATCTGGTGCAGAAGACCTCGCTCGGCCGCGCCCAGCGCGCCTGCGAGCAGGACCCGAAGATGGCGGCGCTGCTCGGCATCGACGTCGACCGCACCATCTCGATCACCTTCGTGATCGGCGCCGCGCTCGCCGCCGTCGCCGGCATGATGTACCTCATGTATTACGGCGTGGTGAACTTCGCCGACGGCTTCGTGCCCGGCGTCAAGGCCTTCACCGCCGCGGTGCTCGGCGGCATCGGCTCGCTGCCGGGCGCGGTGCTCGGCGGCCTGCTGATCGGCCTGATCGAGACCTTGTGGTCGGCCTATTTCTCGATCGACTACAAGGACGTCGCCGCCTTCTCGATCCTCGCCATCATGCTGATCTTCCTGCCGCAGGGCCTGCTCGGCCGGCCCGAGGTCGAGAAGGTCTGAGCATGGCGGACGAGCGGCCGCAGGCCGCGCGTCGATGCTCGCGGCGCGCGATCCGGGATGCGCTGATCGCGCGGTCTCGTCGCCTTCGGCATTCTGCTGCCGCTGATCGGGCTTCAGCACCGCCGTCAACATCCGCAACGAGCTGATCCTCGAGCCGCGGCCGGTCGCTGCTCGCGGCGCTGGTCGCGCTCGTCGTCGCGCTCGAGCCTGCGTGATGTCGCTGGTCGTGCGGCCGCTGGCTGCAGGCGCGCCGCGGCGCGGCCCGAGGGCGCAAGCGTCAAGGCCGCCGAACGGCGCGCGGCAATCGCGCAAATGCATCGCGCCGTTCGCGCTCGGCTTCGCCTTTCGTCTATCCGGTCATCGTCGCTCGCTGCTCGCCGGCATGCAGGGCTCGGTGAAGTGGATCGACAATTTCGGCATCCAGATCCTGATCTACATCATGCTCGGCTGGGGCCTGAACATCGTGGTCGGCCTCGCCGGCCTGCTCGATCTCGGCTACGTCGCCTTCTACGCGGTCGGCGCCTATTCCTACGCGCTGCTGCGCCAAGACCTTCGGCTTGTCGTTCTGGATCTGCTGCCGCTCGCCGGCATTCTCGCCGCGTTCTGGGGCATCCTGCTCGGCTTTCCGGTGCTGCGGCTGCGCGGCGACTATCTCGCCATCGTCACGCTGGCCTTCGGCGAGATCATCCGCCTCGTGCTGATCAACTGGGTCGACTTCACCAACGGCTATGCCGGCATCTCCGGCATCCCGCGCCCGACCTTCTTCGGCATTCCGTTCAACGCCACCGACGACGGCTTCGCCGCCGTCTTCGGCCTCGAATTCACGCCGCTCTACCGCACCATCTTTCTCTATCTACGTCATCCTGGCGCTGGCGCTGCTGACCGCCTTCGTCACGATGCGGCTGCGCCGCCTGCCGGTCGGGCGCGCCTGGGAGGCGTTGCGCGAGGACGAGATCGCCTGCCGCTCGCTCGGCATCAACACCACCAACACCAAGCTCACCGCCTTCGCCATCGGCGCGATGTTCGGCGGCTTCGCCGGCTCGTTCTTCGCCGCGCGGCAGGGCTTCATCTCGCCGGAAAGCTTCACCTTCATGGAATCGGCGATGATCCTCGCCATCGTCGTGCTCGGCGGCATGGGCAGCCAGCTCGGCGTCGCCATCGCCGCCATCGCCATGATCGGCGGCACCGAGATCCTGCGCGAACTCGACTTCCTGAAGAGCGTCTTCGGCAACGACTTCGATCCGACGCAGTACCGCATGCTGCTGTTCGGCCTCGCCATGGTGCTGATCATGATCTGGAAGCCGCGCGGGCTGATCTCGACGCGCGAGCCCACCGCCTTCCTGCAAGGAGCGCAAGACGATCGCCGCCGACCTCGTCAAGGAGGGCCACGGCTGATGCGCCGCGCCGTCCCGCGACCGCTGCTCTCGCGTCGAGCATCTGACCATGCGCTTCGGCGGCCTGGTCGCGGTCAACGACCTCTCGCTTCAGCGCGCGGCACGGCGAGATCACCGCGCTGATCGGCCCGAACGGCGCCGGCAAGACCACGGTGTTCAACTGCATCACCGGCTTCTACAAGCCGACCGAGGGCCGCATCGCGCTGCAACGCGGCGATCGCCGGCGTGGCGACGGACTCGACGCGCTGACCGCCAGCTCGGCAGCGCAGCCGTCACGCGCCGACGGCGGCGCGCTGTTCCTGCTCGAGCGCATGCCCGACTATCTAGATCGCGCAGAAGGCGCGCGTCGCGCGCACCTTCCAGAACATCCGGCTGTTCTCGCGGCATGACCGTGCTCGAGAACCTGCTGGTCGCGCAGCACAACCCGCTGATGCTGGCGTCGGGCTTCACCGTCGCTCGGCCTCCTCGGGCTGCCGCGCTTCACGCACGCGCAGAACGCGCGGCGATCGAGAAGGCCGCGCTACTGGCTCGACACGATCGGCCTGATCGACCGCGCCGACGATCCGGCCGGCGACCTGCCCTACGGCGACGCAGCGCCGGCTCGAGATCGCCCGCGCCATGTGCACCGATCCGGTGCTGCTCTGCCTCGACGAGCCGGCCGCCGGCCTCAACCCGCGCGAAAGCGCCGAGCTCAACGCGCTGCTGCTGCTCGATCCGCGACGAGCACGGCACCTCGATCCTGCTGATCGAGCACGACATGTCGGTGGTGATGGAGATTTCCGATCACGTCGTCGTGCTCGATTACGGCACCAAGATCTCCGACGGCACGCCGCGACGACGTCAGCAACGATCCCAAGGTGATCGCCGCCTATCTCGGCGTCGAGGACGACGAAGTGGCGAGCAAGGTCGCGAGAGCGGAGGTCGGCTGACTATGACGCCGATCCGCCCCTGCTCGCCGTCCGCGGCGTCAAGACCTTCTACGGCAACATCATCGCGCTGCAAGGGCGTCGACCTCGACGTCGCACGAGGGCGAGATCGTCACGCTGATCGGCGCCAACGGCGCCGGCAAGTCGACGCTGATGATGACGATCTTCGGCAATCCGCGCGCGCGCGAGGGCCGCATCACTCTTCGACGGCCGCGACATCACGCAGCTGCCGACGCACGAGATCGCGCGCCTGCGACATCGCGCAGTCGCCGGAAGGGCGGCGCATCTTCCCGCGCATGACCGTGCTGCGAAAACCTGCAGATGGGCGCCGCCGTCGATCGGCCAGCCGCATTTCGACGAGGACCTCGAGCGCATGTTCGACGCTGTTTCCGCGCCTGAAGGAGCGCATCGCACCAGCGCGGCGGCACGCTGTCCGGCGGCGAGCAGCAGATGCTGGCGATCGCCCGCGCGCTGATGAGCCGGCCGCGGCTGCTGCTGCTCGACGAGCCGTCGCTCGGCCTCGCGCCGCTGATCGTGAAGCAGATCTTCGAGGTCATCCGCGACCTCAACGAGCGCGACGGCCTGACCGTGCTTCCTGGTCGAGCAGAACGCCTTCCACGCGCTGCAAGCTCGCCCATCGCGGCTACGTCATGGTCAACGGCCTGATCACCATGTCGGGACCGGCGCGCGAATTGCTCGCCCGGCCCGAGATCCGCGCCGCCTATCTCGAAGGCGGCCGCAAGGAGGCCGGCTAGATGAGACGTCGTATGCGCGCGGACTGCTCTACGAAGTCGGCACCGGTCTGGCGTTTTCATCCTGCGTCACCGTGATCCTGGGCGGCGGCGCCGCCTTCCTGACCGGCCGGGCCATCGCCGAGACCTGGCGGCCGCTGCTGGCAGGTCGCGGCTCTACATGCTGGTGCTCGGCGCGCGCGGTGCGCTTCCTCCACTTCGCGCTGTTCGACGGCGACGCTGCTGTCGCTGCACGTACTATCTCGTCGACACTCGCCGTCTGCCTGGCGTTCGGCTTCTGGGGCTTTCGCGCTGACCCGGGCCGCGCCAGATGGTCGCAGCAATATGGCTGGCTCTACGAGCGCAGCCGGCCTGCTCGGCTGGCGCGCCAAACAGCGTGCGCCAGACGCCGCAGCGCCGGAATCTGGCGTGACAGTCGACCCGCTTTGCCGCTAAATCGTGCCATGCGGCGGGTCCCGGATCGCGGCGAGTCCGCCACGCGATTCCGTCACAGAGGGAGAGCTTCGAATGAAACGGATCACTCGCGCTCGGTCTGGCGCTCGGCTTCGCCGCCGCGCTGATCGGCAGCCGGTCCTGCCGCTGCCCAGATCAAGATCGGCGTCGCCGGTCCGATCACCGGCGGCAACGCCGCCTTCGGCGCGCAGCTGAAGAACGGCGTCGAGCAGGCGGTCGCCGACATCAACGCCGCGGGCGGCATCCACGGCCAGAAGATCAGCATCGTCGATCGGCGACGACGCGGCCGATCCGAAGCAGGGCGTCTCGGTCGCCAACAAGTTCGTCGGCGACGGCGTCAAGTTCGTGGTCGGCCACTTCAACTCCGGCGTCACCATCCCGGCTTCCGAGGTCTATCACGAGAACGGCATCCTGGTGATCACGCCGGCCGCCACCAATCCGAAGATCACCGAGCGCAGGCTGTGGAACATGTTCCGCACCTGCGGCCGTGACGACCAGCAGGGCGCCGTCGCCGGCAACGTACATCGCCAAGAAGTTCAAGGGCAAGAAGGTCGCCGTCGTCCACGACAAGACGACCTACGGCCAGGGCCTCGCCGACGAGACCCAGAAGGCGATGAACAAGGGCGGCGTCAAGGAAGTGCTGTACGAAGGCGTCAACACCGGCGACAAGGACTTCTCGGCGCTGGTCTCCAAGATCAAGGCCGCCGGCGCCGACCTCGTCTATTGGGGCGGCCTGCACACCGAAGGCGGCCTGATCGTGCGCCAGATGCGCGACCAGGGCGTCAAGGCCGCCGCTGATGGGCGGCGACGGCATCACCGCCGACGAGTTCGCCACCATCGCCGGCCCCGGCGTCGAAGGCACGCTGATGACCTTCTCGCCCGATCCGCGCAAGCGTCCGGGAAGCCAAGGACGTCGTTGCGAGAAATTCCGCAAGAAGAGCTTCGAGCCGGAGGCCTACACGCTCTACAGCTACGCCGCCGTGCAGATCATCAAGCAGGCGGCGGAGCAGGCCAAGTCGCTCGATCCCAAGAAGGTCGCCGCGGTGATGCACTCGGGCAAGAAGTTCAAGACCGTGATCGGCGACATCTCCTTCGACAAGAAGGGCGACGTGTCGAACGACGGCTATATCGTCGGCGGCAAGAAGAAGGACCGCTACGTGCTCTATACCTGGAAGAAGGGCCCGGACGGCAAGATCACCTATTTCGAGGATTGATCCTCTTCGCGAGTAGAACGGAAAAGCCCGCCTCCCCGGCGGGCTTTTGCTTTTTGAAAGGCGTGTGAAAAAAAGTCGCGCCTGTCTTGACCTGCAAACGTGACGTTGGACCGCGGCCATGGCGGTGCTAAATGTATGTCCACCTCTGAGAATGGCACATGGTCTGGCGCGCGCTTTCTCGAAGTGTATTGGTTGCCGCAATACTCGCCGCATTCGCGGCCGGGGCGCAGGCCGAAAAGCGCGTCGCGCTCGTAATCGGAAACGATCGCTACCCGGCTCTCGCACCCTCCCAGCAATTGCAGAAGGCCGCGAACGATGCCGAGGCTGTCGGCGATGCCTTGTCCAAGCTCGGCTTTCAGGTGATCCGCGGCCGCGATCTCGGCCGTCAGGGAATGATCGACAAGATCTCGGAATTCACACAGAAGCTGGCGACCGGAGATATCGCCGCGTTCTTCTACGCCGGTCACGGCGTCGCCATCGGTGGCACAAATTTTCTGTTGCCGAGCGACGTACCGAATGCGACGCCGGAAGCCGAAGGTCGCGTGCGCGGCGCCTCCATCGCCGAAGCCGACGTGATCGCCGAGATCCAGGCCAAGGGCGTACGGGTCGCCTTTCTGGTGATCGATGCCTGCCGCAACAACCCGTTCCCAAGATCAGGAACGCGGTCGATCGGCAACACCCGCGGACTTACCGATGCCAAGCCGGTCCGCGGGGTGTTTACGCTCTATTCCGCCGGCATCGGACAGGAGGCGCTCGACCGGCTCGAACCGAACGACCGAAACCGCAATTCGGTCTTCACCCGCATTTTCGTGCAGGAACTCGCCAAGCCGCAGCATCTCGGCGATCTGGCGGTGGAAGTTCGCGAGAAAGTCGCAGAACTCGCCCTCAAGGCGCGCAACGATCAAGGCGAAGCGAGCCCGCACGATCAGACGCCGGCCTATTACGACCAGACGATCGGGGGACGCATCTTCATAGCGGGAAGACCGACGGCAATCGAGGCATCAAAGCCTGCTCCTGCACCCTTGCAAGCTCCTCCCCCCGCGCCCGACCCGCGAGTCATCGAATTTTCATTCTGGGAGGCGGTACGCAATTCCGATTCCGTTGCGACCGTCAGGAGCTATCTGGATCGTTATCCGAACGGCGCCTTCGCGCCGCTGGCGCGGGCCCGCATCGCGGAGCTTGAAAAGAAGACCGCAAGCCTGCCTCCGGCCCAGCAATCGGCGCCTGCTCCAGCGGTCGTTCCTGGCGGAACGGTCAGGGTCGCGGTCGCGGGCCCCTTCACCGGCCCGAACGTAGCATTCGGTAATCAGATGCGGCGCGGCGTGGAACAGGCGGCCGAGGACATTAATGCGACGGGCGGAATTCTGGGCCAGCGGATCGTGCTCGAATTTGCAGATGACGCCTCCAATCCCGATCAGGCCAGGTTGGTGGCCGGCCGCCTGGGCCAGAACGGCATGCAGTTCGTTATCGGTCACTTCAATTCCGGGACCTCGATCGCAGCTTCAGATATCTACGAGAAGGCCGGTATCGTCGCAATTACGCCGTCCTCGACCAACCCGCGGCTAACCGAACGCGGATTGTGGAATGTGTTCCGAACCTGCGGGCGTGACGACCAGCAGGCTCTGGTTGCAGCGGATTTCATCGTGAAACAACCCGGCCGGCGCCGCTTGGTCATCCTTCACGATGCGACCACCTTCGGTCAGGGCCTTGCCGAACAGGTTCGCAAGGCAGTCAATGCCGCGGGCCTTCGCGAAGTCCTGTTCGAATCCGTCAAATTGGCTACCAGCGACTTTTCCGTCCTGGTTGCACAGATGAAGACCCTGCGGCCGGATTTCGTGTATTGGGGCGGCCTGCATGTCGAAGTGGCTCGCCTCGTCAAGCAGATGCGGGCGGCAGGCGTAACGGCCACGATCATAGGCTCGGACGGGATCACTACCAGCGAATACGCCACCTTGGGCGGGCCGGCGGTCGAAGGCACCTTGATGACGTTCGCGCAGGATGCCCGCAACCGCTCCGAGGCCCGCGCCGTGGTGGCGAAACTGCGCGCGAGCAAGTTCGAGCCGGAAGGCTACACGCTCTACAGCTACGCAGCGCTTGAAATCGTCAAGCAGGCGGCGGAGGCGGCCAGGACGCTCGATCCGAAGCGCATCGCGCAGCAGATGCGATCCGGGCAGCGATTCAAGACCGTGCTCGGCGAGATCGTCTACGATCAGAAGGGCGACATCACCCGGCCGGACTACGTGATGTATGTCTGGCGAAAGGACCGAAACGGGCAGATCAGCTATTTCGAACGCTGAAGGCTGCGCTCCTTCCGTGTTGGTGTTTTCGTTTGAAGTACTTCGCGCCGACCGCTATCTCCACCTCCCATGCCCGAATTCTCCCCGCAACAGGACGCGGCTCTCGGTGCCGTTTCCGCCTGGCTGAAAGCCAAGCCCGGCACCCGCTTCACGCCGCAGATTTTCCGCCTGTTCGGCTATGCCGGCACCGGCAAGACCACGCTCGCCCGCCATCTCGCCGAGCATGTCGATGGCAAGGTCTCGTTCGCAGCCTTCACCGGCAAGGCGGCGCTGGTGATGCGCGCCAAGGGCTGCGACGGCGCCTCCACCATCCATTCGCTGATCTACAAGGCGCGCGAGAGCGGCGAGGAAACGCCGAGCTTCGAACTCTGGGACGAGGCGCCCGCCTCCAAGGCCGCGCTGATCGTGATCGACGAATGCTCGATGGTCGATGCCGAGCTCGGCCGCGATCTGCTCTCGTTCGGCGTGCCGGTGCTGGTGCTGGGCGATCCCGCGCAATTGCCGCCGATCCAGGGCGCGCGGCTTTTTCACCGAAAGCGAGCCCGACGCCATGCTGACCGAAGTGCACCGGCAGGCGCAGGACGATCCGATCGTGCGGCTGTCGATGCTGGTGCGCGAAGGCAAGCGCCTCGAACCCGGCCGCTATGGCGATACCGAGATCGTGCTGCGCGACGAATTCGATCCCGACCGCGTGCAGGAAGCCGATCAGATCCTGGTCGGCCGCAACGTCACGCGGCGCGCCTACAATACGCGGCTGCGCGAACGGCTCGGCCGCGAGGAAGGCCTGCCCGTCGCCGGCGACAAGCTCGTCTGCCTGCGCAACAACCGCCGCAAGGGCCTGTTCAATGGCGGGCTGTGGATCGTGAAGGAGCGCAGCCGCCGGCCGCGCCGCGATCCTGAAATTGCGGCTCCTGCCCGATGCCGATCTGTCGGGCGCCGCGCTCGGCGCCAAGGGCGTCAAGGTTTCGGTGCGGCGCGAATGCTTTCTCGGCGGCATCGAGAATTTCGAGTGGCCGCAGCGCAAGAAATACGACGAGTTCGATTACGGCTATGTGCTCACCGTGCACAAGGCGCAGGGCTCGCAATGGGACGACGTGGTGCTGTTCGACGAGAGCTTCGCCTTCCCCGACAGCCGCGAGCGCTGGCTCTATACCGGCATCACGCGGGCAGCGAAGAAGCTGACGGTTGTTGTCTCCTGAATCTTTGCGGTTCTTTCACCCCAACCCGATCAATGCGCTTTCGTCTTGCCTCCGCTCAAGGCGCGATTGAGATCGGCCGCCGCTTTCGCCAATAGCTCACGATGCAGCAGATCGTCCTTCGGAAGGCGGCCGACCGTCGACGCCAATTCGCGAAGAATGTCCGCGAATAGTCCGAAGTGAAGATGCAGGTGAACCGACTTGCGGACGTCCGCGGCGCCCGGCCGCTCGAGGGTGAGCGCGACGCCGGTCTCGTCCAGATGCGCCTCGAAGCGCGAGGAACGCTCGAAAGTGCCGACATACAGCTTGTCGGGATATTCGAGCGCGATTTCCGCCTTGTCAGTGATCGGTTTGGTCATGGCCTGTATGGATCGCTGGTTGCCGCCACCTCATGGACGATCCTGCAGGTCCATGCCTTGCGCTGGGTCAATTACCGTGCGTCGCGCTTGGCCTGGGCGACAGCTGAAGCCTTGCGCTGGCGGCCACGCTCCATCGGGTCGATCAGCTTCTGCGGCTTCCGGCTGGCGATGTTGCGCATGCCGTCATGGGCCTGCCGGCTGTTGAAGGCAGCACCTGCGCCATCGCCCGTATTCGCCTCCTTCATCGCGAGCGCCCTTCTCGCACTTTCGACATGGGCGACGGACGCCCGCATGCGGCGGCGGCGCTCGACCTCACTGTTGAGACGGCGCACCGCCATCGCGAGCACGGCGAGCTTGGCTTTCGACCCTTCGTCGGACTTGGAGGGCGTCGCACCCTTCGGCGCGGCCTTGCCGCGCATCTCGCGGCGCCGCTGGTTGGCTTGCGTCTTCGCCTTGTCGCGGCGCTCGCGTGTAAGCTTCACCAGTTGCGACAGGTCCTGGTCGGACAGGTCCTGCAGCGCCGGATGATGCGACTTCTCCACGAGGTCGCGCTCCTCGTTGTCGAGCGCACGGGCTTCCTCTTTCTTGGTGTTGGCCATGGCCTGCAGCCTCCCTGAATTGCGCGAACTTTTCTCGCCGCCTGCGCTATCCTAGACTGCCATCTGTCGGCTTCCTAGCGTGAGCCAGCCGGGACCGTTTTTTTCTACCAAAGTGGCTTTTTCTGCTTGTCCGTGCGCGACTCTGTCCACCAACGTTGATCGGCATTTTGGACAAATGCGGCATCTCGGTCTTGCGACGCCGCAGCAGCGCTAGCTCGCCGTGCCGGTTTTTGCAGCGTCGTGAGGCGCCGTCACGATGCTGTTGCGCAGCGCAATCGGTGCCGCCACGGTATTCAGCGCCTCAAAGCCTTCGCCGGTGCCAAGTATCCTGACCGTGCCAAAGTCAAACATCCTGCCGAGAACCGATTGATTGACCTGCACGCTCTCGACCTTGTCCATGTTCATTTCGTTGGTATGCAGCCGAACCAGCCCCTTCTTGTAGATGACGCGTCGGTTGGTGACCGCAATCTCGGTGATCAGCCACTGATACAATTCCCTGATCAAAAGAAATGCCGCGACAAGCCCGAGGGCATATGCCGAATATTGCCACACTCTTGGGAGATATCGGCCGTCGGCAAACCAGAAAACGGCTATCGCCAGAACCGCAACCGCAACGCCCGGCCAATAGACGATCCAGTGAATCGAGGAGATGTGCCGCACTTCTTCGCCGGGTTGCAGGACGCGCTTAACGTAGCTCATGTCATCGCTCCTCAACGCGCTTCATTCGATATGGCGGATCAGCAACCGCGCGCGCATGTATCCGTTCAACGGCTCGACGCTCGCTGGCAGCGGAGCGATGCCCCGCCGCCCGCCATTCTCCGGCTAAGAATACGCCATCGATTGCCTTGCGCGGCTTGGCTTTGGAGCGGCCGGTTTTGCAGCGCCTTCTTCGCGCAAGACGGCCAAGATCTTCATCTTGAGTTGATGACGGAGCTTCCGCTCGGCGGCCAGTTGTCGCCGAAGCTCTCGGACCAGCGCCAGGAGCCGCGCATTCTCGTGGCGAGAGATTTCCGTTGTCGGCCGCAATAGATCCGCGCCGGCTTGTCGCTCACGTTTCATGGCGTGACTACCTCCTGTCTGGAATTGGGCTCTCACTGCTTGCGAGTGACAACGGCCGCTATGGCGGCCTTGCAATCGTCCCCCAGATTGGCGAGGGCACCCCGGATGCAGGTCACTTTCTGGATGCGCCCGGTTTTGGTGCCGCATTGCTTCTCTACTTCCCCGCGACATGCTTTTCCAGCCGCAGCAACCTCCGCCAACCTTGCCTTGCACACGTCGGAAAGGTCTGCGACTTTCTCCTTGAGACAGGTGGCGATGCGACCGCTTCCGGGTTTGATGCCGGCGCAGACTTTCTTGATATCCGCCGCGCAGGCACCGACACCCGATTGCGCCATCGCGCCTGACACGAAAACGAACGATAAAGTGGCGCAGATCAACAAGATCTTCAGCATTCGGCTTTCTCTTGGTCCGGGCCAAAAGCAGACGACGCCCCGTCGTAACGGTTCAATTTCAACACTTGGTTGGCGCGCGGTCGTGTTGGCTGCACCGTCAAGGAATCTCATGTCGGCCTCCATCTCGGATGACGCGGGCGACTCCCAAATCCAGTTCAGAACGAACAACGTGATCGCGTTTTGTCGCCTCTGCGCCTAGGCGGTTCGCTTCGCCACCATGCCCCAGATTGCGAGCAGGATGATCGCGCCAACCACGGACGCGATGAAGCCTGCGCTCTCGCCCGCCTTGTACCAGCCGATCAACAGACCGAGATAGGTCGCGACGAAAGCGCCGACGATGCCGAGGATCGCGGTAAGGATGAACCCAGACGGTTCGTTGCCGCCCGGATGCAGGAATTTCGCGACGATACCGGCAATAAAGCCGATGATGACAGTCCAAATAATCTCGCCGATGCCCATGTGCCGCTCCTCGATTGAGTAGATGCAACAGCTTTGCGTCAATTTGAACTTGGCGGACCTTTTGATCGCGAACCTAAAGGACTGCTGAGGGTGCCGCAGTGTGCTTTGGCATATAAGCAATGTACTTTCGAATATCCGTTCTAAAGCCACTGCGCGGCCCCCTTGGGGCCGCGATCAGGATTGATCGGTCTCAAACAATGTCGGCGGGTCGCGACACCCTGCGACAAGCTTGCGGCCAACAATCTCGCATTCATTCAGCTTGCTTCGATCAGGCTATCGCTGCGCGCCAACGAGTCCGCGCGCTCGATTGCACCCTGTCATCATCCGGGCACGCAACCTGCAAAGCGGCTGGAGGACGAATACAATCGCGTTTCAGCGCGACGCTATATGGCGATCGCGCAGGCGGCGATGGGCGCGTCAACGACCCATGCGATGCCACTTCCTTTGTCGCCGGATCGAAATATTTGCCGGCATCGGAGGCCTTCTTCACCTCATTGCTGAGGTCGGTCATCAAGGCAAGCTGCCGCTCCATGTCCTTCTTGATGCCGAGCCGGCCGCCCGTTCCGGGATGGCCGAGGCCAGGGCAGCAAACGAGAGCATGGCGATGGTTTTGCATTGCATGAGGCTTCCTCCGGCACCGGTTCGCCACCGGCATTCCTGCTGCGGCGAGAGGCCGCTGCGTTCTCGGTGCCGAGCAAGTCCACGACCCTGCCGCTCACGCCCCGCTCAGGGTCCGTACAAGCGGATTTCTACAAGCATGAATTCGTGCGGCGCGGCGGCGTTCTAGGAATATTTTCATGTGAAACGCAGGCCGAAAGGCCCGGTTTTCAAAACGAAATTCCGCCTGTCAGCCGATCCGTCCGAGCGCCGGAAACGCTTCCAGCAGCCAGAAACTCATGGTGGTGATGGTGCCGGTCAGAAACATGATCCCGGTCAGCACCAGCAAGCGCGCCCATCGCCATTTCGACCTTCTGCATATGCGCCTTGAATCGCGACAGGAACGCCGCGAACGGCTCCGCCAGCAGCGCCGCCAGCACGAACGGGATACCGAGGCCCAGCGAATAGACCGCCAGCAGCGAGGCCCCCTTCAGCACCGTGGCCTCCGACGCCGCCACCGCCAGGATCGCCGCCAGGATCGGCCCAATGCACGGCGTCCAGCCGAAGGCGAAGGCGAGCCCCATCACATAGGCGCCCCACAGCCCGATCGGCTTGGCCATGCCAAGCCGCTTCTCGCGCAGCAGGAAGCTGATGCGCGTGAGGCCGAGAAAGTGCAGCCCCATGATGATGATGGCGATGCCGGCAATGGTCGAAAGCACGTCGGAATAGGCGCGAAGCAGCCCCCCGATCAGGGTGGCGCTGGCGCCGAGCGCGATGAAGACGGTGGAAAAGCCCGCGACGAACAGCAGCGAGGCGATCGCCGTCTCCCGCCGCACCATGCGGCTCCGGCTCGGCATCGGCCAGCCGCTCCAGCGACGCGCCCGCCATATAGACGAGATAGGGCGGAACCAGCGGCAGCACGCAGGGCGACAGAAAGCTGATCAGCCCCGCAAACAGAGCCGCGAAATACGATACGTCCGGCATGCGGGCTTCTTGCAGGACCGCACGCCGCGACGCAAGCCGGAGCGCCCGCCTCGCCGGGATGTGACCGGGCGTGGATTTTGCCGATCTTGGTCGATGCCGGGCTTGCCCGGCGATCCTCGTCTCGGGTCGAGCCTCGCCAGGATGACCGGCGGAGAAACCCTTGCGCAATCTGATCACCGATGTCGCGGGCCTGAAGGTCGGCCATGCCGACGACGCAAGGCTCGGCTCCGGCGCCACCGCCATCGTTTTCGACGAGCCGGCGGTCGCTTCCGCCGATCTGCGCGGCGGCGGACCGGGCACGCGCGAGACCGAGCTCCTGACCGCCGCCTCGACGGTCGAGCGCATCGATGCGATCACGCTGTCCGGCGGCTCCGCCTTCGGGCTCGATGCCACCTCCGGCGTGCAGGCCTAGTTGCGCGAACAGGGCCGCGGCTTTGCCATCCGCGAGGCGCGAGTGCCGATCGTGCCGGGCGCGATCGTGTTCGATCTGCTCTCGGGCGGCGACAAGAACTGGGGCCGCTTCTCGCCCTATCGCGAACTCGGCTATGACGCGGCCGTCAGCGGCTTCGCTCGACTTCACGCTCGGCAGCGCCGGCGCCGGGCTTGGCGCGACGGTCGCCAATCTCAAGGGCGGCCTCGGCTCGGCTTCGGCTGACGACCGAGGACGGGCTCACGGTCGGCGCGCTCGCCGTGGTCAACGCGGTCGGCTCGGTCACGATCGGCGACGGCCCGCATTTCTGGGCGGCGCCGTTCGAGCGCGACAAGGAATTCGGCGGACTGGGCTGGCCGAAGAGCTTCGGTCCGAACGAGCTTGCGCTCCGCACCAAGGGCGGCGAGCGGCAGGCCACCACCATCGCGCTGGTCGCGACCGACGCCAAGCTCGGCAAGGCGCAGGCGCATCGACTGGCGGTGATGGCGCATACCGGAATGCCGCGCGCGATCTATCCGGTGCATACGCCGCTCGACGGCGATCTGGTATTCGCCGCCGCGACCGGCAGGAAGCCCCTGCCCGATCCCATGTTCGCGCTCACCGCGCTCGGCACGCTGGCGGCCAATGTACTGGCCCGCGCCATCGCGCGTGCGGTGTATGAGGCGACCGCCTTGTCCATTCCGGGCGCATTGCCTTCCTGGCGCGACAAGTTCGGATCGCGCTAGGGCATGATCCCGAAAAGTGGGTACCGGTTTTCGGAAAAGATCATGCCCAAACAAAAAATTGGCGACGGGTCTGATGCAGCGAAGCTGATCAGATCCTAGCCAAAGCGTTCGGCGCGATAGGGCGCGGGATCGGTGAACGGCGTCGCACCCGTCATCATGTCCGCCAGCAAACGCCCGCTCACCGGGCCGAGCGTCAGGCCCCAATGGGCGTGGCCATAATCGAGCCAGAGTCCCGGCTGTCCCGGCGCGCGTCCGATCACCGGCATGGAATCCGGAAAGCACGGCCGCATGCCCATCCAGGGCTCGGCCTCGGTCGGCTCGCCGATCGGAAACAGCGCGCGCGCCTGCGGCATCAGGCGATCGAATTGCACCGGCGTC
Source organism: uncultured Pseudomonadota bacterium (assembly GCA_963804015.1). Taxonomy (GTDB): domain Bacteria; phylum Pseudomonadota; class Alphaproteobacteria; order Rhizobiales; family Xanthobacteraceae; genus Pseudorhodoplanes. The sequence goes on from CAWDOW010000014.1 coordinate 146,118, forward strand.
GGCGGCGCGTCGCGCGAGGCGAATTCGGCGCCGGTGGTGAGCCGCAGGCCCTGCTCCATCGGCACCATCGCGTAGCCGACCTCGGCATCCAGCACCGGCCGGTTCAGGCCCTTGTTGCCCTTCGACTGGAAATGCAGGTGGTAGCCGCGCTTGACCTCGAGCGGCAGGCGGATGCCGAGCGGGTCGAGCACGTCGCTGGCCCAGGGCCCGAGCGCCACCACCGCGTTTTGCGCATCGACCGGCCCTTCGGTGGTGTCGACACGCCAGCGGCCATCGGCGCGATGCAGCGAACGCGCATCCCCCTGCAGGATCACCCCGCCCAGCGAGCGGAACAGTTCGGCATAGGCGCGCGTCACCGCCAGCGGATTGCTGACGCTCGCCGCCTGCGGCCAGAAAATGCCGCGTTCGAAAACCGGCGACAATCCCGGCTCGAGCGCCAGCGAGCCGTCGAGATCGAGCGGCTCGAAAGCGAGACCGGCGGCCGCAATCGCATCGAGATCGGGTTTGGCGTCGTCGAAGGCCTTGGTGGTGCGATAGATTTTCAGCCAGCCATTGGTGCGCAGATAGCGCTCGGCCTTGGCCTCTCGCATCAGCGTTTCATGCTCGGCGATCGAGGCGGCGAATAGCGGCCGCATCTTCTCGGCGAATTCGAACATCGCCTCGCCGGTCGAATGGCGCAGATAGGCGAACAGCCACGGCGCGAGCTTCGGCAGATGGGTCAGGTGGTAATTCGCCTCCGGCGCCTGCTTGAAGGCGATCTTCAGCAGCGCGCCGATTTTCAACGGAAACGGATAGGGAAAATAGGTATTGCCCTCGATGATCCCGGCATTGCCGTAGGAGGTCTCCTCGCCCGGCGCACGCCGGTCGACCAGTGCGACCGACAAGACCGCGCTTGGCAAGGTGAAGGGCAGCGGAGACGCCGACGACGCCGGCGCCCAGAACGATCGCATCGGTACGGGCCATGATTTCCTCGGGACAGTCCGCTCCCACATATATGGATCGCGGGAGATTCGTGCAGTATCAGCATGCATGCCCATTTTTGACGCAGTGCATTGCCGGTCTGGCTGGCTCGGACGGCAAGGGACCCGCGCGCTCGCGCTCTCGGTCTTTGTCGGCATCGCGCTGCCGCCGCTTGCGGCCGTGCTTCAAGCACGTCTTCGTCGAGGCGTTGCTGGTGCTGCTGGCGCTGGCCTTCCTGCGGGTCGATCCCGCGAGCCTGAACGGGCAATTCCGCCGGCCCGGCCTGGTGATCGCGGCAAGCCTGTGGACCATGATCGCGGTACCGCTCGCTGATCTGCGGGACCGCGATCCTGCGCTAGGCCTGCCGCAGGCCTCGCCCGCGCTCTATCTCGCGCTCGTGCTGCAGGCGGTGGCACCGCCGGTGATCGGCTCGCCGGCGCTCGCGGCGCTGATGGGGCTCGATGCGACGCTGTTCGCTCGCCACTCTGATCGCTGTCGATGGCCGTGACCCCTTTGACGGTGCCCGGTTCTGATCGCGTTTTTTGCAGGCGGTGCCGCCGACGTCTCGCCCGCTGGGGCTCGGCCGCGCGGCTGATCGCGCATGCTGGGCGGTGCCTGCGCTTGTGGCCAGCCTGATCCGGTACCGGAAGGGTCACGGCCTTCGTCCATCGCCACCGCGGAGCCGATCGACGGGCTGTCGGTGGTCGCGCTGTTCGTGTTCGCGATCGGCGCTGATGGACGGGGTCGGCGCCAACATCCTCGCCCGCCCGGCGCTGGTCGCGGCGCTGACGCTTGCCGTGTTCGCGCTGACCGCTATGCTGATCGTGGCCACCTGCCTCGTTATGCATCGCGCCGGACGATCCGCAGCGCTGGCGCTCGGGTCTTGCGGTCGGCAGCCGCAATATGGGCCTGATGGTGGCGGCCGTGGGCGGCGCCGTGCCGGAACTGACCTGGCTCTATTTCGCGGTCGCGCAGTTTCCGATCTACACCCTGCCCCACCTGCTGAAACCGCTGGCGCATCGCTGGATCGCCGGCGAAAGCTCCCGTTTGCCGGACTCCGGCGGGGGTGTTAGACGGACGCCGGACGAGTGACGAGGCAAGACATGTCGCGCCCGCTTTTGATCGCGCCTTCGATCCTGGCGTCGGATTTCGCCAAGCTCGGCGAGGAAGTGCGCGCGGTCGACGCCGCCGGCGCCGACTGGATCCATCTCGACGTGATGGACGGACATTTCGTCCCGAACATCACCTTCGGGCCGGACGCGATCAAGGCCATGCGGCCGCATTCCAAGAAGATCTTCGACGTCCATCTGATGATCGCGCCGGTCGATCCGCATCTGGAAGCCTTCGCCAAGGCCGGCTCCGACATCATCACCGTGCATGTCGAGGCAGGCCCGCATCTGCACCGCTCGCTGCAGGCGATCCGCGCGCTCGGCAAGAAGGCCGGCGTCACCATGAATCCGGCAACGCCGGTAAGCTCGATCGAGCATGTGCTCGATCTGGTCGACCTGGTGCTGGTCATGTCGGTCAATCCGGGCTTCGGCGGACAGGCTTTCATTCCGGCCGCCGTCGACAAGATCGAGCGGCTGCGCGCCATGATCGGCGGCCGGCCGATCGATCTCGAGGTCGACGGCGGCATCACGCCGGAAACGGCGCCGCGCGTGACCGCGGCGGGCGCCAATGTGCTGGTCGCGGGCTCGGCCATCTTCAAGGGCGGCGCTGCCGCCTATCGCGGCAATATCGCGGCCATCCGCAATGCCGCGGCGCTGGCGCGCGGCGAAGCGGCGTGATCGCACCGGCCCATGCGCTGACGCTGCTTGCCTCGAAACTGGAGCCCGGCGAGCGCGTGCTTTACGCCGCGCGGCCCGACATCCGGGTGACGCTGCGCAACAAGCTGGTGCTGTGGTGGATCGGCGTGCCCTGGTGCATCGCGATTTTCGGACTGTATTTCGCCGGCCGCGCCTCGCTTGCCATCACGATACCGTTTGCGATGGTCGGCATGGCGCTGGTGATGGCGCCGATCCTGCTCGCCATCGACACCCAATATACGCTCTACGCGATCACCGATCGCCGCGCGCTGATCGTGCACGAATGGTTTCGTCCCGAGACCGTTTCCTGTCCGTTCGAGCGCATGGACGAGACGCCGGAACTCCTGACCGCCGGCGGCAAGGGCGGCCACCTCTATTTCGCCTCCGGCATGCCGACGCGGATGCGGGACGTGGATTATACCGGCAAGCTCGCCTTCCGCGATCTGGCCGACGTGCCGGCAGCCGCGCAGGCGCTGGAGCGGGCGCGGCATCCACAGACGAACTACCGCTAGCCAGGCGCCCCAATGCGCGATACGAGAGCCCCATGATCCCTCGCTATTCCCGGCCGGAAATGGCCGCCATCTGGTCGCCGGAAACCAAATTCCGCATCTGGTTCGAGATCGAATCGCATGCGGCCGATGCCATGGCCGAACTGGGCCTGATCCCCAAGGATGCCGCCAAAACCATCCGCGACAAGGGCAAAGCCGCGGTGTTCGACGTCGCCCGCATCGACGCCATCGAGGCCGAGGTCAAGCACGACGTCATCGCCTTCCTGACCCATCTGGCCGAGATCGTCGGCCCCGAGGCGCGCTTCGTGCATCAGGGCATGACGTCTTCGGACGTGCTCGATACCTGCCTTTCGGTCCAGCTCGCGCGCGCGACCGACATCCTGATCGCCGATACCGACAAGCTGCTGGCCGCGCTCAAGAAGCGGGCCTTCGAGCACAAGTTGACGCCGACCATCGGCCGCTCGCACGGCATCCATGCCGAGCCCGTGACCTTCGGGCTGAAGCTCGCGCAGGCCTATGCCGAATTCGATCGCGCCAAGGCGCGCCTCGTGGCAGCGCGCAAAGAGATCGCGACCTGCGCGATTTCCGGCGCGGTCGGCACCTTCGCGCAGATCGATCCGCGCGTGGAGGCGCATGTCGCGAAGGCGATGGGACTTACGCCTCGAGCCGGTCTCGACCCAGGTGATCCCGCGCGACCGGCACGCCATGTATTTCGCGACGCTCGGCGTGGTCGCCTCCTCGATCGAGCGGCTGGCGACCGAAATCCGGCATCTGCAGCGCACCGAGGTGCTGGAGGCGGAAGAATTCTTCTCGCAGGGCCAGAAAGGTTCCTCGGCGATGCCGCACAAGCGCAACCCGGTGCTGTCGGAGAATGTGACCGGCCTCGCCCGCATGGTGCGCGCCTATGCATTGCCGGCGATGGAAAACGTCGCGCTCTGGCACGAACGCGACATTTCGCATTCCTCGGTCGAGCGCATGATCGGGCCGGATTCGACGGTGACGCTCGATTTCGCGCTCAATCGCCTTGCCGGCATGATCGACAAGCTCGTGGTCTACCCTGCGAACATGCAGAAGAATCTCGACCGGCTCGGCGGGCTCGTGCATTCGCAGCGCGTCCTGATCGCGCTCACCAACAAGGGCGTGGCGCGCGAAGAGGCCTATCGTATCGTGCAGGACAGCGCGATGAAGGTCTGGCGCGGCGAAGGAGATTTCCTGGCCTTCCTGAAGGCCGATCCGCGCGTGACTTCAAAAATGAGCGCGAAGGAGATCGAGGACAATTTCGATCTGGGCTATCACTTCAAGCACGTCGACACGATCTTCCGCCGCGTGTTCGGCGAGGCCTGAGCGTCAGCGCGCCGTCGGCTGGCGCGGATGCACATGGTCCTTGAAATCGTCGAAGCCCTTCCATCCCGGCTCGACCGGCTCACAGCCCGGCTGCGGCGTATAGATCGAGGGCGCGGTGAGGGTCATCTCCGGGATATAGCGCGGGCAATTGGGGAAAATCGCCTCGGCCTTTACCCGAACCAGCAATTGCGCGCCGACCGTTCTTGACAGCAACGGATCGTCGCGGCTGACGCTCGCGGTCCCGTTGACCCGCAGGCGCTTCGGCTTACCGTGCATGGCGATGAAAAGAAGCCCGATATTGCCGTTGACCAGGAGATTACCGAGGCTCTTGAACATGCCATTGCCGTCATAGTCCGGGAAGGCGAGTTCGGCAGGACCCGTCACCTGCACGAAGCCTGAGGGCCCGCCCTTGAAGGAGCAATCCGGCCGTCCCTCCCCGTCTGCGGTCGCAACGAAGAAATAGATCGCGGTTTCGATGAAGGCCTTGTCATCGGCGGTGAATGCCCGGCGTGCGAGCTTTTCCTCCAGCCGATCGGAAATGCGTCGCGAATCGAAAAGGTCCTGAAGCTGCCGATTGCCGTCGTGATACAGGATGCTCTCGGGCATAGCCCTCTCCCGTCAGGTTTGCTCTACCGTGCGAATGTCGATCTCGGAGGTCAGCGTCCGGTGTACCGGACATTTGTCGGCGATTTCGAGCAGTCTTTGACGCTGCGCGGCATCGAGAGCCCCGGTCAGCGTCAGCACACGGTCGATCCGGTCCACTCTGCCTTCCCTGGTCTCGCAATTCTCACAATCCTGCGCGTGGATGCGGGAATGCTTGAGCCGAACCGAGACACGCTCGAGCGGCAATCCCTTGTGGTCTGCATAGAGACGAAGCGTCATGGACGTACAGGCGCCGAGCCCCGCCAGCACGAGTTCGTAAGGATTGGGGCCGGAATCGAGGCCGCCCTGCGCGGCCGGCTCGTCCGCGATCAGAACATGACGTCCGGCTCGGATGGATTGCTGAAACTTGCCCTGCCCGGTCTCGCTGACCGTTACACCTTCTGCGTTCGCCTCGAGAAGTTCGACCGGCATCGGCAGGTCGAGATAGCGCTCGGCCCAGGCGGCGATCACATTCGCCACATAGGCCGCGTCCTCCCTGCGGCTCAGAAGGTGGTCGGCGCCGGCAAGCGAGACAAAGCTCTTCGGATGTTTGGCGGCGGTGAAGATCGCAGACGCATTCTCGATCCCGACCGTCTCGTCGGTCGGCGAATGGAATACCAGCAGCGCCTTGCGCAGATTGGCGAGTTTCTCCTTCAGCGCATGGCTTGCGACATCGTCCAGGAATTCCTTTCGGATGCGGAAGGGCCGGCCGGCGAGCGAGACTTCGACCTCGCCCCGCTCACGGATGACCGGAACATGATCCCGAAACAGGTGAGTGACGTGACCGGGATCGGAGGGCGCTGCAATCGTGACCACCGCCTTGGCCTCGGGAATTTCCGACGCGGCTGCGATGATGGCGGCGCCGCCCAGGCTATGGCCGATCAGCAGGGACGGCGCGTGTCCGCGCTCGCGCATGTGATCTGCGGCCGCCACCAGATCCTCGACATTGGAGGAAAAGGTGGTGTTGGCAAATTCACCTTCGCTCGAACCGAGCCCGGTGAAATCGAAGCGCAGCACTCCGATTCCGAGGGCCGTCAGGCCCTCGGCAATGCGCCTGGCGGCACGGATATCCTTCCCGCAGGTGAAGCAATGCGCGAACAACGCGGTCGCGCGCGGCGCGCCCAAAGGCCGGTCCAGCAAGGCGGACAGTTTTTCGCCACGCCTGTTGAGGAAGTCGAACCGTTCCGCGGGCATGTCGTTCTCCGTATTGCGCGCGCAATATCGGGCGACGGAATATCAGCCTGCCCGCCTGCCCTCCCTCACACAGATTCGTGACAGCCTCTCTCAATCGATTTTCGCCTCGTCGCGATACATGACCTTGTGCCGGTGTTCACGAACCCATTCCTCGATCTGCTCGACAGTCATGAAATTCTTCATGTCGAAACGATCGAAGCTCATGATTTGCGGCAGGGTCTTCTTCCAGCGCTTGTAAGGCGCTTTCGCCGGCACCCCGAACAGCATGATGTCGATGATCGAAAGCTCGTCCGGCACGCCGAGCAGCGGCCGAAGCGAGTTCTGCGCGTCCTCCTGGCCGATCGCGGTCACCCACCAGACCTGATAGCCAAGGGCCGCCGCCGCGAGATGCGCCGACATGGTGGAGGCGGCCACGCTCTGCAACAGAATGCGCTCGGCATTGGCCTGGTATTGCTTGTCGAGGTCGGAGCCGTCCAGCAGCACCGGGAATGCACGAACGAAGCGGAAATCCGCCGCCACCACGACGAAGCCCGGCGCCGTTTCGAGACCCCGATAATTCGGGGTCGGGAATTTCATCTTCAGCTTGGCGCGCTTTCGCTGCTCGTCGACGAAGTAATCGGCGATCTGCTTTTTCGCCGCCGGATCGGTGACCACGATGTAATGCCAGGGCTGCGCATTGGCGCCCGAGGGCGCATGGCGGGCGGCTTCCAGCACCATCTCGATATGTTCGCGCGGCACAGCGATGTCCGGACGGAATTGCCGCGTGGTCAGGCGATTGCGGCACACATCCATGAAGGCTTCGTAGCGCGTGAGATTGGGCTCGAACCGGGTGGTCATATCGTTCATGGCGTCCTCCAAAGCCGCCTTCAGGGCGAAGACAGCAGCGCTTTTTTTGAAGGGTGCGAATTCCCGGCGGCCCCGTCAAGGCGCGGGCTTTGCGCGCCGCGCCGGTCATGCGACAAGCGGCGCTCCTTTCGGTCCGTAGAGGTCATCCATGCCGGCCAAGATTCCCGCGCCCCGCCTGAAAATCCCTTCCGTGTCCGAGCTCTCCCCCAAGCAGCAGGAATTGCTCGCCGACATCCAGAAGAGCCGTGGCAAGGGGCCGCTCGGCGGCCCGTTCGCGGTGCTGCTGCACGCGCCGGAATACGGCGATCTCGCGCAAAAACTCGGCGCCTTCTGCCGGTACAAGACGTCGGTGCCGCCGCACCTGTCGGAATTCACGATCCTGGTGCTGGCGCGGTTCTGGCGCTCGCAATACGAATTCTGGGTTCATGCGCCGATCGCGGAAAAGGCCGGCGTCAAGGCCGACACCATCAAGGCGATCCGTACCGGGCGGCCGCTCAGGCTGACCAAGGAGCAGCGCGCGATCTACGACTTCATCGCCGAATTGCACAAGACCAAGCGCGTGTCGGACAAGACCTATGCGCGCGTGCATGCGATGTTCGGCGACGCGGGCACGGTCGAGTTCGTCGGCATCCTCGGCTATTACACGCTGGTGGCGATGACGCTCAATGTGTTCCGCGTGCCGCTGCCGGACGGCGAGACCTACCCGTTCAGCGAGCCGGGACAAAAGCGGTAGCCGCGAGATTTTGCATCGCAATACAATCCGGAAGGATTTGAGCGATGCCAGCCCGGCGCAAGGCGTTTCATCCACAGCCAGCGGTCGCAGTCCCGCAAGACCAATCGCTTGAGTTTTCAGGAACCGCCCACCAAGACTTGCCGAGAATGCATATTCGAGGCGATGACGCCGGCATAGGGTGACCCGGTCGCGTGATCGACACGCATTAGGGAACCCCGACCATGAAGAAGCCGCTTGCCGAATTTATCGGTACCTTCACGCTTGTGTTCTTTGGCTGCGGAGCAGCCGTAATAGCCGGGATGGCCACCGGGCCCACGGCAATCGACGTGCTTGGCATCGCTTTCGCGTTCGGTCTCGCCATCGTCGCAATGGCCTATGGTATCGGGCCGGTGTCGGGATGCCACGTCAATCCGGCCGTCAGCTTCGGCGTACTTCTTGCGGGACGCATGTCCGTAGCGGAATTTGTAGGCTACGCGATCGCGCAGGTGCTCGGCGCTATTGCAGGGGCCGCGGTGCTGTATCTCATCCTGTCGGGCAAGGCTTCAGGCTGGAACGGCGGCCTTGGTCAGAACGGCTGGGGCACCGGATATCTCGGCCAGTATAATGTCACCTCCGCCTTCGTGTTCGAAACGGTGGCGACGTTTCTTTTCCTCGTCTGCATCCTGGGCGTAACGCAAAAAGGCTCGCCTGCGCAGTTCGCCGGCATCGCGATCGGCCTCACATTGACTGCAATCCACATCGTTGGAATCAACGTGACGGGCGTATCGGTCAACCCCGCACGCTCGATCGGTCCGGCGCTGATTGGCTATGGGAGCAATCCGGCCGCGCTCGGCAAGATATGGCTGTTTATCATTGCGCCGCTGATCGGCGCCGGCGTCGCAGGGCTGTTGTTCAAGTCAGGACTTTTGGAAACCGACAAAGCCTAGGACTTATGACGCAAAGGATGGCGGCGCGCTGTTTGTGCGCCGCCGTTAGATCACGATGATTTTGGATCGATTCGATCCAAAATCATCGTGATCGAATTCTAATAGTTTAGAGCATGATGTCATCCGAAAACCGCTTCGCACTTTTCGGCATCATGCTCTACGCGACGCGGCCGATGCTCCGCTCCATCATCGCGGACGGCGCTTGCGCGGGCGGCTTGTTGTTGCGTGAATTCAAGAGCTCGATGAACCGCTCTTTCGGCATCGGCGGCGCCAGCAGGATGCCCTGCCCATAGTCGCAACGCATCACCTGCAAAGCCTGCAGATCCGCCATGGTCTCGATGCCCTCGGCGACCGCGACGCTGCCGAAGCGGTGCGCCAGATCGATGGCGGTCTGGCAGATGGCGCCGTTGGTGCCTTCGCTCGCGCAATCCTTCACGAAGGAATGGTCGATCTTGAGTTCCGCGAACGGCAATTCGCGCAGCGAGGCGAACGAGGAATAGCCGCCGCCGAAATCGTCGATCGCAACGGTGACACCGGATACCTTGAGCTGCTTGGCGATCTCGTTCGACAGCGCGATGTCGCGGACGATCTCGTCTTCCTTTACCTCGACCACGAGGCCGGGCCAGCGATCCGATTGCGGCCGGTATTCGCGCACCAAGGTCGGTACCGGCAGACGCAGCAGCACCGAAACCGGTACGTTGATCGCAAGATGCAGGTTGTAGCCGGCCTCGTCGAAGACGGTCCAGTCGTAGAACGTGGACACCATCGCGTGTTCGGTCAGGCTCGCGAGCTGATCGTCGCTGATGCCGGGCAGAAAGCTGCCGGGAAGAAGCACGCCGAGCGTCGGATGATGGATGCGCGCCAACGCCTCGGCACCGGCGAGGCATTTACGGCGCAGGTCGATTTTCGGCTGATACCAGATTTCGAGCCAGCGCTCCCGCAGGGCCTCGTCGACGTCGATCTGAGGCCGGGTACCGCGCATCGAGAGCTCGAGCAGCAAACGCTCGGCATCGCCCATATTGTCGATCGGGCCAGACCATTGACGCGGATCGTCCTGGTATTGAGTCATGATTATTGCTCGGATCCCGGTGAATTCGCTGTCCGGTCCCGTAGTATCGGAGAGGTCTTAAACTTTGGTTTTTTGAAATACGTACATTATTTGCAATTTTAGAGACCTCGGGGTTGATGCGGGACCGCAATGATTGCGGGTGGATTTGGTGCGTCTTGCGCTCGTAGCCCAATTCCGAGGAACCGGGCCATTGGGTTAACGATTGGAATATCGCAGTCGCAGACATGGCGTGATAGAATGAGTGTGCGGCAACGCCGCGACCGGAATGGAATGAGACCATGACGCAACGTCCGGCGTCGGACCCGGAAAACCGGGTCGTGGATATCCGCAGTAATCGCAAGTTCCAGCAGGCGCATGCCAACAGCCCGGCGCCGGCCGAAAGCCTGGAACAGTTCCAGCGCAACAAGGACGATCCGGACGATTTCCGCCATCGCATGGTGACGAATACGCTCGCCTTCGCCTTCATCGCGCTCTTGATTGGCGGCGCGGTGTGGCTTGCAGATTCGATGCTGACGATTCGCAAGAAGCAGGACTGCGCGCTCTACGGCAGACGCGATTGTGCGCCGATCGAAGCGCCCAGTTCCACGCGCTAGCCGACGATAGCGAGATCGACACGCGCAAGCCGCAGCGAGCCGATCTCGGCGACCGCTTGCGGCGTGAGGTCGATCACCCTTCCCTCACCAACGGTCCGCGAACGTCGATGCGCACGATGACGAATTGCCGGTATTGGCGGTGATTTCTCCGTCATAGCGACGACGAATGATTGCGTTCCGCAGAAAGTCACCATCCGAAAAACGCACAACGTAAGCCGACCGCGCGAAACGTCGTCAAAAACTCAGGAATGAGAATGCCGCGTTGCGAATTTTCCGATCAGAAGCGGAGCGCGGGCTTCGCCGGCGCGACTTCACCGCCTGCAGGCGCGGATGCGGGCCTCGGCGCGACCGGCGAATTGGGGCGGACCGCACGCTCGTTTGAAATGCCCGAAGTCGTGGCGACGCCCGCCTGCGGCTTCGGGGCTGCTGCCGGCGGCGCAGATTCGGCAGGCGGCGCTGCCGGACGCGGCGCCGCGGCAGGTTCTGCTCCGGGAGCTGCCGCGTCCCCACTAGCCGGACGCGGGCGCGGCGCGGCCGTGCCATCGCCGACGACGCGGCTCGGGCTTGCGCCGCCACCACCGCCGCGACCAAGCACCGACTGGATACGGCTGAGCACCATGGCATGCAGACGCGCCGACTTGTCGATATTGATGTGATCGATGCCGGCCTGGTTGCTTACATCGATATTGGAAAGCTCGCCGCGAAACCCTGAGCCCCTGCGCATATGAGCATAGTCGCGCTGGGTAAGATTTATGACGCGCGCGACATTGCTCGAGGCCGCGAAGGACCCGGTGCCGTCAAACGGCACGACCAGCGCGACCGGCACGCCCTTCTTGCCGAGATACTCGCCCATGAACATCACCGCGTCGGCGCCGAGCGAATGTCCGACCAGAATGATGGGGCCATGCTTGCCGGCCTTATATTTGGCCGCAATCTCGTCCGAGATGCCCTGCCATTCCGAATGATTGTGGACGCTCGCGCTGATGCCCTTGGCCTGAATTTTCGCGGCCAGATCATCCATGCCGAGCGAGAATATGTTGAGCAGGCCGCGCATCAGATAGACGTGCCCGGAACCGGCCTGCGCGGCGCGCCTGGGTGCAGATTTGGCCGCCGGCTTTGCCGCCGCCGCGCCATCGGGGGCCGCCTGCGCCCCTGCCCGTTCGCTGCCAGCCACCGCGAGCGCCAGCACCAGAACAGATACGCCCAACCAATTTCGCACGATCCCCGTCATGGACCCTGATGCTCCGCGTCTTGGTCTTATGGCCCGGGCCCTTCGTCGGCACGGCGCGTCGATACATCCGTTTACAACGCTCCGGCCGCGGAAGGCCACATTGCTGGAATGTTTTCAACGTGAAGCTTCATTTGTGTTGCCGTGATGCCACGCCACATCTGCTAGTAGATATGAGGGATAAGACGGGCTGTGCGAGCCATATAGGCCCGGTATTCGTCGCCAAAGCTTTCCAGCATCATCGCTTCTTCGCGGCCGACTCGCAGCAGGAACAATATCCCAAAACCGACCAGACCGGCGGGCCCGGCAATCCAGTTCGGCAACAGCAGCGCCTGCGCCAAAGCCCACATGAAAAACGCCGTGTACATGGGATGACGCACATAGCGATACAGGCCGTCGGTGACGAGCTTGTGCTGCTCGCGGACTTCCAGCGAATCGGACCAGTTCCGGCCAAGCTCCTTGTGGACCCGATAGAATAGCCAAAGCGAGACCGCGAACACGGCGGCGCCGAGCCAGGCGAGAACCGGCTGGAACGGGTAATCGGCGAAGCGCGGGACGTGAAAGGCCACGTACAGGAAGGGGATGATCCCCAGCCCCGTGAAGGAACAGGTCAGCAGGATTTTCTCGCGAATGGTGCGCTGATCGAGGCGGGTCTTGGTCTTCCAGGACCGTTTCTGGTGCGGCAGCCGAATCACGAACCAGGCGATGGCGCCGATCACAAGGATCGTCTTGGCGATGGTCGGCGTCATGAGTCGGTTACCTGCTCTGCGAACTCGCGGGTTCGTCGTCGATTCTTCAGCGCGCCGTCTTCGGTGAAGCGGGCGACGATCGTTTCCGGCTTCAGGACCCGCGTTTCAAGGCGCAAAGGGCCGCAGCAGATCATGTAATAATCGTAGAAATAGCGTTTCTCGTTGCCCATGACCAATTGGCGGTGCAGGCGGAAGAAGTTCGCCTTGAAGCGCCGGTAGGTTTTGCGCTCCAGCATGTCGCGGATATGAACCCGCCGGACCATCGGCCGGCCGGTATCCGGCAGACCCAGCGTCTTGAGCGTGTCCACATTATAGAAGCTGATCGGATCGGCCATGGTCTGGTAGTCGATCCAGAAAATCGACGGATTGGCCGATACCCGCGCCACCGCCTCGCGCATCCAGCCGCCCTTCGGATGATAGGCGATCTTGAGCAGCGAGGAGCCGGTGGAAAGCAGCGACAGCGCGCCCCGTCCTTGCCGAAATCCGGCACCAGTTGCAGCGCACGGTCGACCACCGCGATCTTGAGCGCGCAGCCCAGACTGTGGGCCGCGAACACTACCTCGTCATAGCCGCCCTGGCGCAGCACCCGGGCGAGTTCCTGGGAGAAGCCTTCCAGCCGCGCATCGAAGCCCGGACGGGAGCGATGCACCACCTCCCACCCGAATATCCAGTCGTCCATCATGTAGTCGAGCAGCAGGAAGCGGCCCGGCCAGACCAGCAGAACCGCGAAGATCGCGATCGCGACCAGTGGCGCCGACAGCCATGGCAGCGGCATCCCGACACCTATCAGCCAATACGCGACAAGAGCCGCGGCCAGGGCGAAAGTCAGCAGGAGGATGACCGGATAGAAGAAGAACAGCCCGTATCGCCAGTTCACCCGCAGATAGCGAAAGGCGGTTCCGGTCAGGATGAAGTCGCCGAACGCCAATATCGCGAGCCAGAGCCGCTTCCAGGCCGGGCGCGCGAAATCCTCGATCACCATGTCGTCCCACAGGAGCGAATGGTATTCGGCCTCGGTCGACCAGTTCGGCCCGCGGGTGACGATCCGCCACAACCCGACCAGCCGGTCCGGCGAAAGCTCAAGCGGGCCGACCTGCGCGGTCGCCGACCAGGTGCGCTCCGAGCGCTCCAGTTCGCGGATATAGCGCTCATGCTGGCGCTGCGGCGGAATCGGCTCGTAGCCGCCCAGAAAGAAAACACAGCGCTTTTTGACGCCTGGGTCGTTGCCCATGAGGTCGCGCTTTGGGTCGTTCTTGGGGTCGCTCATCGGCCACCGGTCGGGAAAGCAGGCCTGCTGGTTAGGGAATTGGCGGCTTTTGCACAAGGGATCGACCGGGAAATACGGCCGCGCGGCAGCGTTGAACTTACGCCCCGCCTTCGCTATAGGGCTTGCCAAACCCCGAAAGCGGCGACTTTGCCGTCCCTCCCGTATAGCTTCCTTGGGCCGTCTGCCGCTGCCCGTGATCCTGAGAGCACCGATGTCCACCACTTTTGACAAAGTCGCCGATATCATTGCCGAGACCTGCGACATCCCGCGCGACACGATCACGCCGGACAGCCATGCCATCGACGATCTGAAGATCGACAGCCTCGACTTTCTGGACATCGCCTTTGCCATCGACAAGGCGTTCGGAATCAAGCTGCCGCTGGAACAATGGACCCAGCAGATCAACGACGGACAGGCGACCACCGAACAATATTTCGTGCTGAAGAACCTTTGCGCCCGCATCGACGAATTGATCGCGGCCAAGACCAGCGCCTGAGGCGCCGGATGCGTTCTGCCGGCGTTGAACGGCCAGTCTCGCTGATGGCTGACGGGGCAGGCGCTCATGCGGCTTGAATATTTCCAGATGCTCGACCGCTTCGTCGAGGTCAAAGCCGACGAGCGCTGGATTCGCACCGAGAGCAAGGTGCCGATGCAGAGCCCGGTATTCGAGGGTCACTTCCCCGGCTATCCGCTGATGCCGGGCGTGCTGCTGATCGAGAACATGGCGCAGACATGCGGCTGGCTCGTGAGCGCGATCACGGGCTTCACCGGCCTGCCGGTGCTGGCCGGCGTCAAGGAAGCCAAGGTGCGCGGCGCGGTGTTTCCGGGGATGGAGATTTCGACCGAAGGCAAGATCGTGCATGACGGATCGGGCTTTGCGATCGCGGACGCGAAAATCATGGCCGGCGAAACCGCGATCGCCGATGCGCGGCTGACCTATCGACTGATCCCCTATCCGATCCCCGGAATTCCAGAACACGATGGTGACCTGGGCCAAGCAACTCGACTTCCCGCTCGAGCAGTTCCGCAAAGTCGCGGCCAAGGAATGAGCGCAGTAATGAGCGTATGTCTGTGAGTGAACGTCGCGACGTCTGGATTACCGGGATCGGTCTCGTCTCCGCACTTGGCGAAGGCCTCGAGCAGCATTGGGACAAGCTGATGGCGGGGGGACCGCCCGCCTATGACGACAAGACGTTTGCGCCCTACATCACGTTCCCTACGCAGCCGATCAACTACGATACGCAGATTCCCAAAAAGGGCGATCAGCGGCAGATGGAAGCCTGGCAGCGCATCGGCGTCTATGCTGCAGGCCTGGCGCTGACCGATGCCGGCATCGCCAAGAATACCGAAATCCTCGACAAGACCGACATGATCGTCGCCGCCGGCGGCGGCGAGCGCGATGTCGCGGTCGACACCGCGATCCTGACCGACGTGCGCGGCAAGGAGAAGCGCGACGCTTTCGTCAACGAACGGCTGATGAGCGACCTGCGCCCGACGCTGTTCCTGGCGCAGCTTCCGAACCTGCTCGCCGGCAATATCTCGCTGGTGCATGGCGTGGTCGGCTCTTCGCGCACTTTCATGGGCGAGGAAGCCTCGGGCGCCGATGCGCTGCGGGTCGCGCATGCGCGCATCGCCGCCGGCCAAAGCGACATCTCCCTCGTCGGCGGCGCCTATAACGGCACGCGCTGGGATCTGGTGCTGCTGTTTCGACTGGGCACGCCGCTTCTTGAGGCGCCATTCCGTCCGGTCTGGGATCGCGGGCCGAACGGCGCGCTGGCGCTCGCCGCCATGGGTGCTTTCGTCGTGCTCGAAAGCAGGGAGCATGCGCAGAAGCGCGGCGCCAAGCCGATCGCGAAGCTGTCGCAGGTATTATCGAGCCGCAACAATCGCGTGCCGGGCGATACCGCCACCACCCTGCAAGCGGAATGGGCGGATATCGAGAAATCGGTGAAGCGCGACCAGGCCGTGATCATTTCCGGCGCTTCCGGCGCCGAACCCGCCACCTCCGAGGAACGCCAGGTTCTTCAGGGGATCGGCCTCCCGGTTCGCTCCACCACCACCTATATCGGCAACGGGATGGAGGCGCAGTTCCTCGCCAATATCGCGATCGGCTGCGAAGCCGTGCGCAAGGGCACGTTGTTTCCTCCGTCCGGCAGCGGCGACACCGGTACGGCGCCTGCAGGCGGCATTCGCCAGGCGGTCGTCACCAGCGTCGGTCACTGGCGCGGCGAAGGTCTCGCGCTGGTCGAAGCGGATCGATTGAAGGGGGAGCGAATGGCAAGCTTGCGCGACAAGAAAGGCCGTCCGGTCGTCGTCATCACCGGCATGGGGATCGTCTCCCCGCTCGGCACCGGCAAGGCCGAGAACTGGAAGCGCCTGACCGCCGGCGAATCCGGCATTCGCTCGATCACCCGCTTTCCGACCGAGGGCCTGCGCACCACCATCGCGGGCGCCGTCGACCATGTCTGGGAAGACGGCATGGTGTCGTCGGAGCTGTCCGAAAAACTCGCGCGGCTCGCCGGCAACGAGGCGATCGAGGAATCCGGCATCGCGCAAGGGCGATTTCCCGGGGCCGTTCTTCCTCGCCTTCCCGCCGCTCGAAATCGAATGGTCGCAGCGCTACGGCTCGCGGAAGCGACTCGGGCGCCAACGACAAGATCGAATATGCCGATCTCGTGCGCGTGGCCGCACAACCGCAATTTCGATCCCTTCTATGAAGAATCGAAATACGGCGTGGTGCCGGAGCGCCTCGCGGAAGCATTTCGGCACCAAGGGTTCGCCGATCTCGCTGACCACGGCCTGCGCCTCCGGCGCGACCGCAATCCAGCTCGGGGTCGAAGCGATCCAGCGCGGCGAATGCGAAGCGGCGCTGTGCGATCGGCGCCGACGGCTCGATCACCGCGGAATTGGTGGTGCGCTTCTCGCTTCTCTCCGCTCTGTCGACCAACAACGACCGCGCCGCAGGCGCGCCTCGCGTCCGTTCTCCAAGAACCGCGACGGCTTCGTGCTGGCCGAAGGCGCTGGCGCCGTGGTGCTGGAAAGCTATGACCACGCGGTCGCGCGCGGCGCGAAGATTCTCGCGGTGGTCGAGGGCTGCGGCGAGAAGGCCGACAATTTCCATCGCACCCGTTCGAGCCCGGACGGCAAGCCGGTGATTTCCTGCATGCGCAACGCGCTGGCCGATGCCGGCGTGACGCCCGACCGATGTCGACTACATCAACGCGCATGGCACCTCGACGCCGGAAAACGACAAGATGGAATATCTCGGCGTCTCGACCGTGTTCGGCGAGCGGCTGAAGGGCATTCCGATCTCGTCCAACAAGTCGATGATCGGTCACACGCTGACGGCGGCCGGCGCGATCGAGGCGGTGGTGTCGGCGCTGACGATCCAGAACCAGCGCATTCCGCCGACCATCAATTACGCGATACCCGATCCGGCCATCCCGCTCGACGTGGTGCCGAATGTGGCGCGCGACGCCAAGGTCAGGCGCGTGATCTCCAACTCGTTCGGCTTCGGCGGGCAGAATACCTGCCTGGTGATCACCGGCGAGCCGGGCTGACGTCGCCATTCCGGTATTCGCGTCCTGCCCGGGTCGCGCCGTCAATGACGACTTTCAACCGGGTTGACGCCTGCCTTGCGCGGGCGATAGGCAAAGCGCCGCAACCCTGTCCTGCCCCATCCCGGAGACCTGATGCGCGCGCTCGCCCTGATCGCTGACCGCAAACTCGACCTGGTCGATTTGCCGGCGCCCCCGCCGCCAGGCAGCGGCGAGGTGCAGATCCGCGTCAAGGCGGTCGGCCTCAACCATCTCGACCTCTGGGGCTATCGCGGCATGGCCTTCGCCAAGCGCGCTTCCCGGTGGTGGTCGGCGTCGAAGCCGCCGGCGAAGTGATGTCGGCCGGCGAAGGCGTCACGCGCTTCAAGGCCGGCGATCCGGTCGTGATGTATGGCGCGCTCACCTGCGGCACCTGCAAGGCCTGCCGCGAGGGCCGCGACAATCTGTGCGAAAATGTCGGCGGCGTGATGGGCTTCCATGTCGACGGCTTCGCGCGCGAGATCGTCACCATGCCGGAGCGGCTGGTGATCCCGGTGCCGAAGGGCGTGTCGATGCGCGACGCCGCCTGCGCGCCGGTCGCCTATTCGACCGTGCAGCACATGCTGTTCGACAATGCCAAATTGCAGCCGGGCGAGACCATCCTGGTGCATGCGGCGGGATCGGGCATCGGCACCGCCGCCATCCTGATGGCGAAGGCGATCGGCTGCACCGTAATCACCACTGTCGGCGACGACAACAAGATCGAAAAGGCCAAGGCGATCGGCGCCGATCACGTCATCAATTACCGCAAGGACCGGTTCGAGACCATCACCCGCAAGCTGACCAGCAAGAAAGGCGTCGATGTGGTGTTCGAGCATGTCGGCGGCGAAGGCTTCAACGGCTCGCTGCTGGTGCTCAAGCGCGGCGGCCGTCTGGTCACCTGCGGCTCGACCGCGGGCCCGACCGTGCAGTTGAATCTGATGCAGCTCTTTCAGCAGCAATATAAAATCTTCGGGTCGTTCGGTGCCACCATGCGCAACATTTCCGAAGGGTTGGACAAGATGGCCGCCGGACTTACGCCGGTGATCGACATGGAAGTGCCGCTGGACCAGTTCGAGCGCGGGCTCGAGCGGCTGGAGACGCGGCAGGTATTCGGAAAAGTCATTGTGACGCTGTAAGACGGGCGATGATGTTTACGATCGGGTCGTCCCCGCGAAAGCGGGGACCCACAACCACCAGACCATCGGAACGCGGCAAGGCTTTGCCAATTTCTTCTCGTCAGACAACTCCCGTCACGGCGTATGGGTCCCCGCTTTCGCGGGGACGACAAGAGTAATGCGCATTCGCATTCCGAACGCCCTTCGCGATGCCGTGCTCGGCAATGCCGCGGTCGGCCTGATCAAGATGCTGCGCTGGACCGACCCGCACAAGATGTCGGATTTCGCAGGCTCCCTGATGCGCAAGGTCGGACCGAAGCTGCGCGAGCACAGGATTGGCCACGCCAATCTGCGCATGGCATTTCCGGAGAAATCGGACGCGCAGATCGAGGAAATCCTTGCCGGCGTGTGGGACAATCTCGGGCGGATCGGGATCGAGTTCGCCCATCTCGACCGCATCTGGGATCACGACCCGGACAATCGGGGCGCGAGTCATATCGATTTCGACCCGGCCTCGGAGGAGCGCTTCATCCAGCTGCGCGACGACGGCAAGCCGGCGCTGGTATTCGCCGCTCATCTCGCAAACTGGGAAATGCCGGCGCTGCCCGGCCCCGCGCATAACCTGCCGAGCGCCGCGGTCTATCGCGCGCCCAATATCGGGGCGATCGCCGACATGGTGATGGCGACGCGCGGGGTGAATATGGGCCGGCTGATCAAGACCGGGCTCGACGGCGCGCTGAAGGCCGGCGAAGCGCTGCGCGAGGGCCTGCATGTCGGCATGCTGGTCGACCAGTATTATGTGCGCGGCGTGCCGGTGACGTTTTTCGGACGGCAGACCAATGCCAATCCGCTCCTGGCGCGATTGGCTCGACAGGTCGAATGCCCGATCCATGGCGTGCGGGTGGTGCGCAAGCCGAACCATCGCTTCTTCGTCGAACTGACGCCGGAAGTGCCGCCGGTGCGCGACGCGCAGGGCAAGATCGACGTTCAGGGCACGATGCAGGCGGTAACGAGCGTGGTCGAGGGCTGGATCCGCGAGCACCCCGAGCAATGGCTGTGGCTGCACCGCAGATGGCGGTGAGCCGCATGCTCACTTGCCGGTCTTCACCTTGGTCCAGAGCCGGTTGATGATGCGCTGGGTTTTCGCGTCGCGCGCGGTCACAAGATAAAGGCTCTTCATCGTGGCCTCGTCCGGATAGATCGTCTGCGTCCCTGAAGATCACCGGATCGATCAGCTTCTGGCTTGCGAGATTGCCGTTCGGATAGGCGACGAAATCGGAATTCTTCGCCGCCACCTCCGGCCGCAGCATGTAGTCGATGAAGGCATGCGCTTCGGCGACATTCTTGGCATCCTTGGGGATCGCGAAGCTGTCGAACCACATTTGCGTGCCGGTCTTGGGTATCGCGTAGCCCACCTCGATTCCAGCCTTGGCTTCGGCGGCGCGCTTCTGCGCCTGCTTGATGTCACCCGACCAGCCGACCACGAGGCAGATTTCGCCGCTCGCGAGCGCGCCGAGATATTCCGAGGAATGGAACTTGCGCACCGACGGCCGCACCTTGGCGAGCAGCTCGGCGGCTTTCTCCAGATCGGCCTGCTCGGTGCTGTTCGGATTGAGACCTAGATAATGCAACGCCGCCGGCATGATGTCGTCGGCGGAATCCAGCATCATCACGCCGCATTCCTTGAACCTGGCGAGATTTTCCGGCTTGAACACGATGTCCCATGAATCGGGAACGGCTCCCCCTAGAATTTCCTTCGCCTTCTTGACGTTGTAGCCGATGCCGGTCGTGCCCCACATGTAATTGACCGCGAAATTGTTGCCGGGATCGTAGGTCGCAAGGCGGTCCGCGATGTCCGGCCATACATTCTTCAGGTTCGAGCAGCTTGCTCTTGTCGAGCTTCTGGAACAGGCCTGCCTTGATCTGCCGCTCCAGAAAATAGGCGGTCGGCACCACGAGGTCGTAGCCGGACTTGCCGGTGAGCAGCTTCACCTCCAGCGTGTCGTTGGAATCGAAGGTGTCGTAGCGCAGCTTGATGCCGGTCTCCTTGCTGAAGGCTGCCAGCACGGCCGGATCGACATAATCCGACCAGTTGAACACATTCAGCACGCGCTCCTTCTGCGCGGCGGCCGGCAGCCCGGCAACGCAAACGAGAACAAGGGCGGCCGCGACGAGGCGGGCCGCCCGCCGCAAGACGAACTTTGACATCATGGTTCGATCTATCCGGTTTTGGTCGGAAGCCCGGCCGCCTTCCAGGCCAGGATCCCGCCTTCGAGATGGGAATCGTGCGGCAGGCCGGCTTCCTGCGCGGCGAGTGAGGCGGCGACCGAGCGCTTTCCGGAACGGCAGGCGAAAACCACCTTCCGGCCGTGCGGATCGGGAATCTGCATCGGATCGAAAGCCGACATCGGCAGCACAAAGGCTTCGGGATAGGCCTCGACGGCGACCTCGTTCGGCTCGCGTACGTCCACCAGGAGGACACGGCCCTCGGTGATCCCGCGCGCCACATCCACCGCATTCAGGTCGTGCACCACCGGCGATTTCCGGCTGAACCAGCTCATATGCCTCTCCCGTTTGCGGAATTACGGAAACCACCACCCATGCGCGCCGTCAACGGCGAAAACGAGGCTGTCCGATCTCGCCGGCCGAGCTCGTCAGAACGCCTGCGGTCGGTTCGGCGAGATCGGCCGGCCGTTCACCCCGATCAGACGGTAACCTGGGTGCCGACTTCAACGACTCGTCCGGTCGGGATCTGGAAGAAGTCGGTGGCGTCGCTCGCGCTCTTGGCAAGCCCAATGAACAGGTGGTCTTGCCAGATTGGCATCCCCGACGTTGCCGACGGCTTGAGCGCACGCCGCGACAGGAAGAACGACGTCGACATGATGTCGAAGCTCCAGCCCTGCTTGCGCGCGATGGCGAGTGCCTTCGGCACGTTCGGCTGTTCCATGTAACCGAAATTCAGCGTCACTTTCAGGAAGTTGCTCGACACCGGCGTCATGTTGACGCGGTCCACCTCCTGTACCCGCGGCGTGTCGGAGGTGGCGATGGTCAGGATCACATTGTGTTCGTGCAGGATCTTGTTGTGCTTGAGATTGTGCATCAGCGCGGTCGGCGCCGACCCCGGATCGCTAGTCAGAAATACCGCGGTGCCGGGCACGCGATGCGGCGGCTTTTTCTCGAGATTGCGCAGCAGCGAATCGAGAGGTACTTCGGTCTTGCGCGTCTTGTTGGCGAGGATGCGCGTGCCGCGCCGCCAGGTCCACATCAACAGCACCATGACGCCCGCGAACAGCAGCGGCACCCAGGCCCCGTCAAACAGCTTGAGCATGTTCGCGGACAGGAAAGTGCTGTCGATCAGCACGAAGGGCAGGATCAGAAGGGCTGCCTGCCACCATTTCCATTTCCACAATTTCCAGATCACGATGAAGCCGAGGAGGCCGTCCACCACCATCGTGGTCGCGACCGCTATGCCGTAAGCGGAGGCGAGCGCGCTCGACGAGCGGAACATCAGCACCAGCAGCAACACCCCGACCAGCAGGATCATGTTCACCCGCGGGATATAGATCTGCCCGTATTGGTCCTCCGAGGTATGCACGATCGCAACACGTGGCAGGAAGCCGAGCTGGATGGCTTGCTGCACGAGCGAATAGGCGCCGGTGATCACCGCCTGGCTCGCAATCACGGTGGCAGCCGTCGCGAGCACCACCATCGGGATCAGCAGCGCATCGGGAACGAGACGATAGAATGAATTCTCGATTGCCTCCGGATGAGAGAGCACCAGAGCGCCCTGCCCAAAATAATTGATCAGCAGCGAAGGCAGCACGAGGCCGAACCAGGCCGCGCGGATCGGGCGGCCGCCGAAGTGACCGAGATCGGCATAGAGCGCCTCACCGCCGGTCACGGCCAGGAACACGAGACCGAGTGTGATCAGCGAAATGGTCCCGTGCGAAAGCAGGAACTTGATCGCGTAATAGGGATTGATCGCCGCCAGCACGCCCGGATCGTCGAAAATGTGCAACGCGCCGAATATCGCAATCGCGACGAACCAGATCATGGTGATCGGTCCGAAAAATGCTGCGACGCGGGCGGTGCCATGGCTCTGTACCGCAAACAACGCGACCAGGATCACGATCGTGATCGGGATCACGTAATGCTCAAGCGCAGGCGCGGCGAGTTTCAGGCCTTCCACCGCCGACAGCACGGAAATGGCGGGGGTGATGAAGGAATCGCCGAGGAACATCGCCGCCCCGATCATACCCAGCACGAAAACGAGATTGGTGCGCCGTCCGAGCGCCCGCATCGCCAGCGCCGCGAGCGACAGCGTGCCGCCCTCCCCGTTATTGTCGGCGCGCAGCAGGATCAGAACGTATTTGGCGGTCACCACCAGAAACAGCGACCACAGGATCATCGACAGGACGCCGAGCACGATGTCGCGCGTCAGCGGCCCGCCAGCCTGAGCGGCATGCACGGCTTCGCGGAAAGCGTAGAGCGGGCTCGTGCCGATATCGCCGAAAACGACACCGATTGAGCCCAGCGTGAGCGCCATGAAATTGGCGGCGCCCGGTCCCGCATGAGCATCCGCGGCTGGACCGGCGGCCAGAACTTCACCGACAGGCTTTTTCATGGAAGCGGGTTCGGACCCGTGGACGTTGCTACGGCCGGCGCGACTTATCGTACCTCGCTCGCCGCGGCAATAGGCGGGCGCAGACGCGCCATGGCTATCCCGCGCCTGCACTCAAGGCTTCCGCCCGGCTCAGGGCTTCAGATTGGCCGGAACCGCGGGTGCTTCGCGCATCAGCGTGATGGTCACGCGCCGGTTCGCCGCGATATAGGGGTCATCCGGGAATAGCGGTTGGGTGTCGGCACGGCCGGCCACCATGTAGAAATGCGAGGCCGGAACCCCGGATTCTTCCAGAATCTGCCGGATCGCGTTGGCGCGATCGGCGGAAAGATCCCAAGGCCCATAGCCCGGCCGGGGCGGTTGCCGCGAGGCCGCGCTGTGGCCGGAAATCGACAGCCGGTACGGCATCATCTTGAACTGGGAGCCGAATTTCTGAATCAGCTTGCGGGTCCGCTCATAGGGGGTCTTGGAGCCGTCCGGAAACATTGCGCGGCCATCCTGGTCCACGATCTCGATATTCAGCCCCTCCTCCGTCTCCTCCATCATGATGTTCTTGGAGATGTCGGTGATCTCCGGCATGTCCTGCATGGCCTGCCGCAGCGAAGCGGACGCCAGCGCGAAGCCTGAGTCCTTCTTCAGGCGGGCGCCAAAGGATTTGGATGAATCGCGCTCGTCCGGCGACGGGGTGGCGGAAGCGTCGTTCGGATTGATCTTGGCGGCATTCTTGACGCGCGGCCGCGTCGGCAAACCATCGACTTCGATGATGCCGGAATAGCGCACATTCTGCTGCACGCCGAAAGCGTCGCGCATCGAGCCGGCCACGATCTGGAGCTTGGCGCTGTCCTGCGTCGAAAACGCGACCAGCATGACGAAGAAGGCCACCAGCAGACCCATCAGGTCGGCGAAGGTCACGAACCAGCCGTGCCCGCCGCCATGAGCCTCGCCGCGCTTCTTCTTGGCCATTGGAATTTTCCCGCCGGCCGCGCCTAAGCGGGCGCAAGCTCCTCGGCGTCGTGGCGATGCTTCTCGGGCAGATAGGCGAGCAGCATTTCGCGCACCAGGGCCGGACTCTTGGATTCGCGCATCATCAGAATGCCATCGATGATCAGCGTGCGGTTGATCTCTTCATCGACCAGCTTGACATGCAGCTTGTCGGCGATCGGCAGGCAGAACAGGTTCGCGACCGCAGCGCCATAGAAGGTCGCGAGCAGCGCGACCGCCATATAGGGACCGAGTTTCGAAGGGTCGGTCATGTTGGCGAACATCTGCACCATGCCGATCAGCGTGCCGATCATGCCGAAGGCCGGCGCGCAGTCGCCGATCGAGCGATAGACCTTCTGGCCCTCGTCGAGATGGGTGAGGAAGTTGTCGCGGTCGCGCTCCAGATTGTCGCGGATGAAATCGGCGTCGTAGCCGTCGGCCACATAACGCACGCCCTTGGCGAGGAACGGGTCGGCGACTTCCACCTTTTCCAGCCCGATCGGGCCCTGCTTGCGGGCGATCTCGGCAAGGCCGGCGATCTCGTCGACCAGTTCGCGCTGGCTGGTGCGACGCACCGTGAAGGCGAATTTCATCCCGATCGGCAGGCCGTGAAAGATCGAGGACAGCGGAAAGCGGATCAGGGTGGCGGCAAAGGCGCCGCCGAAAATGACGATGAAGGCATGGATGTCCAGAAACATGCCAAGCTCGCCACCCATCAGGATCAGGGTGACGAGAACGATGGCGCCGGCAATCAAACCCAGGCCGGTTGCAATATCCATAAACGCATACCCCAACGCGGACGCGAGAAACGGGCCCAATAAGGCGGGCGATGACGCAGATTAGGCGCTGCGCGATTAAGGTTCGGTAAAGGCTAATGGCCGGTGACCGGCGCTTTGCGCATCGATCCGCCCTGCGCTATCTGAATGACCGAAGGGTCCGTATCGGGCCGGGGACGGCCCCGCATGGCCGTGGTGGCGGGTGACAAAAAGCTCAAGGAACTCAAAGGGAGACGGGTATGCGTGAGATCGGCCATTTCATCGGCGGCAAGCCGGTCAAGGGCACGTCCGGCCGGTTCGGCGACGTGTTCAACCCCAATACCGGCGAGGTGCAGGCCAAGGTCGCACTCGCGAGCAAGAAAGAGGTCGAGGCCGCGATCGCGAACGCGCAAGCCGCGCAACCGGCCTGGGCCGCCACCAATCCGCAGCGGCGCGCGCGGGTGATGTTCAAATTTCTCGATCTGATCGCGAAGGAAATGGACTCGCTTGCCGCGATGCTCTCCTCCGAGCACGGCAAGACCCTTCCCGACGCCAAGGGCGACATCCAGCGCGGCGTCGAGGTGGTGGAATTCGCCTGCGGCGTGCCGCATCTGATGAAGGGCGAATATAACGATGGCGCCGGGCCCGGCATCGATCTCTATTCGATGCGCCAGCCGCTCGGCGTGGTTGCCGGCATCACGCCGTTCAATTTCCCGGCCATGATCCCGCTCTGGAAATGCGCGCCGGCGATCGCCTGCGGCAACGCCTTCATCCTGAAGCCGTCGGAGCGCGACCCTTCCGTTCCGATCCGCATCGCCGAACTCTTCATCGAAGCCGGTCTGCCGGCCGGCATCCTGAATGTCGTCAACGGCGACAAGGAAGCGGTCGACACCATCCTCACCGATCCGCGCATCATGGCGATCGGCTTTGTCGGCTCGACGCCGATCGCCGAATATATCTATTCGACCGGCTGCGCGCACGGAAAGCGCGTGCAATGCTTCGGCGGCGCCAAGAACCACATGATCGTGATGCCGGATGCCGATATCGATCAGGCGGTCGATGCGCTGATCGGCGCCGGCTATGGCTCGGCCGGCGAGCGCTGCATGGCGATCTCGGTCGCGGTGCCGGTCGGACAGAAGACCGCCGACACGCTGATCAAGAAGCTCATTCCGCGCGTCGAGAGTCTCAAGGTCGGCCCCTCGAACGATCCGCAGGCCGATTACGGCCCGCTGGTGACCAGGGCGCACATGAACAAGGTGCGCGACTATGTCGAGACCGGCATCAAGGAAGGCGCCAAGCTGCTGGTCGACGGCCGCGGCTTCAAGCTGCAGGGCTACGAGAACGGCAACTTCATGGGCGGCTGCCTGTTCGACGAAGTGACGCCCGACATGCGCATCTACAAGGAAGAAATTTTCGGGCCGGTGCTGTCGGTGGTGCGCGCCAAGGATTACGAGGAGGCGGTGCGGCTTCCCTCCGAGCACGAATACGGCAATGGCGTTTCGATCTTCACCCGCGACGGCGATACCGCGCGCGATTTCACCTCGCGCGTCAATGTCGGCATGGTGGGGGTGAATTTCGCCATTCCCGTGCCGCTCGCCTATCACACCTTCGGCGGCTGGAAGCGCTCCGGCTTCGGCGACCTCAACCAGCACGGACCGGATTCGATCCGCTTCTACACCAAGACCAAGACCGTCACCGCGCGCTGGCCGTCCGGCACCAAGGAAGGCGCCGAATTCGTCATCCCGACGATGCGATAACGACATGCCCGAATATACGCTCCATTGCTTTGCCCAGTCCGGCAACGCCTATCGCGTCGCGCTGATGCTCAATCTGATCGGCGCCGACTGGAAGCCGGCCTTCGTCGACTTTTTCGGCAAGGGTCTGCCGCGCACGCCGGAATGGCGCGCCGAAGTGAACGAAATGGGCGAAGTGCCGGTGCTCGATCACAAGGGCAAGCGACTGACCCAATCGGGCGTGATCCTCACCTATCTCTCGGACCTGACCGGCAAGTTCAAGCCGCAGGGCGAGGACGAGAGGCTCGAGGCCTTGCGCTGGATCATCTTCGACAACCAGAAGCTCAACGGCTATCTCGGGCCGTATCGTTTCCTGCGCAATTTTGCCAAGCCCGCCGGCGACCCGGCGGCGATGGCATTCCTGAAGGCACGGATCGACAATTCGCTCGGCATCCTGGAGCAAGCGGCTCGCGCGCTCGCCCTTCCTGCTCGGCGACCGTCCGACCATCGCCGACATTTCGCTGGTCGGTTACCTCTATTACCCGGCGGAGGAATTCGGCTTCGACATTGCCGGCACCCACCCCAATATCGCGGCCTGGCTCGACCGCATGAAGGCGCTGCCGGGCTGGGAGCATCCCTACAAGCTGATGCCGGGATATCCGCTGGCGGCGTAGAGCATGATGCCGAAAAGTGCGAAGCGGTTTTCGGACGACATCATGCTCTGAACTATTAAATCGATCATGTTTATGATTTTGGATCGGTTCAATCCAAAATCATCGTGATCTGGTCAGCCCGCAAACTTCGCGAGCAGCGCCTTCGCTTCCGCCAGCAAGGCGCCGCCGTCGAACTTGCGCTGTTTGGATTCCTTCACCCAGGCATCGACCACCGGTTGCGTCGCCTTGACCCAGCGGTCGATCTCGGAGCGATCGAGTTCCTTGATGGTGTTGCCCTGCTTGCGAGCGGTGTCCTCGACCACCGGCGCCAGATCGTCCCACATCCGCCCGGCCATCTGCGCCGCGTTCTGGCCGGAATGTCTGGTCGATCACCTTTTTCAGATCGGGCGGCAGCGAGTCATATCGCGCCTTGTTCATCGCCAGAATGAAGGTCGCCGTGTAGAGCGTCGGCGAGCCGGCGATCTCGGTGTGAAACTTGACCCGCTCCTGCAATTTGATCGCGGGGACCACTTCCCACGGCACCAGGCAGCCGTCGATCACCTTCTGCGCCAGCGCGTCCGGTATCTGCGGTACCGGCAGCGAGATGCCGTTGGCACCGAGCGCCTTCAGCGCTTCGTTCGCGAGCCTTGTCGGCGCTCGCAATTTCAGGCCTTTCAGATCCTCGAGCCGGTTGATCGGCTTGTTGGTGTGCAGCACGCCCCGATCGTGCGCCCACAGGCAGATCGGCTGCACCTCCCGGAATTCGTCGCGCAACCGCGTCTCGTAAAGCTGCTGCACCGCGCGCGTATTGGCGAGCGCGCGCTGGTTGGCAACGAAGGGCAGCTCGAATACCTCGATGCGCGGGAACCTGCCCGGCGTCATGCCGGGCAAGGTCCAGACGATGTCGGCCGTTCCGTTGACCGCCTGATCGTAGAGCTGCGACGCGGTGCCGCCGAGCTGCATCGAGGGAAACAGGTCGATCCGGATGCGGCCGCCGAAATCCTTCTCCACGCTTTTCGCCCAGGGGGTCAGAAAGCGCGTATGTGCATAGGCGACCGGAGAGAGGAAATGATGCAGCTTCAGGACCACGACCGGCTGCTGCGCATGGGCCTGACGCAGCAAAGCGGGCGCTGCGAGCGCTGCCGTACCAAGAGCGATGAAACGCCTGCGTCCGACTGTCATGAGCCGTAGGATTTTCGATTACGGGACGAAGCGCAAGGGCCGATCAGCCTTCGTGACGATAGGCCCCGCCTTCCGGCTCGAAAGGCGCTTCAATGTTGGCGAGCTTGAGGCCGAGCGGCTCGAGCAGGGCCGCCACCGCCTCGCCCCGGCGCACCCGCAGGCGCCGCCCGCTCAATTCCGCCGGAATATGATGATCGCCAAGGAGCCACGCCGCCCGCGCCAGCAACGTGATGTCGTCTGCGCGTATTTCGATCAATTCTTCGGGCCGGGCCACGACCTCGACCAGGCCGCCATCGTCGAGCAGCAGCAAATCGTCGTGGCGAAGCGCGATCCCGCGCGGCAGCACCAGTTCGATCGCGGTTCCGCGCAAGGCTGAGACCAGGCCGGCGGGGCTTTTCCGCTGCTCATGATCGAGCAGAAGGGTGTCGCGGATCGGCCGATCGCCCGCCTCGCCCGCGGCGATGCGTGCAATGGCGCGCGGCATCGCGAAAGAGCCTCGGCTCAGTTCAGACGTTCCGGCCGCTCGTCCTGCTCAGGATGGCCCATGGTGGTCGTACCGGGCGACACGCCGCCGCCCGCCCGCTCGGTTGCTGGCGCGGGTGCCGCCTGCGCCGCCGCGGCCTTGGCATCCTTTTGCACAAATCCGCGATAGGACATCCAGCCGAGCGGCAAGGCCGCGATATAAAGCACACTGCCGATCGTCAGCACGTACCACGGATAGCTGACCAGCAGGGCCACGAACAGCACCACCGCGACGAAGACCGGCAGCACCATGTCGCGCGGCACGCGATTGCCGAGCTTCTTGCCGGAGAAGACCGGCAACGTGGAAACCAGCAGGAACGCGATCGCGAGCGTGTAGATGCAGGCCAGGCCCGGCAGCCGCGGCATGCCGAGCAGCGCGACATAGATCGGCAACAGCACGATGATGGCGCCTGCCGGCGCCGGAACGCCGGTGAAGAAATTCGCCATCCAGACCGGGCGATTCGGATCGTCGGCCATCACATTGAAGCGCGCGAGCCGCAGGCTCATGCAGATCGCGAACACCAGCGCCGCGATCCAGCCGATCGCGCCGAGTTCGTTCAGGCCCCAGAAATACAGGATCAGCCCCGGCACCACGCCGAAATTCACGAAATCGGCGAGGCTGTCGAGCTCGGCACCGAATTTCGACTGACCCTTGAGCAGCCGCGCCACCCGACCGTCGATGCCGTCGAGCGCGGCCGCGAACACGATGGCGCCGAGCGCCCATTCGATCTTGCCCTCGAGCGCCAGCCGGATCGCCGTCAGTCCCGCGCAGAGCGACAGGAGCGTGATCATGTTCGGCAACAGCAGACGCACCGGAATCGCACGGAAGCGCTTGCGGCGGGGCTCGGGGGGATCGACCGGGGCAAAGACCATGGTACACCTTATCAGGATCCGCGGCGCGCCGCCATCGGCCGCCGCGCCACAGGGTAAATCTCAGCTCACCTTGAAGCTGCGCGGGCCTTCCGCGCCCCGCAGATCGGCAATCACGGTCTCGCCGGCGATCGCGGTCTGCCCCTCGGCCACCAGCGCGCGGGTGCCCTCGGGCAGATAGACGTCGAGCCGCGAGCCGAAGCGGATCATGCCGAAACGGTCGCCGGCGCCGATCGCCTCGCCTTCGCGCACGAAGCAGAGGATGCGCCGCGCCACCAGGCCCGCGATCTGCACCACCCCGACCCGGCCGTTCGGGGTCGCGATCACGACGCCGTTGCGCTCGTTGTCCTCGCTCGCCTTGTCGAGATCGGCATTCAGGAATTTGCCGGCCCGATAGACGATGCGCTCGATCCGGCCGGCGACCGGGGCGCGGTTCACGTGACAGTCGAACACGCTCATGAAGACCGAGATGCGCGGCAGCGGCCGCTCGCCGAGTTCGAGTTCGCGCGGCGGCACGGCATTGGCGATCAGGCTGACGCGCCCGTCCGCGGGCGAGACCACGATGCCATCGCGCACCGGCGTGACGCGCGGCGGATCGCGGAAGAAATAGGCGCACCAGGCCGTCAGCAAGCGTGCCGATCCAGCCGAGCGGCGACCAGATCCAGAACAGGATCAGGCTGGCCAGCGCGAAGGCGCCGATGAACGGCATGCCCTGCGGATGGATCGGGACAAGCTGCGCATTGATCGATTTGATGATGGACATTCCCTACTCCACGGCGTCGACCGGCGCGCGCACCGGCGCGATGATCGGCGGCGGCATTGATCTCGTCCTCGACCGGCGGCGGATTGCGGTTCGGCGCAACCTCTTCGCCCGCGAGCGCGAGCTTCTCGCGCGCCGCCTCGGCCTCGCGCTGCCGGTTCCACATGCTGGCATAGAGGCCGTTCTGGGTCAGCAGGCCCTGATGGGTGCCGCGCTCGACGATGCGGCCTGCATCCAGCACGATGATCTCGTCGGCGTCCACGATGGTCGAGAGCCGGTGCGCGATCACGAGCGTGGTGCGGCCTTTCGAGACCCGGTCGAGCGCGTCCTGGATTTCCTTTTCGGTGTGGCTGTCGAGCGCGGAGGTCGCCTCGTCGAGCACCAGGATCGGCGGACCCTTCAGGATGGTGCGCGCAATGGCGACGCGCTGCTTCTCGCCGCCGGACAATTTCAAGCCGCGCTCGCCGACTTCGGTCTCATAGCCCTTGGGGCTGAGCTTGATGAAATTGTCGATCTGCGCGAGGCTTGCCGCCTGCTCGACCTCCGCATCGCTCGCATCCCAGCGGCCGTAACGGATGTTGTAGCGCAGCGTATCGTTGAACAGCACGGTATCCTGCGGGACCATGCCGATGGCCGAGCGCAGCGATACCTGGGTCACGTCGCGGATATCCTGATTGTCGATCAGGATGCGGCCGCCGGTCACGTCGTAGAAGCGGAACAGCAGCCGCGAGATGGTCGACTTGCCGGCGCCGGAGGGGCCGACGATCGCAACCGTGTGCCCGGCCGGAACCTCGAAGCTGATGCCGCGCAGGATCGGACGCGCCGGTTCGTAGGCAAAGCTGACATTGTCGAAGCGGATGGCGCCCTTCGTCACCTGCAAGGCCGGCGCGCCGGCATGGTCCTTGATCTCCGGATCGCGCGCCAGCACGCCGAACATGACCTCGATATCGGTCACCGCCTGCTTGATCTCGCGATAGACCATGCCCATGAAATTCAGCGGCTGATAGAGCTGGATCATCATGGCGTTGATCATGACGAAGTCGCCGACGGTATTGGTGCCGTTCTTCACGCCGATGGCGCACATCACCATGGCGGCGCCGAGGCCCACGGTGAAGATCGCGGCCTGCCCGGCATTGAGGACGGCGAGCGAGGTATAGGTCTTGACGCTCGCATCCTCGTAGCGCGCCATCGAGCGGTCGTAGCGCCTGCGTCTCGCGCTCTTCGGCGACGAAATATTTGACGGTCTCGTAGTTGAGCAGCGAATCGATCGCCTTGGTATTGGCCTCGGTGTCGCTGTCGTTCATCTTGCGGCGGATCGCGATCCGCCATTCGGTCGCGTAATAGGTGTAGACCATGTAGGCGGTGACGGTGACGAGGATCACCGCGACATAGCGCCAGTCGAATTGCCAGAACAGGACGCCGACGATCAGCGCGACTTCGATAATGGTCGGGACCAGTTGCAGGATCACCATCCGCACGATGGTCTCGATGCCGTTGCGTCCCCGCTCCAGCACCCGCGTCAGCCCGCCGGTCTTGCGCTCCAGATGGAAGCGCAGCGACAATTGGTGCATGTGCTCGAAGGTGATGATCGCAAGCCGGCGCACCGCATGCATCGCCACTTTCGCGAAAATGCCGTCGCGCATCTGTGTCAGCGCCGCCATCACGATGCGCATGCCGCCATAGGCGATGGTCATCGCGATCGGCGCCGCCACCACCCAGGTCAGCGCGGAGGACGCAAAGACCGGCGCGCTCGGCTGGCCGGCCAGCGCATCGGTCGCCCATTTGAAGGTGAAGGGCACCGCGACGGTCGCGACCTTTGCGATCAGCAACAGCACGGTCGCCCAAAGCACCCGCATCTTCAGGTCGGCCCGGTCGGACGGCCAGATATAGGGCCAGAGCGCCATCAGCGTGCGCAGGAGCGCGCCCTTTTGCGCGGAGACCTGCGGCTTCGGCAGGTCGCGGGCATGGGCCGGAGGGGGTGTCATGGATCGGGAAGCGGCGCCTGTTCGTTAGTGGATTGCCGGGCAGATATAGGTCGTCTCGGACCGATTGTTACCGCCGGAACATCCTTGGAATAGGCGCAAAGGGCCTATACATCAACGCCCTGTCCCGCCTTTACGGCCTTTCCCCACCAATGCGACAGTGAATGAATGAGCACGATTCGTAATATCTGCGTCTATTGCGGCTCCGGCCCCGGCACCGACCCTAGCTTCGTCAAGGCCGCGACCGCCTTCGGCGCCATCCTGGCCGACAACGATATCGGCCTCGTCTATGGCGGCGGCTCGGTCGGGCTGATGGGAGCGGTGGCGGCAGCGACGCTCGCCAAGGGCGGGCGGGTGACCGGAATCATTCCGGAATTTCTCAGCAATCGCGAGCGGCCGTTTGTCGATGCGCAGGAACTGATCGTCACGCGCGACATGCATGAGCGAAAGCGCATCATGTTCGAACGCTCGGACGCCTTCGTCGCATTGCCGGGCGGCATCGGCACGCTGGAAGAACTGGTCGAGCAACTCACCTGGGCGCAGCTCGGCCGCCACAAGAAGCCGATCCTCGCCGCCAATATCGGCGGCTTCTGGGATCCGCTTTGCGCGCTGCTCGATCACATGGAAAAGCTCGCCTTCATCCGCAACGGGCTTTCGGTCAGCCTGCTGGTCGCCGACAAGGTCGAGGACATCCTGCCGAAATTGTTCGAAGCCGCGCGCCCGCTGCCGGAGGCCGAAAAGCTGATGGAATCCGGCGCCGCCGAGCGGATGTAGCTCACTTCAGGAATGTCACCGCTTCGATGCG
Source organism: uncultured Pseudomonadota bacterium (assembly GCA_963804015.1). Lineage (GTDB taxonomy): Bacteria > Pseudomonadota > Alphaproteobacteria > Rhizobiales > Xanthobacteraceae > Pseudorhodoplanes. The sequence goes on from CAWDOW010000014.1 coordinate 179,540, forward strand.
ATTGCCATCCGGATCGCGGATGAAGGCTGCATAATAGCCCTCGCCATGCTGCGGCCGAAGCGCCGGCGCACCATCGGACGTGCCGCCATGCGCTAACGCCGCGGCGTGAAAGGTATCCACCCCCTCGCGGTTCGATGCCCGCAACGCGACATGCGCGCCGCAATCCCAAGGCAGCGGCATCATGTCAGGCCGATGGTTGATCCAGAATTCCGAATATTTTTTACCGAAGGCAATCGTCGTCGGACGCACGTCGAGCTTTGCATAGCCAAGCGTCGCGAGCACGGCTGCGTAGAATTCGGACGCCCGTTTCAGGTCGCGCACCGCCACGGAGACATGGTCGATCATGGCGCTGACGCGCTCAGACCGTGGCGTTCGACTTGACGAGCTTGTAGACGATCGAATCCATCAGCGCCTGGAACGAGGCTTCGATGACATTCGGCGACACGCCGACCGTGGTCCAGCGCTCGCCCTCCTCGTCCTCGCTCTCGATCAGGACGCGCGTCACCGCTTCGGTGCCGGCATTGAGGATACGCACGCGATAATCGGTGAGCTTCAGACCTTCGATGAATTTCTGATACTTGCCGAGATCCTTGCGCAGCGCGACGTCGAGCGCATTGACCGGGCCGTTGCCCTCGCCGGCCGAGATCAGCGTCTCGCCGTCGACCTTCACCTTCACCACCGCCATCGCGACGGTGACGCGCTTGCCGACCGCGTTGTAGCGCTGCTCGACATTGACGTCGAACTGCTCGACATCGAAATAATCCGGCACCTTGCCGAGCACGCGCCGCGCCAGCAATTCGAACGAGGCGTCGGCGCCTTCATAGGCATAGCCCAGCGCCTCGCGCTCCTTCACCTCGTCGAGCAGGCGGGCGATGCGCGGATCGCTTTTGTCCACCGCCATGCCGATACGTTCGAGTTCCGCCATCAGATTGGAGCGGCCGCCCTGATCGGACACCAGCACGCGGCGGCGATTGCCGACCGCTTCCGGCGCGACATGCTCGTAGGTTGCCGGGTCCTTCGCGATCGCGGAGGCATGGATGCCGGCCTTGGTGGCGAAGGCGCTGTCGCCGACATAGGGCGCGTGACGGTTGGGCGCGCGGTTGAGCATGTCGTCGAGCTTGCGCGAGGCCGCGGCCAGCGCCTTCAGCTTGTCGTCCGAGACATGGATGTCGAAGCGCTCGGAGAATTCCTTTTTCAGCTTCAGCGTCGGGATGATGGAGACGAGATTGGCGTTGCCGCAGCGCTCGCCGATGCCGTTCAGCGTGCCCTGGATCTGGCGCGCGCCGGCGCGCACCGCGGCGAGCGAATTGGCCACCGCCTGCTCGGTGTCGTTATGGGCATGGATGCCGACATGATCGCCGGGGATGACCTTCACCACCTCGCCCACGATCTTTTCGATCTCGTGCGGCAGCGTGCCGCCATTGGTGTCGCAGAGCACCACCCAGCGCGCGCCGGAGTCATAGGCGGCCTTGGCGCAGCCGAGCGCATATTTCGGATTGGCCTTGTAGCCGTCGAAGAAATGCTCGCAATCGACCAGCACCTCGCGGCCCTTGTCCTTGGCCGCCTTCACGCTGTCGCGGATCGAGGCGAGGTTCTCCTCCTGCGTGGTCTCGAGCGCGACCTTGACGTGATAATCCCAGGTCTTGGCGACAAAGCAGATCGCATCGGCCTTGGCGTCGAGCAACGCCGCAAGACCGGGATCGTTCGAAGTCGAGCGGCCGGGCCGCCGCGTCATGCCGAAGGCGGTGAAGGTGGTGTCGAGCCCGCGATCCTTCGAGAACAGCTCGGTGTCGGTCGGATTGGCGCCGGGATAGCCGCCTTCGACATAGTCGATGCCGAGATCGTCGAGCATGGTCGCGACCGCGATCTTGTCGTCGAGGGTGAAATCGACGCCATTGGTCTGCGCGCCGTCGCGCAGCGTGGTGTCGAAGAGATAGAGCCGCTCGCGCACCATTTCGCTCACCACAATCCGTAAAGCTTCAGGACCAGTGCGACGGCGGCCGCAAGCACCACGATCTTGAGCGCGATGTAATAAAGCCAGTGACGCGGAAACGGGGTCTCGGGGCGCTGCATGACCGCCTCACCAAAGGTAATAATTGGACGCCAGAGCGAAGGCGACGACGATCGCGATCACGGCGACGATGATGTGGTGGCGCTGCAGGTTCATTGCAATCTCCCTTCGCCGGGCTTGTCCGCGCCCAGCGACTTTTCCATCGTGGTATTGGCGAGCCATTCGTCGCCACGCAGAACGGTGTTGCGGCTCTGCGGTGCGTATCCGCGGCCCTTGAAAAATGACTCCGCGGTGTCGCTCGCGTCGACCGCAAGCTTCTTGGCGCCGCGACCGCGTGCAAGCTTCTCCAGCGCATCGACCAGCATCGAGGCTGCGCCCTGCCCGATCACGGCCGGATGCACATAAAGCATGTCGAGCTTGTCGTTGCCTTTCAGCGAGGCAAAGCCGATCGGCGCGCCGTCGAGCAGCGCCACCAGCGTGAGCTGCTCGCCGAGCGATTTGGCGAACGCCGCCTCGTCATCGGCCGCCGCCGCCCAGGCCTCGACCTGGGCATCGGAATAATCCTCCGGCCCAAGCTCCTCCACGCTGGCGCGGAAGATTTCCGCAAGCAGCGGCGCATCGTGCCGGCAGCATCGGCCGCATGGTGAGGGTGCCGCGCTCGCTCATCGCGCAACCTCCCAGGTGGTGCCGTCCTTGGAATCCTTCAGCACGATGCCCATCGCGGCGAGTTCGTCGCGGATGCGATCGGATTCGGCAAAATTCTTGGCGGCGCGGGCGGAATTGCGGGCGGCGATGCGGCTTTCGATCTCGTCGCGCGCGAGCTTCGGTGCCGGCGCGTGGCGATCCTGCCAGGCCCGGAGTTCGGCCTCCCGGAATCCGAAAAAGGCCAGCGTGCCGGCCAGCGCCTTGCGTCCGGCGGCATTCTTCAAGGCATGCATCTCGGCAATGGCCTTCGGCGTATTGAGATCGTCCGCGAGCGCCTCGAGCACGGCCGGCGCCGGACGCGGATCGGCCTGCGCCGCCGCAACATCGAAGAAGCCGACCAGCGCCTTCTCGGCTTCCTGCAAACCCTTCACCGTCCAGTTCATCGGCTGGCGGTATTGCGTCGTCAGCATCGCCAGCCGCGCCACATCGCCCGGCCAGTCGTTCAGCACTTCCCGAATCGTGACGAAATTGCCGAGGCTCTTCGACATTTTCTCGCCTTCGACCTGCAGGAAGCCGTTATGCATCCAGACATTCGCCATCGACGCCGGTATGGAAGGCGCAGCGCGATTGCGCGATTTCGTTCTCGTGATGGGGAAAGACGAGATCGATGCCGCCGCCATGAATGTCGAAGGTCTCGCCGAGATGCTTCCACGACATCGCCGAGCATTCGATATGCCAGCCGGGACGGCCCGGCGTCGCGATGCCGGAAGGCGACGGCCAGGACGGCTCACCCTCCTTGCGAGGGCTTCCACAGCACGAAATCCATCGGGTCGCGCTTGTAGGGCGCGACATCGACACGCGCGCCCGCGATCATCTCGTCGAGCGGGCGCTTCGACAGCTTGCCGTAATCGGGCATCGAGGGCACGCTGAACAGCACGTGATCCTCGGCGACATAGGCGTGTCCCGATTTCACCAGCCGCTCGATCAGCGTACACATCTCCTCGATATGTTCGGTCGCGCGCGGCTCGACGTCCGGCGGCAGGCAGCCGAGCGCTGCGACATCGGCCTTGAAATTGGCGTAGGTGCTTTCGGTCAACTCGCGAATGGAGATGCCCTGCTCGGCCGCGCGTGCGTTGATCTTGTCGTCGACGTCGGTGATGTTGCGAACGTAGGTGACGTGGTCGGCGCCATAGAGATGGCGCAGCAGCCGGTACAGCACGTCGAACACGATGACGGGCCGCGCATTGCCGATATGGGCGAAGTCATAGACCGTCGGCCCGCATACATACATGCGCACGCGCGCCGGATCGATCGGCGCAAAGACGCGCTTTTCGCGAGTCAGGGTGTCGTAAAGCTTCAGTTCCATCGAAAAGCGTTCCCCGGCCCTCGCTGGCCCTGGGCGTTCTCTTTATCGCGATGGACAAAAGACAGCCGCAGCCAGCGTCAGGCGCTAGCGAATAATCTCCCGGCAAATGCCGAAAATTGCGTTGCGGTCGGTCATGGCCGGACAATGATTAAGGCGGATCGGTCCGTCAAGCCCGTGTTACGGGCCTGATGAATGGAGCGTTTCGACAGGTCCCGCCCCGGAGGGCATCCGGGACGGGCTGTTTTTCGTCGATTCACTCGGCCGGGACCGCGGCCGGACGTGTACGGGCATTGCCGGAGCCGGCGGGCGCGGTCGGATCGTTGCGGTCGGTGTCCGCCCGCCAGGGCCGCCAGCGCTCAAGCGCGACCAAGCCGAGCACGATCAGCACCGCGACCGTCAAGGCCTGCACCACGAAGCCGCCGGGCAACAGATCGACCAGGGTGATCTTGCCCCAATTGCCGAGGCCTGCACCCGACCAGTCGAGCGAAGCATCGATCTGCTTCTGGTAGAGCCCGTAGGTATAGGCACCGACCAGCCCGCCTGCGATCACCGCCCAGGCATCCTTGTAGCCGGCGCCGATCTGCGCCAGCGCCGTCCCCGGACAGGCACCCGCGAATACGATGCCGACACCGAGCAGCAACCCGCCGACCACCATATTGCCGACCAAGGCCGCCTTCGCGCTGAGCTGCACGAAGCCGAATCCGTGCAACGCCGCGAGGATGACAAGGCCGGTTGCGACGGCGGTCAGCATCACCTTGAGCATGGTGAAATTGGTGAACTGAAACTGGCCGATCAGGAACGACGGCTCCATGACACGCGACTTTTCCAGAGCGAGCCCGAACAGGATTCCCATTGCAAGCCCGATCACGACGGCAAGTGTGACACTCATGACAGCCTCCTCTCAGGCGCGTTTCAGGAACAGCGACAACGCGATGCCGGCCGCGAACGTGGCGGTCATCGCAATCATCGACGACACGGCGAGCTGCGACAGCCCGGACAGGCCGTGGCCCGACGTGCAGCCATTGGCGATGCGGGCGCCGAGCAGCAGGATGAAACCGCCGGCAAAGGCGACCACCAGACGCATCGGGAACGAACGCAATCCCATCACCCGACCCCACATCTCGGACATGGCCGGACGGGTGGTGCCCGCAAGGCGAACGGAGATGAAGGCGCCGATCGCAACGCCAGCCACAAGCGCCACCTGCCACCAGTCCTTCGGGGTGGAAACATGGGCCTTGAAATAGGGAATGAGCGATGTCGCGGGATCGACGAATGACATCACCGATGCGGCGACAGTCACAAAGGACGACGACGCGCCGAGCGCGGTATTCATCAGCAGGAATGCCGGAATTTGTAAGAGCCCGATCAGAATGCCCGCGGCATAGGGTGACCAGACCCGGTCGGTTAAACGAACCATGACGCTCCCTCCTCCTTGTGACAGCGATGGACATTCCATATATTCATTGTTATGAATATTCAAGATTTTGAATATAAAGCCGGCAGCGCGGCAGCCATGCTGAAGGCGCTGGGCTCGAGGCCGCGCCTGATGCTGCTGTGTCACCTTGCGAAGGGGGAGAAATCCGTCGGCGAGCTCGCCGCCCTGACCGCGCTTCGGATGGCCGCGGTCTCGCAAAATCTCACTGTACTGAAGTCGGAGCGGATTGTGGCCGCGCGCCGCGAAGGCACGACGATTCGCTACCGGATTGCCGACGAGACCGCGCGCGCGCTGATCGACGTGCTGTACCGCACCTATTGCAACGGTGCCGGGCGTGACGTAGAGGGTTCGCCCGCCCGGCAGCGAACGGACCGGCGGCGGCCGAAAGACAGACGTCCGGAGCGACGGAGCGGTTAATGAACCGTTAGCTTTTTCGGTCCAGTGTTAAGCATCCGTTTCAACTCTGAGTGACGCCATGCGGTCGCTGCTTGCGATATTCGTGATTGCCGCCGCCTTTCTGGCCGCACCGGCAGCCCACGCCGAAAAGCGCATCTTCATCATCGCCAACAGCCCGGACGGTTACGGGGTCGACCGCTGCCTTGCCGGCGGCCAGGCCTGCGGTGCCGCGGCAGCGGCGGCCTATTGCCAGTCGAAGCAATTCACGGCGGCTTCGTCCTATCGCAAGGTGGATCGCGACGAGATCACCGGCGCGGTTCCGACCGGGGACGCGACCTGCGGCCGCAGCGGCTGCGACGAATTCGTCGCCATCGAGTGCACGCGCTGATCGGCGCCGGTTTCTAAAGTTCCATCGGGTCTGTCGCGATCAGGCGTCCACGCTTGCCTCATGCAAGTACGGTCGGTAGGATGGTAAATCGCCACCCCCTGCACCGTCCTGATGGTATTGCCGCCAAAGTCCAGCCAACGCACCGCGCGAGACGACCAGACTGCGCAGCGGGAATTGGCCTCCGCGGTGCGTCCGGTGCGACTGATGCTGGCGGCATCGATCATCGTTCCGATCGCGCTGTTCCTGTTCGCATCGTGGCTGTCGTTCGACCAGCATCTGTCGGGTGCCCGCGACCGCGTCCAGCGCAATCTCAACACGGTCTATGAACACGCCTTGAAAGTGTTCGAGACCTTCGAGCTGAGCGCGCGTTATCTCGACGAACTGACCGGCGAACTGAGCGACGCCGAGATCAGGAAGGACGAGGCCGAACTCAGCGGCAGACTGAAATCGATCACCGACCGGCTGCCGCAATTGCGCGACCTCTGGGTCATCAGCGCCGCCGGCGAGCCACTGGTGTCCGGCACGGTCTATCCGATGCCGAAGATCAATCTGTCGGACCGCGACTATTTTCGCGCGCAGAAGGACAGCACCAAGGCCGGCACTTATGTCAGCGAGGTGCTGAAGGCGCGCGCGGCCGATACCACCTTCTTCACGCTCAGCCGGCGACGACCGGACATCAAGGGCAACTTCGGCGGGGTGACCACGGTTTCGATCGCGCCGGAATATTTCATCAATTTCTACGCCAAGCTGCCGCCGCCCGGCGTGTTCGCGCTGATCCGCGACGACGGCGCGATCCTGGCGCGCTTTCCCGATCTTTCGACCCGGCTCGAAAAGCTTTCACCGGACAGCACGGTGATGCGCAGCATCGCGGCGCAGCCCACCGAAGGTTTCGCCACCGGCACATCCAACTTCGACGGCCTGACGCGGATCTTCGCTTATCGCAAGATGCCGAACTACAACATCTATGTCGTCTCCGGCATCGACAGCGAGGTCGTGATTCGCGACTGGCTGAAGACCATGTCGGGCCATCTGATTTTCGGAGTACCTGCGACGCTGGCCATGTTCGGCCTCGCGCTGTTCGCGCTTCGCCGCACGCGCCGCGAGGCGCTCGCGCATTCGCAATTGCAGCAGGAAGTGACGCGGCGCGAGCAGACCGAACTCGCCCTGCATCAGGCGATGAAGATGGAGGCGGTCGGGCGGCTGACCGGCGGCATCGCGCATGACTTCAACAATCTGCTCACCGCCATTCTGGGCAATGTCGATCTCGCCTTGCGCCGCGTCGGCGAGGGCGACGAGCGGATGAAGCGATCGCTGACATCGGCGCGGCAGGCTTCCGAGCGCGCCGCAAGCCTGGTGCAGCGGCTGCTCGCCTTCTCGCGGCAGCATCCGCTCGAAGTGAAGGCGGTCGATGTCAACCGCCTGGTGCGGGACATGTCCGAATTGCTGCGCCGGACCATCGGCGAAACCATCACGGTCGAGACCGTGCTCGCGGGCGGATTATGGAAGACCGCGGTCGATCCGAACCAGCTCGAAAACGCGGTGCTCAATCTCGCGATCAATGCGCGCGACGCGATGAAGGACGGCGGCCGCCTCACGATCGAAACCGCCAACACCTATCTCGACGAGGCCTATGTCAGAGCCAACGGCCCCGATCTGTCGCCCGGGCAATATGTGCTGCTCGCGGTCAGCGACACCGGCACCGGCATGAGCAAGGACGTGACCGAGCGCGCATTCGAGCCGTTCTTCACGACCAAGCCGACCGGCGCCGGCACCGGGCTTGGGCTCAGCATGGTCTATGGCTTCGTCAAACAGTCCGGCGGCCATGTCAAAATCTACAGCGAGCCGGGCGAAGGCACCTCGATCAAGCTGTATCTGCCGCGGCTGACGGATGAGAGCCAGGTGGAGCCGTGGATCCCGACCGGCCATGCCGAAAATGCCGAAGAAGAGGCCGCGCGGCATCCGGAAAAGATCCTGCTGGTGGAGGACGACGAGGAGGTCAACCGCTTCTCGAGCGAAGTCCTGCGCGACGAAGGCTATCAGGTGATCTCGACGCATGAAGGCGCGAGCGGCCTTCGGCTGCTCGACGCCAACCCGGACATCCAGATGCTGTTCACCGACGTGGTATTGCCCGGCGGGATGAACGGACGGCAGCTCGCCGACGAAGCGCGACGGCGGCGGCCCAATCTGAAAGTGCTGTTCACCACCGGCTATACCCGCAACGCCATCATCCATCACGGCCGGCTCGATGCCGATGTCGACCTCATCACCAAGCCGTTCACCTCGGAAGCCCTGGTCCGCAAGGTGCGGCAAATTCTCGACATGGAAGCGAAGGACCCGGTGACGCGGGTCAGCGCAATTCTCGACAATATTAAAGACAAGCCGCAAAGCGGCGGATGATAATTTGTCTCTCTTTGTCATTTAGCTAGCGTGCGCCTGCTTCGCAAGCGCAATCGCCTCTTTCAGCACACCGATATCGCCGATGTGATTGGCGAGAATCAGCACGAGCTTCGCATCGAGCGACGCCGCCGCCTCTTCGCTGAGGCCGCGCCGCGCCTCGACCAGCATCACGAATGCGGTGTCGGGATCCTTGAATTGCGAGATGGTGACAAGCGGCATTTGCATCTTCCTTCGATCGCGGACGAGCGCTGCAACCTCGATTGAGCGAATGGAACTCGTGTTCCGCGCGGAACCTTTCCGGCCGAAATGTGTTTCAGTCTGCCAGCCAACAGCCAAAAGGAATTCAGCATGTCCGCAGTTGCCGTCAGCGCGATGTTCCGTGCCCATCCGGAACAACCGAGCCATGCCGATGCGATCGGCCGCTGTATCGATGCCTGTTCGGCCAGCGTGGAAACCTCGAACGCCTGCGCCGACGCCTGCCTCGCCGAAAAGGACATGGAGCGGCTGATCACCTGCATCCGTCTGAATCAGGATTGCGCCGCGGTCTGCAGCGCGACCGCAAGCATCATGTCGCGGGCCAACAAGATCGGTCACCGGCAGCTGCTCGAAGCGCAGCTGACCACCTGCATCGCGTTCTGCCGCGCCACGCGCCGCGGAATGCGGACGTCATGCGCAGACCCACAAGCATTGCGAAGTCTGCGCCAAGGCCTGCACCCATTGCGCCACCGCCTGCACCGAGATGCTCACGTCACTGCGCATGCCGACCTGACCCCTGCTTGCGCGCGAGCGCACGGTCGCGGGCGGCCGCGATCTTGTCCGGCGTCGGCTTGCGCCAGCGTGCGCAAATATGCTGATCGGGCCGCAAGCAGATAGGCGGTGCCGGGAGCCGCGTCGAAGCGGCTGCCGAAATCGCCGCGCACATCGATCAGGTCGCGGCCGATCACGGTGAGCCCGATATCCGGCGGCAAGGCCGGTGCGGCTCCGTCGGCGACGTAGAGCAGCTCGAAGCGCGCCGGCAGACGCTCCAGCAGATGACAGGCGGCGCCTGCCGGCGTCTGCATGACCGCATCCGGCGGCGGCGCGCCGAGTTGCACGGACCGGCAAATGCTGTCCTCGTCCGGCGTTGATAGCGGCGTGTCGTAAACGGTCGCAACCGACAAGTCGTCCCGAATTCACCATGCGCCGGGCGAAGTCCGCATGCGGCGCCAGCGACAGCACCGCATTGCGCAGGGTGCGCTCGGCCGGCGAACGCGGCGCGATGAAATCGGTCGAGCGGGTCGAATGCCCGATATTCTCGTCGGCCGCCTGCATGCGCTCGAGATCGTAGGAATCGATCAGGCTTCGCCGGCCTCCCCGTCCAGCACCGCCGCGAGTTTCCAGGCCAGATTTTCCGCATCCTCGACGCCGGAATTGGCGCCGCGCGCGCCGAACGGCGAGACCTGATGCGCCGAATCGCCGACGAAGATCACGCGCCCATGCACAAAGCGATCGATGCGCCGGCAATTGAACCGGTAGATCGAAACCCAGTCGACGCTGAAATCGCGCGCGCCCACCATCTTGCGGATGCGCGGCAGATAATTTTCCGGCTTCAGTTCGTGCTCGATATCGGCCTCGGGACCGAGCTGCAGATCGATGCGCCAGGATTCGTCCGGCTGCCGGTGCATCAGCGCCGATTGGCCGGAATGGAACGGCGGATCGAACCAGAAACGCCGCTCGGTCGGCAGGTCCTTCGCCGGCATGCGGACATCGGCGATCAGGAACTTCTCCTCGAAGGTGTGCCCCTTGAATTCGAGGCCCATCAGGTCGCGCAAGGTCGAGCGCGCGCCGTCGGCCGCGATCACCCAGGCGGCATCGAGACGATAGGGCCCGTCCGGCGTGTCGATCGTGAGCGTCGCGCCGTCATTGCGCCGCTCGATGCCGCTGACGCGGTTGCGCCAGCGCAGGTCGATTTCCGGCACTTCGAGCACCCGATCGACCAGCGCCTTTTCCAGATAATATTGCTGCAGGTTGATGAAGGCCGGCATCTTGTGGCCGTCTTCGGGCAGCAGGTCGAAGGAATAGACCAGGTCGTCGCCGAGATAGACCTTGCCGAGCTTCCAGGTCACGCCCATCTGCGACGAGCTTTTCGCCGACGCCGAAGCGGTCCCAGATTTCGAGCGCCCGCTTGGAATAGCAAAGCCCGCGCGAGCCCTCGCCGATCCGGTCGGCGTCGTCGAGCAGCACCGACGGGATTCCGCGCTGGGCGAGATCGAGCGCCATGGTGAGGCCGACCGGCCCGGCACCGACGATGACGACCCGATGGCGCGCGGGCGCCGCCGCATCCTGATCCGGCGAGCGCCGGTAGCCGAAATGAAACAGCGACTTTCGTTCGTTGACGCTCACGGCTTGCCTCCCCGTCACGTCGTTTCAGACTTATCCCTGCAACGCGGCCCACATCTCGCGGTCGCGCTCGGCGGTCCAGATCACCGGATGATCGATGCCCTTGGCCTCGTCATAGGCACGCGCGACGTTGAACGGCATGCAATGCTCATAGATGGCGTAGCTTGCGAATTTCGGATCCATCGCCTGACGCGCGGCCGCGAAGGCGTCCTTCAGCGACAGCTTCTTCGCGACGCTGTCCTTTGCCGAACCGTAGAGCGTCGAGAGAAAATCGCGCGTGCCGTCGATGCCGTCGCGCACCTTGTCCGGGCGTTGCGAGCGCAGCCCCCCGTCCCGGCACCAGCGCATTGGCCTTGAATTCCGCGAGCCGGTCGAGCGTCTTCGGCCAGTCGGCCAGATGCGCGTCGCCGCAATAACAGGCCGAATGATATTCGACGAGATCGCCGGAGAAGACGACATTGGCATCCGGCACCCAGGCGATCACGTCGCCCGCGGTATGGCCGCGGCCGATATGCATGATGCGCACCTCGCGCTTGCCGAGCCACACCGACATCTGTTTCTGAAAGGTGACGGTCGGCCAGGTCAGGCCGGGAATGGATTCCACCGCGCGAAACAGGCGCGGGAAACGGCCGATCTCGGAATCCTTGTCCTGCTGGCCGCGCTCGACGATCAACTCGCGCGTCCCATCGGAGGCGAGGATTTCGGCATCCGCATAGGCCGAAGCGCCGAGCACGCGCACGGCGTGGTAATGGCTGAGCAGCACATACTTGATCGGCTTGTCGGTGACCTTGCGCACGCGCTCGATCACCTCCAGCGCCATCACCGGCGTGGCCTGCGCATCGACCACCATGACGCCGTCATCGCCGACGATGATCCCGGAATTCGGATCGCCCTGCGCCGTGAAGGCATAGAGGCCGCGGCCGATCTCGTCGAACGAGATGTACTTTCTCGGCGGTATCGCCGGTCGAAGCAAAGCCCTTGGCCATCTTCCACCCTGTCCGCCCGCTATGACTGCGGTCTCGTCTGTTATTGCGGTGGCGTGTAGCGTACCACTTCCTGTTCGATGGCGCCGAAGATCGAGCGCCCGTCCTTGTCGTTCATTTCGATGCGAACCTTGTCGCCGAATTTCAGGAACGGCGTGGTCGGCTTGCCGTGCAGAATGGTCTCGACCGTGCGCTGTTCGGCGAGACAGGAATAGCCGAGCCCGCCCTCCGAAATCGGCTTGCCCGGCCCGCCACCGGGATCGCGGTTGGAGACCGTACCGGCGCCGAGAATGGTTCCCGCGCCGAGCGGGCGCGTTTTCGCCGCATGCACGATCAGCGCCGGAAAATCGAACGTCATGTCCACCGAGCAGACCGGCTTTCCGAACGGCTTGCCGTTGATGAAGCTGAGCAGCGGCAGATCGACCTTGGCGCCGTCCCAGGCCTTGCCGAGTTCGTCCGGCGTGACCGCAACCGGCGTGAAGGCCGACGGCGGCTTCGACTGCAGGAAGCCGAAGCCCTTGGCGAGTTCGGGCGGCGGTGATGTTGCGCAGCGTCACGTCGTTGACCAGCATGATCAGCTTGATCGCCTTCGCCGCCTGTTCGCGGGTCGCGCCCATCGGCACGATCGCCGAGGATCACGACCACTTCGGCCTCGATATCGATGCCCCAGGCCTCGTCGGCGAGCGCGATCGGCTCGCGCGGGCCCATCACGATGTCGGAAATGCCCTGATACATCAGCGGATCGGTCCAGAACGATTCCGGCACTTCGGCGCCCCTCGCCTGCCGCACCAGTGCGACATGGTTCACATAGGCCGAGCCGTCGAGCCATTGATAGGCGCGCGGCAAGGGCGAGGCGCATTTCGCCGGATCGAACGGCATATGCGCGATGCGGTTCGCTTCCAGCGAATCCGCGATCTCGGTCAGCCGCGGCAAGGCCGCGTCCCAGTCATCGAGCGCGGCCTGCAAGGTCGGCGCGACCGCCGACGCATCGGCGCAGCGCGTAAGATCGCGCGACACCACGACCAGCCGCCCGTCGCGGCCATCCTTCAACGATGCGAGCTTCATTCAGCGCGGCTCGCGGCGTTTCGGATCGAAGTGCTTCTTCAGGCCCTTCCAGCAATCGACGTAGTCGTCCTGCCGGGTTTCGAGGCCGGCGGCATATTTGGTGACGCGCTGGCGGAAGCGGGTCTCGAACATGAAGGCGAGCGTGTTGGCGAGCTTCACCGGCTTCAGCTCGACATTGCTGGCATGCTCGAAGGCATCGACGTCGGGTCCGTGCGGCAGCATGGTATTGTGCAGCGAGAAGCCGCCCGGCACGAAGCCTTCGGGCTTGGCGTCGTAGACGCCGAACACCAGGCCCATGAATTCCGACATGATGTTGCGGTGATACCAGGGCGGCCGGAAGGTGTTCTCGGCGACGCCCCAGCGCTCCGGGAAAATCACGAAATCGATATTGGCGGTGCCGGGCGTTTCCGACGGCGAGGTCAGCACCGTGAAGATCGACGGATCGGGATGATCGAACAGCACCGCACCGACCGGCGAGAAGTGCCGCAGATCGTATTTGTAGGGCGCGTAATTGCCGTGCCACGCCACCACATCGAGCGGCGAATGCGGCATTCTGGTTTCGAACATCTCGCCGCCCCACTTCACATACAGCGTGCAGGGCTCCTCGACATCCTCATAGGCTGCAACCGGCGTCAGGAAGTCGCGCGGATTGGCGAGGCAATTGGCGCCGATCGGGCCGCGATCCGGCAGCGTGAAGCCGCCGCCGTAATTCTCGCAGACATAGGCGCGCGCCGGACCATCGACCAGTTCGACGCGGAAGATGACGCCGCGCGGGATCACGCAGATCTCGCCGGGCGCAATCTCGATCAGGCCGAATTCGGTGCGGAAGCGCAAGGCTGCCCTGCTGCGCGACGATCAGCAATTCGCCGTCGGCGTTGAAGAAATGCTCGCGCACCATCGATTCGGTGACGAGCAGCACATGCACGGCCATGCCGCTCATCGACTTCGCAATCGCCGGCGACCGTGACGGTCTGCAGACCGGTGACGAAGGTGAGCTTCGTCTTCGGGATCGGCGACGGGCTCCAGCGCAACTGCCCGAGCGGCAGATCGGCATCCTCGCGGTCGGGCGCGGTGCGGATCAGGCCACGGTCGATTTTCTTGAAGCGGCCGGTATGGCGCACGGTCGGGCGGATGCGATAGAGCCAGGAGCGCTGGTTGGTCGCCTGCGGCGCGGTGAAAGGCGAGCCGGAAAGCTGCTCGGCATAGAGACCGTAATTGATCTTCTGCGGCGAGTTGCGGCCGATCGGCAGCGCGCCCGGCAACGCCTCGGTCTCGAACGAATTGCCGAAGCCCGACATGTATTCGGCGGCATCGACCAGAGGCTCGGTTCTGATCTTGTCGGTAACCGCTGCGGGAGAAGCCTGCCGCTTGACCCGCGGCGCGGTGTCGATCTCGGCCATACCCTGTCCTCCTTGGAAATCGCGGTCGTTGCACCGCCGCCCTGATTATTGCTGTTTTTGCTTTGAAGAGAGGATAGTTACATATGCAACCAATGTCAACGAAGCGTTAACCCAAGGCGATTCCACGACATTTCGGCACATTTGCCTTGAAACCGACACGCGAACAGTCCATATGAGCGCCATCGAAGCTGGCCTTTTGAGGCCGCTTGCGGGCCGCGTGAACGAAAACCAATTCTCGCGAATTGGCTTTCGGCCCGCCTTTCTCACCGATCTCACCGGCAGCCCTGACCACGCGGGATGTCTTTTGAACCCCGCGCGTCGCGTTCGTGTCCCTGATCCGGGCCGGGCGATCGTGCTGCATGAAAGAACTGATCTTTTGACCGCTTTTCTTGAACTCGGACTCGCTGAGTCCATCACCCGTGCCACTCGTCGAAGAAGGCTACGAAACCCCCACCCCGATCCAGTCGCAGACCATCCCGCACGTGCTCGCCGGCCGCGACGTCGTCGGCATTGCGCAGACCGGCACCGGCAAGACCGCAGCCTTCGCGCTGCCGATCCTCCATCACCTGTCGAAGAATCGCATGCGCCCCGAGCGCAAGAGCTGCCGCGTGCTGGTGCTGAGCCCGACGCGCGAGCTGTCCGGCCAGATCGTCGACAGCTTCAAGACCTATGGCCGCCATCATGAAGGTCTCGGTGACGCTCGCCATCGGCGGCGTTCCGATCGGCCGGCAGATGCGGGCGATGGCGAACGGCGTCGATGTGCTGGTCGCCACGCCCGGCCGCCTGCTCGATCTGATGCAGGAACGGCCGTGAGCCTCGACAAGGTCGAGATCTTCGTGCTCGACGAAGCCGACCGCATGCTCGACATGGGCTTCATCCACGACATCCGCCGCATCGTCGGCAAGCTGCCGACGGAGCGGCAGACGCTGTTCTTCTCCGCCACCATGCCGCCGCCGATCGAAGAACTCGGCCGCATGATGCTGCGCGATCCCGCCCGCGTCGCGGTGACGCCGCAGGCCTCGACCGCCGAGCGCATCTCGCAGCGCGTCGTGCATGTCGACGAAGTCCGGCAAGGCCGCTCTGCTCGCCGACCTCCTGCGCAGCGAGCCGATCGACCGCGCCATCGTCTTCACCCGCACCAAGCACGGCGCCGACAAGCGTGGTGCGCCAGCTCAACCAGGCAGGGCCTCGCGGCCGAAGCGATCCACGGCAACAAGTCGCAAGGCCAGCGCGAGCGGGCGCTCGCCGCCTTCCGCAACGGCAAGGTCAAGACCCTGATCGCCACCGACATCGCCGCGCGCGGCATCGATGTCGACGGCATCACCCACGTCATCAACTACGACCTGCCGAACGTGCCGGAGAGCTACGTGCACCGCATCGGCCGCACCGCGCGCGCCGGCGCCGAGGGCATTGCGATCTCGTTCTGCGATCACGAGGAGCGCGCCTATCTGCGCGACATCGAACGGCTCATTCGCATGTCGCTGCCCTCGACCGACAAGCACGGCCGGACCGGCAGGCGAATCGCCAGGCCCCGTCGCGCAGGCACGCGCCGCCCGGCATCCGCCGAAGGCAAGCCGCGCAACCGCCCCGGCCAGCGCGGCGTCGGCGCGACGCGGAGCCGTGAGGCTCCAGCGCGGCCAGAAGTTCGCCACAGGAATCGCGTCCGGCGTCACAGCCCCGAAAGCCAATGGCGGAACCGCCGACGGTGCGATATCCTCTGTCGGATTCATGCAGGACCGGCGTCCCGAACGCCACGCCTCGCGGCGGAACGCGCATACGCCGCGCTGATCCATTCGCTAAAAGGACTTGTGGATGTCGAAAGAAGAAATGCTCGAATTCGACGGCACCGTCACTGAGGTGCTGCCGGACGGAAATTTCCGCGTGAAGCTCGACAACGATCATGAGATTCTCGCCTACACCGCCGGCAAGATGCGCAAATTCCGCATCCGCACCGGCGTCGGCGATCGCGTGATCGTGGAAATGTCGCCCTACGATCTGTCGCGCGGCCGCATCAGCTTCCGCCATCGCGGCAACGCGATGCCGGCTCCGCCGACCCGAAGGCAGACCTTCGTCAGAAAGCGTTAGGCGATTCAGTTACAGCGAGCTTTGTTGCGCGAGCAAAATCGATGCGAAAAGCCGGCAGAGAAGACTTCCTGACCGTCGCAATGGCGTGTGGATTGCTTCTCTGTCTGGCCGCTTCGCCGGCCGCCGCGCAAACTCCTCCGCCCGACAAGCCGAAAGCCACCTCGACGCGCGCCGAGCGGGCAGCCGCCCAGGCCGCGCGGCGCAAGCAGATGATGGAACGCGACGCAGCCTTGCGCGCCAGGCGCGCCGCCTGCCTGCAGGAACGCAAGGACAAGAAAATTCCGATCCTGCAACGTCCGCGATTCATCCGCGACTGCATGGCGCGAAAGACGCCCTGACCGGACGCCCCTGTCCCTACACCACCGCATTTCTCGCCGCCGCCTCGCGAAACCAGGCGGCGCTCAGCTTCGGGGTGCGCTTCTGCGTCTTGTAGTCGACGTAGACCAGTCCGAAGCGCCGGCCATAGCCGTCGCTCCATTCGAAATTGTCCATCAGGCTCCAGACGAAATTGCCCTTCACCGGCAGCCCCTCGGCGGTCGCGCGCTGAAGCTGCATCATCGCATTGCGCAGATACATGACGCGGTCGGAATCGGAGACGCGTGCCATCGGCGGCCACCACGTCATCGCGCGCCGCAGCCATTCTCGGTGATGTAGATTTCCTTCACGTTCCAGATCGATTGCAGCAGCCGCGGCGCCCAATACAGCACTTCGGGTCCGAGCAATTGCCAGTGCGACGCCATCCTGGGATGGGAGGCATTTTCCGGAACGACCCGATAGCCCGGCGCCGTGTCGGAGACCGTCACGTAAGTCGACGGCCGGTAGACATTGATGCCGACGAAATCGAGCGGCGAACGAGATGATGCGCAAATCCTCGTCGGTGAATTTCGGCGCATCCTTGCCGGCAGCGGCCAGATAAGCGTCGCTGTATTTGCCGTCCAGGATCACGCCGAGATAGGGCGCATTCTGATCGCGCGTCGCCGCCTCCGCCGCCTTGATATGCGCGGCATTCTCGATCACCGGCACTGCGATGCTGATATTCTCCGCAGGTCCCACCTTGGTCCCCGGTTGCCCCAGCGCGCGAATGGCCTGCACCGCCAATCCATGACCGAGCACGGCATGATGGCGGACCTGATTGAGCGCCGGCCGGCGAAAGTCTCAGACCGGGCGCGTGTTCGATCCGCGATGGCTTGCCATCCGCCATCGTGTCGATGCCGCGATGGCCCAGTTCCACGAACACGCTGAATTCGTTGATCGTGAAGAAATGCCGGACCCGATCACTCAGGCCTCTGGCGACATGACCGGAATAATCGCCGAACGCCTTCGCGGTCTCGCGCGACTGCCAGCCGCCAACTTTATCCTGCAAGGCCTGCGGCAAATCCCAATGATACAGCGTCGCAAATGGCTCGATGCCGGCGGCGAGCAATTCATCGACCAGCCGATTGTAGAAATCCATTCCTTTCCGGTTCGGCGTTCCGGCACCTTCCGGAAAGATGCGCGGCCAGGAGATCGAGAAGCGATAGGCCTTCGCGCCCATCTCCTTCATCATCGCCACGTCCTGCCGGTAGAGCCGGTAATGGTCGTTGGCGACATCGCCGGTATCGCCGTTCTTTATCTTTCCCGGGATGTGGGAATAGGTATCCCAGATCGACTTGCCCTTGCCGTCCGCATCCGGCGAGCCCTCGATCTGATAGGCCGCGGTCGCTACGCCCCAGACAAAGCCAGGCGGAAATTGCGGTGGCGACGGCGCGGTCCGCCGATCCGCTCGCGGCATTTTGCGCAGCCGCCGGCACGCGCAGCGCCCATCGTTACCAAAGGCGGCGACACCAGCCGCTCCGAACTCCCGTCTCGTGATCCGTGATCTCATGTCCGACGGTCCAGTTTCGGCGAGGAAAGCCGGTCAGGTCCGGCGGCGCACGATAACCGCAAGCGTCAGGTCGTCAAACGGATAGTCGCGCGGGCGGCCGCCAGTGCGCTCTGCATCGACGCATAGAAGCGATCGGCGAGTGCCGTGGCGTCGCCCTTGCCGTACCGGAACAGGCCGTCGCGCAGGCTGCTTTCGCTGAAGGCGCGCGTGAAGGCGGTGTAGTTTTTCGCGAAGGTTGCGACATCGCCGGTCTTGTCGAGCGCGACCTGATAGGGCGACGGCACCGGATTGAGTCCGCAATGCAGCAGTTCCAGCCGATCCGCCAGCGCACCCGCGATCGGCGCCCTCGCTTCTTCCAGGGTGCGCGGCACCACCGGAAAGCAATAGCGCGCATAGACATCCTGCGGCACGTCGCCGGCATCGACCAGTTGCAGCGCGCATTGATTCATCAATTTCAGAAGCCCCGCGGCACTGACCCGCACCGGATCGGTGCTGCCGTCGGAGCCGAGCATCTGAACCAGCAGCACGCCACCCGGCTGCAATTCCTCCGCCCGCGCCTCCAGAAAGGCCTGCCAATCGGCAGCCGCCTGTTTGAGAATCTTCGCAAGTTCGGACGGCAGGCGCATCCGAACGATACAGCGAGCGCGGCATGTCGAGGTCCGGCGGCTGCCGCGACAGCCAGTGAACGGCGGAGCCCGAGGTGCCGAGCGTCACGCTTGCCGGCAGCGTCACCCGCTCGAAAAAGCCGCGCGGCGCAAACAAGGCGCGCGCCTGCGGAAAATGCAGGAGATAGCTGTCCGGACCGGACAGGTTTCTTGCCAGACCCTGCCAGTCATTGGTCGGCAGATCGTTATGCACGACCGCGAAGCCCGAAACTCCGCGCCCCGCCAGAAGCTCGAGCGCGCTGCCGATGGTCGCCATCGAATTGCGGCCTTCGGAACAGCCGTAATCGGCGATCGTGACCTCGCCGCCCGCCGGCAACGAGAGCGCCGCGACCGCCTGTTGCAGCAGCGCCTTGCCGCTTGCGGCCGACGTCGGCCTGGAACGACGAATGGGCGTCGTAATAGCCGCCGCCGACCATTCCCTTCGTCGCATCGGTCATCGTTGCTCTTCCTCAGATCCGCATTCGGCAAATCGCTCCTAAGCCAATATCGCCGGCAGCGCGATGAACCCGCGAAAGCGCGCGCGCGGCGAGCGCACGGGCGCGCCTTCCAGCCGATAGTCCGGAAATTTCTTCAGGAAACGCTCGAGTGCGATGCGGCCTTCCAGCCGCGCCACATTCATGCCGGCGCAGACATGGATGCCGCTGGCAAAGGCGAGATGCCGGTTGGGATTGACGGCCGACATCGAAGCGGTCGGGATCGGGAAAATATTTCGGATCGCGGTTGGCGCCGCCGATGCAGATGGTGATGAGATCGCCCTCCTTCATCGCAACGCCGCCCAGCATCGTGTCCGCCACCACGCGGCGGTTGCCGAGCTGGTTCGAGCTTTCGAAGCGCAGCACCTCCTCGACCGCGATTTCATCAGCGACGGGATCGTCCATCACGCGCTGCATCTGGTCGGGATATCGCAGGAACGTATAGAGCGCGTTGCCGATCAGATTGGTGGTGGTCTCATGGCCGGCATTGAGGATGAAGATGCAGTTCTGCAGCAGCTCGGTTTCGGTGAGCTTGCGGCCCTCATGCTCGCCGTTGATCAGTCGTGTCAGCACGTCCTTGTCGGGATCGCCGGGATTTCGCCTGCGGTCGTCGGTGAGGATTTTCAGATAGCCGAGAAAATCGCGTACCGCTTCGTTGCCGATGCGGGTCTGCTCGTTCGGTCAGGACCGGTTCGAGCGCGCCGAGGATGGCGAGCGACCAGCCGCGCAGCGGCCCGCGTTCCTCGTGCGGTACGCCGAGCAGGTTGCCGATGATCTCGACCGGGATGGCGGAGGCGAAATCCTCGATCAGGTCGACCCGGCCTTTGCGCTCCATTTGCGCCAGCAGGCGGTCGACCAGTTCGATCAGCCCGATTTCCATTTCTGCGATGGCGCGCGGCGACAGCGCGCCGGCGATCGCGCGCCGCACATGGGTATGCAAGGGCGGATCGTTGAAGACGAGGCTCGTGGTGTGATGCTCGAATAGCGGGGTGTCGCCGAATTTCGGAAAGAACTCGATCTTCTTGTCGGAGGAATAGGTCCAGGCGTCCTTGTAGAGCGCCTCGCAATCGTCATAGCGGGTGATGAAGTAGCTGCCGTCCGGCATGCGATGCACCGGATCGTGTTCGCGCAGCGCGCGATAATAGGGATACGGGTCGTCGATGAAATCGGGCGGCAGCCGCTTCAGGTCGAAGGCGCGCGCCGCCTGCGCGGCTTCGCTCGCATCTGCAAATCTGGGCATCCGGCATAACCGTCCCGCTCATGCCTCATTAGCACACCGCCGCATGGCCCGCTGTCAATCGCTTCCGCCGCCGGACGCCGTTGCGCCACCGGCAAAGTTACGTCATGGTCGCTGCCGGCCGTCCTGCGGGAGAGAATGGCGGACGACAACGATGGTACAGACCAAGGCAGCCCCGAGGCCGCCGTCAGGTGAAAGCGAGTCGCGGGCACGAAACGGCCGCGACGCGCCGCTCAGACTCGACGATTTCCTGCCCTACCAGCTCAACGTGGCGGCAAGTCTGGTCTCGCAGGCGCTGTCGAAAATCTATGCCGAGCGCTACGGCATCGGCGTGCCGGAATGGCGTGTGCTGGTGACGCTCGGCGAGTTCGAGAGCATGACCGGCAAGGCGATCGGCGCGCATAGCCACATGCACAAGACCAAGGTTTCGCGCGCGGTGGCGCTGCTCGAAAAGCGCAAATGGCTGATGCGGCGGGTCAACCGCTCGGACCTTCGCGAATCGTTCCTGTCGCTCACGCCGGAAGGCCGCGCGATCTATGACGAACTCGCGCCCGGTGCGGTCGCGTTCGCCCGCGATATCATCGAGGCCGTCGATCCGGCGGATCGCCCCGCCTTCGCGCGTGCGCTGCAGCAGGTGATCCGCCGATCGAAGCCGCTGGCCGACGAAGCGATGGACGAGTTTTCGGACAATTGAAGGCCGGGCGCACGGGCAGGCGGCATACTTGCCTTGAGCCCCATGCACTGGACAAGCCGCGCACAACCAAGTTTGGTCCAGCCTCACAAGGCCGCCGGAGGATCGCGTGAAGCTCTATACCTATTTCCGTTCGTCCGCCGCCTATCGGGTACGGATCGCGCTTAACCTCAAAGAATTGCCCTATGAAGCGATCCCGATCCATCTCACGAAAGATGGCGGGCGCCACAAGAGTGCGGAATATCGCGCGATCAACCCGCAGATGCGGGTTCCCGCGCTGACGCTCGACACTGGCGAGACCATCCTGCAGTCGCTTGCGATCGTCGAATATCTGGAGGAAACCCATCCAAATCCGCCGCTCTTGCCGAAGGGCGCGCTCGAACGCGCGCATGTTCGCGCAGTGTCGCAGATCGTGGCTTGCGACATTCATCCGCTGAACAATCTGGTGACGTTGAACTATCTCAAGAAGCTCGGCCACGATCAGGCGATCGTGGACGAATGGTATGCGTCCTGGGTCAAGGCAGGCTTCGAGGCGATCGAGCCGCTGCTCAAGCCCGGCCCCTATTGCTTCGGCGCCGAGCCCGGCATGGCCGATCTGTGCCTGGTGCCGCAGGTGTTCAATGCACGGCGCTTCAAGGTATCGCTCGAAGCCTTTCCGAAGATCGCAGGCATCGAGGCGGCCTGCGGCAAGCTCGACGCTTTCGAAAAGGCCCGCCCCGAAAATCAGCCGGACACGGAATAACAACAAAGTTCCGGTGCCTGCAGGCGGCGGATCGAGTCAAGCGAGCGCCAGGTGCAAACGCAAAATATCGTTCGCGTCATTCTGTGGATGACCGGCACATTGCTGTCGTTCTCGGTGATGGCGATCTCGATCCGCCTGCTCGCGGGCCGGCTGTCGATATTCGAAATCCTGACACTGCGCACCTTCGGCGCGCTGACGATCCTGACTGTACTCTTGGTCGTGAAACCGTCGCTGCGTCCCGACATACGCACCAGGCGGCTGCCGACGCATTTCCTGCGCAGCGTCGTTCACTTCGTCGGGCAATATTGCTGGGCGCTGTCGCTGACGATTCTTCCGTTCGCCACCGTATTCGCAATCGAGTTCACGCTGCCGGTATGGGTGCTCATTCTTGCGATCGTCATACTCGGCGAAAAGCTCACCTCCGGTCGCGTGGTGGTGATTGTCCTGGGCTTCATCGGAGCGCTGGTGATCCTGCGTCCGGGATTCGAAGCCTTCCAGCCGGCGTCGCTGCTCGTGCTGACTTCCTCGTTCTGCTATGCCATCTTCAATGTCTATACCAAGCAAATGACGGCGACCGACACGACCTTCGGTATCGTGTTCTGGATGAATGTCATGCAATTTCCGGTCGCGCTTGCAGGCAGCGATCCGCTGTTTTTCCTCAAGCTCGAGCCCTGGCAGATCTTTCCGGGGATCGCCGTCGGAATTGTCGGCCTTTCGGCGCATTTCTGCATGGCCAAGGCATTCGGCTACGGCGACGCCAGCCTGGTCGTACCGCTCGATTTCCTGCGCGTGCCGCTGATCGCGGTGGTCGGCTGGCTGTTTTTCGGAGAGATCCGTCGACACGCTGGTCTTTGTCGGCGGCCTGATCATCATGGCCGGGATCCTGTGGAATTTGCGGGCGGAGTCGAAAAACGCGAAAAAAAGCATCGCGCTACCGGATGACCAGGGGCTGTCCGAGCCACAGTGAGGTTTTTTCTCTTTTGACCCCTTTGCGGGGCCGCCGGCCGTTTGATAACCATCGCGTCGCCTCATTCCGGAGCCAGGAAAGGGCAAAATGCACGGGATTCCATGACGAAATTCGCCCGCCATTGCAGCTTTGCCCTGTCGGCCTTTGCCGCCGCCTTCGTCGCGGCCACGGCCGTCGCTCAACAACCCTATCCGCCGCCCGGCGTGACGGTTTCGGCGCGCGAGCAGTCCTGCCAGCGGCTGGAGGCGCAGCTTGCAGGCATCGACCGCTCCGGCGGCGATTCCGCCAAGGCCGAACAGATCCGACAATTGGAAGCCACGCTCGGCCGCCAGCAGGCCGAACTCGATCGCGCCACGCAGCAGTCACGCCGCCAGGGCTGCGAAACTTCCGGCTTCTTCCAGCTTTTCGGCGGCGGAGGCCGTTCCGAGCAATGCGGTCCGCTGAACAATCAGGTATCGCAAATTCGTGCCAACATATCGCGCGTGCAGAATGACCTGCAGCGCCTGCAAAGCGCCGGCGCAAATTACGAGCGCGACGGCCAGCGTCGCGCCGTGATCACTGCGCTCGCGCAGAACGATTGCGGTCCGCAATATCGCGCGCAGGCGGCGCAATCGCGCAACCTGTTCGAGACCCTGTTCGGACCCGGCCCCGGCGCCGATCAAAACACGTCGAACGAGGGCGCCGGCTCAGGCTATCGCACGGTCTGCGTTCGCACCTGCGACGGCTATTTCTTCCCGATCTCGTTCTCGACCTCGCAGGACCGCTTCCGCGACGACGAGGCGACCTGCCAGCGCATGTGCCCGGCTTCCGAAGTGATGCTGTTCTCGCACCGCAATCCGGGCGAGGACATGCGCCAGGCGGTTTCGGCCAATGGTGGCAAGCTCTATACGGAAATGCCGAACGCATTCAAATACAAGACGGAATGGAGCAACGCCTGCGTCTGCAAGCAGCCGAATGAAAGCTGGGCCAACGCGGTGAAGGACGATCCCGCAACGCAGACCGCGCTCGAGCGAAACGACATCGTGTCCGAGGAGCGCGCCAAGGTCTTGTCGGCGCCGCGCGACGCCAAGGGCCGTCCGATCCTGCCGCCAGCGCCGAAGGGCGCCCAGAAAGGTGCGGCTCCACTTGCAGCACCTGTTGCTGCTCAACCCGCGCCACCTCCCGCCGATCAGCCCGAGGGCGAGAAGAAGCCGATCCGTTCGGTCGGCCCGAAATTCCTGTCGCAATAATCAAGGGCGGGTCTGCTACGCGCGAGCTTTCGCCCTCACCCGCCGGTGACGCTCATATGCCGCGGCGAAGCCGGCGCTGCGATGGCGGCGGTCGATCACGAAGTCATGACCCTTGGGCTTGCGCAAGATGGCGCTATCGATCGCCGCATGCAGATGATCGTCGGATTCGGACGCCCGCAACGGCGCGCGCAGGTCGGCGGCGTCCTCCTGGCCCAGACACATGAACAAGGTGCCGGTGCAGGTCAGGCGCACGCGATTGCAGGATTCGCAGAAATTATGCGTCATCGGCGTGATGAAGCCGAGCCGTCCGCCGGTCTCCGCCACCCGCACATAACGCGCCGGCCCACCGGTTCGATAGTCGATATCTTCGAGCGTGTAGCGCTCGACCAGGCGCCCGCGCACCATCGACAGCGGCAGATATTGATCGATACGCGCCTCGCCGATTTCGCCGAGCGGCATGACCTCGATCAGGGTCAGATCCATGCCGCGGCCATGCGACCATTCCATCAGGTCCGCGATCTCGTCCTCGTTGAAGCCCTTCAGCGCAACCGCATTGATCTTGATCCTGAGGCCCGCGGCCTGCGCGGCATCGATGCCGGCCATGACGCGGGACAGATTGCCCCAGCGGGTCACTGCGCGGAACTTGTCCGGATCGAGCGTATCGAGCGACACATTGATGCGTTCGACGCCATGGGCCTTCAGCTCGGCGGCATATTTTTCGAGCTGGGAACCGTTGGTGGTCAGCGTCAATTCCTCGAGCGCGCCCGATCGCAGATGCCGTGACAGCGAGCCGATCAGCGTCATGATGCCACGCCGCACCAGCGGCTCACCGCCGGTCAGCCTGAGCTTGCGAACGCCGCGCTCGATAAAGGCGCTGCAGACCCGGTCGAGTTCCTCGAGCGAAAGCAGATCCCGCTTGGGCAGAAACGCCATGTCCTCCGACATGCAATAGACACAGCGGAAATCGCAGCGATCGGTCACCGACACCCGCAAATAGGTGATCGCGCGCGCGAAGGGGTCGATCAGCGGCCTGCCGGTGCCGGCTTTTTCCACTTCAATTGGTTGCATTGCAGCATTCATGGTCTTACTCACCCCTTCCATATAGGCTTTCCGGGCTCCCCGCAAAACCCGCGGGCAATGCCGGAACAGGGGTCCGTGGCATCGTGATGAGTTCCGAGAATTCGACCATAGCGCGGCCCTGGCCAACCGAATTGCGATTAAGCAAGGACGGCAAAATTCTGACGGTCGCCTTTGACAGCGGCGAGCGTTACGAGCTTGCGGCCGAATATCTGCGGGTCAAAAGCCCGAGCGCCGAGGTGCAGGGGCATTCGCCGGACGAGCGCAAGACCGTGCCCGGCAAGCGCAATGTCATGATCATCGAAATCCAGCCGATCGGGAATTATGCCGTGCGGCTGACCTTCGACGACATGCATTCCACCGGCATCTATAGCTGGGATTATTTCGCCGAACTTGGCCGCCGCCACGCTGAATATTGGCAGGATTATATCGACGAACTCGCGGCAAAAGGGCTCATGCGCGATCCGCCTGCGCGGACAATAGGCGCAGCGGCGGCGGTTTTCGCCAGCGGGTCGCGGTCGTGGCGTCCCGTTGATTATCCCTATGGTTGTATTGTATTATGATACAACCATAGGCCAATTCCATGCGCAAACCATCGCTGTGGCAACTGGTTTTATCCTTGCTCGTTGTCGGCGTGATTGCCTCGGCCATTTTCGTTCGAGCGTTCGATGCCGACCGAGTGACATTCAAGGCGCCGGCAGCGCGACTTCCGGCCGGGCCAGCAACCGCACATCCTCCGGCGGTCGAGTTTAGGGAACGAATTGTCGTTCCAGACTTGCCCAAGGAGAGTCCCAGAGAACTTAGTGCGGAGACGCGTGACCTGCCTTCTCGCCTGGAGGCACCGGCGAGCGCGAAGCAGCCTCGCTTCGGCAAGGCTCCAACCGCAACAAGCAAAGGCCGAAATGATCCGGCACCGCCAACGCAACCGGCGCCGGATACAGGAAACGTCCCCGCTTACGGCAAAGCAACCTACAACAAGCCGCAGACGCTTCAGATCGGAATGTCGACGGAAATATCCGTTATCATCCAAGTTGATGACGACCAGAATATTTCGGATCGGATGACCTACCTTCCCGGCGCGCTGACGTCGGCGATGATCCCGGTGACAAGAGTCATGTCGGCGCGGCTGTCAGGAAACAACGATGTCAATGTGACATCGCAAAGTTCCAGCGAGCAGATCGTCTCTTCCAGAGCGCCCACTCAGTGGCGGTGGCACGTGAAGCCGGCGGTCGCAGGAACAACCATCCTGACACTCGAGATTTTTGGGCATTACCGGTACGAAGAGAAGCTTCATCCGGTCGCGGTGAGAGTCTATCGCGACGAAATCAGAACGACGGCCACATGGTTCGAGCAGGCCAGGCAATACATAACGTCGTTTGAACCGATCCGCGCCACCGTCTTCGCAATTGGCGGCCTCATCGGAACTGCGGCGCTTTGGTTGTACAGGCGCTACAGAAAGGAGCCGAAGCAATCCGGCTAGTGGTCCAATTCTACATTCGCACCCCTTTCGGCAGGCTCTTTTGCGAATGTCAGAAGTCAAAGGACCACTAGTGTGGTGGTTCGGAAATCCGCTTCATTCTTGCCGCACCATCATCAAGCGGATTTCCGAACCAACCCACACTAGAAGATCATAGGTTTGCTAGTGTCCTTCGAATCCGAAGTCCGCTCACGAACAAGCCGCAGAATGAAGCGGACTTCGGATTCGGGACACCAGCAAATATCTGATTCTAGTGGAGCTTTGGATTTGACATTCGCTTTGCGAGCCCGCGGCTGGATGGGTAGCGAATGTCAAATCCGCTCCACTAGCCGGCGCTTCGGCATTGGCCGAAAGGCAGGCCTATTTCACCACGATCACCTTGGCGCCGACCTTCACGCGCTCGTAGAGATCGACGATGTCGGGATTGGTGAGGCGAATGCAGCCCGAAGAATCGGCTTCGCCGACCGAGTCCGGATCATGCGTCCCGTGAATGCGATAGATCGTCGATCCGATATAGAGCGCGCGCGCACCGAGCGGATTGCCGGGCCCGCCCTTCATGTGGCGCGGCAGACCTGGCTGGCGCTTGATCATTTCAGGCGGCGGACGCCAGTCCGGCCATTCGCGCTTGTTGGTGACGGTGTGAATGCCGTTCCAGGTGAAGCCGTCGCGACCGACGCCGACGCCATAGCGCATCGCCTGGCCGGGCGCGGTCACGAGATAGAGCTTTCGTTGCGCGGTGAAGACGATGATGGTGCCCGGCTTTTCCTTGGTCTCGAACGGCACCATCGTCCGCTGCAGGGAGAGGATTTCACCGATGCCCCGAATGCGAATGCTATCGGGCGTGCCTCCGCGCAGCCGGCCGTCCGGATCGGTGAGCGTGTTGGCCTGCGCCGTAACTAATGCGGCAATAGCGATTGCGCCCGAAGCCGATATCAGGCTCAAGAAACGCAGCTTCATGCCCTTCCCCCAAAGCCGAAAATGCGCGGTGAAGATGGCCGCGCATGACGACGAAAGATGCCGTTTTGAGGTTCGAAACATCAAGACTTGCAAGCCGAGTGAAACCTTGCGGCCGTGTTGCGCAAGCTTTCCGATCCCGGACCTGAGCAAGCCGTTCAGCGAAGCGATGAGAAACGGGAACGAACGACTGGCGGCGCTGGCGCAGTCGGCAACAGTCGAAGCAGGTAGTCGAGGCGTAGAGACATTGGAGCAGAAATGGTGGGCGCTATAGGGATTGAACCTATGACCTCTCCCGTGTGAAGGGAACGCTCTCCCGCTGAGCTAAGCGCCCGTGTCGTGGGACTAGCAGCGGCTTGTCGAAAATGCCACCCCACAGATCGGCCTCGAAAGGCGCACGAAAACCGGCCGAATGCGTGCCACATCCGTGCAATCGAGGGCCGCTTTCTAGGGGATCAACACCTACCGTGCAAGCAGATCGCTCGCGGCCATGGCCGGACGCTCGACACTGGCAGAATGCGGTCGCGCGAAACAAACATTAATTTTTGTTCAGGTAGTTGATTCTGAACGTTCATTCAGTATGGTGGCCCAACGGCAGCGGACAAGACGCCCCCGTCCCTGCCCTGGTCCGGCGCCGGACTTTCTCACGGAGGAGGTTTCATGCGTGGCAGATACGTGTGGTGCATTGCGCGCTACGATGACGGCAAGGCCCACGAGTTTTCGGTCCCTGAGGATCAACTTCGTCGCGGCGATTTCATCCTGAAAAGTCTCGCCAACGAAAATCAGCGCGTCGGCCTTTTGCCACCCGGCCGAATCACCAACGCGCAACGCGGCAATTTCGGTTAGCTCTCAACATCGTCCGCGGCGCGAATTCGCGTCGTTGATGGCCGGACGGATCAGCTTACGCCGACAGCGTCGTTGCAGGCAAGGCGCCCGCGGGGACAAACGCCGGGGGCAAACACCATGTCCGAGCGGCCGCCACCGGACGCAGCATTACGACACGACAAGACCGATTGCCCTTTGGATCAGCGCGTCTGATTGGGCGCCGGCCAGGCCGAAGCCGCAGGCGCCGCTCCACCGGCGGGCGGAGGAGCAAAACCGCTATTCGAGGGCGCCTGTCGTGCTGCTGCTGCTGTTGCGGCGGCGGTGCAAAGCCGCTGGTCTGCGGCGGCGGCGCAAAGCCGCCATCGCCCGGCTCGACATTGTTCGCGGAAGGCGGTGGCGGGCGCTTGGCGACCTTGGCCGGCGACTTTTTCGGTGCCGGACGGCGCGCCTTCACCAGTTCGGCACTCACCGGACTTGGATCGAAACGCGGCGGCGAGCCGAAATCGCCGGGCTCGGGCGGCACCAGTTTCACCGGAACGGTCTGCGGCTGATAGCCATTGAGATTGTAGGTCACCTGCATGTCGGCGGCGGGCACGGCGAGCGCGCAGGGTGTCTTGCAGGTCTGACCACCCGAAGTGCGCACCTCCGCCCCCGCAGGCTCGGATTCAAATTGCAGCGGGACCGTCGGCACCGCAGTCCGCATCAGGTCGCCGCCAGCCGAACAACCGGCCAGCGCAACACCGCAAAACAGAAGCGCCAGTGATCTGCTCATGGGTCATATCCATACGCTGGGGGGCCCCGTCCGACGCCCCGACCCTTGCTTGGCCAGGACCATACGAGCCAAGGCATGCTCACGCAACCGGCTAAGGCTATCCCCAGTTCAGCCATATTCTCACGAGACCGCCGCAATCCTACGAGATCAATCGATTGTGGGCTTATTTGGCTTTATTATGGTTAATCGGCCTTAACATCCGGCGCAGTCGGTATTTTCGCGCTGCATGGCCCCAATGCCCGGCACGAGTTCCATCACCGCGCGCGGCAACACGTCGAAATGCCCGATCAGCCGATCCGGCGCCAGCTCCGCCATCGGAATCCGGCGTATAGCCGAAATCGACCCCGATCACCGGAATCGAAGCCGCGCGGGCCAGCCGCACATCGGTCTCGGAATCGCCGACCATCACCGCGCGTGCAGAATCGCCGCCGGCACGCGCGATCGTCAGACGCAGCGTTTCGGGATCCGGCTTCTTCATCGGGAAAGGTGTCCTGCCCGCAGATCGCGGCGAAGCGCTGCGTGAGCCCGAGTGCATCGAGCAGGCGCAACGACAGGGCTTCGTATTTGTTGGTGCAGACCGCCAGGCGAAAGCCATCTTCGACAAGTCGGTCGAGGCAATCCTCAAGCCCGGGATAGGGCCGCGACTGGTCTGCGATGTGATCCTGATAATGGCGGATGTAGCGCGCGAACATCGCGTCGACCTCTTCGGTCGGAAGATTGCGATCCTGCTGGACCAGCGCGCGTTCGATCAGCGGGCGAACTCCGGCGCCGACCAAAGAGCGGGCCTGATCCAGCGCGATCGCCGGCAACCCCTCCTCCGCGAAAACGAGATTGAGCGTGCCGATCAGATCGGGGGCGGTGTCGATCAACGTGCCGTCGAGGTCGAAGACGACGATGGGGGCGGGATTCGATAGGGCCATGGCGCGAACGGCTAGCGGCCCCCTGCCCCGATAGCAAGACCCCAAGCCGCTGCCGGTCACGCTCGAAAGCCCTGTATTCGGGGCCGAGGCGGGCTAGACAAGCGCGCCTTTTGCCGGACCAGCGTCGACGCCCGATGACCCCCGAAGCCCTGAAACGACAGGCCGCCGCCCGCGCCCTCGAATTCGTGCGCCCCGGCATGCGGCTCGGGCTCGGCACCGGCTCGACGGCGAAGCTTTTCGTGGAGCTTGTTGGGAGAGCGGGTGCGTGCCGGGCTGGATGTGATCGGCGTGCCCACCTCGGAAGCGACGCGCGCCGATGCGCTGCGCGTCGGAGTGCCCCTGACTACCCTGGAAGAGACGCCCCATCTGGACGTCACGATCGACGGTGCCGACGAGATCGGGCCCGGGCTTGCCCTGATCAAGGGCGGCGGCGGCGCGCTGCTGCGCGAAAAGATCGTCGCGGCTGCCTCCGACCGGATGATCGTGATCGCCGACGAATCGAAGCTGGTGCCGCTGCTCGGCGCGTTTCCGCTGCCGATCGAAATCGTGCGGTTCGGACAAGGCAGCGACCGCGCTTGCCGTCGGCAAGGCGCTGAAGGGACTTGCCCTGCCGGACCGGCTTGCGCTGCGAAGGACCAAGGACGGCCACGTTTTCGTCACGGATGAGGGCCACCTGATCCTCGATGCCGCGCTCGGAAAAATCCCGGACCCGCAGGCGCTGGCGGCCCGGCTTGCCGAAATTCCCGGCATTGTGGAGCACGGCCTGTTTCTTGGACTCGCGAAAATCGCGATTATCGCTGGCGCTTCCGGAATCCGTGTGATCGAACAATCATGACCTACGACCAACAGGAGTTCTCTGAGATGAGCGTAAAAACGCCGCTGCGCCTGGCGCTGGCCGGGCTCGCCGCCATGCTGGTGCTGGCCTTTGCACCGTCCGCGCGCGCGCAGCAGCCGTCGGCCAATTCGATCGCGATGGCCAACGAAATTCTCGACATCAAGGGTTCGATGACATCTGTTCGACGCCGCTGATTCCGGGCGTGGTCGAGCAAGTCGAAAAACACGCTGCTTCAGATGAATCCGAACATGTTCAAGGATCTCACCGATGTCGCCGATGACGCTACGCAAGGAATATGCCCCGCGCCTGACGGCACTGCGTCAGGACATCGTGAAAATCTATGCGGCGCGTTTCACCGAGCAGGAATTGAAGGACACGCTCGCCTTCTACAAGTCGCCGGTCGGAAAGAAGCTCTCACCGAGGAGCCGGCCTTCGTCGAGCGCTCGATGTCGGCGGCGCAGGACTGGGCCGATCAAGCTGAACGAGGAAGCGCTGCAGCGTTTCCGCGCCGAAATGACGAAAGCGCGGCCATGCGCTCTGAGGACCGGACGCGCAGTGGCGAACCGATGAGCGACTTCGACGTCGACCTGTTTGTGATCGGCGCGGGCTCGGGCGGCGTGCGGGCAGCCCGCATCGCCGCGGGTTATGGCGCGCGCGTCATGGTCGCGGAGGAATATCGCGTCGGCGGCACCTGCGTGATCCGCGGCTGCGTGCCGAAGAAGCTGCTGGTCTATGCGTCGCGCTTCGCCGACGAATTCGAGGACGCCGCAGGCTATGGCTGGACACTCGGCGAGCCGGTGTTCGACTGGGCCGACGCTGATCGCCAACAAGGATCGCGAGATCGACCGACTCGAAGCGGCCTATGTCGCCAATGTCGAGCGCTCCGGCGCCAAAATCGTGCGCAGCCGCGCGGTGCTCGAAGACGCCCATCGCGTGCGGCTGGTGAAGACCGGCGAAGTGCTGCGCGCGAAACATGTGCTGATCGCGACCGGCGGCGCGCCGCATCCGGGAGCCGATATCGCCGGGCTCGAATATGTCGATCTCCTCGAACGAGGCCTTTCACCTGAAGGAATTGCCGAAGCGCATCCTGATCCAGGGCGGCGGCTATATCGCGGTCGAATTCGCCGGCATCTTCCATGGGCTTGGTTCCGAGGTGACGCTGGTCTATCGCGGCGACAATATCCTGCGCGGCTTCGATGACGATCTGCGCGAGCATCTGCGCGCCGAGATGGAAAAGCGCGGCATCAAGATCGTGACCAGGAAGACGGTCGAGGCGATCGAGAAGGTCGATCACGGGCTGTGCGTCGCAGCTGTCCGATCATGAGATCGATCACCGTCGATCAGGTCATGTTCGCGACCGGACGGCGGCCGAACGTGTCGGGCATCGGACTCGAACAAGGCCGGCGTCAAACTGAACGACAAGGGCGCGATCATGGTCGACCGCTTCTCGCAGACTTCGGTGCCGAACATCTATGCCGTCGGCGACGTCACCGATCGCATCAATCTCACCCCGGTGGCGATCCGCGAGGGTCATGCCTTCGCCGACACCGTATTCGGCGGCAAGGCCGGTCGCCGTCGACCACAGCGATGTCCCGACCGCGGTATTTTCCGAGCCCGAACTCGGCGTCATCGGCCTGACCGAAGCGCAGGCGCGGCGAGGATTTCGCGCGTGTCGACATCTACAAGTCGAGCTTTCGCCCGATGAAGGCGACGCTCGCCGCGCGCGACACCCGCTGCTTCTTCAAGCTCATCGTCGACGGCGAGACCGACCGCGTGCTGGGCTGCCACATCG
Source organism: uncultured Pseudomonadota bacterium (assembly GCA_963804015.1). Taxonomy (GTDB): domain Bacteria; phylum Pseudomonadota; class Alphaproteobacteria; order Rhizobiales; family Xanthobacteraceae; genus Pseudorhodoplanes. Next base: position 212,610 of record CAWDOW010000014.1, read on the forward strand.
CCGCGCCCGATGCCGGCGAAATGATCCAGATCGTCGGGATCGCGATCAAGATGCGCGCCACCAAGGCGGATTTCGACGCCGTGATGGCGGTGCATCCGACCGCGGCCGAGGAGCTGGTCACGATGCGGACCAAGGCCGCGAGCTATGTGCGCGAAGCGGCGGAATAGTCGTTTAACTTTGTCTCGCCGTCCTCGGCTTTCCACGCGTCCATGTTGTGTTACACAGCGCTTCATCCGACGCGCGCAACAGGAGCGCAAACGTCATGGCGTGGCACGTGCCTGATCCTTTGCCGAACGTAATGCGGCTCGCTGCGGCCGTCGCTGTGCTGATGACCTGTTGCGGCAGCGCATTGGCGCAGACTCCGGCCGACGCACTTCTTCAGCGCGAGCTGGTGGTCGGGACCAAGGAAGCCGCCCCCTTCGCGATGAAGAGCTCGGACGGCGTCCTGGACCGGCATCAGCATCGACCTGTGGCGGCGGATCGCGGAGGAAAAGAAAATTCGTTACCGTTTGGTCGAGACCGAAACCGTGCCGCAATTGATCGAAGGCGTTGCCGCCGGCAAATTCGATGTTGCGGTTGCCGCCCTCACGGTCACCGCCGCGCGCGAGGAGATTCTCGATTTCTCGGCGCCCTTCTACAGCACCGGCCTTGGCATCGCGGTGGCTTCCGGCGGTCTCGCCAATTGGGCGCCGGTCGTTCGCGCGCTGACATCCTTCAATTTCCTGCAATCGGTGTTCGCGCTGATCGGCCTTGCGCTGCTGGTCGGGCTGGTGGTCTGGCTGTTCGAGCGTCGCAGCAACGAGGAATTCGGCGGCAGCGTCGCCAAGGGCCTGAGCTCCAGCGTGTGGTGGACCACCGTCGCCATGACCCAGCGCGCCATCGGACAGGCCGGACCGCGCACGATGCCGGGGCGCTTCGTGGCGATGCTCTGGATGGTGGGATCGATCATTGCGATCGCGGTATTCACCGCCGGCATCACCTCGGCGCTGACGGTGCGGCAATTGCAGGGCAACGTGCAGGGCGTGACCGATCTGTCGCAGGTGAAGGTCGGCGCGGTCGCCGGCTCCTCGACCGAGGAAGCGCTCGCCCGCATCCGCACGACCTTCACCCCTTATCCGAATGCGCGCGACGGCTTGCAGGCGCTGCGCGCCCGACAGATCGACGCCTTCGTCTATGACCGCCCGCTGATGGCCTGGATCGTCAGCCAGGATTTCCGCACCTCGATCCAGATTCTGGACGCCACCTTCGACCCGCAGAATTATGCCTTCGCGCTGCCGCCGGGCAGCCCCTTACGCAAGCCGCTCAATGTCGCAATCCTGCATGCCGTGCAGAGCCGCTGGTGGGACGACACCCTGTTCCGCTATATCGGCAGCCGGTAATATGGTCCGAATTTGGACGGCGCCGGCCTGCCGTTGGAGGGCCCGGAACCGTGGCAACCGTCCGGCTGCGGCGCTATAAGGCGACCGCGGCCGGGTGCCGCAGGAGTGACGAAAATGCCTGAGCGTTGGACGCCCGATAGCTGGCGCGGCAAGCCCGTGGTGCAGGTGCCGGATTATCCGGACAAGGCGGCGCTCGCCGCCGTGGAGAAGCAGCTTGCGAGCTTTCCGCCGCTGGTTTTTGCCGGCGAGGCGCGCAACCTGAAGAAGCAGCTCGGCGCGCGTCTGCGCCGGCGAGGCCTTCCTGCTTCAGGGCGGCGATTGCGCCGAAAGCTTCGCCGAACATGGCGCCGAACAACATCCGCGACTTCTTCCGCGTCTTCCTGCAGATGGCGGTGGTGCTGACCTTTGCCGGCGGCTCGCCGGTGGTGAAGGTCGGGCGCATCGCCGGCCAGTTCGCCAAGCCGCGCTCCTCGCCGACCGAGAAGACGGGACGACGTCGAGCTTGCCGAGCTATCGCGGCGACATCGTCAACGGCAACGACTTCACGCCGGAAGCGCGCATCCCCGATCCGCGCCGGCAGATCGAGGCCTATCGGCAGTCGGCAGCGACGCTGAATCTGCTGCGCGCCTTCGCGCATGGCGGTTACGCCAATCTCGCGACCGTGCATCAATGGATGCTCGGCTTCGTGAAGGATTCGCCGCAGGCCCGCCGCTATCACGAACTGGCGGACCGCATCTCCGAGGCGCTCGGCTTCATGCGCGCCTGCGGGCTCGATCTCGAAAGTCATCCCGAACTGCGCACGACCGATCTCTACACCAGCCACGAGGCGCTTGCTGCTCGGCTACGAACAGGCGATGACCCGCGTCAATTCCACCAGCGGCGACTGGTACTGCACCTCCGGCCACATGGTCTGGATCGGCGACCGCACGCGGCAGCCCGATCACGCCCATATCGAATATTGCCGCGGCATCAAGAACCCGATCGGGCTGAAATGCGGGCCGTCGCTGAAGCCGGACGAACTGATCAAGCTGATCGACATTCTCAATCCCGACAACGAGCCCGGGCCGGCTGACGCTGATCGGCCGCTTCGGCAACGACAAGGTCGGCGAACATCTGCCGGCGCTGATTCGCGCGGTGAAGCGCGAAGGCAGGAATGTCGTGTGGTCCTGCGATCCGATGCATGGCAACACCATCACCTCGGTCTCGGGCTACAAGACCCGGCCGTTCGACCGCATCCTGAACGAGGTGAAGGAATTCTTCGCCGTGCACGCGGCCGAGGGCACCTATGCCGGCGGCGTGCATCTGGAGATGACCGGGCAGAATGTCACCGAATGCACCGGCGGCGCACGCTCGATCAGCGATTCCGATCTGAACGACCGCTATCACACCTTCTGCGATCCGCGCCTGAATGCCGAGCAGTCGATCGACATGGCTTTCCTGGTGGCGGAGCTTCTGAAGAAGGAGCGCGCGGCCAAGGGCCAGCCGATGCCGCAGGTGGCGGGACTCTAGACGTGCGATCGCAGGGCTCGCGCATGCGCAGCGTCGCGCTGGCCCTGCTTTTCGCCGTCGTCGGCGGCCTCGGCTTTCGCCGACGACCTTGCCGATTGCAATCAACAGCTGGACCTCGATGTCCGGATCAGCGGCTGCACGGCGCTGATGAAGTTGCCGCAACTGGCGGCCGGCGACAAAGCGATCGTCCTTCAATTGCGGGGCAACGCTTATCGCGAAAAGAAGGATTGGGAGCGCGCGCTTGCCGATTTCAACGAGGCGATGGTCCTTGCGGTCGACGAGCCAGTGAAGGTCCAGACCGCTGCCGGCATCATGCTCGTATTCACGAGCGCTCCGCCCGAATTGCGCAAGACCGCGGCCGGTCGCAAAGCCATCGACCTGATGGAAAGGAATTTCCAGAAGGCCAAGGCGCAGAAGCCCGCCGCAAAGTAACGCGCTGCAGCCGGCATAGTGAATAAAGGGTTCCGGCCGCGCGCCAAAATCTATTTTCACGGCCGATCGTTGCGCGAAGCCGATGCCACGATTCCGCTCTCGTTAACACTGTCATTCGACAGCATCGCAATCGCTTTCAACCTGGCAACGAATTGAAAGCAATTTGATTCAAATTTTGCACGCACACGGGGGGTGATCGTGGCGTGCAAAAGAACAAGGGCCATAGCGGCAATTGCGATCGCGGGGATGCTCTGCATCTCCGCGATCGCGGCTGCCGCCTCCGATACGGGCCCACAATGGCCGAACCTGTATCAGCCGCAATGGCCGAATGTTCCGGGCGAGCCGGGCTACGATCCAGCGAAGGTCACGCCGGCGCCTGCGCCTGAACCGGAACTGATCACCGGATCGGTGCCAGCCCGCTCACCGGTCGCCGCGCGCTGGGGCGAGTTCAAGCAGCCGCCCGCGATCTTCGGCGAATTCGGCCTGCGCTATGTCTATTCGTCGAACAAGACCGCGAAAAATCTCTACGACATCCCCGGCACCGCGATGGTGTCGCGGCTCACCTATAGCGGCATCAGCGGAAATGCGGGCGAAGGTTTCGGCCGCATCGAGCATACCAGCGGCTTCTACCTGAAAGGCTATATCGGCGCCGGCGTGCTCTCCGGCGGCCAATTGCAGGACGAGGATTTCCCTCCCTTCATCACGCCCTATTCCTCGACCATCAGCCAGCAGAGCGACGGCTATCTCGCCTATGGCGCGATCGATCTCGGCTTCAACCTGATCCGCCAGAAGGGGCTGCGCCTCGGCGTCTTTGCGGGCTATCACTATCTCTCCGAGTCGGTGACCGCTTTCGGCTGCACGCAGAATGGAAGCAATTCGGGCATCTGCGGCAATCCGATCCCCGACACCGTCAAGGTGATCACGCAGAGCAACCACTGGAATTCGCTGCGGGTCGGGCTCGACGCCAGGATCGCGCTCGGCGATCGCTTCAGCCTCAATCTGGACGCCGCCTGGCTGCCCTATGTGAAGCTGAACGGCACCGACAATCATTGGCTGCGCATCGGCAACTATCCCGGCGCCTTTACCAGTGGGGTACCCGAAGACGGCCAGGGCAGCGGCTACCAGCTCGAAGGGTCGATCGCCTACGCACTCAATCCCAATGTCAGCTTCGCGGTCGGCGGCCGATACTGGCGCATGAATTCCAAGGGCCTCACCCATTTCGAGGATCACGTGGTCGGCTACACCGCCTATCCGCAGCCGGTCGAATGGAAAGTCGAGAATATCGGCGTGTTCGTGCAGGGCTCGTTCAAATTCGGCCCCTATCCGACCGGTGGCGTTTTCTGATTTAGTCCGGCGGCCCAAGACCGGATTCCCCAACCTTGCAACGTATCCTGCGCGCCACCCTCAACACCCTGAACGGGCTTCGCGCCGCGGCTTCCAGCGAAGCGGCCTTCCGGCAGGAGCTGTTCGCGCTCGCCTTGTCGGTACCGCTGGCGATCCTGATCGGGACCGACAACTGGACCCGGCTTGCCATGATCGTGGTGGTGATGGCCGTCATGGTGGTGGAGTTGCTCAATACCGCGATCGAGAAGCTCGCCGACCGGGTAACGCGCGAGCACGATCCGCTGATCGGTCGGGTCAAGGACATGGGCTCGGCCGCGGTCGGGCTGACCATGCTGATCGGCGGGGCGGTCTGGCTGCTCGCCATTTGGCAGCGCATTGCCGCTATGCTCGGCTGATCCGGCCGCATTGCCGGCGGCCGGTGGGCCGCGCTAGACCATGGCCATGAATGTGCCGCCCGCAGGTCAACTCGCCATTGCCTTGGCCCAACTCAATCCGGTTGTCGGAGACGTCGCCGGCAATGCGGCCAGAGTGCGTGCCGCGCGCGCGCAGGCCATGGACGCCGACCTGATCCTGTTCCCGGAATTGTTCATTGCCGGCTATCCGCCGGAGGACCTGGTGCTGAAGCCGGCCTTTCAGGCCGCCTGCCGCGAGGCCGTGGAAGCGCTCGCGCGCGAGACCGGCAAGGGCGGACCGGCCATGGTCGTGGGCACGCCCTGGGTCGAGAACGGGCTTCTGTACAACGCCGCGGCCGTTCTGGACGGCGGACGGATTGCGGCTTTGCGCTTCAAGGTGGACCTGCCGAATTACGGCGTGTTCGACGAGAAGCGGGTGTTTGCGCCGGGGCCGATGCCCGGTCCGGTGAATTTCCGCGGCGTGCGGCATCGGCATTCCGATCTGCGAAGATATCTGGGGACCGGAGCCTGCCGAATGCATCGCCGAGACCGGCGGCGAAATCCTGCTGGTTCCGAATGGCTCGCCGTATCGGCGCGGCGTGGTCGATCAACGGCTTTCGGCCGCGGTCGGTCGCGTCAAGGATACCGGGCTGCCGCTGATCTATCTGAACCAGATCGGCGGGCAGGATGAGCTCGTATTCGAGGGCGCGTCCTTCGTCCTGAACGGCGACGGCTCGCTCGCCGCCCAGCTTCCGGCCTTTGCCGAGGCGATCGTGACCACGCACTGGACGCGCAAGGCCGACGGCTGGCATTGCGCGCCTGCCGAGATCGCCCCGCTCGATCCGCAGGACCAGTCGGACTACACCGCCTGCATGCTGGGCCTGCGCGACTATGTCGGCAAGAACGGCTTTCCGGGCGTGGTGCTCGGCCTGTCCGGCGGCATCGATTCCGCGCTGGTCGCCGCCATCGGGGTCGATGCGCTCGGCGCCGAGCGCGTGCGCGCCGTCATGCTGCCCTACAAATTCACCTCGCAGGAATCGCTTGCCGATGCGGCTGCGGTCGCGGCCGCGCTCGGCATCCGTTACGACATCGTGCCGATCGAAAGCGCGGTACTCGGGCTCGAACGCACGCTGGCGCCGGTCTTCGAAGGTCTCAAGCGCGACGTGACCGAGGAAAATCTGCAGGCGCGCGCCCGCGGCACCATCCTGATGGCCTTGTCGAACAAATTCGGTTCGATGGTGATGACCACCGGCAACAAGTCGGAAATGTCGACCGGCTATGCGACGCTCTATGGCGACATGAATGGCGGCTTCAATCCGATCAAGGATCTCTACAAGACCGAAGTGTTCCGCCTGAGCGAGTTGCGAAACACCTGGAAGCCGAAAGGCGCGCTCGGCCCCGATGGGGTCGTCATTCCGCAAAACGTCATCACCAAGCCGCCGACCGCGGAATTGCGCGAGAACCAGAAGGATCAGGATTCGCTGCCGCCCTACGACATGCTGGATGGCATCCTCGAGCGTCTGGTGGAACTCGAACAGCCGATCGCCGACATCGTCGCCGCGGGCTTCGATGCGGGCGATCGTGACGCGCGTCGACCGCATGCTCAATCTCGCCGAATACAAGCGCCGCCAGGCGGCGCCGGGCGTGAAGGTGACGCTGCGCGGTTTCGGGCGCGACCGCCGCTATCCGATCACCAACAAGTTCCGCGATCCCGGCACCCCATTGCCGAAGCCGGACGCAACGGTCACTGCCGGCGTTGCGACCAAGACCGAAGCGTACGATTTCTAGGGCAGCCGCAATGAGCCAGACACATACCGGCAGCCCGGCCGCCAACCGGCGCGGCATGATCGCGGTCACCCTCGGCATGGCCGCCTATACGGTCAACGATACCTTCGTGAAACTGGTGGCGCGCGAATTGCCGTTCGGCGAGGTGATCTTCCTGCGCGGCGTGCTGTCGGTGATCGTGCTGACCGCGGCCCTTATGATCGTCGTCGATTTGCGCAGCCTGGTCACAGCCTTCAATTCCAAGGTGCTGTGGCGCGCCTTGTTCGACGCGCTCGCTACCGCGTTTTTCGTCGCAGCCCTCGTGCATATGAAGATTGCCGAATTGTCGGCCGTGGTGCTGACTTCCCCGCTGATCCTGACCGCGCTTGCCGCCTTCGTTTCGGCACCCAGGTCGGCTGGCGAAGCTGGAGCGCGATCGGCGTGGGCCTTATCGGCACATTGTTCATCGTCAAACCGAGCGCAGGCAGCATCGACGTGTGGGCGGTGGTCGGGCTGATCGCCGCGGTATTTTCGGCGCTCCGCGACCTCGCCACTCGCACCATCAGCCATGCGATCCCAACTCTCGCGGTCAGCGTCTATGGCGCGGCTGCGGTCATGCTGTCGGGAGCGGCGTTCGGCGTCGCCGAAAATTGGGTGATGCCCAGTCTGTCGCAATGGGCGGCGGTTGCGGTCGCCGCCCTGTTCCTGGGTCTTGGGACCTACCTGATCGTGCTCGGCTTCCGGAATGTGGATATCCCGGCGGTTGCACCCTTCCGCTATACGCTCCTGCTGTGGATGGGCATCAGCGGCTATTTCGCCTTCGGCGAGGTGCCGGACCGCTGGTCATGGGTCGGTGCCGCCCTGATCGCTTTATCCGGTCTTTACGCGCTGCACCGGGAAGGCGTTCGCAGGCGCGAACTGGCCGCAACCGCCCTGCCGCCCGCCTGACGGACCGCTGCGAACTTCCCATTGACGCCCGCCTTGCGCTTCTGAATAGCTTGCATGTCCGGCCGCATCGTCGGCAACACGGCGCGCGCCAGAACGCGGATTTTGAGGGGACGCCAATACCGTGCACGCCACTGCTCGCTGTCAGCCGTGTCATCGACGCGATCAATACGCGTCTCGGCAAATGGGTGTCGTGGCTGATCCTGGTCGTGGCTGTCGTCTCGGCCACCAATGCCACCATCCGCAAGCTGTTCGATACCTCGTCCAATTCCTGGCTCGACCTGCAATGGGTCATGTTCAGCATCGTGTTTTTGGTCTGCTCGCCCTGGACGCTGATCTCGAACGAGCATATCCGCATCGATATCGTGAACAACATGTTCTCGAAAAACGACGCGCAACGCGATCGACATTTTCGGACATATCTTCTTCCTGCTGCCCCTGACCGTGATCATGATCGTGACCGGCTGGCCGTTCTTCTATACGTCCTTCCGCATCAACGAGCAGTCCTTCTCGGCCGGCGGCCTGCCGCAATGGCCGGCCAAGTCGCTGGTAGTGATCGGCTTCACGCTGCTGTTCTTCCAAGGCATTTCTGAACTGATCAAACGCATTGCCGTGATGAGAGGCGACATTCCCGACCCCTACGATCACAGCCTGCATCCGGTCGAGGCGGAAGCCGAACGGCTGCTCGCCGGTGTCAAGCAGGAACGCTGAGGCGAGCGGCCGGAGCGAACAGCCATGACCCAGATGCTGATTCACTACATGGCGCCGATCATGTTCGGCTCGCTGGTGATCTTCCTGCTGCTCGGCTATCCGGTCGCGTTTTCGCTCGCCGCCAACGGATTGTTCTTCGGGCTGGTCGGGATCGAACTCGGATTGTTCCGTCCCGACTTTCTGCAAGCCTTGCCCGAACGCGTCTTTGGGGTGATGAACAACGAGACGCTGCTGGCAATCCCGTTCTTCACCTTCATGGGGTTGATTCTCGAACGGTCCGGCATGGCGGAAGATCTGCTCGACACCATCGGGCAGCTCTTCGGCACCATCCGCGGCGGGCTTGCCTATGCCGTGATCTTCGTCGGCGCGTTGCTTGCGGCGACCACCGGCGTGGTGGCGGCCTCGGTGATTTCGATGGGCCTGATCGCGCTGCCGATCATGCTGCGCTATGGTTATGACCGAAGGGTCGCCACCGGCGTGATCGCGGCCTCCGGTACGCTCGCGCAGATCATCCCGCCATCGCTGGTTCTGATCGTGATGGCCGACCAGCTCGGCCGTTCGGTGGGCGACATGTACGAAGGCGCTTTCATTCCAGGCCTCGTGCTGACAGCGCTCTATGCCGGCTATATCTTCCTGGTTGCGATGCTGAAACCCGCATCCGCCCCGGGCCTGCCGCTCGATGCCCTGACCTACAAGGAACCTGACGGGCAGCGCGGTGTGCTGTCGCTCGCGGTGCTGATACTGGTCGCGACCGCGCTCGCCATCCTCTATATGCGCACGACCAATGTGAAGGGAGGCGCCGATTTCGTAATCCTGACCATGTCGGTGACGATCGCCATCGCGTTTGCGGTCGCGCTCGCCAACTGGCTGTTCGGCCTGAAACTCCTGTCGGTACTTGCCGAGCAGGTCATTTTCGTCATGGTGCCGCCGCTGGCACTGATCTTCCTGGTGCTCGGCACCATCTTCATCGGCCTTTCCACCCCGACCGAAGGCGGCGCCATGGGCGCGGTCGGCGCCTTGCTGCTCGCCATCGCCAAGCGACGACTGACCATCGATCTCACGCGCCAGGCGGTCGAGTCGACCGCCAAACTTGCGGCCTTCGTGATGTTCATCCTGATAGGCGCCCGCGTATTCTCGCTTACCTTCTATGGTGTCGACGGGCACAAATGGGTGGAGGAATTGCTACTCGGGCTGCCAGGCGGCCAGATCGGCTTTCTGATCATCGTCAACCTCCTTGTCTTCTTCCTCGCCTTCTTCCTCGATTTTTTCGAAATCGCCTTCATCGTCATTCCGCTTCTGGCGCCGGCGGCGACCCGGCTCGATATCGATCTGATCTGGTTCGGCGTCATGCTCGGGGTCAATATGCAGACCTCGTTCATGCATCCGCCTTTCGGCTTCGCGCTGTTCTATCTGCGCTCGGTCGCGCCACGCGATTTCTATTCCGACCGCGTCACCGGCAAGCGCATGCCGCCGGTCACGACCGGGGAAATCTACTGGGGCGCGGTGCCCTATGTCGTGATCCAGTGCATCATGGTGGCGCTGGTCATCGCCTTCCCGGCGATGGTGATGCACTACAAGTCTGGCGCGCAGCAGGTCAGTCCGGCCAAGATCGAGGAGCAGCTCAGGAACCTTCCTGGCATGCCACCGCTCGAAGACGATCTGCCGCCGATCAAATAAAAAAAGAGCCGATGCAAGCACCGGCTCTTTCCTTTGGCAATTCAAGCTACGTCACGAGCGCGAGCGCGCGCGCACCATATAGGTATCGTAGGAAAATTCCGCGACACGCCACCATAGATATTGGTCGGCCCGGAAAGCGCTGATGTTGTCGTAGATTTTCTTGAATTCCGGATTGGTGGCGGAAATCTCCGCATAGACCTCGTTCGCCGCCTTGTAGCAGGCATCCATGATCGCTTGCGAGTACGGCCGCAGTTGCGCATTCTGACTCAGCAGCTTCTTCAGCGCGTTCGGATTTTCCACATCGTATTTGGCAGTCATCGAGATATTGGCGGTGTCGGAGGCCGACTTCACGATCGCCTGATAGCTCTTCGGCAGCGCGTTCCACTTCTCGATATTGATGAAGTTGTGGACCACAGTGCCGCCTTCCCACCAGCCCGGATAATAATAGAACGGCGCGACCTTCACGAAGCCCATCTTCTCATCGTCATAGGGGCCAACCCATTCGGCGCCGTCGATGGTTCCGCGTTCAAGCGCGGCATAGATGTCAGGCCCCGGCAATTGCGTCGGCACCACGCCGAGCTTCTGCAGCACGCGACCGGCCAGACCGGCGATGCGGAATTTGAGGCCGTTCAGGTCTGAGACGTCCTTGATCTCTTTCCGGAACCATCCGCCCATCTGGCAGGTGGTGTTGCCGGCGGGGAACGCCACGAAATTGAATTTCTTGTAGAATTCGTTGAACATATCCATGCCGCCATGCTGGTACATCCAGGCATTCTGCATGCGGGTGTTCAGCCCAAACGGGAACGCGCAGGCGAGCGCGAAGGTCGGGTCCTTGCCGAAGAAATAATAGGACGCGGTCTGCGCCATCTCGATCGGTGTTATTTCCGACCGCATCGGCAACCGCGAAGGGTGGCACGATTTCACCGGCCGCGAACGGCTGGATCTGGAATTTGTTGTCAGTCGCTTCCGCCACTGCCTTGCAGAAGGTTTCGGCGCCGCCCCAAAGTGTATCGAGCGATTTCGGGAAGCTCGAGGCGAGCCGCCACTTCAGTTCCGGCGACGATTGCGCGATCGCGGGCGCTGCGATCGCCGAAGCTGCAGCGCCGGCACCGAGGGTTGCGATGAATTGACGACGTTTCATTCTTCCTCTCCAGCGTTTCCTGAAATAGCCGGGATTCTAGGCATCCGGTCCCATGAAAATCAAACCACGATCCGCAAGCCCGGCCGAGGTCAATCGTTCCGGCTTTCACAAATCATGGAGCCAGCGTCAACGTAAAAGAGCGGGCCGCCCTTCGGCAAGGCCCGAACGGTCGCGGCACTCCGTCCTGGGACCTATTTCATGGCCACCATTCTGGGGCGTCATTTTTGGCGGCCATTCCTTGTCGACTTTTCCGTGGCAGGCTTCGATTGCAGGCTATTTCAGGCCGGAAACTGCAAGCTTCGCGGCCGAGGCGGCTGCCAGCAGATCCGCCGCCGTCACTTTCGGCTTTTCCGGGCGCGTGATGCCGGGATAGGCTTGGCCGAGCTTGGCGATGGCGTCCTGGACCGCCCTCGCCTTTTTCGCATCCTGCAGGTTCAGCCACGGCAATACCGCGCCGGCCTGTTCTTTCGCCGCCATCGCAAAGCCGAGACCGTCGAGATAGGGCTCGAGATTGGTTTTGTCCTTTTCCGCCATCGGATATTGGGCGGCGGCGCGGTCGATCAATTCGGCGGCGACCTGGGCCCGTACCGCTTTCGCCGAGGCGTCCGATTTCGGCGCCTTCTTCTCCGCCGCGGCGAGCGAGGCCAGCACGGCATCGACGCGCTTCCTCACGTCACGGGCGGACTTCTTGTCGTTCGCGGCGCCGATCGTCGCTTCCAGCTTCTTGCCGAGATCGTTGACGCCGAGTTTTTTGAACAGCTCTTCCATCTCCGCATAAACTTCCGACATGCCATGCGCAAACATCTGCGCACCGGCTTCCTGCTGCTTGCCGGTGTAAGCAGCAAGCCCCGCATAATAGTGCGCCGCGATCACCTGCAATGCGACGCCGTACTCGACCGGATCCTTCGCGGCGGCCTCGATATTGATGCCCGCCTCGCCACCTTCACCGCCCTCTCCGCCTTCGCCACCCTCGCCGCCGGCGCCTGTGGTCATCGGCCGCAAGAACTCCTGCGCGGTCCGAACCTGGCCATGGGCACGCACCTGCATCTCCGAACTGGAACTCAGCGATGGTCCGTCCTGCGCGGCAGCCGGCAACGAGGGCGCACCGCTTCCGGCGATGATGAAGGCGCCGACGCCGATCCAGATTTTTCGATTTTTCTTCATGGCCGATCTCACGAGCTGACGCGCCTGCCGCGTGCAAACACCCATAGTCCGCTGGCATGGCGAGGCCAAGAGCCGATGGATTTGAATTGTTCCAAATCCCCGCTCCCGAATTGCGCAACGCGCTGAATTCAGGCACCAGACAGGCATGCAAATCGTGATCGGCGATGTTCTGAAAGACGACGACCTGGTGGCTGTCCGCGACGCACTCGAACAGGTGCGCTTTGTTGACGGAAAAGATACGGCGGGGTTTGCGGCGCGGCGGGTCAAGGACAATCGTCAGGCCGACGCGCTCGATCGCAGCCTCGATCCGATGCGCGCGATGGTGGCAAAGCGCATCCTGGCGAACGACCTGTTCCGCATCGCCGCGCGCCCGAAGCAGCTCTCCCCGCTGCTATTCTCGCGCTACGAACCCGGCATGGAATATGGCAGCCATGTCGATGACGCGCTGATGGGCGGCATGCGCACCGATGTTTCCTTCACGATGTTTCTGGAAGAGCCCGACAGCTACGACGGCGGCGAACTGGTGATCGAAAGCACGGGCGGCGACGACGCAGTCAAGCTGCCGGCCGGCGCCATGATCGCATACCCGGCCACGACGCTCCATCGCGTGGCGAAAGTCACGCGCGGCCGGCGGCACGTGATTGCCGGCTGGGCGCGCAGCTTCATCCGCGACGCCGCCCAGCGAGAGCTTCTGTTCGATCTCGATACCGCTCGCCGCACGATTTTCGCGCGCGACGGCAAGAGCGCGGAATTCGACCTGCTGTCGAAATCGCTCGCCAACCTGATGCGGATGTGGGCGGAAGATTAGCGCGCGACCGGCAAAAGTGGGCACCGGTTTTGCGTCCGATCGCGCGCCATCGAATTGCTAGAGTCCGCTGCCGAACCGCGCCATGATCACGATCATGGCGACCTGCATCACCCCCTGGATTGCGACCACCCGCACATAGGTCCGCATCCAGCGCGTGACCTTCTCGCTGTCGGGCTTGGCTTTCAGCATCTCCAGATAAACCAGGATATTGATCGGCGTGAGGATGCCGAGCCCCTGCACCGTGAGCACGACCAGGATCGCAAGCGCCGCCGCGACCCACCAGAATTCCGGAAAGCCGAGATCGAGGTAGCCCGTGCGTTTGGCAAGATAATAGCCCGCAGTGCCGGTAATGATGGCCAGCGTCGGCATCAGCACCATGGTCTTCGGAATGAGTTGGCCGATCACGGTGCGCCGCGTCTCGAACGGCAGACGGCGCAGGATCGGACCGATCACGAAACCCAGAAACAGATCGATGCCGGTCCACAGCACACCCGCCATGATGTGCACCCAGGTGAGAAACCAAAGGCTCGGACCCAGGATACCGACGAACATCGCAGCGAAGGCCAGCGCGGCCATGACGAAATAGGCCGGGCGCAGCGCGAGCTTGCCCGCTTCGGCCGGCGCAGCGGCGACATCGCTCATGTCGTGTTAGGCCTCGATTACGATTTTCGGCGCCGTGCGTCCGCTGCCAGGACCCGACAGAGCATCGCGCACCCGTTGCGCGATCTCGCGATAGACCTTGGCATGCGGGCCGTCCGGCTGCGTGGCGACCACCGGCAGGCCGGCATCGGAGGTTTCGCGGATCGTCATGTCGAGCGGCACCTCGCCGAGGAACGGCACATTCAGCCGTTCGGCCTCGTGGTGGGCGCCGCCATGGCCGAAAATGTCCGAGCGCGTGCCGCATTGCGGACAGACGAAATAGCTCATGTTCTCGACGATGCCGAGGATCGGCACATTGACGCGCTTGAACATGGCGATGCCGCGTCGCGCATCGATCAGCGCCAGATCCTGCGGGGTGGAAACGATAATGGCGCCCGCCAGCGGCACCTGCTGCGCCATGGTGAGCTGCGCGTCGCCGGTTCCGGGCGGCATGTCGACCACCATCACATCGAGCGTGCCCCACTCGACCTCGCGCAGCATCTGCGTCAGCGCCGACATCACCATCGGGCCGCGCCAGATCATCGGCGTCTCTTCCTCGATCAGAAAGCCGATCGACATGACCGAAAGGCCATAGCGCTGGATCGGCTTCAGCCGTGTGCCGCCGATCGTCTCCGGCTTGTCCTTGATCGCGAGCAGCTTCGGCATCGAGGGGCCATAGATATCGGCATCGAGCACGCCGACCTTCAGGCCAAGATCGCGCAAGCCGAGCGCGAGATTGATCGAGGTCGTGGACTTGCCGACGCCGCCCTTTCCGGACGCGACCGCGATGATGGCCTTTACGCCGGGAACGCCGGTCGGTCCGCGCGGCTCGCCATGCGCATGCGGCGGCCGGGCGCCTGCGGCGGGAGCCGGTGCAGGCCGCGCAGCCGCCGTACCGCCCGCCCGTTCGGCGGTAAGCGCTATCATTGCCGAGGTGACGCCCGGCAGCGATTTGACCGCGTCCTCGACCTGTTTTCGAACCGGTTCCCAGGCCTTGACCGCGGCGGCGTCGACGCTGATCGAAAAGAAGACCTTGCCGTCGCTGACGACGATATCGGACACCGCGCCACTATCGGTGACCTTGCGGCCATCGGGAGCTGCAATCGCCGAGAGGCGTTCGAGAATCTGGTCTTTGGTCGGCGCCACGCCCGCAATCTCCATACTGGATTTTTCAGATTGTCCTTGCTGCCTCCTAAATAGGGCGGGTTGACGGGCGCGCACAAGCCGTCACATTGGCGCCCGAACGAATGGCAGGGCGGCGTTTAAGTCGCCTGGGGGGCATGACGCCGAAAAATGTGAAGCGGTTTTCGGACCGCATCATGCCCAACCTGAAGGAACCAGGAGGAATCGATGGCGAAGGTGGCGTTTCTGGGCCTGGGGGTGATGGGCTATCCGATGGCAGGGCACCTGAAGAACAAGGGTGGCCATGACGTCACCGTCTATAACCGCACCGGCCCCAAGGCCGACAAATGGGTCGCCCAGTACGGCGGCAAGAGTGCCAGGACCCCGAAGCAGGCGGCCGAGGGCCAGGATTTCGTGATGTGCTGCGTCGGCAATGACGACGACTTGCGCCAGGTCACGCTCGGCGCCGACGGCGCCTTTGCCGGCATGAAGAAGGGCTCGGTCTTCGTCGATCACACCACGGCCTCTGCCGAGATTGCGCGCGACCTGTACAAGGCAGGCAAGGAGCGCTCCTTCGATTGCATCGACGCGCCGGTTTCGGGCGGTCAGGCCGGCGCCGAGAATGGCGTGCTGACGGTCATGTGCGGCGGCGACGCCGAGCCCTTCGCGCGCGCGGAAAAGGTGATCGCGGCGTACGCCCGCGCCTGCAACCTGCTCGGCTCGCCAGGCGCGGGCCAACTCGCCAAGATGGTCAACCAGATCTGCATCGCGGGGCTGGTCCAGGGCCTTTCGGAGGGGCTGCATTTCGCGCAGAAGGCCGGGCTCGATATCGAGAAGCTGATCGCAACGATTTCGAAGGGCGCTGCGCAATCCTGGCAGATGGAGAATCGCTACAAGACCATGACCGACGGCAAGTTCGATTTCGGTTTCGCCGTCGACTGGATGCGCAAGGATCTCGGCATCTGCCTGTCGGAGGCCAGGCGCAACGGCGCGCATCTGCCGGTGACCGCGCTGGTCGACCAGTTCTATTCCGAGGTGCAGTCGATGGGCGGCAAACGCTGGGATACGTCGAGCCTGATCGCGCGGCTGAATCGCTAGATCACAGGAAGGGATCGCAGCAACTGGATCGAAGCGATTTAACGTCGACGTCCGCCGCCACCGCCCCACCGCCGAAGCCGCGGCCGCCTCCGCCACCACCGCCGAAAGCTGCGGACGCTTTGCGCCTGCCGGAAATTGCCTCCGCCACCGCTACGGAACGCGGCCGCACCGCTGCGGAACGCGTTGCCGCCGCCGCTGCGGAAGCTCTGGGCATTGCGATTGCCGCCCCCACCGCCGCCACCTCCTGGCGCGAAGTTTCGGAAATTGCGATCGCGTGCGTCTTTGCCTCCGCGCAAGCTACGGCCGTTGCGTGCGTTGTCCGCCGCCACTGCGGGCGTTGCGGCCGCCGCCATCGCGCGCATTGCGGAACCTTGCCGTCACCTTTGCCGCGGGCATTGTTGTTGACACGCTTGGACTCGTTGCCGCGCTTGTTGTCGGCGTCGCGGCCGCCCTTGCCTTTGTTGCGGTCCTTCAGCGTGTTGCGGTCCTGATCGAGTTTCGACTTTTTGTTGTCCTTGTTCTGATTGGCGTTCGAGGGCAGATTGGCCTGCTTCTGGTTCTGATTTTGGTTTTTGTTTTGGCCTTGGTTCTGGTTCTGGTTCTTATTCTCGTTTTGATTGCGGTTCTGGTCCTTGTTTTCGTTGCGCTGGAACGGGATCACCGGATTGCGGTTGCCGCCGGCATTATTCTGCCCGCGCGGGAAGTTGATCAGCGACGAAGAGCGAACGACATTGACCTTGAAGTTGCCGAAGCGTCCTTCGTTCAGCCTCGGATCGCCGCGGCGCGGAAACGAGATTTCAATATTGCGCGGCCGCTGCTGAAGCTTGCGGGCGGCGAGCGCCATGGCGCCGTTACTGAATGTCGAGGCGAATTGCGCATAGGCCTCCGGCGTATTGCGGTAGGTGACGTTCTGCCACTCGACCATTTCCTTGCGCAGCCCGAGTTTCCGCCGGATATGGACGGTGAGCGGATCCGCCGGATAGAGGCGGATGAATTCCTCATAATACTCGATCGAGTCCTCCTCGATCACCACGTCATAGGCTTGGATCGCCGGACGCGAACCGAGATCGGCAACCGTCACCCGTTCGATCTGCGGTCGTCCGCCCGGAGCGCCGCCCGCCGCGCGCGGGGCGCTCGGCGCATTGGATCCGCCGTTAGCAGCAGGCGCATTCGAACCCGCGGGCGCGCCGGGATTGTTGGACTGCCCGCCGATGCTCGAGAAGAAGACGAAATCGGATGTCAGCGAGGAACTCTCCCAGGGAGTTTGCTTGTTGTCGGTGGAGTCGTTGACCAGTCGCCGCACCTTCTTGAAGACCTGCTCGATCGGCAGATCGGGCTGTTTCGCAATGCGCATGAAGGCGGCCGCGAACGGGCTGTGCTTGCCGCTGCCGTCGAGCGCTTCGGTGCCCGGCGCGGTCGAATAGGCGACGATGGTGCCGGCCGGCGCATCGACGATGGCAAGCCCGCGGCCGCCGGTGGCCCCCGAAAACGGATTGTTGCGGCATGCATCGAGGATCACGATGCGGATCTTGCTTGGAGCGGATTGCAATGCGCCCATCACGTCGGCGAGCTTGACGCCGTGCTGCGCAAGGTCGTCTTCCTTGGTCAGCCTGGCGTCGACCGGCACCAGATAATTCTCGCCGTCTACCTGCAGCCCATGACCGGCGTAATAGACGAGCGCGGCTGAATCGGCGCCCTTCTCGGCCACACGCGCGGAAAACTCCTCGATCGTCTGCTTCATTATGTCGCGCGACAGGTCGAATGCCATCACGACCTCGAAGCCTGCCGTATTCAGCAATTGCGCGACCGCCTGCGCATCGTTCTGCGGATTGGAGAGCGGCAAGTTGCTCTCGTAGGCGGAGTTCCCGATCACGAGCGCGAGCCGTTGCTCCGCCGACGCGTTACCCGCCGACCAGCCGAACCACGCCAACGCAATGACGATTGCAAACAGACGGTGCCACATCAGGCGCTCCCTGCTCCGTATGCTGCCGACCCGGGCCGGCGGCGCGGCGATGTCCCCTTGCTGGCCGCAACAATAAGGCCCGGCAACCCATTCCCGCAATCACATTGCAGTGCATGAAAAGCAGGAAGGCCGGCTTGCGCCGGCCTTCGCGATTTTTGCGGAAGTTCCGATCAGCGGCGACGACCGCCACCACCGCCACCGCCAAGCCACCGCCGCCAAACCGGGCACCGCCACCGCCGCCGGAAGAGAAGGACTGGCGGGGCGCCTGGAAGGACTGGCGCTGAACCTGGAAGTTCTGGCGCTGAACCTGCACTTGCGGCGCCCGCTGGATCACCTGCGGCTGGCGCTGGATCTGCTGGCGCTGCACCTGCTGCTGGATCTGCTGACGCTGAACCTGCTGGATCTGCTGCTGGCGCTGAACCTGCTGCTGCTGAACCTGCAGTTGCTGACGCTGCAACTGCTGCTGTTGTTGCTGCTGCAGCGCCTGACGCTGGAGCTGGCCCTGGTTTTGCTGGTTCTGGTTCTGCAACACGCGGTTCTGGTTGTTGTTGTTGTTGTTTGCATTGTTGCCGTTCTGCTGCAGGTTGGCGACCCGGTTCTGGATATTGTTGTTGTTCACGCCATTCTGCTGCTGACCAACGCGGCTATTATTGTTGTTGATGTTGTTACCGTTCTGCTGCTGACCAAAGCGGCCGCCATTGTTGTTATTGTTGTTGCCGTTCTGCTGCTGGCCGAAGCGGCCACCATTGTTGTTGTTATTGTTGTTGCCGTTCTGCTGCTGGCCGAAGCGGCCACCATTGTTGTTATTGTTGTTGCCGTTCTGCTGCTGGCCGAAGCGGCCGCCATTGTTGTTGCCGTTCTGGAAGTTGCCCTGACGGCCGCCATTGTTGCTGATGCGCGAGAAGTCGATCGCCGGACGCTTGTTGTTGTTACCCGGTTCGAAGTCGATGCGACTGCCGAACCGGCCGTCGCCGA
Source organism: uncultured Pseudomonadota bacterium (assembly GCA_963804015.1). GTDB lineage: Bacteria > Pseudomonadota > Alphaproteobacteria > Rhizobiales > Xanthobacteraceae > Pseudorhodoplanes. The sequence goes on from CAWDOW010000014.1 coordinate 231,673, forward strand.
ACCGGCCTTCACCCTTGCGCGGGAAGGCGATGTTGATGACACGCGGGCGCTCCTGCAGGCGGCGGGCAGCGAAAGCCAGATCGCTGTTGCCGAATTTGCGCACGAAGCCTTCATAGGCGTCGCGCGAGTTGGTGTGGGTAACGGCCTGCCAGGCAACCATCTGCTGGCGGCGCGAGAGCAGCCGGCGGATGTGGTCGCAGCGCGGATCGGTCGGATAGAGCCGCACGAATTCTTCGTAATACTCGACCGAGTCTTCGGCGATCACGACCTCATAAGCGGCCGGCGCGGGACGCGAGCCGAGATCGGCCACCGTCACGCGGGCCGGGATCACGTCCGGAGCCGGCGCGCCGTTATTGACGTTCACGTTCGAGAAGAACACGAAGTCGGCGGTCAGCGAGGAGCTTTCCCACGGGGTCTGCTTGGTGTCGGTCGCCTCGTTGACCAGCACGCGGACCTTCTTGAAGACCTGCTCGATCGGCAGATTGGGGATCTTCGCGGTGCGCATGAAGGCGGCCGCATAGGGGCTGTGCCGGCCCGAGCCGTCGAAGGCTTCGGTGCCCGGCGCAGTCGAATAGGCGACGATCGAGCCCGCGGGCGCATCGACGATGGCAAGGCCGCTCGAGGTTCCACCGAACGGATTGTTGCGGCAGGCGTCGAGAATGACGATGCGCATCTTGGAAGTCGCGGCTTCCAGCGAGCCCATGACCTCGGCGAGCTTGACGCCCTGATCGTTCAGATCGGTTTCGTTTTCGAACTTGGCGTCGGTCGGGATCAGGAAATTCTCGCCGTCGACCTGGATGCCGTGACCGGCGTAATAGACGAGGACGACGGTGTTCGGGCCCTTCTCGTTCGCACGGGCGGCGAATTCCTCGACCGTCTGCTTCATGAGATCGCGGGCGAGGTCGAACGCCATGACGACCTCGAAGCCCGCATTGTTGAGGAGCTGCGAAACCGCCTGCGCGTCGTTGGTCGGGTTATTCAGCGGCTTGTTGCTGGTATATTGCGAATTGCCGATCACCAGCGCGATGCGGGCCTCGGGGGGCCGCCGGAGCTTGGGGATTGTTTTGCGCATTGGCGGAACCGGCCCACAGGAGGGCGGTTGCGGCAGCGGCGACTGCGAGGGTAGCGACCTTCCGAAACATGACGTCCTCCTGAAATGGGCAGATGTTTGCCTTGGAGGTTCGTCGCCGGCCGAGAGGGGGCGGTTCACGGATTTGGGCGCGCTAACGCAGCCGTGATCCCTTTGTTTTCAGGGACTTGGGAACTCGCGCCCGGCCCTGAAAATCTGCGCCCCAATTGTCGGGCGATTCTTCAGCGTTAACAGCGGGTTAACACATAAACCCGCCGTTCAGGCGCCAGCACTCGGGCGGGCCGCCAGTTCTGCATGCCAACGGGCCACATTTGCCAGTTCCGCCGGCAGCGGCAGCTTGGCAGCCCGCAAAAAGTCGACCGCAATCAAACCGGTGATGTCGGCAACCGAATATTGGTCGCCGGCCGCGAAGCGCCGGTTCGCCAATTCCCGGTCGAGAATGGAAAGAAATTCGAGAACCCGGCCCTTGTTGACCTCGCCCCATTCGCGCGATCTGGGGCACCTCGAACTCCTTCATCCCCGGATGCAGGTGCCGGAACACCTGAGCGATCCCCAGCATCAGGTGCAGTTCGATGCGCCGCTGCCACATCTCGATGCTCGCGATTTCGAGCGGGGTTCGGCCGAACAGGGCCGGCTCGGGATGCAGGGCCTCGAAATAGCGGCAAATGGCAATGGATTCGGTGAGAATGGTGCCGTCGTCGAGTTCGAGCGCCGGGACCCGCTGCAGCGGATTGACCGCGGTATAGCGCTCGGACTTGTGCTGCATGGCGCCGAGATCGACCGGCTCGATCGGCACCTCGATCCCCTTCTCCTTCAGAAAAATCCGCACCCGCCTGGGATTGGGCGCCCGCCCGCCATCGTAAAGCTTCACCCGTCTCTCCCCGGTTTTTGGCGGCGGTTTTACCCGCCGATTAAGGTTGCTCTTAAGGTTTTTGCGGGAGTTTAGACGAGTGTGGTGGTTCAGAAATTCCCTGCAGCTCTGCCGCCCGCTCGCAACGGGAATTTCTGAACCAAACCACACTAAAATCAATACGTTGCTGGCGTCCTGCGAATCCGAAATTCGCTCAGGGGGGAGCAGCGGAGCCGGGCGAATTTCGGATTCGGGCCGCCAGGCTTTTCCAGGGACGGGCGGATGACGACCAGTAACGCGAGCGACCAGCGCGAGGAGGCTGCTGCCAAACGGCGGCGGGTCGCCACCCAGCGCGTGCGCGATGCCCGCGACCGGCTGACCTCGGCCACCGGCACACGTCCGGTCTTCGACTACGAAATGATGCGGCTGTTCGCCCAGAACCGCCTGTCGGCGTCGCTGGTGGTGCTGCTCCTGGTCGGCGACCGTGGGCTTCCTGTCGAGCCTGTGGACCGGCGCCGCCACCGCCGGCATCTGGACCGCGGGCGTCCTGCTGATCCACGCCGTCATCGTCACCAAATGCCGCCAGTTCCTGGCCTTGCCCCCGTTCGAGGTGAATCTGAAGGCCTGGCGGCTGCGCTTCGTGCTGCTCGACCTGTTCTTCGGCCTCGCCTGGATGTTCAACCTGGTGCAACCGATCGGCGTGATCGAAGGCACCGGCACCTTCATGCTGTTCGTGATGCTGCTGGTGGTCGCGGTCTCGAGCATGCTCGCCTTCTCGCTGCCGATCGCGGTGTTCGCCGCAACGGTGCCGGTGACCGGCGCGGTCGCGATCAATTTCGCGCTGCAGGGCAACCTGCATTCCTACATCCTGGCGATCATGGCGGTGACGGCACAGGGCTATTTCCTGCTGCTGGCGCACCGGCTCTATTCGTCGGCCTTGCAGACGCTGCAGGCGCGCGCCGAGAAGGACATGCTGATCGGCGAACTGGAACAGGCCAAGACTATTTCGGACGAGGCGCGCCACCGCGCCGAAGCCGCCAATATCTCGAAGTCGCGTTTCCTGGCGCAGATGAGCCACGAGTTGCGCACCCCGCTCAACGCCATTCTCGGCTTTTCCGAGGTGATGAAGAACGAGATTTTCGGCGCGCATTCGGTCGCCGCCTACAAGGAATATTCCAACGACATTCATGATTCCGGCCAGCATCTGCTCGGCCTGATCAACGAAATCCTCGATCTGTCGCGCATCGAGGCCGGCCGCTACGAGCTGAACGAGGAAGCGGTGTCGCTCGTTGGCGTCGTCGAGGATTGCCACCATCTGGTGAAACTGCGCGCCAAGAACCGCCTGATCACGATCCACGAAATGTTCGAAGCCGATCTGCCGCGGGTATGGGCCGATGAGCGCGCCATCCGCCAGATCGCGCTCAACCTGCTCTCGAATGCGATCAAGTTCACCCCGCAAGGCGGTGAAATCTGGATCAAGGTCGGCTGGACAGCGTCGGGCGGACAATATTTCAGCGTCAAGGATACCGGTCCGGGCATCCCCGAGGACGAAATCCCGGTGGTGCTGGCTTCTTTCGGTCAGGGCTCGAACGCGATCAAGTCGGCCGAACAGGGCGCGGGCCTGGGCCTTCCGATCGCCAAGAGCCTGGTCGACCTGCATGGCGGTACCTTCACGCTGAAATCGAAGCTGCGCGTCGGCACCGAAGTGATCATCGCGCTGCCGCCCGAGCGCGTGATGGCGGCGCTTGCCTCCGATGAGCGAGCCCTCGCCTGCCCTGCATTCCAGGGAGTCGCATGCTCCGATCGAGGAGCATGGCGGTGCGGCGGCGGCCGGCGGCCGCGGCGCCTGATACTTCCGAATTTGACCGGCCGCGCCTATGTTGCGGCATCGCTCCTGCTCAATCCCTGACGTTTGCGCAATGCCAGCCATCGAATCTCCCTGCCTGAAAATCTGCGTAATGGAATCCGGCTCGAAGCTGTGCCGGGGCTGCGGACGCACGATCGAGGAAATCGCGGGCTGGGCCGCCTTGTCCGACGGCGAGCGGCGGCGCGTCATGTCGGCGCTGCCGGCCCGGCTCGCCGCCGCCGGCATCACGCCGCAATCCGGCGTAGCCTGAAGGACCGCTCCTTGCGCAGCACCCTGTTCTGGATTCTGATGACGGCCATCGCGCTCGCGCTGGTCGTGCTGCTGATGCGGCACGAGCAAGGCAATGTCGCGGGCATGTCGACTGACGATTTCGCCTCGCTGTCGGTGAAGATCGTCTGGCTGATCGCGCTCGGCGGCGCCGCACTCGTCATCTTTCGGGAAAATATCGGCCGCGCGCTGCGCATCGTGCTGATCTGGGTCGTGATCGCATTGATGCTTGCGCTCGGTTACACCTACCGCTTCGAGCTGCGCGGCGTCTACGACCGGCTGATGACCGAACTGGTTCCCGGCCGCGCGGCGACCCGCGGGCGCATCGTCGAAATCGCGCGCGGCCAGGCCGGCGAATTCGGCATCACGACGCAGGTGAATGGCGGCACGGTTGCGATGGTGCTCGATACCGGCGCCACCGCGGTGGTGCTGACGCAGGAAGCGGCAAAGGCCGCGGGGCTTCCGCTCGAAGTTCTGAACTACAATGTCATCGTCGATACCGCGAACGGCAAGACGCGCGCGGCTTCCGTCACGCTCGATCGTGTCGGCGTCGGCGGCCTGGTGGAGCGCTCGGTGCCGGCGCTGATCGCGCAACCCGGGCAATTGACGAAGAGCCTGCTCGGCATGAGCTTCCTGAACCGGCTCGAAAGCTGGGAAGTGCGCGGCGACAAGCTGATCATGCGCGGTTATCCGTGACTACCAGATGAGACTGAGGACAAATCGCGCCGCCACGAGCCACAGGAAAATTCCAAACGCGAGTTCGAGTTTGCGGCGCGACATCGCATGCGCAATGCGCGCACCATAGGGGGCAAAAAACGCGCTGATGGGTCCCATCAGCGCAAACCCGACCAGCGAGACATAGCCGATCGATAGTGGCGGCATCAGCGACTGATACGGCAATCCCGCGATTACGAAACCGATCGTGCCGATGATCGAGATGACGACGCCGACGCCCGCCGAAATGCCGACCGCGGCATGGATCGGCTGGCCGTAGAGACTCAGTACCAGGGTCGAGACCGCGCCGCCGCCCACCCCCATCATCGCGGAATAGAAACCGATGAACAGGCCGTAGACCCACATCAGCGCGGCGCCGGGTATGGTGTCGGAAACCCGCCAGCTTGCCTTCGCGAACAGGAACTTGGCGCCGACCAGGAACGCCATCACCGCGAAAAAGCTCTTGAAGACCGAAGTCGGCGCCACCGCGGCGAGCAGGCCGCCGATGATCACCCCGAGCGCGACCGGCACGATCCAGGCTTTCAGGATGCTGACCGGCAGTGTGCCCTTGGCGCGATGGGCGAGGAAGGACCGGATCGAGGTCGGGATGATGACCGCGAGCGAGGTGCCGACGCAGAGCTGCACCCGGACGTCGTCCGACACGCCGATGACGCGAAAGATTTCGTACAGCACCGGCACGATCACCGCGCCGCCGCCGACGCCGAACAATCCGGCCAGGAGCCCGGTCAAGGCGCCGCCGAAAACGATCGCGAGCGCAAGCAACGCAAGCTCGCCGGCCGGGATGCCGAGCATCATGGCTCCTTGTTGGATTGCGTGCGATCGGACGCAAAACCGGTAACCACTTTTGCTGATCGCACGCGCCGGGAAATTTCGGCCGGACGGGCCGGCGTCACGCTGCTGCGGTTTGCGTCATCGGCGCGGGCGTGTCCATCACGAGGTCCAGCGCCTCGCGCAGGACACCTATGCCGGCGCCGGGTTTGACGGCGTCGAACGGCAATATGCCGGCGGAAGGCGCGTGCGCCCGGAACGCTGCGGAACAGCCCGAGCACGTGGCGGGTGATGGAATGCAGCCGCGTACCGTCCGCGAGCTCGCGCTCGATATAAGGAAAGAACGCCTCCAGCGCCTGCCGCGCCGTGGCGAAGGGTGCGTCCTCGCCGAAGAATTCCGGGATCGACAGCCGAGCAGCCGCCACGGTTCCTGATAGGCGGCACGGCCCATCATCACGCCATCGACATGGCGCAGATGCTCGCTGGCAGGCTTCGATCGAGGACGATGCCGCCATTGATCGACAATGGGCAGCTCGGGATGCGCGCGCTTCAGGCGATAGACGCGGTCGTAATCGAGCGGCGGAATATCGCGGTTCTCCTTCGGCGACAGGCCCTTCGAGCCAGGCCTTGCGCGCATGCACGATCAGCGCATCGACGCGCGCCGCGTTCACCGGCCTCGCGTCAGCGCCATCGAGCGCCTACTTCCGGATCCTGATCATCGATGCCGATGCGGCATTTCACCGTGACCGGAATCGAGACCTGCCGCCTTCATCGCCGCGACGCAATCGCCGACGAGCGCGCGGCTCCGCCATCAGGCAGGCGCCGAAGCGTCCGTCCTGCACGCGGTCGGACGGGCAGCCGACATTGAGATTGATCTCGTCGTAGCCCAGTCCTGCGCCGATGCGGGCGGACGTTCGCGAGATCGCGGGATCGGAGCCGCCAAGCTGGAGCGCGACCGGATGCTCGGCCGGATCGAAACGAAGCAGCCGCGCGCGGTCGCCATGCAGCACCGCGCCGGTCGTGACCATCTCGGTATAGAGCAGCGCGCGCCGCGTCAGCAGGCGATGGAAGAACCGGCAATGCCGGTCGGTCCAATCCATCATCGGCGCCACGGCAAATCTAAGTGATTGATTTAGCTGCATTTTTCCGTAGATCGAGATCGTCAGGTCCGGTCCGGAACACTCGATTTTGCGACGTATACGACGCCTTTTTCGCGTTTTCGACGCCTCGGCATACACCCTTTAGCAGATTAAAGCCGGGTTCGTGGCGTACCCAAATTCGGCGCAAAGAGAAATATGTCGATGAGACCTTCCGGTGCCGACAGGATGCCGATCCGCGGGCGCGATGAATCGCGGACAGTCTCGGAATGGGGACCGCCACGAGCGGAGGCCGATTCCGGAAGTCTCAGCTTCTGCCAGCCGCTCAATATGCGAGTGATCGAAAAAGAATCGAAGCCCGCCATCGCTGCGAGGTCATCTCGCGTGACCGCATTTGCCGGACAGATGACGTCGATTAGCGAAGCGATCGGCGCGGCTAAGTCGCAGGTCTGTTCTGAAATCGGCTTTTAAAACTTCATTTCGGGTATTTCTTTTAGATCGAATCTAAATGAGAAGCGGCATCATTAACGCAGGAGCGTCTGGCGATCCGGTGAAATGCACGGCACCGTTCGAAGAACAGATCGCTTTAGCGCTGGTCTCGCGCAGTCGCGCCATCATTTTTGAATTTGTCTTTTCCATTTCGTCGATTGCACAGCGTTGAAATTAGAATCTCTCTCATCGATGCGTTAGTGGAATCAACGCAAACTTTTCGACGGACGCTGAAGTTAGTTTCGCCGCGTGCACTAGCGGCGTCGTGCGGCTGGCTCACATTTTATCCAGCCGGAACGCGTTGCGATGCAGGCGCTCGACTTCACACCCTATTTTGCGCGGATCGGCGGCGATCCCTTGCGCGACGCTTTTGCGGCGCGTCGCGCGGTGATGCCGTGGCGCGGCGGCCGGGCCGTGGCTGCGGACGAAATGTCCGCGCAATGGAATAAGCTGCTCGGCGACGCAACCAGCAACGAATCGACAATCGATTCTGAACGCGGACGCGTGGTCTATCTCCACGTCCCGTTCTGCGCCAATCACTGCTTGTTCTGCGGCTTTTATCGCAATGCCCACACGGCAGATCAGGCCACGCGCTACGTCGATCTGCTGGTCGCGGAGATCGAAAGCGAAGCAGAGAAGCCCGCGATCAGATCGCGTCCCGTCGCCGCGGTCTATTTCGGCGGTGGCACGCCGAGCGCGCTGTCGGCGGCCGACCTCGCCCGCCTTGTGACGACGATACGCCGCTGCCTGCCGCTGACGCCGGATTGCGAAATCACCATCGAGGGGCAAATCATCCATTTCGATTCCGAGAAGATCGACGCCTGTCTCGACGCCGGCGTGAACCGCATTTCCATCGGCGTGCAAAGCTTCGACACCGCAGTGCGGACGCGGCAGGGCCGCCGCTCCACTAAAGAGCAGGTCATCGGCTTCCTCGAAGACATCCGCGGCCGCGACCGCGCCGCTCTGGTGATCGACCTGATCTTTGGACTTCCCGGTCAGACCGAAGAGGTCTGGCGCGAGGACCTGCGCATCTGCAACGCGCTCGATCCCGATGGCGTCGATCTCTACGGCATCAACATCATCCCGGGCACGCCGCTGCACCAAGCGATGGCGGGCGGCAAGTTTCCGGCCGCGCCCACCCTCACCGATCTCGGCGCGATGTATCGCACCGGCGCCGATTTTCTGACCGCGCACGGCTGGCGCCAGATCAGCAATAGCCATTGGGGGCGCACCGCACGCGAGCGCAACCGCTACAATCTGATGGTCAAGGCCGGTGCCGAATGCCTGGCCTACGGCTCCGGCGCCGGCGGATTGCTCGGCCGCTTCAGCTATGGAGTGAACGGCGATCTTGCCGCCTATGCCGCCGACATGAGCCGCAGCCAAAAGCCGATCGGCAGCATGCGTATCGGCGACGATCTGCAGTCGGCGCGCGACTATATCGCGGCCAACCTGGAGATCGGCATGCTCGACCTGACCGGGCTCAGCGTGCCCGGTGCGCCCGATGCCGGAACGGTCTTCGCGCCGCTGCTGTCGCAATGGCATGCAGCCGGCATTCTCACCATGGCCGGCGACACCGCACGTCTCACCATTGCGGGGCGGTTCTGGTACGGCAACCTCATCGACGCCTTCAACGACATCCTGGTGAAAATCACCGGCGGATCGCCGCCGGCCTTCCCCATGCATCGCGCGTCGAGTGCTGCGCCCGGACCGGATCGCAAGCCTCTCATCGCTTCAGGACAGGCTGAGCGCATCCGCCGCGGCGTGACGCGAACGGATATCGGCAGAAATTACTCAAAGGAGGTTTAAGAAATGATCTGGAAGAGGACGAGCGCCGTTGGGGGCGTGCTGATCGCCATCATGGCGACGGTGGAGACGGCGCGGGCGCAAAACAGCAGCGGAGAGGATCTCGGCACCCTGGTGTTTACCGCCAACCGGCGCGAAACGGAGCTTCGCTTTGCGCCGGCTTCCGTGACCGTGGTCACCCAAAAGGAGATCGAGCATCGCGGCGGCTCGTCCATCGCCGAATTGCTGCGCGACGTACCCGGCGTGCAGATCGACGAATCCTCGTTTCCCGGCCTCAAGCGCATCCGCATCCGCGGCGAAGACGCGCGGCGCTCGCTGATCCTGATCGACGGCCAGGAGATCACCGATCACACCACCTACGGCCCGCCGATGCTGATCGATCCTGCCTTGGTCGAACGCATCGAGGTGGTGCGCGGCCCGCAATCGGTTCTGTACGGCTCCCGCGCCATCGGCGGTGTGGTCAACATCATTACCAAGAAGCCGGTGCTGCGACCATTCGGCGTCGAGGTCGGCGGCGGCTACGACAGCAGCACGCGCGGCTATTTCGGCAACGGCCTCGCCTCGGGCACCGTGGGCAATTTCAACTACCGCCTGTTCTACGGTCGCACCGAGGACTACACTCGCATCACGCCGAGCGGGGCGCTGCCGAATACCTATTACGGCACCAGCAATTTCGACGCCCGCGTCGGCTATAATGACGGAAAGCATTCGCTCTCGCTCGGCTATGACCGGTTCGGCCTGTCGAGTCAGTCGTCGACGCCGCCGGGCACCATCGGGGAGACGTTCTCCAAGTTCCAGCTCGACATGCCGCAGCGGGACCGCGAGAAATACGCAGTGTTCTATGAAGGCAAGAACCTGCTGCCATGGATGTCGCGCCTTTCGGCCAACGCGTACCACCAGACCATCGCTCGCCAGTTTACCCAGGACGTCGCATATAGCGTCGTGCAGCAGGTCGGCCCGCCAAAGATCACCCGCTCCGTCGACTTCCGGCACGAAGACAGCGACGAACTCGCCACCAACGGCCTTAACCTGCAGGCCGACCTGACGCCGCTCCCCAACAATGTGCTGGTGGTCGGGCTTCAATACCTGAAGGACAATCTCGACCGCGACGCCACCCGCGTGGGTCCCGCGACGGTCAAAGTCGGCGCGGCGCCGCCGATCGTCACGCCCTACGACATCTATTGGGGACAAAAAGCCTCCGTCACCTCGACCTCGCTTTACGCCCAGAATACCTGGAGCTTCGCGCCGGGCTGGCAGGCCGTGGGCGGCGTGCGTCAGATCTGGACCCGCAACGCGCTCCAAGAATCGATTGTGACCGGCGCAGTCGACCCGCTGCGTCCCAACAGCCGCGAGAGCGAAAGCCCGATCGGCTCGGCCTCGCTGCTGTGGACGCCGGTCGAACCGCTGACGCTGCGCATCGGCTGGGGCCAGGGCTACATCGCGCCGACGCTGTTGCAGCTCCACACCGGCACGCTGTTCGGCTCGGGAGCAACCATTCGCCCCAACCCGAACCTCGTGCCGGAAACCTCGAACGGCTATGAGTTCGGCGCGCGCTGGAACGACGGCAAGTTCCGCCTCGACGGCACGCTGTTCTACAGCGTGGCGCAGGACTACCTCACGACCGCGGTCTGTTCGGCGGTGCCCCTGGCGACCTGCCAGACCGCGATGGAGACCACCTACACCAACATCAACGCCGCCAAGTCCCGGGGCGCCGAATTAACCGCGGGCTACAAGATCGTTCCGGCCTACGAAGTCTACGGCACGATGACGGCGATCCGTCGCGAGTTCATCTACGAGACCTTTAGCACGCAGTTATCCGGCGTGCCGGCATGGTCGGGCCGCGTCGGCCTGCGCTACGAGGCTCAGACCAGTTCCGGCATCGACTGGTGGTGGGACGCCTATATGCGCGGCGCCACCAGCACCCTGCGCGAGGAGCCGGGCCGCGTCGCCGGCACCACCACCATCACCGCCATCGGAGATTGGGCCACCTACAATCTCGAATTCGGCGGGACCTGGAAGCCGAAGGTGCCGACCGGCTTCACCCAGCACGCGCTGTCGGTGACGCTCTCCAACATCGGCAACGTCAGCTACCGCTCGTCGCTGGAAGAGCTCGAGCAGGCCGGACGCGCAATCCGCTTCAACCTGCGTTCGACCTTCTGAGCGAGGACAAGCCCATGCATAAGCCGGCTTCGCCCGCGCAAAGTATCAGCCGCCGCCACGTACTTTCGCTGCTGGCGGCGCCGGCCGCGCTTGCGGTTCTCTCCGGAGGAGGATCGCATGTGCAGGCTGCGGCGGACCCGATCCGCCGCATCGTCACCGTCGGCGCCGATCTCACCGAGATCGTCGCCGAACTGGACGGCATGGATCGTCTGGTCGGCTGCGACCGCTCCAGCCGGCGTCCGGCCGCGGTGCGCAAGCGCGCCACGATCGGCGTGTTCCGCGCCATTTCCGCCGAGGGCGTCATCAGCCTGAAGCCGGACATCGTGATCTCGACGGCACAGATCGGACCCGACGGCGTCGCCGACCAGATCGCCGCCGCGGGCATCAAGGTCGTATTCGTCGACGATGAACCGACGATCGCCGGCATCCGCCGCAAGATCGAGAAGGTTGCCGCCTTGATCGGCCGCGACGAGCGCGCCCGCGAGATGATCGAAAGGATCGATCGCGCCGCCGACGATCTTGGCCGCCGCGTGGCGACCTCATCACGCCGGCCGAACCTGCTGTTCGTGATAGCGGCCGACGCCGGCAGCGCGATGGCTACCGGTGATATCGCGCCAATCACCGCCGCGCTTGCGCTCGCTGGCGCCGGCAATGCCGGCAAAGCCTGGAAGAACATCAAGCCGATTTCGCGCGAGGCCTTCATCACGTCGCCGCCGGACGGGCTGCTGACCACGCCCGACGTGCTTGCCAAAACCGGAGGGGCTGAGGGTTTCCTCAAGCTCACCGGGTTCGACGCGGTGCTTGCGCCGGCGTCCGTGCTTGCCATCGACGCCGGCCCGTTCATGCTGTTCGGCCCGTCGACGCCGGTGATCGCGCGCGACGTCGCTCAACATTACCTGCCGGAGCTATTCCGCGGAGAGCCGGAATGACGGATGCGGCCGGCACGATGCCGCTTTCGGACCGGCGATCGCGCGCGGTGACTCCGGCGACCGCGATCATCGGTGCGCTGGCGCTGTTGTTCGCGGTCGGCATGGTGGCGGGGCTTTCGATCGGTCCCTCCTCCATCAGTCCATGGGACATGCTGGCGGCTTTGGTCGGCGGCGGCACGAGGCAGGCGGACGCCATTCTTGCCATTCGCGCGCCGCGCGTCGCGCTTGCCATCGCCGCCGGCGGCGGATTGGCGGTCGCGGGCGCGGCTTTGCAGGCGCTGTTTCGCAATCCGCTCGCCGATCCCGGACTGACCGGCATCACCGGCGGCGCCGCCTTTGCCGCGGTCCTCGCGATCGCCTTCCAGGATGCGCTGATCGGCCCGCTGCCGGCCCCCTATGGTGCGCTGGTGCTGCCGGCCTCGGCCTTTCTCGGCGGGCTTGCCGCGGTCTCGCTGTGTTACTGGGCCGCGCGCACGCCGGACGGCATCTCGATGTCGACCATGCTGCTGTCGGGCATCGGCATCGGCACGGTGGCTGGCGCCGGTCTCGGCGTCATCATCTTTCTGGCCGACGACGCCCAGCTTCGTTCGATCAGTTTCTGGACCCTCGGCTCGCTTGGCGGTGCCTCGTGGCTGCCGCTTTCCGTATCGCTGCCGGCGGTGATCGGTGGCGCGATCTACCTTCTGGCGCACGCGCGCGAGCTCGATGCGCTGTCGCTCGGTGAGACCGAGGCCTTCGGCCTCGGCGTCGATACGCGCGCGCTGAAGGGACGCATCATCGTCGCCGCCGCTCTGGTAACCGGCGCGACGGTCTGCCTCGCCGGCATGATCGGCTTCGTTGGCCTGGTGGCGCCGCATATCGCGCGCCTGTTGGTCGGCGCCGGGAACCGTGTCGTGCTGCCGGCGTCGATGCTGTTCGGCGCGACGCTGATGGTCGGCGCCGATACCGTGGCGCGCACGCTGGCGGCGCCGGCGGAAATTCCGGTCGGCATCCTGACCAGTATGGTCGGCGGCCCGCTATTCATCTGGCTCGTGGTGCAGCGCCATGGCCGCTGAATATCTCGATATCCATAGCGAGGGCGTCGGCGTTACGGTCGGCGGACGCGCGCTGCTGCATCCGACCACATTGGCGCTGCCGTGTGGCCGACTGATCGCGGTGATCGGCCGCAACGGCGCGGGCAAATCGACGCTGCTCGCCGCGCTTGGCGGATTCCGGCGGCCGAGCCGCGGCCGCGTCCGCTATGGCGATCGCGACATCGCCACGCAACGCCCGGCCGACCTCGCGCTGCTGCGCGCGACGCTGCCGCAGGACAGCACCCTCGCCTTCGGCTATCGCGTGCGCGACATCGTTGAATTGGGGCGGCTGGCGCATGCCCGCCGGCCGAGTTGCCGCAACGATGCGCGCGCGGTGGACGCCGCGATCGCCGAGTTCGAACTCGCACCGCTCGCCGCGCGGCTTGCGGCAACGCTGTCCGGCGGCGAACGCCAGCGCATGCGCATGGCGCGCCTCGTGGCGCAGATGCACGAGCGGCTCGAACAGCTGAAGCCGGCATGGCTGCTGCTCGACGAGCCGACCGCTGCGCTCGACGTCGACCAGCAGCACCGGCTGATGGCACGGCTGCGCCGCTATGCCGACCGCGGCTGCGGCGTCATCCTGGTGCTGCACGACCTCGCCGTCGCGGCGCTGTATGCCGACATCGTTCTCGTCCTTGAGGCCGGAAAGCTGGTGGAACAGGGTCCGCCCGCAGACGTGCTCGCACCTGTGGCGGTGATGCGGCGCTTCGGCATCGATGTCGGCGCGGTGCAGCTGGCCGGGCGCGGGCACTCGCTCTATCCGCATCCGCATCCGGTGGCGTGACATGTTCCGCCCGCCGCACGCGCTCGCCTCGATTTTTGGAAAGCAAAAGTGATGAACGACGTTCGCCTGTCTTATCTGGATATGTTCCTCGCCGCCGATCCGGTGGTGAAACTGGTCATCGTGGTTCTGATCGTTGCCTCGGTGGCCTGCTGGGCATTGATCGCCGATGTAGCGATCCAGGTGAGCCGCCTGCGCCGCGATATCGAAGGCGGCGGCAGCGGTGCGTTGGCGGCGTTGTTGCCGAGCGGCCGCGATGCTGCGGCGAAGGCTATTCATCTGCCTTCCGGTCAGCGTCTCGACTATGTCGAGACCACGATGCGCCATGTGCTGGCGCAGGCGCTCGAGATCGCCGACCGCAGCCTTCCCGGACTCGGCATCATCACCACCGCAGCCCCCTTCTTCGGCCTGTTCGGCACGGTATGGGGCATCATGCATTCGTTCGGCGCCATCGCCGCCGCGCAGGACACCAGCCTGTCCGTGGTCGCGCCGGGGATCGCCGAGGCGCTGCTCGCCACCGCGCTCGGCCTCGCCGCTGCAATCCCGGCGGCGATCGGTCACATGCGGTTTTCCGGTGCGCTGTCACGGCTCAACAAGAAGGGCCAACGCCTGATCGAGCGGTTGGCGCTCGAACTGTGCATCGACCCGCGCCGGGAGGCCTGACATGCGCGGCGCGAATAACCATGACGGTGACGATTATGCTCCGCGCGCGGAGATCAACGTCACGCCGCTGGTCGATGTGATGCTGGTGCTGCTCGTGGTATTCATGATCACTGCGCCGCTGCTCGCCGCCGGCATTCCGGTGAAGCTGCCGAAATCCTCCAGCCTCACGCCGGAAAATCCGCGCGCGCCCATCATCGTTTCGGTCGCGAAGGACGGCGCGAGCTTCCTCGGTGCCGAGCCGCTGCCGCCGCGCGACCTCGCCGCCCGCGTCCGCGCGCTGCAGACCGAGGGTGCGGGGCAGGAGCGCATGGTCTATGTCCGCGGCGACCGCGACGCGCCCTATGGTCGCGTCGTCGAGGTGATGGCGCAGCTCAATGCCGCCGGAGTCGCGCGGGTCTCGCTGGTGGCGCAGTCCGAACCGCCAGGAGCCGCGCCATGATACGGCTGTGGCGCAAGGCGGCGGCCGATTCGCGTTCGCGATTGTGGCTGACCTCGGCCGCAATCCATGTCGCGCTTGCGGCATTGATCCTGACGCGCACGCCTTACGGGCTTGCCGACAATGCCGGCGCGCATCTGGCGACAGCGCCGCAAGTCGAACTCGGGCTGTTGCCACTGCCTTTGAGCGGTCAGAACCCGGAGACCGTCGCAGCCGCGGAGCCAGCGCCGGCGATCGAGGCCGAGCCGGAAGCGCCGCAGCAGCCCATTGAGATGGCGGCGGAACCGGAAGCGCCGCCGCCGACCGAGATGGCGGCGCTGGCGCCGGCCCCGTCCGAGCCGCCGGTCTTTCCGGCGCCCGAAGACGCCGCTCCCACCAAGTCGAATGACGAACCGCAGCCGCAGGCAAAGCCGATCAAGGATTCGACCAGCAAACCCAAATCCGAGCCGCGCGAACGCAAGACCAAGCCGGTGCAGCGCGGACGCGCCAATGGCGCGACAGCGGCGCGCGCTTCGGGAACGATGTCGGGCGCGCAAGCCGAACGCGCGCAAACGGGCGCCACGCAAGCGAATTACGGCACCCTGCTGCGCGCCGAGATCATGCGCCGCCGCATCTATCCGGCGGAAGCCGCGAGCCGCGGCGACGAAGGCACGGTAACGGCGCGCGTGACCATAGGGCCGAACGGAACGGCGGTGTCGCATGCGGTGGTCAGAGGATCGGGAATTGCCTCGTTCGACCGCGTGATACCGCAGATCATGGCGCGGCTGTCCCTGCCGCCGCCGCCCGGCGGCCACTTCACCGCGACCGTCGCGATCCGCTTCGCACTCGACTAGACCAGGATCGCTCCAGCCAAATTCCTCAAGACGAAGTTTCCTGGGCATTCACAAACACGGTTCGACGAACAACCTGCCCCCGCCGCCTTTCCCATCAAACCACAGACAGCGAGTAAAAATCATGAATGGAGTCAGCGTAGCTGAAAAAGTCGATCGTGTGCGGCAGGCACTTTCAGAAAAACCCGATGGCGTTCTGGAAGCGATGTGCGCTCAGCACAAGCTGCCACTCCAAACCGTCATCGAATGTCTGCCCGCCAAGATGTGGAAACGCATATCCGGCGATCATTTCGTGGACGTCATGCAGGATGTTTCGGGATGGGGAGACATCATCGCGATCGTTCACACCAAGGATGTCATATTCGAATTCAATGGTCGTTTCCCCGCAGGCGCGCTGGGGCACGGGTTTTACAACCTCAAGGGCGGCAGTTCCTTGAGCGGGCATTTGCGCCACGAAAACTGCCGCGCCATTGTGTTTCTGCGCCGACCGTTTATGGGAACGGATACGCTCTCGGTGCAGTTCCTGAACGCCGACGGAGAAGCCATGTTCAAGATATTCGTCGGCAGGGATGCGGAACGTCGGCTCAAAGCCGACCAGGTGGAACGTTTTGCTCAACTCGAAAGCCGATTCGCCTCGGTGTCGGAAGGCAATTGACGTGCGCCCGGTTTTGATCTTTGGAGCAAGTCGCGGTGTCGGGCTGGCGCTCGCGCAGCTGCTGAGAACGAGAAATGTTCCCGTATTCGCCATGCTGCGCTCGCAGGCGGCAAAGTCCGATCTCGAGAATCTGGGCGTTCAGACCGTGTACGGGGACGCGTTTTCGAAGTCCGATGTTGCGCGCGCCTTCATGCATCTGCCGGCGGGCGGCGATGTCGTCTCCACATTGGGCGGCCGCTCCGACGACGGGCGCTACGTGGATCATGATGGCAACATCAACGTCATTGACCAGGCCGCGGCTCGCCCTGTCGAACGGCTCGTCCTGGTCACGTCGATCGGGTGCGGAGAGATGGCGCCGTTTCGATCGGAACGCGCCATAGCGGCATTCGGAGCGGCGGTTGACGCCAAGACGCGGGCCGAGGAGCACCTCAAGCGTACGATTCCATCCGCGACCATCCTCAGGCCCGGCGGCCTGCGTTCTGACGCGGCAACCGGTCGGGGCATTCTGAGTACAGATCCGCAGATGCACGGATTCATCAACCGCAGCGATGTTGCCGAGCTCGTCGCGCGCGTGCTCTGCGATCCGGAAACGAAAGGACGCGCATTCGCGGCGGTGGACGCCGAGATGGCGAGATCGACCAACCCTGTCGTGCCGTTTTCGTTGCGGCCGCTCCCGGATACGCTGCCGGTATAGCCGGTGGACCTGTCCTTTGAGACAAGATGCGTTGCTCGCAGCCCTAGCCGACCATCTCGGCAAAGGCCGGCGTCATCCGCTCCACCGGCCCGCCCGCTCCGCGAATGACGAAGCGCGCCGCGATCGCGCGCGCTGCCGCAAAGCGCATGCCTTCCTCCATACCCAGCACCGACAAAGCAGTGGCGAGCGCATCGGCTTTCATGCAGGAAGAGGCAATCACCGTGACCGAAGCAAGATCGTCTGCGATCGGCCGGCCGGTGCGCGGATCGAGCGTGTGCGAAAGCCTGCGGCCGCCATCGTCGAAATAGCGGCGTGCATCGCCGGAGGTAGCGATCGAAATGCCCTGCAGCGCGATCACCAGATCGCAAGCGCCTTCGATTTCGACCCACCACGGTGACAGATCGGGCTTGGTGCCGCTGCCGCGCAGCTCGCCGCCGATCTCGACCAGGTAATCGGCGATGCCGCATTTGACCAGCGCCCCCGACACCAGATCGACCGCAAATCCCTTTGCGATCGACGACAGGTCGATCTGCACGCCGCCCGGCTGAAACGCAGTGCGGCGCGAGGCATCGAGCGTCACGCGCTGCCAGCCCCCGCGCGCCCGCGCCTGATCGATGGCTGCTGGGCCCGGTTTTGCGCGCCGGCGCCCGGACGCGCCGAATCCCCAAAGCTCGGTCAATGCGCCGAGCGTCGGGTCATAGGCGCCGCCGGTGTCACGCGCGAGCGCCAGCGCATATTGCAGGACCAGGAAGAATTCATCGGGCAGCGCATGCATACCGGCCGGGGCCGAATTGAACCGGCTGAGATCGGAGCCGCTCTGCCACTGGCTCATCTGCGCAACGACAAGGGAGAGACACCGCTCGATCAGCGGACCCAGGTGCTCCGGCGGAGTTCGCGTCACCGCCTTGACCGACCACGAGGTTCCCATGGTCTCGCCGGCAAGCGAAACGACATTGGAAACGACTTGCGCCGCCCGCCCGGCGAGCGGCGCAAGCGTCGGCACATGCGAGGGGATCAGAACGCGCCGCATTATTGCGGCAGCACCTCGAAGGTCGCGGAATAGCCGGCGCGGCGCGGCTTCACCTCTTTGATCGGCGCTGCCTCGTCGCGCACCACCGCTTCCATCCAGTACATGCCGGGCTGCGGCCATTTGATGGTGAATTTGCCGGCGGCGTCGGTAGTCAGGTTGATTTCGCCGAGCTTGTCGCGATAGCGGTTGCCGCCGGGCACGACCGAAATCTTCACATTGCCGGCGGGCTTGCCATCGAGCATGAGCTGAAAGCTCGCCTCGCTGCCGGCGGTCATGTCGTTCGGATGGGTAATGGGCGAAAGCTCGAGACCCGGCGCCGGTGATCTTCAAGGTGTCCTTGGTCGGCTTGCCGGAGGTTACGAAGGTCTCGATCCGGCTTTGCAGGAACGAAGCTTGCAGGCCTTCCGCGCTCTGCGGCACTTCCTTCGCGAAATTCTCAGCCGCGCCGCGCCAGCGCTTCACCTGCCCGTTTTCCTTGTAGCTTGCGAACACGCCCTCATTGACCAGCGCCAGCTTGTAGGTGCCCTTCTGCTTCAGCGGCACATCGAAGGTCGAGCGATAGCGCCCGGTCGAGCCGTTCTGCGCTTCGACCGCCGAGCCGTCCGGCGCGGTGATCGAAAGCTGCGCACCGGGGCCGCCGCGGGCGCCGGTCGTCTGCGCGCGGGTGCCGATATTGGCGATCCGCATCGGCTGGTGCTCGAAATAGAACAGGTCGTTCGACACCGCGGCATCGACCGTGACCCAGAGATCGTCACTGCCGGACAGAATGGTGGCGGACGGCAACAGCCACGCCCGATGCGCCTGCGCCGAAAGCGGCAGACCGACACACAACGCCAATACGAGCCATTTGCGGGACAGCATCATGACAGTCCTCCTGCAATTCACGGCCTCAGCTCGAGCGCAACCTGACCGAGTTCGTGTTCGCCTTTGACCTTCGGATTGTCCGCGGGCGTGTCGTTTCCGGCGCTGACCGGCCACTGGAATGGAATGCGCAGGATTTCGCGACCGCCGACCTCACGGGCGGCTTCCACCACGAGCTGGTATCGGCCCTCGGCCAGGTCCTTCATCGGCGCCTTGTCGAGCGCGACCGCGATCTGATGTTCGCCGGGCGCGCGCGTCGCGCTGCTCAGACCGTCGACCGGCATGGACAATTCGCGACCGGACTTGCGCCACCATTGCCGCATGTCCTTCAGCCACTTGGTGCCCTCCCGGTCCTTCAGCTTGAGGTCGTACCAGACCGCGATATTGCCGACGAAAGTCTGGTCCGGCTTCTCCAGCCAGACCGCGACATAAGGCCGGTGATATTCCGCGACCGTCAGCCGCGGAATCTCGATGCTCACTTTCATCTCGGCGGCAAAAGCCGGCACCACGAACGCGCCGGACATGGTGATCGAGACAAGGGCGCGCATGAATATCCTCAGTGAATGAAAAGGATCGCGATCAGCAGCGGGATCACGAGGCCGAGGCCGACCAGCGGCCAGGTCGAAGGCCGCCCGTTCGACAGCAGCTGAAGCAGCACAAGTCCGGTCAGGCAGAACACCACACAGGCGATCGCGAACACATCGAGAAACAGCGACCACATGGCGCCGGTATTGCGGCCCTTGTGCAGATCGTTCGCCCAGGAAATCCAGCCGCGATCGGTGACCTCGTAGCGCGCCTCGAAGCTCTTGCGATCGAGACTGAGCCAGGCGTCGCCGCCCGGCCGCGGTAGCGCGACATAGATTTCGGTCTCGGAGATTTCAGCCTCGCGCCCGCCGACATCGACCTTGAGCGCGACCGAGACCCAGTCGGCGAGGACGACCGGAACCGGCATCTTGGCTTTCGGTGGCAACGCCGCGATGGCGGGCGCGAGGCTTCGGGGGATGGTGGCGATGCGTTCGGAAACGACCGGTTTCGCTTCGATCTTGCCGGCATGATTCAGCGTGATGCCGGTCACTGCGAATAGAAGCATTCCAATCAGACAAATCGCGGCGCTGATCCAGTGCCATTGGCGCATCTGACGCAGCCAGAAGGCGCGGCTGCCGAGCGACCATTTGGATTTCATGCGAAATGATTTGCCGGACGCTGTGGCGACTGAAAAGGGCATTGCTCACGTCAGTAACCAAGAACAAAACGTGCCGCAAACACAATGATTTAAGGAGAATTCCAAACTGCAATCCGCGCACATAAAAACGCCGGACCGCGGAGGCAGTCCGGCGTCGTGACAGAATACCGAAAGCGGTGGTGGGTTATTTCGCGCCGATCCCGGCCGCCTCGAAAATCTTGGTATAGCGGGCGGTATCGCTCTTGATCATCTCGTCGAAAGCTTTCGGCGACGAGGTGATGACCAGCACACCGCCCTGCTTGGCCATACGGTCCTGCAAGGCCGGATCCTGCAGGCCTTCGATCACGTCTTTGTTGACCTTCTCGACGATCGCAGCCGGCGTCCCGGCCGGCGCCATCAGCCCGAACCAGGAATCGTAGGAGAAGTTGGGAAGTCCCGCCTCCTTCAGGGTCGGCACGTCGGGCATGGTCGGGACACGCTTGTCGGTCGCGACCGCGAGCGCGCGCACCTTGCCCGATTGCACGAGTTCGGAGGCTGTGTTCGCGGGCGTGAAATAATACTGCAAGTCGCCGCGCACCACGCTCATGTTGGATTCCGGCGCGCCCTTGTAAGGCACGTGCACCACGTCGATCTTCGCCGCATCCTTGAACAGCGCGCCGGCAATGAAAGTCGTCGAACCGAGACCGGGTGATGCGAAATTCATCGTGCCGGGCTTGGCCTTGGCGATGTCGATCAATTCCTTGACGGTCTTGGCCGGCAGGTCCGGATTGGAGATGAGGACGAGCGGCACGGATGCGATCGGCGTAATCCCGGCAAAATCCTTCACCGGATCGAATTGCAGGCCCTTGTTGAGCACGCCGGCGACGGTGTGACCGTTCGAGGTCAGCATCAGGGTGTAACCGTCGGCCGCGCTTTTCGCGACCGTGGTGGTGCCGGCAATGCCAGGACGGTTCTCGACGATGACCTGCTGCTTCCATTTCTCCGACAATTTGTCGGCGACCGCACGCGCCAGGAGATCGGTCGCGCTGCCGGCCGAGAACGGCACGACGATGCGCACGAGCTGGTTGGGATAGGGTTGCTGCGCCTGGGCGCCGATATTCGAAAAGGCGAATGCGGCTGCGGCGAGCAACACCGCGCAAATCCTCGGCATGAAGTCCTCCTAACGTCCTCCCGGCTATGCTGCCGGCTCAGGTCCTTCTATCAGGTCACGAAAAATCCCGATATGGAGGTCATCGATTTGGGTCGCTGCGACCAATCGCCCGACTTTCACATGCTCGAAGGAACTCCCCCTCCCCATGCGCACCGAACAGGCCCGCCCCGTCCGCCTTCAGGATTATCGTCCGCCGGACTGGCTGGTCGACGACGCGTCCATCTCGACGTGTCGCTACATCCGACCGCGCTCGCGCGTGCGCGCGACCTTGAGCCTGCGGCCCAATCCTGACGACGTCGCCGGCGCCGCTCGTGCTCGACGGCGACGGGCTTGCCCTCGTCGTCGATCGCGCTCGACGGCAAGCCGCTGCCGCCGATGCCGCTTCGTCGCCTCGCCCGACCGGCTGACCTCGTCGCAGCCGCCGCAGCGCCCGTTCGAGCTTGACGATCGAAACCATGGTCGACCCCTCCGCCAACACCCAATTGATGGGGCTGTACCGTTCGAACGGCACCTATTGCACGCAATGCGAGGCCGAGGGCTTCCGCCGCATCACCTATTTCCCCGACCGGCCGGACGTGATGGCGGTCTATACGACGCGGATCGAGGCCGACAAGGCGCAGGCGCCGGTGCTGCTGGCCAACGGCAACCTGATCGAGCGCGGCGACCTGCCCGGCACGGCCGGCATTTCGCGGTCTGGCACGATCCGTTTCCGAAGCCGTCCTATCTGTTCGCGATGGTGGGCGGCGCGCTCGGCTGCGTGGAGGACAGCTTCGTCACCCTGTCCGGCCGCAAGGTCGACACTGAAGATCTATGTCGAGCCCGGCAAGGAAGATCGCTGCGGCTATGCGATGGATTCGCTGAAGCGCTCGATGCGCTGGGATGAGGAAGCGTTCGGACGCGAATACGACCTCGACATCTTCATGATCGTCGCGGTCTCCGACTTCAACATGGGAGCGATGGAGAACAAGGGCCTCAACGTCTTCAACGACCGCTATGTGCTGGCCTCGCCGGAGACCGCGGTGGATTCCGACTTACGCCGCGATCGAGGCCATCATCGCGCACGAATATTTCCACAACTGGACCGGCAACCGCATCACCTGCCGCGACTGGTTCCAGCTCTGCCTGAAGGAAGGGCTCACCGTCTATCGCGACCAGGAATTCACCGCCGACCAGCGCTCGCGCGCCGGTGGAGCGGATCGGCGACGTGCGGAACCTGCGCGCGCATCAGTTCGTGGAGGATGCCGGTCCCCTCGCTCATCCGGTGCGGCCGCGAGCTCTATCACGAGATCAACAATTTCTACACGACCACGATCTACGAGAAAGGCGCCGAGGTCGTGCGCATGCTGAAGCGTTCTGCTCGGCGCGAGCCGACTTCCGCAAGGGCATGGACCTGTATTTCGACCGCCATGACGGCGAAGCCGCGACCATCGAGCAATTCGTGCAATGTTTCGCCGACGCCACGAAACGCGATCTGACCCAGTTCATGCTCTGGTATTCGCAGGCCGGCACGCCCGAAATCGTGGCCGACGGCAAATACGATGCGGCGGCGAAGACCTACACGCTGCAACTGTCGCAGTCGCTGGCGCCGACGCCGGGCCAGCCGGTGAAAGAGCCGATGGTGATCCCGCTGCGGGTCGGGCTGGTCGCGTCGGACGGCGCCGATCTGCCGCTTGGCGTATCGGCGGCAAGCCGATGCAGGGCGACGTGATCGCGCTCACCAAACCCTCCGACATCCTGATCTTCGAGACATGTGCCGGAACGCCCGGTGCTGTCGATCAACCGCGAATTCTCCGCACCGGTGAAGCTTACCGCCAGCCTGTCGGCCGAGGACTCTGCGGCGGCTCGCGGCCCATGACAGCGATCCGTTCAATCGCTGGCAGGCATTGCAGACGCTCGGCGACCAGGCTGCTGGTGAAGAATGTCGCGCTGATCCGCGCGCGACAACGCCGCCGGCGACGGATGAGGGCCTGATCGAGGCGCTGGCCGCGATCCTTGCCGACCAGCGCGCTGGAGCCGGCCTTTGTCGCACTCGCCGCTCGCCATGCCGAGCGAGGGCGATATTGCACGCGAGATCGGCCGCGATGTCGATCCGGACGCGAATTTTCGCCGCCCGCGCGCATCTGCGGAGCGCCATCGGCCGCGCGCTCGATCAGCCGCTCGACGAGGCCTATCGCAAGATGCAGACCGGCGGCCCCTACAGCCCCGATGCAGCCAGCGCCGGCCGCCGTTCGCTGAAGAACACAGCGCTCGATCTCTTGGTCGCGACCGGCCATGCAAAGCACATCGCGACGCGCGCTCGCGCAATATCATGCGGCCGACAACATGACCGACCGGATGGCCGCGCTCGCGATCCTGTCGCTGCACGACGTGCCGGCGCGCACCGAAGCGCTGCAGGATTTCTACCAGCGCTATGAGAGCGACCCGCTGATCATCGACAAGTGGATCGGGCCTCCAGGCGATGATCCCGGAAGGCCGGCACGCTCGAGCGCGTGCGCGCGCTCACGACCCATCCCGCCTTCTCGATGAATAATCCGAACCGCGTGCGCGCGCTGATCGGCTCGTTCGCGCATGGCAATACCACGCAGTTCAACCGCGCCGACGGCGCGGGCTATGACTTCGTGGCCGACGCCGTGCTGACGCTCGACGGGAAAAATCCGCAGGTCGCGTCGCGGCTTTCCACCGCCTTCCGCTCCTGGCGGGCCTTGGAAAGCGGCCGGCGCACGAAGGCGCAGGCCGCGCTCCGCCGCATTGCGGCGGCGTCGACGCTGTCCGCCGACGTCAACGACATCGTCAGCCGGGCGCTGGCCGACAGCTAGGGAAGCCGCGAAAGAAGCGCAGCCTCCCCGCTCCGCCGCCGGCCCGCTGCGGCCGTCACCAGCGGTCGCGCCAGCGCCAGAACCGGCGATGGCCGCGGGCGGAATTGACCAGCGCCTTTTGCTCCTCGGTGAGCGAGGCATAGAAGCCGTCGAGCGCCGGCCGCACGGTCCTGACCGCCTGCAGCATCGCCTCGCTGCGCTTCTCCATCAATTCCATACGTGCCGGGAGAGTGGCAGGGAACTCCGCCGGACAAGTGCTGCGCATCGCTTCGGCCGCCTTCGCCGATGCCGACTTGAACTCGTCGAGCTTCTGCTTTTGCGCGTCGGTGAGCTTCAGCGCCTGCTCGAGCCGGGCGATCCGCCACTCCATGAAGCCGCTGGCGCCGGGACCGCACATGCGGCCGAAGCCGCCGGGCCCGCCAATGCCCGGCCCCATCATCATGCCGGGGCCCATACCAGGGCCCATGCCGGGACCACCGGGCCCTTCGCCGCGGCCAAAAGGCTGGGCGGCGGCAACCGTGACAAACGCTGCGAGTGCCATTCCTGAGAGAATTATGTGTGCAATGCGGTACATGACGAGCCTCCGCTGTCGCGCCCCATACTTCTTGCGTGGCCTTTGCAGGTCAGGCCTTGAGATGTATCAACTTCGGAACGCATCCATCCGCACAGCCGGCGCGAGAATCGCCGCGGCCGTCCCATGCCGAAACACTGGATCTGGAAATCCGCCATCGCAGGCCTGTGCGGCAGCGTCGCGCATCTGTTGCTGATGTATTTCAAATCGGCGAGCGGCTTGTTGCCGGCCTTCCAGCCGTATCAGAGCCTGCAGCTTGCGCTCAGCCAATGGACCGGCAGCAACGTCAACCCGCTGGTTCCCTTCGCGCTCTCGTTTCTCAACGGCCTCACCTTTGTCGGTTTCGCATTCGGACGCTCCTATTCCCGAATTCCGGGCAGCAACGGCGCCACCAAGGGACTGCTGTTCGGTCTGCTGATGTGGGTCGTAATGGGAACGGTGTTCTTTCCGCTGATCGGCCTTGGCATGTTCGCCACCGGCATCGGCCTTGGCGGCTGGCCTGCGCTGTTCTCGCTCGGAATGCTGCTCACCTACAGCGTGGTGATGGGCCTCGTCTATCAGGCGCTGCGGAACTGAGCGTCGGATCAGAACCGATCGACAAACTCTGTTTAAGAATTTTTTTACTCTCTTGACTCTCGCGGACTCTCGACAAATCACCCAGCATCGATTCTTATGATTCTCGATTCGGGACGCGATGCGGCACACATCCTCCCGGTCAGGGGTTGAGTTCCAGGACAATCCGACACGGGGGCACTACATGGCGCGCGCCGAGGCAGCGCATGCGTCTGCGCGTTCCGATTCCATCAAGGGATTGGCGCAGTCGATCGCGAAGCCGGCCTATAAACGCCTCCTCACTGCAGAGCCCGCTCTGCGGCGTGCGGTACCCGCGCTCATCATCGCCTTTCTGATCACGATCGCGGTCGGCGCCTTCGTGCAGATTCTGGATCACCGTCGCAGCGCACTCGCCGACGCTTCCAAGGATATCGAGACCATCGCCGAGGTATTGTGGCAGCGGCTGGAACGGCCGCGCTGGGGCGACCGCGCCAATGCCTGGAAACGCGTGCAGTCGGAACTCGATCAGGCGCGCACGCCGCGCACCACTTCCGCCGGCCGGCAGATCCTGGTCACCAATCCGGACGGCGTGGTGATCGCAGCCGCGCCGGAGACCGCAGGCATCATCGGCCGCAAGCTGCTCGACATTCTCGGCGATGCCCAGCCGCTGACCATCATGGGCGCCGGCGCCGGGGTCATGGACATTTCGCTCGCCGACAACAAGCGCGCGCTTGCGACCGTGCGCACGCTGGAGGAACCGCTCGGACAGATCGCGGTATTCCAGCGCAGATCCGATGCGCTCGCCTCCTGGCGCTCGGATACCGCCCTCACCGTCACCCTTTCCGCCACCACCGGCTTCGTCCTGCTGATCCTGGGCTTTGCGTTCCACTGGCAGGCGACGCGCGCGCGCGAGGCCGACCTGATCTACGATACCGTCCGCAGCCGCATCGATACTGCCCTCAATCGAGGCCGCTGCGGATTGTGGGATTGGGACCTCGCGCGCGGGCGTATCTTCTGGTCGCATTCGATGTTCGCGATCCTGGGGCTCGATACCCGCGACGAGCTTCTGACCTTCGGCGAGATCAGCAAGCTCGTGCATCCGGAGGATATCGACCTGTATGTTCTCGCAACCCAGGTCGCCGACGCCAAGCTCAATGCCATCGACCACGATTTCCGCATGCTGCATGCCAGCGGCCGCTGGGTCTGGCTGCGGGTGCGCTGCGAGGTGGTACGCCAGCCCAACGAGCCCGGCCTGCATCTGATCGGGATTGCGGTCGACGTCACCGAACAGAAGACGCTGGTCGAGCGCACGATGGCGGCCGACCTTCGCCTGCGCGACGCCATCGAAACCATTCCCGAGGCGTTCGTACTGTGGGATTCCGACAACCGCCTCGTGCTGTGCAATTCCAATTTCCAGGACCTGCATCAATTGCCCGACGAGATGGTCGAACCGGGGGTCGAATACGAGACCATCGCCGCAGCGGGCCGCGCGCACCTGCATCCGAGCCGGGTTGCCGATATCGGCCCGGAACTGCCGGGTGCGCGCACTTTCGAAGCGCAGCTCGACGAACGCAACTGGCTGTTCAGCGAGCGGCGCACCAAGGACGGCGGTTATGTCTCGGTCGGCACCAACATCACCAGCCTGAAGCAGCAGGAACGCAAGCTGAAGAGCAGCGAGACCCGGCTACTCGCGACCATCGAGGATCTGCGTCAGTCCAAGCAGCAGCTCGAAGACCTCGCCGAGAAATATGTCGTGGAGAAGGACCGCGCCGAAGAAGCCAATCAGACCAAGTCGAAATTCCTGGCCAATATGAGCCACGAATTGCGCACGCCGCTCAACGCCATCATCGGATTCTCCGAGATCATGGAAAAGGGCATGTTCGGCGCGCTCGGCGTCGACAAGTATCACGAATATTGCCGCGACATCCACCAGAGCGGGCAATATCTGCTCGACGTCATCAACGACGTGCTCGACATGTCGAAGATCGAGGCCGGCCGCCTGAAGCTCGAGCCGGAAGAGCTGTTGCTGGAGGACATCGTGGCCGATGCCCTGCGGGTGGTCTCGACCCGCGGCGAGGAAAAGCGCCTGACACTGTCGGCGCAGATTGCGCCCGGCCTGAAGCTGCACGCCGATCGCCGCGCGCTCAAGCAGGTCGCGCTCAATCTGTTGTCGAACGCGGTGAAGTTCACGAATGCTGGAGGGAAGGTGACGGTACGCGGCCGCCGCACTGGCGGCTGCGTGCTGATTTCCATCAGCGACAGCGGTATCGGCATCGCAAAGGACGCGCTGGCGCGGCTCGGACGCCCGTTCGAGCAGGTGGAGAGCCAGCTCACCAAGACCCATCACGGATCGGGTCTGGGGCTTGCGATCGCGAAATCGCTGGTCGAGCTTCACGGCGGCTGCATGCGCATCCGCTCGACGCCCGGCCGCGGCACCATGGTGATCGTACGTTTGCCGGTCAGGGACGTGCTCGCGAACGAACCGGCGACGGCGCAGCAGGTGCTGGACCTCTGAATTACGCCTCGGCCTTGTCGGAGGGGGCAGGCTCGGCCTTGTCGCGGGCAGCAAGCTCCGCCTGCTTCTGTCGCTCGAGAGCCGCTTTGGTATTGGCGAGGTTCTTGAGAGCCGTGGTGTAATCGGGCTTGATGGAAGTTGCGCGACTGTAGCATTCGAGCGCCTCGGACAGCCGCCCGAGGCCAGCCAGAGCGCTGCCAAGATTGTTGAAGGCGCCCGCCGAATTTCCATTGATCTCGACAGCTTTTCGCAGCGATTGCTCGGCCAGCTTGAAATTGCGCTGTCGGAAATGGAACAGACCCAATTGATGCTGCGCCTCGAAATTTGTGGAATCGATTTCAAGGACTTTCTGAAAAAGCCATAACGCATCCTCGGTGTGGCCGCTCTCCTGCAGCTTCAGCGCTTCGGCAAGCACCGCAACAGCTGCCTGCTTCAGTCGAGCGATCTTCTCCGGCAATTCTTTCACCCGCGCATTCCCGGGATCGAAGGCGAGAAGTTCGCGACAGCCGCGTTCGGCAACCGACAATTCGCGCGCCCTGTAAGCCCTTTCCACTTCCTCCGACGCCATCTCCAGCGTGCCGGCATCCGCTTGACCGTGCAGATTCATCCCCGAACGAACGACGATCCGGAATCGATTGACCAGAGTCTCCTGTCCGCCGAAATCATACTTGTAAGAAAAGTTCCCGGTCCCGAAGTCGTACGCATTGAAGCCGTTTTCGATCGCCCATCGCATCGTGAAGAGATTGAGCGCGAAACCCGGCGGCGGCCGTTTGACGCCCGGGTCGCGGCCGGCCAAAAACTGAATGAGGCGGCCCTTTCGTCGATCCGCGAAGTTGAGGGTCACGGCGATCCGATCGTCGCCCTTCCACAGCACGGGGACAAAGATGCTTCCGTCTTCGAAGCATCGCGGAATCATGCTTCTGGTGTTCTGCGCGATATATTTCGCATATCGCGGATTGTGCGAAGCCCAGCGCGCTTCCCACAATCGAAGCAAAGCCTCCAGGTCTTCCCCGATGCTCGCCTTGTCGGCGATCGAAATCCGGAACTCGCTATCGGTTTCGACGCGCTTCAGCGCGGTCCTCGCATTGTACCTTGTATGCGAACCCATGCGGGTCTGGAGAAATTTCTCCCAATCCGATTCGAGCGGAACGACGACATAGACGTCGTGGTCGATGACCTGACCTTCGGTCAAATGAGGCGGACGCGGTTTCTTTGCGATCTCGAAATCCGAACCGGCAAAGCTGTCGAACAGCAGTCGCAGGCGCTTCTCCGAGGGGAAAATGTCGTCGAGGTGCAACTCGGCCCAGTTGAGCTTCTGCAGCGCCTGCCCCAGGGCGATCGTGGCCGACGCCTCCGCCGTGGGATCGCAAATGAACCCCGTATAGCTCGCGAAGTAGGAGCCCGCCATTCGAAGCGAATGCCGAAAGCCGCTGTCGATGCCAAGTTCGGTCGACCAACGCAGCGGAAAGAACGCGACGTAATCCTGAGACGTCTCATCCGGCCTGACGGCCAGAACAAGCCATCGCTGTTTTGTGATCGCGATCCAGTTATAGATCCAGTTCCACGTCAGGAACGACTGGCTTTCCGGATCTGCGTCATAGACGCGTTCCCAATTGTCCCTCACGGCTTGCAGTTCGCCGAGCAACTCGAGAATATCGACCTGCAGATTGTCGATCGTGCAGATCGTTCGTCGTGCATCGGCAATCATGGAAGCACCACAAGATGAAGCACCACGAACGCGCCATTGAAATACTATAGTCAGCCTTTCCTGCGATGAATAGTGGCGATGCCGTCGTTAACCGTGTCGGCGCCAATCGGACGGCCCGCGGTTGCTTGCGCCGATGACGAGTTAGTCGCCCGGTCCCAGTAGCAGCGTGAACCGCTTGCGCACGCGCGCCTGGGTCTCGGTCGACATGGGCGTCGAGGGTGGCGAAATCCGGCACGTCGGCGGCGCGCGCCATCAATCGCAGCAGGCCGGCATCGGCCTTTTTCGGATCGAACGGTCCCGACAGGCACAGCCGCAGGATCTGGCTCAGATTCTGATAGAGCTGCACCGCCGGCCGCAGCACCTCGGAATCCTCCGGCGACAGCAGCGCCGAGCCGCGCCGCCCGCTCCAGCACGCGCGCGGTCGAAGGATCGAGCAGGTCCGGATGCTCGGCGGCATGCACGAGCTGCAGTACTGCGCGATGAATTCGATGTCGATCAGCCCGCCGGCGGCATATTTCAGGTCCCAGCGATCGGCCTCGCCCTTCTCGGTCGCGATCGCCATGCGCATCTCGTAGGCGTCGCCGGCAATCCGTCGCGCATCGCGGCGCTGCGCCAGCACGTCGCGGATCGCCGCCTTCCACCTCGGCCGAAACTGCCGGTGACGCCGACACCACGCGCGCGCGCGTCAGCGCCATGTGCTCCCAGGTCCAGGCTTCGTTCTTCTGGTAGTCGCGGAAGGAATCGATCTTGGTCGCGACCGGCCCGGATCGGCCGGAGGGACGCAGCCGCATGTCGACGTGGTAGAGCGCGCCGTAGTTGGTCGGCGACGTCAGCGCCGAGATCAGCCGCTTGGTCAGGCGCGCGAAATATTGCGCGCCATAGAGCGGGCGCGCGCCGTCCGATTCCGGATGCTCCTCGTCGAAATCGTAGACCAGGATCAGGTCGAGGTCGGAGCTCGCGGTCATCTCGCGGCCGCCGAGCTTGCCGAGCGCGAGCAGCGCGGTCTGCTGGCCGCGGATATGGCCGTGGGTTTCGGCGAACAGCTCTTCGACCCGTCGGTGCAGCGCAGCGGATGATCACGTCGGCAAGCCGCGCAAGGCCTCGCCCGCCTGCTCCGCCGACACCGTGCCGGACAGAATGCGCACGCCGATCAGGAACATGTGCTCCTGGCCGAACAGCCGCAGGCGGTCGAGCATGTCCTCGTAGGAGATCGACTGATCGAGCGAGCGCGTCAGTTCGCTGCGACAGCATCGCCGCGTCCGGCAGAGCGCCGAAGAAGGCCGGATCGAGCAGCGCATCCATCACCTGCGGCTGATGCGCGAGGATGTCGGCCAGCCGCGGCGCGGTGCCGAGCATCAGGGCGACCAGCGCCAGCAGATCGGGATTCTGCAGCAACAGCGAGATCAGCCGCGCGCCGCCGGCCGCATGCAGCCCGGCCAGGAAGCGGTCGAAGGCGAGGAGCGCCTGCTCGCGGATTCTCGCTGCGCGCCAGATGTTCGAGCAGATGGGGCACCAGCTGGCCAAGCTGCGAGCGCGCGAAATCGCTGCGCAGCGCGAGATAGCGCCCGCTCAGCCAGCCGCGCACCAGTCGCGGAGATTTCGAGCGGATTGCGAAAGCCCATCGCCGGCGAGGCGATCGAGCGTCTCGCGGTCGTCTTCGTCCATCGGGAAACGCAGGGCGCCGGTCCGGCGCCTGCGCCACCGGCTCGAACAGCCGCGAATAATGCCGCTGCACATTGCGCAGGTGCACGAGCAGCACCTCGGCGAAGGATCGCGGTGCCGTCGAAGCCGAGAAACGTCGCGAAACGGTCGAGCAGCTTCGCGCGTCGGCCGGCAGCGTGTGGGTCTGCTCGTCGGCGACCATCTGCAGCCGGTGCTCGACCCGCCGCAGGAACAGATAGGCCGCCTCCAGTTCGCGCCGCGCCTCGTCCGCCGACCCACTGCCCGTCGGCGAGCGCCGACAGCGTCGTCAGCGTGCGCGCGGTCGCGCAATTCCGGATGGCGGCCGCCCGCGATCAATTGCTGGGTCTGGACGAAGAATTCGATCTCGCGGATGCCGCCGCGGCCGAGCTTGATATTGTGGCCGGCGACCGCGATCTCGCCGTGGCCGCGATAGGCGTGGATCTGCCGCTTCATCGCATGGATGTCGGCGAGCGCGGCGAAATCCATGTATTTGCGCCACACGAACGGCGACAGCGCCTTCAGCAGCTTCTCGCCGGCCGCGATGTCGCCGGCGCAGGGCCGCGCCTTGATCATCGCCGAGCGTTCCCAGTTCTGGCCGCGATGCTCGTAGTAATCGAGCGCGGCCGGCACCGAGATCGCGATCTGGGTCGAGGCCGGGTCGGGCCGCAGCCGCAGGTCGACGCGGAACACGTAGCCGTCGGCGGTGCGCTCCTGCAGCAGCTTCACCAGGCCGCGGGTCACGCCGGATGTAGAGCGCGGACGGTTCGGTGTCGTCCGGGATCAGCGGGCGCATCGGGATCGAAGAAGACGATGAGATCGATGTCGCTCGAATAGTTGAGTTCGAACGCACCCATCTTGCCCATGGCCAGCACGATGTAGCCGGAGCCCAGCTCCGGCTGCGCCGGATCGGCGGGCTTGAGCCGGCCGCGCCGCACCGCGTCGCACAGCAGGAAGCGCACCGCGGCCTGCACCATGCTGTCGGCAAGCTCGGTCAGCGCGCGCGTCACCTGCATCACCGGCCAGACGCCGCCGATATCGGCGAGCGCGATCAGCAGCGCGGCTTCGTTCTTGATGCGGCGCAGGAGCGCATCGCGTCGGCCTCGCCCTCATCCTGGTCAGGGCCCCGACCATTGTAGGCCAGCAGGCTCTCGAAACTGGCTTTCGGGATCGCCGCGAAGCAGCCGCAGGATGCGGTCCGGATCGGCGCGCACCAGATCCCACAGATAGGGCGAATATTCGCAAAGCCCGCGATCAGTTCACGCGCCTTGGGGGCGGCGGCGAAGACCTGCCGCAGGCCGCGGCCTCCGGCGCGGCGCCGACCTGCGCGAACCAGTCTTCGATCTTCGCGTCGGTTGCGGCAATCGCGCGGGCTCAGAAACGGCGCTTCGACGATCCGCGCGGCAAGCGATTCCGCGGACAGATCGATCGGGAAGGTTTGCGGGGCCGCGGCACCGAGTCATCTGGTGTCCGGCATAGACCAGTCGGCGACGAAATGGGAGAGCTAGGCATGATTCCGAAAAGTGGGACCGGTTTTCGGAAAAGTCATGCCAAACGAACTATGCCGGCGCCGTCCCCGGCTGCGGCATGGCGGGTTGCCCGGTCTCGGCCGGCGCTGCGGCAGGCTGAGTCTGCGGCGCGGCGCGCGGCAGCACCAGCACCGCGCGCAGGCCCGGCGCGTTGTCCTCCAGCCGCAATTCGCCGCCATGCAGCCGCGCCACCGCGGCGGCGAGGCTCAAGCCCAGCCCCGAGCCCGGCACCGAGCGGCTCTTTTCCAGCCGCACGAAGCGCTCGACCGCCCGGCCGCGATCGGCCTCCGGAATGCCGGGGCCGCGATCGGCGACGCTGAGCAGCACGCTGGTCGCCCTCGGTCGCGGCCGTGACCGTCACCGTCGATGGCTCGCCATTGGCCGTCTGGGTCGGGCCTTGGCCGCGGGCGCGGCGTATTTGATCGCGTTGTCGACCAGATTGGCGAGCGCCTGGCTGATCAGTTCGCGATTGCCGTGCAGCGGCACGGCCGCCGGCGCCTCGACGTCGAGCGCAAGCCCCTGCTCTTCCGCCAGCGGCTCGTAGAGTTCGCCGACGTCGCGGGCGACTTCCGCCGCGTCGAAGTCGATCATGTTGCCGCGGGCCTGGCCGGATTCGGCGCGCGCGATCATCAACAGCGCGTTGAAGGTCTTGATCAGCGAATCCGATTCCTCGATCGTGCGTTTCCAGCGCCGCGCGATATTCGCTTTCGCTGCTCGGAAATGCGCAGCGCCTCCTCGGCGCGGTTGCGCAGCCGCGTCAGCGGCGTCTTGAGGTCGTGCGCGATGTTGTCGGAGACTTCCTTGAGGCCGCGCATCAGCGCTTCGATGCGGTCGAGCATCTCGTTGAGGTTATGCGCCAGCCGGTCGAGCTCGTCGCCGCTGCCGGCGACCGGCAGCCGGCCCGAAAGATCGCCGCCCATGATGGTGCGGGTGGTCTCGGTCATCGCGTCGACCCGACGCAGGACGCGCCGCGCGACGAAGAAGCCGCCGATCAGTCCGAGCACGATCACCGACGGCCGCGGACCATTTGCCGGCGTCGAGCACCACGTCATAGAGCCGCTCGCGCTCTTCGAGATCGCGCCCGACCAGAAGCTTGAAGCCGCTCGGCAATTGCGACACGCGCACCAGCGCGCGATGCAGTTCCGCGGTCTCGCCCTCCTCGATCCGGCGATAGACCGTTTCGGTCCAGCCGGGCTTGTCGAGAATGCCGGTCGGCAGCGAGCCGACATTGCCGGCAAGCCCGTCGCCGTTCGGCGTGGTCACGAGATAGAGGTTCGATCCCGGCCGCCGCGAGCGCGCATTCGACGACCTAGCGTCAGCCGCCGGATGCCGCCGGCTTGTATTGGTCGGAAAGGCCCGGCGATCTCGACATCGACGGCCTGCGTCATCTGGTCGGTGAACAGGCGGCGGGTGTTGAGCGCGAAATAGCCGAGCAGGAACGCCGCGAACAGCGCGAAGACGATCAGATAGACGAGCGTCAGCTTGAAGGCGGTGGTGCGGAAAAGCTTTCCGAGCGCGCTCACAGCTTCCGCTCTCGTCAGCGCAGCGTTCCGTCGCGGATCATGTATCCGGCACCGCGGACGGTGTGCAGCAGCGGCTGCGAGAAGCCCTTGTCGATCTTGGAGCGCAGACCGCGAGATGTGCACGTCGATCACGTTGGTCTGCGGATCGAAGTGATAGTCCCAGACATTCTCCAGCAGCATGGTGCGGGTCACCACCTGGCCGGCATGCTTCATCAGATATTCGAGCAGCCGGAATTCGCGCGGCTGCAGCACGATCTCCTCGCTGCCGCGCATCACCGATGCGACAGCCGGTCGAGTTCGAGATCGCCGACCCGATAGACGGTCTCCTCGTTGCGGCCGCCGCGGCGGCGCGCCAGCACTTCGACGCGGGCGAGCAGTTCGGAGAACGAATAGGGCTTGGGCAGATAGTCGTCGCCGCCGGCGCGCAGGCCCTTGACGCGGTCGTCGACCTGGCCGAGCGCCGACAGGATCAGCACCGGCGTTTCGATCTTCTTGGCGCGCAATTCGCCGATCACCGACAGGCCGTCGCGCTTGGGCAGCATGCGGTCGACGATCAGGACGTCGTAATCGCCGTCGAGCGCCATGCGCGAGGCCCTCCTCGCCGTCGGCGGCGTGGTCGGCGACATGGCCGGTCTCGCGGAAGGCCCGGACGAGGTAGTCGGCGGCGTCGCGGTCGTCTTCGATGATCAGGATGCGCATGGTGTCGGAATGAACCACATGGATCCGACACGGAATCGCCCTTTACGGGCGAATTTGCAAGACCGGGAACCGGAAGTTCGGTGGGGTTTGGTTGAGGAGACATGAGGGGGTGGCGACTTTATGCAACAACGCCACCCCCTCACTTGACCCCGATCCGGCGGGGGCGACGGTAGCCGGGTTTCAGGGCTAGCCAGGCGCGCTCGGTCCGAACGCGCGTTCAGGATCAGGTGGGGAGCGGGTTTTCGCAGGCCCGCCCCGTTTCCAGGTGGGGACGGGCTTTCGCCCGTCCCCAGGGTTTCGTGGCACCGGCGGGGGCGACGGTAGCCGGTATCACGTCCCTTTCTTGTGGCGCCCGACCCATCACGGATCGGGCGCGGTCTCGTCAGGCGCGGCCGGCGGGCAGCGCGACGAAGCGGGTATTGTCACCCGACTTCACGCGCATCAGCACGGTGCGCTTGTTGTCCTTGCGGGCGTCCTCGAGCGCCTTGCGGATGTCGGCCGGGTTGGAAACCGGCTTGCCCGCGACTTCGAGAATGACGTCGCCGGTCTTGAAGCCGCGCTCGGCGGCGGGGCCGTCCGGCGACACGCCGGTCACGACCACACCTTCCGAACCCGAACCAGCTACGGACGAAGCCGGAGCGAGTTGCAGGCCGAGCGCCGAAACTTCGTTCGACGGCGTACCGCGCTCCTCGCCGCCGCCGACGGCGGGCAGCTTCGACCTGGGCCGGCAATTCGCCGAGCGTCACCGACAGGGTCTTCTCGCGAGCCGCCCTGCAGAGACGGTCAGCTTGACCGTGTTGCCGGGAGCCATGCGAGCCGATGCGGCGGGCGAGCTCGCGGGCATTGGCGATCGTCTCACCGTTGACCGCGACGATCACGTCGCCGGCCTTGATGCCGGCCTTCACCGCCGGGCCGTCCGGCCTGCGGCTCGGCAACCAGCGCGCCGTCCGTGTTCTTCAGGCCCATGCTGTCGGCGATGTCCTCGGTCACCGGCTGGATCTGCACGCCGATCCATCCGCGGGTGACCGAGCCCTTGTCCTTGAGCTGGCGCGACGACCGAGTCGACGGTGGCGGCCGGGATCGCGAAGGCGATGCCGACCGAGCCGCCCGACGGCGAGAAGATCGCGGTATTGACGCCGACCACGTTGCCTTCGGTGTCGAAGGTCGGGCCGCCGGAATTGCCCTTGTTCACGGGCGCGTCGATCTGCAGGAAGTCGTCATACGGACCCGCGCCGATGTCACGGCCGCGCGCCGACACGATGCCCGCGGTCACGGTCGAGGACAGGCCGAACGGATTGCCGACCGCCAGCACCCAGTCGCCGACGCGCGGCGCGTCGTCGGCAAGCTTGGCATGCGGGAAGTTGTTGCCGTCGACCTTGATCAGCGCGAGATCGGTGCGCGGATCGGTGCCGATGACCTTCGCGGAATAGGTCTTGCCGTCGTCGGTCATCACTTCGACCTCGTCGGCGCGGTCGACCACGTGGTTGTTGGTCACCGCAAAACCGTCGGCCGTGATGAAGAAGCCGGAGCCCTGGCCGGAGGTGCGCTGACGCGGACCGCGTTCGGCGTCGCCGCGATGCACGCGGCTGCGGCATCATGTCGGGCATTTCCTCGCCGAAGCGGCGGAAGATAGCGCTCGAAGCCCTGCGGAAGCTGGCCCTGGAAGGAAGAATTCTGCGCGCTCGCGTTCACCTTGACGCGAACGGAAATGACGGCGGGCTTCACCTTCTCGACAATGTCGGCGAAACCGACCGGACGCGCGACGCCCTGCGCCTGCTGCGTCACATTCTGCGCCAGCCGCCGAATGGCGCGCCGCATCGGGAGCAACGAACAAGGCCGCCGCCCCGAGAGACAAAATCGTGGTGCCGAGCAGAAACGCCCGGCGTCCGTTCAGAAAGCCGCCCCGGCTGGGGGGCAAGGTTGATGTCATCGGGTTCACTCCATCTTCCATCTGTTCAAGCCGGTGCTTGGAGGAGACGTCTCAAGACGCGAGCCCGTCATCACCGCACTGCGAGACAAGATGGGGTAGGCTCGCCTTACAACCACCTGTCGGCGGGATTAAACTTTGGTAATGGGAAGCATGCGACCAGACGAGCAATATTAAATACGTGCGGTCAAATACTTACGAGCTCGCGTCCGCGGGTCGGCATCGAGCAGCCGGTCGATCCTTGCCTGTTCGGCGGCCGCGTCAGCGGTATGCCTTTCGGCGCCGAGCGCATCGCCGGCGCCCGGCCGCGGCGGCGGATCGCCAACGAAGAGAACGATCGCGCCCAGGACCAGAATCCCGGCGGGCAAGACCCACAGCAACGCGGTGCGCGGGTTCAGCGGCGGCTTCAGCAGCACGAAGTCGCCGTAACGGACCGTGAGAAAATCCAGCACCTGCTGGTCGCTGTCGCCGGCCTTCAGGCGTTCGCGCACCAGGAGGCGCAGATCGCGCGCCAGCGGCGCGTCGGAATCGTCGATCGACTGGTTCTGGCACACCATGCAGCGCAATTCGCGCGACAGGTGGCGCGCCCGCTCTTCGAGCTTCGCATCGGGCAGGATTTCGTCCGGCTGCACCGCATGCGCAGGCACGGACTGCATCAGCACGAACGCGAACAGCGATGCAGCGAAAGCGCGCGCATCGCCCCTACTCCGCCGGCTGCAAGGCGGACTTCTTGCGAGCGGCGCGGCGCCCCGACCCGCAGCCTGCGGTCCGACAGCGACAACGCACCGCCCAGCACCATGATCACCGGGCCGAGCCAGATCAGCAGCACCAGCGGCTTGTAATAGAGCCGCACCGCGATCGCGCCATCGCTACCGACATCGCCGAGCGAGACATAGAGCTGGCTCGACCCCGCGCGTCAGCAAGGCGGCCTCGGTGGTCGCGGAATTGCGCGCCGGGAAAGTGCGCTTCGACGGCTCCAGAATGCCGATGGTCTCAGCCCCCGACTTGACGGTGAATTGCGCCAGCAGCTCGCGATAATTCGGGCCCGGTGCGCGACAACAGATCGTTGAAGGTGAGATCGTAACCGCGCAGCGACACGGTCTGTCCGGGCTTCATCGACAGAATGCGCTCGGCGCCGTAATTGGCCTCGGCGGCGATGCCGAGCAGGCAGACGCCGAGCCCGAAATGCGCGACCGCGGTGCCGAGCGTCGAGCGCGGCAGGCCGGCGAAGCGGCGCATCGACGCGCCGAAGGACTGGCGGAACAATTGCGTGCGCTCGACCAGATCGGTGAGCGCGCCGGCCATCGCAAAGAACGCAATCCCGATCAGGAACGGCGCCAGCACCGGCCCGCCCTGCGTGATCGCAAAGGTCACCCCCATCGCAATCAGCGCGATCGCAAAGGCCGCCATCAGCCGCTGCGCAGCGGCATAGAGATCGCCGCGCTTCCAGGCCAGCAGCGGCCCGAACGGCATCGCGATCATCAGCGGCAGGAATAGCGGGCCGAAGGTCGCGTTGAAGAACGGCGCGCCGACCGAAATCTTCTCGCCGGTCAGCGCCTTCGAGCGCCAGCGGATAGAGCGTGCCGACTAGCACGGTGGCGCAGGCCGTGGTCAGGAACAGATTGTTGAAGACCAGCGCGCCCTCGCGCGAGATCGGCGCGAACAGCCCGCCCTGCTTCAGCGCCGGCGCCCGCCACGCAAACAGCGCCAGCGAACCGCCGATGAAGAAGACCAGGATGGCGAGGATGAAGACGCCGCGCGAGGGATCGCTCGCAAAGGTATGCACCGAGGTCAGAACGCCGGAGCGGACCAGGAACGTGCCGAGCAGCGACAGCGAAAAGGCCAGGATCGCGAGCAGGATGGTCCAGACTTTCAGCGCATTGCGCTTTTCCATCACCACCGCGGAGTGAAGCAGCGCGGTGCCGGCAATCCACGGCATCAGCGAGGCATTCTCCACCGGGTCCCAGAACCACCAGCCGCCCCAGCCGAGCTCGTAATAGGCCCAGTAGGAGCCCATCGCGATGCCGAGCGTGAGGAACATCCAGGCCGCGAGCGTCCAGGGCCGCACCCAGCGCGCCCAGGCGGCGTCGATGCGGCCTTCGATCAGGGCTGCGACCGCAAACGAGAACGAAATCGAGAAGCCGACATAGCCGAGATAGAGCAGCGGCGGATGCATCGCGAGACCGAAATCCTGCAGGATCGGATTGAGGTCGCGGCCCTCGAACGGCGCCTGCGGCAGGCGCGCGAACGGGTTGGAGGTGGCCAGAATGAACAGCTGAAACGCCGCCGCGATCCAGGACTGCACGCCGAGCACATTGGCGCGCAGCGAAGCCGGAAGGTTATTGCTGAAGATCGCGACCATCGCCCCGAACACGGCAAGGATCAGCACCCAGAGCAGCATCGAGCCTTCGTGGTTCCCCCACACGCCGCTGATCTTGTAGATCAGCGGCTTCTGCGAATGCGAATTCTCGAACACATTGGCGACCGAGAAATCCGACGTCACATACAGCGCCGTCAGCGCCGCGAAGGACAGGGCGACGAACAGGAATTGCACCACCGCGACCGGCTCGGCGATGCCCATCAGCGTCGGATCGCCGACGCGGGCGCCGATCATCGGCAAGGTCGCCTGAATGAGCGCCAGCGCCAGCGCCAGCACCAGCGCATAATGGCCGATCTCGGCGATCATTTCGGTGCCCCCTGCGGCGTAACCGCGGCGCCCGGCTTCTTGCCGTAATCATCCTTCCAGTGACCCTGCTTCTTCAGCGCATCGGCCACTTCCTTCGGCATGTAGTTTTCGTCGTGCTTGGCCAGCACGGAATCGGCACGGAACGAAACGCCGTCGATCAGGATGCCTTCGGCCACCACGCCCTGCCCTTCCTTGAACAGGTCCGGCAGGATGCCGCGATAGGTGACCCGGATCGCGTTGTTGCCGTCGGTGATGTCGAAGGTGGCGTCGATATCCTTGCGCTGCAAGGTGCCGGGCTGCACCAGGCCGCCGAGCCGGATGCGCGAACCGGCGGCAACCTTCTTCTCCACCACATCGGTCGGCGAGTTGAAGAACACGATCGAGTCGCGCAGGGCCGTCAGCACGAGCACGGCCGCGACCGCGAGCACGGCCAGCCCCGATCCGATCAGCACCAGACGCCGCTGCTTGCGCGTCATGATCTTTATCCTTTCAGCCCAAGGCTTTCCGCCAGCGCATCCAGACGATTGCGCTTCTCGGGATCGGCGCCGATGGCATTGCGGGCATTCGCAAGCGCCTCGCGCGCCTTGTCGGCGTCGCCCATCACAACATATGCCCGCACCAGCCGCACCCAGCTCTCGAAATCCGACCCATCGGTCTTCAGCCGGTCCGCCAGCCGTTCCACCATGCCGCGGATCATCTCGGCGCGCTGTTCCGGCGTGAGCTGCTGGGAGGCTGCGATATCCTCCTGGGTTGGTCCCGCCTGCGGCGCTTTCGGTTCGACCGCAATGCCCTTGCTTGCGATCCGGGCCAGCGATTGCTGAATCAGCGGGCGATAAGGGGCATTGGGCGGCGCGTTGTCCAGCATCGTGCGCCAGATATGTGCCGCCTCCTTTGGACGCCCGTCCTGCTCGGCGGCAAGGCCCACGAAATACTGCGCCTTGAGATCGGTGGCATCGAGTTTGAGCGCGCGCTCGAACGATTGCTTGGCCTCGGCCGTTACCACCCCGTTTGCGGCGGCGACCTGCGCCTCGCCGAGATCGCCTTCGCGCGAAGCGGTCGAGCCCAGAATTCGCAATACATTGGCGCGCGCGCGCACGGCGTCGTTGTAGCGCCCCATCTTCATATAGACCGGCGCCACCACCTCCCAGCCGCGGCCGTCGTTGGGTCGGCGTTCGAGATGGGCCTCGACCTGCGCCACCATGCTCTCGATCGATCGCTGCTCCGGCGGCAGATCGACCCTGGTCGCAAGCGGCGCGCCAGGCAATTGCGGCGAACCCCACTTCATATAGAGACCGGCTGACATTGCGGGCAGCGCGAACAGCGCGATCAATGCCGCCACCCGCCGCCGCCACAGGGCGGCCGGATCGCCTGATTCGGACCCGGATTTGGCCCCGGCTTTGGCTTGCGGATTGGCTTTTTTCGGCTCGGCTTGATCGGCGGCGGCCAGCAGACGGCGCGAAATTTCGAGTTTGGCCGCTTCCGCCTCGGCATCGCCGATCAGGCCGGATTTACGGTCGCGCTCGACCTCGTCAAGCTGGTCGCGATAGACCGCAATGTCCTGGCCCTGCGCAGGCGCGGAACCACGCCGCGACAACGGCCAGAGCACGGCGAAAATAGCCGCCGCGGTCATCAGGGACAGGATCAGCCACAGGGTCATCGGCCCGCGTTACATCACGGGCGGCAGCAGCCCGCAACCGCCATCCGATCACGCTTTTGCGGCCACTTTGCGCTCGCAGCCGGCGGCCGCATCGCGCGCCTTGACCAGCACCTGGGCATATTCCTCCCCGAACACCTTGGCGCAGAAGCGCACCGCGGCGTCGAGCTGGGACTGGCGGAAGCTGTGGTCGGCGGGGCCGGCATTGCGCAGATTTTCGACCAGGGATTTCGTCGTGGGGTCGAGATATTGCTCGAGTTCCGACCAGGCCCTTGAGGTCAGTTCGTTGACCGCAAGCTCGCTCGCATAGGCGCGGCAGGCTCCGACGAATTCGATCAACGCCTCGGTGTCCTGCACCTCGCCGGAATCGACGGACGAATTGGGCGCGATCTCCTTGGTCGGACGCGGCCGCAGCAATCGCCGCACCCGTCCGTTCAGGCCTTCGATCTCGCCTTTCAGAAGATCGGCAACTTGCGTGCGCAGGGCCGCGAGGCGGCGACTCCAGGGCGAGTCATGGGTCAGGTCGATTTCGGTGCGCATGCCGCGCGCCGCATCGTGAATACCCTTCAGCAGCGCACCGGTGGCAAGGCCGCGGCCGCTTCGCAGCTCCGCCTTCAATTCCCCGGTCATGCGCTCGATTTCGGCAAACACGATCTCGACCGCGACCGAATATTTGGTTTCCGAAATGCGCGTCACGCTGTCGCTGCCGGCAGCGCGGGTCGCGAGCCGGATCAATTGCCAGGGCGATGCCAGTCGGCTCATCGTCATCACGAGCGCGTAGAGAAACAATCTCGGTCCGCCGGCAGCCGGGGAATCGATCAGAAGTCTTGACGTCGCCCGTCATCGCACCGTCGAGCACCTTGATATGGCCGGGCAGCCGCGCCCCGAAGGTCGCAAGCGCATGCCGCGCTTTCAGCACCGTCATGACCGCGGTGGCATCCTCGAGCGCATGCTGGGTGCCGATCTGCGCCGCGAGGCGCCGGCGGATCTTCTCGTCGTTGGCGGCTGCGTTCAGCGCCTCCTCGATCCGCGTCACGGTGCGGTCCTGAAAGCCCGCGGCAAGCTGCTCGGCGCGCTCGACTTCACCGCGCTCGAACGCCGCCGCCACCTGTTCGGTGACGGCCTTGGCCTCCCCCGGCATCAGGTCGCGTCCGATCCAGTCCCAGACCGGATCGAGCGTCTCGCGGGCGATGCGGCCGGGATGCTGGTGGGCCGCGGTATCGTCGACCAGGAATGGCTCAAGCGGCTGGAAGAACAGCCGCGCCAGATTGCCCGGCCGTTTGGCGCGCGGCATGTCGCGCGCATCGCGCCGCAATTCCTGCAGCACGAGTTCGGCACCCGGCATATCGTCGCCGCGCAGCAGACCGCGTTCGATCTCGGCCATCAGCAGAGCGCGTGCGTCAGGATGCAGATCCTTGAGATACTGCCGCAACCGCTCGACGAGGAGCCCGTCGGCCATACGCTTCACTCTACGCTTTCACACCCGGAAAGCGTTGATAGCGCGACAGCGTTAATTTCCGGTTAGGTACAAAACGACAAGGCTTTATCCCACCGTCGTCCGATCGCCGTCAGGCGACCGGCGTCCAGGAGCCGTCCGGATTGCGGCAGGCGGCGCCGCGCGCGACCTGCGGGCGGCCGTCGATATAGATGGTGTGGGTATAATCGCGGCATCTTGCGCCGCGGCGGTCATATTGCGGACCCGGAACAATGGTGCCGCGGCGTCCGGAATCCGGATTTTCCCAGGCCATCGGAGCGCCGGCCGCGCCGCCCTCAAGGGCTGCGACCTGCGCCTCGTAGGCACGACGCTTGTCCTCGTCATCCATCGCGGCGCCAATCCGGTTGCCGACCAGGCCG
This sequence comes from uncultured Pseudomonadota bacterium, assembly GCA_963804015.1. Classification (GTDB taxonomy): domain Bacteria; phylum Pseudomonadota; class Alphaproteobacteria; order Rhizobiales; family Xanthobacteraceae; genus Pseudorhodoplanes. The sequence continues at coordinate 274,798 of CAWDOW010000014.1, forward strand.
CCGATCGCGGCGCCTGCGACGCCCGCGGCAATGCGCGAGCCGGTCGAGCCACCGAATTGCGAACCGATCACGCCGCCTGCGACCGCGCCCATCAGGGTGCCGGTATTCTCGCGCGGACCGGTGCCGGTATTCGGATCGCCCGCGCAACCGGCGAGGATCGCTGAAGCGGCTACAAGAATGACAAGGCTACGCATGAAGACCCCCTGGCAAGCGACCGCCGTACTTCAACTCCCCCGGAGGCCACGCGTTTACTAAACAACAGGGAATGCGGCATTTGTCTGGCCGCAGCACGATTGCACAATGATCGCTGTATATCGCCACCAAATCGTAAAAAAACGTCATGCCCCCGGCAGCACCAGTTCCGCCCGCAAGCCGCCGATCGGCGCGGAACCGAGCGAAAAAGTGCCGCCGTACAAGGCCGCCACTTCCACCACGATCGAAAGGCCGAGGCCCGAGCCGGGCTTGGTTTCGTCGAGCCTGCGCCCGCGGCGCGCGACCTGCTCGCGTTCGGCCGCGGTCAGGCCCGGCCCATCATCGTCGACGATGATGCGCACCACCTTGCGATCGGCTTCCGGGCGCTCTTCCAGCACCTCGATCGAAACCCGCGACTGCGCCCATTTGCAGGCATTGTCGACCAGATTGCCGACCATCTCCTCGAGGTCCTGCCGCTCGCCGCGGAATTTCGCGTCCTCCGGCGCATCGACCTTCAGCCGCAATTCCTTGTTGCGGTTGGTCTTCTCCATGGTGCGCGCGATCGAATAGACCACCGGCGCGACCTCGGTGATGGTACCGACCACGGTAAGCCTTGCCGCCATGCGGGCGCGCTCGAGATGGCGCGCGATCTGGTCGCGCATGATGTCGGTCTGTTCCTGAACCTTCTGCGACAGCGGGTCGTCGGCGCGCGCCGACGCCTCGTTCATGATGACCGAGAGCGGAGTCTTCAGCGCATGCGCGAGATTGCCGACATGGGTGCGGGCGCGCTCGACGATTTCGCGGTTGGCATCGAGCAGCGCATTGGCTTCGCGCGCAAGCGGCGCGATTTCGACCGGGAACTGGCCTTCCAGGCGCTCGGCATTGCCGGAGCGGATTGCCGCCAGCTGTTCGGAAATACGCTTGAGCGGCAGCAGACCGAAGCGGACCTGAAAACCGGTGGTGAGAAGCAGGATGAGGGCGAGACCGCAAAAAGTCATCAGCAGGGCGCGATCGAAACTGCGGATGTCTTCTTCGATTTCGGCGGCGTCGCCAGCGACCGCGACCAGGAAATTGCCCTCCTCGCCGAGATCGACATTGCGCTCGACGAGGCGCAATTTCTGCTCTTCCGGCCCGCTGACATAGCCCGAGCGCACGCCGACCGCGGCCGCGGCGGACGGTACCGGCAGCCGCGGCAGACCGCCGTCCCAGAGCGAACGCGAGGCCTTGATCTCGGGTTTGGCGCTGTCGAGCTGGGTGACCTGCCAATACCAGCCCGATAGCGGCAATTCGAATAGCGGCTCGCTCACGCCCTGGGCAAGTTTTTCGTCGGGGACTTCGGGGGCGGCCAGATCGGCGACCAGGGTGCGCAGATAGACCTGCAGCCGGCCGTCAAAGGCGCGTTCCACGCCCGCGCGATAGAGCGACGACAGCACGATGCCGGTGACCAGGATGATCGCCAGCGTCCAGCCCGCCGCCCACAGGAACAGGCGCAGCGCAAGCGAATTAGCGCGCATTGCGTATCCGCAGCGAGAAATCAGCGCACATCGGGAGGGGTCAGCAGATAGCCAAGGCCGCGCACGGTCTGGATCACGTCGACGCCGAGCTTCTTGCGGATGCGGCCGACGAATACCTCGATGGTATTGGAATCGCGGTCGAAGTCCTGATCGTAGAGATGCTCGACGAGCTCGGTGCGCGACACCACGCGGCCGGTGTGATGCATCAGGTAGGACAGCAGCCGGTATTCGTGGCTGGTCAGCCGCACCGGATTGCCGTCGACGGCGACGCGGCCGGTGCGGGTATCGAGCCGGACCGGGCCGCAATTGAATTCGCTCTTGGCGTGTCCGACCGAGCGGCGCAGCAAGGCGCGAACGCGCGCCAGCACTTCCTCCATGTGGAAGGGTTTGGGCACATAATCGTCGGCGCCGGCATCGAAGCCCTGGACCTTGTCGCTCCAGCGGTCGCGCGCGGTCAGCATCAGCACCGGCATGGCGCGCCCGGCCCGGCGCCAGGATTCCAGCACGGAAATTCCGTCCATCTTGGGCAGGCCGATATCGAGGATCACCGCGTCATAGGGCTCGGTCTCGCCGAGATAATGCCCCTCCTCGCCGTCGAACGCGCGGTCGACGACATAGCCGGCGTCGGTCAGCGCGGTTGCGAGCTGGCGGTTGAGGTCGGGATCGTCCTCGATGACGAGGAGACGCAAGTGTCAGGCCCTCCGGATCATCCGCCGTCCGAGAGCTTCCCGCTCGCGGCATCGACGGCGACGCGGGTGACTTTGCCATCATGCGCGAGCAGAGTCAGCAGGTAGACGAGGCCTTTCGGGCTCTTGCAGAGCTTGGCATCGACCACCTCGATCCGGCGGACCTGGGCGGCGCGGATCGCCTTCGACGAGCGGCACCACCTTGCCGGTCGCCGCGACATAGCGGCGTTGCGCGGGCGTCAGGCATTTCGACAGGGAATTCTGGTCGGCCGAGGACAGCTCGTCCGCCTCCGCGGCGCCGATCGCGGCCGGCCAGAATGCGCCGAAGGCTGCGGCCAGCAAGGCCGTGCAGAGAATCGGGATTTGGGCGACATGGAGTCCGCGTAGGCCTTAACCGGTGAATGCGCCATGAATATTGGGATGCAGAAAAAGTTCCGCTAGTGGAGCGGATTTGACATTCGCTACCCACCCATCCGCGGGCTCGCAAAGCGAATGTCAAATCCAAAGCTCCACAAGAATCCAATACTTACTAGTGGTCCTTTGATTCTAACATTCGCAAAAGAGCCTGCCGAAAAGGGATGCGAATGTTAGAATCCACTAGTCTCGAAAGCCCGAAAAGGTTGCAAATTCGTCGAGCGGAACGCGCGGAGTTCGCCAGGAATTGATCGGCGCGGTCTCGTCGGCATAGCCCAGCGCCATGCCGCAGAACACCATCTCGTCGGCGGCCAGCGCCAGAAAGACGCGAAGCGTCTTGTGCCAGTGTGTCCAGGCCTCCTGCGCGCAGCAATGCAGACCGTGTTCGCGCGCCAGCAGCATGACGGTCTGGATATAGCCGCCAAGGTCCGACCATTGCGGCGGCCCGAGCGTGCGGTCGATGCAGAAGAACAGCCCGACCGGCGCGTCGTGGAACTCGAAATTGCGCGCATATTGCCGATAGCGGCCGGCGCGGTCCGCGCGCGTCACGCCGATCGAGGTGTAAAGCGCCGCCCCGACCTGCCCGCGGCGCGCGCTGTAGGGCTCTTTCATGGCCGGCGGATAGATGTCGTATTCGGCGCCCTCGCCGTAGGGCAATAGCTCGGGCCGGCGCACCTGCGCCTTCAGCTCGGACAAGGTATCGCCGGCAAGCGCGTGAACGCGCCAGGGCTGCACATTGCCGCCGCTCGGCGCACGCGCGGCGAGTTCGAGGATGTCGCGGACGGTCTGTTCGGAGACGGGTGTCGGGAGGAAGGCGCGGCAGGAATAGCGGGAAGCGACGGCGTCGCGGACATGCATGGGAGGTCTCTCGATCGGGCCGAGATCAAGAGACGGAATTGGCAATCGAGATCAAGTGCGATTTTCGAAGGGACGATATCCCGCGTCAAGCGCCATATTTGCGATCATTGCCGATCAGCAGATCGCGCAGGTTTTCCGGAACGGGAAATCCGTAGCCCTGGCCCGGCTCTTGGAAGATCAACTGCCCGGATTTGTGGTAGCTGGAAGTATAAAGGTCAGCACCAATCATCTGAAATGCCAGAAGGATGGCTTGAACCGAGTCGATACCCCAAGCTTCCATCACCTCACGGCCTTCTGGCCAGTCAATTTCATAACGGCAAGACCAGCCATGACCGCTGTCTTCAGGTGCAAAAACTCGAACTGCAATATCAAGCACGTCGATGTCGCGCTTGAGCTTTAACAATCTCGTCGCAATCATCTGTCATCTCAATAGTTGAGGGGTGGAATTGGTCGGCCAGCCAAACAACTAGAATATCTGAGCGCAGCCTGGCCATAACAGGCAGGCAATCCTACCATTCTGCACTGAAATACGTCCCTGCGATATTGCATCAGGCAATCGGCTTCGAGGGCCGGAGAAACTCTCCGGGCCACGGTTACAATTTCAGCAGCTTCTTCAGAGCCCTCGTGACTGGTCCATTGCCCGCCGGCCCGGCTTCCAGCAGGAACGCGCGGCTGGTTCGGATCGTATTTCTTGCGAAGAGCCTGCGCGTGCCGAAGCATGGATAATTCGAAACGCAGCGCCGCGTGATGCCAGCGCAAACGCGCAACTTCGACGGAGAAGTCGATGTCCATCGTGCTTCCAATTTTTATATGTTGATCAATGTCAGGCGACGACCGACGCGAGATCGCGGCTTGCTGCGCGGCTTGGGAGAAAAACGCGGGGACCTACCCCCTCCCCACCGTGAACACCCTTGCCACCTTCTCGAACGGGCGCGCGATGAAGAACGACAGAATGATCGCCTGCTCATAGCCGTCATAGGGCGGCGGCAGCTTGGCGATGCTCCAGCCGAGATGAAACGTCGAGTCGAGCACGATGGCGCCGAAATGGATCACGCACGGATACACGATCAGCGGCCGGATCCACGACGTCACCCACCAGCCGCGATCGGCCTGCATGAGCTGCGCTTGCAATTTGCGCGCCTCGATCTGCGCATTGACATGCGCCAGCGCGATCTGGGTGTCGGCTGTGACGCCTGACTGAAACCGCGCTAGGTCGTCGCTCGCGCGCTTTTGCAGAAAATCGGCGAGCCCGCCCAGGAGTTTGTCGAAACTCGCGCCGCCCAGCAGGCTCGCGACTTTCCAAAGCAACGACAGCAGCATGTCAGCAATCCTTGCTTCCGATCCGGCCGGTGGTGAGAAGCCGCAGCACCACCGTCACGATGCCGATCGCGGCGATGATTTTCAGCGCATGATCGGGCGGCAGGAGCGGCGTGATATCGACGAGCTGCAGCGCATCGAGAATATCGAGCGCAGCGCCGGCCAGGGTGACGGCTCCGCCGAAGATCAGCGTGCGCCAGCCTTTGAGCTTTTCCGCGAGCGCGTTCATGGCATGGCCGTATCGAGAAGAACCATCGGCGCATCCTGTTTGCGCTTGCGCCAGAGATTCCATCCCGCCCATCCCGCGGCTGCCAGCAAGACGCCCGCGGCAAGAAGCGTGAGCGCAAATGTGAGCGAGCCGCCGAATCCATGCGCGACTTGCGCCGCACCGGCGCCGGCGGCGACGGAAGCGGCCGCCGTCCCCGCGCGCGCGGCCTTCGGCGCCGGCACCTCGCCCTTGCCGCTGGCCTGCGCCGGCGCGGGCGAAGGCGCCATCGCGCCTTTGGCCATCGCCAGCGCATCGCGCCGCACTTCGCTCACTCTTCGTCCCCAGCCCGCGCCGAATACCGGCCAGGTCTTCAGCGATTTGAGAAATGCGAGCCGCTCGTCGCACAGCCGCGCGATCAATGCCGGCGGCCTTGCATTTCGTATCCCTGCAATCGCCACATCGGTCATGGTGCCGGTCGGCGCCTGCCCGAGCAGCCGCTGCATCACTTTCGCCGCGCGGCCGATGCCCGAATTCACGCCGTAATCGAACAACGCATAATCGAGACCGGCCGGCAATTGGTCGCAGCGCAGCGCGTCCCAGTAGCGCGCGCGATAGATTTTCGCCGCATCGGCGAGCTTCATGTCGCGCACGTCCGAAGCGGTGCCGCTCGCTCTTGATGTAGCGGCGATAGTCGTGAATGGTGATGCCGAAATTGGTCGGCCCGCCGGGATCTCTCGGATGGTTGGTATAGCCGCCCTCATGCGCCAGCACGCGCGCGAGCGCCAGGTCATAGTTCGATTGAGCCATGGCGCGCTCACGAATTCAGCTTGAGCGGCCATTTGCCGAAACAATAGCGATAGGCGCACAGCGTCGCGACCGGCGCCAGCACGAGCACCGTTGCAATCCAGCACATGAGAATCTCCATGAAATGAAAAAGCCGCGCTTGCGGCGCGGCGGCGGCGGAACGTTGCGGTGAATTTCGTCAGGTTGCGCGCAAAGCCGCGATCTCGGCCAGCACGCGCGCCTGCAGCTTCGGATCGTCGTCGACCGCGCTGTGGATGGTGGAGACCCGCTCCTGGATCAGCGCGCCCTTGAATCCCGGACCGGCTTTCAGCACGCCGCGGCCGAGCGGAGAGATCTTCTGATAGAAGCACAGCGCGCGCGCGACATTGCCCGGCACCGGCGGCGGCCCGAATACCAGACTGAAGCTGGTCGGATCGAAGCAGACGACCAGCGGCACCGCGATGCGCGAGGCGTTGAGCCGCATTGCGACCTTCAGTGCGGCGTCCGCGCCCATCGAATGGCCGATGAGAACCGGACGCGCGCCCTTGTTCGCGGCCGCAAGCGCTGCCGCCGCCACCGCTTCCACGCCGCCATAGGGACGCAGGAACGAGCCCTGCTCGTGCACGCTCGCGGCGATGCCATGCGCGTTCAGCTTGCGCGCCAGCGCATCCATGCCGCCGGAAAAGTAAAAGGGCCGGCCGCCGGCCAGCCCATGAATCAAAAAGACGCGCAAGCGCGCGTCCGCGACGTCATTCGACATTGGGGATCTCTCACTGGGAAATTTGCAAGGTCAGGTTTGCTGCGCGCCGGTGCTCGCGGTGCCGTTGACGTTTCCGGGGAAGTAGGTGGAGCTGGTCCCGGAACCGAAGCTCTGAAGGAAGCTGCCCAGATTTCCGTCGTAGCGCTTGCCGGTCGCCGACCCGCTATAGGTGACGGCGAACAGACTGATCGCCGAGTCCGACAGGAACGCGGCGAAAGCGCCGCTCCATGCCGGCGTGCCCGACAGCGTAACCGTGATGCCGGACATCTCGATGATGCCCTTGGTGTATGCCGTCAGATGATAGCTGGCGCTGCCGCTGATCGTGTAATTGCTTCCGGCAAAGACATATCCAAAATATTGCGATCGGATATGCACACCCGCGCAGGCGCCGAAATTCAGATCGGCTCCGATCGTAACCCTCGCGCCATTCCGCGAGATGATGCAATCGCCGGAGGTGGCCGTCTGCAGCTTGATCGCGGAGATCGTGAGCGACGTGGGGCACGCAATATCGATGCAGTTTGCGCCGGTGGTGGAAAGGATCGTATTGGCCGAACCGTTGCCGGCGATGTTTACCAGCCCGCCCAGCGGCGGCGTCGATCCGGTGATGCCGCCGCTGAAGGTCCCGGTTCCGACCTGAATCGTTACGGCGAAGCCATGGAGATCGAGCGTGAGAATCGTGTCCCAGGCTTTTTGCAGCGTCAGGAATGCGCCGCCGGAATTGTTCGACAATCCGTCATTCGAGTTGCTGCCATCGGTGCGCACATAATAGGTGCGGTTGGCGGTCAGGACCTCGCGCATGCCCTGCGCCGGAAAGCTGACCCGGCCGCTCGCACGCGCAATCCGCAGCGCCTCGGTCCAGGTCGTGCCGTCGGCGGAGACCTTGATATGCAGATCGTCGTCGCCGGCAAGCCCGATTTCCGCGCGGCCGGAGAAATTGTCCTGGAACAGAAGCGAGGCCGTGTCGCCCGCGCTCTCCTTGGACAGTTTCCAGCGCAGATCGCCGTCGCCGCCGTCGGCCACGGTCTTGGCCGCGAACAGCGCGTTGTTGAGCCGCGCCGATAGCGGATTGGTGGCGTCGGCGATGGTCGCAAGCCCGAACAAGGCGACATTCTGGAATTCCGCCGCGGCGCCGAGCAGCGATCGCCAGGCGCTGCCGTCGAACACGATCAGCGCATCCTCGTCGGCGACATAGGCGATCCAGCCTGTGCGCGGGGTGTGGAAGGCGAAGGCGCCGTCGCGGAAATGCGCGATCTTGCCGTCCTTGCCGGCAAAGGCGCCGGTGCCGGTGGCCTTCACCAGATAGCGCGCGCCTTCGTGGGCGAGCCCGGCGGCGCGCTGAGGTCGCGGTCGTCGACCGACAGCATCACCAGCGCATCGAGACTGCGCAAGGCCTCGTTATGGGTGACGTGCTTTTGCGCCTGCGCCGCCGCGATCAGCGGCAGCGCAAGATGAAGACGTATCGGTCATGAAAGTCTCAGGGGTTCAGGTTTGCAGAGGCGGCATGGCCGCGGCCGACAATCGCCGACATCTGGAACACGCGGATCGAGAGCGCGGATTGCGGCGCGCCGAAATCGGCAAGCTCGTCGGCATTGGGGTAGAGCACGGGCGATGCCGCCGACGACAAGCGTCCGCTTCACCGTCGCGCCGTCGAGAATGTCGATCTCGTAGCGCTCGCTGCGCTTCGCCGAGCGGCACCTCCAGCGCCTCCCAGGAATCGCCGTCGACGCGCGTGCGCCGAACGAACGACAGCATCACGCCGTCGGTGCCGCGCGCGGCGCGCAGATGCACCGGCGCATAGGGACGCAAGCGCCGCGGCGCCCGGCGTCACGTCGACCGCGACCGCGACCGGATCGCCATGGTCGCGGCTCTCCGCCACGATCCGCAGCGACAGCGGCCGTCCCAGCATGTCGAGCCCGCGCGCGACCGGCACCACAGGCTCGTCGAGCAGCACGAAGGCCGCGCCCGCATCGCAGCGGATCGGCCATCGCCCTTTCGCTGCCGCCCTGCCCGCGCAGCAGCCGCGACAATTCATAGGTGTCCTCGCCGACCAGTTCGGCATTGGCGAACTGGATCACCTCGCAGGCGCCGTCCGGCCGCTGCAGCGCCGCGAGATTGGCGCCGCCGAACAGCACTTCGTCGGAGACCGAGGCGAGCGCGCCGCCATAGAGCCGCACCCGAAACCTGTTGGCGTCATCGAACAGCGCCGAGCGGACCGCGCGGCAACGGATCGAGCGTCTCGCCGATGATCGCAGGCGCCGCCGCCACCGCCGCGAGATCGAACGACGCGCCGTCCAGCGAACGCCAGATCGCGACCGGCCCCGGCCAGGGATCGGCGAAGACCGCGGCCCGCGTCAGCACCACCGGCTCTTCGCGCGTCGAACAGCGGCAGATCGAGCAGCCGCACCTCGACCGGCCCGATCGCCGGCGGCATCGCGGGCGGCGCGACGACCGCGGCGCGCCAGCGGCACATTGAAGATTTCCGGATCGATCGATGCGCGCCTGAATCGCGCGCGATGCTCGGTATCGACGATGTCGCGAAGCTCGAACAGCCTCGCCGCGTCCGCGCCGCGTCAGCGCGATGACGTCGCCCGGCGACAAGCGCCAGCCGGCTCGGCGGCAGCGCGAACTCGGCGCTCTCGCGGCCGGCCCACAGATCCTGCAGCCAGATATCGGCGCGCCGTTCGGCGGCTGTGGCCGACGGTCACGATCGCGAGATCGCTCTGCATCATGCGCGTTGCGCCGCCGACCAGCCGCCGCGACGAAGCGGTGCCGCGGCGATAATCCGCCTGCGCATCGGAAAAGCCGAGCGACACTTCGCGCGGCAATTCGGTCTCCTGCGCGCGCGTCAGCCGCAGCGGCGCGCTCCTGTCCGGCAGCACGCAGATCGTCCTCGCCGAGTTCGATCACCGGCGCGCCGCCGCGCGGACGGAACACGCAGCTGCCGCCCTCCTCGGCCGCGTCGAAGGCATAGGCCAGCGCCAGCGGCTCGATCGCCGCGCGCGCCGACATCGGCCGGTCGACGATGTAGCCTTCCGGTCCTTCGCCGAGCGCCGACACGTCGACAGCCGTCCGCGCCGGCATCGCTCAGGATCGCCGCCATCAGCCCATCCAGCGGCGACGCGCCGAGCCGGCCGGTGAGCCAGTGACCGGTCTGCCAGTTGGCGCCGTCGCTCCAGACGTCGGTCGGCGGCCGGAAACACCGGATAGGGCCGCGCGTCCCAGGTCCAGAGATGGATCGCCGGACGGATCGATCATCCGCCCGTCATAGATCGAGCGACACCGGATTGAGTTCGCTGTCGCGCGCCGAAGGCGGATCAGGATCGCCGTGCTTCGAGATAGCGGCGCTGGATCAGGTCGTCGCGCCGCCGGATTGGAGAAATGCGGAAAGCCGCCGCTCGACGATTTCGGATCGGGAAACACGCTCGGCTGGTTGGCGCCCTTGTCGACCGCCGGGACAGCCGATCTCGGTGAGCCAGATCGGCTTGCTCTGCGGCATCCACGCGGTCGGCGACGCCGAGCTCGGCGCCGCCGACGCGCTCGTAATGCGGCTTCGACCAGAAATTCCACAGATCCTTCTGCCGGAAGATCCACGGCTTGCCGAGGCCATCGGTGATCGGCAGCTGCGCGTCTGCGCCGCGCGCGCCGCGTCGTCGGCGTAGTACAAGTCGAAGGCCTCGCCGCCACTCACGTTGCCGGCGAGATAGGCTCGGTCGTAGATCGTCGCGGCCAGCGCGCGGTCGGCATGATCGGCGCCGTCGCGCCAGTCCGCCAGCGGCGCGTAGTAGTCGATGCCGACGACATCGATGTCGGGCGACGCCCACAGCGCATCGAGCGGAAAGCGCACCTCGTCCGCATCCGGCGTCGACCACATGCGAGCCGTATTCGGTCCAGTCGGCGCCATAGGTGACGATCGTGTCCTCGCCGACGATGGCCTTCACATCGGCCGCGAGCGCGACGAGCGCATCCACCGCAGGATAGACGCCCGACGCCGAGCGCACGCGCGTCAGGCCTTCAGCTCCGATCCGATCAGGAACGCGTCGACGCCGCCGGCCTCCGCCGCGAGGTCGGCGTAATGCAGGATCATGCGGCGATAATTCCAGCCGCTCGCCGCCGCCGCGAAGAAACGCATCGACCTGCGTCGCCGGCCGCGCCGGTGCCGTCCGGCGAGCCGGCCACGCCCGGCGCCGGATCGCAGGTGATGCTCGCCGCGCCAGGGATAGGCCGGCTGCGGCGCCGCGCCGCTCCACGGATCGGGCAGCGCGTTGTCGGCCGGAATGTCCATCATCACGAACGGATAGAGCGTGACCTTCAGGCCGCGCGCCTTCAGTTCGCTCGATCAGGTGGATGACGCTGTCGTCGGACGGCGTGCCGCCATAGGCCGCGCGGCCCTCGACCTGCGAGACCAGATAGGCGTCGCCGCGCGTCGAGCGCCGGCCACCTGCCAGGTCGCGCCGTGCGTCTTCTTGCTCGCGTTGTCGACGCCGGGCCGGATGCGTGCAATGGCCGGCGCGCAGATCGTTGCCGAACCACGCCACCACGATGCGCGACGCGCTCGAGATTGGGACACAGCCGCCTGCAATTCGTCGAGCGAGGCGATCACGTCGGATCGGCGCATGCGCGACATGCCGGTTTTCCGGCGCGGACTTGCCGGAGCCGTGCTTGCGCACCACGGTCGCAGGCTCATAGCCGAATTCGGTCGCGCCGGGGATCAGCGTCACCGCGCGGATCATCCGCTCCAGCTCGCCGACCGGCCGCACATCTCGAACGACAATTGCGGAATGCGGTTGCCGAAATCCTTCAGCGGCAGCCGTTCGAACACGACGTAGGCGAGCCCGCGATAGGCCGGCGCGTTGCCGTCGCCTTCCTTGGCGACGATCAGCGGATCGGCGGCTCTGGTCCTCGCTGCCCGGATAGAAGCGGATAATTCACCGTTCGTCAGATCGAGCGGCTTGCCGTCGGCCCAGATCGCGCGTCGACCTGGCCGATCGGGCCTTCGCACAGGCCGACCGCGAAATTGGCGAAGTAGGTATAGGTCGTCGTGGTCGTGGTCGCGGCCGGTCGCGGCCCGCTGCCCTTGCCGCCGCTCGCCGCAGCCGGTCTCGGTGCGGGTCTTGACCTTCTCTTCGAGCGGCGGTCGCCCAGATCACCTGCCCGGCGAGCCGCGCGCGGCCATAGACGCGCGGGATCGGCGCGCCTTCGGTCGACGACCATCACGTCGAGATCGGCGCAGCCGCGGTCCCTCGACGTGTGCGCGTGCGCTGCTGCGCGCCGAACAGCGCTGATCGATGCACGTTGCCGCCGACGCGCGCCGGCGAGCCGCCCGGCGATGCGCGCCGACCGGACCGAACAGCGCGCCGCCGACGCCGCGCCGGCGATGGAAAGAACGAGCGACGCCATCAGTCGTCACTCCCGGAAAGCGAAACGCATAGGCCAGCCGCCGTCGCCACCACGGCGCGATCGCGACCTCGCAGACCGCCGCGCCGTCATGGGCGTGGATCATCGCGCTCCGGCGGTGCAGCGATCGCCGCATGCTTGGCGACGCAGGCCGGCGCGCCAGCGAAACAGCAGCACGTCGCCCGGCTGCGATCGGCGTCGCGCGCGACCGGCACGAGATGCCGTAGCGCCGGCGTCGCGCCAGCGTCTCGCGCGCCGCCGGCCTCGGCCCAGTCGCGCGAATAGGCCGGCACGCGCTCGGGCTCCTCGCCGATAGCAGCGCGCGCCAGACCCCGCGCACCAGGCCGAGACAATCGCAGCCGACGCCTTTCAGCGAGGCCTGATGCCGATAGGGCGTGCCGATCCAGCTCGCGCGCCTCGCGCGACGATGTCGCGGTGCGATGGCATGATTGTTCGCTCATGTCGATCACCTGGCGCCCGAGCGGCGCGGTCGATGTTCGTGGCTCTGATGGGTCAGCCGCCGAAGCCTCGATGCCGTCGCCCTTGACGCCGATGTCGCCCGAGACTGCCGCCGTCCGCCTTGCGCCGACGTCGCCATTGCCCGGCACCGGCGTAGCGACGATGAAGTCGTTGCCGGGGATATGCGGGAAGCCGCGGAAGTTCAGCGCATTGTCGAAGCGGTCGCGGCAGGTCGCGAACCGCTTGTCGCAGCCGGCGGTGACGACGAAGCGTCGCCCACCGCGATCGGCTCGGCCATCGCCTGCCACAGCGTCGATGGTCACGCTGTCGCCGTCGAGCGATGGCGCTTCACCTCGATCGCGACTGCCTGCATTGGCGCCGCTGGTGAAGGTGAGCTTGCCGGCCGGTGAACCAGCCGTCGGCGAAACCGTCGAGGCCCGACGCAGCAAAGATCGAGACGCCGCGACAGCGCGGCGACCACGCCCTGCCGCGCCAAGCCGGATCGTCGAGATCGACGCCGCAGCGCGCGTCGCCGAGATCGGCGCGCGCAGGTGCGCGGTGTAGAGCCGCCCGGTCTCCTGCGACAGCCGATCGGCCAGCCCGCGCAGCTCGGCGGTGAAGGCCTGGCCCTCGCGCCGCACCTCGCCGAGCATGCCGCGCGACGATCAGCACGATGCAGCGACGGCTCGCTCCAGTCGACCAGCTAGCATTTCGACCTGCGCCGCATCGTAGCGCCCGGCGGCGAGATCGGCCTCGTTCAGCGCTGTCGTCCGACAGCGCGCCGGAAATCTCCGCGCCGTCGACCGAGAGGCCGAAGCCGCTGCGCCGCTTCCGATCCGGCGAAGCCCGGTATCGGCGCGGCAGGTCACGCCGTTCGACGATCACGTCGCGGTCGTGATCGGTGAAGCCCTGCACCACGCCGTCGCGCCGCGTGACGATCCAGCAGCGGCACAAGCGTGGTGACGCCGGTATCGAGCTTGGCCTGCAGGGCGGACGGGATGGTGCGCATGGCTTTCTTCCATCTCCCCTGGTGGGAGAAGGTCACGCGAGTCCGGCCGGATGAGGGGTAGCGGCAGAACGTACTGGCACCTCACCCGCTCGCGCTTCGCGGCATCTCCCCGGAAGTGAGGCGCGCGTGACGTCACATTCGATCTCGACCAGCGGGATTTTCGGGATCGCGCCGGCGGCGAAGGCGGACGAGATCGACTTCGAGATAATCGGTGTCGAACCGCACCGGCACGTCGAACAGAAATCCCGCGGTGACCGCCGCGCCCGACGGCCGGCACATGTCCGGCGAGAAACGTCACCACACCGGTCGTCGACGTCGCAGGTGAAGTCGCGCCCTCTTCCACCTCGCCGCCATCGACCGCGACCACGCACGCTGCCGGCGACCGGCTTGGCGATCGGCCGCGCATACGGCGCGAACGCGCCGCCATAGGTCTTCTTCAGCGCGAACGACGCGGTCTCGCCGTCGCCGATGCCGATCGCCTGATCGAGCGGCGACACCGCGACGCCCGGCGCCGCCGAGGAATGATCGAGCCGGTCGCGCCAGCGAAAGCCGTGCAGCTGGCCGCGCCGCTCCTCGAAGAACGCGACCACCGCGACAGCGCCTCGAAGCGTCTTGACGCCGTAGCCGGCGTCGTAGCGCCGCCGCGAATGCGCCCAGCGCGCGTTGCGCTCCTCGCGCCCGGAGCCGAGCGCCACGATCTCGGTGCGGCGCTCCGGCCCGCCCGCGCTGTTCAGCGCGATGTCGAGCGGAAACAGGATTTCGTGAAAGGCTGTCATCTGCATCATTCCGTCGCTCACATGCCCGCGCTGCCCGCGCGCGACCGCGCGCGCGATCTGGCCGGTGACGATAGAGCTCTCGCGAGCGGCGGAAGCGACATGTCCGCGATCGCGGCGTCTGCGATGATTCGACCGGTCGATCGCTGCGCGCCGTGGCGCGCCGCCGCGCCGCGGCGACGCCGAGCCGGCCGTCCGGCCCGCGCGCCAGCGGCAGGATCGCTTCCGGCCCGGCCTCGCCGGCAAGACCGACGCCGCCGTCGCAGCATCGGAAAGTAGGTCGGCGTGCCGATCACCCCGCCGCCGCGAACGGCTTGATCGCGCCCTGGGCCGGCGCCTGCACGCTGCCGGCGATTGCCGCCGAACAGACCCGAGACAGGCTCTGCAGCCCGGTCGCAGCGCGCTCTCCACCGGCTTGAAGGCGAGCCTCACCGCGATGTCGGACAGCCGCAGCGCCAGCGACTTCAGCACGTCGTCGAACTGCTTGCCGCCCAGTCACCGCACTGCGAGAACGCATCCGTCATGGCGCGGGCGAACCGTTGGCGCTGTCGCGGTCAGCTCGCGCATGCGCATGGTCGACGCGCTCGAGCGTCGCGCGGTGTCGAGCGACCTCGTCGATGTCGCTGGTGCTCATCGATGCCCTCGGCCATCGGGATATCTCGTCATCAGTTCGATCGAGCGTCGCGCGACCGAGCGGCGCCGTGCGTCGCCGCGCCGCGGCGTGGATCGCCAGCGCCAGTTCGCGCGGCGTCATGCGACCAGAACGCCTGCGGCGACAGCCGCAGCATCGCCGAGGCCGAAGCCGATCGCCTCGTCCCAGGGAAACGGCTTGATCGATGACGGCGTCATCGTCTGCGCCGCCATCACCGAAAGTCGCCTCGATCAGTTCGGCGGCGATCCGCACATAGCCCGGCGCGCCGCCGTCGGCGACCGCATCGCGCGCGACCTCGTCGTCGGTCACGGCTCTCGCCGGCGCCGCGCAGACCCGCGCCGATGATGCGCACCAGATCGCGCGCGCTCATGCGCCCCTGCGCGAAACGTTCGGCCAGCGCCACCAGATCGCCGGCGCCGAACGCGGCTTCGAGTTCCGCCAGCGCGCCGAGCGTCAGCACCAGCGTGCGCCGGCGGCCGCCGATCTCGGCGTCGATCTCGCCGCGGTGACGATTGGCCATGATGTGTTCCTTGCCATTCCGGGCGCTGCGAAGCAGGACCCGGACTCAGCTCTGCCCGCTCGCGCGAATGAACTGAGCTGGCGCCGCGTCCGGATCGGCTAGCTGCCGCGAACGTCAGCTCGCCCGCCGATTCCAGCGACAGTTCGTAGGTGACCTCGCCGTTGTGCTCGCCGGCGAATTCCAGGTTGGCGATCTGGAACGCGCCCTGCACGGTGCCGAAATCCGGGATCACCACCTGGCAATTCTTCACCGCGCCGTCGAAGAAGGTCTGGCGCATCAGCGCGTCGGTCGCGGCATCCTTGAACAGCCCGCGCCCGGAGATCGCCGGCGCGCTTGATGCCGGCGCCGTCGAGCAATTCGCGCCAGCGCTCGGCGAATTCCGCATGCGTGATGTCGACGGTCTCGGCGTTGAACGCGATCCTGCGCGAGCGCAGCCCCGCGACGGTGACGTAAGCCGAGCCGTCATGCATCTTGAGCAGCAGGTCCTTGCCTTTTTGTGCAGCCATGCGTGTTTCCTGGATCTCTTGCTCACTCTCGTGCCCGCGGGCGCGGTCGCAGCCGAGCGAAGCGAAGTGGATCGCGCTGCAGAGCCGGGAGCCGAGGCAATCGTCGCTCGGTCCCGGCTCAGCATCCGCTCGCTTCACGCTCGCGCCGCGTCCGGGACACGAGAAGCTCAGACCGGCTCGGTCACGGCGCGGAAGCGCACCAGCGCGTGATAGGTGCGCCCGTCCGCCTCGCGGCGGATGTCGGCGAGCGAGAAGCGCAGATTGACGAGCTGATGCCCGTCGGGCGAAAGCGGCGCGTCGTCGAGCGCCTGCAGCAGCGCGCCCGCGACCAGATGCGCTTCCTTGTGCCCGCCCTGCCGCGACCAGGCATGCAGCGTGAGCTGATGCTCTTCGACCTTGTCGTCGCCCGCGGAGAAGTCGGAAATGCGCGCTTCGCCGAGCGTCACATAGGGAAACGCCGCGCTCGCCGGCGGCTCGTCGTAGATTTTCGGGCCGCCGAGGATCGCGACCAGAGCGGTGTCGGCGGTCAGCGCGTCGTGAATCGCCGCGCGCAAGGCGGCGGTGGAGGTGGGCATGGTTTATCTTCATCTCCCGGGCGCGGTCGGCGCGAAGCGCCGAGAACCGGGACCAGTGCGGATCGCGATGGGTCCGGATGCAGCACCCACCGCTTCGCGCTGCGGTGCGTCCGGGAGAGATCAGTCGACGCGCTCTTCCGCCTCGATCTCGAGGAAGCGCCTGCGGCCGTCGCGGTCGCGGATCGACACGATGCGGTAGATGCGGACGCCGTCGCGAAAGCGATGGCGCGTGGTGATGTCGTCCGAAAAGCGCAGATGCAGGCGATGCGTCACTTTCGCGCCGAGCCGCTCGGCCTCGATCGCACGCGCGGCCGAGACCGGCGTCACCGACACCCACAGCGTCGCGATCTCGCTGAAGCTGCGGGTGACGCCGCCGGCGCCGTCCGCGCTTTCCACCGGCGCCTCCAGCACGAGGCGGCGGTTCAACAGGCCGGGATCGCTCATAGCGACAGCACCCGGAACGGCGCGATCAGCGCCGACACCGAGGCCGGCAGCGACGCCACCTCCCCGCTCGATGCGATGATGCGCGCGGTTCTCGTACCAATGCGCGACCAGCAGCCTGATCGCCTGCCGCAAGGGTTCGGGCACATCCTCGCGCGGCATCGCCGTAGCCCGCCTCGATATCGATCTCGATCCCGGCACGAAGCCTGTCCGGGCGCCGGCGGCGCGCCGCGCTCGAAAGCAAGGATCGCCGGCGCCGACACCGTGTCGATATGGAAGTCGTCGACATCGAGCGCATGGATCATGCCGTCCGCGTCATAGACGCCGATCGCGGTCACCTCGCGCAGCGGCACCGGCAGGATCGGCAGCGCGCCGCCCGCAGGCCAGACATCGCGAGTGAGCCGCCAGGTCTGGGTGATCAGCGCGCGGCGCGTCTGCGCCTCGACCTGCACGCGCGCGGCCGCGATCAATGCCGCGATCAGATCGTCGTCGTCGTCGTGTTCGACCCGCAGATACAACTTGGCTTCGGCCAGCGAGACGGGTTCGCTCGCAGGAGCGTTGAGCAGAATGGCGGACATGTTGATTTCTCTCGTTGTTCCGGGCGCGCGCGCATTGCGGCGAGACTCGCGACTCCGACCGCATGAAATGCGGGGAGGGCCGGGGTTGGGGTCGGCAAATGGACCCCTCACCCGCGCGCCGTTTTCACGCTGCCGCTGCGCTCCCCCCAGGACGAGGTGAGTCGAATTGAAGCAGCTTATCCCGTCACCGCGATCGCGATCGGCATCACCACGATCATCGCGAGCGTGGTCAGCACCAGCGTCGAGGCGGCCTCGTCCTCGTAAATGCCGTAGCGCGGCGCGAGCAAGGTGGCGAAGGCCGAGGTCGGGATCGCACACATCAGGATCGCCTCGCGCGACAAAGGCGCGGCGACCGCGAGCAGCATCACCAGCCCGGCCATCGACCAGCGGCTGCGCGATCATCTTGACGATCACGTTGCCGGCGACTTCCCGGCTGAAATGGATCCGGTGCGCGGCGGTCACCAGTCCGGCCGCAAACAGCGCGACGCCCGAGGTGGTCGAGCCGATCAGCAGCAGCATGTCGTCGATTTCCTTCGGCACCGTAACGCCGAGCAGCACGATCGCGACCGCGAGCAGCGGCGCCCACACCATCGGCTTGACAATGCTGCTCACCAGGCCGTCGCGAATATCGCCCATCAGCACCGCGAACGCTCCCTCGCCCGGGACGCTTTCGCGGGCCACGCGCTTGGCATGCATCTCCAGCAGCACGACCGTCAGAGGCGCGATCGTCAGATTCGCCAGCACCGTGGCCGAGGCGATCGAAAGCAGGCTGCCTTCGCCGAACAGCCCCTTGAAGATCGGAATCCCCATGAAGGCGACCGACGGAAAGCTCAGCGAACAGGCCTGCAAGGCGGCTTCGCCGAGCGAGTGACGCAAGAAGGTCATGCTGACGAACAATACGGCAAGGTAGAATCCGACAAAGCCCAGGAACATCGCGACCAGAAACACGCTCTCGGCCTGCGCTTCGCTCGCCGTGGTCTTGACGATGCTGACGAACATGATCGCCGGCAGCGCGAAATCCAGCACCAGTTCGTTGACGCCGTTGACCTGGTCGGCATCGAATTTCTTCGAGCGGCCCGCCCAATAGCCGATGACGAGGACGAACAGGACCGGAAGCAGAACGGTGGTCGCGCTGAGAAGCATGATGGCGGGCGGTGGCGGGGTTGAACGGCGGATCGCAACCTACCATGAGTTCCGCGCGCGGCGCACCTCTCGCGGGAGAACAACAAGCATTGACATCGCCATCGAATGCAGGCTTCAAACCGCGGCCATGTTTCGCCGCGCGCTCATCCTCTCCCTGCTCGTCGCCTTCGTTGCGCCCGCCGCGGCTCTGGTCGGCGGCGCGCCGGCCGTTTCGGGCCCGCAGGCCGCGGTGATGATCGTGGGCTCGCGCGGCAATTCCTGCACCGGCATCGCGGTCGCGCGCGATCTGGTCCTGACCGCGGCGCATTGCGTGCCGGCCGGCGCCGATTACAAGCTGGTCGAATTCGACGCGCAGCGCCGCCCGAGCCTCAGAGACGCGCAGAGCGTCGCCCGTCATCCGCAATTCAGCCAGAAGACCTTCGACAGCCACCGCGCCACCGCCGACGTGGCGCTGATCAAGTTCGCCGCCCCCGTCGGCCGCTGCCGCGCCTGCCGCCATTCATGGCGAGCGGCTTGAAGATCGCGCCGGGCGACAGCCTCAGCATCCTGGGTTACGGCCTGACCCAGATCGGCAACGGCAAGAGCGGCGGCACGCTCCGCAGCGCCACGCTCACCGTCACCGGCCAGCCCGGCAATCTGCAGATCCGGCTGATGGACCCCGCCTCCCGCAACGAGCGCGCGGGGCTCGGCGCCTGCACCGGCGATTCCGGCGCGCCGGTATTTCGCGAGATCGGCGGCCGCATGAAAGTGGTCGGCGTGGTGAGCTGGTCGACCGCGCCCGGCAACGAAGCCGGCTGCGGCGGTCTCACCGGCGTCACACCCTTGTCTTTATACTATCCCTGGATCGTCGAGACCGCGAAGAAGCTCGGCTCCCCGCTCGCGCCGTAGCGCTCCGCCAATTGACATTCCGCGCGCGGCCTGTGAACCTGTCTCCGGTCTTCGCGCAATTGTGGGCAGCAGCATGTTTCCGGTTCCAACCAGCTTCTTCCTGACGCACGGCGTCGGCATCCATCGCGATCAGCTCACCGCCTTCGAGCTTGCGCTTGCGCGATGCCGATATCGAGCAGCAGAATCTCGTCACCGTGTCGTCGATCCTGCCGCCGCATTGCGAGGAGCTGACGCGCGAGGCCGGCGTCGCCACGCTTGCGCCCCGGCGAAATCACCTTCTGCGTCATGGCGCGCACCGAAACCAACGAGCCCGGCCGGCGCATCCATTCCAGCATCGGGCTGGCGCGTCCGAGCGACACCAAGATGTACGGCTATATCTCCGAGCAGCACGGCTACGGCATGACCGGCGAGCAGAGCGGCGACTATGCCGAGGATCTCGCGGCCTCCATGCTCGCCTCCACGCTCGGCATCGAGTTCGATCCGAATGCGGCCTGGGACGAGCGCAAGAAAGTCTACCAGACCAGCAACCTCATCTTCGGCAGCACCTCGATCACCGCGGCCGCCGTCGGCGACGATGCCGGCCGCTGGACCTGCGCGGTCGCAGCCGCCGTGTTCCGGTTCGCGTGATGGCGACCACCCCGACCTTCGCGCGCCGTCGAGCTTTCTCGCGCATCGCTGCGCGCGGCAGGCCGACGCGACGCATTCACATCGCCGGCATCCCGTTCGATATCGGCACCACCAATCGCAGCGGCGCGCGCTTCGGTCCGCCCGCGATCCGCGCCGGCGAGCCGCATGCTGGTGGACGGCGACCATCCGCATTGGTGGATCGATCCGGCCGCGCTGCCGGTCGCCGATATCGGCGACTTCGATATCGCGCTCGGCGATATCGCCGAAGAGCCTCGCTGCTGATCGAGGAGCAGGCCGCGACGCATGAGCATCTGATCGCGCTCGGCGGCGACCACACGATCTCGCTGCCGCTGCTGCGCGCGCTCGCAAGGCGGCAAGGCGCGCCTTTGGCGCTCGTTCATTTCGACGCCCATGTCGATACCTGGCCGGACAATTTCGGTCAGGCCTATGCGCATGGCTCGGTATTCTTTCACGCCATCGAGGAGCAACTGGTCGATCCGCGCCGCATGGTGCAGATCGGCATCCGCTCGCCGGTGCAGAAGGACGTCTACGACTGGACGCTCGCGAAGGGCGTCACCATCGTCAGCGCCCAGGACGTGCACGAAATCGGACCGAAGGCGGTCGCCGAGCGCATCGCGGCGATCGTCGGCACGTCGCCCGCCTATCTCTCCTTCGACATCGATTGCCTCGATCCGGCTTTCGCGCCGGGCACCGGCACGCCGGAAATCGGCGGGCTCGCGAGCTGGCAGGCCCAGGCCATCCTGCGCCGGCTCGACAAGCTGAATTTCATCGGCATGGACGTGGTCGAGGTCGCGCCCGCCTATGACAGCGCCGAGATCACCGCGCTCGCGGCTGCGACCATGGTTTGGGAATATCTGGCGCTGGTGGGAAGGCAGACAGTTCGATAAGCGGCGGCGAATTGAGCGGAAGCCTCGCGGAATAAGACTGTCTCGTGTCCCGGGCGCGATGCAGCGCGATAGCGGTGCATCGCAGAACCGGGACCCATAAGAAGGACCAAGGTGGGCCCCGGCTCTGCGGCGCGGCATTCCGCTTTCGCGTCACGCCGCACCGCGTCCGGGGCACGAGGGCAGTAGCCTTACGCCCCGCTGAACTTCAGCAGCTTGATCGCGTCGAAATCCTGCACGCCGCCGCCGACGCGCTTGGTGGTGTAGAACAGCACATAGGGCTTGGCGGAATAAGGATCGCGCAGCACCCGCACGCCCTGGCGGTCGACCACGAGGTAGCCGCTGCGGAAATCGCCGAACGCGATCGAATAGCTGTCGGCCGCGATGTCCGGCATCTCCTCGGCTTCGACCACCGGAAACGTCAGCAGCCCTGCCCGCCCGCCGACCTGCGCCGGCGGCTGCCACAGATAATTGTCGTCGGCATCCTTCAGCTTGCGGATCGCGCTCTGGGTCTTGCGGTTCATCACGAAGACGCGCGTTCTGGCGATAGCCGGCCTTCAGCGCATAGACCAGATCGATCAGCGGATCGGCCGGCGCCGTCGGCCGGGAAGCCGGCATCGAGCCGGTCTCGATGAAGCCGATCTTGGTCCAGGCCCAGGACGCTTCCGCCACCTTGGTCATATTGCAGGAAGCCCTTCGGCTTGTTGGTGCCGTCGCCGTTGACGAAGGCCGCGCCCTCCTGCACCGCGAATACCTGCTCGACTTCGCTTGCGATCCATTCGTCGAGATTGACCGCGGAGTCTTCCAGCAGCGCGCCGGTCGCCGCCGGCATGGCGTAAAGCTCGGCCGCGGGGAACGAGAGTTCGTCGAGCATCGGCGAATTGGTCTGCGGCCGCGCGGCGGTCTCCGCCACCCAGCCGGTGGCGGGGCCCGCGGTCATGAACGGCTTCTTGTAGACGTTGCCGGAAATCTCGCGCACCGAAGCGATGGCGCGAATGGGCGAGATCGCCGCGAGCCGTTTGCCGATCTCGCGTTCGACCTCGTCCGGCACCAGATAGCCGCCGTCGCCCGGCGTGCCGATCGACATCGCCTTCACTTCGAGCGCACGCAGGCTCGCCACGTCGCCGCTTCGCATATAGCCTTCGAACGCGGCCTTGTGCTCGCGCGAGGCGGCGGGCGCCACGGCACGTTCGAGGCCGAGCTGCGGCCGCGCCGATTTCAGCGTCAGCTCGTCGAGGCGGCGCACCTGCGCGTCGAGCACGGCATCGATGCGCGCAACCTTGTCGTCCTGCAGCACGTCGGCCGCCGTGCCGCTCGACCGCATCGATGCGCTCGTCATTGGCGGCCTTGAAGGCATCGAAGGTGCGCATCATTTCCGCATGCGTCACCGGAGCATGAGTCATTTGCGCGTCCGGCACAAAGCCCGCCTTGGATTCGAAGGCCTTGGTTTCGAGAGTGTCGTGGATGTCCATAAACTTCTCCTTGATCGGTGTGAAAAAAGAAACGCGCAGGGTGTAAGCCTGCGCGTTGCACGGGGTTGTGATCGGGGTTTGCCGGCCAGGCATCGGAACCATGGCCGTGCCGGATCGTTGATCGGGACTCGGAATAACGAACGCCACGGCGTTTCAGGGAACAGGAGATACCATGCGTAAGATTCTCATGATCGGCACGGCCGCTCTCGCCCTTGGCGTCGCAGCCATCGCGCTGCCGACCGGCGCGGAGGCCCGCTTCGGCGCCGGCGCGATCGCGCAGGCCACCGACGCGCCCGCGGCGCAGCCGGTCCAGTATTACGGCGGCTATCGCTCCTATTACGCGCCGCGCTATTACGGCGGCGGGTATTATGACTATCGGCGCTACGGGTATCCCGGCTCGCGCGATTCACTGAATACCTGCGCCTATTGCTGATCGCGAAATTCAGGCCGCGATCTGCCGCATCAACGAACCGCCTTTGCGGTGGCGCTATTTCGCGAACGCCTCTAAAAGGCTCCCTGACTTAAGGCAGTTGGGCGCAAGACTAGGGCTACGAAATTCCGGAAAGCCCGGTCTCCGCCCGCTTTCGATCAGGGACATTCATGCGCAGGATTGTACTTGTCGCCACGACCGCCGCAGCCTTCATCGCGATGGCAGCGCCGGCCGCGGCGCAGACCGCGTATTACGGCAGCTATCTCAACCAGCCGCGCGCCTACGCGCCGCCCCCGCCGCCCACTTACACGCCGCCACCGGCCCCTGCCCGGCCCGGCATCACTGTGACGCCGCCAGGCTATGGCAGCGGCGCCTGGTACGACTACCGGCATTTCGGCGATCCCACGACGCGCGATTCGCTTCTGACCTGCTCGTATTGCTGACGCGTAGCAGCCCTCATCAAAAAATGGTTCGCGCCGGACTTTGGTAGGCTTATTTCGGCTTATAGATGCCGCGATCCAAATTGATAAGCGACATCCCGGCATCGAGCGCCTGCGGCTGCCATCCGGAGGCGGCAATCGCCTCCAATTGGGCGCGCGCCGCGTTCGGCACCAACGCCATCGTCGCGTAAGCAGCCTTCAAACGGACCTGCATGTTCTTGTGATCGTATAGCGGCAGCAAGGCTGACCGCTGATCTCCCGGCCGCGACTTCAATTCGTTGTTGATCGCATCGATCTTCCAGTAGAGCCTGTTGATCTCGGCTTGGGCGTTCGAGAGCAACGCCATGTCTTGCTGGACAGCAAGTTCGACAAAACAATTCACCAGTTGCTCGACACTGAGATTTGAAAGTTTGACGCGCTTCGCGGCCACAACTGAGCAACAGACGCCTAGGTCGGCTTGTAGACGCCGCGCTCGAGATTCCAGAAGCGACATGCCGGCCTCGAGCGCTTGCGGCTGCCAGCCCGAGGCCCTAATCGCTTCGAGCTTGGCACGCGCCGCTTCCGGAGCGATCGCGAGCGTGGCTTTCGCCGCCTTCACCTGCACCTGTTTGTTCTTGTGACTATAGAGAGGCAATAGAGCGCGACGTTGGTCACCGGGCCGCGACTTCAATTCGTCTTCTCGATGGCACAAAGCTTCCAAAATATCCTGTTGATCATTTTGCTGCGATCCGGCGAGCAAATACATGTCCTGTTCTACAGCGAGTTCAGCATATTGTTGAACAAGCTGTTCGACGCTTAATTTGGCGAGCTTTACACGTTTCACGGCGCCGAGCACTCCCAGTTCGCGCAATGCCTTCAGGCCGATTTCGTCTATGCTCATCCCAATTCTGTGCTTCCGCAAGATATTGTCTCGGGGTAATGTCCGCCAAATTCTCCGTTTGGCGTCTCATACCAGCGAATTGATGTCCCAGTGCCTGTAGCGCGGAATACGGACCAGATTGTCGCTTTCGTTGATCACGGCTCTCGGGAAATCCTCGATTCCGCGCCAGCCCACTGCTCGACAATGTGATGATCGTCATAGCCTCTCTTGTCCGCCCCCGAAACCGCATCCTGCAATTCCTCCAGCGACTTCGGCGGATCCTGGTCGGCGCGGATTTCCCAGTATTTCTCGTTGAGCCAATGCCCTACGAATTCCGCGATGGTGACGAAATAATACGGCGCGAGATAGGGATTTCGCGAAACCTCGCGCGCGACCCGGTTGATCTCCTGAATCGTTTCCGGACGGACACCCGGAATATCCGACAGGCTTTCAATCGGCGGCAGCGTTGGCCGACGACGGGCATCCGAAAAATCGGTCGGGTCTCCGTCGTCGAAAGCATCCGGTCCATCGAACTCGCCGAATTCGTCATAGGCGTCGAAATCGTCGAAGGCGCCGGCATCATCGATCGCCGAATCCGCTCCTTCTGCATTCGCGAGCGGGAAGCCGATGAATACGGCACCACCGCCCGTGCTGCCGCTCGTCCATTGTCCGCCTTGCGAACTGCCGGCCGGGACGCGCGGCTGATCGGGATTGAACGCCTTCAGCGCCAGCGCATGCCGGCGCATCGCGATTTCGAAGCGGAGGGCCGCGACATGCCATTTCAGCCGGAGCAACTCGGTCCGGATCGCCGCAAGCGTGCGCATGCGCTCACCGTCACCGATAGCGCTGCGCGCCGCGAAACAAGTCCCGCACCTCGCGCGTAAGCTCCGGCTTGCGCGCCCGCGCGGGAAGAGCGAATGGGGCTTTCGCCTCTTTCACCGCGCGGACGCGCGCCCCGGGCACCGCGCGAACGCGCGCCTCGGGGAGGAGCGGAAAGGTCACGATCGAGATTTCCCAGAGCTCGATCTCGGTGAGCTTGCGAATGCGCGTCTTCGGATCGAGCCTGGCCTTCACCGTCTTGAAGCCGATCGAAAGCCCGTCGGCGGCGCCTTCCTTCATCAGCGCCAGAAGTTCGCGCGCGCGCACCACGTCAGGGATCAGCCTGCCGCGCACGCGCAAGCCCGCGCCAGTCTTCGGTCAGTTCCTGCCAGATGCCGATCGGTTCGGCCGGATCGTGCTGGAACAGCATCGGGATGCGGCGGATGCCGCGCAGCGACAGCGTCTTCGCGAACGCGCCCGGCATCACCATGTCGCGCGACTGATCGACCTCGCCGAACAGGCTGGCGTAACCCTCGACGCTGCCGTCGGGATGAATCGCCGCGCGCGGATGGAAGGGAATGTCGATATTCGTGTTGGGTGCGAGCATGGCAATGCCTTCATCATTCGTTGCTGAATGAGGCTTCCGTGTCCCGGGCGCGGTGCGGCACAAGCGCGTTCACGCGCGTCTTCATCGCGCGATGAAATGCCGCTCCGCAGAACCGGGACCCATAAGAATGAAAATGATTGGGTCCCGGGTCGGCAGCGCACCGTTTCACGCTGCGCTGCGCCCGGGACAGGAGACGGAGCTAGCCTTTGCTTCGCCGCTTGCGGCCGCTGCGCCTGCGCAGCGCCTTGACGTCGCGCGAGGTGGTATCCTTCGACACGCGGTCGAGATGCGAGAGGAATTCGCGAAACACCGTGAGATGATCGCGGCGCGGCTTCTGCGCCTTCTGTCCCTGGCGCAGCGAGCGCAGCACCGAATGCAATTCGTCCATCAACGGCCTCCGAATTTCCTGTTGAAGCGCGCAAGCTCGCGCACGAAATCGTCGAAGCGGCGCATCGCGGCGGCAAGCTCGCGCAGCGCAAAGATCAAGAGCGCACTCGCCGACGCCGCCCACAGAAACAGCGCCAGATGCGCGAGATCGCCGCGTTCGGCGAACACCTGGGTCAGGTCTGGCATGGCGGAAAACCTTACAGGCGGTCCCCGCCCTCCACCGGCGCGTAACCGACCGCGATCCGCTTCTCGTTCAGCGTCAGGAATTCCGCCTCGCTCACCCGCGACCACAACGCCGCGCGATCGGCCGAAAGCGCCTCGATCCGGTCGGTATCGACCGCAAGCCGCAAATTCCCGCCATAGGCCGGCGACAGCCATTGCGACAGCGCAGCGCCGATCCGCGTCACCAGCGGCAGCACGGTGCCGCGCCACAGCGCGCGATTGGCTTCCTGATAATTCGAATAGGTCGCATCGCCGGGAATCCCGAGCAGCATCGGCGGCACCCCGAAGCACAACGCGATCTCGCGCGCCGCATTATGCTTGGCGTCGAGAAAATCCATGTCCTTGGGAGTGAGCGACATCGCCTTCCAGTCGAGCCCGCCTTCGAGCAGCAGCGGCCGCCCGGCATTCACCGCGCCCTGGTAATTGTCGGCAAGTTCGCGCTTCAGCCGCTCGAATTGCGTGTCCGACAACACCGCATGGTCCGGCCCGGAATAAACCAGGGCGCCGGATGGCCGCGCGGCATTGTCGAGCAAAGCCTTGTTCCAGTGCGCCGCCGCATTGTGGGTGTCGACCGCGACGGCGGCGGCTTCCAGAGGCGCCAGCCCGTAATGATCGTCGAGCGGATGGAAATGCGTCAGATGCAGAATCGGCGGCAGCTTTTGCGTCTGGTCGAAGCGCAGGCTGCGCCCGGCCACCTGATATTCGTAGGCTTGCGGCCAGCCATCGTCGCCCGGCACCACCCGCATGCGGTCGGGCCGCAGCGCGTAGAGTTCGCGCGGGCGTCCGTCGAGCGTCACCGCCTCGATATAGGCGTTGCCGGCAAGCTGCAGATGCGAGACCAGCGTTTCGAGAAACGCCGCGCCGTCCTGCCGCGGATTGGGGCGCGCCGATCAGATCGAGCAGCGGATGACGGTCATGCTCGACCTTCGCCCTCATACAAGAGCCAGATGGCGGCAGCGGCATTCTCGGCAACCAGCTTCACCGCCCGATGCACGATCGCGTTCTTCAGATAGCCCTCGCGCGACAACGCCGCATAATCGCGCGGCGTCCAGCGCGCGCGGCCCGCATTCTGGAGCGAGATCAGATGCGCGATGCGCGAGGTCTTTTGCTCGGGCGCGCGAAACAGGTCTTTCAGGTTGAACTTCATGGCGGCCCTCGGCAAAGAAAAAGGCCCGCTTCGCAGCGGGCCTTTCGTGTTGTCGCTGATGCGGTGCGCGGCGTCAGAACACGCCGAGCAGCGCAGAACGATGATCAGGCTGAGCGGTACGCCCAGCAGCCACAGAATGATCGGCATCTTCGCCCTCCTTGAGTGGTTCCTCTGTCGGGGCGATAACGCGCGGCGGCGCGCGATGTTCCTGGTTTTTGCGGCGGACTATTTCGCCGGCAGCGGCCAGGTGCGGATCTGCTCGGCGACCGACGGATATTTCGCCGCGAGTTCGTCCGCCTTGCCGAGTTCGACATCGGCGGGCTCGACGCCCGGCCATTCGGTCGAGCCGCCGAGAAACCATTGCCGCGTGCCGATCACGCGCGCGGTGTGAAAGGTGTTGCCCGGAATGAACAGCTGCACCTTGTGGCCGGCGCGAATATCGGGACCGACGATGTGATGCTGCGTCGTGCCGTCGGTCAGCATCATCAGCACCTCGATCGGGTCGCCGAGATAATAATGATAGAACTGGTCGTTCCGGATGCGATGCAGCTTCACCGGCTCCTGCGGCGTCAGCATGAAGAACAAGCGCCGAGCCCGTCGGCCGCCCGTCCGCGAACGGCGCCGGCAGCCCGCCCGGCGCGATGCGCAGCCTGGAGACGAAGGTCACGCGCACATAGCCGCAGGTGGCGTTGGGCTCGAGGTTGAGAATTTTCTTCACCTCGTCGTAAGTCATGCCTTGGGTCATGTTGCCGTGCATCGCACTCCCCTGCGCGCTTGCGCCTGTCGTTGCCAGCGAGGCGGCACCGGCCAGCGCCGCACCTGTGATGAATTCGCGCCGGTCGGGCATGCTGCAACTCCGCTCGTTTCCGGCGCGACTGCGACTCCTTCCGCGACGCGGTCAATTGCATCGCAGTGTCGCGGTTGACGAGCTCTTGTCGTCCAGCCTCCCGCTGGCCGGATCTTCCGACCCTCCCCTGGAGGTCGAAGCTCGCCTCAAGCTCGAAGCGCGCGCGAGAGCAGTCGGCGGCGGCGCGTGATCTTTCATTGCAATCGTGAATGCGCATCACTCGGCCCCGGACGCGATCGCACGCGAAGCATGATGCGTCGCAGACCCGTCGCCCTCCAGGGGAGGGTCGAGAGCAGTTCACAGCGGCCGGGTCACGAGCATCACAACCCCCTCACCCGCGGCCCGACGCGCGCGCCGTAGGTCAGATGCGTCAGCGCCCAGACCAGCGCGTCGAGCCGGTCGGGCGAGCGGCCGGACGACAGGCCGTCCAGGCCGAAATCGCACATCTCGTCTTCCAGCGCCGGGAAACACGCCGGCATGTTTCACCTTGCCCTGCTCGTATAGCGCCGCGATCGGCTCGGCGCGCAGCCATTTGCCGCGCGTCGCGCGCACCGCGATCACCGGCACGCTCGCATCGGCCTCGCGGATCACGCTCGCGCACCATGTCGCCGCCCTGGTTGACCTCGACCACCAGCGCATCGGCCTGCAAGCCTGCGCCACAGCGCGATCGCGCGCGCGGCCCAGCCGGCGGGCGAGAGGCCCGACACTGTCTCGTCGGCGATCACATGACACAGCGCCGTTCTCGCGCGCGCCCGGCGGCGACCAGGCCGCAGGCATCGGCGCCCTTGCTCGCGGACGCCGGCGGATCGACCGCGACCACGATGCGCTGCAGATCGGCGGCGCCTCGACCACGCGGCAGGCCTCGATCATGCCGCGCGACCACAGCGCGTCCGGGCCGATCCTCGACGATCTCGCCGTCCAGTTCCTGGCGGCCGAGCCGCGTGCCGTCATAGCGCTTCACCACATGATCGATGAAGGCCGGCGACAGGTGATACGCATTGGCCCGCGTCGCCGCACGCGTCACCGCGCTCGCCGGGTCGGCGATCAGCCGTTTCAACAGCGCGATCGGCCGCGGCGTGGTGGTGATCACCTGCCGCGGCCGCGCGCCAAGGCGCAGTCCGAATTGCAGCATATCGAAGGTTGCTTCGGCATGACGCCACTTGGCGAGCTCGTCCGCCCAGGCGGCGGAGAATTGCGGGCCGCGCAGGCTTTCCGGGTCTTCGGCCGAGAAGGTCTGCGCGATCGCGCCGTTGTCCCATTCGAGGCGGCGCCGCGACGGCGACCAGACCGGCCGCCTGTCGTGCGGATGCACCGAGAGCAGGCCGGAGACGCCCTCGATCATCACCTCGCGAATTTCGTGTTCGGTTTCGCCGATGAGCGCGATACGCCGCTCGCCCTCGCCTTCCGCCTTCGGCGCATTGGCGACGCTCTTCACCCATTCGGCGCCGGCGCGCGTCTTGCCCGCGCCGCGCCCGCCGATCAGCAGCCAGGTGGTCCAGGGCTCGCCGTTATTGCCGACAGCGGGCGGGAGCTGATGGTCGTGGCCATACAGACGAAAGCGCCGGTGCAGTTTGACACGCTGACTATTCGTCAGACTCGCCAGAAACTCGCTGCGAAGCTCCGGCGGCCATTGCCTCCATTCGTTGCGAAAGCTCGCGACGGATAGCGTCGATGTCGGCGGGGAGATAATCTTCGTCATCGTCATCGACCGGCAGTTTTTTCTTCTGCGCTGGGTTTGCTTTCGTGCAGCGCGTCGATCGCCGTCAACGACTGCAGGGTCTTCGCAAGGACCGCGAGCGTGCGCGCATCGCGCTCGCGTTCGCCCGGCGCCTGCTTGCTGCCGGCGAGTCGCAGCTCGATGTCATAGACCTGACGCTCGGCGGTCTTCATCATGCGATTGATCAGCGCGATCCGGTTTTCTTTCAGGATTTTCCGACGCATCACCATCCGCCGCTTCGGCACCTCGGGCAGCAGCCGCTCGCCATTCTTTTGCTTCGGTCCGCCCGCGAGCCAGTAATAGAGCGCCCAATGGCTCAGCTTGGTCTCCGCGAGAATGTCGCGCGTGGTCGCGCCTTCGCTGTACCTCTGCCGCGCGCGCAGCGCTTTTTCGGGAATGTCGGTCATGGTGTTGATGCAAGTTGATCCGCGTCGTCCCCGCGAAAGCGGGGACCCTTAGGAGCGGAGATGCTCGACTGAACGGAATTTGTTGCGCTGCGATTCCCGCTTGCGCGGGAATGAGCGAAGAGCGGGTCGCTGAGGCGCCGCCGCATCCGCAATTGTGGAGTATGCCGAAACCCTACCCCACCAGCGTTACGGTGTCAAGGACTATTTTCCCATAGCCTACGCCGGAAACCTCTGCTTACCGAAACAGCCTCTTGGCATTCCGCGACGTGATCTCCATCCGGCCGATCTGCGGCCGCAGGCGCTCCAGCTCGTGAATGGCGACGCTGAGACGCTCGGTCGCTTCCGTCAGATTCCGGTTCGCAATCGCGCGCATGCACCCGAACAATTCAACCTTGAGGACCCGCTCGAGATCGCCTTTGACGCTCACACTCGCCTCCTGACATTGCAGGGCGGTTGTAGCGGCGGGATCGAAATTGAAGGTGCCGTTTTTCGGTAGAATTTAATCGAAATCGCCGCCAATTCCGGGCCGCCGCCGCATCCGCAATTGTGGAGTGTGGCGAAACACTATCCCACTAGCGTCACGGTGTCAAGGACTATTTTCCTTGGATCATTCTTCGCTTCGGACTTTCGTCGATGACGGTTTCAGCAAAATATCGATTTCGCGGTGCTTGATTCTGCTTCCGTCCGACTTATCGCAGTTGCGTCGTCTGCAGTGCCGGTATCTTGTCCAAACGGCTTTAGCGTTCCGTCGACGGTGTATCTCGTGACCGCCGCGCCCTTGGCAATTATCACGGCCGTTACACTCCCGGCTCCTGTTCCAAATTCATACGATGTGGGGGCTGAACAAGAGGGGCGAAACACATTTCTAAGTGAAGTCATGCGATCGTCCTCCATCCCTCACTTGTAACCTCGACAGCCTGATTCTCTCCAATTGCCGGAGGCGGAAGAGGTTGTCGAATAACAGACCCTTCAGTTATGAAGTGCA
Source organism: uncultured Pseudomonadota bacterium (assembly GCA_963804015.1). GTDB lineage: Bacteria > Pseudomonadota > Alphaproteobacteria > Rhizobiales > Xanthobacteraceae > Pseudorhodoplanes. The sequence continues at coordinate 306,339 of CAWDOW010000014.1, forward strand.
CTGGACGGTCCGCAGTGCTTTCAACGAGCGCGCGGACGTTCGAAAACGCGGTCACAGCGGCCGGCGGATACTGGGAAACGCTAAACGGCTCGCGCAGTTTCATTTCTTCCCTAAAATTCGTATAGATTTCGTTAACTATCACGTACAGCTCCCGGGAGCACTTGTTCACGTGGAGGCCTAAGTCCGCAGCCTCGCGACGATTGAGCGTGTAATCGTGACTGCCGCTATCACTCGACAAGAAGCTGATTATCTTCTTACGATCTTCGACGTTTTTAACGTGAGGCGCGAGTAACTTTTCGGCAAGCGTTTGCGTTTGCTGCCGGCGCCGATATGAATCCCCTAGCACCAATGGATGAACTTGGCGCGCCAAATCGATCATAACCTCTCCGATGGCCGCCTTGTTATCTGTTCCAAGTGTTTCCCTTGCCAAATCGATATAGCCCTTGATTGCCTCCACGCTTACCGGCATCCGCGTCCCGACTGGAGCCCCCACAACCTGCGGAGCTAAAGGGTGGTTTATGCTTGGATCAATGGGACTCACGTCGCCTGTTTGGTCATGACAATTTTGTCCGCACCGATCGCCATCATTGTGCCTGCACTGTGGGCCTTCATCGGCACGATTATTTCCAACTCATCGCAAAACATTCTTATCAAATTTAAGATACTCCACGCGGCCATACCGTCGCCGCCGCGTGTGTATAGTATTAGACTATTCGCTTTGTGACGCCCATCACCTCCAAGTGCTCGACAAAGTGATCGAGCGTATCGGAATGAATGATTGTTTCTTGGTTGGCTCGATCGCCCAGCTCAGCATAAAGTAGGGCGCGGCATTGTAAGTAGCTGCTCTACCTTTTCAAGCAATGGCGGTTTCATGCAATGTCATGACGGCAGCGCGGCGGCGAGCACCGACATGCTTGCCTAATCGGCTGTCTTAACCATCCCGCGGCCGGACCGCCAATCTATTGGCTTTCCGCGGCCGCTGCCTTATTTTCCCCGGCACCGAAATGGGGAGAATTTCCATGACCAAGTCTCGTGTTTCCGTCCTTGCCGCCGGCATTGTCGCGCTGGCGCTCGGCTTTGCTTTCGCCGGCAGCGCCCTGCCCAGACCGCCAAGACCGGACGCACCGCCATCTCCAAGGCCTGCTCGGCCCAGGCCGACGAGCAGAAGCTGCACGGCAAGGAGCGCCGCACCTTCCGCCGCAAGTGCATCGCCGACGCCAAGAAGAAGCCGACCACCTGAGACCGCCGCCGCGCCGGCGGCTTGAAATCGCAGGGTTGACGACACGGGCGGCCTCGAAGGGCCGCCCGTTTTGCGTTGCGGCAGGCCGCGCTTTGCGCGATCGCGTTTCATTCCTGGAAAGGCTTTGCGTTTCACTCTTGGAAAGCTTTTGGGCATAGCCTTTCGGGTACGGAACCGAATGTCTGCGTGCGGGTTGCCCCCACACGAAATGGCCGTGCTTACGCAGATCCGGCCAATGGCCATGGATCTGCCCGACGGAGTACCGTCATGACATCGCGTTTGACTTCCGACATGACGCCGGACCGGCCGGCCGCCGCTCCCGCCCCGTCGCCCGAAGGCAAGGCCGACGCAAGCGGCCCCGGCCATCCGGCACGGCCGAAAGCCGACACCCCGCATGTCGCCAGCCCGCCGACCTCGCCGTGGTGGACCGCGCCCGCCGGCAAGCCGGTCGATATCCCGGCCTTCGGCCGCTCGCTGCTCGAGACCTTACTCGCCTGGCTCGCGCCGGCGCCGCGCCGATCCCGCCTGCGCATCCGCATCCGCCGCTGACGCCCTCTCCGCTCATTCCCGCCAACGGGCCGCGCTTGCGCGCGCCCGATGACAGGCTCCGGCGGGAATCCAGCACAACGACTCCTGGGTCCCCGCTTTCGCGGGGACGAACGGAGGATGTTGCCCCGCAATTCCGATTGAGCTTTTCCTTACTTCTCGCCCGGATCCTGCACCGGCGTCGCCGGCCCCTCCGGAGGTGGCGGCTCTTTCGCCGCCGGCCCGCGCAGCGGCTTCTCCTCCATCGAGATCAGGAAGGCGAGCCCGAAGCACAGCACCAGCATGCCGGCCAGAAACACGAAGCGGAAGGCGTTGGCCAGCACCGGCTCCGACGCGCTGCGCGCCAGCACCTCGACCGACACCCCGCCGCCGCCCGCCGATGCCGCCCAGCACGATCGCGCTGAACAACGCCACCACCAAAGCCGCGCCGAGCGAGCGGAAGAAATTCATCGAGCCGGTGGCGATGCCCATATGCGACGCGCGACACCGCATTCTGCATCGCGACGGTGGCGATCGGAAACACCGCGCCGATGCCGAGCCCGACCACCATCAGGATCAGCACGGTGACATAGAGCGGCAAACCGATCGGCCAGATCGACAGCGCGCCGAGGCCCGCAATGCCGACCACGAAGCCGGCCACCGCCATGCGCTTGTAGTGCTCGACCACCACCATCAGCCGCCCGGTCAGGGTCGAGGCCACCACCGTCGCGCCCATCAGCGGGATCAGCGCCAGTCCCGACTGGCTGGCCGACATGTGGATCACGGTCTCGAAATAGAGCGGCACGAAGATCGTCAGTCCCACCAGCGTCGCCATGCAGCAGGTGCCGGCAAGCGTGGCGCAGCGCACGATCGGATTGGCGAGCACGGTCAGCGGCAGGAACGGCTCCGGCGCCGGTCATCAGCCGCGCCGCGAACAGCGCCCACAGCAACGCCGAGCCCGCGAACAGCGACGAGGATCGGCCAGCTCAGCCATTCGAACCGCACCCCGCCCCAGGTCAGCGCCAGCAGCAGCGAGATCGCGGCCGCCATCATCAGGAAGGCGCCGGGCCAGTCGAGCGAATGCACGCGCGCGCTGCGTCGGCATCCGCTTGCAGCACATTGTTGGTCATGGCGAGCGCGACCAGGCCGAGCGGCACGTTGATCCAGAAGATCAGCGACCAGTCGAGATGTTCGGTCAGCACGCCGCCGAGCACCGGGCCGCCGATCGAGGAGGTGGCGAATACCGCGCCGATGTAACCCTGGTAGCGTCCGCGCTCCCGCGGCGTGACGATATCGGCGATAATCGTTTGCGTAAGCGACATTAACCCGCCGCCGCCGAGCCCCTGCAAGGCGCGGCCGAGAATGAGCGCGGTCATCGTCGGCGCCAGCGCGCAGGCGATTGATCCGGCGATGAAAATCGAGATGCCGGCGAGCATCACCGCGCGCCGTCCATAGATGTCGGAAAGCTTGCCGTAGAGCGGCGTGGTCGCGGTCGCGGTCAACAGATAGGCGGTCACCACCCAGGACAGATTCTCGATGTCCTGGAACACCCGGCCCATGGTCGGCAAGGCGGTCGCCACGATGGTCTGATCGAGCGCGCCCAGAAACATGGTCAGCATCAGGCCGATGACCACGGTGCGCACTTCGGCGTGGCGCAGCGGCTTGTGTTCCGACGGCGCGAGCGCCTTCGTTCCCTGGCGGCCTCCTTCTTGCGGCCGCCCCTTCGGGGCTTTCGGCGCTTTCGGCTCCTTGCTCATGGTCTTTCTTCGCGCGAAGCCGACGACTCGCGCAAGCGGGCGCTCAATCGTCTCGCGCCATATCCTCTCGCGCCATATCCTCTCGCTCCATATCCTCTCGCTCCATGCGTGCCTTCTCGCTCGCGACCATGCCGGCAAGCCGGTTGCTCAGTTCCTGCCGCAGCGCATCGATACTGGCCGGGATTCTTTCTTCGTCGTCATCGTCATGTCCGAAATCCCGCGGCTTCTTGACGGTCTTTTGCAACACCTGCAGGTCGCGCAGCGCGCGCGTCAGATGCATCAGCATGCGCACGTCGCGTTCGCGCTCGACCGGCGGCTGCTCGCGCGCCGACAGCCGCGTCTCGATCTCGCGCACCTGCCGCTCGGCGGTGCGCAGCAGCCGGTTGACGAGCGAGGCGGCATCGGTCTTCAGCGCGCGATGGCGCTTGCCCAGCACCTGCCGCCGCCGCGGGATCGGCGGCAGCGGCTCGCCCTGATCGGCGAACGGATTGCCGTCGAGACAGGCATAGAGGGTGCCGAGCGACATCTCGCAATGGGCGAGAATGCGCGCGACCGTGAAGCCTTCCGCATACATCTCGCGCGCGCGGATGACGCGCGGCAGCGTCAGCGGCGGATTGGGTTCGGGCTTGATGTGGGATGAAAGGGGCATGGCATGAGCGTTTGCGGTCTCGTGTCCCGGGCGCGGCGCAGCACGAAGCGCGTCCGCGCGCAGTGATGCGATGCTCGGACCGGGACCGATCCGGGAGAAGATGTCAGTTGTGAAGGATGCGGAGAGACTATCGGACCAGCGTTACGGTGTCAAGGCTTTTTTCCTAGATCAGCGAGCGTCCCTCTGCCGGCTGCAGCCCTCGGGATGCTGGAGCCGCTCCCGGCAGAGTCACCGAGACGGGCGGCTTCAGGCTTCAGCTTCCGAAACAGACGAATATCGCAGCGAAAATCGGCAGCAATGCATCCGCACGAAAGCTTATCGGCGGGATCGCATCCAGCACCTCTCGACAATCGAACACCGTGCTCGCCGCGACCACGACCACGCAAAGCCCCCGAGGCCAGCAGCGCCGTGGAAGACTGAGGCCATGAGCCAGAGCATACGAAGACCAGCGCGCTCACGATCATCGCGATCGGCGAAGCGTCGAACGACACTGCTACGCCGACGCAGCGGTCGAGCCGCTCACTGGTGCGTTCAGACCGGCTTCCCGTGAGCGACAGTTTAAGCGCAACGCGCTCGACGTTGCGCGCGGGCTTCCTACGCCCCCTCCACATCCGTCTTCCCCAATCCCCCGCCGGCAAATAGCAGCGGCTCCGCTTCGCTGACCGCGAGCGCGTAGGCCGCGCAGGCCGACCAGTCGAGCGCCGCGGCATGCTGGCCGAGGCCATAGCGCGCGAAGGCTGACGCGGCGATGTCGGCCTGCGGCTCGTCGAACGGCACGACACTCGCGTTGATTTCCGAAAGGAGCCGGTCGAGCCGCGCCGGCGCATCCGGTCCGTGGCGCTCCGTCAGCTTGAGCGCGGCCGAAAGTTTGCTGACCGACGAGACGAGCCGCAGCGTGTCGGCGGCGATCGCGGCTTCGATCCGCGCGCGCGCCGGTTCGTCGAGCAGGATGGCAAGAAGCGCGGAGGCGTCGATGCACCATCGGCCCTCTCCGCGGGATTCTAAGCAAACAGATCGTCGTCGAGATCGATGCCGTGCGCGCCGTCCGCGCCCAGCACAGGCAGCCGCTTCATGTCGTCCACGATCGCCTGGATGCGGCGGCGGAAATCTTCCGCGTCGCCGCGCCGCGGCCGCCGCCGCTCGCGCGCAAGCTCCTTGCGCAAGGCTTCGGTAACGACCTCGGTGATACCTTGATGACGCCGCCGCGACAGTTCGCGCGCCAGCCTTTCAGTCTCTTCGTTCTTGATATTGAGCGCCATCTTCGCCGCTCCGGAACGGACCGAAGTCTGCCTTCTTCCTATTATTCTGCTTTCTTCCTCGATGGCGCGGCTGTTGCGCGCGTCGTTGCAGTTTGTGCACAGAAATATGGGTTTTCGGGCGGTGGAAAAATCGTGCCGATGTGGATAAGCCGCTGTCGTGTCCCGGGCGCAGCGCAGCGACGCCGACAAGGTTTGCGCAAGCCGCGTTTCATGGATGCGTCCGTGCGCTGCAGAACCGGGACCCAAGCGGATCGTCGCGGAGAAATCAAAGCGTGGGCCCCGGCTCTGCGGCGCATCGCGCGCAAGCAGATGCGCGCAGACGATGCGGTCTTATCGGCGCGTGCTGCGCCGCGTCCGGGGCACGAGAGCGGGGCCTACGCCTTCGCCTTCTTGACCGGCACCGCCGCGCGCTGCGCCGCCGACTTTTTGGTTGGAGCGGCGGCCGCCGCTTGGATCGAGGCGCGGCGGGCTGCGCCGCCGCTTTCGGCAGCTTGCCCGGCCAGCTCACGATCCACTTTTCCAGTTCCTCGTCCGGCACCTGGCTCTCGCAGGCGCCGACCCGGCCGCGCACCGAAATGCCGGCCTGGTGCACGGTCTCCGGGTCGCCGGAAAGGAGCGGATGCCACCAATAGAGGTCCTTGCCCTTGGCCAGCAGGTCATAGGCGCAGGTCGGCGGCAACCAGTCGAGGCCGCGCACCTCCGCAGGCGTCAGCAGCACGCAATCGGGCACCTTTTTCATCCGGTGCTTGTAGTCCTTGCAGCGGCAGGTGTCGTGATCGAGCAGCTTGCAGGCGACGTCGGTAAAATAGATGCGCGGCTTGCCCTCGTCCTCGAGCTTGTTCAGGCAGCAGCGGCCGCAGCCGTCGCACAGGCTTTCCCACTCGGCCTTGGACATCTGCTCGAGCGTCTTGCGCTTCCAGAAGGGGGTGTCGGGTCACTCAATTCTCCGTCCCGGGGCCGCGTCGCCGGGGGAAGCCACAACGCCGGCGGCCGCGGGGAGATGGCTCGAGCTCGCGGACGACCGTCGCCGGCAGCGAGTGTCGGCGACGAGCGCCAGGCATTCCCGGGTGAATCGTCCACCACGACAGGATGCGGAAGCGGCGACCGTCGGTGAAGGCATCCGAACGAAGTCCAGGCTCCAGCGCTGGCGGGCCCTGCGGGATCGCCATCGGCGCTCTGGTGCCAAGCGCGCGTTTGCGCCGCTACGTCGGCGCACCTGCAATCGCTCTCGCTGTAGAGGCGGCGGAACTTCTTGTGGTTCATGGCGACACCTTCACGACGGATCAGGATATGCAGGCGGCGATAGCCGAACCGGCGGCGCTCTCCCGCCAGTTCGCGCAGGCGCACCCGGAAGCCGCATCGTCCGGTCGCGGCTGCGGTAGCGCACCGAGTCGGTCCGCCCAGCGCTGCACACGCCGCCGTTCGCTCACCTCGACAAATCGGCCGGAGCGTTAACCGCGCAGGATAACGGCAAGCCCCGGATGTCCTTGAGGAATCGGGGGCCATGCCGCATCCTAGCCCTAAATTTCGACACGGTGTGTGGTTCTGATGGCATGGCCCGTCTGAAACGGATGGGCTAGACAAAGGGCCGGCCGCCCCCATTTTGCAAGGCTGCCAGCGGGTTTCGGCCCTCCCGGAGAGCTTCTTTTGCGCGATCCCAAGCAAATCGGCGTGCGGGAATATGTCCGGCGCTTCTTTCTCGATCTCGATGCCCGCATCGATTCCGGGCTGTTCGAGGCCGGCCGCTGGTCGCGCGAGCTGTACGAGCGCTTCGTCACCTTCATGGACCGGTTCCATGTCGCCGGCTGGAAGCGCTGGATGCTGGTCGAGCCGGCCTCGGAAGCGGCCACGCTGGGCACCGTCGGGCTGGTGCTGGCGCTCGCGCTGGCGCTGCCGGCCTTCTACGAGACCAAGGACGAGGACTGGCTGAAAAAGTCCGAACTCGCGGTGCAGTTTCTCGACCGCTACGGCAACGAGGTCGGCGCGCGCGGCATCAAGCATAACGACTCGATCCCGATCGAGGAATTTCCCGATCACCTGATCAAGGCGACGCTCGCCACCGAGGACCGGCGCTTCTACGAGCATTTCGGCATCGACGTGCCGGGCACGTTGCGCGCGCTTGTTCATCAATGCGCGGGCCGGCGGCGTGGTCCAGGGCGGCTCCTCCATCACGCAGCAGCTCGCCAAGAATCTATTCCTAAGTAATGAGCGCACGATCGAACGCAAGGTCAAGGAAGCCTTCCTTGCGATCTGGCTCGAGACGCGTCTGACCAAGAACCAGATCCTGAAGCTCTATCTCGACCGCGCCTATCTCGGCGGCGGCGCCTTCGGCGTCGACGCGGCCGCGCAATATTATTTCAACAAGTCCGCGCGCGAAGTGAACCTCGCCGAAGCCGCGATGATGGCCGGCCTGTTCAAGGCGCCGACGCGGTATGCGCCGCATATCAACCTGCCGGCCGCCCGCGCCCGCGCCAACACCGTGCTCGACAATCTGATCGAAGCCGGGATGATGACCGAAGGTCAGGTGTTCGGCGCCCGCCGCAATCCGGCAATCGCCGTCGACCGGCGCGATGAGCGGCAACCGAATTACTATCTCGATTACGCCTATGACGAGATCAAGAAGCTCGTCGACAAGCTGCCGAAATCGGTGCAGGAGCGCGTCTTCATCGTGCGCACCGGCCTCGACGTCAATCTGCAGCGCCAGGCCGAGAACGCGGTCGAGGAAACGCTTCGCGAATATGGCCGGCAATATGGCGCGCGTCAGGCCGCGACCACCGTGATGGACAATGACGGCACCGTGCGCGCCATTGTCGGCGGGCGCGATTACAGCGAAAGCCAGTTCAACCGCGCGACCGACGCGCAGCGACAGCCGGGCTCCTCGTTCAAGCCCTATGTCTATTCCGCGGCCTTCATTCACGGCCTGAAGCCAACCACCGTTGTGGTCGACGGGCCGGTCTGCATCGGCAATTGGTGCCCGCACAATTATTCCGGCGGCTATTCCGGCTCGCAGACGCTCACCAGCGCGCTGGTGCGCTCGATCAACACCATCCCGGTCAAGCTCTCGATCACCATCGGCAACGGCAATCCGCGCGCCGGCCGCAACAAGATCGTGGATCTCGCCAAGAAGATGGGGCTGCGCAGCCCGCTGCCCGACACGCCGTCGCTGCCGATCGGCGCCGACGAGCTCACCGTGTTCGATCACACCGGCGCTTTCGCCACCTTCCCGAATGGCGGCATGGCGGTGACGCCGCATTCCATCCTCGAAGTGCGCAGCGCCACCGGCGATCTGATCTGGCGCTTCGACCGCGACGGCCCGAAGCCGCGCCGCGTGATGCCGCAATCGGTCGCCGCCGATATCAACATGATCCTGAACAAGGCGGTCGAGGAAGGCACCGGCAAGCGCTCGGTCGTGGATGGCGTGCGCTCCGCCGGCAAGACCGGAACCACCAACGCCTATCGCGACGCCTGGTTCGTCGGTTATACCGGCAACATGGTCGCGGCGGTCTGGTTCGGCAACGACGATTACGCTCCGACCAACCGCATGACCGGCGGCTCGCTGCCCGCCATGACCTGGAAAAAGATCATGGCCTATGCCCATCAGGGCGTCGAACTGAAGCAGATTCCTGGCGCGCCGCCGCCTCCCGGTCCGGTCGGCCCGCAGGTCGCGGCCGCGCCCGGCAGCAGGCCCGGCGACGAAATCCCCCGCCCGGCCCTGCTCACCCGGCGCGGCGCCGACGTCCTGGTTCGCATCGAACGCGCCCTGGAAGACGCCAGCCGCGCACTCGGCAAACCCGCGCCCGATCGCACCGCCGGTGCGGAAGCGCCGGCACCGCAGGCGCCGGCACCCGCCGCAGCCGCACCCGCCCGGCGGGACGGACAGGTCGCCGCCACCGAGGGCCGCGGCGGCGGCACGCCGCGCGTCGTTCGCGGGAATTGACATTCCGTCGCAAATCCGGCGATTTCGCCCATCACCCTTTTCCTTTCCAAGATTGACCCGGACTTCCCGTGCGTTTGCTCATCGGATTGCTGCTGGCATTCGCGGTCGCCGCTTCCGTCGGCCTCGGCACGACGCTGCTGGCGTTGCAGGAAGGCACCCCCTTCGGCGCCTTCACCGTCGGCGCCTGGACCGCATGGCCGCGCACCGGAACCTCCGACATCGATCCCTATGCGCGGGCGCTGATCGCGCGCAGCGGCGAATTGCCGATGGGCGCAGGCGACGGTGTCGCGTTCGTCGCCAACCAAGGACGATGACGGGCCGTCTCTGGACGGCCGCTGCGACGTCGTCGTCTCGGGCCTGACGCCGCAGGCCCGCTTCTGGACGCTGACGTTGTACGATCCGGACGGCAAGCTGGTCGGCAATTCGCTCGGACGCTATGGCTTTTCCAGCCAGGAGGTCGTGCGCAATTCCGACGGCTCGATCGAGGTTTCGGTCGCGCCGCGCGCGCGCGCCGGCAATTGGCTGCCGACCGGCGGCATCGAGCGCTACATGCTGGTTTTCCGCTTCTACGACTCGCCGGTCGGCGTCGCGTCGCGAACCGGCCGCGAAACGCCGATGCCTGCGATCAAGGTAAGGTCCTGCGCATGAGGTGCCGGTCGTGATCCGCTGGTTGCTGTGGCTGTTGGCGGGCCTCCTGCTCGGCGGCATCGTTCATATTGCGACCGTGCTGTATCTGCCGAATACGGCGACGCAGAACGCCTATGCGCGGGTCTCGGCAATCGCGCCGGTCAATCGCGTCGTGCCGCTGCCGATGCCAGCGCCCGACAAATCCATCCTGCCGCTGATGGATCCGGCCTTCGCGGCCGCGGTTTGCCGCTACGACCTCACCGACGGCCCGCTCAAGCTGACGACTCCGGTGAGCCCCGCCTATACATCGGTGACCTTCTATACCAACAAGGACGTCGCCTATTACGCGATCAACGATCGCGCCGCCGGCCGCCGCACCATCGAGCTCGATCTGATGACCAGCGCCCAGCGCGCACAGCTTCCCGACGACGAGGAAGTCGCCGCCGCGGACCGTCTGATCGTGGAATCGCCGAGCCGTACCGGACTGATCGTGCTGCGCGCGCTCGCGGCCGAGCCCGGCATGATGCCGGCCGCGATCGGCGCGCTGTCCGGCTCGCGCTGCGTGCGCATCACGCAATAGAGCGCTATTTCGAGACCCGGTCATCCCTTTCGAGCACCAGCGGCGCTATTCGCGCCTGCGACCCAGGGCCCGTGCGAGCCGGGCGGGACCAGCGTCGCCTCGCGAAATCCGCATGCGCATCAGATTGAGCTGTCGCTCCGCCTCCGCCGCCTGCCTGGAGGGCGACGAGATCACCAGCCGTTCGAGCGCATAGCGATAGGCATAGGTGCGCTCCATCAGCGACTGATGGACCCAGCGCACGATCAATGTATTCTCGACGATCCGCGCCGCCGCATTCGCCCGCTCGCCCGGACTCAGATTCGAGATGTAGCGCACAGCCTTGTCGCGCTTGTGATCCATGTCGGTAACGATCCGCGCGGTGCTGGCGAAGGGCGGGATGCGCACAATGTCGTTGCGGATGTCGTCGATCAGCCGGTTGTAATAGGTCTCGGTCGAGCGCGTCGGATCCGCGAACATCGCCTGCGCGTAAGCGGTCTGGTCATAGACCCACCAGTTCGGCAGGAAATATGCCGCGAAAGCCGTACTCGTTCAGCACGCTGTACCAGCGTTGCCGCTCGTAGGGCGGCTCGATCAGCGGATAGGCGAGATCGCGCAACATGCTTCTCGTCGTCGGTGAGACGAAACAGCGATGCCGGCTCGCCGTAACGCTCGGTGACCGCCGGCCCCATCCAGCGAATGGATATCGTCGGATCGAAGCGTCGGCCGCACCCGTCCGAAATCGGTGTTGAGGCATCCGATGAACGGAATGCAGAACATGATGCGAACGCTGGCGAGACGTATTTTCGGCAGCATCATGCTCAGCCTCGCATCGCGAACCCGCAGGGCGCCGCGATGTCCCCAATGCTCGATCAAGATCGCGAAGCCCGTCGCTTGCGCTTGCGACCATGTTCGCCGCGGCCCGGCGTCAAGAACCCGGCCGGCTCGTTTTCGTAGCGCTCGATCCGGATCACCGGGAGGATGACGACCTCGGCCGGGCCTTCCGAAGCGAAACGTTGGACGAGGACGCTGCATCACGCGACGGGAAATCGATGACAATACCCATGCCCTGACCTTTGACCTTGGTCCCTCACCGGCCCGACACGGCCGCCGGTTCATGCAGCGGATTAAGAGACGCTCAAGGTTAACGGTCTGCTAACGAGCCCGCGAATATGGTCGTGCCGGTCGTTTCGGGTACGCTCTCGTGCAAAAGATTCAAACTGGAAATCTCGACGGTCTGGCCGGGCTCGCAGGCCTTGCCGATCACGCCGGCCTCGATATCAGGCCGACGCTGCTTCGGGTCCTCACCGATCTTTACATTCAGAAGCCGTCCCACGGCGCGGAGGAAGAGCGCCACTATGTCGAGCTCGCGCTTCGGCTGATCGATGTGGTGGACGCCGGCACCTGCGCCGCGGTCGCAACGAGGCTTGCGACCTATCCGAACGCGCCGGCCGAGGTGGTGCAGCGTCTCGCACCGATTGCGGCGCTCGGCTATCCGCGCCCTTCGGCCAGCGCGCGCAGCGCATCCGCCGCGGACCCCGAGCCGGAGCAACGATGAATTCGATATTTTCGAACCCGACACCTTGGAGCCCGACATTTTCGAGCCCGAAACCACGCCGGCCGCAACGCCGCATTCCGCGCCGGCAACCGCCATGCCTGCCTTCGTCGCGCCGAAGCCGGCGGACTTCATCGAACTGCGGGAGACGTTTTTTGACGCCGATCCGCAGACGCGCCGCCTGATCCTGATGAATCTCGATATCGTCGCGGCGAAGCAAGCGCCTGCGCTCGCGTCGGGCACCAACATCATGCGCTATCTGGAACAGGCCGCGGTCGCCGGCCGGCGCCAGGAATTCACCACGCTGCTGCAACAATCGCTCGGCATCTCCCGCGCCTTGACGACCCGGATCGTTTCCGATCACTTCCGGCGAGCCCTTCGTCGTCGCGGGCCGTGCGCTCGCAATGCCGTCGGATGTGTTCCAGCGCATCCTGATGTTCCTGAATCCGGAGATCGGCCAGTCGGTGCAGCGGGTCTACGACCTCGCCGATCTGTTCCTGGATCTGCCGCAAGATTCCGCCCTGCATCTGCTGAGCGTCTGGCGCTCGGCCGACCGCGCCGAAGCGCGCGCCGCCATCCATCGACCGGCTCATTGGCCGGATAGCGCGAAGAATTCGCGCACGCTCGCATCGCAGGAGCGGTCGCGCAGCACGGATATCCAGGCACGCGAAGCCGGCACCGACGCAGCGGCGAGCCTAGCTTACGATCCGGTCGAGGAAATTGCGGCCCTCGCGGTCTTCCACCTCGACGATCCAGACATCCGGATCGAAGCGGATCTGCTTGCCGAGATAGGTTTCCACCTCGTCGTTCGGCTTCGGCTGGTCGCGCAAACTCGCCATGAAGGCGCGATCGACGGGCTGCGCGCCGTCGAATTCGGTCTGCGGCGCCGGTCCGAACAGATCGGAGGTGCCGTCGAGACGATCGATCTTCACAAAGATCGCACCCGCCTCCTCCGCGCCGCGCCGGCGCACCACCGCATAGGCGCCCTCGACCATGCAGCGGCGGATATAGGCGGAGACCCAGATCGACGATTTCAGTCGCATGGCTTGCGCGCTGGAGCATGATGCCGAAAAGCCTGCCCCGGACTGATCCGGGGTGCGAAGCTAGTGGCGCGAAACCGGACGGGAGCAACTCTAATCCAGCGGGCGGCCGGTCAGGGCGGACAATTCGCGCACCAGCCGCGGCGAAATCTGTCCGGTCACCGGCATCTTGCGGGAGCGCTCGAATTGCTGCGATCGCGGCCTTGGTCTCCGGACCCATATTGCCGTTCGGCCGGAATTGCCCAAAGCCGAATTCGGCAAGTGCCCGCTGCACCGCCAGCACCCGCTTCGAGGACGGGGCGATCAATTCGCCGATCGGATCGTTTGGTTCCGCCGCGGCCAATTGCGGTGCCCTTGCGGGAGCGCCTTCGGCTCGCGGGCGCGGCAGCATGACGGCTTCGGGTTTCGGCGCTTCGCGCCTCGACGGGCCTGGGCTTCGGAGCCACGACCGGCAGCGGCGGCCCGGTCATCTCCTGACCGACGACCCGGATCGACTTCGGCGCGTTGCCTGCCGGCGCTGCCGGCTTTGCGGCAAATAACGGCGCCGGATGCTGACCCTTCTGCAGGAAGGCGGCATTGGCGACGATCGCAGTCGCCGCTGCCGCCGCCACGAGGATCGCAATGCCATCCTTGCGCCACGCAAAGGCGAACGACGGCTCGTCGTCGCCGGCCCGGCCGACCGCGATGGCAACCGCTCTTTTCTGAGAGACCTTACGCACTTTTTCGGACCGCGATTTCATTCTGCTTGCGTGCCAGTTCAAACGGTGTCGGCGCGTTGCCGCGCTTCTTTGCGGGCTTGGTCGCCTCGCAATCGAGCGGCAGCGCGATCGAGATCGAGGTGCCCTTGCCGAGTTCGCTGTGCACCTGCATGTCGCCGCCATGCAGCGCGACCAGTCCCTTCACGATCGACAGGCCAAGGCCGGTGCCGTCATGGCGGCGGTCATAGGCCGAGCGCGCCTGGAAGAACGGATTGCCGATGCGCGGCAGGTCGGACGCACCGATGCCGATGCCGTTGTCCTCGACGCAGACATGCAGGCGCATGTTGTCCACCCGCGACGTCACCGTGATGCGGCCGCCGGGCTTGGTGAACTTGATCGCGTTCGACAACAGGTTGAGCATGATCTGCCGGAAGGCGCGCTTGTCGGCGACGACATCGGGCAGATCGTCGGCGTTGCGCACGATCAGTTCGATACCGGCTTCGCTTGCCTTCAGCGCCAGAAGATCGCAGCAATTGACCACCACCTTGGCCGGCGCGAACGGCTCCGGCGTGATCTCGAAATCGCCGGTCTCCATCTTCGACATGTCGAGAATGCCGTTCACCACCGCCAGCAGGTGATTTCCGGAATCGTTGATGAGCTGCGCATATTCGCGCCGGCGCGCGGCGTCGAGGCGCATCTGCTCCTCGTTCATCAGCATTTCGGAAAAGCCGATGATGGCGTTGAGCGGCGTGCGCAATTCATGGCTCATGGTGGCAAGAAAACGCGTCTTGGCCGCATTGGCGCGCTCGGATTCGGCGCGCGCCTCATCGAGCGCCTGTTCCTGGTGCTTGCGGTCCGACACGTCGCGCATGACCGCAACCACTTCGCGGCCGTTATGCTCGTCGGCGCCATCCAGCGGCCGGCAGCGCATCTCCACCCAGACGAATTCGATCGACCGCATCGGACGGGTCCTTGCGGACGCTTGACCCGGAATTCCACCGATTGCGGCTGGCCGAGCGAGGCCGCATCCGCCAGCGCCGACAGATAGGCCGGCCGATCGGCGACATGCACGCGGTCGAACAGGCCATGGCCCATGCAATTCGCGCACGCGCACGCCGAACAAGGCCTGCGCCGCCGGAGACACGAACAGCACCGCGCCATTCTTGCCATGGCGGGTGATCACGTCGGTCATGTTGCGCGCCAGCAGGCGATAGCGGTCCTCCTCCGCATAGAGCAGCCAGAAGCTTGCGCGCGCGAGCGATTCCGCGCCGAGCGCAAGTCCGGTGGCATAGAGGCAGGCCGAGATGATGCCGAGCGCCGCCAGCAAGGCCTGATCGGCGCCGCCGCCGGCAGGGCATCGGCGTCAGGCCGAAATTGTGCATCACCAGGAGCAGACCCGCCGCCAGCAGCGCGAAGGTCGAGGCCACCGCAACCACCCGGCGCGACGCCGAAAGTGCCGCTTCCAGCGGCACCACCACCAGCCAGATCGCGGCAAAGGACGAAATCCCGCCGGTCTTGCAGGCGACCACGAAGACGAGTCCGGTCAGCGACAGCGACGACAGGATATGGGCGCCCTCGTAGCGTCCGGTGCGGGAGAGGAAATAGGCGGTCAGGATCGGGATCACGAGCCAGGCGAACACCGCGATTTCGAGCGCGCTCGGCACGCCGCGCGCGGCCAGATAGACCGGAAGGGCGGCGAGCGCGATCAGCGAACCGAGCAGCCGCGGCGCGATGAAGGCGCGATGCCGCGTCGCGGTCAGCGGGTCCTGCTGCACGGACGGGTGGATCAGGCTGTCGATGTATTCGCGGAACGGCTGAACGAAACTCAAGGCAACCCGTTGCGCCAGCGGCGATGGCCGACGCACTCCCCATTTAGGTCCGGGATCGTGTCAGACCGCCCTTAAGCGAACGCTAAGGGAACGGAATTTGGCGTGGCCGTGCGCGACACCGGCCCGGTGAAAATTGCAACACCCGATGCACGTTCGTTCGCGCATGGTGAAGTTTGTGTTGCGACGGACGGTATCGAAATAGTTGACGGCGCGCGGCCGGCCGCTTCGAAGCCCGCGATTACGCGGCGTTCCGCACGGCACCGGCAATCGTTCAAATTCTAATAAAATTCGCGGCTCATTCTCATCGAATAAGCCCGAAAACTCCAACCGGCCTTTCAGCCGCGGCTGTTATGGGTCGGATACGAGCGGCGAAAAAGCCGCCGGGGAAGCAAGGGTTGCGTCATGTTCTTTCTGCTGCGCGTGGCATTCTGGCTGAGCATCGTGCTCGTCCTGTCTGCCGAGCGGCGACTATCAGCCGAAGAATTCCGCGCCTTCGATCGGCGCGGCCGATGCCATCGGCGCTGCGACCGCGGCGGTTTCCGACATGACCGGCTTCTGTCAGCGCCAGCCCGAGGCCTGCGAAGTCGGCGGCCAGGCCGCGATCGCGCTCGGCCAGCGTGCGCAGGCCGGCGCCCGATTGCTGTTCGACGTGATCCACGACAAGATGACCCCTGCGCAGACCGGTTCGTCAAGGGCAAGGCTGCCCGGCTCGCAGGATACCTTGACGGACGCGGACCGCGATCTGGATTGGCGCGCGCCGCTGCCCAAACGCGATCCGCGCCGGCCGGCCTGAGTCCGACACAGGCGGCGTGGCGCATTCGTTCGTCCCTCAGCGCATGCCGTCCGACCGTTACTTCTTCAGTCCGATCTCGCTCACGGCCTTTTCCCATTGGCTGCTTTCTAACCGCAACATCTGCGCATACTCGCCAGGCGTATTCGCAACGGCGCTCGATCCGAAGGTCGCCATCCGCTTGCGCACCTCGGGATCCTTCGCCATGTCCGCCATCACCTTGGCAAGCTGATCGATGATCGGCTTCGGCGTGTCGGCCGGCGCGAACAGCCCGTTCCAGGAACTTCGACCGGAAATCGACACCAGACCGGTTTCAACCAGCGTCGGGACATCCGGCAAATATTCGCTGCGCTTGGCGGTGGTAACGGCAAGCGGACGGACGCCTTTGGCTTCGAGCTGTCCCATGGCGTCCGACATGTTGGCGAACGACAATTGCACCTCTCCCGAGACGACCGCCGTCGTGGCGAGCGCCCCGCCGCGATACGGGACTGCGGTGAGGTTTGCTTTCGTCTGAGTTACGGAAGATTTCGGCGGAGAAGGTCACAAGACCGCCGGCACCCACCGTGCTGTAGCTCAAGCCCCCGGGCACCTTCTGGCTCAGCGCCACAAGGTCGGCCGCAGACTTCGCCTCGACCTTGAGATTGACGATGAGCACCAGGGCATTGGTATTGATCAGGCTGATCGGGGCGAGATCCTTCAGCGGATCGTAGGGCACTTTTTCGGTCCAGGGCGTGACGGTGAGCGGACCGTTGCCGCAAACGCACAGCGTGTAGCCGTCCGGCGTGGATTTGACGACGGCGTCGCTGCCGATGATGCCGCCGGCGCCCGGTCGGTTCTCGACAATCACGCTGACCTTGAGGGCTTGCTCCATGTAGCTTGCCGCGACGCGACCGATCGCGTCGGTATTGCCGCCCGCTGCGAACGGCACGATCAGCTTGATCGGTCTGTTCGGATACGCTTCCTGCGCCTGACTGCCGACAATTGAAAGCGACGCGATCACCATCGCCGCGGCAATACGCCCGCTGGCCGCGCGTACGCCACGCCGCGAAGGAAAAGAGCGAGCCGGCGACAGGTCGAAATGCATGATTCAAGTCCTTTACTGACCTTGAGGCGCGGCAGGCGCCGAAAACCAATCTCGGCCCCTGATCCGCTTCGTTGCAATCCCGGCTCATCGAACACTAGCCGCTGAAGCAATAGCGCTGGAAGGGGCATCACGCGAAAATCGAACTCCACATCGGGTCAAAGGCTGAAATTTCTTGCGCAGGTTGCTGGCTTTCGTCGACATTGCGCGGGAAAGTCGCACTTTCCCTATCGCCGCGCCTGCCTATATCTGGTGCGCAATCATGCCATGCGAATACAGCGATGAAGATCGACGAGATCACCGAGAATTTCGAGCTTCTGGACGAGTGGGACGATCGTTACCGCTATTTGATCGAGCTTGGCCGCGCCTTGCCCGAATTGCCGGAGGATGCCCGCACCGAAGCCAATAAGGTGCGCGGCTGCGCCAGCCAGGTCTGGTTGCGCACGGATTTGAGGCCCAATGGGGCGTCCGGTCCGGTGCTCGAATTCGTCGGCGACAGTGACGCCCATATCGTGCGCGGCCTGATTGCTATCCTGCTGGCGCTCTATTCCGGCAAACCGCGCAAGCGAGATTCTGTCGACCGACGCGCGGGCCCTGTTCGATGAAGCTGGGCTTGCGCGAGCATCTCACGCCGCAACGCTCGAACGGATTTCGCTCCATGGTAGACCGGATCCAGTCCGACGCGCGCACCGCGATTGCTGCCTAACCGTCGCTGACTTCAACAACTTTATCGTCCGCAACCCAGTTGCGCAGCGGCGCGCTCGCCTTGCCTTGCGCCTGAGTCTGATAGCCGTAATGGCGCGCGAGCTTTTCGAGCGCGAGTTGCAGCACGACCTTGGCCGAGCGCGCCGGCCATTTGCGCTCGCGCTCGACGTCTTCGAGCCGCTTGAGAAAACAGCACACATCCAGCAGCAGACCGGCGAATTCCGGACCGACATCGTCGAGCGCCTGTCGGGTGCGGCGACGCGCGTCGATCGCCCGTTCGGTCATGTGTCCGGCGGATTGTCCGTCGCGGTGACGGCCGGCAACCGGCGAATGCCAGTTCGAAGTGGTCCGCGGCATCATTTGCGCGAAGGTGAAGTCCGAACGCAGTCGCTCGCCGGCCTGGAACTGATGCGGCTCGATCAGCGCGCGCCCATCGGCGCCCTTGCGCCGCGCGAGCCAAAGCAACGGACTTTCGGCCTCGTCGAAGACCGCGCCCGTTCCACTGTCCGAAAGCGCGCCCGGGATATCGGCAATCGACAGGTGCTGCGCGCGAAAGCCATCGATCTGCGAATGCGCCTGATGTGCCGGTCCGGCGAGCCAGAAACGAGCGGCCGGAATCGGTGATGGCCAGTTTGCCATCCTCGTCGGCGGCGAGATCGGCACGTTTCAGAGCGTCGCCGTCGACCCTCGATGCCGGTGCGGCAATCGCGCGGCCCAGCCGCGATCTGCTCCAGAAGCCGAATTGCCGAGCGAGCGCCATTGTGGTGAGGTGGCTTTCATCGCGGCGCGACCTTGGCTGCCGGCACCAGCAGCGCTTCGATCGCGCCAAGGCGCTGGTCGAAACGCGGATCGTCGCGCCGGTCCTCGATCACGCGGCAGGCATGCGCCGCGGTGGTGCGATCGCGTCCGAACAGGCTCGCCGCCTCCGACAGCGTAAGCCCGAGCGAAACGCGCGCGAGATACATCCCGGTCTGTCGCGCCAGCGCGACCCTCGCGCATCCGCGTGTGGCGCCTGTCATGTCGCCCGGGCAAATACCGAACGCATCGGCAACGATCGCCGGCAATCTGTGCCGGCGCCCGGCCGCTCCCGACGCGGGCGCCGCCCGCAATGCTTCCCGCCATCAACAATCCCTGTTCCATTGCACCCTCTATAGGACTTAATACCTACATCATGCAACGGATCGGAAGCAGGGGGATAACTTTTCTTCTTTTACGGGAGCTTCCTGTGCAACTCGGTCGGTCAGCGCCTGCGCTGCTGGCCGAGCCCCATCTTCTTTGCGAGCTGCGAGCGGGTCTTGGCATAGTTCGGCGCCACCATCGGATAGTCGGCGGCAAGCCCCCAGCGCTCGCGATATTGCTCCGGCGACATCTTGTACTGCGTGCGCAGATGGCGCTTCAGCGACTTGAACCGTTTGCCGTCCTCGAGACAGATGATGTAGTCGGGCGTGACCGACCGCTTGACCGGCACAGCCGGACGCGGCGTCTCGCCCGCTCCCGCAGACGCAACCTGCCCGCCCGAGACATTCGACAGCGCCGCGTGCACGCGCGCGATCAGGCCCGGAAGCTGATCGGCGGCGATCGCATTATGACTGACATAGGCCGCAACAATACTCGCGGTCTGATCGATATATTTGCCGGTGCTGCTCATCGTCTGCCGCCGTCACTATTCGGAATGTGCAGTTCCATCATAGTGAAGTATTCGCGGCGTCAACACTGGATAATTGACGCGCGCCGCAACGGCGAACGCCAATATTTGCATGCCGATATTTGCTGCAACTCGGTCCGGGCCGGGTGAACGCCCTCAGGCGCTCTTTTCGAGGTGATTGCGCAATTCCTCGATCGACCCGAAGCGCACCACGCCCTGCGCCAGTTCCGCTTCGATCGAGCCGTCGGTGTAGAGCGTGTAGGCCATGCCGTCGACCACGCCCGATTTCAACACGCTGACGGGCTCGGCACGGGCCGGCTCAGGCGTATGGCCGAGGCTCGGTTCGCGCCGCGGCGGCGCCGCGGGGGCTTCCGGCCGCTCGTCGAAAGCTCCCTCGAATGGATTGTCGGCTGGCGCAGGACGGCGCGGTTCCGGGACCGAAGGCTTTGCAGCGGCGCCAGGACGAGGCGGACGCCAGCCGGTTCGCGGCGGCGTTTCGGCGTGCCGGACGGGCCGGAGCGCGTGGCGCTGGCGGCTCATCGGGAGATTTCCACGGCCGGGGCCGCCGCCCGGGGTCCGGCCGCCGGCGAAGGGCGCGCCGGCTCGATCTCCGGCGGAATCTCGAACGGGTCGGCCTGCATCCGGGGTTCGGCCGCCCGCGGCGCTGGCGGTTCGGCTCGCCCGCGGGCCGGGGCCGGCGCGCGCGGCGCTGCACGTCCAAGATCGGGATGCGACGGGTCATGCGGCTCGGGGGCGGCGACCATCGTGGAGGCCAGCGGACGCGAATTGAGGATGTCCGCAATCCGCGACAATTGCGCCACCGCGCGGCTGATCGCAAAGATCACAAGCCCACCCGCGGCCACCACCGTGCCTGCCAGGATCAGCGTGTTGCCGAGGCTGAACTCGTTGATCGGTATACCAAATCCGATCAAGATGGCGCCGAGGCCGGTCGCCAGAAGCCCGATCAACATCAACACGAAAGACATTACGCCGTCCTCAAGCCCGCCGCCTTAATTGTAAACAAATTCTGACTGCCTTGCCATGAACAGGCAAGCTGTCCCCGGGGCAGCGCGACGAAAACTTCGATCTCTTGCTTAACGCCGCCAAGCCCCCGCGACGGCTCGACCATACAAAACACGGCTGGTGCCATTTCGTTCCCGCCTCCATCGCTGGTATATTTGCGCTGCGGCGGCATCATTGCGCACCTGCAATATTGCCTCCCCGTGGCACTTTGCCTAACTGGAGGTGGGCCGGGGCGGGCGCCGTCCGGCAACAGGCCCTGTGTCATCATTGTCCTCAGAAAAGCGAGCACGTTCCCATGTCCTTTTCGCTGCCCGACCTCCCCTATTCCTACGACGCCCTCGCCCCCTACATGTCGCGCGAGACGCTCGAATATCATCACGACAAGCACCACAAGGCCTATGTCGACAACGGCAACAAGCTGCTCGCCGGCACGGAATGGGAAGGCAAGTCGCTCGAAGAGATCGTGAAGGGCTCGTTCGGCAAGAATGCCGGCCTCTTCAACAATGCCGGCCAGCATTACAACCACATCCATTTCTGGCAATGGATGAAGCCGAATGGCGGCGGCGACAAGATTCCGGGCGCGCTCGAAAAGAAGATCATCTCCGATCTCGGCTCGGTCGCCAAGATGAAGGAAGACTTCATCCAGGCCGGCGTCACCCAGTTCGGCTCGGGCTGGTGCTGGCTCGCGGTCAAGGACGGCAAGATCGTCATCATGAAGAGCGCCAATGGCGAGAGCCCGCTGGTGCAGGGCGCCTCGCCGATCCTCGGCTGCGACGTGTGGGAGCATTCCTATTACATCGATTATCGCAACCGCCGCCCCGATTACCTGAAGGCGTTCGTCGATCACCTGGTGAACTGGGATTACGTCGCCGCCATGTACGAGAAGGCTGCCAAATAGGCCGCCTTCATCCAGCACCTTGCGCGATCCCGAACCTTACCCGAAGCGGCCGCCAGATTCGGCGGCCGCTGATCTATTCGCGTGGGCGAAGTGCCGGCGAACCGGGACGCCATCGTCGCGCGCGCGTCTCGACGCGATCGCCTGGGCAATCCTCGCCGCGATCGCGCTCACCGCCTATTTCACCTTCGAGGATTACGGCCTCGGCTGGGACGACTACACCCATTCGCAATACGGCCAGTTGCTGCTGGATTATTACGCCTCCGGCTTTACCGACCGCCGCGCGCTCTCCTTCGTCAATCTTTATATGTATGGCGGCGGCTTCGACATGGTCGCCGGCCTGCTCGCCAAGGTCCTGCCGTTCGATCTGTTCGAGACGCGCCGGCTGGTCGGAGCCGGCGTCGGCATGATCGGCTTGTTCGTGGTGTGGCGTACCGCGCGCCGGCTCGGCGGGCCGGTATCGCGGGCTGATCGCGCTGGTGCTGCTCGCCGCGCTTCCGATGTTCTACGGGCACATGTTCATCAACCCGAAGGACGCGCCGTTCGCGGTCGCGATGGCGGCCCTGCTTTACGCGCTGGTGCGCGCGATCGAGGAATATCCGCGGCCCGGCGCCGCGACGATCGTCATTTTCGGCGTCGAGTCTCGGTCTCACGCTCGGCACCCGCATCATGGGCGGCATGGCGGCGCTCTATGTCGTGCTGCCGCTCGCGCTGCTGATCGCGCATGAGGCGCGACATCAGGACGTCAAAGCCGCCGCCGTCGATTTCGGCCGTTTCATTCTGTGGCTGGTTCCGGGCCTCGTGCTCGCCTATGCCATCATGGCGCTGGTCTGGCCGTGGTCGGTGCAGGAACCGCTCAATCCGTTCCGCGCCGTCGGCTATTTCTCGCACTTCTTCGAGAAGCCGTGGCGGGAAATGTATCGACGGCAAGGCCATCCTGGTGCCGGATATGCCGCGCACCTATCTGCCGACCTATCTCGGCATGAAGCTGCCGGAAATCCTGCTGCTGCTCGGCAGCCTCGGTGTGATCGGCTGCCTCGTCGCATCCTTCCGCAGACGTCTGCCGGTACGCTATCGCGCAGCCCTGCTTCTGATCGCGCTCGCCTTCGTCATTCCGGTCGGAATCACGGTCACGACCCGGCCGGCGATGTATAACGGCATCCGCCATTTCCTCTTCCTGCTGCCGCCGCTTTGCGTGCTCGGCGGACTTGCCGGCGGCTGGCTGTTGCAGCGGCTGGCAGACTGGTCGCCGCTCGCGGCTGCTTGCCGGCGCCGCTGTCATCCTGTGCGGGCTTGCGCTTCCGTTGCACGAGATGATCGAGCTGCATCCCTATCAATATGCCTATTTCAACAATCTCGTCGGCGGCGTGCGCGCCGCGGATTCGCGCTACATGCTCGATTATTGGGGCCTGTCGTTCAAACAGGCGACCGACGAATTGCTGGCCGTGCTCGAGGAGCGCGGCATCGAGACGCCGGAAGGCCGCCGCTGGGTCGTTGCGGTATGCGGCCCAATTCCGCCGGCCAATGTGGAATTGGGACCGGACTTCCTGTTGACCGGCAATCCCAAAGGCGCCGACTTCGCGCTGATGCTGGGCGAATTCTATTGCGCCGAACTCAACGCTCCCGAACTCGTCAAGATCGAGCGGGAGGGCGTCGTTTTCGCCCGCGTCTACGACATTCGCGGACGCAACGTGAAGGATCTGAACACCATCCCGCCGGTCATCAACAACAGCAATTGAGCCGTGAACCCGCTCGCTTACGTCTTCGATGCCTATGGCACGCTGTTCGACGTGCATGCCGCGATCGCGCGCCACCGCGATGCCTGCGGACCGGATGCCGACCGTCTATCGGAATTGTGGCGCACCAAGCAGCTCGAATATTCCTGGACGCTGACGCTCGCCGGCCGTTACGAGGATTTCTGGACCCTGACCACGCGCGCACTCGATTATGCGCTCGCCCGTTTCCCGAGCGTGCCCGCCGCCGTCCGGCAGCGCCTGCTCGACGCCTATTTCGAGCTCGACGCATTTGCGGATTGCGCGCCCTGCCTCGCCGCGCTGAAAAGTCGCGGTGCGCGGACTGCGATCCTGTCGAACGGCTCGCCGCGCATGCTGTGCCGCCGCCGTTGCCGGCGCAAAGCTCGAAGGATTGCTCGACGCCGTCTTGTCGGTAGACGCACTGCGCCTCTACAAGCCGCGGCCCGAAGTCTATGCGATGGTCACCGACACGCTGAAAGCGCAAGCGGGCGACATCGTCTTTCGTGTCGTCGAATCGCTGGGACGTGATGGGCGCGGTGGAGTTCGGATTTGCCGGGATTTGGGTGAACCGCGCCAATTTGCCGGACGAATATCCGGATCACCCGCCGCGCGAAGTCATCGGCAGCCTTGCCGCCCTGCCCGCCTTGCGCTCTAGAAAGCTATTCTGCCGCCTGCGCGAACACGTCGAGATAGGCGTCGATCGCCTTGATCTGATGCGACGTCCAGCAATGCGGGCACCACACCGAAAGCTTCATCGCGCGCATGTTCAGGAGCGTCGCGGTGTCGGTTTCGATACTGGTCGTGACTTCCCGATTGGTTTTCGGGCACCGATACTTCAACATATGCGACGCAACCTCCACTGGAACGATCCTAAGCGAGCGCCGGACAGATGGGGGAGCAGGCGGTAGTTATCCACCGCTTATCCACAGAGAACTGGAATCCCCGTCATTTCCTTGTCGCAATGCAAAAAGCCCGGCGGGGCCGGGCCTTTTCAAGGGCGCAGTTCAGTCTACGCGATTCGCGACCAGCAGCAGCGACAATGTTGCATGCGGGTCCGGTCGTACCCGCATTCCTTTTTGCGGTGCGTGATCCGAGGGATGACGAAGATTCGCGTCCGACTCCGGTAACGCTGAACACGCGCTTATCCGGATCGACCCAGCCGGTTTCATGGCGCCCTCCAGCGCCCGGAGCATCGGATTTAACGACGACACATCCAGCCCCTCCCGCAGTCGAATGCCCATGGCGACCGGCGGAAGCTTCGGCAGGAAATATTCGTCGGCCACGACCATACCCTCCCGGCGCGCTCGCAGCGGGATCGCCATATAGCCCATGCCGACCTTGACCGCGGTCTGAGCCGACAAATAATCGACGCCGGAAAACCGGATCACGGCACTCAAATTCGCTTTTTCCAGCGCCTTCATGCCGATGTCGTGCAGGACGCTGTTGCTGACACTGACGATCGGTAGCGGTGCCCCCGGACTGACCGTGAGCCCGTTCGCACGCATCCACACCATCGGCTCTTCCCAACGGCTATAGACATCCGGAAGGTCGCCGCCGGGCAGAACCATCATCGCAATGTCGAGGAAGCCGTTCTCGAGGTCGGCGTTGAGCTGATTATAGCTGGCGCTGCGAAACTGAAGATGGTGTTCCGCGCGGCACGCCTCCTCGCAGGCCGCGAATGCATCAAGCAGAATAAGTTCGGCGAAGGACACCGAGATGCCGATCCGGATCGATCGCGATCCGGGACCGTGGCCGGCAATGCCCAGGATCTGGTCATTGATGGAAAGCATGCGGCGGGCATGTTTCTTGATGTCTTTCGCCCGCGTCGTCAGATTCAATCCCAGACTATCCTTGGTAAATAGCTCTCCGCCGACCAATTGCTGCAGCCGCTTGATCTGGGCGCTGATGGCGGGCTGCGTCAGATTGAGCGCCTCGGCCGACTTGGTGAAACTTCCGAGTTCGCAAACCGCAATGAAGGATTCCAGCAATTCGGTCGGTACTAATATCTTGCGAGGCTTATAGGACATAACTGATTCCAATTGACCTGACCCTGCTACCATTCACGTTCCGTCGCGGATTGACCAAAATCAACACATCGCGCCGCTATTTCACTGTCGGAGCGAATCGCTTTCGCTGCGCCTCGCCGCGCGTAGCATTGAATGATGTCGGTCGTTTATGCCGCGCGTTCGCGGCCGCTGGCGATGGTGATCATCACGGTCGGGATGGTGATCAGCGTCAGCAAGGCGGTGCCTATGATGACGAGGCCCGGCCGGCCGGTATCCATCATGTAGCCGAAGGCGGGCGGCGCCAGCACGCCGCCGATGTTGAACCCGGTGGTGACGAAGCCGAACACCCGGCCGAAGGCGCCGGGCGGCGTCACCGCGCGCACGATCATGTCGCGCGAGGGCTGGATCACGCCGTTGAAGAAGCCGGACAGGCCCATGAAGAACAACAGCAAGGCCGCGCCGAGATCGATGAAGGCGACCGGCAGCAAGGCCAGTCCCGACACCGCAAGCCCGATCATCGCGATGCGGTCATGCCGGTCGGTGCGCGCCGAGAGCCAGCCGCCGGCCAGAACCGCGAAGGCGCAGCACACCAGATAGACCGTGACCACCGTGGTGGCGAAGGACAGCGGCGTACCCCACAGCGCTTCGAGCGCGACGATGCCGTAATTCTGGATGCCGGTCGAAATCGCCGAAATCAGAATGAAGAAGACCAGATTGAGCATCACCGGCCAGGTCATCAGCACGCGCCAGTCGGACGCCTTCGGCGCGCTGCTGCCGTCGCTTGCCGCCTTGGCGCGCGCAGCTTCGCGGCCCGCCAGCACGTCGCCGAACAGCAGGATCGCGACCGCGACCACCGCGCCCATCAGCGCCATCGCCAGAAACGCGGCGCGCCATCCGAATTGCAGGGCGAGCGCCACCATGATGGCGGGCGTCAGCGCCGAACCGATGAAGCCTGCGAAGATGTGGATCGAAAAGGCCTGGCTCATGAAGGCGCGCGAGATGCGGCTCGACAGCAGCGCGTAATCGGCCGGGTGATAGACGGTGTTGGCAATGCCGAGGATGGCGAACATCAGGCCGAACAGCAGAAAGCTCGGCATCACGACCGAAGCCGCGAGCGCAGCCGAACCCAGCAGCAATCCGCCGACCAGCACGGTGCGCGCCGAGGTGCGATCGACCAGGAAACCCGGCCGGCGTCTGCAGCACGGCGGAAATCGCGTTGAACACCGCCACCACCAGGCCGAGCTCGGTATAGCTGACGTTGAATTCCGCGCGCACGAACGGAAATACCGGCGGCAGCACCAGGATGAAGACATGGCTGACGAAATGCGCGGCACCGACCAGGCCGATGACCTTCACATCGGTCGCGCGCGTCGGATCGGCGGCAAGGGTGGTCGGCGTCATGCGTTGAATATTCCCGGCTGGCGCGCTGCGTTTAGCATAGCGGTGCGTGAAGCGGCCATGCATTGAAAGAAGGGGCGCTATCCATCGCGAATTCATAGGTTCCCGTCCCGCAGCGCAGCACGCGCGGGATCGAGGGCCATCGCTTCTTCCGGGAAAGTCCGGGGCGCGCGGAACAGCAGGCGATTTTCACGACAAACCAGCCCAAAGGCTGGCTTATCGCAAACGTAAACGAGCGCTCCGTCCCTCCTGCGAATACTTACTCGCCCCGCACGACGCTCAAGCGCGCGAACGCGCAGTCGTTGCCGTGAACGCGATCGTCGTTGTCCAATAAGCCGGGTCGCGGCAGAGCGCGAAGAATTCGTCGAGCGTCGCCTGCGATACACCGCCTTCGCTTTGCAGCTTGTCCGCGACTTCGCGGATGCCGTAATCCCACCATTGCGCGAATGTCGAGCCGCCATTGTAAAGAATGGCATGCCCTTCGGATGTGACGTCGACCAAACCATCCTCCTGAAGCCAGGGCGGAATTTTGCGCCCGACATAATAGTCGATCCGGTGGCTATCCGCCCATCGGATGAATTGCTCCCAGAACCGCTTCTGCGATGCCGGCTCGACGGTCCATGTCGGATAGAAGTCGGGCTCCTGTACGAACAGCCAGCCGCCCGGCTTGAGCCAGCGAGTCATTCTGGTCACGACCGCACGCCGTTCGGGGAGATGGTGCAGCAGCGCGCGTATCGCAACAAGGTCGAATGGCGCGCCGGGCGGCTCGTCATTCACGACATCGAATTTGCGAACCTCCAGATTGCCGCCGCAATCCCGTCCATCAGGTCGGTACGGATGTCGCTCGCAATCACGTGCCCGGTGGGTCCGACGCGCTGCGCAAGCCATTGCGACAGCGAGCCGTTGCCCGCGCCGATCTCCAGGCAACGCCACCCCGCAGTCACGCCCGTCCGCAGCAAATGAAACCGGCTCGACGGGTCGAGCATGTCCGACATCAGCCGCAGCCGGTCGCGCTCGCCCGCCAGATCATGTTGCCAGACATATTCGGCCATGACCCAATTCCGAAGCCCGATCACGCCGCCAGCGCCGCCAGAATCCGCGCCCAGCTTCGCGTTCCCTTGTGGAACGATGCCAGATCGTATTTCTCGTTCGGCGAATGCACGCGGTCGTCGTCGAGCGCAAAGCCGACCATGATCGAATCCATGCCGAGCACGCGCTTGAAGTCGCCGACGATCGGGATCGAGCCGCCGGCGCCGACCGTCACCGCCTTGTGCCCCCATTCGTCCTGCAGCGCCTTGCGCGCCTTCACGAGCGCCGGGCTGTCGAACGGCAAGCTGCAAGGCCGGCGCGCAGCCGTGGTTCTCGAACTCGACCTTGCAATCGGCCGGCACCCGCGCGCGGATGAAGGCGCGGAAGGCATCGCGGATCTTTTCCGGATTCTGGTCGCCGACCAGGCGGAACGAGACCTTCGCCTTCGCCTGCGACGGGATCACGGTCTTGGCGCCCTCGCCGGTATAGCCGCCGATGATGCCGTTGACGTCGCAGGCCGGCCGCGTCGAGATCATCTCGATCAGCATGCGGTCCTTCTCGCCGACCGGAATTTTCAGGCCGATCTGGCCGAGGAATTCCTCGGCCGTGAGATTGAGCGCCTTGCAGATCGGCCTTGATGTCGGCCGGCAATTCCGGAACGCCGTCATAGAAGCCCGGAATGGTGATGCGTCCGTTGTCGTCGTGGATCGCCGCCAGCGCCTTGTTGAGCACACGGATCGGATTTTGCGCCGCGCCGCCGAACAGGCCGGAATGCAGGTCGCGGTCCGCCGCCGTCACCTTCACGTCCTCATAGACGAGACCGCGCAAGCGAGGTCGTGACCGACGGCGTGGTCTGGCTCCACATCGCGGTGTCGCAGACCAGCGCCATGTCGAGCTTGAACTCGTCGGCATTGTCCTTGACGAACGGGAACAGCGATTTCGAGCCGCATTCCTCCTCGCCCTCGATCATCATGGTGATGTCGAGCGGCAGCGAGCCGGTGACCGCCTTGTAGGCGCGGCAGGCCTCGACGAAGGTCATCAGCTGGCCCTTGTCGTCGCAGGCGCCGCGCGCGACGATGATCTTGCGGCCGTTGCCGAGGTCCTCGATGCGCGGATCGAACGGCGGCGTTGTCCACAGGTCGAGCGGATCGACCGGCTGCACGTCGTAATGGCCGTAGAACAGAACGCGCGGGCCGCCATTCTGCTTTTCCGGCTTGGCAATCACCACCGGATGGCCCGAGGTCGGCCGCACCTGCGCCTTCAGGCCGAGCGTCTCGAGGTCCTTCGCCACGAAATTCGGCGGCGGCCTTGCATTGCTCCGCATAGGCCGGATCGGTCGAGATCGATTGCAGCTTCAGAAAGTCGAACAGCCGCTTCGAGCGACTTGTCGAGATCGGCGTCGATGCGGTCGAGGACTTTGGGCAGGGCTTCGGTGGGGGTCATGCATCATGCTCCGCTTTCGTGTCCCGGGCGCGGCGCAGCATGCAATGATGCGCCGCAGAACCGGGACCTACAGAATGATGGGTCCCGGTTCTGCAGCGCATCCGCTTCGCGCGTGCGCTGCGCCCGGGACGACGAGACTGCTTATCGCCGCAAAATCCCGCCCAGCGTGCCGCGCACGATCGAGCGGCCGACCGAAGCGCCGGCCCGGCCGCCGATCTGCTTGCCGATAGCGGCTGCGACGCCGCCGACCACGGTGGTCGTCACCGTGCGGGCGACGCTGCGGGCGACCTGCTGACTGGTCGTCAGCGTTTCGCCGCGCTTGCGGTTGGTGCCGAAAATGCCGCCGATCCAGTCGGTGATGCCGCCGCCCGATCCCTGCTCGGCCTGGTCCGCAGGCGCCGCCTCTTTCGCGACGCGCTTGCCGAGCTTCTCGTAGGCGGACTCGCGTGTCGATCGTGGTGTCGTATTTTCCCTTGACCGGGCTTTTCGCCATGATCGCCGCGCGTTCGGCCGGCGTGATCGGGCCCATCCGGCCGCAGGGCGGACGGATCATGCAGCGCTCGACCATCGAGGGCGTGCCCTTCGCGTTCGAGGAACGAGACCAGCGCCTCGCCCTTGCCGAGCTCCATGATCACCTGGGCGGTGTCGAGGTTCGGATTGGGGCGGAAGGTGCTGGCCGCGGTCTGCACCGCCTTCTGGTCGCGCGGGGTGAAGGCGCGCAGCGCGTGCTGCACGCGATTGCCGAGCTGCGCCAGCACCTTGTCCGGCACGTCGAGCGGGTTTTGCGTCACGAAATAGACGCCGACGCCCTTGGAGCGGACCAGCCGCACCACCTGCTCGATCTTCTCCAGCAGCGCCTTGGGCGCCTCGTCGAACAGCAGATGCGCCTCGTCGAAGAAGAACACCAGCTTGGGCTTTTCGGGATCGCCGACTTCCGGCAATTCCTCGAACAATTCGGACAGCAGCCAGAGCAGGAAGGTGGCGTAGAGCCGCGGATTGCCCATCAGCTTGTCGGCGGCGAGAATGTTGACATAGCCGCGGCCGTCGCGGTCGGTCTTCATGAAATCCTTCAGCTCGAGCGCGGGCTCGCCGAAGAATTTCTCGCCGCCCTGGTTCTCCAGCACCAGCAGCGCACGCTGGATGGTGCCGACGGTCTGCTTGGTGACGTTGCCGTAGCTTGCGACCGCGCGCTTGATTTCGTCGAGCTGCGGGTTGCCGGTGCCCTCCTCGGCCTCCTTCTTGCCGGCGAAGGGCGCGACCGCGTCGAGGATCGCGCGCAGATCCTTGAAGTCGAGCAGCGCCAGCCCCTGGTCGTCGGCGATCTTGAAGGCGACGTTGAGCACGCCCTCCTGCACGTCGTTGAGGTCGAGCAGCCGCGCCAGCAGCAGCGGCCCCATTTCGGAGACGGTGGCGCGGATCGGATGGCCCTGTTCGCCGAACAGGTCCCAGAAGATGGTCGGGAACTAATCCGGCTGGTATTCCAGTCCCATGCTCTGCGCGCGCTCGACCAGGAACGGCTTGGCTTCGCCCAGCACCGAGATGCCGGAGAGGTCGCCCTTGATGTCGGCGGCGAAGACCGGCACGCCGTTGCGCGAGAATCCTTCCGCCAGCACCTGCAGCGTCACGGTCTTGCCGGTGCCGGTCGCGCCGGTGGCAAGTCCGTGGCGGTTGGCCATGCCGAGCAGGATGCGCTCCGGCTTGCCGCTCATGCCGACGAAGATGGTGCCTTCCGGTTCCGGCGGCTCGGAGACTGCGACCTTGACCTTCGGCTTTGGCCGCCGCCGGTTTCGCCGCCGCAGGCTTTTCCGATTTGGTGGCAGGCTTGTCAGCCGAAGCCGTCTTCTTTGTTTTCGCTGCCTTTGCCATCGCCATCCCCGGATTGATCAGAGCATGATGCCGAAATCGCAAAGCGATTTTCGGACATCATGCTCTAAGCTATTAGAATCGATCACGTTTGTGATTTTGGATCGAGCTCGATCCAAAATCATCGTGATCGGTGACTCGATCCACGATCGGCCCACTGAAATCAAATCGCATTTTCGATTTTGCGACGCAACGCAAGTCAACGCACCGCGTCATCTTTGCACTGCAACAGCATCTCACCTGCACCGATCACATCGTTGCGAGCGTGTCACACCGTTGCATATTTGTCAGTCGGCGACTTTCCTTTCGCTGCATTTTCATGATCAATGATCGCTCGGACCCGCCGACAGTGCGGGAGGGGCGGTCAAACACATGGATGAACTTGTCGGGCGACTTGTCGCCGAACTCGGCATCGACCGTGACGTCGCAGAGAAGGCGGTCGGTATCATCTTGGCATTCCTTATCAAGGAAGCGCCGGCGGACAAGATCAAGCCGCTGCTCGACGCCATGCCGGGCGCGGAAGCGGCCGCCGCGGCGGCACCGGCCGGAGGCATGTTCGGCGGCATCATGGGTGTCGGCAGCCAGTTGATGGGGCTTGGCCTCGGCATGGGCGAGGTGCAGGGCATCGCCCGCACCTTGCTCGCCTATGCGCGCGAAAAGGTCGGCGAGGATGCGGTCGGCGAGATGGTCGGCTCCATTCCCGGGCTGTCCCAGTTCGCCTGACGGCCGCCGCGCAGAGTGTAAGGACTTCCAGTTGTGTCAATGTCACTGAAAAAACTGAACGGGTTGGGAGCCGATGTGATCGAGCGCCTGAAATCCGCCGGCATCCGCACCTCCGACAAGCTGCTGGATGCCGCCAAGACCCTGCAAGGGCGCAAGGCGCTGTCGCGCAAGACCGGGATCGACGCCAAGCGATCTGCTGCGTTTCGCCAATCTCGCCGACAAGCTGCGGGTCAAGGGTCTCGGCCAGGGCTATGCCGAACTGCTCAGCCATGCCGGGGTCGATACCGTGCGCGAGCTGAAATACCGCAACCCCGAAAAGCTCGCCGCCGCGATGCGCAAGAAGAACGAGAAGCTGAAGCTGGTCCGCCTGGTTCCGACCGAAAAGGCGGTCGGCCGCTGGATCGAAGAGGCCAGGAAGCTGCCGCAGGAAATCAGCTATTGAGCGCAAGCCCGCCGGCAAGCCGGCGCGGTTGACACCCTGCGAGCCAGCGCGCAAAGCGCTGAGCCGATGACCAGCGCCCTTCCCCATACCGCCCGGCCCGCCCAGGAGGTCGCGACCCGGCCTCGATGCGCTGATCCCGCCCGGCCGCGCGGCGGTGATGGGCGATTCTCAATCTCACGCCGGATTCCTTTTCCGACGGCGGGAAATTCGTCGATCCGGCCAGTCGCCATCGCGCCACGCGACCGCACATGGTGGCGGAAGGCGCCGACATCATCGACGTCGGCGCGGAATCGACCCGCCCCTATGGCGGCATGGCGCCGATCTCCGCCGACGAGGAGCAGGCGCGGCTTGACGCCGGTCCTCCCCGCCGTGATCGCGCTCGGCAAGCCGGTCTCGATCGATACCATGAAGGCCGAGGTCGCCGACTGGGCGATCCGGCAGGGCGCCGCGATCGCCAACGACGTCTGGGGCCTGCAGCGCGATCCCGACATGGCGAGGGTGGTCGCCGAGCCACGGCGTGCCGGTGATCGTCATGCATAACCGCGACGCAGGCCGACCCCTCGATCGACATCGTCGCCGACGTGATGGCGTTTTTCGAGCGCTCGCTCGCCATCGCCGAAAAGGCCGGCATCCGGCGCGAGCAGATCGTGCTCGATCCCGGCATCGGCTTCGGCAAGACGCCGGAACAGAGCATCATCACCATCGCGCATCTGCGCAGACTTCAAGCGCTTCGGCCTGAAGCTCCTGATGGGGCTTTCGCGCAAGCGCTTCATCGCCTCGGTCGCGCCGGCGCCGCCCGATCAGCGGCTCGGCGGCTCGATCGCCGGCATGCTGCTGTCGGTCGAGGACGGCGCCGACATCGTGCGCGTGCATGACGTGCCGAGACCGTGCAGGCCTTGCGGGTCGCCCAGGCCATCCGGAGCGCAGCGATGAAGAAACCGAAGGGCATGACCGACAGCATCTTCATCACCGGGCTGGCGCTGCATGCCTATCACGGCGTGATGCCGCACGAGGGCAAGGTCGGCCAGAGCTTCAAGCTCGACCTCACTGCTCGATATCGATCTGACCGAAGCCTCGCGCTCGGACCGGCTGCGCGCATACCGTGTCCTACGACCAGGTGGCGACGATCGCGAGCGAGGCCTTCTGCGCGCAGCGCTACCGGCTGATCGAGGCCGCGGCGGGCGCGGTGATCGACGCGCTGCTGCGCAAGTTTCCGGCCATCACGCGCGTGCGCATCACCATCCACAAGCCGCATGCCCCGATCGCCGCCACCTTCGACGATGTCGGCGTGATCATCACGCGCTCGCGCGGATGAGTGATGCCCCGCGCCTTCATCGCCTTCGGCGGCAATGTCGGCGATGCACGCGAAACAATCGCGCGCGCGATTTCGCAATTCTGCGACGGCGCGCACGTGCGGCTTGCGGCACGCTCGTCCGACTACAAGACCCCGCCCTGGGGCGTGACCGACCAGCCGTCTTTCATCAATGCCTGCATCGCGATCGAGACCGAGCTGTCGCCGCACGACCTGCTGGCCCGCGCGCAGGAGGTCGAACGCACCTTCGGGCGCAATCGCGCGCAGGAACTGCATTGGGGGCCGCGCCCGCTCGATATCGACATTCTCGCCTATGACGACCTGACGCTGGACGAAGCCGGCCTGGTACTGCCGCATCCGCGGCTGTTCGAACGCGCCTTCGTGCTGGTGCCGCTCGTCGAAATCGCGCCGGACGCCGTGCGATTGCCGGGCGCAGCCTGCGCGAGGCGCTGGCGAGGCTCGACCGCGACGGGATCGAGCGGCTGGAATGAAGGGCTGGCATCAGACGCTGCCGATTCACGACTTGCTTCAGACCGCAGTTTGGGTTCCATCATTCCCGAATTGGGTATGAGAAAGATGTCCGATAGCGTCACCGACCTCCCCTTCGCCTCCGAATTCCCGCCCGCGACCCGCGAGCAATGGCTCAAGCTGGTCGACGGCGTGCTGAAAGGCGCGCCGTTCGACAAGAAGCTGGTCGGCAAGACCTATGACGGGCTGCGAGATCGAGCCGCTCTATCCGCGGCGGGCCGATGCCAATGCGCTCGCGGCGCGGGCGCCGTCGGCGCCGTGGCAGATCATGGCGCGGGTCGATCATCCCGATCCGGTAGCAGGCCAACAAGCAGGCGCTGGACGATCTCGAAGACGGCGCGAGCGGCCTCGTGCTGGTCTGTCCCGGCTCGGTCGGCGCGCAGGGCTTCGGCATCGACACTTCGGCGGAGGGCATCGCCAGGATTCTCGACGGCGTCTATCTCGATGCCGGCGCGCCGATCGAATTCACGCTGACGCGCGAGGCGAAGGACGCGCCTTCGCATGTCGCCGCACTGGTGAAGTCGCGCGGGCTCGATCCGGCCTCCGTGCGATCTTCGCGTCGGCTTCGATCCGATCGGGCTGATGGCTTGCGGCTCGTCCAGCCCGATGCCGTGGCCGCAGGTCGCGCCGCTGTTTGCGCAGCATGACCCGACGCTTTGCCGATCAGGGCTTTCGCGGCCCGTTCGCGGTCGCCGATGCGCGCGTGATCCACAATGCCGGCGGCTCGGAGGCGCAGGAGCTGGCTTACGCGCTCGCGACCGCGCTCGCCTATTGGCGCGCGCTGGAGGCCGGCGGCGTGTCGCTCGACGATGCGCGGCGGATGATCTTCTTCCGGCTGTCGGCCGACGCCGATCAGTTCATGACCATGGCGAAGTTCCGCGCGCTTCGGAAATTATGGGCGCGCATGGAAGAAGCCGCGGGCCTCGCGCCGAAGCCGGCTTTCATCGCCGCCGAAACCGCGTGGCGGATGATGACGCAGCGCGATCCTTACGTGAACATGCTGCGGGTGACGATCGCGGCGTTCGCGGCCGGGCTTGGCGGCGCCAATGCCATCACGGTGTTGCCGTTCACCGCGGCGCTCGGATTGCCCGACGCTTTCGCGCGCCGCGTCGCGCGCAACACCCAGCTTGTCCTGCTGGAGGAATCCAATCTCGCGAAGGTCGCCGATCCGGCCGCCGGCTCCGGCGGCATCGAGGACCTGACCGATCAGCTTTGCCGCGCGGCCTGGACGCCTGTTTCAGGAGATCGAGAAGGCAAGGCGGCGCCGCAGCAGCGCTCGCAATCCGGATGGCTGCAGAAACAGCGTCGGCGAAGGTCGCGACGGACGCGCGAAAGGCGGTCGCCACGCGCAAGGACCCGATCACCGGCACCAGCGAGTTTCCGCATCTGGCGGAGCTGCCGGTCACGGTCCTGGAAGCTGCACCGCGCCCGACACCGACCGCCTTCACGCCCGAGACCAGCCGCTCGCTGATGCCGATCCGGCTTGCCGAGCCGCTTCGAGAGACTTGCGCGATGCTTCCGACGCGCAGCTGGCGCGAAACCGGCTCGCGGCCGCGCGTCTTTCTCGCCAACTCTCGGCAAGCCCGCGGACTATATCGCGCGCGCGACCTTCGCGAAAAATTTCTTCGAGGCCGGCGGCATCGAGGCGGTGGAGTTCGACGACGCGCGATCTCGCCGGCGCCTTCAAGGCTTCCGGCGCCGACACTCGCCTGCCTGTGCTCGTCCGATGAAATCTATGCGCGCGAAGCCGAGCGGCGCCGCGCGCCAATTGATCGGCGGCCGGTGCAAGGCATCGCTATCTCGCCGGCCGCCCGGGCGAGCTGCAGGACGCGCTGATCAAGGCCGGCATCAACGGCTTCATCTATCGCCGGCTGCGACGCCCTGGCGGTGCTGCAGGACGCCCATAATGCTCTCGGTCTCACCGCCGACTTCCTGAAGCGATGACGAAGTCATCGGTCCCCTCGATCAAGCCGGGGCGAAAACGCCGGATCGAACGCGAATTGCGCGCGCTGCATGCGATGCGCTCGCACATGAATACGCGCGACATCGTGCTGTCGCTGATCGCTATTCCGGCGCTGGCCTTGCTGTGCTTTGCGGTCGGCGCCAAGCTGCATATCGCATTCGGGCATCTGTGGATTTCGGTTCTTGCGGCGATCGCCTGCGGCGGCGCGATCTGGCTCGTCGGGCGGCGCTGGTTCGGCCTGGCGCTGCTGATCGTGATCGGGCTTGCGGTCATCCTGTTCGAGGACATTCCCGATCTCTGGCCGGACGGCGGCAAGCCCGATCGCAAGACCGCCCGAAGGCTCAAGCTGGAGCACGCCATCGCCAGGCGCGAGGCGCTGCTGCAATCGATGAAAGGCCCGTGATGCGCTGCACAAAATGTGCTATCCGTTGCTCCGATAGACGAGTTGAAGACCCATGAGCCGACTGCCTGATTTCGCGACTCTGGACTGGCAGGCGCCGCAGAGCGCGGCGCCGCGGACAGCGCCCGAGGCCGCCCGACTGGATGACCCCGGAAGGCATTCCGGTGAAGCCGGCCTATGGCCCGGCCGACCTCGAACGGGTCTCGACTTCCTCGACACCTATCCCGGCATCGCGCCCTATCTGCGCGGCCCCTACCCGACCATGTATGTCAACCAGCCCTGGACCATCCGGCAATATGCCGGCTTCTCCACGGCCGAGGATTCCAACGCCTTCTACCGGCGCAATCTCGCCGCCGGGCAGAAGGGCCTGTCGGTCGCCTTCGATCTCGCCACCCATCGCGGCTACGACTCCGACCATCCGCGCGTGTCGGGCGATGTCGGCATGGCGGGCGTCGCGATCAACTCGATCTACGACATGCGCACGCTGTTCTCCGGCATCCCGCTCGACCAGATGACCGTGTCGATGACGATGAACGGCGCGGTGCTGCCGGTGCTCGCGCTCTATATCGTCGCCGCGGAGGAACAGGGCGTGCCGCCCGCAGAAACTCGCCGGCACCATCCAGAACGACATCCTCAAAGAATTCATGGTGCGCAACACCTATATCTATCCGCCCGCGCCGTCGCTGCGCATCATCTCGGACATCTTCGCGTATCACCTCGCAGAACATGCCGAAGTTCAATTCGATCTCGATCTCCGGCTATCACATGCAGGAAGCCGGCGCGACGCAGGATCTCGAGCTCGCCTATACGCTCGCCGACGGCGTCGAATATGTGCGCGCCGGCATGGCGGCCGGCATCCCGATCGACAAATTCGCGCCGCGCCTGTCGTTCTTCTGGGCGATCGGCATGAACTTCTTCATGGAAGTCGCCAAGATGCGGGCCGCGCGCCTGATCTGGGCGAAGCTGATGAAGGAGTTCGACCCGAAGGATGCGCGCTCGCTGTCGCTGCGCACGCATTGCCAGACCTCGGGCTGGTCGCTGGCGGCGCAGGACGTGTTCAACAATGTCGCCGCGCACCATGATCGAGGCGATGGCGGCGACGCAGGGCCACACCCAGTCGCTGCACACCAACGCGCTCGACGAGGCGCTGGCCTTGCCGACCGACTTCTCCGCCCGCATCGCCCGCAACACCCAGATCGTGCTGCAGCAGGAAAGCGGCACCACGCGCATCATCGATCCCTGGGGCGGCTCGTATCTATGTCGAGCGGCTGACCTACGAGCTTGCCGAAGAAGGCCTGGGGCCATATCCAGGAGGTCGAAGAACTCGGCGGCATGGCCAAGGCGATCGAGGCCAGCATCCCGAAGCTGCGCATCGAGGAAGCCGCCGCCAAGACCCAGGCCCGCATCGATGCCGGCATGCAATCGGTGATCGGCGTCAACAAATTCAAGCCGACATCGGAAGCGCCGATCGACGTGCTGAAGGTCGACAATTCGACGGTGCGCACGCTGCAGATCGACAAGCTCGGCCGCTTGCGCAAGGAACGCAACGCGCGCGATGTCGAGGCCGCGCTCGACGGCGCTCACCAACGGCGCGACGCAGGGCGGCAATCTGCTGGCGCTCGCGGTCGAGGCGGCGCGCGCCAAGGCCACGGTCGGCGAGATTTCATCGGCGCTCGAACAGGTGTTCGGGCGTCATCGCGCGGAGATCAAGGCGATTTCCGGCGTCTACAAGCGGGAGGTCGGCGGCATGTCCGACACCGTCGAGCGGGTGCAAAAGCTCGTCGCGCAATTCGAGGCCGATGAAGGCCGCAGGCCGCGCATCCTGGTCGCCAAGATCGGCCAGGACGGCCACGACCGCGGCCAGAAGGTGATCGCCTCGGCCTTCGCCGATCTCGGCTTCGACGTCGATATCGGGCCGCTGTTCGCGACCTCGGCGGAGGCCGCGCGCCAGGCGGTGGAAAACGACGTGCATATCGTCGGCGTTTCCTCGCTCGCCGCCGCGCATCTGACCGCGGTGCCTGAACTGAAGGCAGAACTTGAGAAGCAGGGCCGCGGCGACATCATGATCGTGGTCGGCGGCGTGGTGCCGCCGCAGGACTGGGACGCGGTGAAGGCCGCCGGCGCCGAGGCGATCTTCCCGCCCGGCACGGTGATCGCGGACGCCGCCGAGGACCTGATCGGCAAGCTCAACAAGCGGCTGGGCTACGGACAGAAGGCGGCGGAATAGCTTGACGCCCGCGAAAAATCGGGTAACATCGCGCGGCCGTCACCTGCGAACCTGGAACTCAACGTGACCGACGCCGAGACCGCACGCTTGTACCGCGCCGCCGCCACCTTCGATCCTCCCCAACGCACCCGACACCTTCTGCACCTATCTGGCGCGGCAATTCATCGCCAAGCGCGGCTTCACCGAGAATGCCTTCCCGGAAGCCGCCCCGCTGGCGCAGGCATTGCGACATCCTGCTGTCCTTTTCCGATGGCTACAGCACCTCGCTCCTGTGCCTGGTCGACCGCGAGGCCCATCCCGGCAAGACCTTCGACATGACGCCGGAGGAGGTCACCGCGATCGGCAAGGAATTGCCTGCAATATACCGGCAGCGATCTACGGCAACAAGATGCCGGTCGCTAATCCAGATCATGGAGGTCGGTCCCGCCGAGGACGACGCGAGCCAGCGGGCCCGGCTGTCGCACTTCAAGGCCGGATGGTTTTCGAAGGTGCAGCCGTCCGGCTGGATCGTCGACCCTGCCAAGCAACAGCTCTGGACCAATGCCCGCTTCGGCGGACGCAGCGCCGGCGCGCCCTTCATCCGCGAAGTTGATGACAACGCCGCGCGAAGAAGTCGCGCAATTGCAGGCGCCTTCAGTCGCGGCCCATATTCACCCCGGCTTTCCCTATCTGACCACGGCGATCATCGCGGTCCTGTGCGCGCTGTTCGCGGCCGAAGTCGCCTTCGGCATCGGCCCATTGACCGGCATGTTGCAGCCTTCGATCGCAACCCTGATCGCATTCGGCGGCATCTATCGGCCGCTGATCCTCAATGAGGGCCAATGGTCCAGACTGTTTTCGGGGCCGCTCCTGCATGCCGATATCGAGCATCTCGCGCTCAATTGCGTCGCGCTCTATATCGCCGGCCGCATTCTCGAAGGTCTCGTCGGGCGCGCCTGGCTCGGCGCCATCTTCGTGATCGGCGCGATCGGCGGCGCGCTGTTCTCGCTGGCCTTCAACGCCGACAATCTGGTGTCGGTCGGCGCGTCCGGCGCGGTGATGGGATTGTTCGCGGCGCTGCTTGATCCTGCGCTTCCATTTTCCGAAGGGCGCCGACCGCACCGCGCTGCGCACCGACCTCGATCTACGTGCTGATCCCGTCGCTGGTGCCGCTCGCGTCGGTATCGGGCGGCAAGATCGATCTGGCGGCGCATTTCGGCGGCGCGTTCGGCGGCCTTGCGATCGGCCTGGTCATGCTGCGCGATCTGGCGCAAGGAGGATGTGCATCCGCGCTTTGCGCCGGTCGCGGGCGCCGTCGGCGTCGCGGGCGTGCTCGCATTCGCCTTTGCCTTCACGCCGCTGCCGGAAAATCACCGCACAAGCGCTGTTCAGCGCATCGCTGATCCCGTCAGCGGATTATCCGAAATCCGACGAAGATGCCAACAAGCGCTCGGCCGAACTGGTGGAGAAATATCCGCGCGATCCGCGCTCGCATTATTTCCGCGCGCTCGCCCTGTGGGATCAGGGCGACAAGGCCGGCGCCGAAAAGGCATTGCGCACCGGGCTCGCCGATGAAGCCTTCTGGCGGCCGCTCATGGTCCCCGAACTCACCATCCGGCTGCATGTGGCGCTGGCTTTGCTGCTGGCGCGAGACCGGCCGCAAGGCGGAGGCGAAGGAGGTCGGCGAAGGCGGCCTGCGCGCTTGCTGCCCCGGGCAATCCGCAGCGGGAATTCCTGGATCAGCACATGCGCTATGCGCACCCTGAGCGCGTTTCCAAGCTCTCGCGGAATCTGTAACCTAGTCCCGTGACGCCCAAAGCCTCCGACACGCAGAAGCTCGCAGCCGCCATCCGCTCCGGCGATCGCGCGACGCTCGCGCGCGCCATCACGCTCATCGAAAGCAAGCGCGCCGACCATCGTCAGCAGGCGCATCGGCTGGTGCAGGAATTGCTGCCGCAGACCGGCAAGGCGATCCGCGTCGGCATCACCGGCTCGCCCGGCGTCGGCAAATCCACCACCATCGACGCGCTCGGCAGCCATCTCACCGCGCAGGGTCACAAGGTCGCGGTGCTGGCGGTCGATCCCTCCTCCACCCGCACCGGCGGCTCGATCCTCGGCGACAAGACCCGCATGGCGCAGCTGTCCGCCGACGACAATGCCTTCATCCGCCCCTCGCCTTCCTCCGGCACGCTCGGCGGCGTCGCGGCGAAAACCCGCGAGACCATGCTGCTTTGCGAAGCCGCGGGCTATGACGTGATCCTGGTCGAGACGGTTGGCGTCGGTCAGTCGGAGACGACCGTGGCCGGCATGACCGACTTCTTTCTGGTGCTGATGCTGCCGGGTGCCGGCGACGAATTGCAGGGCATCAAGAAGGGCGTGATCGAACTCGCCGACATGATCGCGGTGAACAAGGCCGACGGCGACAATATCCCGCGCGCGAAGGCGGCGGCGGCGGAATATCGCGCGGCCCTGCATATCCTCAAGCCTGCCAGCGCCGACCTGGTCGCCGCCGGTGGTGACTTATTCGGCGATGACCGGCGATGGTCTGACCGCGATCTGGCAGAGCATCTGCGATTATCGGGAATTGTCGGCGAAGTCCGGTGAGCTGGTCGCCAAGCGCCGCTCCCAGCAGGTCGCCTGGATGTGGTCGATGCTGGAGGAGCGATTGTTCGCCAAGCTGCGCTCCGATCCCGAACTGAAAAGCCGGCTGCCGCAGATCGAGAAGCAGGTCGCCGCCGGCAAGCTGTCGCCGATGCTGGCGGTCGAGGAAATCGCAAGCGCGATGGGATTGTGATGGCGACGCGCGCAAGACCGCTTCGCATCCTGCTGACCGGATTCGGACCCTTCCCCGGCGCGCCGGACAATCCGACCGGCCCGCTGGTGAAGACGCTGGCGCGCAAATTCCGCAAAGGTCCGTTCAAGGTTTCGACGCATGTCTTCCGTACCACTTACGCCGCCGTCGACCGCGACCTGCCGCGTCTTTTGAAGAAGC
Source organism: uncultured Pseudomonadota bacterium (assembly GCA_963804015.1). Taxonomy (GTDB): domain Bacteria; phylum Pseudomonadota; class Alphaproteobacteria; order Rhizobiales; family Xanthobacteraceae; genus Pseudorhodoplanes. The sequence goes on from CAWDOW010000014.1 coordinate 348,209, forward strand.
ACAAGCCCGATCTGCTGTTGATGTTCGGGCTCGCCACCAGGGCGCGCGGGCTTCGGGTGGAGACGAAGGCGCGCAACCGCATCGCGCGTTTTCCGGATGCTTCTTTCGTTGTCCCAACCGCTCGCGTTATCGATACGGAGGCGTCGAAGAGCCGTCCGATCCGGGCGCCGAAGATGACGCTGCTGCGCGCCGCCAGATCCGGCGGACTTCCGGCCCGGCTTTCGGTCAATGCCGGCGACTATCTGTGCAACTATCTCTATTGGCACGCGCTGGCGGCGACCGGAAAAGGCGGCGGCCCCCAAAAGGCGGCCTTCATCCATGTGCCGGTCCCCTCGGAGCGCTTCACGCCCGATCGCCTGACGCAAGCCGGAGCAGCGATCCTGCTCACCGCCGTCGCGTCGCTGCGGCCACGATAACGAAGCGGCGTTAACCGCTTAACCCTGTGGCGCGATTGTTGCCGCGCTGCGGCACAGGCTCCGGCCTCGCGGATTATGTTGATGCCAGACCCGCCCGATCGGGAGCATCCGCATGACCCTTAGCCGCCGCACGTTCATCGCCGCCTCCACTACCGGCGCCGCCGCCGGCGCAACGGTTCTGCCGGCGCAGGCCGCGCCCGGCAACGCCGCGCTCGGCATCGACGCCGGCGAATTCGGCCTGAAGCCGGACGTGCCGCACGATCAGACGCAATCCTTGCAGCGCGCGATCGATCGCGCCGCGCTGGCGCGGCTGCCGCTGCTGCTCGCGCCCGGCATCTATCGCGCGAGCGAATTGTGGCTTACGTCCAATGCCAAGATCGCGGGTATTCGCGGCGCGACCCGCCTCGAACTCGTCGCGCGGCGCTTCGCTCTTCACCTGCGCAGCGCGCCGACAATATCGAACTCTCGGGCCTCGTGATCGACGGCCAGAAGATCAAGCCCGCCGGAAGGGCGCGCACTCGTCCATTTGAAGGAAAGCACCAACCTTCGCATCGCCGATTGCAGCATCCTCCATGCCGGGCGCGATGCGATCGCGCTCGAAAAATGCAGCGGCGCGGTGACCGGCTGCATTATCGAGGATGCCGGCGACGGCGCGCTGTTTGCGATCGACTCCACCGGCCTTCGCATCGCCGACAATATCATCCGCCGTTCCGGCAATAACGGCATTCAGGTCTGGCGCTCCGCGCCCGGCGACGACGGCACCATGGTCACCGACAATCGCATCGAGGATACCCGCGCCGATGCCGGCGGCGACGGTCCTTACGGCAACGGCATCAGCGTGTTCCGCGCCGGCAATGTGCTGGTGCGCGGCAACCGCATCGACAAATGCGCGTTCTCGGCGGTCCGCGGCAATTCGGCGTCCAACATCCAGATCGCCGGCAATATCTGCACCCGGCTCGGCGAGGTCGCGATCTATTCGGAATTCTCGTTCGAGGGCGCGGTGATCGCCAACAACACGGTCGACGGCGCGACGGTCGGCATTTCGGTCACCAATTTCGATGTCGGCGGCCGGCTGGCCGTGGTGCAGGGCAATCTGCTGCGCAATCTCAGGCCGACGGCACCAAGGCAGCGGCATCGGCCTGGCGATCGCCGCCGACAGCGTCGTCACCGGCAATGTGATCGAGAACGCGCCGGCCATGGGCATCGCTGGTCGGCTACGGTCCCTATCTGCGCGACGTGATCGTCAGCGACAACGTGCTGCGCGGCACCGGCATCGGGCGTCGCGGTCAGCGTCGTGCAAGGGCGCGGGAACGACGCTGATCGCCGACAACCTGATCGAGGCGAGCAAGGGCGCGGTCGTCGGCATGGAATGGGAAAAGCGCGTCACCGGCGACATGACGAAAGACGGCATCGGCCGCTATGCGCATCTGACCCTGAGCGGGAACCGGGTGCGGTAACGCGCCTCATCACGGCGGCGTAAGCCTGCGATCCCTGCCCTTGTTCGGTCGCAATGGGGTCCCTAGCTTAGCGCCATGGAATCCCCGCTCCCGCAGCGCCGTTCCTGGCGCAAGATCATCATGCTCACAATTCTGACGCTGTTCCTGCTGCCGGTCGCGGCCCGCGCCGCGCTGTTTGTTTTCGAGGACCGGCCGGGCGGCTGGCGCAATGCCGACTGGTCGAGCATCGGCGCATTGCCGGCTGCCTCGGCGCATCCGGAGGCGCGCATTCTGGTGCTTTCCGGCCGCACCGGCGGGCTGAAGGGCGTGGTCGCGGTCCATAGCTGGATCGTGTTCAAGCGCAAGGATGCCAAAAGCTGGACCCGCTACGATGTGGTCGGCTGGGGCAATCCGGTGCGGATGAATGGCTGGGCGCCGGACGGCCGCTGGTATGGCACCGCGCCGACCGTGGTCGCCGACGTGAAGGGCGAAAAGGCCGAGGCCATGATCCCCGCGGTCGAGAAGGCGGTGAAGGAATATCGCTACGCCAATGCCGGCGATTACCGGCTCTGGCCGGGCCCCAACAGCAATTCCTTCGTTGCCGACGATCCTGCGCGCAGTGCCGCAGATGCAGGCAACGCATGCCGCCGAATGCGATCGGGCGCGATTTCCGCTCCCGCCCCTATGCCGGCTGGACCGACAGCGGCACCGGGTTGAGGCCAATCTCTACGGCCTGCTCGGCGTCAAGGCCGGATGGGTGGAAGGCCTGGAGGTCAATTTTCTCGGTCTGGTTGCAGGCCTCGATATCCGCGATCCGGCGCTGAAGCTGCCGGCCTTCGGACGGATCGGCCTGCCTTCTTCCACGGCAAATGCCGCGCTCGCGCCTTCGCGATGTATAACGTCACTTCGTCTCACTAATTTTTGTTTTTTCGTCATCTGCCCGGTCTGGCCGGGAATGCGTGTTCGTGCGAGCGTCCCGCCGCGATGTCCAAGAACGTGAAGAGCCCGACCGTCCGGCCGACTGCCGTCCGCAGCCAGAAGCCGGCACCGATCATTTCCATCATCGTGCCGGTGCTGAATGAGGCGCGCACGATCGCGCAGACTCTGTTCGCGCTCAAACCCCTTCGCGAGCGTGGCGTCGAGATCGTGGTGGTGGATGGCGGCAGCCGCGACGAGACCCCCCTGCTCGCGCGCCCGCTGGCCGATCAGGTTCTCCGCGCGCCCGGCAGCCGCGCGCATCGCATGAACGAGGGCGCGAAAGTCGCCAACGGCTTCATTTTCCTGTTCCTGCGCACCGATACCAAGCTGCCGGACGATGCCGACACGCAGGTGATGTATGGCCGCGCCCGCGACACTTCGGTCTGGGGTCGCTTCGATCTGCGCTATGCCGGCCGCCATGTGCTGCTGCCGCTGCTGGCGCGCTTCGTCAATTGGCGCTCGGCGATGTCGGGCATTGCCGGCGGCGAGCAGGCGATCTTCGTGCAGCGCGAGGCATTTTTCCGCATCGACGGTTATTCGGATATCCCGTTCATGGAGGATGTCGAGATTTCGAAGCGACTGCGTGAAATCTCGCCGCCGATCCGCGTGACCTCGCGCGTCACCGTACCGGGACGGGTTTTCGACGAGAATGGATTCTGGAAGACCGTCCGCGACATGACGATGCTGCGGCTGCGCTACCGCTTCGGAGCCGACCCCGCCGAACTCGCGCAACGCTACAGCCGCGAGCCGCTCGGCATTCCGCCCGCCCCCGAAAACCAGCAACGGTTTGCACCGCCGCGGGTGCCGCTGGGCCCGCGCGGCAGCCTGCCGCCGGACGACACGTTCCGCGGACCGGGCGGCGGCGGGCAGCGGCGACGATAGTGCTGCTGCAGGCGCTGGTCGCGCCCGGCAACGCTTCCGTGCTCAAGGCGGCGGGGCTTGAGCCGGCGCCCTGAGACCGAGTTGGACTGACTTCAAGTCGTCAGATCGTCTCGATCGGAGTCCGGTTTCCTTACCGACTACGCAAGCAACGTGGCGATCCGTTGCGAGCCGATCACAGCATTGCGGAACTCAAGGAACGCCTCTGCATCCATGGGCGGGCTCGCGAGACCTGTCACTTCATCGCTGCCGCAACGCGGAGCCCACACCATTCGGTCCGCCAGAACATAAACTCCGAAGACGGCACGCACGCCGCTCGTTGGGTCAGTCCCGAGTTCGCGCTGCAGGGTGTGGGCTGCGACCGCCGCATTGGTGACGACGGACATTTCGATCAGCGCCTCGCGATATTTCGGATGATCCGCGATGTCCGGCCCAAGCGCCGCCTCGAGGGCTTGCGCGCAGGTATGGACAACGACGTGCAGCCGGTCGACCAGCATGCGAATGGTGGGACTGGATGCAAGCGACAAATAGCCCGCCGGATTCAGGAATATGTCGACCGCCGCAGAGACCGCCCCACATGCGCTGTGCCCGAGCACGACAATCAGTTTCAGGCTCTCGCCGAGATGCTCGACCGCATATCGCAGACTTCCAAGCACATCGTTGCCGAGCGTATTGCCGGCGACACGAACGACAAACAGATCGTTGGGCCCTTCGTTGAAGATCAGTTCGATCGGCACCCTGGCGTCCGAACACCCGAGAACGGCGGCGAACGGCCGCTGCAGCAGCGCCGTGGAACCGGTGAGCAGGAGCCCAAGATCGCGCGGATCGACGTGGACGATCCGACGCGCCGTCCCGGTCTTGTCGTCGATGCTGTCGAACAGTTCTGCAAATGCCCGGCTGCCATCGTTCATGCGGCGCAATGCGCCGTCCGCGTCGACCGGACGCTGCTTTGGCCCGGCGTCGTCGCCCTCGTAGCGATAGACGATCTCGACGTTCTTCATGTTTGTCCATCCGCGCCGATTGGTCAAAAGTTCGTTCAAATATCGCGACCTGGCTGCTGTTTCACGGGCCCAGTGGCTCGCGAGGCTATTGCGAGACGACAACGTCTTCGCTTCTCGCCATCGCCCTGCTCAGCACCTGGAAGATCACAGCCGTCGACCAGCCGAACAGAAGGACGCCATTCATGGCGGTCATCGGTCCGAGCAACTGCCAATCCTCTCTTGGCGTGACATCGCCGTAACCGAGCGTCGTGTAATTCACGAACGCAAAATAGACGAGACCGGAACCGGGCGGCACCGCATCCGTGATCCGGTATGCGAGCGCCCACACGATCACCTCGCAGGTATGCGCCACCATCAGCACGAATGCCGACGCGATCATCACGCATGTCAAAAGCAGCGGCCTATGCTGCGTCGGTATCGAGCCGGCAGACCGGGCCGCGACCACGACCGTGGTCATGAACAGGGAATGGATCGTGATGTTGACCAGACTGACGGCAGTCCCGACCAGAAATTGAATCAGCATGAGCTATCTCCGGCAAGGGCGCCGCCGCCCATGCAGTGAACCGTTTCGCAAGACAATATTAGGCGCTTTCTGCGACGGCTGAGAATGCCTCAAGGATGTTGCGTAGGTAGCGTCCGACTACACCAAAGATTCATTGCGAATGACCGAGCCGCCTCATTTCCGCACGAAGGTCCCCATGCCTTCGTCGTTGAGATATTCGATGGTGAGCCGGCGCGATCTCGAATTCTGCGCCGGTCCGAAAGGTCGCCAGCGAGATCGAGCCATCGGGCTCGTTTTCGTTGCGCGGCTCGAAGGTGAAAGCATTGCCGTCCCAATGCGTGAGCGGGTATTCGATTCCGGCCGGTCCGAGCTTCAGCACCAGACCGTCGCCGCGGCGGATCACCTGGGCCGTCCCGTAATAGTCGCTGGCATAGCTGCCGATATAGGCGGAAAGCGCCGAAGCCGGCGCGGGCTTTGCAGGCGTTTGTTTCCCGACCAGGCTTCCGGCCGGCGCCGTTTGCGGCGCCAGCAGCCGCCGAATAGCCGGCGAGCCAGTCGCGCTCGATCTTGCCGAATTGCACGAGGTCCATGAACTGGGTTGCGAGCGTTTCCGCGACGCCGATCGGTGCGGCATTGGTCAGCACCACGATGCCGATGCCGACCGAGGGCAGAATCGCGAAATTGGTGGCCGCCCCCAGCGAAAAGCCTCCCGAATGGCCGATGGAAATGCGACCCGCGGACGTGGTGTGGACATTGAAGCCGTATCCATAGAATCCGGGGCGAGCGTCGAGCGTGCCGGAATGGTTCGAAATGGTCTGCGCCGTCATCGCCGCCAGCAACGCCTTGGCGTCGATCACCTCGCGGCCTTCGAACTTGCCGCCCTGCGTCACCATGGCGAGCCAGCGCGCCATGTCGTTGACCGAAGAACTCACGCCGCCGGCCGGCGACTGGGCATCCGGGCGGCGCTGATATTTGGCGCGAAAGGCGCCATCGATCCTGGCGTGACCGAATGCGCCGGTTGGATCGCTTCTCGAAATCCGAAAAGCGCGAACTGGTCGCGTTCATGCCGAGCGGCTTGTAGAGAACCTCCTCCGAAAGCGTCTCCCAGTCCTTGCCGGATGCGACTGCGACCGCCTCCGCCGCCGCGGTGAAGCCGAAATTGGTGTAGGCGTAGCTGATGCGGAACGGCGCGAGCGGCAGCAGCCGCAGCCGCTCCAGCACCTGGCGCCGGTCAAAGCCCAGGTCTTCCAGCGAATCGCCGGCATGATCCGGAAGGCCCGAGCGGTGGCTGAGCAGATCGCCGATCGTGACATGCGAGGTGACCCACGGATCCTTCAGCCGGAACCAGGGCAGATGTTTCACCACCGGCGTGTCCCAGGCGACGATTCCGGCACCGACCTGACGGGCGACGACACTCGCCGTGAGCGACTTCGACAGCGACGCGATCTGAAACACGGTGTCGGTGTCGACGAGCGCCGGCTCGCCTGATTTTCGTCACCCCGAAGCCCTTGGCGTAGACGATGCTTCCATTGCGAACCACCGCCACCGCCATCCCCGGTATTGCGCTTTTCTGCAGGATCGCGGCGGCGAGGCTGTCGATTTGTCCGATCGCCCTGTCGATCTGCTCCTCGGGTATCGGAACGGCCGACACTTGCGAGGGTGACGGGTCGGCGGCTTGTGCGGCCGCGCTGCAGAGAAGCAATGCGGTACCCGCGATCATTGCCTGCAATTTCATGACCTGTTCCTCAGCAATACGTGTCGGAAAACTAGCTGAGCCGTATCGCGACCAGCCCGCACACGATCATCAGGGCGGCTGCGATCCGCGCCGGCTTCAGCGGCTCCTTCAGCAGAAAGAAGGCCAGCACCGCGCCGAACAGCACGCTGGTCTCGCGCAGCGCCGCGACCGGCGCGATCGGCGCCTTTGTCATCGCCCAGATCACGATGCCATAGGACAGGAGCTGCAGGCTGCCGCCGAACAATCCGACCGGCCAGAGTTTCGGCAACGGCCCGAGTGCTGCGACGCCGCGCCGCCCCAGAAAATAGACCGCAACGATCAGCGCGTTGCCGACGAACATCGCAAGCGTATAGGGATGCGGATCGATCGCGGTGCGCCCGCCGATGCCGTCGACCACCGAATAGAGGCAGATGGTGACCGCGGTGAACAGCGCGAACAGGATCGCGCGGCGGTCGAGATGGCGTTCGGCGCCGCTGCGTCCGCCCCGCAGCGACAGCAGCAAGACGCCGGTCGCGAGCGTCACGATCCCGATCCAGCCGAGCGCATTCAGCTTCTCTCCCAGCAGCAGCGTGGTCGCGCCCGCCGTCATCAGCGGCGCCGAGCCGCGCGCCAGCGGATAGACCTGTCCGAGATCGCCGGCCTGATAGGCTTCGCTGAGCCCGATGAAATAGAACAGGTGGATCACGACCGAGGCGATCACCCAGGGCCAGGCCGCGGCCGGCGGCAGCCCGACAAACGGCATCAGCGCCAGCGAGACGATGCCGGCGCCGGTGGTGATCAGCACGGTCGAGGCCAGCGGATCGAGCCCGGTCTTGATCGCGGCATTCCAGCCGGCGTGACAGGCGGCCGCGAACAGAACGGCGGTGAAGACGAAGGAATCCATCAGGCCTTCGGCAAGACCGGTTTGGACAAGTCCGACTCGGACAGGACAACTCGGACAGGACAGACTTGCCCGGCCACAGCTTCGGGCCGGCGCGCTGGTATTGCGGCGCGCGCGCGACGTCGGCGCCGAGCGCCGCCGCCGCATGCCAGCCCCAGCGCGGGTCGTCGAGCATGGCGCGGGCGAGCGCCACCATGTCGGCCTTGCCGTCGGCGACAATCTTCTCGGCCTGATGCGGCTCGACGATCAGGCCCACCACCCGCACCGGAATATCGGCGTCGCTGCGGATGCGCGCGGACAATTCGGTGTTGTAGCCGGGCCGGGCCGGGTTGCGCGCGTCGGCGGTGAGACCGCCGGACGAGACGCAGAGATAATCGAGACCGTCGGCCTTGAGTGCCTTCGCCAGCGCGACCGCATCGTCGATGGTGATGCCGCCATCGAGCCAGTCGCTCGCGGTGATGCGAGCACCGAGCGCGATCTCGCGCGGCACCACAGCGCGCACCGCCTGCACAGTCTCGCGCAGATAGCGCATGCGGTTTTCCAGCGAGCCGCCATAGGCATCGTTGCGCTTGTTCGATACGGCCGAGAAGAATTCGTGCATCAGATAGCCATGCGCGAAATGCAGCTCGATCGCCTCGAAGCCGATGCGCACGGCGCGCTTCGCGGCGCTGACGAAAGAGTCGCGGATGCGCGCCATCTCGTCGGTCGCGATTTCGCGCGGCACATGCCAGTTCGCCCCGAACGGCAGCGCGGAGGGCGCCAGCGTCGGCCAGGGATCGTCCGCCGGAACCAGCGCGCCGCCGCCCTGCCAGGGTCGCTGCGCGGAGGCCTTGCGGCCGGCATGCGCCAGCTGGATCGCGAACTTCGCCGTGCCGATGCGCCGGCAATGATCGACCACGCGGTCGAGCGCGGCCTCGTTGCGGTCGGAATAGAGGCCCAGGCAGCCATGGGTGATGCGGCCATGACGCTCGACGCCGGTGGCCTCGACCACCACCAGTCCCGCCCCGGAATTGGCCAGCATGCCGAGATGGGTCAGGTGCCATTCGTTGGCGCAGCCGTCATCGGCCGAATACTGGCACATCGGCGAGACCACGATGCGGTTTGCGAGTTCGAGGCCGGCGAGCCGGATCGGCTGGAACAGCGCTGAAGCCATCACAGCCGATCAGAGCTTGATCCGCAGCAGCGCCGCGATCTCGCCGACGATGCCGCGGCGGAACAGCAGCACGCAGATCACGAAGATCACGCCCTGGATGATCGTGACCCATTGGCCGAACTCGGCGAAATAGTTCTGCATCGCGATGATGACGAAGGCGCCGACCACCGGACCGAACATCGGTGCCGAGGCCGCCGACCAGCGTCATCAGCACCACCTCGCCCGACATCGACCAATGCACGTCGGTGAGCGAGGCGAGCTGGACCACGATCGCCTTGGTGGCGCCGGCGACGCCCGACAAGCGCCGCCGACAGCACGAAGGCGACGAGCTTGTAGCGGTCGGTCTTGTAGCCGAGCGAAATCGCGCGCGCTTCGTTCTCGCGGATCGCCTTGAGCACCTCGCCGAACGGCGAATGGATGATGCGGATAGATCAGAAGAAAGCCGCCGAGGAAGATCACCGCGACCGTGCGCATACATCGCGGTCGTGATTGTTCGAGGTCGATGAGGCCGAACAGTCGGCCGCGCGGCACCGCCTGGATGCCGTCCTCGCCGCCGGTGAACGGCGCCTGGATCGCGAAGAAATACATCATCTGCGCCAGCGCCAGCGTGATCATCGCGAAATAGATGCCCTGGCGGCGTCGCGATCGCGATCAGCAGCCGCGCAACTCAGCCCAAGAATCGCCAGTCCGGCGCAGGGCGGCCCGGTGATGATCGCCAGTTCCGGCGTGACAGCCCCAGTGACTTTGCCGACATAGGCGCAGACATAGCTCGCCCAGCCGAAATACAGCGCATGACCGAACGACAGCAGGCCGACATAGCCGATCAGCAGATTGAAGGCGCAGGCGAACAGCGCAAAGCACAGGATCTTCATCATCAGCACGGGATAGATGAAGAGCGGCGCCGCGATCACGAATGCGGTCAGGAGGACGAAGCCGATCAAGTTCGCTGCGCGAACTCCGGTCGATGGCCGGCGCGACCGGCGCGGTGATGGCGTGCTCGGTCATGTCATGCCGTCCGTCCGAACAGGCCCGGCCGGGCGGATCAGCAGCACGATCGCCATGATGACGAAGATCACGGTGTTCGAAGCTTCCGGGAAGAACACCTTGGTCAGCCCCTCGACGACGCCGAGCCCGAAGCCGGTGACGATCGCGCCCATGATCGAGCCCATGCCGCCGATCACCACCACCGCGAACACCACGATGATGATGTCGGCGCCCATCAGCGGATTGACGCTGTAGATCGGCGCCGCCATCACGCCGGCCAGCGCCGCGAGACCGACGCCGAAGCCGTAGGTCAGCGTGATCATGCGCGGCACGTTGATGCCGAAGGCGCGCACGAGCGTCGGATTTTCGGTCGCGGCGCGCAGATAGGCGCCGAGCTTGGTGCGCTCGATCACGAACCAGGTGCCGAGGCAGACGACGAGCGAGAACACCACCACCCAGGCGCGGTAGTTCGGCAGGAACATGAAGCCGAGATTGCGCCCGCCCTGCAGAATGTCCGGCACCTGATAGGGCAGTCCGGACGAGCCGTATTGCTGGCGGAACAGCCCCTGGATGATCAGCGCGAGCCCGAAGGTCAGCAGCAGTCCGTAGAGATGATCGAGGTGATAGAGCCAGCGCAGGAACAGCCGCTCGATGATGATGCCGGTGATGGCGACCAGGATCGGCGCGATGATCAGCGCGGCGAAATAATTGATGCCGAAATATTGCAGCAGGAAGTACGCCGCGAAGGCGCCCATCATGTACTGGGCGCCGTGGGTGAAGTTGATGATGTTGAGCATTCCGAAGATCACCGCGAGCCCGAGACTGAGCAGCGCGTAGAACGAGCCGTTGATCAGCCCGAGCAGAAGCTGGCCGAACAGGGCTTGCGAGGGAATGCCGAAGATTTCGAACATGGATGCCACGTCTCGGTGTCATCGCCTCACTCCGCGAGGCGAGGTCGGCGAGCGACAATCGATCTCGAAGGATGGAGGTCGATGCGCGCGATCCCACTCGGCCGCTTGCGTCGCAAGCGGCCGCCTCCTCCTGAGGCGCGGAGTTGTGTCAGTCGGTCAGCCGCTCACCAGCGGGCAGCCGCCGTCCTTCAGCGGGCGGAACGCCTCGATCGGCCGGGATGGTGGCGCGAACCTTGTAGTAGTCCCACGGGCCCTTCGACTCGGCCGGCTTCTTCACCTCGAACAGATACATCGGGTGAATCTTGCGGCCGTCGGCGCGCACCGTCGCCCTTGCCGAACAGCTTGTCGTCGGTCGGCATCTCCTTCATCTTCGCCACGACCGCGGCGCCGTCGGCGTCGCTCTTCAGCGCTTCCACGCGCCTTCAGATAATGCGTGACCGCCGAATAGACGCCGGCATGCACCATGGTCGGATAGGAGCCCTTGTTCTGGGCGACGAATTTCTTGGTGAATTCGCGGTTGTTGTCGTTCAGGTCCCAGTACCAGGCCTCCGTCATGATCAGGCCCTGCGCGGTCTTCAGGCCGAGCGCATGCACGTCGGTGATGAAGGCGAGCAGCGCGGCGAGATTCTGGCCGCCCTGCACGATGCCGAATTCGGACGCCTGCTTGATCGAGTTGATGGTGTCGCTGCCGGCATTGGCAAGGCCGATGATCTTGGCCTTCGAGGTCTGCGCCTGCAGCAGGAACGAGGAGAAGTCGGTGCCCGGGAACGGATGGCGCACCTTGCCGACCACCTTGCCGCCATTCTTCTCGACCACCGCCGCGGTGTCGCGCTCGAGCGCATGACCGAAGGCATAGTCGGCGGTGAGGAAGAACCAGGTGTCGCCGCCGGTCTTCACGATCGCGTTGCCGGTGCCGTTGGCGAGCGCCCAGGTGTCGTAGGTCCAGTGGATGGTGTTCGGCGTGCAGGCCTTGCCGGTCAGATCGGAGGCCGCCGCGCCGGAAACCAGGAACACCTTGTTCTTGTCCTTGACGATCTGGTTGACCGCGAGCGCGACCGACGAGGTCGGCACGTCGACGATCACGTCGACCTTGTCGACGTCGATCCAGGTGCGCACGACGTTGGAGCCGACGTCCGGCTTGTTCTGATGGTCGGCGCCGACGATCTCGACCTTCATGCCCTTGGCGGCGGCGCCGAAATCCTCGACCGCCATGCGCGCGGCAATCACCGAGCCCTGCCCGCGTCAGATCGGAATAGGTGCCGGACATGTCGTTCATGACGCCGATCTTGATGACGCCGTCGGTAAACTGCGCCTGCGCGGCGCCGCAGCCGAGCGCGGCCGCGAATGCCGCAAGGCCCAGATGAGTGCGTTTCATTCTCATTCCTCCGTTGTTTGAAGCTGGCCCGGCTTCTTTTCACGTCGTTACACGCCCGAGATAGTCGTGAAGCTTCTCGAGATTGGCTTCGAGCTCGGAGCTGAGCAGCTTGTCCACCACCCGTCCGTGTTCCATCACATAATAGCGGTCCGCGACCGTCGCCGCGAAGCGGAAGTTCTGTTCGACCAGCAATATGGTGAAGCCCTGCGATTTCAGGGTGCGGATGGTGTTGCCGATCTGCTGGATGATGACCGGGCGCGAGTCCTTCGGTCGGCTCGTCCAGCAGAAGCAGGCGCGCGCCGGTGCGCAAAATTCGGGCAATCGCCAGCATCTGCTGTTCGCCGCCGGACAGCTTGGTGCCCTGGCTCGATCCGAGCCGCTCCTTCAGGTTCGGGAACAGATCGAAGATGCGATCGAGCGACAGCCCGCCCGGCTTCACCACCGGCGGCAGCAGCAGATTTTCCTGCGACGCTCAGGCTCGCGAAAATCGCCGCGCTCCTCCGGACACAACGCGATGCCGGCGCGCGCGATCTGGTTCGACGGCAGGCCGATCAATTCGCGGCCCTCGAAGCGCACCGAGCCGGTGCGCTTTGCGACAATGCCCATGATCGATTTCAGCGTCGTGGTCTTGCCGGCGCCGTTGCGGCCGAGCAGCGTCACCACCTCGCCCGGAAACACCTCGAAATTCACGCCGTGCAGGATGTGCGATTCGCCGTACCACGCTTGCAGGTTTTCGACCGCGAGCAGCGCGGTGCGCGGGTCAAGCATGGCCGGTCCCCATATAGGCTTCGCGCACTTCCGGATTGTTCGACACCGTCTCGTAGTCGCCTTCGGCGAGAATGCGCCCGCGCGTCAGCACCGTGATCTTGTGTGACAGATTGGAGACGACCGAGAGATTGTGCTCGACCATCAGCACGGTGCGGTCGGCCGCCACCGTCTTGATCAGGGCCGCGATGCGGTCGATGTCCTCATGGCCCATGCCGGCGGTCGGCTCGTCGAGCAGCAGCATTTCCGGATCGAGCGACAGCGTGGTCGCGATTTCGAGCGCGCGCTTGCGGCCATAGGGCAGTTCCACCGCCGGCACATTGGCGAATTCGGTCAAGCCCGACATCGGCGATCAGTTTCAGCGCGCGATCGTTGAAGCTGTCGAGCACCGCGCGCGAGCGCCAGAAATCGAACGAGCCGCCGCGGGCTGCGCTGCAGTGCGACCCGTACATTCTCCAGCACGGTCAGGTGTGGAAATACCGCCGAAATCTGGAAGGAGCGGACCACGCCGAGCCGCGCCACGTCGGCCGGCTGCATCGCGGTGATGTCCTGGCCCTTGTAGAGGATGCGGCCCCGGGTCGGATTGAGGAATTTGGTCAGGAGATTGAAGCAGGTGGTCTTGCCGGCGCCGTTCGGGCCGATCAGGGCGTGAATGGTCCCCCGCTCGACCTGCAGGTTGACCCCGTTGACCGCGACAAAACCCGCAAATTCCTTCGTGAGATCCTGGGTTTCCAGGATGACGTCTGCACTCATCACCACCGGCACGTCCTCGTTCCTTCCGAACGCGCCCCCCTATCTGTTATTTGAGCGCATGTCTGCATGTCTGGCGCAAATGGTAAAGCCCGCCCACGAAAAATCGTGGGCGGGCTCTTTGGTATTTTGACCAGTCTTTAGGCGGTCGGGATCGGCTTACTTGACCTCGACCTTGATCGCGGCACGGGCCACGTCGCGCTTGTCGGCCGCGACCGGCACGACATTCTGCGGCGAGGACGCTTCGCCTTCCTTCTTGCCGATGACCGCGATGGCGCGCTTGCCCTTGTTGTCGGCGGCGACAGCGCGACCGACATTGCGGGTGAAGTTCGGCACCGTGGTCAGCGTGTTCTTGGCGAAGTCGTTCTTGATGCCGTCGACATCGGCAGTTTCGCTGCAGGTGGCGATCACCTGCTCGAAGCCTTTGTCCTGCATCTTGAAGATGAAGGGAGCCTTCACCGCCGGGAACTGGATTTCCTGGCCGGCCTTCACGCGGTTGTCCTGCTGGAACTTGTTCGGCAGGAGCACGGTAGCGGTGCCCTTGTCGTCGAGGTTCACGAGCGTCAGGAAGCAGGTCTTCTTCGCCAGCACCGTGAATACCGGCGTGTCACCGACCTTGTAGACGTCCTTGTCCGAGGTCAGAGACAGCGCTTCGTTGCTGACCGGCTTGGCAACCGCCGCGCGACCGGCAGCCGCCGCATCGGCAGCCGCCTGCGGCGGCGGCAACCTTGACTTCATCCTGATCGGTGATGCCGAGCGCCAGTTCACGATAGTTGTTCTCGAACTGGTCGCGCGGGATCGAGCCCTGCTGCAGGCGCCGGATCAGCGGACGGAACTTGCGGTCCGCATCGTCTGCGGCTTCCTCAAAGTCCTTCTTGTTCAGGCCGAACTCGGCCGCCGCCTGGTTCAGATCGACGTCGCTCTCGTAGCGATTGGCGAGCGCGGAGATCATTTCGACGCCGTTCAGCTTGAGGCTCGGCTCCAGACCCGCCCGGAACATGGCATCCTGGAAGCGCTTGGTGTCGGCTTCGAGGATCTGGTCCATGCGCTCGGTCGGGATGTAGAGCGCTTCGACCGCTTCGCGGGTCTGCCGGTTGAACGACTTGCCGGACAGAACCACCTGACGGACTTCGTCCTTCGCCTTGCGGATGCCCTGGTCGTGGCAGCCCATGCAGGACAGGCCGTTGGTGACCGCGAGATCCTTGCGCGACAGGTCGCGCACGATCGAGGTCGGGCCCTTGTCGAGCTTCTTGCCGTCGGCCGTGTTCAGGTAATAGGCCTGGAAGCCGTTCGGCAGGCTGAGTAGATGGTCTCGCCGCCGTCATGCTCGAAGCCGTCCTCGCCCTTCGGGCCAAGCGGGTGCTCGAAGAAGCTCTGCTTGCCGCGATTGCCGCCGAAGTCATACGAGGTCCAGAAGTAACCCGTACGCGACGGATGGCGCTCGATCATGCGGTTGTTCTGGCTGACGCCGGACTTCTGGAAGCCCGAACGCTGCGCGATGAACCGCTTGATGTTGCTTTCGATGTCGACGCCCTGCTCCTTCGCCAGTTCCGGGAAGGTGTTGGGCAGCTTCACCAGCTTGTCGTAAAGCGGCGGCTGCGAGGCCGCGAAGGCGAACCAGTCCGCGCGCACATACGGCAATTGCGTGCCGGTGGCGCCGGAAAGGACCGACTTCAGATCGCTGTCGGGCTGCAGGTTATACGGATAGACCGCGAGCACGGTGTCCCAGTCCGCCGCATCCCAGCCGAGATCGTCGAGGTTGATGCGCAGGATCGATTCATCGGGATCGATGGTCTCGAGCCGCACCACGTCCGAAGAGCGGCTCAGGCTGTTGATCAGCTTGATCGCGCCCTGGCGGAACACCTTCATGGAAATATCGTCCATGCAGGCATTTTTCAGATGCGTCAGCGTCAGGTAGCGCGTGCCCTTCTTGCGCGAATTCGGCAGCCGCGACAGGTCGGCGACGACCAGGTTGATGATTTCCTCGTTGTTGACGAACTTGTGCGATTCGCAGGCCGCGCTCTTGGTTGCGGCAAGCGAGACGATCCAGGCCTCGAGCGCCTTCAATTCCTCGGGCGAGATCTTCGGATATTTGGTTTCGCCTTCATATTCGACGTCGTAGGGCATTTCCTTGTCGACGATCTGCTTGAACAGCTTCGATCCGAAAGGATTGCCCGGCAGGATGAAATGCGGGTTGGCCGCGATTTCGTCGAGCTTCAATACGTTGCCGAAATTCTTCGACGGACGTTCGCGCGCCGTCAGCTTGCCGTCCTGGTGGCAGCGCGCACAATGCTTGTCCAGAACGTCAAAGGCCGCCCTCGCTACCGGATCTCCGGGTACGGCGATTTGGATGAGCTGCGGGGGTCGCACCAATCCCGGGAGGCGGTGGTGGTGGGGCCGCATTGATCTACAGGCAGGCTGCCCAGGGGCAGCCTCTTCTACCGGCTGCGCGAATGCAGCCCCGGTCAGGGTTAGCGCGAAGCCTAATACGGCTGCGACCGCCAAAGCCTGGACCGGCCTATTCACTCGTTGACGACCGCTCATTTTGGTCTCCCATGACAAGTCGTTGCGACGCGCGGCGCCACTGCGCCGTGTCGGTTGTTGGTGTTCATCTTCGAGCGAAGCGTTCAAAGTCTCAAAGCAACGTGATTTGAGCCAGCCCTGTATCGCGCTCCCCGCAGGGCGCGCGCCTTCCTTATTCGGTCTCTAACGTCCGATCATACGCCGAACTGCGAGGAAATTTAGCGCGAATTCTGGGCGAAAGGCGCCTGCGCGATCAAAACCAGTTTAATGGCGCCCTGCGGGACCGGCAAAAATTAAGAGAAAAGACCCGTCCGGCGGGGACATGCCGGACGGGTCCAAGCGGACCGGCGCTGGGTGGAAGGGGCGCGGCGCCGATCACACGCGGGGCGGACAGCCGGGGTTCGGGGCCGCCGCAATCGCGGATTTCATGCTCATTGGTCGGCAATCGGCGGCCGCCGGTTCAAAGACCAAAGGCTCGATCGGGGTGGGCGAAGCGAAAGTTCCAAAAAGCCCGCGACAGAGGCGCTAGCCCGAGGGGCTTCAGCGGCCGAATCGTTGCCTGCAGCCATTGCCACGCCTGCGCGGCCTTCCGGGCGACCCATTCGCGGGCATCGAAACCGCCGGCGGGCGCATCCTCGCGCGGATTGGCTCTTCGCCAGTCGCCCGGCACTTCGAAACTGCCGGCCCACATGCCGCGCTTTTCGGCGCGCGCCTGCTGCTGCGCCGGCTCATAGGGGCTCACAAAACCCTGCCGCGTGAACACGGTGGCATAGCCGGCGCGCACCATTTCCTCCGCCAGATCGCGTCCGCCGGCTTTGCAGGTGGCGACGATCCGGCCGAAACGGTCGGTGGCCATGGTCTGGCATTCCAGCGGATGATTGCCGATCAGGCGGCGCAGCTCGGAACGCGCCCGCCTTCCGCAGGGCCAGTTGCGTCCGTTATGGTCCTTGCATTCCTGGTGCAGTTCCGGCGCGTCGATGCCGTGCAGCCGGTAGCGTCGGTCGCCGAGCCGGAACGAATCGCCGTCGGAAAGATGCACCGCCTGCTGCTGCTGCGCGAGCGATACCGCCGGCATGGCCGCGACGACCGCAACCAATGCGGCAAGCACGACTTGCGGCTTCGTCATTGCCCGGCCCGCCCCGCTCCGTCGGCAACCGCGCGCTTATTGTGGCGAGCGCGTCGCCTGCAAGGCGTCGGCGGGCTTGGCGCCGATCGAAACCAGCGCATCGTAGGCATCGGCGATGCCGGCGCCGAAATCCTTGTCGCGGCCGGCTGGCACCGAGATCATGCGCGGTCGAGAGCAGCACGCGACGGACCGAGTCCGGCGTCAGCGACGGCTCGCGCTCCAGCACCAGCGCCACGATGCCCGAGATATGAGCGGCGGCGAAGGATGTGCCGGTCGCCATCTGGTAGCTGGTGCCGGGCGTCGGCAAGATCACGTCGACGCCAGGGGCCGCAACCGCGACATGGTTGCCGCGATTGGACATCTGGAACAGCCGGTCCTGTGAATCGGTCGCGGTCACCGCGATCACATTGGTGTCGGCGGCCGGATAGAGCGGCGGCGATTTCGGGCCGGCATTGCCGACCGCTGCGATCAGCACGATGCCCTTCTTGTGCGCGGCGGCAAGCGCGCGCGCCATGATCGGATCCTGCGGACCGGCAAAGCTCATATTGATGACACGGGCGCCCTTCTCGCTCGCCCATTCCAGACCCTTGAGAATGTTGAAGGTGGTGCCTTCGGCGCTGGCGCCGTTCGGATCGAAGGCGCGAACCGCAAGGATGCGGGCGCGCGGGGCGACGCCGGTCAGGCGCGACTTGGCGACGATGGCGCCGGCAATGCCGGTGCCGTGCGAATGCGGCGCGCCGTCGCCGCCGGCGGGGTTGAAGCTGTCGGCGATGGTATCGACGAGTTCGGGATGGTTCGGGTCGATGCCGGAATCGATCACCGCAACCAGGACGGTGTCGCCCTTGGCGAGTTCGTGCGCGCGCGGCAGCTTCAGCTTCTCGACCGAATATTGGATGCCGTCGCCGGTCCTGCGCCTGCTGCAGGGTGTAGCGATAATTCGGCTGCACCGACAGGATGGCTGGAATCGGCTTCGAGGCTGCGGATCACGCTCGCGACATTGCGGCCATCGGGAATGGTCCAGCGGAACATCGTGGTGCCGCTCAGATTGAAGACCTGCAACTCTTCGCGGTTCAGCCGATGCCGGCGCGCCATCGCATCGACCTGCGCCGGCGTCGGACGGCCGGCAACCTCGATCACGACTTCATTCTGATTGAAGCGGCGCTCGCCCGCGGCCGGCATGCCGGTGCCGGTGCGCACATTCGACTGCTGCTGTTGAGCCGGCTGTTGCGGTTGCGGATCGCTCTTCTGGATGCTGCGCGTCGTCCTTGCGGCCTTCGGCGCAGGCTGCGCCTGGGCTTCGATCCGGACCGGCGGCTTCACCACCCGGCGCGGCGGCGCGATCGGATCGCGGCTTGGCGCGCTCTGCACCGGTAGCGGGGCGCATTGTCATAGCCGCCATAACTTTGCGCGAAGGCCTGCGACGTCTGGCGCCGATCACAGCGCCCGCCGCCAGCAGAATGCCGGCTGCGATGCGATGGCCGAACAAGTTGCGATTGGACGGCATGCGCCGTTCCTCCGCGTGAATACTAAGAATCCGTTTCACGATGGTCGACTGGAGCCCGGTCGCGGCGAGCCGCTCTTCCCGTCACTTACCGACGGGAAGAACCGAAGCTTACCACCTTGTTGTCGGACAGCTTCTTCACGATCTCGGAAGCGTTGCCCTTGCCCGGAACCAGCAGGCGGAAAGTTCCATCCGAGGTGCTGCCGACGATCATGGCGTTGTTGGCCGCGAGGAAGGCGGTGATTTCGGCGGCATTCGCCTGCGGGGCGAAGCGGACCATCGCCTGCACGCCTTCGGTAACCGCGACACTGGTCGGCGCGGAGGCAAGACCGGGGCCCTGGCCGCCGGAACGCTCGCTGACCAGGTTCGTGATCACACCGGCCTGCAGCACCAGGGCGAGCACCGCGACACCGCCGGCATAGGCGAGCGTGCGAGGCGTGAAGCTCGACATGAATTCGGACACGCGGCCCATCAGATTGAAGGACATTGCCGGCTTGCGCGCGGGCTCCGCATCGATCTTCTCGAACAGCGCCTTCATCGCACGCGCGGACGGCGCGCCGAGCGATTCATTGACGCGGATGGTTTCGCCGAGCTCCTCGCGCACCATCTCGAAACGGCGCGCAAGCTCCGCGTCGTTGGAGAGCGCGTCTTCGACACGCGCGGTGTCGCGGCGGCTCAGCGTGCCCGCGGCATACCACGGCAGCAGGCTTTCGATTTCTTCGCGCTCGGGCGCATTGTTCATTGTCGCGTTCATGGCCAACCTCTCTCGATTCCCGCCGCCTTTAATGACTCCGCCAACTTTTTCCGCGCATAGAACATGCGCGTCTTGACGGTATTCTCCGGGATCCCGACGATCTCTGCGACTTCTTCCACGGACTTCTCGTGGTAGTAGACCAGATCGATGATCTCCCGATGTTCCGGCGTAAGCATTCTCGATGCACTTACGCAGGACTTCGCTCGTATCCTTTTTCTGCATCGCGACTTCGGGCGTGTCCGACACGTCCTCGATCGCTTCTGCAACTTCATCGTCCAGTTCGGCTTCCTTGCGTCCCCGAAGGGCCGAAAGGGCCTTGAACCGTCGCGATCGCGAGCAGCCAGGTCGAGACGGCACTGCGTCCCTCGAAGCGTCCGGCTTGACGCCAGACATCGAGGAAGACCTCGCTGATCAGATCCTCCGCCGTGGACTCGTTACGAACCAGACGAAGGACGAACCGGTAGACCCGTACATGGTGCCGTGCGAACAGCACCTGCATGGCGAGCCGGTCACCGCCTGCGATCCGCTGGATCAGGACTTCGTCTGATGTCTGCTGCATCGGGACGGTCGGCTCATGGTTTGGTCGCGGGAACTCTGCGGCCGGTTCAAATGGATGTGAGCGAAAAGTCAGAAGGGGCGGGAAAGCTAGCCCCGGTCTTTCCTACTGCCAGCAGGCGGATATTCCCAATAGGGCGCCCTGGGGGGCAATTTCATTATTGTAATCAATGGCTTTCTCGAGCTCCATCGGCTATTGTCGGTCGGCGGAGGCACAGATGTTCACGCTGGAATCGCTAAATTTGCTGCCGGTTTCGGGCTTCGTCGACGCGGTCGGCGATGTTTTCGAGCATGCGCCCTGGGTGGCCGAGGGTGCGGCCGGCAAACGCCCCTTCCCGACCGTCGCCGCCCTGCATGCGGCGATGCTGGATACGGTGAAAGCGAGCCCGGCCGAGCGGCAGCTCGCCTTCATCCGGGCCCATCCGGAACTCGGTTCCAAGGTGAAGCGCGCCGATCTGACCGCGGATTCGCAGGCCGAACAGGGCGGGCTCGGGCTCGACCGGCTGAGCGAGGCGGAATTCCAGACATTCTCGGAAGCTCAACGCCGCCTATCGGGACAAATTCGGCATCCCCTTCATTATTTGCGTGCGCCGGCACACCCGGGATTCGATTTTGCGCCAGTTCGAGCGGCGGCTCGGCAACGACCCGGCGACCGAGCGGCAGGCGGCGCTCGACGAGATTGCGCTGATCACCCGGCTGCGCCTGGTCGGCAGGGTCGACGGCCCCGGCAAGCCGAAAACCGAAGGCCGGCTCTCCACCCATGTGCTGGACAATGTCGCGGGCAAGCCGGCGCAGGGCGTCGCCATCTCTTTATATGAGGTCGGCGAAAGCGCTCGCTCGCTGCTTGGCGCAAGGCATTACCAATGCCGATGGCCGCACCGATGCGCCGCTGATCGGCGGCGGCCCGTTGCGAATCGGGACCTACGAGTTGCAGTTTCACGTCGCGGACTATTTCAGCGTCGAGCGGCACCGCGCTTTCCGATCCCGCCTTTCTCGATGTCGTGCCGATCCGCTTTTCGATCGCCGAACCCGAAGGGCATTATCATGTGCCGTTGCTGGTGACGCCCTGGAGCTACGGGACCTATCGCGGGAGCTGACATGCGTTCTTTCCTGACGCTGCCTGCGGCCGCGCTGACGGTGATGCTGCTGGCGGCGCCGGCCGCGGCGCAATTCGTGAATGCGCCCGCCGATCCGGCCTGGACGGTGCCGGAGATCGGCGCCCTGCCCGATGACGAGCCGGCCGTCTGGTGCGCCGCGGCCGCGATCTCGATCACCGCGACCTACGCCCATATCGGACCCGCGGTCGCCGATGAGTCCAAGCGCTATGCCGGCAACAATCTCGCCTGCTCCAATTGCCATCTGAATGCCGGGACCAAGAAATTCGGCATGCCGCTCTGGGGCCTGTGAGGATCGTTTCCGCAATATTCGTTCGAAGCGGGCAAGGAGATCACGATCGAGGAGCGCGTCAATTCGTGCATGACGCGTTCGATGAACGGCAAGGCGCTGCCGCTCGGATTCGCCGGAGATGGCGGCCTTCGCCGCCTATATCAAGTTCCTGTCCACCGGCGCGAAGCCGCGGCGAGATTGCTGACCGGTCTTGGCGCCGGCCGGATGCCGATCCTGGGCCGCGCCGCCGATCCGCGTGCGCGGCAACACGCTTTACGCGCGCGCCTGCGCGGCATGCCATCAGCCCGATGGCCTGGGCGTGCGGCGCGATCGCGACCTGCCGAATTTCGGCTATCTGACGCCGCCGCTCTGGGGGCCGGACAGTTTCAACGACGGCGCCGGCATGGCGACGCTGATCACGGTCGCAAACTTCATTCACTTCAACATGCCGAACGGCACGAGTTACACCCGCCCGCGCCTGCACGCAGCAGGAAGCCTGGGACATCGCCGCCTTCGTGATTTCGCAGCCGCGGCCGCAGCGCGCGGGTCTCGACAAGGATTTTCCCGATCTGCTGCAAAAGCCGGCGGATATTCCCTATGGTCCCTATGCCGACGGCTTCAGCCAGACGCAGCACATGTATGGACCCTTCGGTCCGATCCGGGCGGCGCTCGCGCGCCTGAAGGCGCAGAAGAAAAACTGAGGCTGCCCTCGCGCGAGCGTCGCGAGCGATACCGACACAAGAAAAATCAACGGCCAGGAGAGGCCCATGACGATCCTGTCCGCTCGATTCTTCTGCATCGCAATGCTCGGACTGTTGTCTTGCGCCACCGCCGGCGCCCAGACGCTGTTCACCAATGTCCGCATCTTCGACGGCAAGAGCGCAGCCCTGACCGCACCCTCGAACGTGCTGGTGACCGGCAACAGGATCGAACGGATTTCGACCTCGCCGATCGCCGCCCACCCTCCACCACCGTGATTGCCGGCGGCGGTCGCACGCTGATGCCCGGCCTGATCGACGCGCATTGGCACACGATGCTGGTGCGCCCGAACCCCGCTGCCGCGATGGCGAACGATGTCGGCTACACCACTCTGGTCGCGGCCGCGGAGGCCACCGACACCCTGATGCGCGGCTTCACCACCGTCCGCGATCTCGGCGGGCCGGCTTTCGGACTGAAACAGGCGATCGACGAGGGTCTGTCGCCGGACCGCGCATCTATCCCTCGGGCGCCATGATCACGGTCACCAGCGGCCACGGAGACTTTCGCCAGACCTTCGAAATTCCGCGCGCGCTCGGCGCACCGCTGAGCCGCGTCGAAGAGATCGGCGGCGCCATGATCGCCGACAGCCCGGACATGGTGCGCATGCGGGTGCGCGAGCAGCTCATGCTCGGCGCGTCGCAGATCAAGCTGACCGCGGGCGGCGGCGTCGCCTCGCCGCACAGCCCGATCGACGTCTCGACCTTCACCGAAGCCGAGTTGCGCGCCGCGGTCGAGGCGGCCGAAAACTGGGGCACCTATGTCACGGTGCATGCCTATACGTCGGCCGCGATCCAGCGCGCGATCGCGGCCGGCGTGAAAGTGCATCGATCACGGCCATCTGATGGATGAAGCGACCGCCAAGCTGATGGCGGACAAGGGCATCTGGCTCAGCATCCAGCCCTTCCTCGACGACGAGGACGCGGTGCAGTTCCCGCCCGGCTCGATCCAGCAATACAAGAAGGCGCAGGTCATCGCCGGCACCGATCGCGCCTATGGCTTCGCGAAGAAATTCGGAATCAAGACCGCCTTCGGCACCGACATTCTGTTTTCGCCGGGGCTCGCCCATCGCCAGGGCGCGATGCTCGCCAAGCTGACGCGCTGGTACACCGCGCCCGAACTGCTGAAGATGGCGACCTCGGTCAATGCCGAATTGCTGGCCCTGTCCGGATTGCGCAGCCCCTATCCCGGCAAGCTCGGCGTCGTCGAGGAAGGCGCGCTCGCCGATCTGATTCTGGTCGATGGCAATCCGCTGGAGAATGTCCAGCTCATCGCCGATCCCGCCAAGAACTTTTTCATCATCATGAAAGACGGGAAAGTGGTGAAAAACCTGACTTCACGCTAATCAATGCACGCACTGCCGATAAACTGAAGGACCCGAAATGATCGATCTCTACACCTGGACCACGCCGAATGGCCGCAAGGTCTCCATCGCGCTCGAGGAATTCGGACTGCCCTACAAGTCGCATCCGATCGACATTTCCAAGGACGAGCAATTCGCGCCCGCCTTCCTGAAGATTTCGCCCGAACAACCGCATCCCCGCCATCGTCGACAACGACAACGGCATGTCGCTGTTCGAGTCCGGCGCGATCCTGATCTATCTCGCCGACAAGACCGGCAAGCTGATGCCGAAGGAAGGCGAAGGCCGCTACCGCGTCATCGAATGGCTGATGTGGCAGATGGGCGGCATCGGCCCGATGCTCGGCCAGGTGCATCACTTCGTGAAATACAACAAGGGCAAGGCGCCCTATGCCGAGGAGCGCTATTCGAAGGAAGCGCAGCGCCTTTATGGCGTGCTCGACCGCAGGCTCGAAGGCCGCGAGTTCCTGGCCGGCGATTATTCGATCGCCGATATCGCGACCTGGCCCTGGATCTCGCGCTTCGAATGGCAGGAGATCGACCTGAACAAGTTCCCGAACGTGAAGCGCTGGTACACCACCATCGCCAATCGCCCGGCGGTGCAGCGCGGCTACAAGTAGCCCAAGGATGTCGGCGAAATTCCGATGCCGTGACGCGAATTCGGCGCCGATGGTTAACGAATTCCTGCGATGCCCGCTGGAACATGCAGAATGACGCGAGAAGTAATCGTTCATTCAGTTAGACGCTGAATTCCGCTTCGGTCTTTCACCAATCCGAAGCCGCAATCCCGCTATCCAGACAGCAAAGAATACAAATGTCGGGAGCGGTGGACCTTGCTGTCCTCACTGCGTCGGGTGTCGTTTCGCGGACTGATCTGATCGCGCTTTGCCTCATCGGCATGGCGGCGATGGCGATTGGCGTGACCGTCTATGCACTCCGCCAGGACGCGCTCGACGACGCCGCCAACGATGCCGCCAATATCGCGACCGTGCTCGCCGAGCAGACCGCGCAATCGGTGCAGGCGCTCGACATCATCACCGCCGAAATCGCCGAACGTTTCGCCAATAATGGTGGACACGCCTACGAAGACCACCGCGAATTGATGCGCAGCAATGCCGCCCACCGGTTTCTGGCCGAGCGCCTTGTCCCGCATCCCGCAGACCGATTTCATCGCGCTTGATCGATCGCGACGGCCAGCTCGTCGAATACTTCGCGGAACTGGCCGGCTCCTGCGGCCAGCTTCGCCGACCGCGATTACTTCGTCGATGCGCATCAAGAACAACGGCCGCCGGCTGTTCGTCTCCGAACATCGTGCGCAACCGCGTCAGCGGCGAACGCAACATCTTCTTCGCCAAACGCATCACCGGCCCGGACGGCGACTTCTTCGGCGTGGTCGTGACCGGAGTAAGGCTGTCCTATTTCCAGCACATCTACAACTCGATCACTTCGCTTCGGAACCAGTCCTTCCTGTTTCTGCGCTCGGACGGCATCGTGCTGGTCCGTCATCCCGATCCGGACGATCGCGCCGGCGAAAAGATGCCGGCGGAACAGCGACTGGTATCGGCTGGTGCGCGAAGGCGGCGGACATTATCGGTCGCCCGGCTATTTCGACGGCATCCCGCGCCTGGTCGCGGTGCGGCCGCTGAAGGATTATCCGCTGGTCGTGAACGTCGCCGTCACGGAAGTCTCCGCGCTCGCGAAGTGGAATTACCGCGCGATGCTGATCGGGCTCGGCGCGGTGCTGACGCTGCTCTGCTCGCTGGTTCTGACCTACGCGCTCAACAACAAATTCGCGCAGCTCGCAGCCTCGCAGGGCATCGCTCGCCGAACGCGAGGCCCGTCTCGCCGAAAAGTCGCACGAACTCGAACAGGCCAATATGCGCGTCGATCGCGCGGTCAACAACATGGGTCAGGGCCTGACCATGTTCAACAACAAGTGCGAGCTGGTCGTCTGCAACCAGCGCTATCTGCAGCTCTATTCGTTCTCGCCCGAACATGGTGAAACCCGGCACGACGTTCCGGCAAATTCTCGAATACCGGGTCGCTGCCAGGACCTTCTTCGACGATATCGACGAATGCATCGACGAGCTGACCGCAAAGATGCGCGCCGGCGAGGAACTGGTCCTGGTGATGGAGGTCAACGACGGCCGGACCTATTGCGTGACCAACCGGCCGACCGGAGACGGCGGCTGGGTATCGACCCACGAAGACATTACCGAACGGATGCGCGGCGAGCGGGAGTTGCAGCGCGCCCGCAACATGCTGCGCGCCGTGGTCGAGAACATTCCCGAGATGCTGGTCGTCAAGGACGCGCATAGCGGCCGCTATGTGTTCATCAACCGCGCCGGCGAGGAATTGCTGGGCGTCGGCCAAGGACCAGCTGATCGGCCGGACCAGCCACGAGGTATTCAACCGCGAACAGGCCGACGTGATCGTCGCGCGCGACCGCGAAGCGCTGCAATCGGGCCAGCTCGAGATACAGACCAACGTCATCCACACGTTCGACGGACCGTCTCGCGACGTGATCTCCAAGCGCGTCGCGATCGGCGACAAGGACAGCAAGCCGGAATATCTGCTCAACCGTGATCGAGGACGTCACCGAGCGAAAGCGCAACGAGACCCGCATCGCGCATCTTGCGCATCACGACCCGCTCACCGATCTGCCGAACCGCGCGGCGCTGAACCAGCGTCTGACCGCGACGCTCGAACGGGCGTCCGCAAGCGGCGAGAAATTCGCCGTGCTTTGCATCGATCTCGACCGCTTCAAGGAGGTCAACGACCTCTACGGTCATGCCGCCGGCGACAGCGTGCTGCTCGACATCGCGCGCCGCATGCAGACCGCGGCCGCCGACGCCTTCCTGGCGCGCGCCGGTGGCGACGAATTCATGGCGATCTGCACCGAAGCGACGAAGCCCGCCGCCGTCGACCGCACTGGCCGAACGGCTGGTCGCAGCGGTCGCCGGCGACATCGATTGCGACGGCCGCAAGGTCCGGGTCGGCATGAGCATCGGCATCGCGATGTTCCCGGACGACGGCAGCGACAGCGTGACGCTGCTTCGCAATGCCGACGCCGCGCTTTACCGCGCCAAGGCCGACGGACGCGGCGCCATCCGCTTCTTCGAAGCCGAGATGGATCGCATGCTGCACGACCGCCGGGCGCTGCAGGCGGATCTCGCGCTCGCGGTGTCGCGCAACGAATTGCAGCTCTATTACCAGCCGCAGGCGCAGGTCGCAGGCCAGATCGTCGGCTTCGAGGCGCTGTTGCGCTGGGACCATCTGCGCCGCGGCTTCGTCCCGCCGGGCACCTTCATCCCGCTCGCCGAGGAAAGCGGACTGATCGACGCGATCGGCGAATGGGTGCTGCGCGAAGCCTGCCGCGAGGCGGCGTCATGGCGCAAGCCGCTGCAGATCGCGATCAATCTCTCGCCCGTGCAGCTTCGCCACGGCGATCTCGTCTCGCTGCTGCATTCGGTCCTGCTCGAGACCGGGCTTTCGCCCGACCGGCTCGTGATCGAGATCACCGAAGGCGCGCTGATGGACGATTATTCGCGCGCGGTGTCGCTGCTGCGGCGGATCAAGGCGCTCGGCGTGCGCATCGCGATGGACGATTTCGGCACCGGCTATTCGTCGCTGTCCTATTTGCAGTCCTTCCCGTTCGACAAGATCAAGATCGACCAGACCTTCATTTCCAATCTCGATCGCAACGCGCAGTCCGCCGCGATCGTGCGCGCGGTGCTGGGTCTCGGCCGCGCGCTCTCGCTCATCACCGTCGCCGAAGGCGTGGAGAATCAGCAGCAGCTTGCGATCCTGCGCCGCGAAGGCTGCGACGAGATGCAGGGCTATCTGATCGGCCGTCCGCAGCCGATCGCCGATTATGCCGAGCTGATCGGCCGCAGCGGCAAGGACACGCGCGTCGCCGTCGGCGCCTGACGATCTGCTTGCCGACAATGCGGCGAGAATGCAGCAGCGTCCCCGTTGCCTGTCCCCGATAAGACCTTTCCAGTGCCGCAAGCTTTTCACAAAACGGTCCGCATTGGCCCCCATCACGCGAGGCTTCAACGAGGGGGAATTCCTCAGACGACAACCTGAATGAACCGCGGGCCGGCGCACGCCGTCTGCGGCGTGCGGAGATTTTGTCCCGATATGCGGATATTGATCGCAATTTTCGGTTTGCTGTTCGCTTGCGGCCACGGTTTTGGTGGCGCGACCGGCGAAAATCGGCCCGGAGGCCGTCCTGCTGGAACATTGGCGCGCCGATCATCAGCCCAGTTTTCTGTCCTCGGTGATTTACGACTTTCTCCCGAAGGGCGATCGCCTGGCGCCGCCGCGAAGCGAGGCGGAGGTCGAGGCCGCGCTCGCCGCCGAACTGGCCGCCAAGCGCGAGCCGGAAGGCCCGCCGGTCGCGCCGCCCCCGATGTCTCGACGGAAACGCTGTGCCACACGCTCGCCTCGGTCGCGCAGGCGAACGGCCTGCCGACCGGATTTTTCGCGCGCCTGATCTGGCAGGAAAGCAAGTTCGACCAGCGCATCGTCAGCCGCGCCGGCGCGCAGGGCGTCGCCCAATTCATGCCCGAAGTCGCCGCCGAGCGCGGCCTGCTCAATCCGTTCGATGCGCTGGCGGCGCTGCCGCATTCGGGGCGCTTCCTGAAGGAGCATCTGCAGTATTTCGGCAATCTGGGGCTGGCAGCCGCCGCCTATAATGCCGGCGCGCGCCGCGTGACCGATTGGCTTGCACGGCGCGGCCGGCTGCCGGAGGAGACCCGGCAATATGTGAAGATCATCACCGGCCAGGAGCCGGAGCGCTGGACCGAGAAGAACGAAATCGACCTGCGCGGTCGCGTTGCCGAGAGCAGAATCCATGCGACGGCGTCGCCGACCTGTCGCGCAATGCCGAACCCGCCAAGATCGCGGTCCAGCTCGAAGCGCCGGTCGCCAAGATCATCGAAACCGCACGCGCCGCCGCGGCAAGGGCCGCGGCCGAAGCCAAAGTCGCGACGGCTCGCGGCGGCGTCTCTCAAGACCAAACGCGGGCAGGCTGCTGGCCAAGGTGCGCGGCGGCAAGGGCAGAACCAAGGTCGTGGCCGAAAAAGCCGCCGACAAGCCGAAGGGCAGACGACGGAGCAAATTGGCCGCCAAGCTGCCGCCCAAGATCGCCGATCGCGTCACCGACAAACCCAAGGCAAGCGCTCAGGGCCGCGTCCGACTGGCCGAGACCACCGCGCGGCGGTGACGGTTGCATATTCCCGCGCTCCCCGTAAAAACGGGGTGAGCGGGAACAAGGCATGAATTTCGATACCATCATCCGCGGCGGCACCATTGCGACCGCCTCCGACACCTTCGCCTGCGACATCGGAATTGCGTCGGGGCGGATCGCCGCCTTCGGCGACAATCTCGGCAGCGCGCGCGAGATCGTCGACGCCACCGGCAAGCTGGTGCTGCCGGGCGGCATCGACAGCCACGTCCATATCGCGCAGCCCTCCGGGCCCGACATCGTGATGGCCGACGACTTCGCTTCCGCCACCCGCTCGGCCGCGTTCGGCGGCAACACCATGGTGCTGCCCTTCGCCATGCAGCAGAAGGGCCAGTCGCTGCGCGAGGTCGTCACCGACTATCACAAGAAGGCCGACGGCCAATGCTATGTCGACGTGTCGTTCCATCTCATCATCGCCGACGCCACCGATCGCGTGCTCGGCCAGGAACTGCCGGCGCTGGTGCATGACGGCTACACCTCGTTCAAGGTGTTCATGACCTATGAGGGGCTCGCGCTTTCCGACATGGAAATGCTGAACGTCATGAGCGTCGCGCGCGACACCGGCGCGCTGGTCATGATCCATGCCGAGAATTACGACGCCATCCGCTTCCTGACCGATCGGCTGGAGCGCGCCGGCAAGACCGCAGCCGCATCATCACGCCACCTCGCGGCCGATTCCGGTCGAGCGCGAGGCGACGCATCGCGCGATCTCGCTGGCCGAACTGATCGATGTGCCGATCATGATCGTGCATGTCTCGAACGGCGAGGCGATGGAGGAAATCCGCCGCGCGCAGCAGCGCGGCCTGAAGGTCTATGGCGAGACCTGTCCGCAATATCTGGTGCTGACCGCCAAGGACATGGAAGGCCTCAACATGGAGGGCGCGAAATATGTCTGCTCGCCGCCGCCGCGCGACGAGGCGAGCCAGCAGGCCTGCTGGGCAAGGCATGCAGCAGGGCGTGTTCTCGCTGTTCTCGTCCGATCATTGCCCGTTCCGCTACGACGACCCGAAGGGCAAGCTCGACGCCGAAGGGCCGCACCTCGTTCCGCTGGGTGCCGAACGGCATTCCGGGCGTCGAGACGCGGCTGCCGATCCTGTTCTCCGAAGGCGTCGGCAAGGGCCGCATCTCGCTCAACGAATTCGTGGCGCTGACCTCGACCAATCACGCCAAGACCTACGGGCTCTATCCGAAGAAGGGCACGATCGCGGTCGGCGCCGATGCCGATATCGCGATCTGGGATCCGAACCGCGAGGTCACGATCTCGCAGTCGCTGATGCATGGCGGCTCGGACTACACGCCCTATGAGGGCATCAAGGTGAAAGGCTGGCCGGTCTCGACCATGGTGCGCGGCAAGTTCGTGGTGCGCGACGGCAAGCTCGTTGGCACGCTCGGTGCAGGGGAATATGTGCCGCGCGCGAAGTCGGAACTGGCGAAGCCGCGTCGGCCGTGCGCAGGCGTCCGACGTGAGCGATGCAATCCGGATGAGCTCACCATGCTAGAATTCTGGCTCGAACTCAATCCCCCACCTCGCCTGCTGATGGGTCCCGGTCCCGTCGGCGTCGATCCGCGCGTGCTGCGCGCCATGTCGATGCCGATGCTCGGGCCAGTTCGATCCGGCCTTCACGGCTTACATGAACGAGACGATGGAGCTGCTGCGCCAGCTCTATCAGACCAAAAACAAATGGTCGTTCCTGGTCGACGGCACCGCGCGCGCCGGGGTCGAGGCGATCCTGGTGTCGATCGTCTCGCCGGGCGACAAGGTGCTGGTGCCGTCCTTCGGACGCTTCGGCTATCTGCTGGCGGAAATCTGCAAGCGCTGCGGCGGCGAGGTCGTCACGCATCGAGCGCGAATGGGGCACGGTGTTCACGCCGGACGAAATCGAGAAGGCGATCAAGCAGCACAAGCCGCGCGTGCTCGCGGTGGTGCATGGCGACACCTCGACCACGATGGCGCAGCCGCTCGATCAGCTGGGCGACATCTGCCGCAAGCATGACGTGCTGCTCTATACCGACGCCACCGCCTCGCTCGGCGGCATGAATGTCGCGATCGATGCCTGGAAGGTCGATGCCGCTTCCTCCGGACTGCAGAAATGCCTGTCCGGCCCGCCCGGCTCCTCGCCGATCACCGTCAACGAGCGCATCGTCGAGGTGGTGAAAAGACGGCGTCATGTCGAGGCCGGCATCCGGCCGGCCGATTTCGTCGACGGCGACGGCCCGGTGATCGGATCGAACTATTTCGATCTCGGCATGCTGATGGATTACTGGAGCGAGCAGCGGCTCAACCATCACACCGAGGCGACCTCGATGCTCTATGCCGCGCGCGAGGCGGTGCGCATCGTGCTCGCCGAGGGGCTCGACAATTGCTTCGCGCGCCACAAGCTTGCGAGCGACGCGCTGGTCGCCGGCCTCACCGAGATGGGGCTCAAGCTGTTCGGCGACCAGCGCCAACAAGATGCCGAACGTCACCGGCGTCTATATCCCCGACGGCGTCAACGGCGATGCGGTGCGCTCGCATGATGCTGAACGATTTCGGCATCGAGATCGGCACCTCGTTCGGGCCGCTGCATGGCAAGATCTGGCGCATCGGCACCATGGGCTATGTCTGCCGCAAGGAAAGCGTGCTGACCTGCCTTGCGGCGCTGGAGACATGCCTGCGCAAGGACGGATTCCGCGCGCGGCCCGGCATCGATGCGGCGCTTGCGGTTTATCGTGCGGCGGAAGCAACCGGCGCGGAAGGCGAAGGCGTCGTAGTACTCGCCGGAGCGCGACCTCAAAAAAAACGGTCCTGCCGCGACTGCGGACAGGACCGTAAGGAACTTGACGAACGGGGCCGAGCCAATCCGGTTCGGCGCAAGGCCCGTTTAGGGCCTGCATATTACAGTCTGCATGACCATGGTAGGGGCTGTGGAAAAGTGTGTCCGCATGCCGCCTGTGTATGCGGCGACAATTCCTTGAAACGGCCCCTCTGCCGACATGGCGCGGAGCATCAATCGCTCATCGGCCAACGAATTGGGAGGGGTGCCCATGAATTGGCGCAGCACATTCGTATCCCGCGTTGCGTGTCGGAGAGGTCATATCGCCCGTGCGTTCGCCACAGCCGTGATCCTGCTCGGAGCTACCGCCGGCCTGGACGCAGAATGAGGGTGCCGGCGCGCCGGACGCCCGACAACGTGCTGCAATTGCCGAGCCTCAACGGCACTTTCAGCCGCTGGATACGGCCGCCGACGGCCGAGGCCGCGCCCCGCAACCATCCAGAAGTCAGCGCGTGCGCGCCGCCAAGGTGAAGAAGCCGGCAGAAGCGGCGGCTCCGGAGCCCGCGCCGCAGCCCGCGGCTCCGGCCTGGCCGAATGCCGAAGCCTCCGCCGGCACCGGCACGATCTTGCCGGTGGTGCTGAAGACCGTGCGCGAGATGGCCGAACCGGAACCCGAAATATCGCTCGTCTACGAGAATGAACTGAGCGACATCGACATCGCGGCGAAACCCTTGGCAGCGGAGCCACCCCTGCCGGCACAACCGGAAGCCGTCGACGTCACCGACGGGCGCGCCATCGGCGACGATACGGATTTCCTCGGCGATCGCTTCGCGGCTTTCGCCGAGAATGTGAAATCGATCGGCAATGCGTCCTGGCTGGAGGCGCTTGTGCTCGCATTGGCGGGCGCGATCGCGGCCGTGACGGCGATGCGGGTTTTCGCCCGGCCATAGCAAGCAGCGTCCGTATTCGATCCCCTCGGCGGCGCGCACGAGCAGCGCGAGCGGCACAGAGATGCCGAGCGCGGTTGCCGTCTGATTGTCGGTCACCGCCGCCACCGATGTCTTGCGGCCCCCCTCAAGGCCGCAAGGCAAGTGCGCAACCCGGTATTTTTCCGCGTCATTTGAGGTGACGAAACGGGCCGGCTGTTGACTAAAGTCAATGCCCTTATCGCTAGAATTGGAAATTCTTTTTCGAAGCATCTTACATGCTCGTTGCGCGAGTGATGTTGCGCAAAGCAACGCCTTCAAGGCGTTGCTTTCATTCGGTGAGTGTCGCTTCGCGCCGCAGCTGACGTCGGCTAACGTCAGCCCGACAATGCATAGATAAGGGAATTGCTCATGAACTATTCTTTGCCTGAATTTCTCGCTCATGCGATCGCCCTCGAACGGGAAGCACAGGAACGCTACCATGAGCTGGCGGACATGATGGAGGCGCACCTGAACCTCGATACCGCCAAGGTCTTCCGTGACATGGTCCACTTTTCAAAATTGCATGGCGATGAGATTGCCGAACGAGCCAAGGATGTGCCGCTCCGAAAACTGAATTCCTGGGAGTTCCGTTGGCGGATATCTCACGAGGTCGGCGACGACGACGGTGTGCATTATCTGATGACGCCCTATCATGCCTTGCAATACGCTCGCGAGAACGAAATCCGCGGTAGGGACTATTACCGGGCGGCAGCAGAAAAAAGCGATGATGCAGAAGTCCGACGCCTCGGCAATGAGTTTGCCGATGAGGAACAGGAACACGTTGAAGCTCTGGATCGTTTGATCGAGAAAACGCCCAGGCCGTCGACAAGTTGGATGGAAGACAACGACTCCGCCCGGGCTCAGTGAGACTGCTTCCACGCAGATGATGCCAACTTTCTTTCGGGCGACTTGAACTGAAGGGGCGATGACGACCCCGATGCAAGACAGCGTCGTTCGTCGCGGCCCTTGTCGGCAAACGGTCAAAAGACGACGTAGCGGCATTCTCGGGTCATTCTCGGGCCATGTCTGCATTGCGACGAAAGCCGCTTTTTTTTGCTGCGCGTCTGCAAGTACACGCCCTGATGGAGCGGTTCGGACGTCCGCGTCGTTGCCGCGGCAAGCTCGTCAAGCGGACTTCCGAACCGACCCACGCTAGAATTATTGGTTTGCTTGTGTTCTTCGAATCCGAAATCCGCAACGGAAGTAGCTGCAAATTGAAACGAATTTCGGATTCGGAACACTAGCGCTTCAATTTCTCCAGTTCCGGAAACGGCAGCCAGGTCGCATCCTTGCATTGCTCGCCGCGCGCCAGCGCCATGGTATCGAGCCGGCCGGACAGAAAGGCCACTACGCGGTCGCGGCTGCCTTCGTAACGCCCCTGCGAGTTTTTGGCATTGTAGCGCAGGCATACGAGATAGCGCTGCGTGATGCCGGACTCCGCCGCGCTGCCAACCGTGCGCAGCACCGGCTCGGCGATATAGGCCTCGCGAATTCCGGTCGGATCGTTCTGATAGGTCTTGAGATAGGCCAGAATGTCGGCGCGATAACTTACCGGCAGCGCATTGGGCTCGCCGACCATCACCGAACCCGGGTCGCGCGCACAGGCGCTGACAAGCAAGGCCGCGCAGAGCGCCACCGGCATGACGGCCCGGCGCATCATCCCTGCGCGGCTTTCGCGTCCCGGATCGTCCGCCATATCCGCTCCGGCGTCGCCGGCATCTCGATGTGATCCACTCCGAACGGCGACAGCGCATCGACGATCGCGTTGACCACCGCCGCCAGCGCCCCGACCGTGCCGGCTTCGCCCGCCCCTTTTACACCCAGCGGGTTCATCGGCGTCAGCACCTCATTGGCCTCGCAGACCAGATCGGGGAAATTCGCCGCACGCGGCATCGCATAATCCATGAAAGAGCCGGTCAGAAGCTGACCGTCCTCGTCGTAGCGGATGTCCTCGAACAGGATCTGGCCGACCCCCTGCACCACGCCGCCATGCACCTGGCCCTTGACCAGAAGCGGATTGATGACCCGCCCGACATCGTCGACCACCACATAGCTTGCAAGCGTGCAGATGCCGGTATCGGGATCGATCTCGACCTCGCAGACATGGCAGCCGTTCGGAAAGGTCGCGGCCTTCGGCGCCGCCACCACCTGCTCGGAAAAGCCGAAGGTGCCGCCGAGGCTCGGATCGCGCAAGGTATAGGACAGCTTGGCTACGTCCTTGATGCCGATATGGCGGTCGGTGCCCACAATCGAGAATTGCCCGGCCTCGAACACGATATCCTGCACCGCGGCCTCGAAATGCACGGCGGCAATCTTCCTGCCGCGCTCGATCAGGCGATCCGCGGAAATGCGCAGCGAATTGCTTCCGGTGATGATCGAGCGGCTGCCGAAGGTGCCGGTGCCGAATTCAACCAGCTCGGTATCGCCATAGCGCACGCGGATATCGGACGGCTCGATCCCGAGCATGTCGGCCGCGATTTGCGCGAAGGCGATTTCGTGCCCCTGCCCGTGCGAATGCGTGCCCATCGTCAGCGTCACCGCGCCGGTGGTATCGAACTTGATCTCGGCCCCTTCGGGCAGCGGCGCCGGCGCCGGCCCCGCCGCAATCTCGATCGCATTGGCGATGCCGATGCCGCGCAGCTTGCCGCGCTTCCTGGCTTCCGACTTGCGCTTGCCTGCGCCCTTCCAGTCGGAAAGCGCGAGCGCGTCGTCCATGTTGCGCTCGAACTCGCCGGAATCGTAGGTGAAGATGAATTTCGTATCGTACGGCATCTGCCCGGGCGCGATCAGATTTTTCCGGCGCAATTCCACCGGGTCGAAGCCGCAGCGCCTGGCGGCGATGTCGATGACGCGCTCGATCGCGTAGGTCGCCTCCGGCCGTCCGGCGCCGCGATAGGGCGCGGTCGGCTGGGTGTTGGAGAAGATGCCGGTCACCCGCGTATGGATGTGCGGCGTGCGATAGACGCCGGCAAGCCCGCCCAGATTGTTGGTCGAGACATGCAACCCGTTTGGCGAGATATAGGCGCCGATATTGGCGATGGTGTCGACCTTGAGCGCGAGGAAATGTCCCTGCGCATCGAGGCCGAGCGTCGCGGTCGAATAATTGTCGCGGGCATGGAAGTCGGAGAGAAAGGATTCGCCGCGCTCCGCCATCCACAGCACCGGCTTGCCAAGGCGCTTGGCGCCGATCATCGCCAGCACATATTCCGGGAACGGCGCCTCCTTCAGCCCGAAGCCGCCGCCGACATCGGGCGCCACCACCCGGATGCGGTTGCCGGGAATACCGAGGATGTCGTTCGCCAGCATGTCACGCACGCCGTGCGGATTCTGCAGACCGCAATAAAGCGTATGGCTCTCGCCTGCCGCGTCATAGGTGGCGAGCGCGGCGCGCGCCTCCATCGTCACCGCGGTGATGCGGTTGATGGCATAGGTGACGCTGACCTTGTGCGCCGCCTTCGCCAGCGCCTCGTCGACCGCCTTGCGGTCGCCGGCATCGTGGATGAAGCAGATATTGTTCGGCGATTGCGGCCAAAGTTGCGCGCTGCCGCTGTCCGCCGCAAGCCGCGTCTCCGTGACCGTCGGCAGCGGCTCGAAATCGATCGCGATCTGCTCGGCGGCGTCCTTGGCCTGATCGAGCGAGCGCGCGAACACCGCCGCCACCGCATCGCCCACAAACAATGCGCGCTCCTGCGCCAGCATGCGATAGGGCGGCTCGAAATTCGGCGAGCCGTCCGGCGCCTTGCGCTTGACCTTGGAGGGAATGGAACCGAGCGCCGCAAGCTCCGGGTCGTCGCCGGTCAGCACCAGTTGCACGCCCGGCATGGCCTGCGCCGCCGCGGCATCGATGGACCGGATGCGGGCCGCGCCATGCGGCGAGCGCAGTATATAAAGACGTAGCGCATCCTGCGGCGCGAGATCGGCCGTGTAACGGCCGAGGCCTCGGGTCAGCCGGAAATCTTCGGTACGCGGCAGCGACTTGCCGATGAAGCGAAAGGTCATGGGATCGGGGCTATCGGGACCAAGGGGACTTCTACATAGCCGCGACATGGCGCGGAGTCATGTATCCCGCTTTTCATACCTCCCCCGGAAAGGGGGAGGTCGACTGCCGAACGAAGTGAGGCAGTCGGGTGGGGTCACCTTGTTCTATTCGATACTAGACCCCCTCCCCAACCCTCCCCCTTTCAGGGGGAGGAAGTCCGCGAGCAACCTGGAGCCTAGCTTTTCTGAATCATCGCCTGCAGCACATCGCGCAAAGCGTGCGGCGTCGTGACATGCGGATTGTGGCTCGCATCCATGTCGGCATAGAGCCAGCCTTCGGCCTTGGCGCGCTTCGCGAACGGACCGAAAAAGTCGTATGGCGGCAACCGCAGGCAATAGATATAGCCGCGCGGCGGCGGCGCGCGCGACGACAATCGCAGTTTCTGCTCGAAGGTCTTGACCGGCTGCGAAAGCCTGCGCGGCGTGGCCCAGGCGACATATTCCGGCGGGGTGTCGGGCGGCATCGGGTTCGGCGGAATCTTCCAGCCGTCACCGGACTGCGAGGCACCCTGACGCATATGCAACTCGATCTGCGGCCCGACCAGGTCGAACAGGCTCTGCCCGTCGCGCGGCGCGAAGGCGTCGAGATAGATCAGCTTTGCCACCCGCCCCTCGGACCTGTCGGCGACGCCGGTCGCAACCATGCCGCCATAGCTGTGCCCGATCAGAACCACGTCGTTGAGGTCCTCGAATTTCAACACACCAAGAATGTCGGCAATATGCGTGTCGAGGTCGATCGCAGGCGATGCAAGATGGCCGCGCTCGCCGAGCCCGGTATAGCTTGGCGTGAACACTTCATGTCCGGCCTCGCGCAGCAGCGGTCGCATCTTCTGCCACGCCCAGGCCGACGACCATGCGCCATGCGCGACCACGATGGTTGCCAATGCGTCCCCCATCCTGCGAGTCGAGAATTTTGTGCGATTGTCACCGCGCCGCAGCGCAAATGCAATCCGGTTGGCACGTCACCGCCGGCGCGCTAAGGAAAAGAAAAAAGCCTCGAGGAACGTCCCTGCAATGCCCGCTCGCGACCAGCCGCCGTTTCGCGCCGATCACGTCGGTAGCCTGTTGCGGCCTGCGAAATTGCGGCGGGCGCGTGAGGCGCGCGCGCGCGACGCGATCTCGGCCGGGCAATTGCGCGCGATCGAGGACGACGCGATCCGCGACGTGGTACGGCGCCAGCAGGAGATCGGCCTTCAGGCGGTGACCGACGGCGAATTCCGTCGCCTCGACTGGTTCATGGACTTCAAATATGCGATCGGCGGCATCGA
The DNA here is from genome assembly GCA_963804015.1 of uncultured Pseudomonadota bacterium. Taxonomy (GTDB): domain Bacteria; phylum Pseudomonadota; class Alphaproteobacteria; order Rhizobiales; family Xanthobacteraceae; genus Pseudorhodoplanes. The sequence goes on from CAWDOW010000014.1 coordinate 386,213, forward strand.
GAAGCTCGACGAGCGCGTCAAGGTGCCGTTCCGCAATCGCGACGGCGCGCTGGATTTCGAATTCGTCGCCTATCGAGTCGGCGAGCGCATGCGGCTTGCCGACCCGATATTCGCGGAGGATTTCGCGTTTCTGAAATCGGTTGCGACGGCCGTTCCGAAGCTCACCATCCCCTCGCCTTCCATGATGCACTATCCCGCCGGCCGCGGTGTCGACCGCAAGGTCTATCCGGACTGGGAATTGTTCTATTCCGATCTCGCTGCGATCTATCGCCAGCAGATTGCCGGGCTCGCGGCACTGGGCTGCACCTATCTGCAACTCGACGATACCAGCCTTGCCTTTCTCAACGATCCGGCGCGCCGGGCGGCGCTGGGCGTTGGCGCCGACACCCAGCATCTGCGCTACATCAAGTTGTTCAACGACAGCGTCGCCGAAAAGCCTGCCGGTATGGCGATCTGCACCCATCTGTGCCGGGGAAACTACAAGTCCGGCTGGATGGCGGAAGGCAGCTACGAACATGTCTCGGAAGCCCTTTTCAGCGAGCTTCATGTCGCCGGCTTTTTCCTGGAATATGACGACGAGCGCTCCGGCGGCTTCGAGCCGTTGCGCTTCCTGCCGAAAGGCAAGATGGCGGTGCTCGGCCTCGTCACCACCAAATCGGGCAATCTGGAAAGCAAGGACGAGTTGAAGCGCCGCATAGATCAGGCGGCAAATTTCGCGCCGCTGGACCAGCTTTGCCTGTCGCCGCAATGCGGCTTCGCCTCCACCTCGGAAGGCAACCTGCTCACCATCGACGAGCAATTCGCCAAGCTGAAACTGATCGTGGATGTCGCGCGCGAGGTATGGGGCTGAGGCATGCAGGAGCGTTTCGACGGCGTGGTGGTGGCAGGTGCGGGTCCAGTCGGGCTCGTCACCGCCTTGAAGATTGCGCGCGCCGGCATTCCGGTGCTGGTAGCCGATTGCGAGCCCGACATCGTACGCTGGCCGCGCGCCATCGTCTATCACGCCCCGACGGTGGAGATGCTGGACCGGCTCGGCCTGCTCGACGAACTGAAGGTCGCCGGCATCCTGAAGCAGGATTATCAATTCCGCACCGTCACCGGAGAGATCATCGCCGCGCCGCACATGTCGGTGCTAACGCCGCAGGACACGGCCTTCCCGTTCAACCTGCATATGCCGCAGCACGAACTCGCCAGCGTGATCCTGCGCAACCTGTTGCGGATCCCGGGCACCGAAATCCGCTGGAATGCGCGCGTCACGGGCCTCACCCAGGACGACGACGGCGTTACGGTAGCGGTGGAGCAGAATGGCGAGCCGCGCGAAATCCGCTGTCGCTGGCTTGTCGGCGCCGATGGCGGTCGCTCCACCGTGCGGCAGGCCTGCGGCTTGTCCTTCGACGGCTATACCCATCCCGAGCGGCTGGTCGCCACCAACCTGGCTTACGATTTCGAGGCGCGCGGTTTTGCACGCGCGAATTTCATCGTCGATCCCCAGCATTGGGCGGTGATCGTCAAGATCGACCGGCACGGATTGTGGCGGGTCACCTATGGCGAGGACGCGGCCTTGCCGGAAAATGGTATCGAGGCCCGCATCCCGGAACATTACCGCGCCATCCTGCCGGATTCCGACCCTTACGAACTGGAGGCCTTCGCGCCGTTCCGGGTACATGAGCGCTCGGCGTCGTCATTCCGGTCCGGCCGCGTGCTGCTCGCGGGCGACGCCGCCCATGTCTGCAATCCGTTCGGCGGGCTTGGGCTCACGTCCGGGCTGCTCGACGGAAATCTTCTGGGCGATGCGCTGCCGGCCGTCATTCATGGTGCGGCGCATGATGATCTGCTCGACCGCTATGCGGCCGAGCGACGACGCGTGTTCCTCGAGGTGACCGGCCCGACCGCTGCCGAAAACAAGCGCCGGCTGAAGGAAACCGACCCCGACAGGAAACGCGCCGACAACGAGCGTTTCGCCCGCGTGCGCGACGACCGGCAATTCCAGCGCGAAATGCTGACCTTCACCTACAAGTTGCTGGGCCGGCCCATTGGGGTGCCCGAACGATCCTCGGCCTGAAACTCTTCCTCTCACCTCCCCCTGAAAGGGGGAGGTCGATTTGCAGGCGTAAGCGAAGCAAATCGGGTGGGGGTCATCGAAACAATTGGAAAGAAGACCCCCACCCAATCCTCCCCTTTCAGGGGGAGGGAGTCGGAAAGCTGCGCGGCGGCGATTGTATTGTCGGAACCCCAACTATAGCCTTGGCGCTAAACCGGCGGCCGTCACCCCGCCGCAGAACAACAATGATCGCGACCCATAGGGAGGACCATTCGATGGCCCATCATCGTTCGATGCTGTTTGCCGGTGCGTTGCTCGCTGCAGGACTTGCGTCGCAGCCCGCGGCCACACAGGAACTGATATTCGGAAGCTGGACGCCGGCGCGCGAATACCAGAACGCGCAGGTCATGCCGGACATGTTCAAGCTGATCGAGAAGGAAACCAACGGCGCGATCAAGTGGAAGCTCGTGCCCGGCGGCCAGCTTGCCGACGGCAAGACGACTTTCACGGCGGTAAAGGACGGCCTGATCCAGGCCGGGCTTGCGATTCCGACCTATGTACCGAACACGGTGCCGGCCCTGTTCATGATCTATTCGACGGTGGTGCTCGGCCATAACGACGTGGTCGCCGCTTCCGCCGCCGCGATGGAGACCATCTATTTTCAATGCCCGGAATGCCTCGAAGAGGTGAAGAAGCTGAACGCGGTGCCGCTCGGCGGCTGGACCACCTCGGCCTATCTCCTGGCCTGCAACTCGCCGGTGAAATCGCTCGCCGACCTGAAAGGCAAGCGCATTCGCGCCACCGGCGGCAATGCCGAAATGTTCAAGATGGCGGGCGCGGTGCCGGTCGGAGCGACGCTGGTCGAAGCCGTCAGCCTGCTGCAGCGCGGCGGGCTGGATTGCCAGCACGGCATCGCCGACTGGCTGCGTACCTTCGGCTATGCCGACTTTGCCAAATACGTCACCGACATCCCGCTCGGCCTGACCGGACCTGCGATCGGCATGTATCTCAATCGCGATACCTGGAACAAGTTCACGCCCGAGCAGAAGCGTCTGCACATGAAGCAGGCAGCGTGGATGAGCGCCAAGATGGCAATCGGCAATTTCATCATCGCCAACGAGCAGGGCCTGAATACGGTGATCAAGGACAAGGGCGTCCAGATGATCAAGCCGGATGCCGATTTCGAAAAGGTCGCGACCGAATACAAGAAGACCGAGCGCGCCCGCAATGTCGAGATCGGCAAGGGCTTCGGGCTGAAGGATCCCGGCGCCATCATCGATGCCTATGAGAAGAATATCGAGAAGTGGCGCAAGATTTCCGCCGAGGTCGGCCGCGACATCGACAAGCTCACCGCGATCCTCGACAAGGAAATCTACTCCAAGGTCGACCTGAACAAGCTCTGATCCCGTTATTGCCGGGCCGTTTCGCAGCGGCCCGGCAGTCATCCTTGCCGCAACGCTGCGCGCTCTGGCCCTCAGGTCGCCGGCGCGAGAAAAGCCCCGCACGTCGTGATCCCCCGCCTGCTCCGATGGCTGGAATGGCCGATCCAGATTTTTCTCTGGATCGCGCTGCTTGCCGGCTTCCTGATGATGCTGCATGTCAGCGCCGACGTAACCGGCCGTTTCTTCTTTGCGCGCCCGCTCGACGGCACCACAGAGATCGTCGCCAATTATTACATGGTGATCGTCGCCTATTTGCCCTGGGCCTATCTTGCCAGGAATCACAATCACATCTCAGTCGACATCTTCACACGGCTGATGCCGAGCAAGGTCGCATACTGGCTCGATATCGTCGTGAAGATACTGGTCGTCGCCTATCTCGGCCTGTTCCTGTGGCAGACCGGCTCGCAGGCGATCAGCCAGACCCGCATTCATGAAGTCGCACAGGCGGGCACGATGTTCCTGCCGATCTGGCCCAGCCGCTGGATTCCGCCGATCGCATGCGGACTTATGATCCTCACCCTGGTGCTGAAGATCATCGACGACGTCGTGCATGGGCCGCGGCCGGCAGAGCCGGATCCGCAGCGGGAGCCGGCATGAGCACGCTCTCGGTTGCCGGCACCAGCATCGCGATGATGCTGATCCTGATCGGGCTTCGGGTCCCGATCGGGGTGGCGATGGGCGGCGTCGCTTTTCTCGGGCTCTGGTATCTGCGCAACTTCAATGTCGCACTCAGCGTGCTGCGCGACACGCCGTTCGTGTTCGCCGCCAACTGGGACCTGTCGGCGATCCCGATGTTCCTGCTGATGGGTGCGATCGCGTCCAATACCGGCATCGGCGCCGGCCTGTTCCGCGCCGCCTATGCCTGGTTCGGCCGATTGCCCGGCGGGCTTGCGGTTGCGACCAACTGGGCCTGCGCCGGCTTCGGCGCGGCATCGGGATCGAGCATCGCCGCAGCCGCGGTGATGGCCCGCCTCGCGGTGCCGGAAATGCTCAAGAACAAATACGACAAGGCGCTCGCGACCGGGGTCTGCGCCTCCGGCGGCACGCTCGACGCGCTGATCCCACCCTCGATCCTGTTCGTCATCTACGGCGTGTTCGCCGAAGTCTCGATCTCGAAATTGCTGCTGGCCGGCATCCTTCCGGGACTGCTCACCGCCGCAATCTACATGATCATGATCGTGGCGCGCTGCTGGCTCAATCCGAAGCTCGGCCCGCCGATCGAATTCTCGAACCGCGACGAGATGTGGCGGGAGCGCTGGGCCTCGCTGCGCGACATCTGGCCGATCCTGGTGCTGATCGTAGCCGTGATGGGCGGGCTCTATTGGGGTGTCGTGTCGCCGACCGAATCCGGCGCCGCCGGCGCTCTCGTGGCGACATTGATCGGCGTGTTACAGGGCAAACTGACGCTGCGCGGCTTCGTCGACAGCTTCAAGGACGCCATCGGCACCACCGCGCAATTGTTCTTCGTCGGCATCGGCGCGGTCATTTACACCAAATTCCTGGCGCTGTCGGGAAGCTCGACCTTGTTCACCGAAATGGTCGGGAGCTGGGCGCTCGATCCGATCCTGCTGGTGATCGCGGTCTCGATCATCTACCTGATGCTCGGCATGTTCCTCGATCCGCTCGGCATGATCCTGCTCACCATCCCGGTCTTCGTGCCGATGTTCGCAGCGCTCAATCTCGATCTGGTCTGGTTCGGTGTGCTGGTGGTGAAATATATCGGCATCGGGCTTCTCACCCCGCCGGTCGGCTTCAACATCTATGTGGTGTCCGGCGCGCTCAACAACCAGATTCCGCTGACCACGATCTTTCGCGGCTGCTACTGGTTCCTGGTTTGCGAGGTCGTGATCATGACCTTGCTGATCGCGTTCCCGCAGATCTCGCTCTGGCTGCCCTCGACGATGAACTAAAGCGTTTTCGAGCGAATTGGGTACCGGTTCGCGTTAAGAAAACGCGTTAAAAAAACAAGCTGACGGAAGAATTTTCCGGGCAACCGGACGTCGGCAGAAAATTCTGACCGCGCCTGCCGCGATCGCATTTCGCGTCGTGCAGAGCTGTGCGGCACTCATGCGCTTTTCACCGGGATATCGCTATGCAATGATCCGATAAATTGTCTCTGTCGGAGCCTTTCATGCTCGTTTCAGTTCCCTCGCATTCACGAATTGCCCAATTCGCGGTCGCCGCCGTTATCGCCTTCAGTGTCCCGGCGTCCGGCCTCGCGCAGAGCTTTCCGGACAAGCCCGTCCATCTTTATGTCCCCTATCCGGCCGGCGGCCCCAACGACGTGATCGCACGGCTGCTCGGGCAGAAATTGCAGGAATCGCTGGGCCAGCAGGTGGTGATCGAAAATCGCCCCGGCGGCAGCGGCAATATCGCGATCGAAAGCCTCGCGCGCACGCCGGCCGACGGCTACACCATTGCACTGCCGGCGATGGCCTATGCCACCAACCCCTCGCTGTTTTCCAAGGTCGGCTACAGCTTCGATCAATTCGCGCCGGTATCCATCGTCACCAAGGGACCGCTGGTGCTGGTGGTGCACCCTTCTCTCGGCGTGAAATCGGTCAAGGAGCTGATCGAACTCGCCAAATCCAGGCCCGGCCAGCTCGATTACGGCTCGGGCGGCAACGGCTCGTCGCTGCATCTCGCCGCCGAAATGTTCAAGCAGCAGGCCGGCGTCAATATCCAGCACATTCCCTACAAGGGCACCAACGACCTGATCTCCGATCTGCTCACCGGCCGGGTACCGATCTCCTTCATGTCGCCGCTGATCGCCAAGAACCATGTCGATCAGGGCAAGCTGCTGGCGCTCGGCGTCACCTCGGCGAAACGCTCGCAAAGCTGGCCGAATACGCCGACCGTCGCCGAAGCGGGCGTGCCCGGTTACGCGGTGGAAGCCTGGTATGCGGTGCTGGCGCCGAAGGCGACGCCGAAAGACGTGGTGGAGAAGCTCAGCCGCGAAATCGCCAAGGCCGTGCAATCGGCGGAGGTGAAGGAAAAATTCGCGACGCTCGGCAATAAATCGGTCGGCAGCTCCGTTGCGGAGGCCGAGACCTATATCGCCGAGGAGGCCGACCGCTGGGGCAAGCTGCTCAAGGCCAACAACATCCGCGCCGATTGATTCCATTCTCTTCGTCATGGCCGGGCATAGCCGTCGAAGAAGGTCGTTGACGCCTCTTGACCCGGCCATCGATCAAGCGAAGAAGATGGATGCGCGGATCATAGGCGAGCGAAGCGACGCCGTTCTTCGAACGGCTATGTCCACGCATGACGCGGTTGGGAGGCTTTGCAATTGACTGACATCCTGATCCGCGGCGGCCTCGTCTATGACGGGGCCGGCACGCCGGGCGTGAAATCCGAACTTCTGGTTCGCAAGGGCGTCATCGCACAGATCGCCCCATCCATCGCAGCGAACGGTACGAAGGTGATCGACGCCGAAGGTTTGGCCGTGGCGCCCGGCTTCATCGACATCAAGACCCATTCGGATTTCACGCTGCCGATCAATCCGAAGGCCGAGAGCAAGCTGCGGCAGGGCGTCACCACCGAGATCATCGGCCATTGCGGATTTTCGGTCGCCCCCGTGCTGCCCGGCAAGGTGGAATTGCTGCGCGACTATCTGAGCCCCTCCGCGCCGTGGCTGCCGTTCCGCGAACTCTCCTTCCCCGACTATCTCGATACGTTCCCGGCGACCGCGCTCAATCCCGGCATGCTGGTCGGGCACAACACCTTGCGCCTGATGGTCATGGCGATGGACCAGCGCGCGCCGAATGCGGCCGAACTCGCGCAGATGATCGCGCTGCTCGAAGACGGACTGAAAGCCGGCGCGCTTGGCCTGTCGTCCGGGCTTTTCACCTCGCCGGGTTCCTATGCGGCGCCCGACGAGATGATCGCGCTCTGCCATGTGGTGAAGCGATACAACGGCGGCTATTTCACCCATATCCGCGATAAGTCGAACCATGTGGTCGAGGCGGTGGAGGAGGCGATCCACGTTGCCGAGGTCTGCAAGATCCATGTCGAGATCGTGCATTTCAAATGCTCCGGAATGGACAATTGGGGCAAGGCCGCGCGCTGCCTGAAGATGATCGCCGACGCGAAAGCGCGCGGCGTCGACATCGATTGCGACTCTCATCCTTATACGGCCGGCTCCAATCCGCTGAAGAACCTGATGCCGCAATGGGTGCAGGCTGGCGGCGTGCCGGCGATGCTGGAGCGGCTCAAGCTGAAGGAGACGCGCGATCGCATCCGCGCCGACATCGAGCGCGACGGCTTCAACAATTGGGGACGCCTGCCCGGCTGGCATTGCGTGCAGATTTCGATCACGCCCAACCTGCCGCAATTCGCCGGCCGCACTATCGCCGATCTCGCGCAGGAGCGCGGCCATGACCCGATCGATGTCGTCTGCGACTACCTGATCGAGGACAAGGGCGCGACCCGCGTACTGGTGATCTCGATCTCCGAAGACGACATCCGCGAGATCGTGAAATCGCCGCAGGCGCTGGTCGGCTCGGACGGCAATTGCGTCGCCGATTACGGCATCACCAGCCAGGGCATGCCGCATCCGAGATTTTACGGCACCTTCCCCCGCATCCTCGGACATTACGTCCACGAGCTAGGCATCATCCCGATCGAGCGCGCCATCCACAAGATGACCGGGCTCACCGCCCGCGCTCTGCGGCTGAAGGATCGCGGGCTCCTGAAGGAAGGCTATCGCGCCGACATCGCATTGTTCGACCCCGCCGACTTCAAGGACCAGGCCACCTATACCGACCCGCATCGCTATCCGACCGGAGCCAGAACGACCGTTTTGGTGAATGGCGAGGTCGTCATCGACAATGCGACGCATACCGGCGCCTTGCCGGGCCGGGTGCTGCGCCGCGACGCTTCCGGTGCCGTCGCCTGATGGCTCAACCCGCGGTAATGTCGCCCGGAAGCCTGATCGTGCAGGTGAGCCCCTCGGGCGGAAAATCCGCATCGACCCGGCCGCCTAGACTTTTCACGCAGCCGATCACCAGCCGCGTCCCGAAACCGCGTTGCGCAGGCGGCGATGCCGGCGGTCCCTCGCGCTCGGTCCAGGTCACGGTCAGGCCGGACGCATCGTTGCGCCAGCCGATATCGATGCGCCCCTCCGCGCGTGACAACGCGCCGTGCTTGATCGCGTTGGTCACAAGCTCATGGAACACAAGCGAGAGATTGCGTGCCACGTCGGGCGCAAGCTTGACATCGGCGCCGTCGAGATTGGCGCGGAATTGTCCGAACGGCTCGAACTTGGCGCGGATCAGGGTGCGCAGATCGGGCTGAAGATTGGCCGCATGGCTGATGATGTCGTTGGTCGAGGACACCGCGCGGATGCGCCCGGTGATCACTTGCGCCTTCGCCTTGTCGTCATGCAGGGTCTGGACGACGATCAATTCCACCACCTGAAAGGTATTCTTGCTGCGATGATCGAGCTCGCGCAGCATCAGGTTCTTTTCCCGCTCCTGGGCCTGATAATTCGCGACCAGCCGGCGATAGGCATGCGCGATCATGATGATCAGCGCACAGGACAAAAAGAAAAAGGCATAATTGACCGTATCCAGCGTCCAGTCTCGCTCGTCCTGCCCGAACATCCACCCGCCCAACACGACGGACAGAAGGGTCACGAATATCGCCGCCGGCGTTCCCGCGATCAGGGCCGCGATCAGAATCGCGGGATAATAGGAGGCATAGGTCAGCACCTCGGGCTGGATGAACCCGGCCCCATAGCGCAGCGCGGTCGCGGCCGCGACGCAGGCGGCAGCGAACGCAAAGGCCTTCCACGAATAAGGCGGAAGCCTCCATTGGGTGAAGCGGCGCACCCAGTCGGCAATCATTCAGGACCCCCTCGAACCGACCGATTATCGGCCACCCGCGGGTTCCCGGCCAGACACAAAACCGCACAGCACCGCATGCGCGGGATGCATTGTGTCAAATGACATATTCAATTGAGACGAATTGCCGGACCGGATGTCGCCCCCTATCGGGGAGCGGCGAGCTTCATCTGCTCCAGCGCGACGCGACCGAGCTGCCCATAGGGGCTAGCGATGGTCTCGATGAATTCGAAGTGATTATAGCCCTCGCCGCGGATGATCTGCGCCGGCTTGCCGGCTTTGGTCACCGCCTCGACGAAATCGCGGCTCTGGCGCTGGAATTCGGGGGTCTCGAGCGCGCCATAGGCGACCACGACCGGTGCATGCAGCTTGTCGAGATGGCGTTGCGTCGACAGCGCATGCTCCATCGCGTCGGTGAATTTGACGTAGCTGGAGCGCGACGACATCCGCACCGGCTTGAGGTCGTACATCCCTGAGACCAACAGCGCGCCCTTGATGACATCTTTCGGCAGGCCGAAATCCTTCTCCCAGTCGGTGACCATCACCACCCCGCCGAGATGGCCGCCGGACGAATGGCCGGACAGATAAATGCGGTTCGGGTCGCCGCCGAAGCTTGCGGCATTTTTGCATATCCAGGCTACCGCGCGGCGGCATTGCTCCGCGATCGGCATCAGGTCGCCATTGGTCTCCATCACGTTGTTGAAATCCACCGCGATGTAATGCGCGCCGGCATTGACGAACATTTCGGCCGGGAAGCCGTAATATTGCGCCAGCTCGCCACGCCAGGCGCCGCCATGCAGGAAAATGTTGATCGGCGCATTCGGCCTCTCGGTCGCATAGAGGTCGGCGCCCTCGATCGGCGTCGACCCGTAGCTCAGGCGCTTCGGCGCACCGAGGCGAGCTCTCGTTAGATCGCTGTTGGTGCGGTAGCGCCCGACGATCTGCTGGATGTTGGCGGCCAATTTCGTCTGGTCATAGGAATCGTCGAGCTGCTTCTGGTCGAGGCCGAGCCATACGGCCGGTCCTCGGGCGGGCTCTCGTCTTTGCGTGGAATCGCTCATCGTCCGAAGCATTAGCGCCCTCGGATACAGCTTACCAGCGCAACAAGCGCGATCCGGCCAGCGCCCCGATACCGGTAGCGACGACAATGGCGAGCGTGAACCACGCCGCCACGAAGATCGGGGAATCGTCCGGACAATGCGAAATGTAGATGCTGGCGGCGATGGCGCCGCCGAGCAGCCCCGCGCCGGCGCCGGCCAGCGTCGGCCGGGTCGGTGCGCCGAAGCGCAAGCCCACCAGCAAGGCCGCCGTGATCGGCAGCGACATCAGCACCATGTTCATCACGCAGGCATACCAATGCACGCCGGCCAGCCGGTCGAGCCATTGCACAGGCGGCACGCTCGCCATTTCGAAGCCGAGCGCCGCCACCATGATCGCCGGCACCAGAGCCGCGGCCCATAGCACGCCTCCGAGCAAGGCGCCGGGTTGCGCCAGGCGCAGCACCGCAATCGCGGACACCACGACCAGGATGCCCATCTCGACCGGCTTCAGCATGAAGGGGAAGGAGCGCATCGCCTCGCCGAGATTGGGGCGCAAAGGCACCAGCCACAGGAACAGCAATACCGACAGGACGAAGCCGATTGCACCCGCGAGCGCGAGCACAAATGCCGGCGCCGGACCCGAAGGCGCCTTGTCGGCGGCAAGCGCGCGGATGAGATCGTCGGTCTTCATGTCTCGTCACGGTGGCGTTTCGCCAGCGCTCCCAATCCGCGATGCAACGAAACCCGCACCGCGCCTTCGCTCATGTTCAGTTTCAACGCCGTATCCGCGATCGAGGCGCCGTCGATCGCGATCGAACGCACCACCTTGCGCTGGCCTTCCGGCAACGCCTCCAGCGAGCGCGTGACGTCGCGTTCGCTGACGGCTTCGGCTTCCTCCGCCGGCAGAATTTCGGCGAAATCCTCGATCGACAATTCGGTCCGGAAGCCGCGGCGGCGCATATTGTCGATGATCTTGTAGCGCGCGATGCCGGAAATCCACGGCCCGATCGGCCGGGTCCGGTCCCAGGTATGCCGCTTCAGATGCACCGCGATCAGAACATCCTGCACCACGTCCTCCGTTTCGGCCAGGTTTGCCCCGGCACGAGACAATCCGCGCCGCACCATAGGCCGCAGGGCCTGCGCGATTTCGCGCAGGACGCGGTCATAGGCGGCCGTATCGCCGGCGCCCGCCTCCCGCATCCATTGCGCCCATTGGGTCTCTCGGCCTCTCAAGCGGCACGTATCCTTCTTCGTATTCGGGCGCGCAGGCGGGATTGTTACGGTGCCTGCGCGATTTGGATGGCCCCGGGCGACGGCGCCAAACACAAGAATGTGAGCGCGTAACACGGGACCCCCTGCCTTCGAAAGACAGGACAGACCGGGTCGTCCGGTCTGCGCCGAAGCCTCGAGGGGTCGCGCGCAATTCCCTTTTTCAATTCCGGAGGATATCCATGAACACCAAGCTCGCCGCCGTCGCCCTTGCCGGGTCGTTCGCCGCCGCCCTCACCATCGCCGCCACCCCGGCCACCGCGCAGAATGCGGACAAGGAGCGCTGCTACGGCGTTTC
>CAWDOW010000015.1:0-82414 GCA_963804015.1 uncultured Pseudomonadota bacterium
CGATGAATCGAAACCCTGATCCTGCAGGGACACGATCTCGCTTCGCGTTTGCTTGATGGCGTCGCCGATCACGTCGAGTTCGATCTTCAGCTTGCGCATTTCGGGCGAGTGCATTTCGGGACGCGGTTCCGCGACCGTCGCCGGACGCGCCTCGATGCTCGCGCGCAGCGCACGGATTTCGGCAAGCAACTCATTGTGCGCGGCGGTTACGTCGCTGTCGCGCGCCGCTTCTATCGGCTCGTCCGCCTGCATGATCTCTTCGATGCGAAACGTCTTTCGCTGCGCCGGCATGTCGCCCCCGAGGCTTGCCTACAAAGCCTGCTGATATTCGATAGCGCCTGGCACTTAACGTGCGGTTCATGGCTTGCGGGAAGCAAAGCGTTAACCATGCATGTTGACGCAAAACTAACGCTAATTTCAGGTAAAGCCTGCGCGCGCGTGGTTAATTCAAACCCTCGCGAAATCGTTTACCAAACGGATCGAATTTTGAATTGTAGTCGGCCTGCGCGGCGGTTCTTGCGTGGTGCCCGCCGCTTGTCAGTAGCGAGTAGCGTCGATGCAGCGTTCAGCTTTCTTGATTGTCGCAACCATTTCCGGCGCGACCCTGATGTCGCAGCCGGCCTTCGCACAGTCGCAGACCAACCTTGGCGGCGGCTTCATCGAATTTCTGTTCGGTGGAGGCAATGGCCGTCCGCAGCAATATGGTGCGCAGCCGGCTTATCCGGGCTCGCCGGTCGATCCCGACCAGCGCGGCGTGTATCAAAATCAGCAGCCGCAATTGGCCTATGCCAATCCGCAGGCTCGGGTCGATCCGCGCTTCTACAAGCAGGTCGTCGCTTATAGCGGCAACGAGAAGCCGGGCACCGTCATCGTCGATACGCCGTCACGCTATCTCTATCTGGTGCAGGAAGACGGCAAGGCGATCCGCTACGGCATCGGCGTCGGCCGCCCCGGTTTCACCTGGGCCGGCGTCAAGTCGATCACCCGCAAGGCCGAATGGCCGGACTGGGTACCGCCGAAGGAGATGCTGGCGCGCCGGCCCGACCTGCCACATTTCATGGCCGGCGGTCCCGACAATCCGCTCGGCGCGCGCGCGATGTATCTCGGCTCATCGCTCTATCGTATCCATGGCTCAAACGAGCCCTGGACCATTGGACAGGCGGTGTCGTCGGGCTGCATTCGCATGCGCAACGAGGATGTCACCGATCTCTACGAGCGCGTGAAGGTCGGAACCAAGGTGGTTGTGATCTGACGCTCGGGCGCTTCGCAAGAAAGAAGGCCGCTGCGGTTGCAGCGGCCTTCTTCATGTGAGGCTTTGCCGGTTTCAGCCGAAATCCGAATCCCCGATGCCGAAGTCGCCGTCGTCTTCGTATCCGCCCTCTGCGGTGTCGTAGGGCTCTTCGGCTCCGTCGGATTGATCGAACAGCCCGGCGCGATTGCCTGAACCTGAGCCCGACTGGCCCATATGGTCGAGGCCAGCCTGTCGCGCGAGATCGCTCGATGAGGCATCGCCGCCGCCCCACGGATTGGCGGAGGCGCCGCTACCGGAAAGATCGGCCGCCGTTGTGGGCGCAGCGTTCGCCGGGTGGCCGCTGCCGAGCATGCCGCGCATCGAGTTCATCAGCATGGTGCCGCCGATCACGCCGACCGCGGCTGCGGCCGCAGTGCCGAGAAACGATCCACCGGCCGAGCCTTGCGGCTGCTGCGGCGGCATCTGAGCGGCATATTGATCGTTCGGCGGATAGCCGCTGCCGGTGCGAAAGCCGGGCGGCACGCCCATCGGGCGGTCGCTGCCGCCTGTCGGCGGTACCGAGCCGCGCGGACGTGAGCCGAACACGGCATCGCGCATCGAATTCCAGGAACCCACTCTCCTGCTGCGGAGGATAAGCGTCGCCGCCTTCCAGTTCGCGGATGCGCTCGTCGGCTTTTTTCAAGGCCTCTTCCTGCAGCAGTACGGTCTGCACCAGCGCATAGGTCGCGTTCGGCGCCTTGCGCAGGCCCGCCATGATCGCCTGTTCGGCGTCGGGCTCGCGCGGACGGCTTTCGAGAGTCGCAAGCCGTTCGAACAATTCCTCAACCAGCCTGCGTTCCTGCGGTGTCATGAAATCCTCCCTGTGGCACCGCCGCGAGATGTAGGAAGCCCTGCCGGGGTCTGCGAGGGGGCACTACAATGTGATGCCGTGTTCGGCCAAAATTTGCGGGAACCTGTCGCCCGCGAAATAGGCATGCTCGCGCTCGCGCAAATCCGTCAGCGGATCCAGACGTTTGAGCATGTCGTCGACGAAACCGGGATGACACATGATGACGCCTTGTTCCGGAATATTACGCAGGAAGTCCGGGAAAAGGGCGGCATAGTCCGCATTCGACGTGAAGTCGTAGCTGCCGGCAAAACCCGGATTGAAGCCGATGCCGCGGCGAGTCGCGGTCTTGCGGAAGCCGCTGCTGAGCAGATCGAGCAGCAAACCCTTTCGGTCGGCAAGCCTTGCGGTGAGCGGCGAGAGCCGGCCGCATTGTCGCACCCAGGCTTGCGGCAGCGCCTCGGAAACCGCGGTCACCACGGCCTCGCGGATTTGCGGGAATAGCTGTACATGCTGGTGCCCGTCGACGAAGTCGGGCATAGCCCCGAACATGTCCTGAAATGCTAGGATCTGTGCGCGCGCCTCGCGCGCGAGGCTTTCGGGATCGAGCCGTCGCATCACGCTGGTACGAAGTGCAGCGCCGACCGGCTGAAACGCCTCGCTTTCCGTCAGGGACCGGAATGGCGCGGTCAGCGTGACATGCAAGCCGATTGCGATGCCAGGTGAATTCGCCTTGATCGCGGCAAGAGAGGCGGCCTCCTCGCGGGTGAAGGCCGGCGTCACCGTCATCACTGAAGTGGCATTGATGCGTCCACGTTCGAGCAGGTCGCGGATTGCGGCATTCACGCCCTGCGAGAGCCCGTAATCGTCGGCGCAAAGCCAGATGCGGCGAAGGCTAGTAGCGGGCATTACTCCGCGGCGCTCGAATGCGCATCGTTGTCGGTATTTTCGATTTGATCGGATTGCACATGCCGCTCGTGGTGTTCGGCAACGAAATAGACCGGCCGTGCCTTCTGCTCCGACAGGATCTTGCCGATATATTCACCCATCACGCCGATCATCACGAGCTGAACACCGCCGAGCACCATCAGACCAACCACCAGCGACGGATAGCCCGGCACCGATTTTCCGTACATTAAAGTCTCGTACAGGATGGTGGCGCCGAAGATCAGGGCTACGCTTGCCAGCGCAACACCGAGCAGGCTCGCCACCCGCAGCGGCGCGACCGAAAACGAGGTCAGTCCTTCGATCGACAGCCCGACCAGCGCACCGAGATTCCAACTGGTGCGGCCGTGCTGACGGTCGGCCGGCTCGTAATCGACGCGCAACTGGCGAAAGCCGATCCAGCTCGCCAGCCCCTTGAAGAAGCGGTTGCGCTCCGGCAATTGCCGAAGTGCGTTGGCGGCGCGCGGCGAGAGCAGGCGGAAATCGCCGGCATCCTCCGGAATCTTGTGGCGCGAGCGGAAATTGATCAGCCAGTAGAATGTCTTGACGCCGAACCGGCGAGCGAGCAATTCCGACGCGCGGTGCGCCTTAGCGGTGTAGATCACGTCATAGCCATCGTCGAGCCAATGCGAGACCAGTCGCTCGATCAGGGCCGGCGGATGCTGGCCGTCGCCGTCCATGAACAGCAGCGCGCCGTTGCGGGCATGCTGCAGCCCGGCCATGAGGCCGGCTTCCTTGCCGAAATTGCGCGACAGCGACAAGGCTTGAACATCGAGACCAATGGCCGGCAAATCGCATGCTACCGCATAGGTGTTGTCGCGCGAGCCGTCGTCGATATAGACCACCTCGACGCGCAGGCCCCGCGCCGCACGCAGCTTCTCGGCTGTTTCGCACAGCCGCGCATGAAAGGCCGGCAGATTATCGGCCTCGTTGTAGCAGGGCACAATGATGGAAAGGCCGGCCTGGGCGCGTTTTCGTGCGGCATTGCCCTGACTTGCGACTTCCGTGGCGGGGCGGATCGACATTGCGCAGAAATCCCGAACTTTGCGCATCAAACTCAAACACTTATAGCGTAAAGCCAACGCGGTGTCGCGTTAGCTTTTGTTCATTTTCTCTCCCTCTTCAATGGGTTAACAGGGGCCGATGAGCCAGCCGCCGTCCGATTCGAGCCTCCCGCGTCGCATCATGGCGGCTTTGCGGCGGCAGGTGCTCATCCTCAAGGCGGCCAGCTTCGCCTCAATCGGCGTCGTGAACACGCTGGTCGACCTTGGTCTGTTCCTATTGTCGCTGAAATATCTGACGTCGTCGCTGATTGTCGCCAATGTTCTGGCCTGGACGGTCGCGGTGACCGGCTCCTATGTGATGAACTCCTTCATCACCTTCGCCGCCGAGTCCGGACGCCGCCTGAACTGGCGCGCCTACACCACCTTCGTCGCTTCGCAGATATTGGGTCTCCTTGCCGCGACCGCAACCCTGGTGCTGGCTGCGAAGGCGATGCCGGTGCTCTATGCCAAGCTGATCGCAATCGCGGCGAGCTTCCTGGTCAATTTCTCGATCTCGCATTTCGTGGTGTTCCGAAAACGCGATGCCGGGCCGGCGGGCGGCGGAAAATCCTGACCGCCGCGCCGGCCGCCGCTTATCGCCGCGCTTCGAGAACCATGTTGAACGGCGTTTGCATGGCGGTACGCACCGATCCGAAACCGGCCGAGCGGAGTACGCTTTCAAGCTCTCTCGGACCGGCCTGCGCGCCGAGCACATGGGTGCCGTTCTCGGATATCGCGTGCGCGCAGCACATCGTGGTGGAAGCCGCGTAATAGAGCCGGCCGACCGGATTGATATTGTCCTCGACCTTGTCGCCGGCGGAGGGCTCGACCAGCATGACCGTGCCGTCCGAAGCGATCGCATTGGCGGCGTGCCGTGCCGCTTCGACCGGCCGTCCCATGTCGTGCAGGCAATCGAAGAAGCAGATCAGATCATAGCCGAGCGCCGGATAGGCATTCGCGCCGGTAACCGAAAAGGTCACGCGATCGTCGACGCCTTCATCGCGCGCGACTTGCCGTGCCGCCGAGATCGATGCCTCGTGGACATCGAAGCCCAAGAACCGGCTGTTCGGAAACGCCTTCGCCATCAGAACGGTCGAATGGCCGTGACCGCAGCCGACATCGGCGATCTTTGCGCCGGCCGCGAGCTTTTCGTTTACGCCTTCGAGCGCCGGCAGCCATTCCTGCACCAGGCTGGCGCTGTAGGAATTGCGGAAGAAGGCGGCAACGCCGCAGAACAGCCGCTCGTCATGCTCGCCCCAGCTCGACGCCGCGGCCGGTCTTGATGGCGTCGAGCGATTTCGTTTCGTCCGCCCACATCGAGGCGACCACCTGCCAGGCATGCGGCAGGAAGACCGGGCTGCTGTCGTCGGCGAGGATTGCGCCTGTTCCGGCGTCAGCTCGTAGCTTGCGGAGGTCGCGTGATAGTCGACATAGCCGCCGGCGACCTGCGCATTGAGCCATTCACGCACGTAGCGCTCGCTGCAGCCGCTGCGCCTCGCCACTTCGTGAGAGCTGAGCGGGCCGCGCTCCGGCCATCGGCTTGTAGAGGCCGAGCTTGTCGCCGAGGCTCACCATGACGCCGCCATAGCCGGCCGAAAGATCGCCAAACAGGCGTCCGACCAGCGTGTCGAGTTTGTGTCGATCGATTTCCATTTCGAAACACTCCTTTCCCGTCCGGTGCCGGGTGCGCCGGATTTCGGCGCGACAATTGACGTCTGGACGAGGAGCCCGCGAGTGCGTAACTGGCCAATAGCGGTTCATTTGTGCCAACGCTCTGCGTGGACAGGAGGCGCGGTCTTGTCGGGACAAGCGGGTCCAATGCATGTCAGCCTGGTCGCCATCCCCGAGGCGGCCATATCGACGCTTGCCGGCATCTACGACGTGCTGAATTCGTTTCGCATGCTTGCCGATCTGGATCCGTCGATTCCGCAAATCGCGCCCTTCGAGGTCGAGATCGTGAGCCTCGCGCCGGGCGACATCGCGCTCGCAAGCGGCCTGCCGATCCGGTCCTCACGCGCCGTCGCCGACATCGAGCGCACCGACCTCATCATCGTGCCGTCGCTGGTGGTCGGCGCCTCGGGCTGGCAATCCGGCCGCTATCCGCAACTCGTGGACTGGGCCGCGCGCATGCACGAGCAAGGCGCGCTGCTCTGTTCGGCCTGTTCGGGCATTTTTCTTCTGGCCGAGACCGGGCGGTTCGACGGCCACATCTCGACCGTCCATTGGGGCTACGCGACCACGTTTGCGAAGACCTTTCCCCGCGTTCCCTTGCAGCCGGATCGGGTGCTGATCGCGGCGGGCAAGCGCGACGATCTCATCACCTCCGGCGCCTCCAATAGCTGGCACGACCTGGTGCTGTATCTGATCGTGCGTTTCGTGGGTGCGACGGCGGCGCAGACCATAGCGCGGTCCTTCGCCCTGCAATGGCATCACGATGGGCTTGCGCCCTACATCGTGTTCGAGGGGCGCAAGGATCATGGCGATGCCGTCATCGCCGACGCACAGAGCTGGCTGGCAAAGAATTTTTCCGTAGCCAGCCCGGTCGACGAGATGGTGCGCCGTTCCGGGCTGGCCGAACGCACCTTCAAGCGGCGCTTCACCGACAGGACCGGCTTCGCGCCGATCGATTATGTGCAGCGGTTGCGGATCGAGGACGCCAAGCGCCGGCTGGAGCGCACCGATGCGCCGGTCGACGAGATCAGCTGGCGGGTCGGCTACGAAGATCCGGCTTTCTTCCGCCGGCTGTTCAAACGCCTGACCGGCCTGTCGCCGGGCCATTATCGCAAGCGGTTTCAGGTGCCGGGTTTCGCCAAGGCAGGCCTCGCGCGGTAGCGTCCGATTTTCGGAACCCTCGCGCCCGGCCATCGTTGACAATGGTCAGGCAGGCGAGGTTCCCATGTCACAGTCCATTCGCAGCGACCGCTTTTCGCAAGCCGCCGAAAAGACCGCGGCGGCCGAACGCGCGATTCAGCAGGATATCGATCGCAAGGAAAAGGCGAAGCCGTATCAGAACAACGAGAAGAGCGAAAAGAAAGCCGCGATGCAGGCCGGCGCGCGGATTTATCCCGAGCCGCCGCTGCCGGCGCAGCACCTGAAGAAGCCCGGACAGGAAGCCGATCTGCGAACTCGCGCCGATGTACGACGCGCCGCATTACAAGGGCTCGGAAAAGCTCAAGGACAAGGTGGCGCTGATCACCGGCGGCGATTCCGGCATCGGTCGCGCGGTCGCGGTGCTGTTTGCGCGCGAGGGCGCCGACGTGGCTATCGCCTATCTGAGCGAGCACGAGGATGCCGCACGAGACCAGGCGCGCGGTCGAGAACGAGGGCCGCCGCTGCATCACGATTTCGGGCGACGTCGCCGATCCGGAATTCTGCAGGGAGGCGGTGCGCCGGACGGTCGGCGAACTGGGCCAGCTCGACGTGCTGGTCAACAACGCGGCGTTCCAGGAGCATGTACAGGACTTCGTCGACCTCACGCCGGAGCATTTCGACCGCACGCTGAAGACCAATCTCTACGGCTATTTCCACATGGCGCAGGCGGCGGTGCCGCATATGAAGCAGGGCGTCGCCGATCGTCATGACCGGCTCGGTGACCGGGCTCCTCGGCAACAAGGACCTGCTCGACTATTCGATGACCAAGGGCGGCATCCACGCCTTCACCCGTTCGCTGGCGACGCATCTCGATCGACCGCGGCATCCGCGTCAACGCGGTGGCGCCCGGGCCGGTCTGGACGCCGCTCAATCCGGCCGACAAGAACGCCGAGCGCGTCTCGAAGTTCGGCGCCGACACGCCGATGAAGCGGCCGGCGCAGCCCGAGGAGATCGCGCCGGCCTTCGTGTTCCTCGCGGCGCCGAGCTGCTCAAGCTACATCACCGGCGAGGTGCTGCCGATCATCGGCGGCTATTCGGGCGGGTGAGGGTTTTTCAGGCGAAGTAGATTACAATCCCGCCTTCAGCTTCTCGAATAGCGGATTGTCCTGGGTGAAGACATAATCGATCTCGGAGACCGAGATCGCCTGTGCGCCCCTGTCGCGAAGAAAATCCGCCAGCGCGAAGACCTGATCGGGCGGACAATGCAATGTCAGCATGCCCGATGAGGTCGGCCCGCCGAACGGCGTGACGATGCCGAATTCCTCGCGGGCGAGTACCAGCAGCGCGTCGTCGCAGCCCTTGAATCGCGTGCGCATCTCGCGGAACGCGTGCGCGCGGTCCTGGCCGGCGATCCGGTCCAGAATCTTCCGCGCGGTGTCGAGCGCGCCATTCTTCCAGTCAGCGGTGCGTGCGGCCACCAGATTGGCCTGCGAGCGCAGCATGACGCCATCATCCACGATCTTCAGGGCATTGGCGGCGAGCGTGTTGCCGGTGGTGGTGATGTCCACGATCAGTTCGGCGGTGCCGGCCGCAGGCGCGCCTTCGGTTGCGCCCAGACTTTCCACGATTCGGTAATCGGCGATGCCGCATTTGCCGAAAAAGTCACGCGTCAGATTCACATATTTGGTGGCGACCCGCATCTTGCGGTTATGGCGCAGCCGGAACGCGGTCGCGACATCGTCGACATCGGCCATGCTGCGCACGTCGATCCAGGCCTGCGGCACCGCGACCACGACGTTGGCGAAACCGAAGCCGAGACCATCGAGCAGGATCACGCGGTCGTCGGCGTTCGGAATCATCTCGCGCACCAGATCCTCGCCGGTGACGCCCATATGGGCGGAACCTTGCGCTAGCTGCGCGGTGATCTCGGCCGCGGAGAGATAGGCGATCTCGACACCGTCGAGCCCGTCGATGGTGCCGCGATAGTCGCGGGCGCCGCGCGGCTTGACCAGACGCAGGCCGGCGCGCGCGAAGAAGTTCTCCGCATTCTCCTGCAGCCGGCCCTTGGCCGGCACGGCGATGATGAGGGGCGCGTTCATTGAGCCGCTCCCGCAAGGCGCGCAATCCAGATCGAAAATCCGACGGCCGGGATAGGCGTTGGCGAACCAAGCCTCGTCATCAGGTCGTCGTAGCGGCCGCCGGCGACCAGCGGCTCCGGCGACGTGCCGTCGGTCAGTTCGAACACGAAGCCGGTGTAATAATCCATGCCGCGCCCGAAGGCCGACGAGAACGCGACGCGTTTGAGATCGATGCCGCGTTTTGCAAGCTCGGCGCTGCGCGCCTCGAACAGGTCGAGCGCGGCATCGAGCGCGAGCCCGCCTTCGGTGGCGAGTTGTCGCATCGCGCCTGCCGCATCCTGCGGATTGCCGGCGATCGAAAGGAAGCGTTCGACCAGCGCGCGGGTGTCGCGCGGCAGCGTGGCGGAGGCGCCGAGCGTCGATTGTTCCAGGAACCGGTCCGCGATCTCGCCCACCGAGCGGCCGCCGACCGCGGAGATGCCGGCGATCGAAAGCAGGTCGGTGACCAGCGCGCGTGCCGCCTTTGGATCGGAGCCCGCGAGCGCCGCCAGAACGCCCTGATATTCAGGCTTGCCGTTGGCGGTGCCGATCGTCAGGCGGTCGAGGTCGTGTGCGAGCGAGGCCTTGCGGTTGAAGTCCTTGATCAGCCGCCGCTTCCAGGCCGGCGCAAGGTCGAGCGCGGAAATCAGTCCGGCGAACAATCCCACATCGCCAATGCGGATATCGGGTGCCTGCCGCCCGAAATGGGCGGTAGCTTCCAGGCCGAGCGCCAGCGTCTCGGCGTCGGCTGCGGCCTTGTCGGTGCGGCCGAAGGATTCGATGCCGCCCTGCAGGAATTCACCCGGCAGGCTGCCGCGATCCCGGAAAATCGGGCCGAGATAGCAATAGCCTTGCGGCCGGCCGGCGGCAGGCGAGGCGAGATAGTCGCGGGAGACCGGAATGGTGAAATCAGGCCGCAGGCACAATTCCTCGCCGGAGCGGCCCTGGGTGAGGAACATCCGGCCGCGGATATCCTCGCCGGACAGGTCCAGGAAGGGTTCGGCGGGCTGCAGGATGGCCGGATGGGCCCGTGAATAGCCCGAGCGTTCGTAGGTCGCGAGCAGGTTTTCGGCGAAGACGAGGGTCTGCGCGCGCGGGTTGGGCAGGGCGGGGGTCACAGTTTTCGACATGGCGGCGGGCCTTTAGCACGACTGGCTTAAGGTTTCGACGCCCACGCATTTCGGGCCTTAACGCCCGGCCGGGGACGGGTGGGTTAACGAAGGCTTAGCGCCTTCATCATTCAAATTTCTTCCCGATCACCAAAAATAAGGACTTTTCGACCAGACTGGCGCATCGGCAGGAGAAACAGCATGGGCGCGCCCGTTTCGCACAGCCTCGTGCAGAGGTTTTACCAGGCTTACGCCAGGCGCGATCTCGCGCAGGTGCTCGAATTTCTCGACGACGACGTCGAGTGGAAATTCCTGGGGCCGGTCGAGATTTTCCCGTTCTGCGGCTATCGGCGCGGCAAGGCTGCCGTGATCGATCACTTCACCCGCCAGGTGCCGGTTCTGTACTCCGTCAAGCGCTTCGAGCCGGACGATATCGTCATCGACGGCGAGCGCGCCGCCAGTTTCAGCAAGCTGACGGCGGTCGAGAAAGGCACCGATCGCATCATCACCTTTCACTGCGCTCATTTCGTGACTTTCCGGGACGACAAGGTGGTCTCGATGCAGTCGGTTGCCGATACCTTCGGGCTGATCGATCAGCTCAGCGGCGTCCGGATCGAGAATGGCGCTCCGCGCGCCGCGGACCAAACCGACGATATGGTGACGTTGTGACCGCCGACTTCTCGTTGCCGCCCTGCGGGCTCGGGCGCCCGGCGCCGTCATACCTTTGCGAATTCTACAATGCCTATCTCCGCGGCGACGCAAAGCGGCTCGATGCGGTGTTGCATGACGACGTCGCGTGGCTGATTTCCGGTCCCGCCGATCATGTAGATTTCTTCGGGATGCGGCGAGGCAAGACGGCGGTGATCGAGCTCATCACCCGCATCATCCCCTGCTTTCAGGAACTTACCGGCTTCGAGATCGAGCAGCTTCTGGTGCAGGACGATCGCGCCGCTTCGTTCGGCCGGGTTCGTTCGCGCCAGCGTGAGACCAAGCGCTCGATCCGCTTCGCCTATGCGCATTTCATGCGGTTTCAGGACGGCAAGCTGATCTCGATGCGGGCGCTGACCGATTCTTTCGATGCCGTGGAGCAACTCATGGGCTACCGGATTTCGCTGGTTTCCGGGCCGAGCCTCGCACCCGACAATTCGAATGACGAAGTGTCGGTGATCTGAGAAGCGATCCTGCCCTTGCGCGCGTGCTTTGCGGACGCGGCGGCAAGGGTTAACGATTTGGAAACCCGCCCAGACCGGATGCTTCTGACCTATCACAAAAATTAAGAGATTGCCCGGCAGGGTGTCCGGCGGATTGAAACCGCATCCAGGCGATCATGGGCACCAGCGTTCCGTGTCAGGTGGTGAAGGACTTCTACGACGCATTGGTGTCGCGCGATCCTCTGCGCGTGGCCGCATTCCTTGCCGACGACGTGCAATGGCACATGGCGGGACCCGTGGACATATTTCACTTTTGCGGCTACCGGCGCGGTAAGGCGGCCGTCGTGGACTATCTGACACGGCTGGTGCCGCAGGTATTTGCAATGCGGCGCTTCGAGCCGACCGAACTGGTGATCGACGGAAATCGCGCGGGCGTGTTCAGCAAGGTCAGCGCGGTGCAGAAAAGTACCGGCCGGGTCATCACTTATCACTGTGCTCATTTCGTGGTGTTCCAGCAAGACAAGGTGGTGTCGATACAGGGCGTCGCCGACACATTCGACGTCGTCGAGCAACTCGTGGGCTATCGCATCGACCCCTATCAGGAATTGCAGGCCGTCTCCGCCTCCGACATTGTGGCGATATGAGCGGCGAAACCTGCGTCATGTTCGCGGATGCGAGCGCGGTGCGATCCGGGATCGATACGGGCGGCAATGCCATGCCGCCTTTCGTCGCGGCCTATTACGACGCCTATCTGTCGCGGGATCCCGATCGGATCGCAGCCGTCCTGCACGATCAGGTGGAGTGGTCGGTGACCGGACCGAGCAACCAGTTCGATCTCTTCGGGCCGCGCCGCGGCAAGGAGGAGGTGATCGAGGCGATGGTGCGGATCATTCCCTGCTTCTTCCGGATATCGAGCTTCGAGTTCGAGCATGTTCTGGTGCAGTGCGATCGGGTCGCCACCTACGGTCAGGTGCGGGCGCATCAGCGCGATACCGGCCGCGCGATCCGGTTTCGCTTCACGCATTTCATGCGCTTCATCGACGGCAAGCTGATCGTCTTGCGCGCGATCACCGATACCTTCGACGCCGCCGAGCAACTGGTCGGACATCCGATCGATGTCAGCAAGGAAATGCAAAACGCGCCGCTCGTTCCCGAGGATGATTTCTCGCTATTGTGAGGAGTCTCGGGACGCGGCCGGCTCTGCCGAAACGCCGAACAGGATTGCGGCGGTTTTGAAGGAGCCAAAGTTACGCAGCCGCCGATCGAATTGAGAGGGATTCTATACCGCCCCGCTTACTCGTCCGGGCGTTGATATAGTTCCCGCGTTTTGGCGTCGCCGCGCTGCGGCTGGGCGCGCTTGCGTTCACGATAGTTCATCGCGCCCCATATCAAGGCAGCGAAAAGCAGCAAGCCGCCGACACCGTATAGTAATTCGAATCCCATAATCTACGCGGCTCCAAGGGACGATTGACCGGCGCGACGCGGCGGAATTTCGATCGAGACGCCGACACCGTCCTTTATCGAATTGCTGGCGGCGCCGATAATCGCCTCGAACGCGGCCTCCTTTGTGGCATAGGTCCCTTCCACCTTGTTGTCGTGTTCGATGGCCCATTCGTCGTTGCGGCGGACAACGCGATAAACGGCGGTCTCTGGCATGGTGATCATCCCTTTCGGCTGTAAAGCCGGTCGCAGCTTCGAAAGTTCCTTCGATCAAGCGCGTCGGCGCGCTTCTGTTCCAGCTGCGCTTCGCATTTGGCGGGAGCATACGGAACCGGAGCCGATAACAGTCGTTGCCTCGAAAACAGGAGGTTCCGATGAAGCATGGTTCGGGCGGTAGCAAACCTCGCGGAAATTCCCAAAATCAGATCGACAGACCGGAACACATCGAATATCGCGACACGCATGGCGGCACCTACGATGTCGACCCGGCCTTCGCAAGCGACAGGGGACAGGGAGAATTTGGCGGGCAGCCGCCCGAGGGGCAGACGCGGGAAAGAAAAGGGCCGCTCAATCCTTCCAGCGGCCGCCGCTAGCTTTCCAGGTCGATGGAATTCTTGCCGTCGGACTTGCGTAACAGGAACGGCAAAGCGAACAATCCGGCTGCTGCCAGCAACCCCGCGCCGAGAATGATCCAAAGAACGTCCATGATGTTGCCCTGTCAGGGTCGTGCCCGCTGTGATGAGTTTGCGCCGGATTTTCGCAATGCGCGTCTCATCACAACGCGACGTTGGCGGCTTGGTTCGCTATTGCCAGGCCTCGGAAATCAGGTGCCTGGCCGGAGCGGGCCACCGAAATCGCGGTGTCGCAAGCTTGCGTGACGGCGCAAGCAGGAGCGCTGGAAAATTATGCCGCGCGCGGCGGAATGCCGGCCCAGGCATCGGCGATCAGCGCGCGGATCGGTGCGCGCTCGATCGGTCGCGGATTCCAGTACGGGTTCTGCACCGCATAATCGGCCGCGACGTCGATATCGCTCTGCTTCATGCCAAGCGATTTCAGGCTGTCCGGGCTGCCGAGCTTCCTTGCGAGCGCGACCAAGGCCTGCGTGCCGTCGCTGCCGCCGAGCGCGCGGGCCACCGCTCGGTCGGCTTCCGGCGCGGCCTTGGCATTGTAGGCCATCGCGTAAGGCAGGATCACGGTGTGGGTGTCGGCATGCGGCAGGTTGAACGAGCCGCCGACGACATGACAGAGCTTGTGATGCAGCGCCATGCCGACCGAGCCGAGGCAAAGCCCGCACAGCCAGGCGCCGTAGAGCGCGTCGCTGCGCGCCTCGCGATCCTTCGGGTCGGCAACGATCTTCGGCAGAGCGCGGCCGAGCGCGACGATAGCCTGTTCGGCCATCATCGAGATCACCGGATTGCGGTCCTGCGCATAGAGCGCCTCGACCGCATGCGCGATCGCATTGGTGCCGGAGGTGACGGTGAGACGCGGCGGCAGGGTGAGCGTGAAGTCCACGTCATAGATGACGATTTCCGGCAGCACCTTCAGATTGCGCTGGGTGGTCTTCCGGCCGTCCTCGGTCTCGCCCAGAATGGGCGTCATTTCCGAGCCGGCATAGGTGGTGGGGATCGCGATCTGGGTGAGATCGGTTCGCAGCGCGATCGCCTTGCCGAGCCCGGTCGAGGAGCCGCCGCCGAACGCCACCGTGCAATCGGCGTTGCGGTCTTTCACAGCCTTCACCGCGCGTTCGGTAACATCGACCGGCGTATGCATCGCGGCCTGCGCAAAGACGCCGGCCGCGAGCGGCCCGATAGAGGCTGCGATCGTCTTCAACTCGGTGGCCTGTTCCGGCGTGCTCAGAAGCAGCGCGCGCTTGCAGCCGGCGCGCTCGATCTCCGCTTTCAGCGTCGCGATCGTGCCGCTGCCGAAAATGACGCGGCCGGGAAGGGCGTTATATACAAAGGATTGCATGGCGAACCCGGAGCGATGCCGCTGTCGCCTTGCTATCGGATTATGCTGCGCATGCAAAGCGCGCGCGCCGATTTAACTCCGCTCGAAAACGATCAAGGCGTGCCGGATTTCGAGCGGGCCGAAAAAGATCGTCCGGCCCTTCGGCCGGCGAAGTTGCAGCGTCCAGTCGGTGAAATGCGTTGCATCGGTGCAGCCGCGGCCGCCGCCATGCAGGATCAGACTCATGGTCGCGCGCTGGGCCCCCGGTGCGACGCAGGATGCCGGTGACGGCTAAGGGCGCGGTCAGCGTCCATTCCTTGTACAGGTTCGGACCCAGTCCCATGTCCTTGCTGTCGTCATGCGGATCGACCTCGAAGATCGAAATGGTTCTCGGCATGACCAGGGTCGCGGTGCCGGGCTGGCCCTTGTTGTTCCGGAACGTGAACACGATGCGGCTTTTCTGCCGCTCGACGTCAAGCGTGTAGGAGCTGCCGAGGCCGTCGACCAGCGTTTCCTCGCCATCGCTCTCCCCGACATGGAGCCGGGCCGATTTACCGAATGTCATCTGGTCGATCGCGGCGAGCCTTTGCTGATCCAGCTTTTCGGTCGCGACATAACGCGAGCCACGGTTCGAGCAGCAGGCGCAGGCGGAGGCGGGCACGTTCGCGACGGAAACGAAAAGCAGGCAGCCCAGCACCGCAGCGACCATGCGCGCGATGCGCTGCGTCATGGCTGTGCCGCCCCCATCCGGTGTTTCACCTTTTGACCTTTCGTGAACATATGGCGCGATATCGTAACGGCGAACCGTGAAAATGCGAAACTCCCGAACCGCCCGCGCTCCGAAGCCGCTGCCCTTGTCGAAAGTCTATCAGTTGATCGAGCCCGGTCCGGTGGTGCTGCTGGCCACGGCGTCGAAGGGCCGCGCCAATGTGATGACCATGTCCTGGCACATGATTGTCGAGTTCGAGCCGCCGCTGATCGCCTGTGTGGTCTCCGGCGCCAACCATTCCTTCGTGGCTCTGCACGCGAGCGGCGAATGCGTCATTGCAATTCCGTCGCGCAGGCTCGCGCCGAAAGTGGTCAAGGTCGGAAATTCTTCGGGACGCAATACCGACAAATTCAAGGCCTTCGGGCTGACGCCGCTGCCGGCGAGTATCGTCAAGCCGCCGCTGATTGCGGAATGTTTCACCAATCTCGAATGCAAGGTGTCCGACAAGCGGCTGGTCGGCGCTTATAATCTTTTCATCCTTGAAGTGGTCGCTGCCTGGCGCGATCCGGCGCAGAAAAACCCGAAGACCATCCACCATCACGGTTACGGGACCTTCGTGGTGGACGGCCCGGCGATCCGGTTGAAATCGAAGATGCGGTAGAACAAATTAGTTGGGAGTTGAAGCTGTCGCGGCGGATTAGCTGCGCTCCCTCACCCGGCACACTGCGTGTGCCCACCTCTCCCTATGGGAGAGGTAGACCGAGGCCGTTGCAAACGTCGATTTAATCCAAAACGAAAAGGCTCTTGGCTGCGCGGGCGGATTACGGCTTGCGCCCGGTCAGGTTAATGACCGCCGACATGCCGACATGGCCGGCGCCCTCGTTCATCTTGCGCTCCTCCTCGACGATCTTCAGGTCGCGGAAATCGCCGAAGGCCTGTTCCAGCATCGCGCGGGTGTAGAGGTGTTCGATTTGCTTCGGCCCGCCGGTGCCGTATTCAAGCTGCTTCGGGGTGTAGCCCTCGAGGATCAGCAGGCCGCCCGGTTTCAGCGCGCGGCGCATGCCGGCCCATTTCGAGGGGCGCACGGCCGGCGTCGAGAACTGGGTGAAAATCTCGACCACGACATCGAAGGCCGCATCCGGATAGGGCCAGGCATGAACGTCGGCCTGCTCGAACGTGATGGAGACGTTGCGTTCGACGGCCAGCGCGCGCGCCTTGTTCTGCGCCGCCGGCGAGAAGTCGATCGACAGGACGTCGAGGCCCTGCTCGGCGAGCCATACGCCGTTGCGGCCCTCACCATCGGCGACCGCGAGCGCGTGCCCGGATTTCGGCAGCAGCGGCTTGCAGCGCGCAAGGAATTCATTCGGCGCCTTGCCGAATTCGTATTCGGGCTTGGCGAAGCGGGATTCCCAGCGGGCGTAGTCGGGGGACTGTTCCATGACGGCAACCTACCGCAGACTTTCGATGTCATTCAACGGGGAGGAGCTACCAGGGCCATTCGTCGACCGCACGGGGATGCATCTTGATGGCGCCCCGGACAACGCGGGTATAGACCAGCGTCGAACGCGCGTCCCGAGGATCGGAGACGCTGTGCGGCGCCTGCCGGCTTCTTGGAACGCGAAGCGCGACGACGAGGCCGCCGCCGGCGAGACTGATGGCCCGAAGCAGCACCCCCGGCACTGGCGGCACGATGCCGGTCTGCAGGCGCGTTGCAAGATCGCGCATTTCGGCGTCGGGATTTCCGGTCAGCGGCGCGAAACCGGTAGCAACGCCATCCTTCTCGGCGATGCCGACCAGCATCAGCCCGCCGTTCGTATTCGCAAGCGACGAGATATCCCTTACGAAAGGATGGTTATAGGCCTCGGGCGCGAAGGCGAGCGTCATGCTGAGCCGCAGGCCTTCGGCGATGGCGGTCTTCAGATCGGCCTCGGTGATCGCGTTGATGTCGATGTCGGTGAGAGCCATGCGGGGCGGAGATTTGCGGCTCGGCCGGGTTGCGCGGAGAACGGCAATCCTGGACGAGGGGATCAGGGTTGAGCCGATGACGAAGGATTTGTCGCGATTGAGCAGAGAGACAAACCCGGCAGCGAGTCTTGTGCCTTACTTGACGCCAATTCAGTCTGCGGTGCGCGTCATGTAGTAGTTTGCAATCAAATTCATCTCGATGAAAACGACTATCATGGTAGCATTGCAGGCCCACGCGACGGTCAAAAAACGCGCCAAGATGCCCCAGAATGGCTCGCGTGCATTGTTCGCGCATCGCCAGATCGAAACCAGAATCCAGGCTGTATAGGGAGCAAAGCACAGAATGAGAATCTGACGAAGCCCGACGCCTTCGATGAGAAACGCGAACAGATATATCGCGATCAATGCGCTACTGACGGCGACTCCATACAGCCAGAACACTTTCCAGAGCGGTTGCTGACCTCGCCAAGCGGTAAGCTCGGGTGAGAAGAACCGGGTGGCAAAACGACCTGCGCGCGATTCGGCGAAGACGTGATTGCAAGCGTGCCAATGGAACATGCGTATCACCCTTGTGCAGGCCACCGCGCGCCGGCTGTCTGGCGCCGACACGCCATTTGCCACGGCAGCGTACTGCCGCGCGGATCGATCGACAATGGCGGCCACTGCAATCCGACAGCTCGCTTGGAGCCCTTGGGCGGCACCGGAGATACGATCGGACGGCGGCCAAGGTCCGCTTTCGGATCGGCGCCGAGCGGACGGGGCGGCCTCATCGCCAGGCGCGAGAAGGTAGAGAAAAGTGCTCCCAGGCGCCGAACGGATCGGTGATCCGGAAACCGGTTTTCGCCGAACAGATGCGAACCTTGTACCGTTGTGAGGCGATGGCTCCGCGCAGAGCTCGATTCACGAAGCGCGGCCTCTAGTTCAGCACCACAATCGACGCGTTCAGAACCGATGCGAAGGCGACCCAGGCCGCATAGGGGATGAACAGCAGCGCGCTGACGCGGTCGGCCTTCCAGCGCGTGACGATGAACGCGACAACCGCCGCGAGCGTTGCGAGAACAATGACGAGTGCAGCGCCGGGGCGATGCAATCCGAAGAAAACCGGCGTCCAGGCGAAGTTCAAGACCATCTGGCTCAGCCAGAGCTGCATGCCGTCGCTGCGCTCGAAGCTGCGCGCGCCGGCCACGGCAATCATGACGTAGAGCAGGGTCCAAACGGGCGCGAAGATCCAGTTCGGCGGATTGAATGACGGCTTTGCAAGCGCGGCGTACCAGCCATCTGGCCGCGTGATCGAGCCGATCGCGAGCCCGACTCCGAGCACGGAAACGATAAAGGCGAAATAGAGAGCAGTTCGACGCATCTGTGTCAGAGCGCCTTGTTGCTCTCTTTCACCTTCTCCGCATCGATATAGACCTGCTGGCCCATCGCGTTGAACTTCTCGCTCATCTCGGCCATGCCGTCTTCGATCACGCCTCTCTCCGAAACGCCCATGCCGTTCGGATCGTTCAGCGTCGCCGCATAATCGCGCACGTCCTGCGTGATCTTCATCGAGCAGAATTTCGGCCCGCACATCGAGCAGAAATGCGCGACCTTGTGCGCGTCCTTCGGCAGCGTCTCGTCGTGGTATTCGCGCGCGGTGTCGGGATCGAGGCCGAGATTGAACTGGTCCTCCCAGCGGAAGTCGAAGCGCGCGCGGCGACAGCGCGTCGTCGCGCAGCTGCGCCGCCGGATGGCCCTTGGCGAGGTCGGCGGCATGCGCCGCGATCTTGTAGGTGATGACGCCAACCTTGACGTCGTCGCGGTTGGGCAGGCCGAGATGCTCCTTCGGCGTGACGTAGCAGAGCATGGCGCAGCCGAACCAGCCGATCATGGCGGCGCCGATGCCGCTCGTGATGTGGTCGTAGCCCGGCGCGATGTCGGTGGTGAGCGGCCCCAGCGTATAGAACGGCGCCTCGCCGCATTCCTTCAGCTGCTTGTCCATGTTGATCTTGATCTTGTGCATCGGCACGTGGCCGGGGCCTTCGATCATGACCTGGCAGCCCTTCTTCCAGGCGATCTGCGTCAGTTCGCCGAGCGTCTCCAGTTCGGCGAACTGCGCGCGGTCGTTGGCGTCGGCGATCGAGCCGGGCCGCAGGCCGTCGCCGAGCGAGAACGACACGTCATACTTGCGCATGATGTCGCAGATCTCGTCGAAGCGCTCGTAGAGGAAGCTTTCCTTGTGCCGCGACAGGCACCACTTCGCCATGATCGAGCCGCCGCGCGACACGATGCCGGTGACGCGGTTGGCGGTCAGCGGCACATAGGCGAGCCGCACGCCGGCATGGATGGTGAAATAATCGACGCCCTGTTCGCATTGCTCGATCAGCGTGTCCTTGTAGACCTCCCAGTCGAGCTTGACCGGATCGCCGTCGACCTTCTCCAGCGCCTGATAGATCGGCACGGTGCCGATCGGCACCGGCGAGTTGCGCAGGATCCATTCGCGGGTGTTGTGGATGTTGCGGCCGGTGGAGAGGTCCATCACCGTGTCGGCGCCCCAGCGGATCGCCCACACCATCTTGTCGACCTCTTCCTCGACCGAGGAGGTGACGGCGGAGTTGCCGATATTGGCGTTGATCTTCACCAGGAAGTTGCGGCCGATGATCATCGGCTCGAGTTCGCCGTGATTGATGTTGGCCGGGATGATGGCGCGGCCGCGCGCGATCTCGTCGCGCACGAATTCCGGCGTGATGAAGGCCGGCACCGACGCGCCGAAGCTCTCGCCGTCGGCCAGCGCGGCCTCGCGCGCGCTCCAGCATCTGCTTGCGGCCGAGATTTTCGCGCGCGGCGACGTAGATCATTTCCTTGGTGACGATGCCGGCGCGCGCGAATTCGTATTGCGTGACCGGCGCATCGCCGACACCGCGCAACGGCTTCGGCGTATTCGGGAAGGCGCGCGCCAGATATTTGCCGGTGACGTTGCCGTTATCGACCGGCTTCAGCGGCCGGCCCTCATATTCCTCGACGCCGCCGCGCTCCTTCACCCAGGCGATGCGCGCGCGCGACAGGCCCTTCTCGACGTCGATCGTGACCGCCTCGTCGGTGTAGGGGCCCGAGGTGTCGTAGACCGGCAGCGGCGGCTCGCCGGAGCCTTCCGACAGCGCGATCTCGCGCAGCGGCACCCGCAGATCGGGCGCCGCGTCGGGCGCGACATGAATCTTGCGCGAGGCCGGCAGCGCGCCGGTCGTGACCTTCGGAGTTTCGATGATTGGGATTGTGGATGTTCATTGTTGTGGTTCCCGTTCGTCTTCTTGTGCGCAGCCGCGTTAGCGTGCGTAGCCGTAGAAGGAGAGAATCGCGCCGAGAACGCGAGCGTCACGACGCCACCGATCAGCATGGTGTTGGGATTGGCGATCACGCGCGTGCCGATGCGCGTGACCTCCTGCGGAAACAGGATCCGGAAGGCGCCGCCGACCAAGGCGAGCCAGCCGAGAATGGTGATGACGATCCGCCAGTCGGCCGACCCACACATTGTGGGCGAGCACCATCGCAAGGCCCGGCACGAAGGCGAGGATGCCGGCGAGATAGATCAGCGCGCGGCTGCCGAGAAATTC
Source organism: uncultured Pseudomonadota bacterium (assembly GCA_963804015.1). Taxonomy (GTDB): domain Bacteria; phylum Pseudomonadota; class Alphaproteobacteria; order Rhizobiales; family Xanthobacteraceae; genus Pseudorhodoplanes. The sequence goes on from CAWDOW010000015.1 coordinate 20,906, forward strand.
GCGCGCCATGTCGCGATAGCCGTCGCGGTTGATCAGCATGCCGATGCCGATCACGAGCAGCGTCGGGCCGATAAGCTTTGCGAGATAAAGCGAGGTCTGCATGGTGTCCTGTCCCTTCGCCGGCATGACCCGGATCAGGTTCAAAGGGTTACCGCAGCGTCTTTCGACAAGACCTGGCGGAATCTCAGCCCCCTGCGGGACTCCCCTCGGAACGAAGCTAATGTAGGCCGATTGCCGCTCGTGTCAACGCAGCCCGGCTCACTTCACCGGCAGCTTGTTGAGCGCCACCCGCGCGATGCCGTCGGCTTCGGCGGTGATGCGCACGATCCTGGAATCGAATTCGATGCCGACCAGGCGCAATCCGGTCATGGTCGCGTCGACCTTGATGTCGTCGTTCTGCAGCCGGAAATCCGATCAGCGCCTTGTCGATCGAGCGCCTCGCATTGGCAAGCGTCGGCTTCAGGTCGATCACCGCGTTCTTTTCCAGCGCGCTTTGCAGATAGGGGAGTCGCGGTCTTGGCGGCGGCGCCGACCACGCCGAACAGCGCATCCGATTCCACGGCGAGCGCGACATTCTCCAGCCGCACGATCTGCTGGCCCTGGTCGAGCACGGGCTTGCCCGAAATATACAAGGTGGCCTCGGTGCCGAGGCCGAGCCAGCTCTTGCGCTCGCGCGCGGTCACCAGCAGCGATACCAGCAGCCGCTCGCCGGCGGCGGCAACCGTGGCGCTCTGCACGGTCATTTCGGCGGGCGAATTCTTGTCGTCGGGAAAGGTCTTGCCCTCAAGCTGCGAGTCCAGAAGCTTGCTGATCTCGGTGAACGGCACGTCGATCGGCAGTCCGATCGCGACCTTGCCCTGATCGAGCGGCGGCACGAGATCGAGCTTGGCCGGAAACGGACAATCCGGCTTGGTTTCCTGCGGCACGATGCGGGTATCGGCCTGGATGCCGAGCGTCAGGGTGACGTTGTTGGCATCGACGCGCGGTTGCGCGGCGAAGGCTCGCGTCGGCCGCAATTCGAGCCAAAGACCGGGAAGGTCCGCGCCCGCCGATCCGAGCGGGAACGAGCGGCACATTTTCGCCCATTCGCGCCTGGCGGCATTCTCGATGAACGGATCGTTGCGCAGCCTTGCCTGCAAGGCTTGCGTCTGTTCCTCGACTTCCTTGTCGACGAGCGGCTTGACCTCGTTGGCACCGTTCAGCTTGACGCCGGCGATCTGGATATTGGCCTCGGCAATCGCGATCTGGGCGGTGAGATTGGGCTCGAGCCGCCAGCCGGTGGTGATGGTCGGGCGCGCGACCAGATTGACATTGCCCTTGATGTCGGCGCGCTGATCGAGCGCGCGCGCCGGTCGTGTCCTTGCCGAGGCTGACGATCTTTTCCTTGTCCTTGTCCTTCAGAAGGCCGGCGAGCGCGCCGTTGATCTTTTCCTTGTTTCGCTCGCTCAGCAGGCCGGCAACGGCGCCGCCGACATTGTTGATCTGGGAGGCAAGCTGGCCGGTCGCTCGAAACGAGCCGTTGCAGGTTGGTGGCGATGGTGAGCCCGTCGGCGCGGCCGATCAGCGTCAGCGGCGAGCGTTCGAGCGTGTATTCGATTTCGGCTTTCGCCAGCAATTTGTTGAGCTGGCTTTCCGGCTTGCCGGTGAGATTGCGCGGAGCGGCCTGTTCCATCGCCTGACGGATGGCGGAAATCGGGATCGCGATCGGTGCGACGAAGACCGATTGACGGGTGGCTTCCGGCAGCGGCGGCTTTTCCGCCAGCGTCCGGCTTTTGCGGCTCGCCGCGCGACCCGAACAGTTCGAGCGCGACCAGCGTTCCGACAAAGAACAGCGGCCGCGATCGCGATGCCGCCGCCGATGAGTTTCAGGTTTCTTGTGTTGGCCACCGGCGGACCGTTCTGCAAAACGCGGCCTAAGCCCTTGAATTTTAGGCCTCGTCCGCCGCGCAAGACCAGCCCGCACAAGCGGGCTAAAGTGCGGCGGCGAAAGATTAATTCGGGCTCGGTCGCCAAGACGATACGGCTTGAGCAGCGCATAGACCGCCTCATTGGCCGGGACCGGAACGCCGAATTTGCGGCCGAGTTCGACCACCTTGCCGGCCAGCCAGTCCAGTTCGAGCCGGTTGCCGCGTTCGAGATCGTGCGCCATCGACGCCCGCATCCCGAAGGGCGCGCTTTCGGCAAACTTCATCTGCTCGTCCACGAAGCCATCGCCAAGCTCGACGCCGCTCGGCGCGCGCGACCGCGACCACCTCCTGCATCAGGCTGCGGAAGAACGCCTTCATGTCCGGATCGGCCATCGTCACGCCGATCGGCTGGCGCGGTCGCGGCCGTCATGCCGGACAGCGCGACCAGGAAGGTGAATTTCTGCCAGCGGTCGGGATTGATCTGCGTCGGATGTCTCGAATGTCGATCGCGGCCGCCTTGGCGGCATCGGCGAATGCGTCGAGCGCCGGATCGTCCTTGCCGTCGACGCGCCCGCAGCGCATGCGTCGCAAACGGGCTCGTATGGGCGATCACGCCGGGCCGGTCGATCACGCTCGCGATATAGGCGATGCCGCCCGCGACATGGTCGGCGCCCAGGATCGGCGCGATCCGCTCGACGCTGTCGACGCCGTTCTGGAAGGTGATGAGGCGCGTATTCGGTCCGATCAGCGGACGCGCCAGTGTCGGCCGCGGTCTCCGTGTCCCACAGCTTGACCGCAAACAGCACGATATCGACCGGACCGACGTCGCGCGGATCGTCGGTGACGCTCGCATCCTTCAGATGCAGATTGCCGAGCGTGCTTTCGATGATCAGGCCGTTGTCGCGGATGGCGTCGCGATGCGCTCCGCGCGCGATGAAGGTAACGTCGTGGCCCGCGGCCGCCATGCGGGCGCCGAAATATCCGCCGACCGCGCCCGCCGCCATTGCTGCAATCCGCATGAAAAAATCCGCCCGGTTGCGACCGGGCGGATCATTCAGATTTGACCGTCGAAGTCCAGTCAGTAGACCGAGGAGTTTCGCGGCTTCTCGTAGAGCGTGAACGCTTGCGACTCGCGTGCGGATCGAGACGGCTGGCGATCTGGCGCGAGCGGCCGCCGCCATCCGGCAGCACGACCACCTTGGTGCCGACATTCACGCGCCCATAAAGGTCGGTCACGTCCTCGTTCAGCATGCGGATGCAGCCGGACGAGACGCGGCCGCCGATGGTCGACGGCGCGTTGGTGCCGTGGATGCGATAGATCGAATTGCCGAGATAGAGCGCGCGCGCGCCGAGCGGGTTGGACGGGCCGCCGGCCATGAAGCGCGGCAGATAGGGCTGGCGCGCGACCATCTCTGCCGGCGGATGCCAGTCCGGCCATTCCGCCTTGCGGGCGACGCGCTGCATGCCCGACCAGCGGAAGCCGTCGCGGCCGACGCCGATGCCGTAGCGCACCGCCTGGCCGTTGCCGAGCACGTAATAGAGATAGGTGTTCGGCGTATCGACGATGATGGTGCCCGGCGCCTCGCGGGTCGAATAGGAAACGATCTGGCGGCGCAGCTGCGGCGAGAGCTCGGCGCTGTCGGCCGGCTCTTCGATCGCCGATGCGGATTGTGGCGGGAAAATCGTGCCCGGATAGCGCGAAGACGGGTCGCGCATAAGGCGGAACTTTGGGCGAAGGCGGCACCCTGGGCGGCGAACAGAGCGGCCGAAACGGCGCAGGCGAACAACGCAGTCTGCAACGCAGACTTGGACATGGCACAGGCCTTCTGGTTGGCCTTCGCATTCCCCCGAGTGCGCAGGACATTCAAAGTGTTCGGATGCCTTGGACAGGCTGATAATCGCGAGACCGGAAAACGGTTCCCAAACGAAATTTCGGCCGCGCGCAGAACACCTTTACGACAGAGGCGTTTCGGTCGGCTTAGACCGATCGGTAAAATTGCGACGGGTCCGGCGGATTTCGGCGCTTTTCGCAGCCTGCGACCAGCGGGCCGAGCGCCGGCCATGACGCGCAGCCGCCCAAGCTTTATACTTCGACAGGCGCAGATCTGAGCTTGCGGGGCGGTCGCTTACATCGTTCCATGGCGCCCGGGTCGACGGTTTCGCGGCGCGTGACGTTCCGCGGCCGTTCGCGCTTGCTATGAGAAGGACAAACGATATGCTTCGCCGTGCTGCAATTCTCGGTCTGGCTTTGGGTGCCGTCGCGGTTTCCGCGAGCGCCTTTGCCCAGTCCATCCCCACCATCCGGGTCGGCTGGACCATTCCGGCCGAGGAAGCCAAATACTGGATGATGAAGCGCCCGGACAAATTTCCGAATCTGGGCAAGACCTACAATATCGAATGGTCGCAGTTTAACGGCACCTCGCCGATGACGTCGGCGATGCAGGCCGGCGCGCTCGATTGCGCGACCCAGGGCGTGCTGCCGATCGCGCAGAGCATGGCGGCGGGCAGCCTCGACATGTACGTGATCGCCCAGCATGTCGGCGAACGGCCGGGCTCGCTTCTCGCTCTATTGGGCGGTGAAGGACGATTCGCCGATCAAGACGGTGGCCGACCTGAAGGGCAAGACCGTCGGCATCTCGGTGATCGGTGGCGGCACCCACGGCCCATTCAACCTGATGCTGCGCAAGGCCGGCCTCGATCCCGACAAGGACATCAAGCTCGTCGAAGTGCCGTTCTCGCTGTCGGAAGATGCGCTGCGCTCCGGCCGCGTCGATGCGGTCAACATGAACCAGCCCTTCGCCGCGCGCGCGGAAGCCAAGGGCGGCATCCGCAAGTTGTTCGCGCTGTCGGAGGCGGTGCCGAACATCGTTCACATCGTCGAAGCCTGCCGGAAGGATTTCGTCGACAAGAATCCGGAACTGGTCTGCGATGTATGTGAAGGACATCACCGCGCGCCATGAAGATGGCGCTCGCCAATCGCGACGGAGACCATCAAGGTGGTGTCGGAGGTGATGAAGGCGCCGATCCCGGTGCTCGACACCTATCTGCTGAAGCCGAACGATTTCGCGCGCGAGCCCGGTGCCGCGCCGAATTTCGCCGGCATCCAGGCGATGTTCGACGTCTATACCGACAACAAGATGCTGCCGAAGAAGCTGGATGCCTCGACGCTGAAGCATCCGAAGATCGTCGCTCCGATGGAGTAGCGCGGTATCGTGTCCCGGGCGCAGCGCAGCGTGGAGCGGTGCGACTGCAGAGCCGGGACCCAGCGTGTCGATGGGTCTGCGCGGCTTCGACGACTGTACGCAGCTCGACTTCGTGCTGCACTCGCTTCGCGTGCGACAGGGAGACGGCGAGCTAGTCTAGCCCTCCGGCCATTCCGCATTGCCGGCATGCGTGACCGCGCCCTTGTCGGCCTGACCGACGAGCGCGGCGTATTTCGCCAGCAGTCCCGCGGCGTGACGCGGCTGCGGCGCGCGCCAGGCGGCCTTCCGGCGCTGCATTTCCGCGTCGTCGATCAGCACTTCGATGGTGCGCGCCGCGCCGTCGATGCGGATGCGGTCGCCGTTCTGCACCAGCGCCAGCGGTCCGCCGACGGCGGCTTCCGGTGCAATATGGCCGATGCACATGCCGCGCGTGGCGCCGGAGAAGCGGCCGTCGGTCAACAGCGCGACCTTCTCGCCCATCTGCTGGCCGTAGATGATCGCGGTGGTGCCGAGCATCTCGCGCATGCCGGGACCGCCCTTCGGGCCCTCGTAGCGGATGATCAGCACTTCGCCGGCCTTGTAGTCGCGCTTCTTCACCGCCGCGGTGCAGGCATCCTCGCCGTCGAACACCCGCGCGATGCCCTCGAACACCAGCGACTTCAGGCCCGCGACCTTCAGCAGTGCGCCGTCGGGCGCGAGATTGCCTTTCAGCACCACGAGCCCGCCATCCGGGCGGATCGCCTTCTCCGAACGCCGCACGATCTCGCCGTCCGGGTCGGGCGCGCGCGGCGTGCTCTTCCGCCAGCGTGCGGCCGGTGACGGTGATGCAATCGCCGTGCATGTGGCCGGAGCGGATGAGTTCGCGGATGATGATCGAGACGCCGCCGATATCGTGCACGTCCTTGGCAAGGAAACGCCCGCCCGGCCGCAGATCGCCGATCAGCGGCGTGCGCGCGAACACCTCGGCCGACGTCGTCGAGCTCGAACTTGATTCCGGCTTCGTTGGCGATGGCCGGCAGATGCAAGCGCGCAATTGGTCGAGCCGCCGGTCGCCGCCACGATGGCGCAGCCATTCTCGATCGACTTGCGGGTGACGATATCGCGCGGCAGCGGGCCGCCGCGCTTCACGATTTCCATCACGATCTCGCCGGCGCGTTCCGCAATCGCCGAACGCTGCGCATAGACGCCCGGCACCATCGCCGAATTCGGCACCGTGAGGCCGAGCGCCTCCGACACCATCGCCATGGTGTTGGCGGTGAATTGCCCGGCACAGGCGCCGAGCGCGGGAATTGCGACCCGTTCGAGCACCTTCAGATCCTCTTCCTTCATCTGCCCGGTCTGCACCGCGCCGACGCCTTCATAGGAATCGAGCACGGTGACGTCGCGGCCCTGGAAGCGGCCGGGCAAGCGCCGCGCCGCCATAGACGAAGACCGACGGCACGTTGCAGCGGACCATGCCCATCATCGCGCCGGGCAGGGTCTTGTCGCAGCCGCCGAAGGCGACGAGCCCGTCATAGGCATGGCCCTGCACCACGGCTTCGATCGAATCGGCGATCACCTCGCGGCTGACGAGGGAGATTTTCATGCCCTCGTGATTCATGCCGATGCCGTCCGACACCGAGATGGTGGTGAATTCGCGCGGCGTGCCGCCGGCGGCCTCGATGCCCTGCTTGGCGGCCTCCGCCTGCGGTCCATGCGTCATGTTGCAGGGCGTGGTTTCGCCCTTCATCGAGACGACGCCGATCATCGGCTTTGGATCGCCGCGTCGTCGAGCCCCATCGCGCGCATGAAGGCGCGGTGCGGGGTACGGTCGAGGCCGTCGCGCGTGATGGACGAACGAAGACGCATTCCGGATAACTCTCCTTAAACGTTGTTGCGGTCGCGGTGCCAGCCGACTTCCGCATCGGGCTTTGCATCGACGGAGGCGAAATAGGGCTTGATGTCGAGCAGCGGCGTGTTGTCGAGGCAGTCGATATTCTTGATCGTGAGCGTCGTGCCTTCGACCTTGAGCAAGGTCACCACGCTGAGCGCGATCGGGTTCGGCCGCACCGGCGATCGCAAGGCGAAGGTGCCGCGGCCCTCGCCGTAATGGCGCGGGGTCTGCACCACGAGATCGCGGCGCGCCCGGTCCATCCAGTAGAGCAGGATCAGATGCGTGCAGGTCTCGACCTTGTCGAGCGCCGCGGGCATAGCGCTCGTCGATCTCGACCTTGCAGACGGTGTCGGATTCGCCGGCATTCTTCGGGCAGTCCTCGCGCCGGGTCCAGGGCGTGCGGATGCGGCCGATATAATAGAGCCCGGCATCGAAGCTCTCCGGCAGGTCGACCGCGACTTCGCCGGGCCGGGTGGCGAACCAGTCGATCGGATTTCGGCGGATTTCGGTTCCATCGGAGCTGGTTTAGGCGAAATGGCGCAGCGCCGCCATCGGCGCGCGCCTTCGGCCCATGCTCGCAGCTGAAGACGCGGGCCTTACGGCTCAGCTGGGCAAAAGTCCTGAACGCGCCCAATTTGTGGGCTTGCGCCCATCGAATTACCGTATAAAGATATCCTTATATCGAGGTTGACTGCTCGGAGATATCGAGATCCGATGTCCGCGCCGTTGGCCTTCGAGACCATGCATGACGCGTTGCGGGCGGTGGCCGAGGGCACCCGCCTGCGCATTCTTGCGCTGCTGGCCGAGACCGAACTGACCGTCTCCGACCTCACCGAAATCCTGCGCCAGTCGCAGCCGCGCATCTCGCGCCATCTCAAGCTGCTCGTCCGAAGCCGGCCTGATCGAGCGCCATCGCGAGGGCGCCTGGGCGTTCTTCCGCATGGCCGACCGCGGCGACAGCGCGGGCATCGCGCGCCTTCTGGTCGAGCGGCTCGATCCCGCCGATCCGGTGGTGGCGCGCGATCGCGAAAGACTGGCCGCCGTGCGCGAAGCGCGCGCCGAGACCGCGCAGAACTATTTCCGCGCCCATGCCGCGGAATGGGACCGCCTCCGCAAGCTGCATGCCGCCGACGAGGCGGTGGAAAAGGCGATCGTCGCAGCGCTTGCCGGCAAGCCGTTCCAGTCGCTGCTCGATCTCGGCACCGGCACCGGGCGGATGCTGGAATTGTTCGGCCCCTCGATCGAGCGCGGGCTCGGCATCGACCTGTCGCTCGACATGCTGCTGCTGGCGCGCGCGCGGCTGGAACGCGCCGGCCTGCAGACATTGCAGCGTGCGGCAGGGCGACATCTACGACCTGTCGGTGGCGCGCGATTCCTTCGACGTCGTCATCATCCATCAGGTGCTGCATTATCTCGACGACGGCGCGCGCGCGATCCGCGAGGCCGCGCGCGTGCTGGCGCCGTCCGGCCGCCTGCTGGTGGTCGATTTCGCGCCGCACGATCTCGAATTCCTGCGCGAGGAGCACGCGCATCGCCGTCTCGGCTTCGCGCCGGAGACGGTGTCGCAATGGCTCGCCGCCGCGGGCCTCGACGTCACCATGCACAAGAGCATCGCGCCCGAGAAGGGCTCCGACGGCAAGGTCGCCGTCTCGCTCTGGCTCGCGCAGGACAAGCGCATCCAGATCGCCGGCCGTCAGGAGGTTGCATGACTGTCAATACCATTCGCCGCGCGCCAGCCGGCTGGTGAACGGACGCGGCAAGAAGCTCAGCGTCTCGTTCGAATTCTTTCCGCCGAAGACCGAGGAGATGGAGCGCACGCTGTGGGACGCGATCGAGCGGCTCGCGCCGCTGCATCCGCATTTCGTCTCGGTGACCTATGGCGCCGGCGGCTCGACGCGCGAGCGCACGCACGCGACCGTCAAGCGCATGCTGACCGAGACCGCGCTCGTGCCGGCGGCGCATCTGACCTGCGTCGACGCGACGCGCGCCGAGGTCGATGCGGTGGTGCGCAATTATCGCGACATCGGCGTGCGGCATATCGTGGCGTTGCGCGGCGATCCGGCCGGCGGCGTCGGCAGCGCCTACGTGCCGCATCCGGGCGGCTACGAGAATGCCGCCGATCTCGTCGCCGGCATCAGGCGCATCGGCGATTTCGAGGTCTCGGTCTCGGCCTATCCGGAGAAGCATCCGGATTCGCGCCACGCCAATGTCGATCTCGACATGCTGCAGGCCAAGGTCGATGCCGGGGCGACCCGCGCGATCACCCAGTTCTTCTTCGAGAACGACGTCTATTTCCGCTATCTCGACCGCGTGCGCTCGCGCGGCATCGATATCCCGATCGTGCCGGGCATCGTGCCGGTGCAGAATTTCAAGCAGGTGAAGAATTTCGCCGAACGCTGCGGCACCTTCATCCCGAACTGGCTGGCCGAGCGCTTCGAGGGCCTCGATGACGATGTGGCGACGCGCAAGCTGGTCGCCGCCGCGGTCGCCGCCGAACAGGTGCTCGATCTGGTCGATCGCGGCGTCACCGATTTCCATTTCTACACGATGAACCGGGCCGATCTCGTCTACGCGATCTGCCATCTGCTGGGCTTGCGTCCGGCGGAAAGACGGAGGCGGCGTGAGTATCAAGTTGTCCAAGACCGAAATCGATCGCTGCGCGTCGCTCGCCGCCGAGCGCATCCTGCTGCTCGACGGCGGCATGGGCACGATGCTGCAGCAGCGCCGCTTCGACGAAGCCGCGTTCCGCAACACGCGCTTCAAGGACTGGCAGCGCGACGTGCGCGGCAACAACGATCTGCTTGATGCTGACGCAGCCGGACGCGGTGCGCGAAATCCATCTCGCCTATTTCCAGGCCGGCGCCGACATCGTCTCGACCAACACCTTCTCCTCGACCGTGATCGCGCAGGCCGATTACGGCATGGAGAGCCTGGCCCCCGAACTGAACCGCGTGGGTGCGCAGCTCGTGCGCGACGCCGCGATCAGCTGCGCAGAAGCGCGACGGCCGCCCGCGCTTCGTCGCCGGTGCGCTCGGGCCGACCAACCGCACCGCCTCGATCTCGCCCGACGTGAACAATCCCGGCTTCCGCGCGGTCTCCTTCGACGATCTGCAGACGGCCTATGCCGAACAGGCGAGCGGCCTGCTCGAAGGCGGCGTCGATATCCTGCTGGTCGAGACCATCTTCGACACGCTGAACGCCAAGGCCGCGCTCTACGCCATCGCCGAACTGCGAAGAAGCGCGCGGCGAGAAGCTCCCGGTGATGATTTCCGGCACCATCACCGATCTCTCGGGGCGCATGCTGTCCGGCCAGACGCCGGAAGCGTTCTGGAATTCGATCCGCCACGCCTCGCCGTTCTCGGTCGGGCTCAATTGCGCGCTCGGCGCCAAGGAAATGCGCGCGCATATCGCCGAGATCAGCCGCATCGCCGATACGCTGATCTGCGCCTATCCGAATGCCGGGCTGCCGAACGAGTTCGGCCTCTATGACGAGAGCCCCGAGCACATGGCGGGCTGCTGTCGGAATTCGCCGGCTCCGGTCTCGTCAATATCGTCGGCGGCTGCTGCGGCACCACGCCGGAACACATGCGCGCGATCGCGCAGGCGGTGGCCGACAAGAAGCCGCGCGCGGTCCCGGTGATCGAGCGGCGGCTGCGCCTGTCCGGGCTCGAGCCGTTCACGCTGACGCCGGAAATCCCGTTCGTGAATGTCGGCGAGCGCACCAACGTCACCGGCTCGGCGAAATTCCGCAAGCTGATCACCGCCGGCGACTACACCGCCGGCGCTCGCCATCGCGCGCGACCAGGTCGAGAACGGCGCGCAGATCATCGACGTCAACATGGACGAGGGCCTGCTCGATTCCGAGAAGGCGATGGTGACCTTCCTGAATCTGATCGCGGCCGAGCCCGATATCGCGCGCGTGCCGATCATGATCGATTCCTCGAAATTCTCGGTGATCGAGGCCGGGCTGAAATGCGTGCAGGGCAAGTGCGTCGTCAACTCGATCTCGATGAAGGAGGGCGAGGAGGCCTTCATCGATCATGCCAAGATCGTGCGGCGCTATGGCGCGGCCGTGGTGGTGATGGCCTTCGACGAGAAGGGCCAGGCCGACACGCTCGCGCGCAAGATCGAGATCTGCAAGCGCGCCTACGACATCCTGGTCGACAAGGTCGGCTTCCCGCCGGAAGACATCATCTTCGATCCGAACATCTTCGCGGTCGCGACCGGCATCGAGGAGCACAACGATTACGGCGTCGCCTTCATCGAGGCGGCGCGCTTCATCCGCGAGAACCTGCCGCACGCGCATGTCTCGGGCGGCGTCTCGAACCTGTCGTTCTCGTTCCGCGGCAACGAGCCGGTGCGCGAGGCGATGCATTCGGTGTTCCTCTATCACGCCATCAAGGCCGGCATGGATATGGGCATCGTCAATGCCGGGCAGATGGCGGTCTATGACGATCTCGATCCGGAATTGCGCGAGGCCTGCGAGGATGTCGTGCTCAACCGCCGCCCGGACGCGGCCGAGCGGCTGCTCGACATCGCCAAGCGCTTCTTCGGCCAGACCCGCGAGAAGGCCGAGGCCGATCTCGCCTGGCGCGAATGGCCGGTGGGCAAGCGGCTGTCGCATGCGCTGGTGCACGGCATCACCGATTTCATCACCGAGGACACCGAGGACGCGCGGCAAGGATGCCGAAGCGTCCGCTCGACGTGATCGAAGGGCCGCTGATGGACGGCATGAACGTCGTCGGCGACCTGTTCGGCTCCGGCAAGATGTTCCTGCCGCAGGTGGTGAAGTCGGCGCGCGTGATGAAGCAGGCGGTCGCCTATCTGATGCCGTTCATGGAGGACGAGAAGGCCGGCCAACGACAAGGGCCAGAGCAATTCCACCGGCAAGATCCTGCTCGCGACCGTGAAGGGCGACGTGCACGACATCGGCAAGAACATCGTCGGCGTCGTGCTCCAGTGCAACAATTACGAGGTGATCGATCTCGGCGTCATGGTGCCGGCGGCGAAGATTCTGGACACCGCGCGCGAGCTTCAGGTCGACATCATCGGGCTGTCCGGCCTGATCACGCCGTCGCTCGACGAGATGTGCCATGTCGCGGCCGAGATGGAGCGGCAGAATTTCGAATTGCCGCTGCTGATCGGCGGCGCCACCACCAGCCGCGTGCATACCGCGGTGAAGATCCATCCGAATTACCAGCAAGGGCCAGGCGGTCTATGTCACCGACGCGAGCCGCGCCGTCGGCGTCGCGCAATCGCTGATGTCGAAGGAAGCGCGCGGCCGCCTATGTCGAAGGCGTGCGCGAGGAATACGCGCAGATCGCGGCCGCGCATGCGCGCGGGCAGGACGACAAGAAGCGGCTGTCGCTTGCCGATGCGCGCGCCAACGGGCTGAAGCTCGATCCGGCGCAGCCGGCGGCGCCGCGCCCGCAATTCCTCGGCACCAAGCGTGCTCGAGAATTATCCGCTCGACGAAGCTGGTCGCCTTACATCGACTGGACGCCGTTCTTCCAGACCTGGGAATTGACCGGGCGCTATCCGGCGATCCTGCACGACGAGAAATACGGCGAGGCCGCGCGCTCGCTGTTCGACGACGCGCAGGCGATGCTGAAGCAGATCGTGGACGAGAAATGGGTGCAGGCCTCGGCCGTGATCGGCTTCTGGCCGGCCTCGCGCGAGGGCGACGACATTCGCGTCTATCGACGAGAAGGGCACAGTCGCAGATCGCGACGCTGCATGGCTTGCGCCAGCAGATCGCGCGCCGCGACGGCCGCCCCAATGTCTCGATCGCCGATTTCGTCGCGCCGGGGCAGGGCGCGCCGTCCGATCATGTCGGCGCCTTCGCGGTGACCGCGGGCATCGGCGAGGACGCCATCGCCGACCGCTTCAAGCATGCCAACGACGATTATTCGGCGATCATGATCAAGGCGCTGGCGGATCGTCTGGCGGAAGCCTTCGCCGAGCATCTGCATGAGCGCGTGCGCAAGGAATTCTGGGGCTATGCGGCCGACGAAAAGTTCAGCGCCGGCCGAACTGATCGCGGAGAGCTATCAGGGCATCCGGCCGGCGCCCGGCTATCCGGCGCAGCCCGATCACACCGAGAAGGAGACGCTGTTCAGGCTGATCGAGGGCGAACGCATCGGCGTGAAGCTGACCGAGAGCTTTGCGATGTGGCCGGGCGCTTCGGTCTGCGGGCTCTATTTCAGCCATCCGCAGAGCCATTATTTCGGCGTCGGCAAGATCGAGCGCGACCAGGTCGAGGATTACGCGCGCCGCAAGGGCTGGAGCGTCGCAGGAATGCGAACGCTGGCTGGCGCCGATCCTCAATTACGATCCGGCCGCGAAAGCCAAAGGCGCGGGCGGCGTGAGCATTACGCCGCAAAAAAAAGAACACCGGAGGGTCATCCCGCTCCGGTGTCCTTGTGCACTCTGGCCGCCCCGAATACACAAGCGGCAATTCTTGGTCTTATAGCTTCACTCCTGGAACTCAGAACGCTCCCAGCAGAACCGCGCCGACAAACCCAAATACGGCGAGGACAGCGAGAACGTCGAGTTTCAAGGCAAGGTCCATAAGGCCTCCCTTTGCTGTCATGATTTAATCCTAACAGATGGCCTGAACGCGGCTCGAAGGCAGTAACGCACCATGCGGCCAAAGGTGCCGCCAAATCGCTCAGAAAGTGTCGCCGGCGGAAGTGCAAGTCTCTGATATTTCGAGGCAATTTATTTTTGCACAGGGCGCGGGTAAGCGCCGCTAAGCCCTTGATTTTTCATGATGTCGCAATGCAACCGGGCTCGCCTCAGGGTTGCAAAATGCGACGATTGCGCCTCGGGCGGACTTCATCGCGCGTCCGACACGATCCGCTCCGCCAGCGCGCGCGCGCTCGGCATCACCAGGAAAGCGGTGAATGCCGCGATCGGCCAGGCCACCGCAAAGGCCTTGGCCCATTGGCGCAGGAAATGCGGATCGAAGCCGACCGCAAGCCAGGTCGCGATGAAAGTCACGATCGCGACCATCACCAAAGTCATGAAGGCCGCCGTCAGCGCCCGCACCCGCCAGTTCATCATGCCCCTCCCGGTCAAGGCGGCGGGATGGGACCGCAATCGGCGCTGCCGATCAAGTTCCCAGGCTTCTTGTCCGTGGTCACGTTTCGGTAACGATAACGGATGCCGTCCGCGACAGGTTGATGACCCCTTAACGGTCCTCTTCGCATTGTCCGCGTCATGCTGCGAGTATTGCGTGATCGATGGCGCGTCGGCAGCGGGCCTTGCGCTGTTTGCGGTGCTGGCCGGCTGCGCCGGGCATTTCATCGCGCAGCGCGATCCGTGGCGCAAGGATGCCGAGATCGCCTGCATGAAATCCGGCGCGGTGAAGGAGACCGTCACCATCGTGCGGGTCGAGCCGATCAACGGTCCCGGCATGTGCGGCGCGGATTTCCCGCTCAAGGTCGCAGCCCTCGGCGACAGCGCGATGCTCGGCTATTCCGGCGAATTGCGGCCGCCGGGAAATGTGCCGAATGTCGGTCCGCAACGTTGGCCGGTGCCGAACGATCCGGTTCGTGCCGGCGCCGCCGCCCGCCCGCGACGATCCGCGCTATGCGCCGCAGCCATCGTCGCAGCCCCTGTCGAACGAGCGGCAATTCTCCAATCCGATGCGGCCAAATTCAAAGCGCGACGCGCCGGTGCAGCGCCAGCCGCTCGAGCCCGCTTACGGAAGCCGCAATGTCGGGGCGCCGATGCCGATCGTGCCGCAGGGCGGCGGCAGTTACGGACAACGGATCGACGCCCGCAACGATCCTTTTGCGATCAACGCAATAGCCGCGGCGCCGGGCGAGAGCCGCAGAGCGGACTATATGCGCACGGCTCCGTCGCGCCGCGACGGCCATCGGTTTATGACGCGCCGCCGGTCCCGTCGATCGACGACGAGTGACGATCCGCCGCCCAATGCGCGGCGCGCCCCGCCGCCGTCACAGCGCCAGCGCGTGCAGGCCGAGCCGCCACCCTTGCGCGCGATGCCGCAGCGCGCGCCGGTTTCGGTGCCGCTCGGACGCAATGCGGTCGCGGCGGTCGGACCGGTCGAGATCAAGCCGCCGGCGACGCTGGCCTGTCCGATCGTATCCGCGCTCGATCGCTGGATCACCGAGGCTGTGCAGCCTTCGGCGCAGCGCTGGTTCCGCCAGCCGGTGTCCGAGATCAGGCAGATCTCGGCCTATTCCTGCCGCGGCATGAACGGCCAGCCGGGCGCGCGCATTTCCGAACATGCCTTCGGCAATGCGCTCGATATCGCTTCCTTCACGCTCGCCGACGGCCGCAGGATCACCGTGAAGGAATGGCTGGCGCGGCTCGCCGGAAGAGCAGGGCTTCCTGCGCGACGTGCAGGGCGCGGCCTGCGACCAGTTCAACACCGTGCTGGCGCCGGGCTCCAACCGCTTTCATTACGACCACATCCATGTCGATCTGATGCGGCGGGGCAGCGGCCACAAGATCTGCAATCCCGATCAGATCCCCGGCGATGTGGTGGCGGCGCGGGTGGCGAAGGAACGCGGCTATGCGTTCAGGCCCGATCCAGGCGCCACCGGATCGATCGGCAAAGGCAAATCGCGCAGCGCTTCGCTCAACGGCAAGTCCTGCAAAGGCGAAGCCGAAATCGAAGGTGCGCAATATTCTCGCCGCCGATGACGACGACTGGATCGAGGACGACGGACCGCGGCCGTCGGATTGAACGCGACGCTTATTTCCCTCGCCCTGACGGAGAGCGGGCGCAGCCTTACTCCGACTGATTTGGCGTCCTCGCCTTTCGCAGGGACGCATACTTGCGCAATGATCACGCATAGGGCGGTGATAACAACATGAACGATCACTCCCATAGCGGCCATTCGCATTCGCACGCCCCGAAGGATTTCGGTTTCGCCTTCGCGCTCGGCACCGCGCTCAATCTCGGCTTTGTCGCGATCGAGGCGGTGTTCGGCGTCCTCGCCAATTCCACCGCGCTGCTTGCGGATGCGGGCCACAATCTCAGCGACGTGATCGGGCTTCTGGTCGCCTGGGGCGCGGCTGTGCTGGCGAAGCGGCCGGCGAGCGAGCGCTTCACCTATGGCTTGCGCGGCACCTCGATCCTGGCGGCGCTCGCCAATGCGCTGTTGCTGATGCTGGCCTGCGGCGCCATCGCCTGGGAGGCGGTCTGGCGCTTCGCGCATCCGAAGCCGGTCGAAGGCATGACCGTGATCGTGGTCGCCGCGATCGGCATCCTGGTCAATGGCTTCACCGCCTGGCTGTTCATGGCCGGACGCAAGAACGATCTGAATATCCGCGGCGCCTATCTGCACATGGTCGCCGATGCCGGCGTTTCGCTCGGCGTGGTGGTGGCGGGCGTTGCGATCCTGTTCACCGGCTGGCTGTGGCTCGATCCGCTGGTCAGCCTGGTCATTGTCGCGGTTATTCTGTGGTCGACCTGGGGACTGTTGCGCGACTCGATCCTCCTCGCGCTCGCCGCGGTGCCTTCGCATATCCAGCTTTCCGACGTGAAATCCTGCCTCGAAAATCTGCCCGGCGTCACACGCGGTGCATCATGTGCATGTCTGGGCCATGAGCACGAACGAAGTGGCGCTCACCGCCCATCTCGTGATGCCGGGCGGACATCCCGGCAACGCTTTCTTCGCGCAGGCCGCGCACGATCTGCACGAGCGCTTCGGCATCGACCACCCGACATTGCAGATCGAGACCGGGGACGGCCTCGGCCCGCGACATTAAGTCGGAGCTTATTCGGCTTGACATTCATGCAGTCTGGTCTAAGGCGGCGGCCTTGTTCTGATCTGGAGCACATAGAATGCGATTTGTTTTGATCGGCCTTGCGGCGCTCGTGACCTTTGCGAGCGCCGCCGAAGCGCGCGACGGCTGCGGCCGCGGCTTTTTCTTCAACGGCGTCCGCTGCGTCCCGATGCGCGCGGGACCGCCCCCGGTAATCGTCGCCCCGCCGCCGCCGCCGGTTGTCGTGGTGCCGCCGCGCGGTCCGCGCGGCTTCGCACCGGCCGGTCTCGATCGCTGGGGACAGCCGATGTATTTTCCGGGTCCGCGCGGCTCCTGCCCGCCGCGCTATACGGTGCAGGACGGCGTCTGCAAGCCCTATCGCGGTTTCTGAATTTTGACGGGTTCGAAAATGCGCGGCACCGCTGCGGTTCCGGCCGTGGCGGTGCGGCGCAATGGTCGGTTCGGGCAACAGCGAGCGCGATTTTTCGCGCCAGCACCCGCCCGCATCGTCAGTGCGTTGCCCGCGGCTGCCAGCTATAGCCGGGCTTGCGGTAATAAAAGCCGTTGGAGAAGGGGGCATCGAGCCTGAGCGCCGCAAGACGGGTCTCGGCTTCCTGCGTGTCGATGCGCTTGTCGAGGACCGCCCGAAAGATCGTCGCGACCTCGACCATGTTGCAACTATGCGGGGACAGGCGAAAGCGGCGCACGCCCATGGCCTGAAGATCCGCAAGTTCTTCGACCAGGTTGAGGTAATCGTGCGACATGGTCTGAATTCCGTTCACGGC
Source organism: uncultured Pseudomonadota bacterium (assembly GCA_963804015.1). GTDB lineage: Bacteria > Pseudomonadota > Alphaproteobacteria > Rhizobiales > Xanthobacteraceae > Pseudorhodoplanes. The sequence goes on from CAWDOW010000015.1 coordinate 38,418, forward strand.
CAGGAACGGCTTGCCGTCCAGCGTGCGCAAGGACATTCCGTCGGGGTCGTTCTCGCAGACGAACTGGCAGCTGTCCTTGGTGCGGCCGTGCGCGCGTGCGTGATAGCAGCGCGCCGACAAAGCCAGCGGCAGACGGCCAAAGGCTTGTACCTCGATCGTGACGCCAAGCCTGGCGGCTTCAGGGCATATTATGCCGATTGAATTGGCCGGCATTTCCGGCGGCAAGCAGATGCTGCGCGCGCCGGCTCGCGCCAGCACGGCCACCGTCCGCTCGTTATAGACGTTGATGAACGGGCCGATATGATGCGGCCGCCCGCGTAGAGCCCCCAAAGCGGAGGCATCGTTCGCTTCCACCATGAAAGCATCGGCCTCGCAGATGCTGTCCACCAGCTTGCGGTCCAGTTTGGACATCACCTCCGTCAGGGACGAGAACACCACGGTCTTTCCGGCCTCCTGGAGTCGTGTCACGACGGCTTCCATTTGCGGCTCGAACAAGGGTGCCCGTTTGGAGCAGATGATCTCGCCGAGATAGACGATAGTGACCGGAGCTTCGTCGGCGATGCGGAAATAGAAGTCGCGCCAGGTCTCCGGCGCCCAATTGAACGGGACCGGGCCGAGCGTGACCTCGCTCGTGTCCTGTTGCACGGCTACCTCCATCGCTTGCTGCGGAATGTGCCTTCGGTCTCGCGGCGGCCCTCGGTGATGGCCACGAGGCTGGTGACGGAAGCGTCGCGACCCGCCATCAGATCGTCCACCGCCTTGCGAAACGCCGATACGACGGATTTCACATAGGCGCGGCTGCGCTGACGTCCTTCGATCTTGAGCGCGGTCACGCCCGCGCGCATGAGATCGGGCAGCAGCGCCGACAGATTGAGGCTGACCGGTTCCTCAAAGGCGTAATAGCCGGTGCTCTTTACGTCACAGAGATAGCGGCCCTTGCAGATGGTCGGATAGCCCGCGGTCTCGCCGCCGCAAAAGCGGTCGATCGTGAAATCGCCGAGTCGCGTGGTCAGATTGCGGTCGGCATCCGTGTCGTAATGGACGTCCGCCGCCGGCGAGCAGACGCCGTCCATATTCGTGGAAATGCCTGTGGCGTAATTGGTGAGGCTGCAACGTCCTTCCGCCATCATTCCGATATTGCCGAAGATGAAGGCTTCAATTTCGCACGGGATCTGCCGATGCAGATCGGCGATCTCGGCGACGGTCAGCATGCGCGGCAGCACCACGCGCTTGACGTTGAACTCCTCGCAATAGAACCGGATCGCCTCCGGAGAGGACGCGCCGGCCTGCACCGACAGGTGCAGGCGCAGGTCCGGATGAGTGTGCATGGCGTAATCGGCAACGCCCATATCGGCGACGATAACGGCATCGACGCCGGATCGCGCCGCAAGATCGATCGCCTCGCGCCAAAGGTCGAAGCGGCCGGCGGGCGGGAAGGTGTTGACGGCGAGCAGCACTTTGCGCCTTGCGGGCATGCGCGTAGTCGACCGACTGCGCGATCTCGTCGGGGGTGAAGTTCAGCCCCGGAAAGTTGCGCGCGTTGGTCGCGTTTTGCAGGCCGCAATAAACCGTGTCGGCGCCAGCATCGACGGCGGTACGCAAGGCGGCAGGCGTGCCGGCCGGACAGACCAGTTCCGGGCGTTGATAATGGTTGGCTTCATTCATGCCCGATCTCCGCGCACCGCACGCAACCCCGACAGGGCCAGGGCCGCCGGGCGGGACAGCAGCCCAAAACTGCCGACCACGCTCTCGAGCGCGCTGCCTTCGAAGTCGTCGAGCGCGTTGCGCAGCGCCACTACCGCCTCGGTATCTCCGCTCACCTGAAGATCGCGCGAAAAGAACAATGCATCGCCGTCGAGCGAGCCGTCGATCATGTCGAGCAGATTGAAGAATGTGCCGGCGATCGCGGCATCATGCACGGGCCGCTCATGCCGGCGATGCGCGGTCATGCGCGGCAGATCGGGTTCCGGCGTCAGCACCATCACGAAAGGCAAATCGATCGGATCGATCAGGAATCGCTTGCCGGCATGCGGCCCAAGGCGATTGAACAATTCGGGACGCGAGCGCGCGACATGAGTGGCGATTCGGGTGAGGATGGGCTGAAGCAGTGCAAGCGGCACCGGCGTCAGCAGCAGGGCAGGAACTTGCTGAAGAAGGGAAGTGAGCGGCGATGAAGCAGACTGGGGCGCGCGCATCGGCTACGTGTAGAGCACCGTGCCGCAGCTTAATTTGACCGAAGTCAATGTGTCGTGACGGCGGTGGACAGTCAGGCCTTGTCATATCCTCCGGCGGTCGGCGACTGGATGATGATCGCTTCGCCGCGTCGATCATCGGTGGCGTCGCAGCCCTTGCAGTTTTTCGATGCGGCCGTCCTTGCGCCGCACGCAGTTCTCGCCGACCTGACCGGCTTCGCCGCCGGCGAGGCCGAACGGCCGCACGCGGCGATGGCCGGACAGGATCGTGCATTCCATCTTCTCCAGGAAGCGGATGGTGCGGCGGATGCCGTCGCCCGCGTGCCATTTGCCCTTGCCGCCGGAGCCCTTGCGGATGTGGAAGTCCTCCAGCAGCACCGGATAGCGGAATTCCAGAATTTCCGGATCGGTCAGCCGCGTGTTGGTCATGTGGGTGTGCACCGCGTCGGTGCCGTTGAAGCCGGGACCCGCCGGCGAGCCCGAGCAGATCGTCTCGTAATACTGATAGCGCGCGTTGCCGAAATTGAGGTTGTTCATGGTGCCCTGCGCCGCGGCGAGCGCGCCGAGCGCGCCGAACAGGCAATTGGTCACGGCCTGCGACATCTCGACATTGCCGGCGACCACGGCGGCCGGATATTCCGGCGTCAGCATCGTGCGTTTCGGGATCACGATGTTGATCGGGCGCAGGCAGCCGGCATTCATCGGAATGTCGTCGTCGACCATCACGCGGAACACATAGAGCACGGCGGCGCGGGTGACCGGCTCCGGCGCGTTGAAATTGGTCGGCTGCTGCGGCGAGGTGCCGGTGAAATCGACGGTCGCTTCGCGCTTCTTCTTGTCGACCGTGATCCTCACCTTGATGACGGTGCCCTGGTCCATCTCGTAGGAGAATTCGGAATCGTGCAGCCGGTCGATCACGCGCCGCACGCTTTCGGCGGCGTTGTCCTGCACGTGCTTCATGTAGGCCTGCACCACCGGCAGGGTGAAGTGCGCGACCATCTTGCGCAATTCCTGCACGCCCTTTTCGTTGGCGGCGATCTGCGCCTTCAGGTCGTTGACGTTCTGGGTCGGATTGCGCGCGGGATATTTCGCGCCGGTGAGCGCGGCGTAGATCTCCTTCTCGCGGAAGCGGCCGCGATCGACCAGCTTGAAATTGTCGAGATAGACGCCTTCCTCCTCGATATTGGTGGCATTCGGCGACATCGAGCCCGGCGAGATGCCGCCGACATCGGCGTGATGGCCGCGCGAGGCGACCCAGAACAGGATCTTGCGCTTCGCCCCGTCGAACACCGGCGTGCAGACCGTGATGTCCGGCAGATGCGTGCCGCCGTTATAGGGCGCGTTGATCGCGTAGACGTCGCCCGGCCGGATCGTGCCCTTGTTCTCGCGGATGATGGTCTCGACCGCGCGGTCCATCGAGCCGAGATGCACCGGCATGTGCGGCGCGTTGGCGACCAGCGCGCCGTCGCCGGAAAACACCGCGCAGGAGAAATCGAGCCGCTCCTTGATGTTCACCGAATAGGCGGTGTTCTGCAGCGCCACGCCCATCTGCTCGGCGATCGACATGAACAGATTGTTGAACACTTCCAGCATCACCGGATCGGCCTTGGTGCCGATCGCCGCTGGTGCGCTTGAGCTTCTTGAAGCGCGTCAGCACCAGATGGTTCTTGGCGGTCAGCGCCGCCTGCCAGCCGGGCTCGACCACGATGGTCTGGTGCGGCTCGATCATGATGGCCGGGCCCTTCACATCTGCCCGGGCTTGAGCTGATCGCGCGTATAGACCGCGGCCTTGTGCCAGCGCCGTTGCGAGAAGAACCGCGTGCGGCGCGCAGGCGAGGGCAGCTTGCCGCGCGTGGTCTTGAGCGTCGCTCTCGCGGAATTTCGCGCCGCCGCCGATCGCCTCGACCGAGACCGCTTCGAGCACCAGCTCCTTGGTCTTGTCGATGAAGCCGAATTGCGCCTTGTGCGCCTTCTCGAAGGCGCGCGTCATCGCGGCGATGCTGCCGGCCGTCACCACCAGCGCGGTGTCGGTGCCGGCGTAGCGGATATGCGCGCGCACGATCACCTTGATCGACTTCGCCGGCGACGCCCTGGCCCGCGACTTCGTCCTTCACCGTCCTTGCCGAGCGTCCTGCCGATCGCGATTCAGCGCCTTCAGCGCCTTGCCGCCGAGCGGCTCCTCGATCGCCTGCTGGCGTGTCGCGCGGATATCGGCGAGCCCCATGCCGTAGGCCGACAGCAGCGACGAGAACGGATGGATCAGCACGCTGGTCATGCCGAGCGCATCGGCGACCAGGCAGGCATGCTGGCCGCCGGCGCCGCCGAAGCAGTTGAGCGCATAGCGCGTCACGTCATAGCCGCGCTGCACCGAAATCTTCTTGATCGCGTTCGCCATGTTCTCGACCGCGATCCGGATGAAGCCGTCGGCGATCTCTTCCGGCTTGCTTCCGCCGCCGACTTCGCTTCGCGAGCGCCGCGAACGCCTTCGCGCACCGCCTCGCCGTCGAGCGGCTGGTCCTGCGCCGGGTCCGAAAATCTTCGGGAAGAAATCGGGGATGAGCTTGCCGACCATCACATTGGCGTCGGTGACGGCGAGCGGGCCGCCGCGGCGGTAGCATGTCGGTCCCGGATTGGCGCCGGCGCAGTCGGGGCCGACGCGAAAGCGCGCGCCGTCGAAATGCAGGATCGAGCCGCCGCCGGCCGCGACCGTGTGAATGCGCATCATCGGCGCGCGCATGCGCACGCCCGCGACTTCGGTCTCGAAGGCGCGCTCGTATTCGCCGTCAAAGTGCGACACGTCGGTCGAGGTGCCGCCCATGTCGAAGCCGATGACGCGCGTAGAAGCCGGCTTCGCGCGCGGTCTGCGCCATCGACACCACGCCGCCGGCCGGGCCGGACAGGATCGCATCCTTGCCCTGGAACAGATCGGCGGCGGTGAGCCCGCCCGACGACATCATGAACATCAGTCGGTTGCTTCACCTCCCCCTGGAGGGGGAGGTCGCCGCGTGAAGCGCGGCGGGAGGGGGTGACCTTCTGGCTGCGGCATCACCCCGCCCCGGCTCGCTGCGCTCGCCGACCCTCCCCCTCCAGGGGAGGGTGAATCGGAGTTCGCATGAGCCGGCCTCCAACTCACGCGCCACCTGCTCCACATAGCGCCGCAGGATCGGCGACAGATAGGCATCGACCACCGTGGTGTCGCCGCGGCCGACCAGCTTGATCAGCGGCGAGACTTCGTGGCTGACCGAGACCTGCGGGAAGATGCGCGCGCGCCAGCGCGGCGACCTGCTTCTCGTGCTCGGGATAGCGATAGGCATGCATGAACACGATCGCGACCGCATGGATGCCGTCGGCGAAGGCGCGCCGCAATTCGGGTTCGATGGCCGCGAGATCGGGCGCGCGCTCGACCGTGCCGTCGGCGCGCACGCGCTCGTCGACCTCGATCACGCGCTCGAACAGCATGTCCGGCTTGATGATTTCCTTGGCGAAGATTTTCGGCCGCGCCTGGTAGCCGATGCGCAGCGCGTCGCGGAAGCCTTTGGTGGTGACCAGCAGCGTGCGCTCGCCCTTGCGCTCGAGCAGCGCATTGGTCGCGACCGTGGTGCCCATCTTCACCGCGCCGATGCGGCCGGGCGGGATCGGCTCGCCCGGCTGCCAGCCCGAGCAGGTCGCGGATGCCCTGCACCGCGGCGTCGCGATAGGCCTCCGGGTTTTCGGACAGGAGCTTGTGCGCGACGAGGTGGCCGTCCGGCCGCCGCCCGACAATGTCGGTGAAGGTGCCGCCGCGGTCGATCCAGAAATCCCAACTTTGCCGGGTCCGGTTTTGTTTTGTCATCGACTCTTCGCATTGATCCCGGATCGGGCAATGATTGTGCGGCTCGGAGCGAGTGATAGCATGATCCGCATTTTTCTCGACCGTCTCTATCTTTATTCCGGCTATCTCGCCGGACTTTTTCTGATCGCGATCTTCATCCTGATGATGATCCTGTCGGCCGGGCGGCCGCTCGGCATCAACATTCCGGCCGGCGACGATTTCGTGGCCTGGTGCATGGCGGCGACCGCCTTTCTCGGCCTCGCGCACACTTTCCGGCACGGCGAGATGATCCGGGTCGGTCTGCTGATCGACCGGCTGCGAGGGACGAACGAAGCGGACCGTCGAAATCATCGTCCTCCTGATCGGCGCGGGCTTCATCGGCTTCTTCGCCTGGCATGCCAGCGTGATGACCTGGCAGTCGTGTCAGTTCCACGACATGTCGCAGGGCGTGATCGCGATGCCGCTATGGATTCCGCAACTCGGCTATAGCGGCGGGCTCGTCATCCTGTTCATCGCCTTCGTCGACGAGTTGATCCACGTGCTGCGCGGCAACCCGCCGCGCTACGAGCAGCCCAAGGCGCAGACCGCCGAGGAAGTGGTCGAACGCGCGATCCAGAGCGGGGTATGAGCTATGGAGCTGCTCACCGCTCGCGGCGATCCTGTTCGGCTTTCTGATCGTCCTGCTCGCGGGCGGCGTGTGGATCGCGATCGCGCTGCTGGCGACCGGCTGGGTCGGCATGCAGTTCGCCGGTCGGCGATTCCGGCCGGCTCGGTGCTCGCGACGACAGTCTGGGGCAACGAGCGCGTCGTGGTCGCTGGCCGCGCTGCCGCTGTTCATCTGGATGGGCGAAATCCTGTTTCGCACGCGGCTGTCGGAGGAGATGTTCCGCGGCTTCTCGCCCTGGCTGAACTGGCTGCCGGGCCGGCTGATGCATGTCAACGTGCTGGCCTGCGGCATCTTCGGTTCGGTCTCCGGCTCGTCGGCCGCGACCTGCGCCACCGTCGCCAAGATCGCGCTGCCCGAACTGAAGAAGCGCGGCTATGACGAGAAGATAGCGCTCGGCTCGCTCGCCGGCGCCGGCACGCTCGGCATTCTGATTCCGCCGTCGATCACCATGGTGGTCTATGCGGTGCAGGCCAATGTCTCGATCATCCAGGTGTTCCTGGCGGGCTTCCTGCCGGGCCTGCTGGTGATGGCGCTCTATTCCGGCTACATCGCCGTCTGGTCGCTGCTCAATCCGGCAACGCACGCCGCCGCCCGACCCGCCGATGCCGTTCCGCCAGAAGCTGCAGCGAATCGGCGCAATCTCATCCCGGTGCATGCTGCTGATCGCGTTCGTGTTCCTGTCGCTGCTGATGGGCTGGGCGACCGCGACCGAATGCGCGGCCTGGGGCGTGCTCGGCTCGCTCGGCGATCGCGTGGTGGCAGGGCACGCTGACCTGGGAATCGTTCTGGGCGAGCGTGATGGGCGCGACGCGGGTCACCTGCATGATCATGCTGATCCTCGCCGGCGCCTCCTTCATGTCGACCTCGATGGCCTATACCGGCATCCCGCAGGCGCTGGCGGCCTGGGTCGATGGCCTGCAACTCAGCCCCTATGCGCTGATCGCGGCCCTGACCGTCATGTACATCCTGCTCGGAACCGCGCTCGACGGCATCTCGATGATCGTGCTGACCACCGCGATCGTGCTCCCGATGATCAAGACGGCCGGCTTCGATCTCGGTCTGGTTCGGCATCTTCCTCGTCCTGGTGGTCGAGATGGCCGAGGTTTCGCCGCCGGTCGGCTTCAATCTGTTCGTGCTGCAGACCATGAGCGGCAAGGATTCCAACTTCGTCGCGCTGGCTTCGTTGCCGTTCTTCTTCCTGCTGGTGGTCGCGGTTGCGCATCATCACGGTGTTTCCTGAGATCGTGATGGTGGCTGCCGCGGCTGGCTTTTCCCGGTTAGCCCAGAGAGGTGGTATCCATGTTCGTCGAAGAGACTTGCATCGATCACTGGCGCATGGTCGCGCTGTCGCTTGCCTTCGGCATTTCCGGCCGCGGCGCAAACCAAATGGAACCTGCCCGCAGCCTATCCGGCCGACAATCCGCACACCGACAACCTCGATGCGTTCGCCAAGGACGTCGAACGATCTCACCGGCGGCAAGCTGCAGATCACGGTTCATGCCGGCGCCTCGCTGTTCAAGGCGCCCGAGATCAAGCGCGCGGTGATGACCGGCCAGGCGCAGATGGGCGAGGTGCTGATCTCGATCCACGAGAACGAGGACCCGATCTTCGGCATCGACGTCGTTCCGTTCCTCGCGACGAGCTATCCGCCAATCCGACGAAGCTGTGGCAGGCGTCGAAGCCCGCGATCGAGAAGAAGCTCGCGGCACAAGGCATTGATGCTGCTGTTCGCGGTGCCGTGGGGACCGCAGGGCATCTACGCCAAGAAGGACCTCAACACCGTCGACGACATGAAGGGCCTGAAATGGCGCGCCTACAATGTCGGCACCGCGCGGATCGCCGAGCTGGTCGGCGCACAGCCGGTGACGATCCAGGCGGCCGAATTGCCGCAGGCGCTCGCGACCGGCGTGGTCAACGCCTTCATGACGTCGGGCTCGACCGGCTATGACAGCAAGGTCTGGGAGACGCATGTCGCACTTCTACGACACGCAGGCCTGGATTCCGAAGAACCTCACCTTCGTCAACAAGGCCGCGTTCGACGCGCTCGACAAGGAGACGCAGGACGCGATCCTGAAAGCCGCCGCGACGGCCGAGCCGCGCGGCTGGAAGCTCGCAGAGGACAAGGCCGGCTGGTATCTCGACCAGCTCAAGGCCAACAAGATGAAGGTGTTGCCGCCGCCCGACGCGCTGAAGAGCGGACTGCTCAAGATCGGCGACCAACTGACGTCGGACTGGATCAAGAAAGCCGGCGCCGACGGCGAGGCCGTGATCGCGAATTATAAGAAGATGTAAGGCTGCGCTCCAACTTCCGTTCGTCCCCGCGAAAGCGGAAGCCCAGCGCCAATTGCTCTGGGTCCCCGCTTTCGCGGGGACGAGCGGGCAAGGGAGGTTGAGTTTGCATTTCCGCGTGGAACTGGTGTGGCAGGACGAGGCGCAGGACGACGTGCCGTCGATGTACCTGACCTCGGACGGCCGTGTTATCCTGCAGGGCCGGTCGGTGTCGGCGGACGAGCGCGAACATTTCAAGCTGCCGCCCGGCGCCGACCTGATCAGCGTGGATCGCCGCCTGATCAAGGCGATAAAGGAGATGTTGTGAAAAGCGCGCGCAAGACGCGCTGCACGAGACGCGCCATCGGAGGAGGAGACCGCCCATGTTCCTGAAGAATTCCTGGTACGTCGCCGCATGGGACCGCGAAATCGCCGACAAGCCGCTCGGCCGCACCTTCCTGAACGAGCCGGTGGTGATGTTCCGCGACAAGGCCGGCCAGGTGGTCGCGATGGAAGACAAATGCCCACATCGCCGCGTGCCTTTGTCGATGGGCAAGGTGGTCGAGGGCGATCTCCTGCAATGTCATTATCACGGGCTGCGCTTCGACCGCACCGGCGCCTGCGTGCGCATCCCCGGACAGGAGTCAGATTCCGCCGACCGCGAAGGTGAAGACCTATCCGGTGGTCGAGCGCTATCACTGGGTCTGGATCTGGATGGGCGATCCGGCGCAGGCCGATCCTGCGACCATCCCCGATTATCATTATCTCGACAGCCCGGACTGGGGCGCCAAGGGCACCTATATCCACGTCAAGGCGAACTGGCAGCTCATCGTCGACAACCTGCTCGATCTTACCCATCTCGCCTTCGTGCATGAATCGACCATCGGCAATGCCGCGGTCGCCGAGAATGCGGAAGTGCGGGTGAAGCGCACGCCGGGCGGGGTGCTGGTCACGCGCTGGATGATCGACAAGCCGGCGCCGCCGACTTACGTCAAGGCCGGCAATTTCACCGGCAATGTCGATCGCTGGCAGTTCATCGACTTCCTGCCGCCGGCATTCCTGCGTCTTTCGGTCGGCGCGACGCCGACCGGCACCGGCGCGCCGGAAGGAAAATTCGAAGGCGGCATCAACATGCGCAACCTGAATGCGATCACGCCGGAGACCGAAAACACCTCGCATTATTTCTGGGCGCAGGCGCACGACTTCGACGTCAGGAACGAGAAGCTGACCGACATGATCTTCGAGCAGGTCAAGACCGCCTTCCTCGAGGACAAGGAGGTGTTCGAGGCGCAGCAGCAGGTGATCGACCACGACACGACCGAGTCGCAGGTCGACATCCATGCCGATGCCGGCGGCATCCAGGCGCGGCGCATCCTGTCGCGGCTCTACGACGAGGAGCGCGCGGCGCGGCAGGCCGCGGAATAGGCTACGCAGGACCGGGCAGACCGGCTTCACGCGCAGCCGCGTGCCGATCGCCACGGTCGCGACCACCGCGCCGACGAACATCATGGTGATGGGATCGAGCGGTTCGCGCGCGAAGGCGGCCGCGATCAAGGCCACGAAGACCGGCTGCAGAAGCCCGATCTGGCCGATGCGCGAAATCCCCGCCATCGCCATCGCTGCGTTCCAGAGAAAGAAGCCGACGAACTGCGCCATCAGTCCGGCATAGAGGATCGCGGTCCAGACGCGCGGCGAGATCGCGCCGACATCCGCGGGCCAGGTGAAAAACACCGCCAGCAAGCGACAACGGCAGCGAGATCACCACCGCCCAGGAGATCACCTCCCATCCGGGCATCAATCCGGCGAGTTGTCCGGAATAGGTGTAGCCGATGCCGCCGCACACGACCGCGACCAGCAGCAGCAGATCGCCGGCGGAGAGCGAATAGCCGCCGCTGCGATAGATCGCGAAAGCCATCACCAGCGCCGAGCCGATCACCGCCGCGATCCAGAAGCCTGCGCTCGGCCGCTCGCCCTGGATCACCGCCGCGGCGGCCGTGGTCGCAAGCGGCATGATCCCGAGAATGACGCCGCCATGCGAGGAGGGCACCGTCACCATCGCCATCGCGGAGAGCAGCGGAAAGCCGAGCACGATCGTGATCGCGGCTGGCGACCAGCGGCCACCAGGCCGCTCGCGGCGGGAATTTCCTGCGAGCGATCAGAAGCATCGTGAGCCCGCCGAGCCCGGCAAGCGTCGCCCGCATCGCCGTCAGGAAATACGGATCGACTTCGGACACCGCTACGCGCGAGGCCGGCAGGCTGCCGGCGAAGACGGCGACGCCCAGCACGCCGAGCAGCAATCCGAGATTCTGGCGGTTGGAGAGCATTTGCGGCTTGCGATCGGGCGGGACGGTGGAACTCGCTTCGGAGCTGCGCAAGTTATTGACGCACACGATCCGCAACCAGTGCGATCCGCGCACAGACGCAATGCATCAGGCGGCTAGGCTATCAGGCCGGGCAGAGGCGCGGCAGCATATGTTCGAGCAGGCCCACTTCCTCGATATTGTGCTTCATCCAGGCATGGCCCATCGCCTCGGTGAAGATGGCGTTGTGGATCAGCGGATTGAGCAACGCGCGCAAGCCCGGCAGATCGGTGCCGATGGTGAGCGTCGAGACATATTGCGTGTCGCTGCCGGCGGCGATGAAGTCGTGATTGAGACAGGTCAGCGGCAAGCCGAATTTGGTGCTGACCAGCGTGATGCCGCTGATGTCGAGCTTCGTCACCGTGTCGATCACATCGATATAGAAATCCGGATTTCTTCCGAACGCCTCGACAATGCGAAATTGCGCGCCCTTCGTTGCGCGTCCGTCCGGGCCGGGCCGCGCCAGCTCCCAATGGATGTGATCGAACGGATGCCAGACCAGATATTTGTTCAGACGCACACCGTCGACATCCATGTCGCCGTCGATATGGCCGAACCACCACTCGATCATGCGAGGTGAGATGCCTTTCAGACGATCGTGCCGAATATGCATGACCATGCGACCGAACTCGTCATAGCGCAGTTCGGTCTGCGCGCTTTCGAGCGGCTTCAGCGGCCAGGGCAGACGACGCGGCGCCGGCAGTGGCAGGCGAGGTGCGAGCATCGGACGCCTCCGACAGGCGCAACGATCCTACAACAGAAAGTGGCGAGGGCCCGGCGCGTTTTGCGCACCGGGCCCTCTTCGACGCTATCAGCCAGCCTGTAAGCCGGGTTCTGTATGGCCCGCCGCGCGAAGCGGCGGACGTGACGGCCATTCGTCTGGGACGCCGGTTACCCGGCGCCTCAAGCAACCTACCCGAGCGGCTGGTCCGGACGGACCTTAAGACACGAAGGTTTCCCCTGGTCTCGCACCGCTCCTATTCGGTCTTGCTCCCGGTGGGGTTTGCCGTGCCGTTTCCGTTGCCGGAAACGCGGTGCGCTCTTGCCGCACCGTTTCACCCTTGCCGCGACGGCCTTGCACGCAGTCCGAGGCGGTTTGCTTCTCTGTGGCACTTTCCCTGGGGTTCGCCCCCGCCGGACGTTATCCGGCACCGTTCGTCCGTGGAGCCCGGACTTTCCTCCCCGCCGCCCTTTCGGGATATCGACGGAGCGGCCGTCCGGCCGACTGACGGCTAAGGGATGGGGCGGATGGCACCGTTCGTCAAGGGGCTTCGACGTCGGTCACGCCGCCGCTTGCGGGTGACGGCGGCCGTTGCGCGTTTCGAGCAACCGCCGCAGCGTGACCAGCGTCGAGGAATCCACCTTGCCGTCGCACCGGGCCGGGCGGAAATGGCGCTGGAACGCCAGCACCACGTCATAGGTGAATTGATCGAATACGCCGTCGGTCGGAATGCCATATCCGTAGTCGCGCAGCGCCATCTGAAAGCTCTGCACCGCGTTGCCGCTGTCGCCGAGATCGAATTCGGGGCCCGGTACGATCGGCGCCGGCTTCGACGCAATGCCCGACGCCCGAGCGATGCAGCAGCATCCAGGGAAATTTCTCGCCCGGATCGCGTTTGCGGGAGGGTGCGACGTCGGAATGCGCCAGGATACGGTCGGGCCGTATCACGCGCCGGCGCAGGATGCTTCGGCCCAAAGCCGTGACCGCCGCGATCTGACGCTTGGGAAAATCCGGATAGCCGTTGTCATGGCCCGGATTGACGATCTCGATGCCGATCGAGCTCGAATTGATGTCATCCTCGCCGTTCCAGTTGCCCTCGCCGGCATGCCAGGCGCGCAGCCGCTCCGGCACCATCTGGATGATGCGGCCGTCTTCGGTGATCAGATAGTGGCAGGATACCTCGTGCACGGGCGACAGCAGCCGCTCGATCGCGGCCTGCGCGGTCGGCATGCCGGTGTAATGCAGGACGACCATATCCGGCGGCCGATTATTGGCGCGCTCGCCAAAATTGGGCGAGGCCGCGACCTCGTGAACGAGCATCGTATCCGGTACGAACGACATTTTCGGGGAACACTTACGCCGCCATTTCGAGCGAAATTGTAACAGATTGCGCCGCGATGAGGTCTACCGCAATGTCACGGCGCCATGCGAATTTTTAATGGTGTGGCTCTCGACATGCGAAAGCGGCCGGTCGAGGATCGACCGGCCGCCGCCGCATGGTTACGAAATGGTTTAGCGCGGAGCCGGGCGATCCGGCCGGTTGGCGGGCGGATTGGGCTGCGCCGCGGCGCGCGCCTTGGCGTCCTGATCGCGCTTGGACTCGAACGAAGCCGCCTGCTTGAGCTGATCCTTGGTCATGTTCAGCTTCAGCTTGACGTCGTCGGGATTGGTCGACGAGGCCGAGCCGGTGGTGCCGGCATTCGCCGGCACGACCTGGAACGACGTCGGGGCGAGCGCGACATTCTTCGCGCCGATGCCGAGGAAGCCGCCGACGCCGACGACATAGGCGACGACATTGCCGTTCTTCTCGAACAGGATGTCGGACACGTCGCCGATCTTCTCGTTATCGGGGCCGACCACGTCGACGCCGATGAAGTTCGACGACAGCCACTGATCGGTGTTCTGCGCGTTGATGAACTTCGCATCGCCGCGTGGCGATCGGCGCATTGGCCTTCGGTGCGTTCGCGGTCGGCGCGTCCATCGTGGACTGCGCGGCGGCGGCGCCGATCATCGCGCCGGTAAGCGCCGTGGTGATCATGAGTTTTTTCAACATGCCTGTCCTCCTTGGCTTTAGACGGAATTGGTTTGTGAGGGAACCGCGCGCGTGAACGCCGCGTGCGATGCTGCGTGACGGCCAACGCAGCGTCAAGGGGCCGACGTTCCGAATTTTGTCGGAATGTCGTGCGCCGGGTTCCCGCTCGCCAAGCGCAGGCGCGGCTTTAACCTTCCTTAAGCTTAACGGGGCTCAATGCAGGCAAGACAGGCCGCAAACGGCGGCAGCCCGGTTCCATTGACGCCCATTTTCTCCCATGTTAGCCCACATCGATCCCATACAGGCGCGGGGGCCCGGGTGGACCGGTTTTTCTCCCATTTCATTCTCAAGCTCGATGCCAAGGGCCGGGTTTCGGTGCCGGCCCCGTTCCGGGCGGTGCTGGCGCGCGACGGCGACGACAGGCCTGTTCTGCTATCCGGCGCTCGACCGGCCGGCGGTGGAAGCGGGCGGCGCGGCGCTGATGGCGCGAGATCGAGGACCTGATCGGCCGCTTTCCGCCCTTTTCGGACGAGCGCGAGCAATTTGCGACCGCGCTCTACGGCACCAGCGAGACCTTGAAGATCGACGCGCGAGGGCCGGGTGACGCTCTGAGCGATCCGCTGAAGGACCATGCCGGCATCATGGACGCGGTCGCGTTCGTCGGGCTTGGCCACAAATTCCAGATCTGGGCGCCGGACCGTTTCAGTGCGCGCCTTTCCGAGGCCACCGGAAAGATGCGTTCGCTGAAGAAGCGGCTCGGCGCCGAGCGTGCGGCGAACCCGCAAGGGGCACGGGAATGATGACGGGCCGCGACGGCGGAAACGCTGTCGATGGCGGACTGGCCCGGCACATTCCCGTGCTCGCCGCACGAGGCGCTGCATTATCTCGCGCCCCGCGACGGCGGCGTCTATATCGACGGCACCTTCGGCGCCGGCGGCTATACGCGCGCGATCCTCGATGCCGCCGATTGCAAGGTGATCGGCATCGACCGCGACCAGAGCGCGATCGCGCGCGGCGCCGATCTGGTCGAAGCACGCGAAGGGCCGGCTGACGCTGGTCGAGGATCGCTTCTCCGATCTCGATCAGGTTGCGCGCGACGCGGGCCATGACGCGCGTCGACGGCGTGGTGCTCGATATCGGCGTCTCGTCGATGCAGCTCGACGAGGCCGAGCGCGGCTTCTCGTTCCGTTACGACGGCGCCGCTCGACATGCGCATGGGCAAGAGCGGGCCCGAGCGCCGCCGATCTGTTGCCAGTGCGACCGACCGCGATCTGGCGGCGATCATCTCGCGTGCTCGGCGAGGAGCGCTTCGCGCGCGGCATCGCGCGCGCGATCGTGCGGGCGCGCGGCCGAAGCGCCGATCGCGACCACCAGGCAACTGGTCTGCCATCATCGAGCGCGTGGTGCATGCGCGGCCGGGCGCAGATCCATCCGGCGACCCGCACCTTCCAGGCGCTTGCGCATCTTCGTCAACGAGGAACTGGCCGAACTCGCTTCCGCGCTTGCCGCGGCCGAGCGCATTCTGAAGCCCGGCGGCCGTCTGGTCGTGGTGTCGTTCCATTCGCTGGAAGACCGCATCGTCAAGACCTTCATCGCCGACCGCAGCCAGCATCGTCGCGGGCTCGCGCCATGCGCCGGAGGCGCGCGGGCCGCAGCCGACCTTCACGGCGCTGACCAAAAAGCCGGTCACCGCCGGCGAGACCGAGATCGCCGGCAATCCGCGCGCGCGCTCGGCGAAGTTGCGCGCCGCGCAACGCACCGAGGCGCCCGCGCGCGACAGCCGATCCCGCCGATCTGCTGCCGCGGCTTCCCGACTCTTGCATGACGCGATGAGGGGCCGGTGACCATGCGCATCCTGCATCTCTTCGTGATCGTCGCGCTGGTGCTGGCGGCGGCCTATGTCTATGACATCAAGTTCGAATCGACCCTGCAGGCCGAGCGCGTCGCCAAGCTTCGCAGCGAGATCCGGCGCGAGCGCGACGCGGTCGCGGCGTTGCGCGCGGAATGGGCCAAGCTCGATTCGCCCGCGCGCATCCAGGATCTTGCGCAGCGGCATCTGCAACTGAAGCCGCTCGACGCGCGTCAGATCGACAATCTCGCCAATCTGCCGGAACGGCCAAAGCCGCCGCTGCTCGCCGACGAGCCCGATCCGATCGGCGCGCTGATCACGCTGCCGGAGGACGACGAGACGCCGACCGGCTCGGCGGGACGCAAGGCGGCGCCCATGAGCGATACGCTCGCCTCCCGCCTCGCAGGGCGCGAAGACGGCGTCTGGTCGACCGGCTGCTGTATGGCCGCGATGTCGACCGCGAGGCCAAGGGCCGCGCCCGGCTCGGCCTCGCCATCGTTGCCTTCGTCTGCATCTATGCGGTGATTGCCGGGCGGCTGATCCAGCTCGCTTCGACTTCCGACGGACATGGCGCGCGCAGGTCCGGCGGCGACATCGTCGCGACCGCGCGGCCCGACATTCTCGACCGCAACGGCGAGGTGCTGGCGACCGACGTGCGCACGCCGTCGCTGTTCGGGGAGCCGCGCCGCCTCATCGATGTGGACGAAGCGGTGGAATTGCTGACCGCGACCGTGCCGGATCTGAATGCCGGCGAAACGCGCGAGCGGCTCGTCCTCGAAGAAGGGCTTCGTCTGGCTGAAGCGCGAAATCACCAAGGATCAGCGGCAGCAGATTCACCGGCTCGGCCTTCCCGGCATCGGCTTCCTGGCCGAGAACAAGCGCGTCTATCCGAATACCAGCACGGTGTCGCATGTGATCGGGCATGTGAATATCGACAACCAGGGCATCGCCGGCATCGAGAAATGGCTCGACAAGAACGGGCTTGCCGATCTGCATTCGCTCGGCTTTGCCACCGACCGCCAGCAGAAGCCGGTGCAGCTCTCGGTCGATCTGCGCGTGCAGCATGCGTTGCGCACCGAATTGCTGGCGGCGCGGCAGAAATACAAGGCCAAGGCGGCGGCCGGGCTCATCACCGACGTGCGCACCGGCGAGATCATCTCGATGGTGTCGGTGCCCGATTACGATCCGAACGATCCGAAGGAGGCGCTCGACAAGGAGCGCATCAACCGCCTGACCACCGGCGTCTACGAGATGGGTTCGACCTTCAAGGCGCTGACCGTCGCGATGGCGCTCGATTCCGGCAAGGTGACGCTCGGCTCGTCCTTCGATGCGCGTCAGTCGCTGCGCTACGGCAAGTTCCAGATCAACGATTTCCACGCCCAGCGCCGCATGCTCACCGTGCCGGAAATCTTCACTTACTCTTCCAATATCGGCACCGCGCGCATGGCGCTGGCGCTCGGCGTCGAGCATCACCGCGCGTTTCTGAAAAAGATGGGCCAGCTCGATCGCCTGCGCACCGAGATTCCCGAAAGCGCCGAGCCGCTGGTGCCGAAGCGCTGGGCCGAACTGAACACCGTGACGATCGCCTTCGGTCACGGGCTGTCGGTCGCGCCGCTGCAGGCGGTGATGGGCATTTCCGCGCTGATGAATGGCGGCAAGCTCATTCCGCCGACTTTCCTCAAGCGCACGGAAGAGGAGGCCAATGCGCTCGCCAAACAGGTGGTCAAACCCGCAACCTCCGATCGCATGCGCTATCTGATGCGGCTCAATGCCGAGAAGGGCTCGGCCAGCCGCGCGGACGTCCCGGGCTATTATGTCGGCGGCAAGACAGGGACCTCCGAAAAGGTGGTCAACGGCCGCTATTCCAAGACCAAGCTTCTGAACAGCTTTACCGCGGTGCTGCCGGCCGACAAGCCGCGTTATCTGGTCCTGATCATGCTGGACGAGCCGCAGCCGCTGCCGGAGACCAAGGGCTACGCCACCTCCGGCTGGAATGCGGCGCCGATGGCGGGCCTGGTGATCGGCGCGGGTCGCGCCGCTGCTCGGGATCGAGCCGCGCTTCGACCTGCAGACGGCGGACCGGCAGATCTTGGGCGCGACCGCCTCGACACGCTGATTTTTTCTTGCGGGTGCCCCCTTGCCGGGCGATGGCGCGGCGTGAAACATCGCCACGATGAAGCTTTCCGAGATTCTGATCGGGCATCGCCGAGCCGCGGTCGCGGGCGCGGCGGCGGTCGAGATTGGCGGCGTGACCGCCGACAGCCGCGCGGTGAAGCCGGGCGACCTGTTTGTCGCGATTTCCGGCAACAAGACCGACGGCATGCGCTTCGCGGCGGATGCCGTGAAGGCCGGGCGCGGTCGCGATCGTCTCGGAACAGGCGGGCCAGGGCGGCGCCGGCGTTCCCTATATCCTCGTGCCGAATGCACGGCGTGCGCTGTCGCTTGCTGCGGCGAGGCTTTATCCGCGCCAGCCCGGCACCATCGCCGCGATCACCGGAACCAGCGGCAAGACCTCGGTCGCCGCTTTCACGCGGCAGATCTGGGAATCGGCCGGATACGCCGCGGCCAGCATCGGCACCATCGGCATCGTGTCGCCGAAGGGCGAGACCTATGGCTCGCTGACCACGCCCGACCCGGTCGACCTGCATCGCACGCTCGACAAGCTCGCGGGCGAGGGCGTCACGCATCTGGCGATGGAAGCATCCTCGCACGGGCTCGACCAGCACCGGCTCGACGGCGTTCGGGTTTCGGCCGGCGGCTTCACCAATCTCAGCCGCGACCATCTCGATTATCATCCCGATCTGGAATCCTATCTGCGCGCCAAGCTTCGGCTGTTCGAGGACCTGATCCAGCCGGGCGGCGCCGCGGTGATTTCGGCCGACCATGAGCAGGCCGCAGCGCGTGAAGCGGCAGCCGCTTGCGCGCGGATTGCGCGTGTTCACGGTCGGACGCGAGGGCGACGATCTGCGCATCGTCAAGAGCGAGATCGACGGCTATGCGCAGAGCGTGACGCTGCAATTCGACGGCAAGCGCCACGAGCCTGCATCTGCCGCTGGTCGGCGAATTCCAGATCGAGAATGCGCTGGTCGCCGCGGGCCTTGCGATCGTGACCGGCACCAAGCCGGACGATGTGTTCGCGGCGATGGAAGATCTCGAAGGCGCCAAGGGCCGGCTCGAATTCGTCGGCCGCCGCGGGCAGGCACCGATCTTCATCGATTACGCGCACAAGCCCGACGCGCTTGTCGAAGACGCTCGAAGCGTTGCGGCCCTATGTGAAGAAGCGGCTGATCGTGGTGTTCGGCGCCGGCGGCAATCGCGATCCCGGCAAGCGGCCGATGATGGGCGCGATCGCCGCGCAAAAGGCGGACAAGGTGATCGTCACCGACGACAATCCGCGCAACGAGGATCCGGCCGTCATTCGCGCCGCGATCCTCGCCGCCGCGCCGGGCGCCATCGAGATCGCCGACCGCGGCACCGCCATCCGCCAGTCGATCGCGAGCCTGGAAAACGGCGACGTGCTGGTGATCGCCGGCAAGGGCCATGAAAGCGGCCAGATTGTCGGTGACCGGGTGCTGGAATTCAGCGATCACGATGCGGTCGCGGCGGCGTTGGGGGGCAAGGCATTGCGGCATGAGTCGCGATGATGCCGCTCTGGACCGTCGAGGCGATGGCGGCCGCGATGCGCGCCGACCGCTGCAGGGCGCGCTGCCGTGCGTCCGTGAACGGCATTTCGATCGACAGCCGCACGCTGAAGCGCGGGCGATGCCTTTTTCGCGATCGCGGGCGACAGTCGCGACGGCCATGATTTCGTCGACGCGGCACTGAAGAACGGCGCCGGACTTGCGGTGGTCGCGGCGTCGAAGCGCGCGGCGTTTGCCGCCGACGCGCGGCTGCTGGTGGTCGAGGACGTGCTCGAAGGCTTGCGCGATCTGGCGCGCGCGGCGCGCGAGCGGCTGCACGGCAAGGTGATCGCGGTCACCGGCTCGGTCGGCAAGACCTCGACCAAGGAAGCGCTGTCGCTCGTGCTTGTCGCGCGCGGGCCTGACCCATGCCTCGGCCGCCTCCTACAACAATCACTGGGGCGTGCCGCTGTCGCTCGCGCGCTGCCCGGCGCGAGGCGCGCTTTGCGGTGTTCGAACTCGGCATGAATCACGCCGGCGAGATCGGGCCGCTGTCGCGCCTGGTGCGCCCCGATATCGCGATCATCACCACGGTCGCGCCGGTGCATCTGCAATATTTCAAGTCGGTCGATGAGATCGCCGACGCCAAGGCGGAAATCTTCGAAGGCCTGCAGTCGAAGGCGGCGTCGCCATCCTCAATCGCGACAATGCGCAATTCAATCGCCTCGCCGATCGCGCGCTCGATGCGCGGGTCGGCCGCGTCGTCACGTTCGGCGAAGACGCGGCCTGCGATGCGCGGCTGGTTCGCTGCGTGCTGCAGCCGGAATATTCCACGGTTCAGGCCAATATTCTCGGCGACGAGGTGACCTACAAGCTCGGCGCGCCGGGACGGCATCTGGTGATGAATTCGCTGGCGGTGCTGGCGGCGGCGAAGCTCGCAGGCGCCGATCCGGCCTTGTCGGCGCTCGCGCTCGCCGACCTGCAGCCGGCGCAGGGCCGCGGCACGCGCATCGTGCTTTCGGTCCCGGCGGCACCGCGCTCCTGATCGACGAGAGCTACAACGCCAACCCGGTTTCGATGCGTGCGGCGATCGCGCTGCTGGGCCAGGCGCGAGCCCGGCCCGCGCGGGCGCCGCATCGCCGTGCTGGGCGACATGCTGGAACTGGGCACGCAATCGGCCCTGCTGCACGCGCGAACTGGCGGAGGCCATCACCGATCATTCGGTCGATCTGGTGTTCTGCTCCGGCCCGGAAATGCGAAATCTCTGGGACGCGCTTCCCTCCGCCCGCCGGGGAAGCTATGCCAATAACTCCGGCGCGCTCGAGCCGCAGGTGCTGGAAGCGGTGACAAGCGGCGACGCGGTGATGGTCAAGGGTTCCTTCGGTTCGAAAATGGCTCCGATCGTGAAGGCGCTGCAACGCAAATTTGCACGGCGCGACGCGATGGATGCAGCGCAGGGTTGATTGCAGCAATGCTCTACTGGCTCTCCGATTATTCCGACAAGCTCCAGTTCTTCAA
Organism: uncultured Pseudomonadota bacterium; assembly: GCA_963804015.1. Lineage (GTDB taxonomy): Bacteria > Pseudomonadota > Alphaproteobacteria > Rhizobiales > Xanthobacteraceae > Pseudorhodoplanes. The sequence continues at coordinate 59,456 of CAWDOW010000015.1, forward strand.
TCTGTTTCGCTACATCACCTGGCGCACCGGCGGCGCGCTGATGACGGCGGCGGTGTTCATGTTCATCGCCGGCTCCCCGATCATCGACTGGCTGCGCGCGGCGCAGGGCAAGGGCCAGCCGATCCGCGCCGACGGTCCGCAATCGCATCTGAAGAGCAAGATCGGCACGCCCACCATGGGCGGGCTGATGATCATCTTCGCGGTGACGGTGTCGACCATTCTGTGGGCCAATCCCGCCAATCCCTATGTGTGGATCGTGCTCGGCGTGACGCTCGCCTTCGGGGTGATCGGCTTCTACGACGATTATCTGAAGGTGACCAAGCAGCAGGCCTATACCGAGCTTCTCGGGCAAGCTGCGCATCACCGCGGAAACCCTCGTCGCGCTCGCTCGCCTGTTTTGCGATCTCGCAACTCGGTCGCCCGGGGCTTGCGACCTCGCTGGCATTTCCGTTCTTCAAGGATCTGGTCGTCGATCATGACCTGGTTCTTCCTCGTCTTCGCAGCCTTCATCATCGTCGGCGCGGGCAATGCGGTGAATCTCACCGACGGTCTCGACGGCCTCGCGATCGTGCCGGTGATCATCGCCGCGCTCAGCTTCGGGCTGATCTCCTATCTCGCCGGCAACGCGCTGTTCGCCGATTATCTGCAAATCCATTATGTCGCCGGCACCGGCGAACTCGCGGTGCTGTGCGGCGCGGTGATCGGGGCGGGCATCGGCTTTCTCTGGTACAATGCGCCGCCGGCCTCGATCTTCATGGGCGATACCGGCTCGCTCGCGCTCGGCGGCCTGATCGGCACCGTCGCGGTCGCGACCAAGCACGAGATCGCGCTCGCCATCATCGGCGGCCTGTTCGTGCTGGAAGCGGTGTCGGTGATCGTGCAGGTGGTGTCGTTCCGGCTGTTCGGCAAGCGCGTGTTCCGGATGGCGCCGATCCATCATCATTACGAGCAGAAGGGCTGGACCGAGCCGCAGATCGTGATCCGGTTCTGGATCATCTCCATCATGCTGGCGCTGATCGGGCTGTCGACGCTCAAGCTGCGATGATCCCGGTCACCACCTTCGCCGGAAAGACCGTCGCCGTCTTCGGCCTCGGCGGCTCGGGGCTTGCGACCTGTCACGCGCTGATCGCGGGCGGCGCCGACGTGATCGCCTTCGACGACGATGCGAAGAAAGTGGCGCAGGCCGGCGACGCCGAAGGTCGGCGACCGCCGACTTGCGCAGCATCGACTGGTCGAAAGTCTCGGCGCTGATTCTGACGCCCGGCGTGCCGCTGACGCATCCGGAACCGCACTGGTCGGCGAAGCTCGCGCAGGATGCCGGCGTCGAGGTGATCGGCGATATCGAATTGTTCTGCCGCGAGCGCAGGAGGCATGCGCCCGACGCACCCTTCGTCGCCATCACCGGCACCAACGGCAAGTCGACCACCACCGCGCTGATCGCGCATCTGTTGCGTCACGCCGGCCGCGACGTGCAGATGGGCGGCAATATCGGCGTGCCGGTGCTGCAGCTCGCACCTGCCGCACCCGCAGCGCCATTACGTGATCGAATGCTCGTCCTATCAGATCGATCTTGCGCCCTCGATCGATCCGACGGTCGGCATCATGCTCAACGTCACGCCCGATCACATCGACCGACACGGCACCATCGAGCATTATGCGGCCGTGAAGAGCCGCGTCCTCGGCCGCGCCAAATTCCGCATCATCGGCGTCGACGACGATTACGGGCGCGGCATGGCGAAAAATCTCGCCGCCATGCAGCGCCAGATCATTCCGATCTCGATCAAGGGCATCGTGCCGCACGGCTATGTCGGCGGCGAAAGGAACATCTATCGCACCGGCGCCAGCGAAGCGGAGGATATCGCCGATCTCACCGGCATCGGCTCGCTGCGCGGCAGCCACAACATGCAGAACGCGGTCGCTGCGATCGCGGCCTGCTCGGCGCTCGGCGTCGACGACAAGACGCTGCAGGAGGGCCTGCGCAGCTTTCCCGGTCTCGCGCATCGCATGGAACAGATCGGCGACAAAGGGCGCGGTGCTGTTCATCAACGATTCGAAGGCAACCAATGCCGATTCCGCCGCCAAGGCGCTGGCGTCGTTCGACGGCATCTACTGGATCGCCGGCGGCAAGCCCAAGGAGGGCGGCATCACGAGCCTTGCCGAATTCTTCCCGCGCATCCGCAAGGCCTATCTGATCGGCGAATCCGCGCAGGATTTCGCCACTACGCTCGCCGGCCGGGTGCCGAACGAGGTTGTGGGCACGCTGGATGCGGCGGTCGCCGCTGCTGCGCGCGATGCCGCGGCCTCGGGCAAGCCCGGTGTGGTGCTGCTGTCGCCCGCCTGCGCCTCGTTCGATCAGTTCCCGAATTTCGAGGTGCGGGGGGAGCGGTTCCGGCGAATTGGTGCAAGCCGCTGCTCAAGTGATCCGTCGTCCCCGCGCAAGCGGGGACCCATATTCCAGTGTGGCGGTTATAGGCCCCCGCTTTCGCGGGGGCGACGACAACAAAACTCCCGCGCCCGACTTCGTTAATCAAACCTAAACCACAATCGGGCGAGGTACAGGCCGGGACGAAGATCATGACCTCGCGCACGCAACGCTCGCCTTTCGCGGTCTGGTGGTGGACGATCGACCGCCTGATGCTGGCGGCGCTCCTGGCCCTGATCCTCGCCGGCGTCATCCTGCTGCTGGCCGCCAGCACCCCGGTCGCCACCAAGCTCGGGCTCGATCCGTTTCATTTCGTCAACCGGCAGATCTTCTATCTGATCCCGGCAATCGCGATCATGCTCGGCACGTCGCTGCTGACGCCCCGGCAGATCCGGCGGCTGGCGCTGGTGGTGTTCGCGATCAGCATGGTGCTGCTCGCCAGCACGCTGATGTTCGGCACCGAGATCAAGGGCGCGCGGCGCTGGATCGTGCTGCTCGGCGTCAATATCCAGCCCTCGGAATTCGTCAAGCCCGCCTTCGTGATCCTGATCGCCTGGCTGTTCGGCGAATCCGCGCGCAAGCCGGAAATGCCGGCCAATACGATGGCGCTCGCTGCTGTTCGCGTCGGTGGTCTCGCTGCTGATGCTGCAGCCGGACGTCGGCCAGACCATGCTGATCACGATGGTGTGGTGCGCGCTGTTCTTCATGGCCGGGATGCGGATGATCTGGATCGCGGGACTGGCCGGCATCGCGCTCGCCGGCCTTGGCGCTGCCTATTACACGGTGCCGCACGTGGCCAAGCGCATGAAGCGCTTCATCGACCCGTCTTCGGGCGACACCTTCCAGATCGACAATGCGGTGGAATCCTTCGTGCGCGGCGGCTGGCTCGGGCAGGGGCCGGGCGAGGGCACGGTGAAGCGCATCCTGCCCGACAGCCATGCCGATTTCATCTTCGCGGTGGCGGCGGAGGAATTCGGCATCGTGCTGTGCCTGATCGTGGTCGGGTTGTTCGCCTTCATCGTCATCCGCGCGCTGTCGCGGGCGTTGCGCGCCGACGATCCGTTCGCGCGCTATGCGGCGGCCGGCCTTGCCATGCTGTTCGGAATGCAGTCGGCGATCAACATGGCGGTCAATCTGCACCTGATCCCGGCCAAGGGCATGACGCTGCCTTTCATCTCCTATGGCGGCTCGTCGCTGCTGTCGCTCGCCTATGGCATGGGGATGGTGCTGGCGCTGACCCGCGAGCGGCCGCGCGCCGAGCAATTCGGCAGCCGCGGCGGCAGGATGTCCGAATTGGCGCCGCAGCCGGCCTGATCCATTCACCGGACCTGGACAAGTGGCTTCGCATCCGCAAGCGAGGCGGGCTACATTGGCGCCATGACCGAAATCCAAGTCGATTCCACATCCCCTTGATCATGGTCGCCGCCGGCGGTACCGGCGGCCATCTGTTTCCGGCCGAAGCCCTGAGCGCGGCGCTGTCGAAGCGCGGCATCGCCACCGCGCTCGCGACCGACAACCGCGCGGCGAAATACGCGGATTATTTCAGCTCCATGCATGTGGTGCCGAGCGCCACCTTTCGCGGGCGCGATCCGATCTCGCTCGCTGCGCACCGGCGCGACGCTCGCCATGGGTCTCGCGCAAGGCGATGATGATGGTGCGCAAGCGTCAAGCCGTCGGCCGTGGTCGGCTTCGGCGGCTATCCGTCGGTGCCGCCGGTCCTCGCAGCGTCGCTGCTGAAAATCCCGACCGTGCTGCATGAGCAGAATGCGGTGATGGGACGCGCCAACCGCTTTCTCGCAAGTCGCGTGACCGCGATCGCCACCGGCTTTGCCGGCGTCACCGACAAGGACAAGGCACTCGCCATCAAGACCACCTGCATCGGCAATCCGCTGCGGCCGGCGGTGATCGAGGCGGCGAAAATCCCCTATCCGCCGCTGGAGCCGAACGGTCCGCTGAAGCTGCTGGTGTTCGGCGGCAGCCAGGGCGCGAGCATCATGGCCGAAGTCGTGCCGCCGGCGATCGCGAAGCTCGAGCCGCATCTGCAGATGCGGCTGAAGATCACCCAGCAGACCCGCGAGGAGGACATGCCGCGGGTGCGCGAGATCTATGCGCGCGCGCAGGTGTCGCGCCGAGATCGCGCCCTTCTTCAACGATCTGCCGGCGCGGATGGCGGCGAGCCATCTGGTGGTGTCGCGGTCGGGGGCGGGGACGGTGGCGGAATTGAGCGCGATCGGCCGGCCCGGCATTCTGGTGCCGCTGCCGCATGCGCTCGACCAGGACCAGGCCGCCAATGCCCTGGTGCTGGAAAAGGCCGGCGGCGCCATTCGCCTGCTGCAAAAGGACTTCACGCCCGACCGGCTGGCGGTGGAAATCGACGCGTTGGCCGCCGATTCCGGCCGTCTGACCGCGATGGCGGAGCGCGCCAAATCGATCGGCGTGCTTGACGCCGCCGAGCGGCTGGCCGATCTGGTATTGAAAATCGCCCGCGCTCCCGTCTTGAGGAACTGCCTCATGAAATTGCCGCGCGACCTTGGCTCGATCCATTTCGTCGGGATCGGGGGCATCGGCATGAGCGGGATTGCCGAGGTGCTCGCCAATCTCGACTACACCGTGACCGGCTCCGACGTCGCCGAAAGCGCGAACGTGAAACGGCTGCGCGACAAGAACATCAAGGTCGCGATCGGCCATGACGCCAAGAATGTCGAGGGCGCCGGCGTCGTGGTGGTGTCGTCGGCGATCAAGCGCGACAATCCGGAATTGATCGCGGCGCGCGCCAAGCGGCTGCCGGTGGTGCGGCGCGCCGAGATGCTGGCCGAATTGATGCGGCTGAAATCGGCGGTCGCGATCGCCGGCACCCATGGCAAGACCACCACCACCTCGCTGGTCGCGACATTGCTCGATGCCGGCGGGCTCGACCCGACCGTCATCAATGGCGGCATCATCAATGCCTATGGCACCAATGCGCAGGCTCGGCGCCGGCGAGTGGATGGTGGTGGAGGCCGACGAGTCGGACGGCACCTTCCTGAAGCTGCCGGCCGATATCGCGATCGTCACCAATGTCGATCCCGAGCATCTCGATCACTTCAAGACCTTCGATGCGGTGAAGGAATCGTTCCAGACCTTTGTCGAGAATGTGCCGTTCTACGGCTTCGCGGTGATGTGCACCGACCATCCGCGAGGTGCAGGCGCTGGTCGGGCGCATCGAGGATCGCCGCATCATCACCTATGGCGAGAATCCGCAGGCCGATGTGCGGCTCGTCGATCTCGATCATCATCGCGGCATGTCGCATTTCTCGGTGGTGTTCCGCGGCCGCGACGCGCAGGCCGAGCACACGATCTCCGATCTCACGCTGCCGATGCCGGGACGCCACAATGCGCTCAACGCCACCGCCGCGATCGCGGTCGCGCATAACCTGCTGGTGCCGGACGACGCGATCCGCAAGGCGCTCGCCTCCTTCGGCGGCGTCAAGCGGCGCTTCACCCGCACCGGCGAATGGAATGGCGTCATCATCATCGACGACTATGGCCATCACCCGGTCGAGATCGCGGCGGTGCTGCGGGCGGCGCGCGAATCGACCGACGGCCGCATCATCGCGGTGATGCAGCCGCATCGCTATACGCGGCTGAAGGAATTGTTCGAGCAGTTCTGCACCTGCTTCAACGACGCCGACACCGTGATCGTGGCCGACGTCTATTCGGCGGGCGAGGAGCCGATCAAGGACATCGACCGCGATCATCTGGTGCAGGGCCTGCGCGCGCGCGGCCACCGCAATGTGGCGGCGCTGGAAAGCTCCGAACGTCTTGCCTCGATGATCCGCGGCATCGCCAGGCCGGGCGACATGGTGATTTGCCTTGGCGCCGGCAACATCACGCAATGGGCCTATGCGCTGCCGGGCGAGTTGCAGGCGCAGGGATGACCTTCCCCGACATCACGCGCCGATCTGAAATCGCGCATGCCGGAACTGCGCGGGCGGCTGCTCGCCAATCAGCCGCTCGCCGAACTCACCTGGTTTCGCGTCGGCGGCCCGGCGCAGGTGCTGTTCATGCCGGAGGACGAGAGCGATCTCGCCTATTTTCTGCAAAATCTGCCGGCCGACATTCCGGTCATCGTGATCGGGCTCGGCTCCAACCTGATCGTGCGCGACGGCGGCGTGCCGGGCGTGGTGATCCGGCTCGGCCGCGGCTTCAATGACGTGGTCGTCGAGGGCCTGCGCATTCGCGCCGGCACGGCGGTGCCGGACGTGAAGGTCGCGCGCGCGGCGCAGGAGGCCGGGATTGCCGGGTCTTGCTTTTCTGCGCGGCATTCCCGGCGGCATCGGCGGGGCGCTGCGCATGAATGGCGGCGCCTATGGCCGCGAAACCAAGGATGCGCTGATCGAGGCGCGCGGCGTCGATCGCAGCGGCAATATCCGCGTCTACAGCAATGCCGACCTGCATTACACCTATCGCCATTGCGGCGCGCCCGAGGACGTGATCTTCACGCAGGCGCTGTTCGAGGGGCAGGCCGGGCGATCGCGAGGCGATCGCGGCCGAGATGGACAAGATCACCGAATCGCGCGAGGCGACGCAGCCGATCAAGAGCCGCACCGGCGGATCGACCTTCAAGAATCCGCCCGGCCACAAGGCCTGGCAATTGATCGATGCCGCCGGCTGCCGCGGGCTGGTGGTGGGCGATGCGCAGGTGTCGGAAATGCATTGCAACTTTCTGATCAATCGCGGCAGGCGACCGCGACCGATATCGAGACGCTGGGCGAAACCGTGCGGACGCGCGTGAAGGAGAATTCGCGGCGTGACGCTGGAATGGGAAATCAAGCGGATCGGAGTGGCGCGTGAGAATGACTCCGATCATCGTCGTCGGCGGCGGACTGGGCGGCGCCATGACCGCGCTGGCGCTCGGCCGCAAGGGCATCGACGTTCGTCGTGCTGGAGGAGGCGCCGGAATTCGGCGTCATCGGCTACGGCATCCAGCTCGGCCCCAATGTCTTCTGGATGCTCGACCGGCTCGGCGTAGCCGATGCGGTTCTGGCGAAAGCGCTCCGGCCGAAATCGCTCGTGATGTATGACTGGATCGATGGCGGCGTGATCGCGCGCATTCCGACCGGCGAGTCGTTTCGTGCAGCGCTTCAAGAAGCCCTATGTCGTGATCCATCGCGTCGACCTGCATCAGGTGCTGCTCGATGCGTGCCGCGCGCTGCCCAATGTCGAGATGATCGCCGAGCGCCGCGGTCACGTCGTTCGAGGATCATGGGCGATCGCGTGCGCGTCGATATCGCGGACGGCCGTCAGTTACGAAGGCGCGGCGCTGATCGGCGCCGACGGCATCCGCTCCACCATCCGCCAGCAGATGCGCAACGAAGGCCCGCCGCGCTCGCTCGGCTATGTCGCGCATCGCACCATCGTGCCGATGAGCGACGTGAAATTCGATGTCGACCGCGACAACGTGGTGATGTGGTCGGGCGACGGCTTCCACATCGTGCATTATCCGTTGCGCGATCACAGCCTGTTCAATGTCGTCACCGTGTTCAAGACGCTGGACATGGCGCCGACCGACACCGACAGCCCGCATCCGGATCTCGCGCGTGTCTATCGCGACTCGCATCCGACCATGAAGAAGCTCTGGGCGATGATGGATCTGTCGCGGCGCGGCTGGGTCTCTGGCGACCGCGATCCGATCCGGCACTGGAGCCACGGCCGCGTCACGCTGCTCGGCGACGCCGCGCATCCGACCCTGCAGAGCCTGGCGCAGGGCGCCTGCATGGCGATCGAGGACGCGGTGTGTCTGGCCGAATTGCTCGACGGCACCTCGGGCGATCAGGTCGCGAGCCGCGTTTCAGCCAATATGTCAGCGCGCGCTACCTGCGCACGGCGCGGGTGCAGTTCGAGTCCCGCTATCACTGGGACAATTGGTACCATGTCGGCGGCATCGAACGCGAAGTCATGCGCGCGATCTGGTCGAGTGAAAGAGCGAGCAGGACATGTTCGATTGCGTCGCCTGGCTTTATGACGGCTTTCCAGCTTGCCAGCGAAAAGCGCGAGGCCGCATGACCAAGCATGTCGCGGTGCTGATGGGCGGCTGGTCGTCGGAGCGCGAGGTGTCGCTGCGTTCCGGCAAGGCCTGCGCCGATGCCGCCGAGCGCGCCGGCTATCGCGTCACCCGCGTCGATGTCGCGCGCGATATCGCGACCGTGCTCGACGCCTCAAGCCCGATGTCGCGCTTCAACATCCTGCATGGCCGGCCGGGCGAGGACGGCACCATCCAGGGCGTTCTGGAAATTCTCGGCATTCCCTATACGCATTCGGGCGTGCAGTCCTCTTCGCTGGCGATGAAGAAGGATGCCGCCAAGGTCATGCTCGCCGCCGCCGGCGTGCCGGTGCCGCAGGGCATGGTGGTGTCGCGGCTGGAGGCGGCGAAGGCGCATGTCGCTGGAGCGCCCCTATGTGATCAAGCCGATCGCGGAAGGCTCGAGCGTCGGCGTCTTCATCGTCACCGACAAGCACGAGCATCCGCCGCAGGAATTGTTCCGCGCGGACTGGAGCTTCGGCGAGATGGTGCTGTGCGAGCGCTACATCCCCGGCAAGGAGCTCACCTGCGCGGTGGTGCAGGACAAGGCGACCGGCGTGATCGAGATCGTGCCGAAGGTGCGCTTCTACGATTACGAGGCGAAATACGCGCCGGGCGGCTCCGAACATGTGCTGCCGGCGCAGATTCCCGCACGAGGTCTATCAGGCGATTCAGCAACTGACGGTCGATGGCGCATCATGCGCTCGGCTGCCGCGGCGTGACGCGCGCCGATTTCCGCTACGACGATACGCGCGGCGTTTCGACGGGCTTGCCTGTCTCGAGGTCAACACCATCCCGGGCATGACCGAGACCTCGCTGGTGCCGGAGCTTGCCGCTTATGCCGGCATTTCCTTCGAGGAACTGGTGCGCTGGATGATCGAGGATGCGTCGCTGAATCGCTAACAGGCGGTCGTCCCCGCGAAAGCGGGGCCCCATAACCGCTACTCTGGGATATAGGCCCCGCCTTCGCGGGGGCGACAAATCAGGGAAACAAACGGGGAAGCGACTCATGTCGCTTGAGGAATTGCGGGCTGAGGTCGCAGCTTTGCGCCAGCAGGTCGAGGAATTGTCGTTCGCCAGAGACTACATCGAGATCCGCGAACTGACCTCGTACTACACGCACAACTATCACATGCTGAAGAACGAGGAATGCCCGGGCCTGTTCGCGCAGAAGGTGCCTGATGCTCCATCGAGGTGTTCGATTCAGGCGTGTTCGAGTGAATCGATCAGGTCAGGGCATTCTTCAAGGCAATGACCGTGAATACTCGCCGCCCCGGCTGGATGCAGCAGCATCTTGCGGTCAACCCGGTGATCGACATCGCCAAGGACCGTAAGCACGCGCGGGGACTTTGGCATACGCCCGGCATTGTGCCGCGCTTCCGCAAGGACAAGCTCACGGCGTACTGGAACTGGGCAGAGGACGGCGCCTGGAAGTTTCACCGCATCCGCGCGCGGCTGACCTTCCAGAGCCCCTATCACAAGGGATGGGTCAAGGAGCCGGTGGCGTCGAGCTCGGGCGCGTTTCTCGACATCGCGCCGACGCGGCCGAGCACCTATCACATGCCGTACAATCCCTACCGTATAAGCGTCTTCCAGCCGGAGCCCCCAAAGAAGCCTTTTTGAGTGAGCCGTCGTTGCATCGCTGCAGGCGAATCACCGGCCGTAATTTCCAGCCGCCGCGGTTCCGACCGCGCCAATCGCTAAACTTTTACCAAAACTTTACCAAGACCCGCCGAAGACTGACCAAGGCAGCGCATCACGCTCTAGGCTGCCGGGGCGTGATGTGCCGCGATTGCCGATGGGTCGTCCGAAAGCCTTGAGGGGACGGGGATATCGAAGGCTCGCCGATGGTCACGACCATCGCGGCCACGAACACCGCTCTTGATCGGGCTTGCGGGCAGAAGGGTCGAAGAGTTCGTTTGATGGATGATCGAGGACGCCTGCCTCCCTCGCCGACGCGGGTCCCAAACCCGCGGCGCGCCGGGCGCGCCATCCATCGCTTGTCGTTCGCCATCGAAAGCCGGCTGCCGCGCGGCGCAGGCGTGCTCGCCGCTTCCGCCTTGCTGCTTGCAACGCTCGAGCTACGGCGTCGTCAAAGGCGGCCATGCCGATTCGGTCGGCGCGCAATTTGCGCGAAATTCGCGACGGCATCGCCAACACCATCGGTTTTCGGATCAATTCCGATCGCGCTTACCGGCCAGAAGCAGCTCACGCGCGAGGAAATTCTCGGCATTGCCGGCGTGACCGGACGTTCGTCGCTGCTGTTCCTCAACGCCGACGACGCTCGCGCCCGGCTGAAGGCCAATCCCTGGATCGCGGACGCGACCGTGCTCAAGCTGTTCCCCGACCGGCTGCATATCGCGATCACCGAACGGCGCGCTTTCGCGCTCTGGCAGAAGGACGGCCGCGTGCGCGTGGTCGCGCGCGACGGCGTCGTGGTCGAGCCTTTCGTCGCCCCGCATGTCGCCCATCTGCCGCTGGTCGTCGGCAATGGCGCCAACGTCAAGGCCGCCGATTTTCTTTCGGTGATGGATCGCTATCCGCAATTGCAGGAGCAGGTCCACGCCTATGTGCTGGTCGCCGAGCGGCGCTGGAACCTGAGGCTCAAGAACGGCATCGATATCCGCCTGCCGGAGGCCGGCCCCGCCCAGGCGATCGAGACCGTGATCGCGCTCGATCGCGAGCAAGAAGCTGCTGTCGCGCGACATCGCGGCGATCGATCTTCGCAACGCCGATCGCGTCGCGGTGCGCCTGTCGGACGCGGCGGCCGCGGCGCGCGCCGAAGCGATCAAGGCCAAGACGCAAAAGCGCAAGGGCGGCGACGCATGAACTCCTTGCAGCTCGGCGTCGCCCCCAAGATGAAGCCGGTCTCGCCGAAGCGCTCGGCGTTGGTCGCAGCCCTCGATGTCGGCACCAGCAAGACCGTGTGCGTGATCGCGCGGCTCGAGCCGATCCCGGCGCAGGACGTGCTGCGGCGACGCACCCATGCGGTCGAGGTGATCGGCTTCGGCCATACCGGGGCGCTGCGGCATGAAGTCCGGCAGCGTTTCCGATCTCGACGCCGCCGACCGCACCATCCGGCAGGCGGTGGAACTCGCCGAGCAATCCGCCGGCGTGCATCTGGAATCGGTTGCGGTCGCCATTTCCGCCGGCCGTCCGGGCAGCGAGCGCTTCACGGCGTCGGTCGATGTGGCCGGGCCCTCGATCGGGGATGGCGATATCGCAAGGCTGCTGGATGCCGGCAGCCGCTATTCCGGGCGCGACGGCCGGGTGGTCCTGCATTCGCTGCCGCTCGGCTACGCCATCGACGGCGTCCATGGCATCCGCGATCCGCGCGGCATGCTGGCGCGGCGATTCGGTCTCGACATGCATGTCGTGACCGCCGATATCGCGCCGCCGCGCAACCTGATGCTGGCGATCGAGCGGTGCCATCTTGCCGTCGAGGCGATGGTGGCGAGCCCGTATATGGCCGGCCTGTCGGCTCTGGCCGACGACGAGGCCGATCTCGGCGCGGCGGTGGTCGATATGGGCGCCGGGACCACGACCATCGCCGTGTTCTCCGGCGGCCGCTTTGTGCACAGCGACGGCTTCGCGGTCGGGGGCCATCACGTGACCATGGATCTTGCGCGTGGATTGAACGCCAGGGTCGCAGATGCCGAGCGAATCAAGACGTTCTATGGCACTGTGACCGCCGGAATGAGCGACGAACGCGATATGATTCCGGTGCCGGCGGTGGGCGATGATTCGCGCGAGCCGCCGCAGGTCGTCTCGCGTGCCGCTCTGGTGCCGTTCATCCGGCCGCGGGTCGAGGAAATCCTCGAAATGATTCGCGACCGGCTGGCGACTTCGCCGTTTGCAGCCGAGCCGCAAGGCGCGGTGGTGCTGACCGGCGGAGCGAGCCAGCTCACCGGCCTGCCGGAGCTCGCGTCGCGCATTCTGGGTCGCAAGGTGCGTATTGGACGGCCGCTCGGCATTTCGGGTCTGCCGGATGCGGCACGCGGGCCGGCTTTCGCGGTTGCCGCGGGGCTTCTGGTTTATCCCGCAGGCAGCGCATCTCGAACACTTCGAACCGCGGAGAACGCGGCAGGTGATGACAGGAACGGGCGGCTACATCTCAAGGGTCGGACGATGGCTGAAGGAAAGCTTCTGATGGCTCGAATGCAGGATCTCCGGAGTGGCCGGCGGCGGACCGGTCGTTGCGGGGACGTTATCCACGCCCGCGTTTGGAAGAGGCAGCCATGACAATGAATCTCACAGCTCCCGACATCCGCGAGCTGAGGCCGCGGATCACGGTATTCGGGGTCGGCGGGGCCGGCGGCAACGCGGTCAACAACATGATCGCGGCCGGGTCTGCAGGGCGTCGAATTCGTCGTCGCCAATACCGACGCGCAGGCGCTGATGTCCTGGCCAAGGCGCCGCGCAAGATCCAGATGGGCGTGCAGGTCACCGAGGGACTGGGTGCGGGCTCGCAGCCGGAGGTCGGCAAGGCCGCCGCCGAAGAGGTGATGGACGAGATCCGCGATCACCTGAATGGCGCGCATATGGTGTTCGTCACCGCCGGCATGGGCGGCGGTACCGGTACCGGTGCTGCTCCCGTGGTGGCGAAGATCGCCCGCGAGATGGGCATCCTCACCGTCGGCGTCGTGACCAAGCCGTTCCAGTTCGAGGGCGAGCGCCGCATGCGCTTTGCCGAGGGCGGCATCGCCGAACTGCAGAAGCATGTCGATACGCTTGCTGGTCATCCCGAACCAGAATCTGTTCCGGGTCGCCAACGAGAAGACCACCTTCGCCGACGCCTTCGCGATGGCCGACCAGGTGCTCTATTCGGGCGTGGCCTGCGTCACCGACCTGATGGTGAAGGAAGGCCTGATCAATCTCGACTTCGCCGACGTCCGCGCCGTCATGCGGGAAATGGGCAAGGCGATGATGGGGACGGGCGAAGCCTCCGGCGAGAAGCGCGCCATCACCGCGGCCGAAGCCGCGATCTCCAATCCGCTGATCGACGACAATTCGATGAAGGGGGCGAAGGGCCTCCTGATCTCGATCACCGGCGGCAAGGATCTGACCCTGTACGAGGTCGACGAGGCCGCGACCCGCATCCGCGAGGAAGTCGACAAGGACGCCAACATCATCGTCGGCGCTACGTTCGACGAGAGCCTGGAAGGCATCATCCGGGTGTCGGTGGTGGCAACCGGTATCGACAAGGTGGCGCCGGCTCAGAAGCCGGCCGAGACCAAGCGCCCGGCAATGCCGGCGATGCCGCGTCCGGCGCACAGCGCCGATGCCGGCTCCCGCGCCCGGCGCCGGCCGGCGGCCGCCCAGCATGCGGCGATCGACGCAGCCGCGGCCGCAGCGGTCGCAGCCGCGATCGGCCATGACTTCAGTACCGCCGCATCGCCATCGACGATGTCACGATCCGGCCTGAGCCGCCGAAGCCGACGCTGTTCGTGGAGCCGGCCGCGCCGCCGCCGCCGCCGGTGCACCAGGAGCACTTCGCGCCACTTCATTCCGCCGCAGCCGGAGCGGGTGCATGCAGCGTCCGCGGATGCCGCGAATCGACGAATTGCCGCCGCAGGCGCAGCGCCAGATCATGGAGCATCGCGGCGAATTGCAGGCGCCGGACCAGCATCCGGAAAAGCAGCGCATGTCGCTTCTGAAGCGGCTGGCGACCGCCGGCCTCGGGCGCAAGTCCGAGCCGGAGGAAATGCCGGTGCGGCACGAGCCGCAGTCCGCGGTGCCGCCGATGCCCCGGATGCCGCAGCGGCCGCCGTCGCGTCCGATGGAGAATCGCGACCCGGTCTCCGAATATGCGCGCCGTGCCCCGCAAGGAGCTCCCGTCGGCCTCGACATGCATGGCCGGCAGGCGCCTGTGAATAACTCTTCGGAGGACGATCAGCTCGAAATCCCGGCCTTCCTCCGGCGCCAGGCCAACTGACCGGCTCGGCTCATGCGGGCCAATTCCAGGGGGCTCCGGCGCGCGCGCCGGAGCCCCTTTTTCTTGGTCGCGCCCGGCCACCTAAGCCGTTGAACGCAAAGCGTTTCTCATGTTGCGTCGCGGTAGGAAAGCGGTTAACGCTTTCGCAAATTTTGAGGAGGGAATGCGGCGAACCAGGCGGCGCCGTTCCGAATTGAGGCAGGCGACGGCCGTGAATGCGGCTGGATCAAGGTAACATATGGTAAAAAAGCGTGACTTTGGAGGATGGGGACCTGGGTCTAAGCTCCAATGGTCAAAGGGGTTTTCGCCCGCGCATTTTCGGCAGGGACTTGGGGAAGTCCGTAGACTACCTGCCGGGACATTCGAGGCGAAAGCAAGTTGGGGTCACTCGGGGGATTACGCGGCGCCGACCTTGCGCTGCGTCAGCCGAAAAATAGACGGAACGAGCGTATGAAAGCCGCAAGGCAAACCACGCTGCGTGAACAGGTAACGGTCTCCGGAATTGGGGTTCATTCCGGTCTGCCCGTTAACCTCACTCTCAATCCGGCCGATGCCGATACCGGCATTGTCTTCTCCCGCACCGATGCGCAGGGCCGCGAACGCGAAGTTCGCGCCGATTTCCGCGCGGTGACGGCGACCGAGCTTGCCACCGTCCTGGGCGATGAATCGGGCGTCCTGTGCTCGACCGCCGAACATATTCTTGCCGCGCTCTGCGGGCTGGGCGTCGACAATGCCCTGGTCGAGATCGACGGTCCGGAAGTTCCGATCATGGACGGCAGCGCGGCACCCTTCGTCGCCGCCATCGACCAGGCCGGGATCGTCCAGCTCAACAAGACCCGCCGCTATATCAAGGTGCTGAAGCCGGTTCGCGTCGCCAAGGGCGAGGCTTTCGGCGAACTGCGTCCCTATGAAAGCGGCTTCCGCCTCGACATCGAGATCGACTTCCCGTCCGTGCTGATCGGCCGCCAGTCGATCGCGCTCGATCTCACCGCCGACAGCTTCCGCCGCGATCTGTCGCGCGCCCGCACCTTCGGTTTCATGAAGGACGTCTCGGCGCTGTGGAGCGCCGGCAAGGCGCTCGGCGCCTCGTTCGAGAACACGCTGGTGCTGAGCGACAACCGCATCCTGAATACCGAAGGCCTGCGCTATCCGGACGAGTTCGTGCGCCACAAGGCGCTCGACGCGGTCGGCGACCTGGCGCTGGCCGGTGCCCCGATCATCGGTGCCTATCGTTCGGTGCGCGGCGGCCATCGCCTGAACCACGCCGTGCTGGTGGCGCTGATGTCCGATCCGACCGCCTATCGAGGTGGTCGAGGGACGCGAGCCCCGCCGGATCCGCGGCCATGCCGATGTCGGCGTGGTGGCCCCGGCCTACGGCCCCGATGTTTCGTAAGGCTGATCCGTCGAATCCCCAATCGTAATCACGGCAAATTCCCGCTTCGGCGGGAATTTCGTGTTTGATGCGATCAGGCTTTTGCCCGTTAACCGTCGCCTTAATCCGGGCCCAATATCGTAGGAAAACCGATGCGCGCCGCACTGCCGGCGCTTGGGGATGCCCGGCTTTTTGGGGTACAGGAAAGCGGGCCTGAAGACGCGAACGGGGGTTTGCGGACTTTGACGCCTCTCACACGCCTTTTTGAGGGATCGTCGGTAGCGCATGAGCGCAGGGTTTCGCATCGGTTCGGTGTTGCGTCACAGGGCGGGACCGACAGGTCCGCGGCCTTGCGCGCATGGCGGCGTTTGCGCTGTTCGCCGTCGGTCTTGCCGCCTGCGCCAGCAAGGATCTGGTGATCCCCGACGATCCGCCGGACAAGCTCTATAACGAAGGCCTGTATCTCCTGCAGCAGAAGAGCGACTACAAGGAAGCCGCCAAGAAATTCGAGGAAGTCGACCGCCAGCATCCCTATTCGGACTGGGCGCGCAAGGCGCTGCTGATGCAGGCTTATGCCTATTACGAGGCCAAGGAATACGACGATACGATCACGGCCGCGAAACGCTACGTGACGCTGCATCCCGGCAGCCCGGACGCGGCCTATGCGCAATTCCTGATCGGCTCGTCCTATTACGAAGTGATTCCGGACGTGACGCGCGACCAGCAGCGCACCGAAAAGGCGATGAGCGAACTCGAGCAGGTGATCCGGAAATATCCGAACACCGAATATGCCGCGAGCGCCCGCAAGAAGCTGGAAGTGGCGCGCGACCAGTTGGCCGGCAAGGAGATGATGATCGGCCGCTTCTATCTGAACAAGAAGGATTTCGTCGGCGCCATCAACCGCTTCAAGCTGGTGGTGACGCAATATCAGACCACCCGCCATGTCGAGGAAGCGCTGATGCGGCTGACCGAGGCCTATCTGGCGCTCGGCATCGTGCAGGAGGCGCAGACCGCGGCGGCCGTGCTCGGGCATAATTTCCCGGACAGCCCCTGGTACAAGGACGCCTACGCCATGGTTTCGAGCGGGGGCCTGCAGCCCTCCGAGAACAAGCATTCCTGGATCAGCAAGCTGTTCCAGAAGCGCACCGGCTGACCTATTCTCTCCGCGAATCGATATTCCCGCCCTCATCCTGAGGAGCCTCGCGAAGCAAGGCGTCTCGAAGGACGAGGGCGGCCCCATCGTTCGAGACGGCGGCTGCGGCCGCCTCCTCAGGATGAGGCCGATCGAGATGTATCGAGCCATCGCATGCTCGTCCGTCTGTCCATCCGCGATATCGTCCTGATCGACAAGCTCGATCTCGATTTCGCCAAGGGCCTCGCGGTGCTGACCGGCGAGACCGGGGCCGGCAAGTCGATCCTGCTCGACGCCTTCGCACTGGCGCTTGGCGCACGCGGCGATGCGACTCTGGTGCGGCAGGGCGCCGAGCAGGGGCAGGTGACCGCGGTGTTCGACGTGCCGGCGCGCCACCCGGTGCGCGCGCTTCTGAAGGAGCAGGGGATCGACGCCGACGAGGACCTGATTCTGCGGCGCGTGCAGACCGCCGACGGCAAGACCCGCGCCTTCGTCAACGATCAGCCGGTCTCGGTGCAGGCGCTGAAAAGTCTCGGCGCCGCTCTGGTCGAAATTCACGGCCAGCACGACGACCGCGCGCTGGTGGATGCGGCGACGCATCGGGCGCTGCTCGATGCCTATGCCGGGCTCGAGGACGATGCCGCCGAAGTCGTGCGGCTGTGGAATGCGCGGCGGCTCGCGGCGGAAGCCGTCGACAGCCACAAGATCGAGGTCGAGCGCGCGCAGCGCGAGGCCGATTATCTGCGCCACGCGGTCGACGAATTGCGCAAGCTGAAGCCCGAAGCCGGCGAGGAAACCGCGCTCGCCGACCGCCGCACCTCCATGATGCAGGCCGAGAAGATCGCGGGCGATCTGCGCGATGCCTATGACGCGGTTGCGGGTTCGGCATCGCCGACGCCGGCTTTCGCGGCCGCGATCCGCAGGCTCGAGCGGCGCAGCGCGCAGGCGCCGGGCCTGACCGATCCCGCGGTCAAGGCGCTCGATCAGGCGCTCAACGCCATCGAGGAGGCGCGCGGCCATCTCGAAGGCGCCTTGCAGGCGGCGAATTACGATCCGGCGGAACTGGAGCGGATCGAGGAGCGGCTGTTTTCGCTGCGCGCCGCCGGCCGCAAATACAATTCGCCGGTGGATCGTCTCGCGGAGCTCGCCGAGAAATACGCCGCCGATCTGGCGCTGATCGATGCCGGCGCCGAGCGGCTGACGGCGCTGGAAAAGATCGCGGCCGAAGCCGAAGCGAAATTCCGAAAGGCCGCCGGCTGTGCTTTCGACCGCGCGCAAGAAGGCGGCGACCGCGCTCGACAAGGCGGTCAATACCGAGATCAAGCCGCTCAAGCTCGATCGCGCGATATTTTCCACCGTCGATCGAGAGCGATCCGCAGACGCCCGGCCCGCATGGTTTCGACCGGGTGGAATTCTGGGTGCAGACCAATCCCGGCACGCGGCCGGGCCCGCTGATGAAGGTCGCCTCCGGCGGCGAGCTGGCGCGCTTCCTGCTGGCGCTGAAGGTGGTGCTGGCCGACAAGGGTTCGGCGCCGACGCTGGTATTCGACGAGATCGATACCGGGGTGGGCGGCGCGGTCGCCGATGCGATCGGGGTCCGGCTCGCGAAACTCGCGACGCGCGTACAGGCGATCGCGGTGACGCATGCGCCGCAGGTGGCCGCGCGCGCCGACCGGCATTTCGTCATCGCCAAGGATGCGCTCGACAAGGGCAAGCGGGTGGCGACGCGGGTGAGCGAGGTGGCGGCGGAGAAGCGGCGCGAGGAAATCGCCCGCATGCTGGCCGGCGCCGAGATCACCGACGAGGCGCGCGCCGCGGCGGAACGGCTGATCAAGGCGGCGGGGTAGTTCGTCGTTATTCCGGGGCGCGACTGCCGATAATGACATCGGTCATTCCGGGGCCGCGCGAATGCGCGGAACCCGGAATCCAGCGACACGCTCATAGCGTGATTTCAGCGTACAGATCTTTCCAGTCCGGATTTCCGGCCTCGATCAATGCAACTTTCCACGCCCTCCGCCACTTTTTGATTTCCTTCTCGCGCTCGATTGCATTGGTGGGATCGTCATAACACTCGAACCAGACGAGACGGTCTACGGCGTATTGCGCTGTGAAGCCCTTCGTGACTTTATTTTTGTGCTCGTAAGTTCGGCGAATGAGGTTGTTGGTGACCCCAAGGTACAAGGTGCCTTGTTTGCGCGAGGCCATGAGATAAACGTAAAACATAGCCGGCTCAAACCGTAGCTGGATTCCGGGTTCGTCCGCTTTCGCGGACGCCCCGGAATGACCGGGAATATATGACGCAGAATACCATGGCCAAACGCGCAACCGCATCCCCTCTGACGCCGACCGACAAGCTCACCGAGGAGCAGGCCGCGGGCGAATTGCAGCGGCTCGCCAAGGCGATCGCCGAGCATGACAAGCTTTACTATCAGAAGGACGCGCCGAAGATCACGGACGCCGAATACGACGCGCTGCGTCAGCGCAACAACGAGATCGAGGCGCGCGTTCCCGGAACTGATCCGCAAGGATTCGCCGTCGCAGAAGGTCGGCGCAACGCCGACCGGCAGGTTCAAGAAGGTGCGGCACGCGGTGCCGATGCTCTCGCTCGACAATGCCTTCAGCGACGAGGAAGTGACCGAATTCGTCGACCGGGTGGTGCGCTTCCTGAAGCTCGACGAGGCGCCGGTCTTCACCGCCGAGCCCAAGATCGACGGCCTGTCCTTGTCGCTGCGCTACGAGGACGGCGATACTGGTGACGGGGCGACGCGCGGCGACGGCGCCGAAGGCGAGGACGTCACCGCCAATGTGAAGACGCTGCCCGACATCCCGCACAAGCTGAAAGGCCGCTGCATTCCGGCCGTGGTCGAGGTGCGCGGCGAAGTCTACATGACCCATGACGACTTCATCGCGCTCAACAAGCGGCAGGCGCAGGCCGAAGAGCCGGTCTATGCCAATCCGCGCAATTCCGCGGCCGGCTCGCTGCGCCAGAAAGACCCGTCCATCACCGCCTCGCGCAATCTGAAATTCTTCGCCTATGCCTGGGGCGAGATGAGCGAGATGCCGGAGGATACGCAATCGGACATGGTGCATTGGCTGGGCGAGCGCGGCTTCACCATCAATCCGATGTTCAGGCTGTGCAAGTCGGTCGAGGCGATGCTCGACATGTATCGCGCGATCGAGGAAAAGCGCGCGAAGCTCGGCTATGACATCGACGGCGTGGTCTACAAGCTCAACCGGCTCGACTGGCAGAACCGGCTCGGCTTCGTGTCGCGCTCGCCGCGCTGGGCGATCGCGCATAAATTCCCGGCCGAGAAGGCGACCACCATCGTCAACGACATCGACATCCAGGTCGGACGCACCGGCGCGCTGACGCCGGTGGCGAAGCTCGAGCCGGTCACCGTCGGCGGCGTGGTGGTGCAGAACGCGACCTTGCACAACGAGGACGAGATCGCGCGCAAGGATGTGCGGATCGGCGACACCGTCATCATCCAGCGCGCCGGCGACGTGATCCCGCAGGTGCTGGGCGTGGTGCTGGAGAAGCGGCCGAAGAGCGCGAAGCCCTACAAGTTTCCGGACAAATGCCCGGTCTGCGGCAGCCATGCGGTGCGCGAGGAAGGCGAAGCCGTGCGCCGCTGCACCGGCGGGCTGATCTGCCCGGCGCAGCAGGTGGAGCGGCTGCGCCATTTCGTGTCGCGCGATGCGTTCGATATCGAGGGTCTGGGCGAGAAGCAGGTGCAGGCCTTCTACGAGGAAGGCCTCGTGATGGAGCCGGCCGATATCTTCACGCTGGAAGCGCGCAACAAGCGCGCGAGCAAGAAGCTGGAGGATCGCGAAGGCTATGGCGAGACCTCGGTGCGCAACCTGTTCGCCGCGATCGAGGCGCGCAAGATCCGCTCAACAAGGCGATCTATGCGCTAGGCATAAGACATATCGGCGAGACAATGCGCGGTTGCGGGCATAGGAAGTAAGATGGGTAATGAAAATAGATGTGACAAGGCGATCTACGCGCTTGGCATCCGCCATATCGGCGAGACCAATGCGCGGTTGCTGGCACGCCATTACGGCACGCTCGATGCGTTCCTCGACGGCATGAAGGCGGCCGGCAAGGGAGAGGAATCGGAGGCCTATCAGGAGCTCAACAATATCGGCGGCATCGGCGAGGTGGTGGCCGACGCGCTGGTCGAGTTCTTCAGGGAAAAGCACAATCGCGAAGCGCTGGATCGTCTGTTCAAGCAGATCGAGGTCGAGCCGATGGAGAAGGTGAAATCCGACAGCGCCATCTCCGGCAAGACCGTCGTCTTCACCGGCACGCTGGAAAAGATGACGCGGCCCGGAAGCCAAGGCGCAGGCCGAGCGGCTCGGCGCCAAGGTCGCGGGCTCGGTGTCGAAGAAGACCGATTACGTGGTGGCGGGCCCGGGCGCGGGCTCGAAGCTGACCGAGGCGCAGAGCCTTGGCGTGAAGGTGCTGACTCGGAAGACGAGTGGCTCGCGATGACGCAGGGCTAACCTCAGGTCGCCGCTTCCCCAGAAACGCATAGAAGGCCAGCATCGACGCCGCCGACAGCACCACCATCGCGATCGCAAGCGGCAGCGCGCTGGTCGCGGTCGCGACCACATGGCTCATGCCCTGCGCCGCGGCGGCGCCGGTCGCCATCTGCACGAAGCCGGTGATGCCCGATGCGGTGCCCGCGGCCTGCGGGCGCACGCTCACGGCGCCGGCGACGCAGTTGGGCAGGAACACGCCGTTGCCGAACGAGATCAGAAGCTGCGGCACGAACAAGGTCCAGGGGCCGCCATCCGGCAGCACCGCGCAAATGGCGAAGGTCACGATCGCGCCGACCGACCAGCCACAGCAGGCCGAAATGCACCATGGCGTCGACGCCGTAGCGCTGCGAGAAACGCGCGGCGATGAAATTGCCGAGCATGAAGCCGCCGGACGTGAGGATGAACCACAATCCGTATTCGGCCGAGCTGCGCGCCATGATGCCGATCACGACATGCGGGCCGCCGCCGAGAAAGGCGAAGAAGGTCGCGGTGCCGATCGCGCAGACCAGCACATAGCCGATGAATCTCCGGTCGGAGAACAATTCGCGGCTTTCGTGGGCGATGAAGCGCAGGCCGCCGCCGGTGATGTGGTCGGGCCGCGTCTCCGGCAGCGCGAAATAGGCCCAGATCAGCACCGCGCCCGCGAACACGCCGGTCAGGATGAAGGTGTATTCCCACCCGAACGGCGGTATCGAGAATGCCGCCGATCAGCGGCGCCGCCATCGGCGCCAGCACCATCACGGTGGTGACCAGCCCGATCATCGAGGCGGCGCGGTCGCGCGAATAGAGGTCGCGGATGATCGCGCGGCCAATGACCAGACCGGAAGATGCGCCGAGCGCCTGCAGCGTGCGCCACACGATCAGCATGTCGATCGATGTCGAATAGATCGCGGCGAGGCTCGCGACGGCGGTGATGAACAGGCCGGCCAGCAATACCGGCTTGCGTCCGAAGCGGTCCGACAGCGGACCGAGCATGAGCTGCGAGACCGCAAGCCCGAGCAGGTAGAGCGACAGCGTCAGCTGCACGGTCTCCACCTTGGTGTCGAAAATCACCGCCAGCCCGGGCGTCGCCGGCACCAGAATATTGAGCGACACCGGCCCGATGGCGCTCATCGCCATCAGCAGCACGATCAGCCGAAGCGGCGCCGGACGGTCGGTGGAACTTTCGGCCGCTGCCTCGACGGCAGGCTTGGGAGTCGGTGCGTCCACGGGAACTCGGGAATGATCAGGAAAGCGGGCGGGTCGCAGCCCGCAGCCAGGATGCGGTTTCCTTATCAACTAGCGGGCCGATCGTCTCTGCAACCCGCGCATGGTAGCCATTTAGCCAGGCGATCTCGCCCTGCGTCATCAGGCCGACATCGATCAGCCGGGCGTCGATCGGCGCGAGCGTGATGGTCTCGAAGGCATTCATCGGCTTTTCGGCGCCGGCAATGGCGGGCGCCTCGATCACCAGCACCAGATTTTCGATCCGGATGCCGAAGGCGCCTTCCTT